>JAMPGO010000001.1:750001-894112 GCA_023663905.1 Ruminococcus flavefaciens
CCTGTTTTTCCCATATTATTTCTTTGCGAGGGTTCAAATCCTGTACCCTCGTAAAAACAGGCAAAAAACAGCCATGGTTTTACACTGAAAATTTTCGGCTTCTGAGTAGCAAAAAAGCCCGATATTTCGGGCTTTTTTCGGTGGACAGCTATTTAGTCTCACCAATATGGTTGGGGTGCAGGGATTCGAACCCCGGAAGTGACGGAGTCAGAGTCCGTTGCCTTACCGCTTGGCGACACCCCAGTGTCATTATTTTTGCTGTAACTCATTCAGCTTTATTATTATAACACATAGATTTAGATTTGTCAAGGGTTTTTTTGAAAAAAATATAAATTTTTATTTTTTAATTAAATCGATTCCTATTGCAAATAAAATGGATTCAAGTTATAATAATATATATACCAAAAAAAGGAGATTCCCTATGAAAAAACTTTTCTTTATCATCAATCTTGTTGCAGGCAGGGCAACTATCGGATATAAACTCGGTGAAATTATAGATGAATTTAACAAGGCGGACTATGAGGTAACCGTCCGTGTTACGCAGAACAGCGACGACGCTTCCGAGCAGGCGCTGTATGCCTGTGAAAGCGGATTTGATATACTTGTATGTGCAGGCGGAGACGGAACGCTCAGCCAGTGTCTGCACGGTCTTATGCAGGCGGAAAGGAAAATCCCTATCGGATACATTCCCGCAGGCTCAACGAACGACTTTGCAAGAACGCTCGGAATACCTAAAACTCCTATGGAAGCTGTCAGGTGGATAACCGAGGGCGAACCTGTGAGCTGTGATATAGGAAGCTTCAACGACAAGTATTTTACATATATCGTCGCATTCGGAGCATTCACGAACGTTACCTACGAAACGTCACAGCAGGTCAAGAACATACTCGGTCACGCTTCGTATCTTCTCAACGGAATGACTCAGCTCTCAACGGTGCGGTCAAAGAGAATGCGTATCGAATACGACGACAATATAATTGAAGATGATTTTGTTTTCGGAATGGTAACAAATTCCGCCTCTGTTGCTGGGCTTCTTTCGATAAACGATTTTCTGCTTGATGACGGAGTATTTGAAGTAACGCTTATTAAGAAGCCGACGAACATTGTACAGCTCCAGAAAATAGTACACTCGCTCCTGAATATTTCGGAGGAAATCGACAGGGAATACATTAAATTTTTCCGCACGGACAAAATCACATTCATATCGCTCAGCGACGAGCAGATTAGCTGGACTCTGGATGGTGAATTTGGCGGAGATATGCAGGTGAACACAATCGAGAACTGCAATAAAGCCGTTTCATTTATGCTTACCGGCAAGCCCGACGGTATTTTTGCGGAATAATTACTTATTCAGAGCTTCATAGGCTTCCCTTACAGCCATACAGAGCTGGTCGGCGCAGGAAGTGGTTCGCATACCGCAGGTATTGCCCTTGAGCTTGGCTTCAATCTGCTCAACGGTCATACCGTCAACGAGCTTTGAAACAGCCTTGAGGTTGCCGTTACAGCCGCCTGTGAAGTGTACGTTGGTGATAACATTGCCCTCGATGTGAAAGCTTATAGTCTTTGAGCATACCATTCTTGTTGTGTATGTGTAATCCATAATAAATACCTCTATTCTTTAACAGAAACTGCTGTACCGTTCAGGCACAGCAGTTTTTTTGGTTTAATTAAACAATCGGGTTTGAAATATTAACGCTGTGGTCAATAACAGGGGAGGAGGGTTCGTTTTTTACGACCTTTACCTTGTTGTAGCATTCCATACCTGTTCCGGCAGGAATAAGCTTACCGATAATAACGTTCTCTTTAAGTCCGAGGAGCTTGTCGCTCTTGCCTCTGATAGCAGCGTCGGTGAGAGCCTTTGTAGTCTCCTGGAATGAAGCTGCGGACATAAAGCTGTCGGAGTTGGACGAAGCCTTTGTGATACCCTGAAGCACGGGTGTGTACTGTACAAGCTGTAAATCGTATTCGCCTGCATCAATACGTGCCTGAATCTCGCTGTTGATTGCATCGATTTCCTTGCTGTCAACGAGTGTGCCTGGAAGCAGATAGCTTGAACCTGTCTCTTCAACCTTAACTTTTCTGAGCATTTGACGGACAATAACCTCAATGTGCTTGTCGTTGATGTCAACACCCTGTAAGCGGTAAACCTTCTGGACTTCGTTGATGATATAGTTCTGAACGTCCTGAGTGCCGAGAATGTTGAGAATATCAGTGGGATAGATATTACCTTCGGTAAGACGTGTACCCTTGGTGATTTTCTCGCCCTCTGAAACACGCTTCTTGAGGTTGTAAGGAATCATATAATTCTCGGATTCGCCTGTCTCGTCGTTGGTAACGATGATGTTTGTGGTGGTCTTTACTTCCTCGATGTGAACAGTTCCCGAAATTCTCGAAAGAATAGCAGCACCCTTAGGTCTTCTGCTCTCGAAAAGCTCCTCAACACGAGGAAGACCCTGTGTGATGTCCTCCGCGTCGGCAGAAGCAACACCGCCTGTATGGAACGTTCTCATTGTAAGCTGTGTACCAGGTTCGCCGATTGACTGCGCAGCTATTACACCTACAGCTTCGCCGACTGATACGATGTTGTTGAATGCGAGGTTCGCACCGTAGCACTTAGCGCAAACGCCTGTCTTAGCCTTACAGTTAAGGACGGAGCGGATTTTTATCTTCTCAACGCCTGAATCGATAATCTTCTTAGCGTCAGAGTCGGTAACAAGTCTGTTTCTTGAAACAATAAGTTCGCCTGATTCGTCTCTGAAATCATCGGCAAGGAATCTGCCGACAAGTCTCTCGGAGAGCGGTTCAACGACTTCGTTGCCGTTTCTGATTTCGTATACCTCGATACCGTCAGTAGTACCGCAGTCCTCCTCACGGATAATAACATCCTGTGAAACGTCAACAAGACGACGTGTAAGGTAACCCGAGTCAGCTGTACGGAGCGCTGTATCGGCAAGACCCTTTCTCGCACCTCGTGAAGCGATGAAGTATTCGAGGATATTAAGTCCCTCACGGTAGTTTGCACGAATCGGGATTTCGATAACCGCACCCGAAGTATTGGCGATAAGTCCACGCATTCCAGCGAGCTGTCTAATCTGTGAGATAGAACCTCTCGCACCCGAGTCAGCCATCATCCAGATAGGATTGTACTTGTCGAAGTTAGCTTTAAGGGCATTTGTAACAGCGTCGGTTGTGTCAGTCCAGAGAGATACAATCTTAGCCGACTTCTCCTGAGCGGAAATATAGCCGTAGTTGTACTCTTCTGTGATTTCCTGTACCTCCGCATCAGCCTTTGCGAGGATTTCCTTCTTCTGCGGAGGAATTGTCGCATCGCATACGGCAACGGTAAGAGCTGCCCTTGTGGAATATTTATAGCCGAGAGCCTTGATTCTGTCAAGTACCTCGGAAGTTGTTGTTGTGCCGTGAATCTTGATACAGCGCTCGATGATGTCAGAAAGCTGTTTCTTGCCTACGAGGAACGATACTTCGAGGTCGAACTGCTTATCCGAATTGGTTCTGTCAACGTATCCGAGATTCTGCGGAATATTTTCGTTGAAAATAAGTCTGCCGACAGTGGCATTGATAATCTTTGAAACTTTCTTGTCGCCGATGTCCTTTGTGATTCTCACCTTGATATTTGCGTGAAGCGAAACGTCGTGTTCGTTGTAAGCCATAAGAGCTTCGTTTACATCACGGAATACCTTGCCTTCGCCGAGTTCGCCGGGCTTAGCCATAGTAAGATAGTATGAGCCGAGTACCATATCCTGCGACGGAACGGCAACAGGTTTACCGTCGGACGGCTTAAGGAGGTTGTTTGCCGCAAGCATAAGGAATCTTGCTTCAGCCTGTGCCTCAGCCGAAAGCGGAAGATGTACAGCCATCTGGTCGCCGTCGAAGTCAGCGTTGAATGCTGAACATACGAGCGGATGAAGCTTGATTGCACGACCCTCAACGAGAATCGGTTCAAATGCCTGAATACCGAGACGGTGAAGCGTAGGCGCACGGTTGAGCATAACGGGGTGGTCTTTGATAACGTCTTCGAGAGCGTCCCATACCTTATTATCTGCACGGTCAATCAGCTTTCTTGCCGACTTGATATTTGCAGTAGCCTTTTTGTCAACGATTCTTTTCAGTACGAATGGCTTGAAAAGTTCGAGAGCCATTTCCTTCGGAAGTCCGCACTGGTACATTTTAAGCTCAGGACCAACTACGATAACTGAACGTCCTGAATAGTCAACACGCTTACCGAGAAGGTTCTGACGGAAACGTCCCTGCTTACCTTTGAGCATATCGGAAAGGGACTTCAAAGCACGGTTGCTCGGTCCTGTAACAGGTCTGCCGTGTCTGCCGTTGTCAATAAGAGCGTCAACAGCTTCCTGAAGCATACGCTTTTCGTTTCTGACGATAATATCAGGAGCGTCAAGCTCAATCATCTTGATAAGGCGGTTGTTTCTGTTGATAACACGTCTGTAGAGGTCGTTGAGGTCGGAAGTTGCATAACGTCCGCCGTCGAGCATAATCATAGGACGGAGGTCGGGCGGAATTACAGGAATAACGTTAAGCACCATCCACTCGGGCTTGTTGCCTGAAAGACGGAATGCCTCGATAATCTGCAATCTTTTTATAAGCTTGACTTTCTTCTGTCCTGCGGGAAGTCCGACGAGTTCACGTTTGAGGTCGTCGGCACAGAGTTCGATGTTATTCTTCCACTCAACATCAGTGAGGGCGGAAAACTTCTGACATTCCTCGCACTCGCAGTTAAGCGGATTGTTGTAGCACTGGATTTTCTTTCCCATAAGAGAAATCTTTCCGAGTTCTATAAGTCTCTCCTTGTGGGAATCGTATCTTTCGGGGTCGTATTCGTTAAGAAGCTTCTGAATAGCTTCCGCACCCATTTCAGCCTTGAAATCATCGCCGTATTTTTCGAGGTAAGAGAGATATTCTTTTTCGGAGAGGAGCTGTTTTTTCACAAGCTCGGTATTTCCGGGGTCTGTAACGATGTATTTTGTGAAGTAGAGGACTTCTTCAAGGCGCTTCTGGGAGATTTCAAGCACCTGTCCGATTCTGGAAGGAGTACCCTTGAAGTACCAGATATGCGAAACAGGAGCAGCAAGCTCAATTCTTCCCATTCTTTCACGGCGGACTCTTGCCCTTGTAACTTCAACACCACAACGGTCGCAGACCTTGCCCTTGAAGCGTATCTTCTTGAATTTTCCGCAGTGACATTCCCAGTCCTTTGTTGGTCCGAATATTTTTTCACAGAAAAGACCGTCTTTTTCGGGCTTCTGTGTTCTGTAGTTGATAGTTTCGGGTCTTGTAACAATACCATATGACCAGCTTCTTATCTGCTCAGGCGAAGCAAGACCGATTTTTATTGATTCAAAAGTATTAAATTTCAAACTGCTACCTCCTGCAATTTAATGCTGAATACACGACTTACGCACGGCAGACAGTCTCCGCCGTGCATAAAGTCTCTGATTTAATTATTCATCATACGGGTCGTCGATGTCGAGAATATCGAAGTTCTCGCCGTCGTCGCTGTCGCTGTCAAAAATATCCTTCTCGTCAGCGTCAAAGTTGAATTCATCATCCTTGTCAACGGTGTCCATATCATCAATATCCATATCGATGTCGTTTTCGTCGTCGCCGACTCTGAATCCGTCCTCGCCCATTTCCTCGTCAGAATAGCTGTTAAGGTCGGCGGTTTCCTCTTCCGAGTAACCCTCTCTTGCAGGAATCGGGTCGTCGTCAAAGTCCTGTTTGAGGTCGATTTCCTCCTGATTTTCATCAAGAACCTTTACGTTGAGACCGAGAGACTGCATTTCCTTGATAAGAACCTTGAACGACTCAGGAATGCCCGGAGTAGGAACGTTCTGTCCCTTTACGATAGCCTCGTATGTGTTTACACGTCCGATTGTATCGTCAGATTTAACAGTAAGAATTTCCTGAAGCGTATAAGCTGCGCCGTAAGCTTCCAGCGCCCATACTTCCATTTCTCCGAAACGCTGTCCGCCGAACTGTGCTTTACCGCCGAGAGGCTGTTGTGTTACGAGAGCGTAAGGACCTACTGAACGTGCGTGAATCTTATCGTCAACGAGGTGGTGAAGTTTGAGGTAGTACATATAGCCGACTGTTACACGGTTATCGAATTTTTCACCTGTACGTCCGTCATAGAGCGTAAATTTACAGTCTTCAGTAAATTCGAGGGCTTTAGGATTAATAACCTTATCCATAGCCTTGAGGTCAAACTGGTCGTTCTTGTGTTCCTGGTTGTAGTCGTTTGCCTGACGGAAGCACTCTCTGATGTCATCCTCGTGTGCGCCGTCGAAAACAGGAGTCATAATGTGCCAGCCGAGAGCCTTACAAGCCATACCGAGGTGGACTTCAAGAACCTGACCGATATTCATACGTGAAGGTACGCCGAGAGGATTGAGAACGATGTCAAGCGGTGTACCGTCGGGAAGGAACGGCATATCCTCTTCGGGAAGAATACGTGAAACAACACCCTTGTTTCCGTGACGACCTGCCATTTTATCGCCGACCGTAATCTTACGCTTCTGTGCGATATAGCAGATAACACGCATATTTACACCTGCACTGAGTTCCTCGCAGTTGTCTCTTGTGAATACCTTGACATCAACAATAACACCTGCTTCGCCGTGCGGTACTTTAAGCGAATTATCACGGACTTCACGGGCTTTTTCGCCGAAAATAGCACGGAGAAGTCGCTCTTCTGCGGTAAGTTCAGTTTCGCCCTTCGGAGTTACCTTGCCGACGAGAATATCGCCTGCCGTAACTTCCGAGCCTATTCTGATAATACCGTTTTCATCGAGATTTGCAAGTGCGTCGTCGCCGACGTTTGGAATATCACGTGTGATTTCCTCAGGTCCGAGCTTTGTATCACGGCACTCAATCTCGTATTCTTCGATATGAACTGATGTAAATACGTCCTCACGGACAAGTCGCTCGTTGAGAAGTACAGCGTCCTCGTAGTTGTAGCCTTCCCACGTCATAAAGCCGATAAGGGCATTTTTTCCGAGAGAGATTTCGCCGTCAGCTGTAGCAGGACCGTCCGCAAGTACCTGTCCTTTCTTGATTTCCTCGCCTACTGAAACAATAGGTCTCTGGTTTACGCAAGTACCCTGGTTTGAACGCTTGAACTTGATAAGCTCGTGCTTGCGCTCAATGCCGTCGTCGCCGATAACGTGGATGTTGTCTGCATCAACATAGCTTACCTTGCCATCGCAGTCCGAAACGATACAAACACCCGAGTCAACGGCTGCCTTGTATTCCATACCTGTGCCGACAAACGGTCGCTCCGTCTTGAGAAGCGGTACTGCCTGTCTCTGCATATTTGAACCCATAAGCGCACGGTTAGCGTCATCGTTTTCAAGGAACGGAATCATTGAAGTAGCGACTGATACTACCATTTTAGGCGATACGTCCATATAATCAACAATATCACGGTCGCATTCGAGAATCTGGTCACGGTGACGTGCGTTAACACGAGGTCTTGCAAGCTTTCCGTCAGCTGTGAGCGGTTCGTTTGCCTGTGCTACTACGAAATTATCCTCAACGTCGGCTGTCATATAAACAACTTCGTTTGTTACAACGCCCGTCTCCTTGTCAACTTTTCTGTACGGAGCTTCAATAAAGCCGTATTCGTTGATTCGTGCGAATGTTGCGAGGTAAGAGATAAGTCCGATGTTAGGACCTTCAGGAGTTTCGATAGGACACATTCTGCCGTAGTGGCTGTAGTGTACGTCACGAACCTCGAATCCCGCACGGTCTCTTGAAAGACCACCCGGACCGAGGGCTGAAAGTCGTCTTTTATGTGTAAGTTCAGCAAGAGGGTTATTCTGGTCCATAAACTGCGAGAGCGGTGATGAGCAGAAGAACTCCTTCATAGCTGAAGAAATAGGTCTGATATTTATAAGAGACTGCGGAGTAAGTGCGTTTACGTCCTGAGTCTGTATATTCATTTTTTCACGAATACCACGTTCCATACGGGCATAGCCAATGCGGAACTGGTTCTGGAGAAGCTCGCCTACTGAACGGATACGTCTGTTGCCGAGGTGGTCGATGTCATCAACAGTACCAACACCCTCGCAGAGGTTGATGAAGTAGCTGATTGTTGCGAAAATATCATCGAGAATAATGTGCTTCGGGACAAGCTCGTCAGCCTTTTTCTTGATATTCTCTTCAAGCTCGTCTGCGTCGGCGGAGCTTTCAATGATTTCACGGAGAACCTTGAAGGAAACCTTCTCGTTGATTCCGTATTTTTCAGCGTCAAAGTCAACATAGCCCTTGATGTCAACCATACCGTTGCCGATAATCTTTGCAACACGCTCAACGAAGCGAATCTGTGTTTCGCCACGCTCGTTGGTGTAGTATTCCTTGGCTTCAACGGTTACGAATGCGCTGTATACACCGGCCTGCTCGATTTCACAGGCTTTTTCGTAGCTGACTGTTTCGCCTGCGTCAGCCATAATCTCGCCTGTAAGCGGATTTACAACAGGCTCTGCAAGAAGATGACCTGCAAGACGTGAAGCAATTCCGAGCTTCTTGTTGTACTTGTATCTTCCGAAACGGCAGAGGTCATATCTCTTTGCATCGAAGAAAAGGTTATTGAGGTGTGTAACTGCACTTTCGACTGTAGGAGGCTCACCGGGACGGAGCTTTTTATAGACATCGATAAGAGCGTCGGAATTGTTTTTTGTCTGGTCCTTCTGGAGAATAGTCTGCTTAAGTCTCTCGTCCTCGCCGAAAAGCTCATAGATTTCCTCGTCCGAACCTACACCGAGCGCACGGATAAAAGTTGTGAGCGGAATTTTTCTGTTCTTGTCGATACGGACGTACACAACATCATTGGAGTCCATTTCGTATTCAAGCCACGCACCTCTGTTAGGGATGACTGTGGTGCTGAAAAGGTCTTTACCTGTCTTGTCTTTTTCGGAAGCATAGTAAACACCCGGAGAACGTACGAGCTGTGATACGATAACACGCTCCGCACCGTTGATAACGAAAGTTCCGCTGTCGGTCATAAGCGGAAAATCTCCCATATAGATGTCGCTCTCGCTTACGTCGCCTGTTTCCTTGTTGCAGAGTGTGGCGGTAGCTCTCATAGCGACCTGATACGTAGCACCTCTTGATTTACATTCAGCAAGGCTGTATTTAGGGGTATCATCGAAACGGTAGTCCTTGAAGTTGAGGACGAGATTGCCGTTATAGTCGGTGATTGCCGTCATATCACGGAATACTTCCTTCAGACCTTCTTCCCTGAACCACTTATACGAATTTTTCTGAACTTCGATAAGATTCGGCATTTCCAGAGGCTCGGTAATTTTACCGAAGCTCATTCTGACATTCTTTCCCAGCTGCTTAGGTGTAACTTTCACCATAGGCGGAACCTCCTTATTATTTTGCTTGCATATCTGTCTGTGAACGGCAGGTATGTTTACTGATTTTTTCAATCCGAAATAAAAAATTTTCTGAAACCTATTGACAAGTGCATTGAATATATGATATAATATCTTGCAAAGGAAAACAGCACTTTTTTATATCGATACATTGTATTATTCTATCATATTTTTATAAATTTGTCAAGCTGTTTTTGAAAAAATTGGCAGTTTTACCGGATTTTCGGAGACGAAAAGTCCGGTTTTTGTTATTTTTATGCAAATTACACTTTTTGTAAAAATATAATGCAGAAATTATTTATTTATATTTACATTTTTCAGAAAAAGTGGTATACTATAGTTAATATGATTTTGGAGTGTGATGAGATGAAAATAAATGAGAATTTCGCAGAACAGCCGAATCACGCACATTATATGGCTTGCCTTAAAAGAAAGGGCGAGATTGACAGCTTCTCACGGAAAGTTTTTTTCTACACAATAGCAGAGTCGGCGGTTTTTCTTGTTATGATTTTTTTCGGGCTGTGGCTGAGCGCCTTATCGTGGATTCCGTCCCTTTGCGGTGAACCGTTTACTATGCCGAACATCACAGCATATTTCGCTGAAATAATCCTGATTCCCGTCATCGCACTTGCAGGCTGTGGGAAATATAAAATCTGCGATATTATTCTTTTTGCCGTCCACTGCGTTATAATTCTGGGATGTTTTTTCGGAGGACTTAAAACGCTCAACACATTTCCGCTTGCTATAGGTGTGATAGGTGCTGTTGTGACGTATCCGTCAATAAGTGCGTATCTTGATTACCGCCAGCTTATGCAGACTGAAGGCTTCCCGCAGTTCAATAACCTGCTCGCTCAGGCGGAGGACAATCCCGAGTTTATCTCGGATTACAGCAAGGAATACCACAACAAAGGCACTGATGATATGTTCATTCAGATTCCTGACAGTCCTGTTGCCGATATGCAGAGTGTTTCAACGGCAAAATCCGCATATATGGACGATATTAATATAAATAACGATTCAGGAATCTGATTTCTGAATCCCGAAAGGAGCAATTATTTTGTTTGCAAAAATTTCAAGTCTCGGACTTTTTGGTCTGAATGCTTTTCCCGTTGATGTTGAGATAGAGACCAGCAGAGGTCAGCCACAGTTTGAAATTGTCGGGCTTCCCGATATAGTCGTAAAAGAAAGCCGTAACAGAATACGTGCGGTTCTGCGTGCGTGCGATATAAAATTCCCTGTTGCGTCAATAACCGTCAATCTCGCACCCGCAAGCACCAAAAAAAGCGGTTCTGTTCACGATATGGCTATATTTATGGCTATGCTTGCCGTAATGAAGATGATTGACAAGCCTACGGATGGCTGTGCGTTTATCGGCGAATTGTCTCTCAACGGCGATTTCAGATATATAAACGGTGTGCTTCCTATGGTTATGCTCGCACGTGAATCGGGTATAAAATCCGTGTTTGTGCCTGAGCAGAATGCCTATGAAGCTTCTGTTATAAAAGACGTGAATATATATGCCGTGAAAAATGCGGAGGAGCTTATAATGCACTTCCGTCACCAGAAAACGATGATTCCCTGTAAGCCCTACATACCGCCTTCCGCTTCGTATAATGATGTGCTTGACTTCTCTGACGTAAAGGGTCAGCAGTCCGCAAAAAAAGCTCTTGAAATCGCTGCTGCGGGCGGTCATAATGCACTTCTGATAGGTACGCCGGGAAGCGGTAAGAGTATGCTCGCAAAAAGAATGCCGTCAATACTTCCCGAACTGAATTTTGAAGAGGCTCTTGAAACGACGAAAATCCATTCAATATCGGGACTTTTAACACCCGATAATCCGATTATAACAAGGCGACCGTTCCGTTCTCCGCACCACACGATTTCTTCGTCGGGACTTGCAGGCGGAGGTTCAATTCCACAGCCGGGCGAGGTATCGCTTGCGCACAACGGATTGCTTTTTCTTGACGAGCTTCCTGAATTTGACAGACGGACTCTTGAAATTCTCCGCCAGCCTCTTGAGGACGGAGCGGTTACGATTTCACGTGTTGCAGGAACGGTGACATATCCAAGCAGGATTATGCTTATCGGGGCTATGAATCCCTGTCCCTGCGGTTATTTCGGTCACCCGATAATAAAATGCACCTGCTCGCCGAGAAAAGTTTCAAATTATCTGAACAGAATATCAGGTCCGCTTATTGACAGAATTGATTTGCATATCGAGACTGCTCCTGTTGAGTTCAAAGACCTCTCGTCCGACGGAAAGGAAGAAACATCGGCGGAAATCAGGAAGAGGGTAGTTATGGCGAGAAAAATTCAGGCAGAACGCTTCAAGGGTACTTCAATAACCTGCAATGCCGTGATTACCGACGACAAGCTCAATAAAATGTGTCCTGTTGATGAAGGCGCAGGACGGATATTGCAGAACGTCATTGACAATCTCGGTCTTAGCGGAAGGGCATACAGCAAGATACTGAAAGTCGCACGCACGATTGCCGACCTCGACAACAGCGAAATCATACACCGTCAGCACATTGCGGCGGCGGCTCAGTACAGAAGCCTTGACAGAAAATACTGGAATGAAAAGTGAAAGAGGGTTACAATGAAATCAGCTTTTAAAAAATTACCTGCAAACAAGCATCCCATAGACGTTGGACTGCTTTTTGCGGTCACTCTTTGCGCAGTTCTCGGCACACTGCTTATTTACTCAATAGCTTCGAGCGGAGTAAGTGAAAATGAGAATATAGGGGACAGCTACTGGAAAACCCAGCTTGTTTCAATGTGTCTCGGATTTGTTTCCGCCGTGATATTTTCACGCATAGATTACCGCAAGCTCGTAAAGCTCTGGTGGATTTTCGCTCCGCTGTCGCTCGCAGTCGTCGCTCTGACGTTCACATCGCTCGGTATCGAAAGAGACGGTGCGGACGACCGTGCGTGGATTCGTGTTTTCGGCATAAGCATTCAGCCCTCGGAGATTATGAAAACCGCCTTTATTCTTACCTTCGGCTATCATCTCTCAAAAGTTGAGGAGGATATGAATAAACCGCTTCATATGCTTCTGCTGATTATTCACGGCGCAGTTCCTATCGGAATTGTTGCGAAGCAGGGCGACTACGGCACGGCTATCGTATTTGTTGCAATTTTCGGCTTTATGATGGTTTCCGCCGATATATCGTGGAAGTATCTGCTTGCCGCTCCTTTCGTGATTGCAGGCGGTATAGCGGTTATGTGGTTCAATTTCCTCGATTCATTCCACAAGGAAAGAATCCTGATTCTTTTCAATCCGGGAACAGACCCCGAGAATATCGAATATCAGCAGGATTTAGGTCTGAGGGCGATACAGTCGGGCGGAGTTTTCGGCAAGGGTCTTTTCGCAGGGCAGGATGAATATATTTACGTACCCGAGCTTCACAACGATTTTATTTTTGCCCACGCAGGACAGGTTTTCGGCTTTGTCGGCTCGATAGGAATCCTGATAGTGCTTGCATATATCTGCCTTAAAGTTTTCGCCGACAGCCGTGTTTCACGTGACAGGCTGGGTCGCTTTATATGTATGGGTGCTTTCGGACTTTTTTTCACGCACTGCGTTATGAATATCGGAATGGTACTTAAAGTTGCACCTGTTATCGGCGTACCGCTTCCGTTTATAAGCGGTGGTGGTACTGCTATGGTAAGTATGTACGCAATTATAGGGCTTGTATTAAGCACCTACAGTCACCGTGCGGTCAACTACAATGTATTTTATGATGATGATTAAAAACAAAGCTGTTATACTCCTGAGAGTACAACAGCTTATTTTTTTATTCCTGTTCGCCGAAGGTACGTACAGCTTTCATCATAATTGCGCACTCGAGACGCTTTTTCTCAAGCTCGCAGGAAATCTTGTGCGCTGAACGGACATTGCCCATATACTGGTAGTTGTTGGCATTACATCCGCCGCTGCAATAGAATTTCGCCCAGCATTTACGGCAGTCGGACTTTGAATACACGTGGCAGGAAGCGAAATCAGCCTTCATCTCCTGATTGAAAGTACCCTCGTCGATGTTGCCCATTTTATACTCGTCCATTCCGACAAACTGGTGGCAAGGGTAAATATCGCCGTCGGGAGTGATTGCAACATAGTCGTTTCCACAGCCACAGCCACGAAGTCTCTTGATTGCGCAAGGACCTTGGTCTAAATCGAGCATAAAGTGGAAGAAGTTGAATTTCTTGCCGTTTTTCTCGTTTTCGAGGATTCTTTTTGCGAGAATCTCATACTCCTTGAATACGGCAGGAAGCTCCTTTTCGGTGAGCGCATATTCATCGCCTTCGCCGACAACAGGCTCAATGGAAATCTGGTCAAATCCAGCTTCATAGAGCGCAAAGACATCGTTGGAGAAATCAAGATTCTTGTTTGTGAAAGTACCACGCACATAGTATTCCTTCTCGCCTCTGCCGTCGACAAGCTTCTTGTACTTCGGAAGAATCATATCGTAACAGCCTGCGCCGTTCGGCAATACTCGGAAATAGTCGTTGACTTCTTTTCTGCCGTCAATCGAAAGCACGACGTTGGACATCTCTTTGTTGATAAAGTCAATTTTTTCGTCATCGAGAAGAAGTCCGTTTGTTGTGATTGTAAACCTGAATTTCTTGTTGTATTCGGCTTCACGGGAACGTGCATATTCCACAATCTGCTTTACAACCTTGAAATTCATAAGCGGTTCACCGCCGAAGAAATCAAGCTCGAGATTAGGTCTGTCGCCTGAATTTTCAAGCAGGAAGTCAATAGCGTGCTTGCCTGTTTCAAATGACATAAGCTTGCGACCCTTGCCGAAATCGCCTGTTGAAGCAAAGCAGTATTTGCACCTGAGCTGGCAGTCGTGCGCAATATTCAGGCACATCGCCTTGACAGGTGAAGCGACGGAATATTTTGCATATTTCTCGTAGTCATCTTCCGAGAAAAGAATCTTGTCGTTGTAAAGCTCAACAATTTCCTGATAGCAGGACTCAATATCCTCGGGCGAATAAACCTTTGAAAGCTTCTGCACAACCTTTTCGGGGCAGTTTTCCTCAAAAGGAGGCTCAACGTTGTCAAGCAGGTCGTATGTGAGTTCGTCAACTATATGAACTCCTCCGCTGTTAACGTCAAGAACGATATTGAATCCGTTAAGTTTATATTTATGTATCATACTCAACACCCTCACTGTAAAAAATAGAGGGCAGTTCAGAAACTGCCCCTACAGACTTTGAAAAACTGAAGCTACAGCCTTATCTCTCGCACTTCTGGTTTGCAACTGTGCAAGAAGTCTTACAAGCAGACTGGCAAGAAGCCTGACACTTGCCACAACCGCCCTTCTGAGCAGACTCCTTGAGATTAGCCTTGTTGATAGTCTTGATGTGTTTCATAACAGTACCTCCTTGAATTTAAAAATGTGTTGGATTTTATTATAGCACGTTTTTTGTAATATTTCAAGAGTTTTTTGAATTTTAGGCATTTTAAATAATATTCCACATTTACAGATGTGCATTATGATAATTATACCGAATCAAGCTCGATGAGCTTTTCAAAGTTATCGTCAATCTTCTGTTTGAGCATATCAATTTCGGCGCACTTTTGATTCATAAGCTCATAATCGGTGTAGACCTCTTCACGGGAAATTTCCTCCGTAAGGGTATCAATCTGCGCCTGAAAATCGTCGATTTCCTTTTCCAGACGGCGCATTTCATTCTTGCGTGCAGCGTCCGCACTTCTCTGCTGTTTTGTGCGGTATGCCTTGGTCTGCTTGTCTTTTACGGCTTCAGCCATTTTTGCGGACTTCTCGGAATCGGCAATGCGTTTCGCCTCCGACTGCTCGTCACGCAGAACTTCAAGGTACTTTTCAAAGCCGTAGTTGTGTTCCCTGTAACCGCCGTCCGTCAGCTCAATAAGCCTGTCCGCAATATGGCTCAGAAGATACCTGTCGTGCGATACGAAAATCATCGTGCCTGTGTATTCTTTAAGCGCAGTTTCTATGGCTTCCTTTGAACTCAAATCGAGGTGGTTGGTAGGCTCGTCAAGTATCAGGACATTACCGTGTTCCTGCATCATTATCGCAAAACACAGCTTCGCACGTTCGCCACCGCTTATAACTCCTGTTTCCTTAAATACATTTTCGCCCACAAAACGTACCTGTGCAAGCAGATTGCGCACTTCCAAATCGGACAAAAGGGGATAACGGCTGTGTAGCTCTTCCATAACAGTAAGCTCACGGTTGAGATTGGTGCTTTCCTGCTCAAAGTAAGATATTTTAACATTGGTATTCCAGTGTACACGTCCCTCGTGCGGAAGAAGTCCCTGAATTATTTTCAGCAGGGTCGATTTGCCTATGCCGTTATCGCCGATAATTCCGACTTTTTCACCTCTGCGGACTTCAAAGCTGATGTCGTCAACAAGAGTTTTTCTGCCCAAACCTTCGCCGACTGATATGTCAACATTCTTTACTTTCAGCACTTCCAGAGGCGGTTCAACAGCATAGGTGAAGTTGATTTTTGCGTGCTTCTCATCGTGGAAGGGCTTTTCGATACGCTCGATTTTTTCAAGCTGTTTACGTCGGCTCTGCGCCATTTTCGTGGTGGAAGCCCTTACAAGATTACGGGCGACGTAATCCTCCATTTTGGCAATCTGCTTCTGCTGTTGCTCGTATTCACGCTCCTGCCGTGTATCATTCTCTTCTCTCTGACGTACAAATGCGGAATAATTTCCCTTGTACCGTTTAAGAATGCCACGCTCAATCTCGCATATGGACGTGCATAGCCTGTCAAGAAAATAACGGTCGTGGCTGACAATCAGGACAGCTCCTCTGTAGCTCCTTAGGTAATCTTCAAGCCACATTATCGTTTTGAAATCAAGGTGGTTGGTCGGCTCATCGAGAATAAGCAGATTAGGTTCTTCCAGAAGCAGACGGGATATGCAGAGACGTGTTTTCTCACCTCCGCTGAATCCCGAAACAGTCCTGTTGAGGTCGGCTTCGGAAAATCCCATACCATTGAGAATCATACGTATTTTTACATCCGTGTTGTAGCCGTCGTTGGCTTCAATCCACGATGACAACTGCTGATATTCATCGGCAAAAGAGTTGTTGCCCTTTTCAATCTCGTACTCGATTTCACGGAGTCTGCCGATTGCCCTGTGAATCGGTTCAAAAACTTTCTGCATTTCGTCCATAACAGTATTTTCGGAATCAAGACCGCCCATCTGTTCGAGATAGCCGATAGTTGTCTTGGAAGCAAGTGAAATAACGCTGTCCTTTTCGGCTTCGATATTGCCCGTGAGAATCTTAAGAAGCGTGGATTTTCCACAGCCGTTGTTTCCGACAAGCCCGATTTTATCATTTTCGTCAATAGTAAGCGAGACGTTTTTAAGTATCTGATTTCCGTTAAAGAATTTATTGATATTGTTCAGACTAACAAGCATAAAAATCTCCTTTCAGTTTATATCTATAATAATAACATATTTTTTCAGGTAAATCAAGAGAAAAACGACTGTATCTTTTCAGGATACAGCCGTTTTGATTACGTCTGAGTTATTTTGTTGTCTTTCTGCGTTTGTCAATCAGGAATATACCTGCCAATCCGATTAAGCAAGCACCTGCAAGGTAGAAATTGCGTGTACCTCTTCCGCCTGCTTCGGGCAATGTAACGCCTGTTGAAGTGGGCTTCTTGTTGGTGACTGTCAATTTACCGTCGGAAGTATTGCCGACAAGCGTGATACCTTCGCTGTAGGAAATCGGGTAGTAGGATGTTGTGCTGATGTCAGCTTCAACGATGTAGTAGTAATACGGCTGACCGTCTTTGTTGTAGAGCGGAAGGTTGGAAACGTTCTTTGTCCAGTTAGTATCATTTGAGGTGATTTCAATTGACTGAACAGGGTCATAACTCTCAATCTTTTTGATATAGTCCTGCTCGTTGATTGACGAGAGCGCTACTTTAACCTGGAAAGTATATGTTGTACCGTTAGCTGTCGCTTTAATTGTAGCTGTTCCGTCCATCTTAGCCGTGATAACGCCGTCGTTCAAATCGAATACGTCATTTGCTGTAGCAGACCATACAGCACCGCTGATTTCGTTGCCGTTTGAATCTGTAAGAACGAGTTTGTTGTTGTCGCCGATGTTGAACTGAATCTGTGTGTCGTCAGTTGATACTTCCTTGGATTTTGCAACGTTAATGGGTGTTTCTGTATAAGGTGTGAATTTGCTGTCCTTTGAAGCAGTTTTGAGCTGTTCAGCTGAATCAGTCTCGCCCTTGCCTGTGAGCTGGTATAAGCCTGCTGCTGCGCCGACAAGTCCTGCGTTGTAGTCAATAGTTACTTCGTTTGATGAAGTATCACCGATTTTATCATTATATGAGGTAAAACTAGAATTTCCTGGTCCACCGCATAATGCACCTAAAATCGTATGACTTCCATTTATCTGAGTATATGCTTTGTCAACATCTTTCCACTTGTTATAGCCATTCTCTCCGTCATAGCCTGATAAACCGGAAGCTGCACGATGATGTGGTGAAGTTGCAGATATATCACTATTATAGCCTACAACAAGGCAAACACCTTTATTATTATTGTAGTCATTTTCACCAAGTATATAACGCATCTGTTTTTCGCACCAATCTGTATAATCACAGTCATCAAAGTTCTTTGTAGCTGAAAGTGCAACTGTCTGTAAAAGTGTGTTGTGTCTTGCACTGCCCCAAGAATCAAGAACTTTATAGCTGTCGCCTGTGCAGGTCTCGTTTAACTTTGCCTTTAAAGCTGATAAATCATAAGTCGGGTCAATGTGCGCTCCGTATACAAGCATTGCTGCAGCTGCAACATCACTATAATAATAGAACCATTTGTGAATGCTTAAACCGCTTAAATATCCTGAACATTTTGTTTTGTAGCTGTTCTCCTTTGTTGCAAGATACATCCAAGCGGAAGCCCAGGCAAGTTCGCTCTGATTTTCATCATCAGGATTGCCATTATAACTGTGTGCGCTGTTTGAAGCATTATCATCGGCATACTTATAAAGCTCTTTTGCCTTGGCTAAATAAGTTTTTGAATCTGAATCATCAGGGAAGTTGATTGCATACTGAGCTAACGTAGCTGCATACTGAGCTGCGATGTTAGCCGAACCCGATGTAACCCACTCTTCTCCGCCGTAATCATCACAAGTTTTTCCCTCAGGAGCCTGCCACATAGCCTGGTCTTTTCCTGGTTCACCTCTTTGAACAAGAACTTTAGTAGTGCCGTTTTCTGTTTTAATGCATTCTGTGTAGAAATCGCAGAAATACTTCATAATGGTCTTGTAGTGTTCTGTCTGTCCGAGGCTGTCAAATGCTTCCTTGAACTCGTAGTAGTTCCATCCGAGAGCTGAAGAAGAAAATCCCTGATTAAGTCCGAACATTGTGTGGTCGCCTGCGTCATGGTAACCGCCGTTTACTGTACCGCCGAGGTGGCAGTCATTACGCCAGCTGTATGCGCTCGTCTCGCCGACATCATCACCGCACATATTAGCGTCGTAGAAGTAGAGCGAGTATTGCAGTGCCTTTGCGTAGTTGCTGTAGTTGTCGTAAGCCTGCGGAGTAATTGTCGATGAGCCGGAAACGGGCGACTGCGTTGAGCGGTAGAGGTTGACTGTAATCGAATCGGGTCTGTCGTTTGCCGTATCATTTTCCCAGATTTTCTGAATACCGAGACTGCCTGTCTGCTGAGTGTTCGTGACAGTGGAAGTCTTATCACTGCTGTTTTTATCGACTTCATTGCCGTCTGTGGATGTCCAGCCTGCGGGAACGTCTGTTTCGATAATTCTGTACTTGTAAACTGACGGGAGGTGTTCAATTTCCGTTGTCCATTCGTTTTCGGAATCAAGAACGTATGTTGCGCCCTCAACGGATTCCCAGCTTGAACCATTGTCTTTGCTGTACTGGAGCTGAACTTCAACGGACTCGGGAATAAGACTTTCGTCTGTCGCAATCCATTCTTTCTTTGCGTTGATGTTGATATTATCGGGCGTGTTGGTGATTGTGACTTTACCTGTGCTGGAGATAATACCGTCGGTGGTTGAATATGTTGCTGTGAAGTTGTCAGGTACAGAAGCTTCCACAACCTTGTAATAGTAAGTGGTATCGCCCTCGCTTCTCGGGAGGTTATCCCACTTGCCCTTCCAGCTGTTGTCTGCGTTGAGCTTGATGTCAGCAACGCTGAATGAGCCGTCCTTGCTGTCTTCTGTGCATTCAGCGTCAGTATAGCGTTCGAGCGTGACTGTAACCTCGTTTTTCAGCTCGGGGAAGCTGTCGCAGAACTTCCATTCCTTCTCAACCTCTACAGACATCTCTTCGCCTGCCTGTCTGTTCGGAAGCTGAAGAACAACATCGCCGTTAGCCTTTGTTGAGGTCTGAGCCTGTAAGCCGTCCACTGCGACAGTTGTTGTCGTTGTCGGAGTTGTCGGCTTCGCTGTGGACTGGGTTGTTGTGGCTGTAGGAGCATTTTCCGTTTCAACGCTGTCATTATGATAAGTATATGTTGTATTACTGCCGTCGTTGAGGGTAATTGTAATAGAATCAAGATACTTAAGATTTCCGTCCCACTGCTGAACCTGTAAATACTCCAAAGAATTTCCACCAAGGCTGTAAGTATATGTCCAGTTGTTGTTGCTACCTTGGAAGTCATTGGAATTGATAGGGTCAACACCTATGTTATTTCCATACAGCTTTACATTTTCGGGCTTGTTATAAGTCTTGAATGTAAGCTTGATGTCCTTGACATTTTCAATTTTCTTGTCGGAACTAAGTCTCTGACCGTTCTTTGTGAGGTGAAGGAATTTATTTGTGTTGTTGCTGGAATCCCATTCAGTACCTAATGTAACGGTCTCGGGGTCAGGTGTAGGTGTCGGCTCGGGGTCTGTCGTTCCGCCGTCTGAACTGCCGTCTGTAGAAGTTTGACCAGATGTTAAGGAAATGCCACTTTCTGAAGAACCGAAAATATGATTATAATTATCGCCCTTAATTTTTACAGTACCATTTGAATTATCCAATTGAATTGCTATGCCAACAACATTATAATAATCTTTTTGATGACCGAGGTATCCTTGATAAAGATTAGCGTGTAAATTAACAGTTTCTGTATCACCATTAGCGTAATATAAAGTGATTTTTATGTTTGTATCACTGACACCATTAAATTCAAATTGATTAATAGTATGTGCTTCACCCGCAAGAACGCTGACATTCTGAGGAGTGAGGGAGAGGGACTGTGAAGAAACTGTGCCTGCGGATTTTGTCTTTGATTTCAAATCAGCGAGCCTGAGAACTCTTGTGCTGAGCTTCGCTTCTGTTGCAGCCGCTTCAACTGCTGTGAGGGAGGCGACGGAGGCGGTGGAAGCTTCATCAATTAAAGCAGTTCCTGTTAATGCACCACCATTAGTCCATTCCATAAATCTGACAGTTGTTATTTCATCAGCAGAATTTGCTTTTCCTGCACTTTTTGCTAAATTTAATATATCATTGAATGTATATCTTTTCTTACTAACTTCGCCAGCAATTTGACCTTGGTCAATATTTGTAATGCTGTTAGTTAAAATATGTATCTGTCCGCCGCCACTTGCGCTAAGTTCGATAAACTCTGTATCAGGATTAGCTTTAGCTGCTGCCAATAAAGCTCCGCTGACTGTAACTGTACCATTATTGCCATTCATTCCATTAACCAA
This sequence comes from Ruminococcus flavefaciens, assembly GCA_023663905.1. GTDB lineage: Bacteria > Bacillota > Clostridia > Oscillospirales > Ruminococcaceae > Ruminococcus > Ruminococcus flavefaciens_AD. Next base: position 771,114 of record JAMPGO010000001.1, read on the forward strand.
AGATGAATTGCCTGAAGAACCTGAACCGCCGCCGCTTGCGCCTGACGGAGCGCCGTCATAGTATGGGCTTCGTGCGTCATCATATGGTGTTTTAGGATTACCCTCCCAGTGCATAAATCTTATGTACTGAATCTCGTCTGCACTCTTGCCTGAAGCACTGAGTATTTCATTGAAAGTATAACTGCTCTTGTTTGTAATATTAAGATTTCCGCCCCAGCCACTACCGTCAGATGAAACGTGAATCTGATTTACGTGTACTAAGTCAGTAATAAATACTTCATCGGGGTTTGCCTTGATTATATCAAGCATTTTACCCTTGATTGTAAGAACAGGGTTTCCGTCTGCTGTACCTAAGAACATATCGCCCTCGTCGCCCATAGCAGACGAACCGACAGCAACAGGCTCAATGGAGTAATCGTTCTTTACCCTGAACTCAAAGCCCTGCGTATACTGGTCATAATCGTCGGGAGCTTTTGTTTCATCAAGCTTATACAGTCCAGGGACAAGATAGCCGTCCTTGATGTAATCGCTGTTGCAGAGAGAGGGATTTGCCTTGAATACGTCATAGAGATTTATGCCCTCCTCGGGAATCTCAAACGAGGTGTCGTCCGTCGGATAAATAAGGGTCGTGTTCTGACCGTTCTTGACATAGAGCTTGAATTTCGAGCCTGCGAGCTGTTCAGTGAAGTCCTCGTTGGTCTTCTGGAGCTGAAGCGTTGCACCGCTCTTCTTGATGTCAATCATAGTTACGGCGTCGGGGTTAGAAGTGTTGTTGATTGTGAGGTTAACAACTGCCCAGTCTGCTGTGTTGCTGTAATTCTTAGCCTTTGCGACATCATCTGTCCAGTAGACAGTCTTGTTTTGGTAAACGAAGTAAATCGGGTCTGCCTTTTCGTGATTAGCAGGAACTCCTGTTTCAACAAAGCGGTAGAGTTCGCCGGGTGTTATTTTGCCGAGGTCGATAGTATTTGAAGAACCGCCCGCAAGCACGTCGCTCATACCTTCAACAAGTGTACCGTCAGGTTCATCGCCGTTAAAAGTAACTTTTTCAAGCTGGATTACTGCGTTGGGAAGAAGCTCCTCTGTTTCGCCTGACTTGCTGACTTTCTGGAAGATAAGACCGTAGTCGTTGTAAAAGCTCGGAACGCTTACAGGGAGAGGCATCATCATCATAGCGTCGGGGTCAAAGCGGTACTTGGGCGTTTTCTTCTCTGAGCCGTCGTCAGCTACGGTAGTATATGTGCCATATGTCTGCGCCGAAACGTCAGCGAGGATTGTACCGTACATTGCATAAGTTGATGTATTTATGTCAAATGTTTCTGTTTCGTAATTCAAATCTTCTGTTAAAATAGAAGTTGTAACAGTTGAATAAGATGTTTCTATGCGGGTTGTTGTATTTGCAGGGTTTTCTTTGTTTTCAGTAAAGTAATAATATGTTTCACCAGATTTAAATGACATTTGGTTTCCATAGTATGTTTTAAAAATGGGACTCCAGCTACTGGAATTCTCTTGGATATAAAACTCTGCTTGATTTGTATCGTTGTTAAATGTAAGTGATACTCCTACAACACCATTTTTGTCTACATTTTCACCTAAATCAAGGTCATTACTATCATTTTTCGAGTTGCCAGAATAAGTGTATGTTTTATTCGGGTCATTATAATAAAGAACTACTGTATATCCGCCTGAAACATCGCCCGCATAACGAACCACATTTAAAGTATATTCAGGCAGATTTTCTCCGCCTATGGCTTTTTTAATTACTGTTGTAGCAATCTCTGTCTGAGTAACACCGTCATCTGTTGTAACAGGCTGTGTCTGAGTAACACCGTCATTGTCAGTTACAGGGTTATTGTCAGCGTCTGTAACAACTTCTGTAACAACTACTGTATCAGCAATAGCTTTACTGTATTCTGTTGTAATTTTAGCTGTATACCTTGGTCCTGTCTGTGCAACAACACCTGTTCCAATTGAGTTGCCTTCCTTCTTGCTGACAGCGGTAACATTGCCGTTGTCCATATCGAGGTAGAAAACTTCTTCGCTGTCAGTGTCTTTATTGATGTAGATTTCACGTCTCACGATAGCGTCGTTGCCCGAGCTTTCATCATAGCCCCAGATGTCCTTGAGGTAGATGTTGAATGACTGTGTTGTGTAGCCGTTGTTGCCACTGATTGTAACCGTTGCGGCAACCTCGCTGGGTCTGCCCGAGAGGATTGAGCCGTTGCTTCCCTCAACAGGGTCGTTGAATGTACCAGCCTTAACCTGTTCAGCAATTTCAATGGTATAGTATGTATCGTCATCCTTTATGAAGCCTGTGGGAGCGGATTTTTCTTTGACTGTGTATACGGTTTTGAAGCTTGCGTTCTCTTCACTGGATTCGAAATCAACCTTTGAAGGGAGATTCACATATTCCGTGCCGTTGCCGATTGTGAACGAGTCGATTTCATTTTCGCCCTCGTAAATGCCGAATGTTGCGCCCTCGAGGTGCGTGTTCGTACCTGTGATGAACTTGTCGAAAGGCACTGCATAGCCGTTTGAAGAGCCGAGAATGTCAACAGTACCTCTGTACGGACGATAGCCGAACTCAAGTCCGCCTGTGAACGACTGAGCGATAAGAGAGCCTGAGAGGTGACCTTCACAATTATCGGCAGAAGTAACATTTGCATTAGGTGCTAAAATTGTACCGTTAAAGTTTGCACTTATATAAACATTTTGTGCTTCATAGAAATTATAGAGAAGATTTTCAGAATATGGGTGGTTATTTGTTGCCTCCCAACCCTGGTTTGAAACTTCTATATCATTAATAACAGTTTTAACTTTATTTCCTTTTTTACCTAAATCAATGCTCTTTCCGCCGACATTTATAACGATGTTAGCTATCTTAGTATATTCTCTTTTGTTTCCATTGTCGTCTTTCCATTCGTGAGTTACTTTGGGTTCATCTTCAAATTTGGGGATATTAACAAAGTTGAAAGTATAAGCCTGCTCACTGCTGGGTACTGTTGGGTCTTTCCATACTTCTTCAGGAATGTTAAAGTAAACAGTTTCATCATTACAATCTTCAGGTACAAAGAAAGTAACAACTCTTGTTTCATCATTCCAGTCAACATATGCGCCTTGTGTCTGACTAATCTTTGAAAGTTTACTGGATTGGCTTTTGATAAAACTAAATTCGCTATCAAGGTCTATCAATGTTCCCTGATAGAATTGAGTAAGTTCATCGGGACAGCCAGAGCAATTTCCGTAATTTACATTGCTTGGACTATGAGAATATTTACCATTAACACTTGCTTTATGGTGAGTAAATGTAGTTACATCGCCAGCAACTACAAATTGTCTGTAATAATCTCCTTCATCTTGTGTAGCAATATTTTTAATAAATCCATTTTTTTCATCTGTGCTGTTTTCAGTACCTACGATTGCAGCAGCAAAACCAGTAATACCATTATATTTATCTGTTGCTTCAAGTTTTACTGTATTGCCATAGTCTCCCTTACCAATCTGATAGTCCCAGTTGGAGTTATTTGTAGTATCAGCATCAACATAAAGAGCAGCAACTCTTCCCTCAGCGTCAGCAGCTTTTGGAGAAAAACCATTTTCAAGAAATACACAAAAGTCACTTGCAATACCAAGGAAAAATTCTTTTCGTGCAGCTTCACTTACTTGCTGTGGTGTAGTACAACCCTCTGTCCAGTCACGACCAGTACCAATAAGCAATTCAACTGCTGACGCATACTGACTGCTATGCGCACCATCTTTTTTTGCAACGTTTTCCATATCACCCTGGCTTAAATTAAAGAGCTTGGTAGAGAGAATATCTCCGACAGGTGTGAAAGAATCGCCTGTCATACCGGAAGCAGGCTCCTGCAAAACCATCGGCACTGTGAATGAAACGAGCATAGACAGCGAAACAACAGCCGCAAGCTGTTTCTTGTGCCTGTCGTGTTTTTTCAGATAGTCATCAATCACAGAACGAAAATCTTTCATAAATTATCTCCTCCGTAAATCCAGAAATATATATATTGAACCGAAATATAATGTCGTTATTATCATTATATCACTATATTATAAAAAAATCAATAGTTTATATGCAGATTTGTTGAGTTTTTATAAATATTGAGGACAATATTGTTAATTTTCAACAATAGATTACATATAGCTTGACTTTTTTTACGGGATATGTTATATTTATTAAGGGAGTCTGTTGACAGGCTGAGAGGGAAGTGCGACTTCCGACCCTTTGAACCTGATTGGATAATGCCAGCGCAGGGACGGATATTTTTTGTATTCAGGTCTGCTCTCTGCGGACTTTTTTTATTGGAGTGATTGTTATGGTTAAAATAAACGGCGAATTAATCTCCGCCGACGGTAAAAGCGTTGCCGTTATGCTTGCCGATATGGGTTATTCGGAAAAGCGTGTGGCGGTTGAACTCAACGGACAGATTGTCCCGAAGGCAAAGTACGCTGAAACGTTCCTGAAAGACGGCGATTCCGTTGAAGTTGTGCGCTTTGTCGGAGGAGGCTGATATGGGTATACCGTCGTACGAAGAAGTATACGCTTCTCTCGCCGAACGTCACGGCGCTGAGCTACAGAAAAAACTCTCGCAGGCTTCCGTTGCCGTGTGCGGTCTCGGAGGGCTTGGCTCGAATATTGCCATACTGCTTGCACGTGCAGGTGTGGGAAATCTCCACATCATTGACTTTGACAGGGTTGATATTTCCAACGTAAACCGCCAGCAGTATTTTCTCGAACAGCTCGGACAGTACAAAACCGATGCGCTTTATGATACGCTTAAAAAGATTCTACCTTATATTAATATAAAGCGCACCTGCATAAGACTGACAGAAGATAATATTCCCGATATTCTGCACGGCGAGGACATTATCTGCGAAGCTTTTGACAATGCGGAATCAAAAGCCGAACTTGTCAACTGCGTGCTTGAAAATATGCCCGATAAATACCTTGTATCAGGCTCAGGAATGGCAGGTCTCGGCAATGCGAATGCAATACAGACCCGCAGGATTACGGACAGATTCTATATCTGCGGTGACGGCGAGAGCGATATAGCTGACGGTATGGGACTGGTGGCTTCACGTGTGGCAGTCTGTGCAGGTCATCAGGCACATAAAATAATACAAATAATTAATGGGAGTGTTGAAAAATGATTGAAAACGACAAGCTTATTCTGGGCGGTCACGAATTTAACTCACGCTTTATTCTCGGCTCGGGAAAATATTCCCTTAAACTGATTGAAGCGGCTGTGAAATACGCAGGAGCTGAAATTATTACCCTTGCTGTCCGCCGTGCAAATACCGCAGAGAGCGAGAATATACTTGATTATATTCCCGAGGGCGTAACTCTTCTGCCGAATACTTCGGGCGCAAGAAATGCCGACGAAGCTGTCAGGATTGCACGTCTTGCAAGGGAACTCGGCTGCGGCGATTTCGTTAAAATCGAGATTATGAGAGATACAAAATATCTTCTTCCCGATAATGCCGAGACAGTAAAGGCGACGGAGATTCTTGCAAACGAGGGCTTTGTTGTAATGCCGTATATGTACCCCGATTTGAATACGGCAAGGGATTTGGTTAACGCAGGAGCTGCTTCCGTAATGCCGTTGGCTTCTCCTATAGGCTCAAACAAAGGACTTGCTACCAGAGACTTCATACAGATTCTTATAGACGAAATTGACCTGCCGATTATAGTTGACGCAGGAATAGGCAGACCGTCGCAGGCTTGTGAGGCTATGGAAATGGGTGCGGCTGCTGTTATGTCCAATACTGCGCTTGCTACGGCAGGAGATTTGCCTGTTATGGCGGAAGCGTTCCGTCAGGCTGTTGAAGCAGGACGTAAAGCCTATCTTTCAGGTCTAGGACGTGTTCTCACTCGTGGAGCTTCGCCGTCGGATTCGCTTACAGGATTCCTGCACGACTGAGGTGGCTGAACTATGGAGAACAAATATTTTATTGACAGCGAGAATCTGTCTGAATCCGCACTGAACCGCAAGCACGAACTTGAAAACAATCCGTCCGCACGTACAAATCATATGGAATATATGAACGGTATGGAGCGGATTAAGTCCGATATTTTCGACAAGGTTATTTCTGAAATGAAAAGCTACGACTACAGCAAATACACCGCTGTGGACGTTCGCCGTGCATTGACTCACGAGACCTGCACGGTTGAGGATTTCAAGGCACTGCTGTCGCCGTCGGCTGAGCCGTTCCTTGAACAGATGGCGCAGAAAGCACGGCTTGAAACACAGAAGCATTTCGGTAACACCGTTTATCTCTTCACACCGCTGTATATTGCCAACTACTGTGAGAATTACTGCATTTACTGCGGATTCAACTGCTATAACGACATCCGCCGTATGAAGCTGAGTATGGAGCAGATTGAACACGAAATGCAGGTAATCGCACAGAGCGGTATGGAGGAGATTTTAATACTCACAGGCGAGAGCCGTGCAAAATCGGATGTAAAGTACATCGGCGAAGCCTGCAAGCTTGCAAGAAAATACTTCCGCCTTGTGGGAATCGAAATCTACCCTGTAAATACCGACGAATACAAGTATCTGCACGAGTGCGGAGTTGATTATGTGACGGTATTTCAGGAGACTTACAACAGCGACCGTTATGAACAGCTTCATCTTCTTGGTCACAAGCGTGTTTTTCCGTACAGGTTCGATGCGCAGGAGCGTGCGCTTATGGCAGGAATGCGTGGTATAGCGTGTTCCGCACTTCTCGGGCTGTCCGACTTCCGCAGGGACGCACTTGCAAGCGCACTGCACGTGTACTATCTGCAAAGGAAGTACCCGCAGGCTGAAATTTCACTGTCCTGCCCACGTCTTCGCCCGATTATCAACAACGGCGAAATAAATCCGCTTGACGTTCACGAAAAACAGCTCTGCCAGATACTCTGTGCGTACAGGATATTCCTGCCGTTCTGCGGAATTACCGTATCTTCCAGAGAGAGCGAGAGCTTCCGCAACGGCATTGTAAAAATCTGCGCCACAAAGGTTTCCGCAGGAGTTTCAACAGGTATAGGCGACCACGAAAGCAAGTATACGGGAAAGGAGTCAGATTCAGCAGAAGGCGACGAGCAGTTTGAAATCAATGACGGCAGAAGCTTTGACAAGATGTACAAAGATATGTCCGACGAGGGTTTACAGCCTGTGCTGAACGATTATCTCTATGTTTAAGATTATTTGCGTTACGGACAGGAAATCGTGCAGAGAGGATTTCATCACACGTATTGAGAAGATTGCCGCCGCAAAGCCCGACAGAATAATATTCCGTGACAAGGACTGTGGCGATGAAGAGTATGTTAAGTTTGCCTGTAAGGTTCTTGAAATAAGCGGTAAATACGGCGTACCGTGCAGCAGATATTTTCACCCTGATTTTACAGGCGATACGCATATGACAATGCCGATGTTACAGCATATTCCGCTCAACGAGATGAATTATCTCCGTGTTATTGGTGCTTCGGTGCATTCTGTTGAGGAAGCGGTTGAAGCCGAAAGCAAGGGTGTTGACTATGTGATTGCAGGGCATATCTTCGAGACATCGTGCAAGCCCGATTTAGCTCCCCGTGGACTTGATTTCCTGTGTGAAGTCTGCAAGAGCGTGAAAATACCCGTGTATGCTATCGGCGGAATAAATCCGCAGAATATAAATCAGGTTGTACAGGCAGGCGCAGGCGGTGCGTGCATAATGAGCGGATTTATGAGCTGTGAAAATCCTGCTGAATTTATGGAATCTTTAAGGAAAGGAGCTGAAATAAATGGAATTTAATCCCGATATGCTCAGGGTTTACGCTATAACCGACAGGGAATGCCTGAAGGGTAAGGATATGAAGCTTCACGTTGAGCTTGCAATACAGGGCGGTGCTACTATGATACAGCTCCGTGAGAAGAATATCGGCACAGAGGAACTCGCAAAGATTGCCTCCGAACTCGTTCCCGTATGCCACAGGCACAATGTACCGCTTATAGTCAACGACGACTGGAAAGCAGGTGTAATAAGCGGTGCGGACGGTGTACACGTCGGGCTGGAAGATACTTCCGTTGCCGAAATACGTGCGAATACCGACAGTAATTTTATCATCGGCGCTACGGCTAAGACTGTAGAGCAGGCACAGAAAGCTGAAAAGCAGGGTGCGGACTATATCGGCACAGGAGCTGTTTTTCCGTCGCCGACCAAAACAAATGCCGTGAGAATTACTTCCGATGAACTCCGCACGATATGCAGGAGCGTTAATATTCCTGCGGTTGCAATCGGCGGTATCACTAAAGATAATCTCTGGGAACTGCGTAACTGCGGAAATAAGGGTATCGCTGTGGTATCGACTGTTTTCGGTACGGACAATCCCTATACGTCTGCAAAGGAACTCGCTGAAACGTGGGCGCTGGTATGCCATACAAAAACTGCCCTCACCATTGCAGGAAGCGACTGCTCAGGCGGAGCAGGTATACAGGCTGACATAAAGACTATGCAGGCAAACGGTGTGTACGCTATGAGCGCAATAACAGCACTTACGGCGCAGAATACTACAGGAGTTTCGGCAATACACGATGTTCCTGCGGAATTTGTCGCACAGCAGATTGATATGGTTTTCAGCGATATACGTCCCGACGCTGTGAAAATCGGTATGATTTCAAGCGCAGAGGTTGCAGAGATAATCGCAGACCGCCTGAAATACTGGAATGCAGAAAATATAGTTGTTGACCCTGTTGCCGTCGCCACGAGCGGAAGCAGTCTGAGTAATACGGAAGCCTATGAAGACGTAAAGAATCTGCTTTTCCCGATTTCAGCGCTTGTAACTCCGAATATTCCCGAAGCTGAACTGATTACGGGTATGAAAATCAACAGCAGGGAAGATATTGAGCGGACGGCAGGATATATATATGAAAAATACGGCTGTTCGGTACTTGTCAAGGGCGGTCACAGTGTAAATGATTCAAACGACTATCTTTATACGGCTGGTATTCAGCAGGGCAGATGGTTTGAGGGCAGGAAGATTGACAATCCCAACACGCACGGCACAGGCTGTACGCTGTCAAGCGCAATAGCTTCAAATCTCGCAAAGGGCTATACGTGCGAAGTTGCTGTTATGTATGCAAAACAGTATATAAACAGCAGGTTAATGTCCAAGATTAATTTAGGCAAAGGAAGCGGTCCGCTTAATCACGGATTTTACAGATAAATGAAAGGAAAAATGATATGAGAAATTACAGTACACAAATGGAGGCGGCTAAAAAAGGGATTATCACTCCTGAAATGAAGATTGTCGCACAGAAAGAGTATATCAGCGAGCAGGAACTCTGCGCACTTGTTGCAAAGGGCGAGGTCTGTATACCGTGCAATATCAATCACAAGTCGATTTCGCCCGAAGGTATCGGCACGAAAATGCGTACCAAAATCAACGTCAATCTCGGCATTTCAGGCGACTGCAACAACTACAACAACGAGATGAAGAAGGTCGATATGGCTATAAAGTACGGTGCGGAAGCCATTATGGATTTGAGCAACTACGGTAAGACAAATACTTTCCGTACACAGCTTATTGAAAAGTCGCCCGCAATGATTGGCACTGTCCCTATGTACGACGCTATCGGCTATCTTGAAAAGGATTTGCTTGAAATCACGGCGGAGGACTTCCTCAAAGTCGTAAGGGCGCACGCTGAAAACGGCGTTGACTTTATGACGATTCACGCAGGAATAAACAAGCGTACTATTGAAGCCTTTATGCGTGACAAGCGTAAGATGAATATCGTTTCACGTGGCGGTTCGCTTCTTTTTGCGTGGGTGATGATGACAGGCAACGAGAATCCGTTCTATGAGCATTACGACGAGGTTCTTGATATTCTCCGTGAATACGATGTAACGATAAGTCTCGGTGACGCACTCCGTCCCGGCTGTATTGACGACTCAACGGACGCAGGTCAGATTTCCGAGCTTATTGAGCTTGGCGCACTGACTGAAAGAGCGTGGGCAAAGGATGTACAGGTTATGGTTGAAGGACCGGGACATATGGCAATGAACGAGATTGAAGCGAATATGAAGTTCCAGAAGCGTATCTGCCACAACGCTCCGTTCTATGTACTCGGACCTCTTGTTACCGACATTGCGCCGGGCTACGACCATATCACATCGGCAATCGGCGGAGCTATTGCGGCGGCAAGCGGTGCTGATTTCCTCTGCTATGTAACTCCTGCCGAACACCTCCGACTTCCCGACATTGACGACGTAAAAGAGGGCATTATGGCAAGCAAAATAGCTGCGCACGCTGCCGACATCGCAAAGGGTGTACCTCATTCAAGGGATGCGGATAATGCTATGGCTGAAGCACGTCACGAGGTTGACTGGGAGAAGATGTTCGGTATTGCTATCGACCCCGACAAGGCACGTGCGTACTTTGAAAGCACTCCGCCCTCAGACCGCCATACCTGCTCTATGTGCGGAAAAATGTGCGCTGTACGTACCACAAATATGATTCTTAACGGCGAAAAGGTTGACTTCTGCTCCGAAAAGTGATATAATGGTATTAATAAATCAGAACGGAGGCGGTTTGATAATGAAAAAGTTTATTTCGGCAGTCTCGGCGGCGGCACTTCTTATTTCTTCAATGCCTGCTGTGAATACTGCTCCGCAGGTATCGGCGGAAGATGATACCATAAAGATTATGTGTATCGGCGATTCCATTACGGACGGCTATACGAACGACTATGTGGGTTCTTACCGCAAATTTATTTACCATAATCTTACGGAAAAGGGCTATAATGTTGATATGGTCGGCTCAAAGGGCGGTGGCTGGACTCCGACGTATACGGACGAGGAAACAGGCGAGACTTGGGAATTTGATAACGACAACACAGGCTACAGCGGTTATGCCATAAAGGATTACAGCGGACGTTCGGGAATTTACGAAACGCTTATCTCAACGGACTGCCTTGCGCAGACACAGCCCGATATTGTGACTTTGCAGATTGGCACGAACGATGTTATTGACAACCACGATATTAGCACGGCAGGCGAGAGACTTGAGGAGCTTGTTGACTATATTCTTGACAATATTCCGCAGGAAGCAACGCTTTTCATTTCGCCGATTCCTCCGCTCGACCCGAACAGAAGCGATGTGTACGACTGGTTCGGCAACTACCGCCATTCTTCTGACTGGTCGGAGCAGTATGATGACAAGATGGCGCAGATGAATGTTGAAATCGCACTTATGCAGTACAATACGCAGGTTATGGCTGTTGCTTCAAAGAAAAAGCAGGAGGGCAGAAATGTTGTGTTCTCGGAGGCTGCTTTTGAAATAACGGACGTTGAAACCCAGCTTTTCGACGGTGTTCACCCTAATAATATCGGCTATAAGGCTATGGGTGCAAAATGGGCTGATACTATTGACGAGTATCTGCAAGGAAGTACGCAGGAGGAAACAACTACTGCCACTACGACTACAGTCACCACGACTTCTGAGACTACGACGACTGAAACGCAGACTACTGTTAATACAGACTTCATCATTGATTCAAGTACAACTACAACGACAGGCGAAGAGGACGAGCTTGATATTACCGACCTCGTAAAGCTCAGCGATTATCTTCTCGGCTATCCGTTCGGGATTTACACGGAAGAGGACATCAAGAGATACGACCTCGACGGCAACGGCAGAACGGATGTATGCGACTATATTCTTATGAGGGATGTTTTTGCAGACAAGGGCAGACTGCTTCTTGAGAAAATGGGCGAGGACTTCGTTCTTGTCAGCAATACCAATATAGTTATCAATCCCGAGGATTTTGAGGAACACAGAGTAACAACAGGCAGTTCGGCTTCTTCTTCTGTTATGAAGCCCGTCGGTGATTCCGACAGCAGTATTACTGTTGACTGGGAAGATGTCGATGTTATCAGTTAAATAATTTTTCAGCGGAGCGCAGAAAGCTCCGCTGTTTTTTATTTCACGATATTTTCACAGAATTTACAAAAATATTTCCAAAATATTAATTTTCTTTAAGATTATTTTAAGATAACCAATTTATAATATAATCATAAACTTAATCAACACGAAAGGAGTATAAATATGGCTATCAATACTTTTGCACGAAAGGAAATAAAGTTTCTGCTTGATATGCACCAGTACGAAGAACTTATGAACGTTATCGGCGAATATATGAACCCCGACAAATACTGTGTGGGCGGAAAAGAATACGGTATCTATAATATCTACTACGATACGCCCGATGATTTTCTTATCCGTGAGTCTCTTGCAAAGCCCTATTATAAGGAAAAAATCAGGCTCAGGAGCTATTATTCGCCTGCTTCGCCCGATTCGCCTGTATTTCTTGAAATCAAGAAGAAAATCGGCGGAATCGTTACGAAAAGACGTGTTTCAATGACTCTTGAGCAGAGCGACGACTATTTTGCAACACGTCGCAAGCCCGAATCCCATAAGTACATAACGGGACAGGTATTCACGGAAATCGACGCTTTTCTTAATCACTATCCCGTCAAGCCGAAGCAGTACATAAGCTATCAGCGTGAGGCTTTTTTCGGCAAGGACAACAAGGATTTCCGCCTCACTTTTGACCGCAAAATCACGGAGAGAAGATACGACCTCCACCTCGCCTATGAGAGCTACGGAAACTATATCATAGGTGCAGACCAGCGACTTATGGAGGTAAAGGTCTCGGATTCAATGCCTGCGTGGCTGGTTGAAAAACTCTCGGAGCTGAAAATCTATAAGACTAGCTTTTCAAAATACGGCAGAGCTTACACGAACTTCGTGCAGGAGCAGGCTGACAAGAGCCGTATACAGATTTCGGGCATATCTATGATAAACAATAATATTTTAATGAACAGGAGCGTTTGATTATTATGACATCGGCATTATTTAACTTTTTCGGAAACGTTTTGCAGTCGGCAGGTGCGGACAGCGGAACGGACATCTTCACAGGCACAACGACAACTTCGGCAATTCCCGATGTTGATTTCAGCAACTTTGCTATATGCGTCGGAGTTGCACTCGTACTCGGATTCTTTACCAGCCTTGTGTATATCTTCACCCACAGAAAAGAGGGCTATTCCCAGAGCTATGCGCTTACTGTCATAATGCTCCCGACAATTGTCTCGCTTATTCTTCTCCTCATCAATACGACGGCAGGTGCGCTGAGCCTTGCAGGAGCGTTCACTCTTGTGCGATTCAGAAGCGTTCCGGGCGACCCGAAAGATATTGCGTACATATTCTTTGCAATGGCTGTCGGCACTGCCTGCGGTATCGGCTATGTTGGTTTTGCCGTTGTATTCTTCATCATTCTCGGTATTGTTATGATTGCTCTTGCCGAAACAAACTTCGGAGGATGCAAAACACGTCATATGACTCTGAAAATCACAATCCCCGAAAACCTCGACTATCAGGGTGTGTTCGAGCCTGTTCTCGCAAAATACACACAGTTCAGCAAGCTCCGCCGTGTAAAGACCACAAACTTCGGCACACTCTTTGAGCTGATTTATTCCGTTGACGTTAAGGACGACATCGACCAGAAGAAATTCATTGACGAGCTTCGTGCCTTGAACGGCAATATGACAATCAATCTTGTATTCTTCAAGTACGACGATAAGGTTTACGAAAACTGATTATATACTCTCCCTGTGAAATGCAGGGAGAGTAGTTTTGATAAGGGGAATTTATTATGAATTACAGGAAGATTTTTATAACGGCAATGTCTCTGCTTGCGCTTACTTCGTGCGGTAAGGGAAGCGATACGGATATAACTGAAAGCTCATCGCAGGTAACGGAAGCGGTTACAGTTACGTCTACGGCTGAAACTTCTGCTGAAACTGCTTCGGCTACAACCGCAGAGACCACGCAGAAGAAATCCGCAAAAACTTCTTCGGCGACTACTGCAACGGAAGGTACGACTTCCGCAAAATCGGCTGAGAGTACCGTTGCGACCACGAAAAAAACATCGGCTGATGTGAAATCGACGACGGCAGTTAAATCATCATCGGGAAATAATTCCTCCGTGACTGCAAAACCGCAGGAAACGGCGAAATCAACATCCACAGCAGTTACAGAGCCGACCACGGAAGCAGTAACAGAGCCTGAAAAAACTTACGACGCTGAATTTTCGCTCGATGAGACTCCTGTTATCAATATAACTGCGGGCGGAGATTATATTGTGCGTGGCTATACGGCAGAGGGTCAGATTTATATTGATACGGAGAATGAGGAGAAAGTGGAGATTACTCTTGACGGAGTGGATATAACGTGTTCGGACGGTCCTGCGATACTTGTGAATCAGGCGAAAAGGTGCGTAATCAAGCTTGCGGACGGAAGCGTTAACTATCTCCGTGACGGCGGTAACGACAAGGTGAACGACGGCGTTATTTTCTCCAATGATACGCTCAGAATCAAGGGCAAGAGTGGTACGCTTGAAATAAATTCGGGCAATGCTCACGGAATTGCAAGCGACGACGATGTTATTATCGAAAGCGGTACGTACATAATCAACGCAGTAAAAACAGGCATAACAGCTCACGACGACGTGACGATAAACGGTGGGGATTTGCGTATAACAGGCGGTACAAACGGCATAAAATCGAAGGGTACTGTGAATATAAACGGCGGTAATATGTACATCTGCGGAGGAAGCAAGGATGAAAAGAGTTCTGTTTATGCTTCCGCAGGATTCAGCTACACAGGCGGTTATGTGTATGCGGTCGGAAATCAGGTTACTCCGCCGTCTGCGCCGAACCCATACGTCGTTGTTAATTATGTTAACGGAGCAGGTGCGGGAAGTACGGTAGGACTTGTGCTTGACGGTATCGAGACGGCGACTGTAAATCCGCAGAGCAGTTTCAGGTGCATTCTTATGCTCTCGCCTGATATTTATACGGGTGCAACTTTTACGGCATATCTTGACGGAACGGCTTCACAGGATTTCACAGTTGCGGACGGACAGAACGTGTTTGAAATCGAATAAACAGCAACAGGCACTGCGCTCGGATTCAATGCAGTGCCTTTTTGTTTTTATAATTAATAGACAAAATGTTAATTTGAAGTATCATTAAATATATTTACATAAAGTTGAGAATATTTTTTTGAAAAAATAAGAGGAAAGTACACTTTTGTTCAGTTATGTGTACTTTTATATATTGCAAAATAAAGCGTTTTGCAATATAATAACTATAGCATTTGAAATAATTGGTATTCAGCCCACAGTAGCTTACCCTCTCATATACTTAGCGCTGATTACTGATTCAACTGCTTGCTACAGAAAAGAAAAAGTTTCTTTTATAAACTAATTCTTTCATTTGTGGTTTTTTCATGTTTTCTATTCTCAATAACTTATTTTAACTTATTATTTTATGGCTTGACCCTCAGTGCTAAACGGTACAGACCGTATGGGTCGCTCTTTGCACCTCTCCTATGAGGTGTATTTTTTTTTGCCCTGTGCCAAGAAGAAAATTTTAATCCGAGATTTTCAGGTGTTATTATATGAAGTGCGGATTTTATGCAGTCAGATAAAAACCGTCTGTTATATACGGTTACGTAAAATAGGCTTTTTCTTATGGTTGTTTTCGATAAAAAATTATTAGTTTTTGCCGTAGAATAGGGCGAAATGTCATTTTTTCAAAAATTACTTGACAAATCTGAATAAAGAGTATATAATGCAAATATAAATTATAAATGGAGGATACAAATATGACAAAGACTGAATTAATCGGCGTTGTTGCCGAAAAGAACGAGTGTTCCAAGAAGAATGCTGAAATCGCTGTTAACGCTGTTATTTCCGCTATCACTGACGCTCTTGTAAGCGGTGAAAAGGTTTCTATCGTAGGCTTCGGCACATTTGAAGTCCGTGACAGAAAAGAAAAGAAGGTTATCAATCCGCAGACAAAGCAGATGATGACTGCTCCGGCTTCTAAAGCTCCTGCATTCAAGGCAGGTCAGGCTCTTAAGAACGCTGTAAACAAGTAATTTACGGAGGAAAGAACAATGCCAAGAAAGAAGTCAACTACTGCAAAGACGGCTGAGGTTAAAGAAGAAATCAAAACCGCCGAGGTCGTAACTGCTGAAGAAGCTCCCGCTGCTGTTGAGGAAAAGCCCAAGAGCAAGCGTGGCAGAAAACCTGCTGCAAAGAAAGCTGTTCCCGTTGCTGAGGAAAAAGCTGTTGCCGAGGAAATCGTTGAGGTTGAGGTTGAAGTAGCTCCTGTTGCTGAAGAAGCTCCCGTTGAAGCACCTGCTCCTGTTGAGGAGAAAGCTCCTGCTGAGGAAAAGAAGCCTGCTTCAAAGAAATCCACAGCCAAGAAAACAACTGCTAAAAAGACTGCTACTAAGAAAACTACTGCCAAGAAAACAACCAAGAAAGAAGCTCCTGTTGAAGTTGCTCCTGTTGCTGAGGAGAAGCCTGCTAAGAAGACTGCTTCCAGAAAAGCTTCCGTCAACGTTTTCTTCCAGTATCAGGGTATGGAATCCGCTGAACTTGTCAACAAGGCTAAGGAAATTTCAGGCGTAAAATCGCCCAAGTCCGTTAACATCTATATCAAGCCCGAAGATAACAAGGTTTACTTCACTGTTGATGATACAGCAGGTTCGTTTGACCTTTAATCTGAAATAATTCCACAGAAAAGCCGTCTGCTTTCTTTATGGGAAGCAAACGGCTTTTTTATAATTCCTGTTGACTTTGATGTATTTTTTGTGCTATAATATTTAAGCCGGATTTACTAAAGGAGTGATGATTATGAGTATTTTTGATGTGTTCGACAGGATTTCCTCGAATCCGACAGGCGCAAGAGGTAAAATAGAATATATAATAGTTGGTCTGGGAAATCCCGGAATGGAATACGACGGCACTCGCCACAATGCGGGATTCTTTACCGTTGACAAGCTTGCTTCACAGCTGGGCGAGGATATAAACCGCCTGAGATTCAAGGGCAAGACGGCGGAGGTTACTGTCGGCGACAAACGCTGTCTGCTTCTCAAGCCTACTACTTATATGAACAACAGCGGAGAATCAGTCGTGCAGGCTATGGAGTTCTATAAAATCCCGATAGAGAATCTTATTGTTATTTACGACGATATTTCGCTTGAACCGGGCAGGCTGAGAATCCGCAGAAAAGGAAGTCACGGCGGTCACAACGGTATCAGGAGCATTATCGAGCTTACAGGTCGTGATGATTTTCCACGCATTAAAATGGGCGTAGGCAAAAAGCCTCATCCCGATTATGATTTGGCTAAATGGGTGCTTGGGAAATTCCGCAAGGACGACGCAGAGAAGTTTGATTCATCGGCGGAAAATGCCTGCGAGTGTATCAGGCTTATGGTTTCGGGCAGAACAGATGAGGCTATGAATAAATTCAACAGCTGACAGACAGGGTGCGCCAATAATGGAGGGTAAAATGGAAATATTCAGCTCGCTTTTCAAAGAACTTTCAGGTTATAAGAGTATACGTGAATGTATTGACAGGAAAATTTCGCCCGTCTCTGTAACGGGTCTTTCGCATATCCACAGGGCGAATCTTATTACCGCACTCAACGGCGACAGGATAAATCTTGTTATAACAGGCAGTGAGGCGGAAGCGAAGAAGCTGTGCGACGATATAAATATGATGTCGGCTGATACCGCCGTGCTTTTTCCGTCAAGGGAACAGATTTTCACTCCTGTTGATACTGCCAACCACGAGTACGAATATATGCGTATTTCCGCACTCGCAAAAGCCGTGCGCAACAAGTGCCGTGTTATATGCGCCTCCGCAGAAGCTGTAATGCAGCCTGTTATCCCTGTTGATACGCTTATTTCTTCCGCAATCGAAATCTCGGAGGGCGATACCATTGACCGTGACGGTCTGTGCGCTGAGCTTGCAAGGTGCGGTTATCAGCGATGCGAAAAAGTTGAAGGAGCAAGCCAGTTTTCCGTGCGTGGCAGTATTATCGATATTTTCCCTGTGCAGTGCGATAAGCCTGTAAGAATCGAGCTGTGGGACGATGAGGTTGAGACTGTTGCGGAGTTTGAAACTGATACGCAGAGAAGAAGCGGTGAGCATATTGACAGGCTTGAAATATCGCCCGCAAATGAGATTATCTGCAATGCGGACGAACTCGCCGACCGCCTTGAATCGCTTATAAAAAAAGTACGTGGAAAGCGTATGGAGCTTGTCCGTCAGAATCTCGGTGCGGATGTCAACAGGCTTAGGGCAGGGGAGATTCTTCCGCACGGAATGAAGTATTATTCCCTTGCTTATCCCGAAATAGCCACTGTTTTTGACTATATCGACGGTACTGTCATTTTCAACGACTATTCCGAGATTATGAACGTTGCGGACGGTCTTACATCACGCTTCAATGAGGATGTGAAAATCCTGCTCGAAGAGGGGCAGCTCTGCAAAGGGCTTGACGGTCTTATTATTGAGCTTCCCAAAATCCAGCAGAAGGCGGAGAAAAAAGTCTGCCTGTATGTCAGCAGTTTCCTGCAAGGCGGTGAGCGCATTAACTACAAAAGGCTCGTCAGCTTTGAGGCTATGCCCGTTGCAACCTGGGGCGGTGAGCTTAAACAGCTCGTGGAGGACGTGAACGACTGGAAATCACGAAAATACCGTGTTATTCTGTGCGCAGGAAGCGAAAAGACTCTTCATCTCATACAGCAGGATTTGCTTGCCCACGATATTCCGTGCGATTTGGCAAGAGAGGGTGTACAGCCTGTGCCGGGACGTGTGTGCCTGATGTCGGGAAGCCTTAGCGGTGGATTTGAATATCCCGAAAATAAAGTTGTGCTTATAACACAGGGCAGGGCAATGGATTCCGTGCGCAAAAAGAAGAACAGGAAAAAGGCTAAGGCAGAGGAAATCCGCAGTCTTGCCGATATTTCTGAGGGCGATTTGATTGTCCACAGCACGCACGGCATAGGACGTTTCATCGGCATAAGAAAGCTCGAATTTGACGACATCACAAAGGATTACATAACGATACAGTATGCAGGTACAGACAAGCTGTATGTACCTGTAACACAGCTTGATATGGTATCGAAGTATATAGGTCCTCGTGATGATACAGGCGTAAAGCTGACGAAATTAGGCTCGGGCGAGTGGCAGAGGAAGAAATCGAACGTAAAGCGTGCGGTCAAGGATATGGCGCAGGAGCTTATTGCGCTTTATGCGAAGCGTGAAAAAAGTCAGGGATTTGCTTTTTATCCCGACGACGAGATTCAGCGTGATTTTGAGGAGCGTTTTCCCTATGTTGAGACGGACGACCAGATTAACGCTATTTCGGAAATAAAGTCCGATATGGAGCGAAGCCGTCCTATGGAACGTCTTTTGTGCGGTGATGTTGGATTCGGCAAAACCGAAGTAGCCCTGCGAGCTGCTATGAAGTGCGTGCTGTCGGGAAAGCAGTGCGCTATTTTAGCTCCGACGACTGTGCTTGCGTATCAGCACTACCAGACGGCTTCACGCAGATTCGAGCAGTTCCCTGTAAATGTCGAGCTTCTCAGCCGTTACCGCAATCCAAAACAGCAGGCGGAGATAATTAAAAGGCTTAAGCAGGGCAGGATTGATATTTTAATCGGCACGCATAAGATTATTCAGAAAAGCGTTGTTTTCAAGGATTTGGGACTTGCGATAATCGATGAGGAACAGCGTTTCGGAGTTGCGCACAAGGAGAAATTCAAGGAGACCTTTACAGGTGTTGACGTTCTTATGCTGTCGGCTACTCCTATTCCGAGAACGCTTAATATGGCGATGAGCGGTATACGTGATATGTCGGTTCTTGAAGAGCCTCCGCAGGACAGATACCCTGTGCAGACCTATGTTATCGAGTACAATACGGCGACTGTTATTCAGGCTATCGTGCGTGAGCTGAGACGTGGCGGACAGGTTTATTACATCCACAACAGGGTTGATTCAATTATGAGCTGTGCGGGAAGATTGCAGGAAATGCTTCCCGAAGCAAGAGTTGCCTACGCTCACGGACAGATGTCGCAGGATGAGATGTCGGACGTATGGGAACAGCTTGTTGAACACGAGATTGACATTCTTGTGTGTACGACCATAATCGAGACAGGCGTGGACGTTCCGAACGTCAACACGCTTATTATTGAGGATTCCGACTGCTTCGGGCTGTCACAGCTTTATCAGCTCCGAGGACGTGTGGGACGTTCAAACAGGCGAGGATATGCGTTTTTCACCTATCAGCAGAATAAGGTGCTTAGCGAAATTGCAGGAAAGCGACTTAATGCAATGCGTGAGTTCACGCAGTTCGGAAGCGGATTCAGAATTGCCCTCCGTGACCTTGAAATCCGTGGAGCAGGCAGTATTCTGGGCGGAAATCAGCACGGGCATATGGAGACTGTCGGCTATGATATGTACTTACAGCTTCTCTCGGAGGCTGTTGCCGAGGAAAAGGGCGAGAAGCCCGAGAGAGTGCCTGAGTGCCTTGTTGATATTCAGATTAACGCACATATTCCTGAAAAATATATTACCAGCCTGAATCAGCGACTTGACGTTTACAGAAAGATTATGCTTGTTGTTAAGGACGAGGACAAATTTGACCTTATTGACGAGCTTATTGACAGATACGGCGAACCGCCGAAATCTGTTCTCGGACTTATTGAAGTCTCACTGCTGAGGAACAAGGCAGGAAGGCTTGGAATTACTGAAATATCGCAGAAAAATGCGCAGATGTATTTCTATACCCAGTACCTTACGGCTGAGCAGATTGAGGCGCTGTCTTCCGCATACAAGGGCAGGATTACGTTCAACGGCTTCGGCAAGTCGTATGTTTCTGTAAAAATAAATCCGAAAACACGTCCTTTTGATATGATGAAGGAAGTTGTTGACATTGTGGGAAATGCTAAAGGGGACGTTTAAATGAAAAAAAAACTGATAATAATTTGCGGACTGCTTATGACTGTGATTGTCTCTGTGATTTCGTGGCTGGTTTTTTCGGCGAATAATTTTCCTGAACCTGCGGAATGCGCCGACCCTAATGCGGTAACTTTTGACGACGGCGATTTTTCTTTTGCCACTGTTGACGCAACGGGTATCGACTATGCTGACGGCGAGCTTGTTATTGCTGAGGTAAAGGGAAATAAAATGCTGAAATTCAGCGACGACGGCACGAATTTTGCGGACGGTACTGTTCAGAAGATAAAAATCGATTCCGCACGTCTGCTAAGCCCTGAAAATCTGGCGAAAGTGCGTTCCGTTGAGCTGGACGTATACGCCGATGCAACGGCAAAGGAGTTAATCACGGAAAACGGCGAAAATGTTAAAGCGCCTGGCTGGATTGGCGGTGGAGCAGGTGCGAACGTTTCGGGCGACAAGTGGTACGAGTTCGGCGACTGGGAAGGCGGAGAGTACAATTTCAGGATGTCGGGCGCAGTTCATCTGGAGCTGAAATTCCTGCTTGCTGAAAGCGGACAGTGCTGGGAGAGCGATATGGACGAAGCTACCCTGATGATTATGCGCTGGGGTTCGCAGAACGAGGGAAATTTCTACATAGACAACATAGTTTTCTACGATGAGAATAAAAATTCCCTGCCGATTGAAAAAAGCGTGAAGCCTGTTATTGAGGAATAATTTAATTGATAATACTAATTGTTTATTAATTTACAAATACTGTGGTTGAAATATTTTCTTAAATGTGATATAATCAGCCTATAATGAAAAAAGAGAGGATATATGATATGAAAAAAAGCACAGCAGTTTTTCTCTCTGCACTTTTAGCTGTCACGGCGACAGGGTGCAGTGAGGACAAGGAAAGTTCATCTGTTCCGCAGAGCAGTTCATCTACCGAGAGTTCAGAGCTGTCATCTTCTGCGGAGGAAACTACCGAACCCGAGACCGAGACGGCTACAGAAGCTGAAACTGAGACGACGGAGACTACTACACAGCATATAAGCCCTGTTGAGACAGTTTCCGCAAAGCTTGGTATTCAGCAGAGCGTTGGCGAAGTTCTTGTTCTTGGCGACGAGACAGATAATCATATTAAGCTTCCGCTTGCCGATTTTATTCAGGAGGGCGACAGGGTTAAGTCGTTTGTCTTTGTAATAAAATCCGATAATGATACAAATATAGGCGAATTTAAGGGCGGCTGCGGTATATCCGTAACTTCCGACTGCGATTCCGCCACAGATGAGGGCTGGTATCAGTCCGATGACTTCACAGCTCCGACGGAGGGCGCATACGGCGAAATTACGTGGAATGTGCCTGCAAGTATCGCTGATTATATTTCGCCCGACGGTGAGGTGCTTTTCGGCTACTGGTGGGGCAATGCAAAGGATATAAGAGTTACGGAAGTCATCTGCAATATCGAGCGTACTGCTGAAATTCCGTGCGACGGTTCAGCCGATAAGGTCGTAAATCAGAGCGTAAGCTATACTGATACAGACAACACAATCCGTGTTTCTGCTGATTTTCTGCCCGATGACGCTGTTCCGCAGGCTGTGACCTACAATATCAGCACTTCGGGTGCGTTCGGGAAGTTCACAGGCGGATTCGGCTACGACAGCTCGGAGGGCTATTTCCAGTCGGAAACCATTGCTGAATTTACTGACAGCTCGAATTTATCTTTGACTTGGATTCTGCCCGATGATGCAAAATATTCAGCAAAGGACGGTGAGATTGTGCTTGGTTACTGGTGGAGCGAACAGCCTACGGCAAAACTTGATTCAATAAGCGTTAAGTACAGTATCGGCGGAGGCGCAACAGCTTCAAAGCCTGTTACGGCTGTTCATAAGAATAATACAGGATTCAGAAGCTCGGCTGAAATTGTTGACGATATAAAAGTCGGCTGGAATCTCGGCAACACGCTCGAAAGCTTCGATGTTCAGGGCAAAAAAGGTCTTGCGACTGAAACAGCGTGGGGTAATCCGAAGGCTAAGGAAGAGCTTATTCTCGCCGTCAAGGAAGCAGGATTCAACGCAATCCGCATTCCTGTAACGTGGGGCGAACATATGGACGGCGATGTTATCCAGTCCGAGTGGCTTGACCGTGTGCAGGAAGTGGTTAACTATGCCTACAACAATGACCTGTATGTAATTGTCAATCTTCACCACGATGACGGCATATGGTTCAATCCAACGGAAGAGGAGTACGCAGGCGACAGTGCGAAGCTCAAGAAAATCTGGGAGCAGATTTCCGAGCGTTTCAAGGACTACGGCGATACGCTTATTTTCGAGGGCATAAACGAGGAAAGAACTATCGGCAGTGAAAAGGAATGGGTCGGCGGTACACCCGAGGAGAGAGCCGTTGTCAACAAGTATTTGCAGGATTTTGTTGATACAGTCCGTGCTTCGGGCGGAAATAATGCCGAAAGAACGCTTATTGTTACTTCCTATGCCGCTTCTGCCGAAGAAGTCGCAATGAACGATTTGAAAGTACCCGACGATGATAATGTTATTGTATCGCTCCATTACTACGCTCCGTGGAAATTCTCGGACGGTCAGGAGACGGTATTCAGCGACGAGGGAAAAGCTGAGCTTGACGCTAAATTCTCCGCAATGAAAAAGAAGTTCATCGACAAGGGCATTCCGCTTATTATAGACGAGTTCGGCTGTGTTGCGGTTGCTGACGACGAGACAAGGGCGGAGTATTACAACTACTATATCTCAACGGCGAAGTCGTACGGCATAAAGTGCTTTGTGTGGGATAACGGACTTGCAAAGGGCGACAGCGCATATGCAATTATCAACCGCCACAGTCTTGAATGGAACGAAGCTATACTGAACGGCATTATTGACGGTGCTGAATAAAAAATATATTCTCTCTGCGGATTGCAGGGAGAATTTTATTTTACCATAATCTCCTTTTCCTCGCAGATACTGCCTTCAAGTTTGTAATTTACCGTGAGAGTCAGTTTATCGTCGGTTTTTGTCTGTACCACCTCACTGCTCAGTATTGTACAGTCGCCGAGAAAATTCTGCTCATAGAGATACACTTTTTTCATAAGCTCGGCAAAAAGCTCCTCTTCCGAAAGTGTGGTTTCAGTGCGCTGAAGCTCGGAAAAACGCTCCTTTTTTATGCTTATCGGGAGCTTACTGCCCATAATTACAAGCGGTTTCTCAGTCGTTTCGCATTCCCTGTACTCGTACTTGTTTTTGCCGAAATAAAGCGGAATATCAAGGCTGAACAGTTTAAGTCTCCGCCTTGTATCGGTCTTGCCCGTAGCTACAAGCCGTTCGTTGGTAAAATCGCCCTCAAAAGTTACTGATTCACTGTAAGTGCCTGTAATATCGGCAAGTGCGTGGTGAAGCGTTGTATGCCCTGTGGAATCCGATGTAACTCCGCTTACGAGCATATCGCCGGCAAGAACATAGTCGCCCACTTTTTTCATAAGCTGTCCGTCAAGTACGGACGTGTATGTAATATAGCCGTCGTGCGAGGCAACTATATTGCACGGCATACGCTCGTTGAGCATTTCGGGCTTTTCAACAATCTCCGTGACTTCCACAACAAGGCGGTGACCTGTTCTGTGCATACCTGCCCACGATATGCCGTTTACCATAAGGCGGAGCTGGTTTTCGCTCCAGACATAGTTAATCTGCCCGAACGGTGTACCCGATTCTATGCCGATTTCCTCAAGTGCCGTTAGTATTGCCGTATCGCTGACTTTTTCGTTGCCCTGAATATCAATGGTAACGATAACGCCCGAAAAATATAGCGATGTGGCTATCACGAGAATCAGCCCGAGTATTATTCCGATACGTCCTCGACGGCGGATTACTTCGGCGGAAAAAGTATCGTATTCAAAGCTTTTCAGCTCGATTCCGTAATCTTCCGCCAGATTTGCAAGCCGTTTAAGGTCGTGGCGGTAGATTTCGGCGCAGAAAACACCTCCCTTGACATACTGCTCAAAACAGCAGATTCTTTCGCTGTGAAGGCGGTTTATGAATTTATACAGGTGCTTTCCCTGAGCGTTAATCTTCACATTTCCCCGAAGCTGGTTTCTCATATTTTCCGCTCCTTTCAATAAGTTCAATCTGCGAAATCCTTCCACGGATGATAAGTCCGCTGGTTTTGAAATCGAACGCACGCAGACTGCTTCCCCAGATATGCACGAGCAGATTTTTTGATACAAGGCTCATAAATACGTCACTGCACTCCTCGATTCTGTCGCAGTTCTCAACAGCAATCTCTTTGTTTCCGGCAATATGCAGACCTGTTTCAAGAAAAAGCGTCTCACGGACTTTTTCATTAATTTTTCCGAACATATTCATCACGCTCCGGTTATAAATTTTCTTTTAAAATAATATGATTAATCAGGTGATTTTTATGAGAAAAATGAAAAATATAGTTTTTGCAGTCCTGATTGCCGTATTCGTCCTGTTCTGCTTTTTCCGTGCTGATTCCGTGAAATCAGCCGTTTCCGACGCACTGGCACGCTGTCTGACAATAATAATTCCCTCGCTGTATGCGATGATGATTATATCGTGCCTGCTTGTCAAGAGCAATATAGCTTCATCGGGACGGATTTTATGCGGTATTTTCAGTATGCTTGCGGGCTATCCTGTCGGAGCGAAAATATTATGCTCGCAGTATGACAGCGGAAATATCGGGAAAAAAGATGCCGAGCTTCTGTCGAGTGTGTTCTTCGGGGCAGGAGGTGCGTTTATTTTCGGCTGTACGGCTTACGGCGGAGGGCTGATTCTTGCCTCGAATATTCTGGCAAATGCGGTGATTTCCGCCGTTCTGCTGTTTTATTTCAGAAAAAATCCCTTGCCCGAAAATCAGCGGAAAAAGCCCTGTTTTTCAGCCGAAATGCTTATGGATTCAGTCAACTCGGCAGGACGTTCAATGGCGGAAATATGCTTCGCCGTACTTGCCTTTGCAGTCGTAACGGCTGTTCTGCGTGATTTCAGCGTACTTTCCGCACTTTCGGCGTTGCTGTCCCGTGTGGGATTTTCCCAAGAGATTTCCGAAAAAATAATATGTTCCGTCATCGATGTCACGGCGGTAAATGATTTGACAAAAGAAAATATAAATCTTATTCCCGTTGCAAGCGGACTTGTATCGTTCGGAGGATTGTGCGTGTTTTTGCAGATTTCGGCGATTTTCCGAGGAAAACTGTCAGTCTTTCCGCTGATTTGCTTCAGAATTACCGCAGGAATACTGAGCGGACTAATTTGCCGATTGCTTCTGCCGTTCTTCATAAGCGATGAAACCGTCGCCGTATCGCTCATAAATACGCACCTGCACAAGTCGCCGTCGCCTGTACCGTCAATTCTTTTAATCATTATGACCGCCGTCCTCTTCTGCGAATATGAAAAAAATTTCAGAAAATCTTCAAAAAACTCTTGACAAATGCGTTTTTTTGTGATATACTATAAAAGCTGGTTTACAGCATATATCGTATTCTAAAGACAGCAGGCAAGGCTTATGCCGATAAGTCCCGCCGAGGAATTGCAAATGATGAATTTTTTTATCATATCCTTTTCTCGTATTGTCGATAAAAGGATTTTTTATTGCTCCCGAATACGATAACATTTTATTCGGAGGTGAATACACAATGCCAAGCAATGCAGTTCTCGAAGCTAAAAAAGCTAAGGTTGAACAGCTCACAGAACTCATCAAGAACTCCGTTTCAGGCGTTCTCGTTGATTACAAGGGCATCACTGTTGAGGAAGATACTAAGCTCCGTAAGGAACTCCGTGAAGCAGGCGTTAACTACTTCGTAGAAAAGAACACTATGCTTCTCCGTGCTTTCAAAAACTGTGGTATTGAAGGATTTGAAGAGTCTCTCAACGGTACAACCGCTATCGCTCTCTCAAATGATGACCAGACTGCTCCTGCTCGTATTCTCGGCAAATTCGCTGAAAGTGCAGGCGAGGACAAGTTTAACCTCAAGGCAGGATACGTTGAAGGTGAAATCTACGACCAGGCAGGAGTTGTTGCTCTTTCCAAAGTTCCTTCAAAGGACGTTCTTCTTGCTCAGCTCGTTGGCTCTCTTCAGGGTCCGTTGCAGAAACTCGCAGCAGTTATCGACGCTGTTGCAGACAAGAAGTCAGAAGAAGAAGCTGCTTAATTGCCGTTTCATTCATTGGACTTTTTTACAAAAGCCGTATATTTCGGCATAACTAAAATACTATAAAAGGAGATTATTATTATGGCTTCAGAGAAAATTACAAATTTTGTTGAAGAAATCAAGACTCTTTCTGTTCTTGAACTTAAAGAACTCGTAGACGCTATCCAGGAGGAATTTGGTGTAACTGCAATGGTTGCTGCTGCTCCTGCTGCTGGTGGTGCTGATGCAGGTGCTGCTGCTAAGACAGAGTTCGACGTTGTTCTCACATCATTCGGCGACGCTAAGATGGCTGTTATCAAGTGCGCTAAGGAAGCTCTCGGTCTCGGCCTTAAGGAAGCTAAGGAAGTTGTTGAGTCAGCTCCTAAGGCTATCAAGGAAGGCGTTTCAGAGGCAGAGGCTAACGAGCTTAAGGAAAAGTTCGAGGCAGCTGGCGCTACAATCGAAATCAAGTAATTTATTACTTACAAACACAGGACTGCGCCTTTGGGTGCAGTCTTTTTTTATCTTCGGGTTTAACGTTAATCGATAAATTATTATCGTTTATTCTGCATAATAAATTCACGGAAGAGTGCCTGTTTATTATGAAAACGTATAAAATTTATCGAAAAACATTAAAAACATATTGACAAACGCAAAATTGTGTGTTATTATATAATCACAGCAAGGGCATTAGCCCGAAAATAACAAACAGATTACTCGGAGGTAATTACTATGAAAAACGCAAACGTAAGAAAAATCAACACTCTCGGCAAGGTCAGCAGAATCCTTCTTATCATTATCAGAGTTTTATGTATTCTCGGCATTGTAGGCTGTCTTCTCGTATCGGTCGCATTTCTTGCCATTCCGAAAACGGACGTTATAACGGCTGACGGTACTGTTTCGGCGCAGATAGTTGTTGACGGCGAGCAGATTCCTTCAATTTTCAGCGACGATATACTCGACCTTGAGGAGAACGATATTGACTTTGATTTTGCAGGTACAGGTATTAAGTGGCTCGTGGAGAAGAATAAGGTCGGCAACGATATGGTTTACGATATTAACGGCACTTTTGACGTTGACAAGAGCAATGCAATCATATTCGGTGTTGCAGGTGCTACGGGAATCGGTGCGGTTATGTGTGCTTTAGTGCTTATCGCAGTAATATTCGGCGGAAAATTCGCAAAGGCTCTTGAAGTCTGCAACTCACCTTTTGAGGCTGACGTACTCACAGCTATGAAGAAATTCGCATTCTCACTTATCCCGATTGGTGTATTTGAAATCCTTGTGAACGGCAATGAAATCGTATCTCTCACAACCGCATTTATCGTAATCGTTGTTATAATGTTCGCATTTATCTTCAAGTACGGCGCAGAGCTTCAGAAAGAATCCGATGAAACAGTATGAGGTGATGAAAAATGGCGATAATTTTACGACTTGACAGGGTTATGGCTGACAGGAAGATGAGCCTTAACGAACTCAGCGAACGTGTCGGCATCAGCAATGTCAACCTCTCCAAGCTCAAAACAGGCAAAGTCAGTGCGATAAGATTCTCAACGCTCAATGCGATATGCTCCGCCCTTGACTGTCAGCCCGGCGACATTCTGGAATTTACTCCCGATAAATAATATAAAAAGACTGCTGAAAATGCAGTCTTTTTTGTTGACTTTTTGCTGATTAAGTGATATAATATTTTTATAATAATTTAATAAAAAGGAGATTGGCTATGAGAAAATTTTTCAGAAGAATCATTTCAGCCGTAACCGCAGTTATGGCTGTAGCTTCATCGCTCTGCATAAGCCCTGCATTTGCGGAAATAACGCCTAATCCCGTGATAAGCAGAAACTGTCCTGCGTATTCAGGCACAGGCGATGCGAAATCGGCAAACGATGAGCATTATTTCTCTTTCTGTTTCGTGAATGCGCCCGACTATCTCGCCTACGACCTCTCCGCTGTTCCCGACGAGCAGAAGAAGCAGGTTATTGCCGTGTGGTACAACACAAGCGCATTCGATAACATCGGTATGTACGCAAACAGCAATATGCTTCCCTCTGATTACACAATCGAGGTTAACTATGCTGAAGGCGGAGAATATCCCGAAGACGGCTGGGAAATCGTCGAGACTGTTGAGGGCAACACGCTCGCTTCACGTCAGCACCTCGTGAATATGGAGGGCTATAACTGGATTCGCCTTAATATTTCAAAGGCTGACGGACAGGAGGGTAAGAATGCCTCTGTCAACTTTGATATTCACAGCGTAAGCGACGGAATTTCCGACAGCTGGCTGTTTTTGGGCGATTCAATTACCGCAGGCGGAATGAATAACTGTTACGGCATAGGCTTTGCAACTCACATCAATCAGATTGACGACAAGTATTTTCCGATTCAGGAAAACGGCGGTATCGGAGGAATAAAGAGCAGTGACGGCAGGGAAAATATTGACCGCTGGCTTGCCGTATCTCAGGCGAAGTATGTAAGTATCGCATACGGCACAAACGACTGCTGGGGAAATCCCAATGCCACGCAGGAATATTACGAGAACACGAAGTATATGATTGACGCAATTATCAGTGCGGGCAAAATCCCTGTGCTTCCGAAGATTCCCGCTTCAACGAACGACGACGTAAAAGACAACGTACCGCTTTACAATCAGATGATTGACAAGCTCTATAACGAGTACGGAAGCAAGATTGTACAAGGTCCTGATTTTGAGGAGTTCTTTACAGAAAATCCCGATTTACTCAGCGGAGACGGTGTTCACCCTGCCGATACGGGCTATGCCGAAATGCGCAGGTTATGGGCTGAAACGATGTACGAGAGGGTTTATTCCGTTGTGAATGAGACTCCTGTTACAGCAGATTCATTAGGCGATGTGAACGAGGACGGCGTTGTTGATATAAAAGACTCTTCAATTATTGCAAGAGAATATGCAATAATTTCAACAGGCGAAAATTTCACTTTAACAGAAGCACAGCTCATTAATGCCGATATTAATAAAGACAATCATGTTGATGCAATTGATGCTTCAATAATTCAGTCATATTATATCGCAAGACTTAATGGTGAAACCTGCTCGTTTAGTTCATATATCAGCGAAAATTACAGCGCTCTTGGAATAACAGGAGACGGTTTGAACGGTGCGCCGTACAGCAACGACCCGACAGGCGGATTTTCCGAAGATGAAATTGCAAGCTCAGAATATAAGCCAGAGTTTGTGCTTTCCGCTGAACCGACTGACGACGGAATTATAAATCTTTCAGTTGATATTTCAGGCACATCGAAAAATTGGTCAATGCTGGGCTTTACTGTTGATTTCGACGAAAAACTTGAGCCTGTATCCACAAATTATGGTGGTTTAAATGTAAATATTGGTTCGGCAATCAAATTTTGTTCTGTCAATTACGATTGCAACAAGGAAAAAAATCAGATTGCTGTTTCTGCTATGAGTAATGGTAATCTTGGAAAATCAGGTAATATTATTACCATTCCGTTCAGGATTGCAGAACAGGCAGACGGCGAGAATGAGTATAAATTCAGCATAAACTATAAAGGCGGAGAGATTTTCACTGATGTTGACGAATCAGAGAGCGCAAGACTTATGCAGGCATATTTATTCACAAAAGGACTTGCAAGCACTTCGGTAACTGTTAAGACTGAATCCGCTGTATCGGGAATAACAGGCGACGCTAACGAGGACGGTGTTGTTGATATTGCCGACGCAGCCGCAATTATTCAGTCGCTCGGCAACAGGGACAAGTACGCTCTTTCGGAGCAGGGCGCAAAGAATGCGGATGTTTATAATCCCGGCGACGGAATCACAGGTATGGACGCACTTGCAATCCAGAAGCTCAAGGCAGGGCTTATTGATTCGCTTCCTGTCAATGAATAAGAAAAAAACGGAGACTTTTGTCTCCGTTTTATTTTACTTTTGCGAACACAAGAGTATTACTCGTCCCGACAAGCGTGAGTACATCGCTCTGCACGGCGAAGTTGAATATACTTGCCGTTCCCTCGTCTGCACCGAAAAATGACAGGTCGTTGCCCGAAAAAGTAATTATATTATTTTTAACGCTGAACTCGCACATACGAATCTGCGCATTGAGCGTATCTTTATCGGCGATGATACTGTATCTGTCGTTTAAGTCGCCGTAGACGGACGAAAGCTCGTCGTAAAGAATACCGCTCTGTAGAGTGTATTCGCCGAAAGCCGATTCAGATGATTCCTCACGGCTCATAGTCAGCATATCAACACCGTTGACTTCAAAGCTGTACGTTCTGCCGTCAAAATCACAGCTGTCTGAAAAATCCTCGTCCGAACCTGCGATATGTGCTATGTTATTTTCGTCGATGTACATCATATCCGTAACATCAACACGGAGACTTAAATTATTATCCTCGCCGAAGTAAAAGCTTCCGCCTATTTCACCGCTGTACCATTCGCCGAGAATATCGTCCCTGCTGTATTTCGGCGATGATTCAGACTGCGAATCACCGCAGGCGGACAGGGATGATATTACAGCGGAGCAGATTAATACAGCTGTTAATTTTTTTACCATATTATTCCACCCTCTGATATACTTCGGAAAGAACCTCGTCCTCAGCGGTAAAATCAAGCGTAAGCGTATCGCCTTCAATTTTGTATGAATACGGGACTGACGTTGCGCTTTCGTCATTGTAGTTCATATACTGGCTGAAAAGCTCAAGAGTACCGCTGTTTGTTTCGTAGTCGCAGTAGTCCTTGACGGTAATAATAAAACTGTCGCCCTTTACTTCCGCTTCAATAGTGAAATTGTCCATTTCCTCAAATGTCATACCGACCATATTGGCAATTGTAATAATGCACGCACCTGTTGAAATTACATAAGTGCCGTCGTAGCTGTCGGGATTGGCTTCGTCCGTCCTTGTCATACTCAGAAGAATCTGGTAATACGGCAGGTTATCATCTTCGTCAATATATTCACGGTCTATAATAAGATTTGTGCCGTCGTAGGTGATATTCTCGTCCTTTGTCATAATTCCGCCTGCCATCTGAAAATCGCCGTCGGAAGTAAAATAATTTCCCATAGCGGAGAAGTCCATAATCAGCGAAACTTTGTGGTCAGCGTCAAAAATATAGCCGTTGTAATCGTTTTTCCAACTGCCTATTATCTCGGGGTCAATTTCAGTGGAGCTTACACGAATCTGTCTTGATACTTCCTCCGAGCTTTCAGGTGCGGATTCGCCCGAACAGCCTGTTAATAACGACATTGACAGTCCCGAAAAAACAAGCATAAGTGAAATAAGCTTTTTCATAATTATATCCTCCAGAAGTTTATATTTCATCCATTGAGAGCGTAGCCCTTGCGTTAAGACTTTCGTCCGCTGTAATTCCTGCGAGGAAGTTATAGCTTCCCTGACAGGCAATCATTGCGCCGTTATCTCCGCAGAGACTGATTTCGGGCATATAGAAATCATAGCCACGTTCAGCACAGGCTTCCGAGAGCGCCGAGCGTACACCCGTATTAGCCGAAACACCTCCTGCGAGGGCGATTTTCTTATAGCCGAGCGATTCAGCCGAGCGCATAGTCTTATCCGTGATGATTTCCGAAATAGCGGACTGAATACTTGCCGAGAGGTCGTTTTTGTTGATAGTCTCGCCCTTCTGTTCAGCGTGGTGGAGCATATTTATCACAGAGGTTTTGAGTCCCGAGAAGCTGAAATCAAACTCGCTTCCTGCAACAACAGGGTGCGGAAGCTTAAACGCTTTCGGGTCGCCCGACTGTGAAGCCCTGTCGATATGAACACCGCCGGGATATGGGAATCCCATAGCCCTTGCGCATTTGTCAAAGCATTCGCCAGCGGCGTCGTCACGTGTTCTGCCGACTACACGGAATTTCGTATAGCTTAGTACCTCGATGATATGGCTGTGACCGCCGCTTGCAACTATGCAGAGATAGGGCGGTTCAAGTTCCTTGTGGCAGATGTAATTTGTGGCGATATGTCCTGCAATGTGATGTACGGGTATCAGCGGTTTGTTTGCCGAAAAAGCAAGAGCTTTAGCGAAATTCACTCCGACGAGAAGTGCGCCGATAAGTCCCGGAGCGAATGTCACGGCGATACCGTCAAGGTCGGCAAGCGTTGCACCTGCATCGTCAAGAGCCTTGCGGACTACACCGAGAATATTCTCGCAGTGACGGCGTGAAGCTATTTCGGGTACAACTCCGCCGTACTTCCTGTGTTCCTCAATCTGTGTGGAAATCACCGACGACTTTATGTTTCGGCAGTCCTCGCACACGCTCGCTGCCGTTTCGTCGCAGGAGCTTTCTATTCCAAGTATTAACATATTTATCACCTTTCTTTTTAATTATATTGTCCTGTTATTTCAATGACATTACCGTCAGGGTCTGTTATGTTAAAATACCAGTATGGCATATGAACGTTTACATACATTAAATCAGAAACTTCCCCGATATTAAGATTTTTCAGTCGCTGATACTCTTTTTTCAAATCCTCAGTCTCAAAATTAAAGACAACGATGTCATTTTTAGGATTTTCTTTGCTTTTATTGAAATCCTCAATATACGTCTGACTGAAATTACCCGAAGAATCGCCTTCCATAATTTTTTTATCATAGCGGTAATTATACAGTGCAATATGATTGCTGAACTGCACCCACCTGTCATCATTGCTGTATAACGGTTCTTCCTGTAATAACTGCCTGTAAAAATCAACAGATTTTTCTATGTCATTTACCATTATATATACTGTACAAAGTTTCATTCAATTTCCTCCATAAACTTCAATTTACTCATCATCACCAACAAAAATCCCGACAAGAGGATTTACTATATGCGGAAAAATTCTCTCGGCAGTCCACATTGCAACGTACCACGCAGGGAAATGCAGAATAATATTGAATACTGCTGACCCTGTAAACACAGCTATTGTCAGGGAGAACAGTTCAAACAGAAGAAATCCGCCGAGTAAGTTAAATATGAAACATAATGTTCCGTGCAGGTCGCTTTTCTCATAGCTGTCCTGCCGTGTGTCCCGTTTTTTAATGATATATCCGCAGATAAGGGCGGTAAGGATTATTCCCCAGAAAACAGCCGTGCTTATAATCATTGTTGCGATAATATAATGCTTCATTTCAGTTTTCTTACCATAACAACAGCGTTTTCGGGCGGATTATCGTAAAAGTTTTTTCTTACGGACAGCTTTTCAAATCCGCATTTTTCATAGAGCGAGATTGCAGGGGTATTTGATTCCCTTACTTCGAGAAAAATCTCGCTGATACAGTCGGGCAGATGTTTATGAAATTCCTCCATAAGAAGCAGGGCGATACCCTGACGGCGGTAATTTTCGTCAACCGCAACGCTTGTTATATCAGCCTCGTCGCCTGCAAAATAGCCCGAAATCAGCCCGACAACGCACATATCCGCATAGCAGGCAATCACGATACCATTATCTTTCTGTACTTCCGAAACAAATGCTTCCGCCGACCAGCCGTCCGCACCCACACAAGCCTTGTCAAGTACGGAGAGGGCAGGGAATACGGCAGGATTAGTATCTGGCGAGACTTTGTGGAGTGCGAAATCAGCCTTTTGCGTCATACCAGCTCACTCCTTTGTTAACGTCAACCGACAGCGGTACTCTCATCTCACAGACGTTCATCATCTCTTCACGCAGGATTTCCGCACACTTATCGGCGCAGGAAGTATCGGATTCTATAATAAGCTCGTCGTGTACCTGCAAAATCAGCTGTGCGTTGAGATTTTCGGCTTTAAGTCGCCTGTAGACGTTAATCATCGCAATCTTTATCAAATCCGCCGCCGTACCCTGAACAGGAGTATTCATAGCGATTCTTTTTCCTGCCTTCTGCACAATCTTGTTGGACGATTTGATTTCAGGGATGTATCTCTTCCGCCCGAACATCGTTGTAACAATACCTGTTTCAACTGCGTTTTCAACAGTACCGTCCATAAACTTCTTTACTTCGGGATAATTTGCAAGGTAATCCGCAATATATCTCTTCGCTTCCGCCACGCTTACGTTAATATCCTTTGAGAGCGAAAATTCGCTTATGCCGTAGATTATTCCGAAATTCACGGCTTTGGCATTGCTTCTCATCTCGTGCGTAACCATAATTGCAGGTATATCGAACACCTGCGAAGCGGTCATCGTGTGAATATCCTCGCCCGAATTGAACGCATTAATCATATTTTTATCACCGCAGAGGTGCGCCATAACACGAAGCTCAATCTGGCTGTAATCAGCGTCAACAAGAACCTTGCCCTCTTCCGCAACAAAAAATTTCCTCATCTGCGAGCCTAATTCCGTGCGGACAGGGATATTCTGCATATTTGGTTCAGTGGAAGAGATTCTGCCCGTACGGGTCTCGGTCTGCTTAAAACAGGTGTGAACCCTGCCGTCGTCAGCAACCTTGTCAAGAAGTCCGACCACATAAGTTGAGTTGAGCTTGGTGTACTGCCTGTACTTAAGCACATTATCGACAACAGGCGATAAACTGCGCAGATTCTCCAGTACATCGGCATTTGTGGAATATCCGCTTTTGGTCTTTTTGCCTGCCGGAAGTCCGAGTTCCTCAAAAAGAACCGTGCCAAGCTGTTTCGGCGATGAGATATTAAATTCGTGACCCACATCGTCAAAAATCATCTGCTGTGTTTCCTCAATCATCTCGGAAAGCTGTACGCCGAAATCCTTGACGCCCTGCTGATTTATCTCGATTCCTGTATGCTCCATTGAAGCAAGAACCTCAGTCAACGGCATTTCTATATCGTCAAGGAGCTGAATCATACCCTCTTTTTCAATTTCACTGCGTAGTTTCTTTTCGAGGTTTTCAAGGGAAATCAAATCCGCATACTCACCGTTCTCGGCATAATAATGCACACCGTATTCCGCACAGAGATGTTCCGTGGAGTAATCGGAAGCGGAGGTATTCAGCAGATAACCGCACACGGAGATGTCGCTTTTCAGGTTGCGGAGATTTCCGCCGTCAGCCATTGCAAAGCGGTAGTGCGGTTTGGCATCGTCCGTAATCTTCCCGCAGTCAGAAGCAAGAAATCGGCGGATTAATTCGGCGGAATCGGTCTTATAGACGTTATTTCCGCACCTTACGGACAGATTTTTGCCGTCAAAAAGATAGCTGGCATTTGCGAGAGTGTCGATAACATCATCCGTGAGGGCATTTTCTGTTACTTCAACAGGCTCATACGTTTCGGGTACTGTTTCCTTTGCGGATTCTGACGGAGATATGCCGAGCTTGTCAAGAAGCTTGTACATTTCAAGCTCCGTTAGAAGCCTGCTTACACCGTTTTTATCAGTCTCGCCGATTCTGTAGCTGTCAAGCGATTTGTCAACAGGAGCGTCACGGACGATAGTAGCAAGCCATTTGCTCTCCTTAGCCTGATTTTCGCCGTTTGCGAGCTTATTTTTAACACCCTTTGTAAGCCCTGAATCCGCATAGCCTGCATAAAGATTCTCAATAGTACGGTATTCTTTGATAAGCGCAGAAGCCGTTTTTTCGCCGATTCCGGCAACACCCGAGATATTGTCGGAGCTGTCGCCCATAAGTGCCTTTAGGTCGATAAGATTAATTGGCTCGAAGCCGTAATCCTCGCTGAATTTTTCGGGAGTATAATGAATATCGCCCTTGTTTGTTGCAAGCAGGACTGTTACGTTTTCGTCAATAAGTTGCAGGCTGTCACGGTCGCCCGTAAGAATAAAGCACTTGTTACCGCTGTCGGTGCAGATTTTCGAGAGCGTGCCGAGAATATCGTCAGCCTCATAGCCTTCGCATTCCACAACCTTTATGCCCATAAGATTCAGCAGGTCTTTGATTAAAGGGAGCTGTTGTGCCAGTTCGGGAGGCATACCCTTGCGGTTGGCTTTATAAGTCGCCACAGCCTTGTGCCTGAATGTCGGGGCGGACAAATCGAACGCAACGGCAACGCAGTCGGGATTTACTTCGCCGAAATTTTTGAGATAGATATTCATAAATCCGAAAACCGCATTTGTAAATACGCCCTTTTTATTTGAAAGCAGTTTTATACCATAGAATGCACGGTTCAGAATACTGTTTCCGTCGATTGCAAGAAGTTTCATAGTATTCTCCTTTATATATATATTCATTCTATTATATCACATTTTTTATGAAATAGCAAGTAATGTATTGACATCGGGAAAAAAATATGCTAAAATAATCGGGCAGTTTATTCTGAAAGGAGTTTTTTACTATGGAAAAAAATAATAACAAAAGGCTGATTGCCATAATTGCGGGAATCGTGATTCTTATCGCCGTATGTACGGGCTTGTGGTTTATCTACAGCAGTACAAGGGAAGAACCTGCTGAGGGCGGAAAATCGATTACTTTGCAGGTAGAGGACGAGCGTGACAGTTATTCGTTCAGCGAGACGTATTCAACGGACGAGCAGTATCTTGGCGATTTCCTTGACAAAGAGGGACTTATCGGTTTTGATACCTCTGAATACGGACGTTATATTACTTCCGTGCAGGGCTATGAGGCAAAAAGCGACGACCAATCGTGGTGGAGCATTTCAGTCAACGGCGAATCCGCTATGACAGGAGCTGACGAGATTGTTATTGCAGACGGCGATGTATATCTGCTCGAACTTAAGATAGGCTATTGAAGAAGATAAGGCAGATAACACGGATTGCCCTGCTCGGAGCGTTGCTGTACGCTTCGCAGGTTGCATTATCGGCGATTCCGAACATAGAAGTTGTGACCCTGCTTATAGTAATCTTCACGAAAAATCTCGGAAAAGAGGGTACGCTTGCGTGCTTCGTGTATGTATTCCTCACGGCGATAACGTGGGGATTCGGTCTGTGGTGGCTGACGTATCTTGTGATATGGCCACTTTTCTCTCTGATTGTCTACAGGCTGAGGAAAACCGACAGCTGGGCAGTGTGGGCGATAATAAACGGAGCGTTCGGGCTGTGTTTCGGGGCGGTATTCGCTCTGCCGTATATCGTTGCATCGCCCTTGTACGCACTCAACTACTGGATTTCGGGAATACCGTTTGACATCGCACATTGTATCGGCAATTTTGCCACAGCGCTGATACTCGGCAAGGCACTTGATACAGCTTTTGCGAAAATACTGAAAAGCACACAAAAATAGGAGAGCTTTTTTAAGGCTCTCCTTTGTTGTATTGTAATTATCTTATGCATTTTTGAGTTTCTTTTCGGGAACAGCAATCAGCTTTGCCTTGAATAATGCAAAACCTACTGCGCCCGCAACGATTGTTGAGGCAACCATTTCAAGCACGGCATTTACTGAAATGGAGCTTATGATGTAAATAAGCGGACCTTTTCCGCCCATATAGGTTTCCTGAAAACCGGTGTTGTTGCCGAACAGAATAACCAGTGCGCTCATAAAGAACACGGTATTGAGAAATGCCGAGCAGAATCCTGCGACAAAACAGGAGACCTTCTCGTTGGCGATTTTCGTCACCAGTCTGAAAATCAGTCCCACGCAGAATCCGTCAAGGACTCTTGGTACGAAACGCTGTAAAAACGTAAGTACAGGGCTTATCTGGAGCGTAAACACACCCATTCCGCTTGTGCCGAGTATTCCGAAGCACTGTAAAAAACTGCATATGCCAAAAACAGCTCCTATGACAGCACCGCCTATAGGTCCGAGGGCAATTCCAGCAATGGCAACGGGAATAACAGTCAGCGAAATCGAGAGCGGACCAATCGGGATGTTGAAGTTTGTGATAACCACAACAAGAGCCGCAAGAAGTCCGGCAAGCACCAGAGTTTTAGTGTCGACTTTTGCTTTCATATTAAATTTTCCTCCTTGTTATTATTCCTCCGGAGAGGATACAATACAACAGGAATATAATATCACATTTTTTTGAATCTGTCAAGTCTTTCGTGATTTTTTTCACGCAGTTCCCTGAAAAATTTTTTCAGCACAGCCGAGCATTCGTGTTCCATAATACCGCCGTAGGAGTTCGGCTTGTGATTATACGGCAGGCTGAACATCTTCTGGACTGATTCAGCCGAGCCTGCCTTCAAATCATACGCA
The DNA here is from genome assembly GCA_023663905.1 of Ruminococcus flavefaciens. Lineage (GTDB taxonomy): Bacteria > Bacillota > Clostridia > Oscillospirales > Ruminococcaceae > Ruminococcus > Ruminococcus flavefaciens_AD. The sequence continues at coordinate 810,164 of JAMPGO010000001.1, forward strand.
CCGAAGTAAACGTCGTCAATGCGTGAGTTTATAATCGCACCACAGCACATAGGGCAGGGTTCGAGCGTGACGTACAGGGCGCAGTCGGGAAGCCTCCAGCCTCCGAGCTTACGGCAAGCCTGATTTATGGCGATGATTTCAGCGTGAGCGAGGGCATTTTTTTCCGATTCACGCATATTTCTGCCCTCGCCGATGATTTCTCCCGTTGATTTTTTAATAATAACAGCGCCCACAGGTACTTCGCCCTCATCCGAAGCAAGCCCTGCAAGCTCCAGCGCACGTTCCATATATATATCCATATCAAAGCACCGCCTTTACTATGGCAGAAGCAATGCAGAGGAGAGCGACTGCCGAGAATGGAAAAGTTTTTACTGAGTGTATAAGTCTGTCTCTGAATTTAAGCTCTGATTTGTACGGAGCGAGATTGTACTGTTTTGTTTTCACTCTGTAAAGCCAGTATACCAGCATACCCAATCCGCCGATGACAAGCACTGTCATCATAAAAAGATTTCTCGTCAACGGCATATTTTCCGAAGCTTCTGTTTCGATGATTGCCAGCGCAAGAGTATACATTTTGTAGATAATCACAACAGCAATTGAAGTAAATATGCTTCCGCTTGAAACAAGCCCGTATGAAGCGACAAGCGATATAAGTGCGACGGCAGGCATTGTCTGTAGATTCTGTGGCAGAAATACAGCAATCAGCGTAGTAATTACAATGGCGAATGTGTCGCCGAACTGTCTGAGTACCGCAAACATAGCGCCACGGAAGAATATTTCCGAAACGGCTGATATTATAATAACATCAAAAATTGTGTATACTATAAATTCAGCCTGTCCCCATACGGAAACGTCTGTTTCAACATTTTTGAAGAACTCGTATATTTCCTTTGATTCGCTCGAATAAGCGGACGGCAGGCTTGTTACAACGCACACGGCAAGAGCTGTTGAAATCGCACCCATAAGAGCCATAGGGCTGTTAAGGCTTCCCATAAACTCGACCTTTGCCGGAAGCCTGAATTTGCGGTGCAGGAACATAAGCGGAATGAATACTTTTATGAACGTAAGTATTATCAGAACCGTCACAATCTCCGTGCTTCCGCCGTAAATATTCGAGCTGAAATAGTTGTTATGTATGTTGACTCCGATGAAGCTTAGTAAAGAAATAATTATTTTGCTGAGAACATCGCCGAAAGCAATCCATATAAGCAGTGCCAGACCTATATAGTAAAAAATATCCGTGAGAACTTTTTTCTCGGCTTCAACGGCAGAGCTTGCGATAAAACCACGACCGTCAATATAGGTGCGTTCCTTTTTGTTTTCCGCAAAGGCAAATGCGAACGGATTGCCTTTTTCCCTGCGCCATTTGCGGAAAAGCACATTGTAGGATTCGTCCTGCGTGGAGTAATCAAAATCGTCAACAACATCAACAATATTTTCGTGAATCACATTTTTAGAATTTTCACCCATTTTTCATCTCCCTGTCAAATAATTTTGGTCATATTTATTCTAACATAAAATCAAACAATTTATGTTATTATTTAAGCGTTAATTTATTAATTTTTTGTATATTAATCAACATAAAAATCAATTGTGATAAAAATCGCCTGCAATTTGACTTTAATTAAAAAATATGGTATAATAAAAATATCATCGCTGTCGGAGTTGATTGAATGGAGTTTATTATTTCGCTGATTGTAATAATAGTCTTGTGCAAGGTTATCGGCATAAGCAACGCAACGCTCATTGCGGGCGGACTTTGCCTCATCGAGCTTGCAATCATCGCAATGCTTCTTCTCTTCATATATTTCTGCCTGCACCTGTTTTTCGCCGGAAGAAAAAAGGCTGTGTTTGTCCGCACGGATAAACCCGAGGGCAGTAAATTTCAGGTCGCATACTATCTGATAGACGGCGAGGAATATCCCTGCGTTTTTCCCCGTGAATCGGGACTTGCATACAAAACAGACCGCACCTGCACAGTCTGGTACAGCAAAAGGCTGAAAAAAGTTTATGATATATGGGCGACCCTCACCTGCATTATCGGGCTTGCATTCAGTATTATGGCGGTTTATCTTTCGTTGCAGATACTTTCATTTGCAGCGGTTTATTAAAAAAAGGAGTGGTATAATTGGAGGAAATTTTTAACGATGAATATGACTGTGGCGGTCATCAGGATATAATTGACAAGGTGGCTAAGATTATGCCTGATGAATCCGTGCTGTATGATACGGCGGAGCTTCTCAAGGTTTTCGGCGATTCAACAAGAATCCGCATTCTTTTTGTACTCGGGCAGAGCGAGATGTGCGTGTGCGATATTGCAAGGCTTTTGGGTATGACGCAGTCTGCAATCTCTCACCAGCTCCGTGTGCTTAAACAGGCACGGCTTGTAAAGGCTCGCAGAGAGGGCAAGACGATTTTCTATTCCCTCTGCGACGCTCACGTTCAGAAAATCTTTTACTGCGCAATGGAACACGTTATGGAGTAAGCGCCTATGGAATACTTTGATTTTCACACTCACGCATTTACAGATACACTTGCGGAGCGTGCAATGGCTTCGCTCACTCATACGGCTGAAACATCTGAAAATGCCGAAACAAGGGCAATTTCGCCCTGCACAGACGGTACTTTGCACGGACTTGAAAAAATTATGGCGGAGTGCGGTATAAGCCGTGCTATGATACTTCCCATAGCCACAAAGCCATCCCAGCAGACCGCAATAAACAACTGGGCTTCGGAAATTACAGGTGGTGGAATTTTCTGTTGTGGTACGGTTCACCCTGATTCCGATGATATTTTTCAGGAGCTGGAGCGCATAAAACAGCTCGGACTTTACGGCATAAAGTTTCATTCCGAGTATCAGCATTTCCGACCCGATGAAGAACGTATGATACCTGTCTATAAAAAAATCGCCGAACTCGGGCTTTTTGCGGTATTCCACGGAGGCTGGGACCCTTTAAGCGGTGACGAGGTACTTGCCACGCCGAAAAGCTTTGCGAATATTGCGGAAAAAGTCCCTGAGCTGACAATAATTTCGGCTCATCTCGGCGGAATGCTTATGTTTGACGACGTTGAGGAGTACATAGCGGGAAAATACGGCAATATCCTGTTCGATACGGGCATATTGTCGGGATATATCGGCGCAGAACAGCTGTTCAGGATTATAAAAACCCACGGAGCTGACAAAATCCTTTTCGGAAGCGACGCACCTTGGGATAATCCGCAGAATGAAATCGACCTGATTGATTCTCTTCCGCTTAATTCCGAAGAAAAGGAACTTATTTTCCATAAAAATGCAGAGAATCTTCTGCAAAACTATTGCAAAATATCAGAATAGATGATATAATAAGATATTATTATGCTGTTTTGTCAATATACAGCAGAAGGAGTAGAAAATTATGAACTATGGACATTTTGACCTTGAAAACAAGGAGTACGTGATTACCAATCCTGCAACTCCTGCACCCTGGGCGAACTATCTCGGCGACCCTGAATACGGTGCAATGATTTCCAACAATGCCGCAGGCTACAGCTTTGTGAAGTCGGGCGCAAACGGACGTATCCTGCGTTACCGTTTCAATTCGGATATGGCTCTTCCGGGACGTTATATCTACATTCGTGACAATGCTGACGGCGACTACTGGTCGGCATCGTGGCAGCCTGTCGGCAAACCGCTTGACCGGTACAAATCCGTATGCCGTCACGGTACAGCCTACACGGTTATTTCCGCTGAATACAAGGGCATAGGCTCGGAAGTCACCTACTATGTACCCTACGGCAAGACCTATGAAGTATGGCGAGCAAAGGTTACAAACAACTCCGATACAGAGCGTAAGCTTTCCGTTTACGGCTTCTGCGAGTTCACCAACGAAAACAACTATGAGCAGGACCAGGTTAACCTCCAGTATACGCTTTTTATCTCACGTACAAGCTTTGAGGAGAATAAAATCGTTCAGCATATCAACGAGAACGACGGCAAGGATGAGACAGGCTCGAATAATCAGGAGCGCTTCTTCGGTATGGTCGGAGCTGATATAACGGCTTACAACGGCTCTCTCAGCGATTTTATCGGCGCATACAGAACATATTCCAATCCGATTGCCGTTGAATCAGGCAAGTGCAACAACGGTCTGAACTACAACTCCAATTCCTGCGGAGCTTTGCAGTCCGATATAACTCTTTCACCCGGCGAAACTCAGGAATTTATCTACATCGTCGGACAGAAGAACAATGCGCAGGCTACAGCAATCCTCAACGAGTACAAGGCAGAGGGCAAGGTTGATTCCGAAATCGCTGAACTCAAGAATTACTGGCACACACAGCTCGGCAACTTCAAGGTAGAAACACCGTCGGCTGAATTTAACAATATGATTAACGTATGGAACGCTTACCAGTGCTTTATCACGTTTATCTGGTCAAGAGCGGCTTCGTTCATCTACTGCGGACTCCGCAACGGATACGGCTACCGTGATACTGTTCAGGATATTCAGGGTATCATTCACCTCGACCCTGAAATGGCTTGCGAGAAGATACGCTTTATGCTGTCGGCGCAGGTTGATAACGGCGGAGGACTTCCTCTTGTAAAATTCAACCACAATGCAGGTCACGAGAATACACCTGACGACCCTGAATACGTCAAGGAAACAGGTCATCCTTCATACCGTGCAGACGACGCACTCTGGCTCTTCCCGACAATTGTCAAGTATATCGGCGAATCGGGCAACAAGGCATTCCTTGATGAGGTTATCGTCTATGCAAACGGCGGTGAGGCTACGGTTTACGACCACCTCAAAAACGCAATCAGATTCTCAATGGAACACCTCGGCATACACGATATGCCCGCAGGTCTCCACGCAGACTGGAACGACTGTCTCAGACTTGGCGCAAAGGGCGAATCCACGTTCGTTGCATTCCAGCTCTACTACGCTATGGACGTTATCAGGGATATGGCGAAGTCCAGAGACGACAGCGATTATGTTGAATATATTGACGACGTACAGAAGAAGCTTGCCGAATCGCTTGAAAAATGCTGGGACGAGGACAGATTTATCCGTGGAATCCGTGAGGACGGTGTAATCGTCGGCGCAAGGAAAGACCCCGAGGCAAATATGTGGCTCAATCCGCAGTCGTGGAGCGTAATTTCGGGCTTCGCAAGTGCTGAACAGGCTGACAAGGCAATGAACAGCGTACACGAAATACTCAACACTCCGTACGGCGCAAAGCTTCTCGAACCGCCCTACAAAGACCACTGGTTTGACGGCGCACTTATGCACATCTTCAACGACGATACCAAGGAAAACGGCGGTATCTTCTCGCAGTCGCAGGGCTGGCTTATTCTTGCCGAAGCTCTTATGGGTCACGGCAACCGTGCATTCGAGTATTTTATGGAAAGCTCACCTGCAAATATGAACGACAAGGCAGAAATCCGTGTTATGGAGCCTTACGTACACGGACAGTTCACGGAATCCAAGGCTTCACCGTTCGAGGGACGTTCTCACGTACACTGGCTTACGGGTACGGCTTCAACCGTAATGGTAGGCTGTGTTGAGGGTATCTGCGGTATGCGCCCCGATGCTGACGGACTTCTTGTTTCACCTTCAATCCCGTCGGAGTGGGACGGCTTCAGAATCGAGAAAAATTTCCGTGGCAAGAAGCTCAATATTACTGTTGACAACTCCGCTCACGTTGAATCGGGAGTTAAGGAAATCACACTCAACGGCGAAAAGCTCGGCGGAAATTATATCCCTGCCGACAAGCTTGCTGATACAAACGACATCACAGTAGTTCTCGGCTAAAAATCAAAAGTCCGGATTTATCGTCCGGGCTTTTTTATAAAAAAAGAGGGACTGTAAAAGTCCCTCTGCTTATCTATGGATTAGCCGAAGTATCTCTTGAGGAGACCCTCGAAAGCCTTGCCGTGGCGAGCCTCATCCTTAGCCATTTCGTGTACTGTATCGTGGATAGCGTCGAGGTTGAGTTCCTTAGCTCTCTTTGCAAGTGCAAGCTTGCCCTCTGTTGCGCCGTGTTCTGCTGCAACTCTCTTTTCGAGGTTTTCTTTTGTGGAAGAAGAAACGACATCGCCGAGAAGTTCAGCAAACTTTGCAGCGTGTTCAGCTTCCTCGTAAGCAGCCTTTTCCCAGTAGAGACCGATTTCGGGATAGCCCTCTCTGAAAGCGACTCTTGCCATAGCGAGATACATACCAACCTCTGTGCATTCGCCAGAGAAGTTAGCCTTGAGACCTTCAATAATCTCAGTATCTGTAACAGCCTTTGCAACTCCTACTTCGTGTTCACAGGCAAAAACAAGACCGCCTGCGTTATCTTCTTCCTTCTTGATGAACTTTGAGCCGGGAACTCCGCACTGCGGGCATTTCTCGGGAGCTTCATCGCCCTCGTGAACATATCCGCAAACAGGACAAACATATTTAGCCATAATAAATTACCTCCATAATAATATTTTTGTATTAAACCGTGTGCTTCACTCTGTCGTGTTCCTCTGCACGCTTGCCGTTATTGAAGCGGTCAAGAGTGCCGACGAGGTATCCCGTGATACGTCTTACACGGTCAAAAGGAATATCAGCGAACTCAAATTTCAGGTCAACAAAATCACCATCGGCAGTGACAGTCATTTCCCTGATAACCCTGTTGCTGTATTTCTTTTCGCCATAAGCCTTATAAGCGTCAATCTCTTCCTGCGGAAGGGATTCGCCGATAACATTAACCCTCATATATGTACCTCTGAATATATTTTTGACTAATTTGCATATTTTTCAGATTCCGGAAACTGAATTTGTTAGTGATTATATTATATCACCTCATATAAATTTTGTCAATAGAGAATTTTTTTAATAAGTTTGTATGACAAAACAAAAGTATTTATAAATTTTATTTGACATATAATTGATAATATGGTATAATGATTATTAGTTTTTACAGAGAGGAAAATGGTATGGTCTGGGAATTTATCAAATCTTTTATATTGGGTATCGTCGAGGGCATAACAGAATGGCTTCCCGTCAGCAGTACGGGTCATCTCATTCTCGTTGACGAATTTCTTCACCTCAGCGTGAGCGACAATGCGGAAGTAAACGATTCGTTCATAAGTATGTTCAATGTCGTGATTCAGCTCGGTGCGATTATTGCGGTAGTAATAATCTTCTGGAAGAAGCTGTTTCCGTTCGGCAAAGAAAACAATGCTCATCCGCTTAAAAAGGACGGCTTCGGAGCGTATATCAAGAAAGATATTATGCAGATGTGGTTCAAGGTCGTGGTTGCGTGCGTACCTGCCGCCGTTGTGGGTGTAATTCTTGACGACTGGATTGATGAGCATTTCTATAACCCTTGGGTCGTCGCCCTCGCACTCATAATTTTCGGTATTGCGTTTATCGTTGTGGAGAACTGGAATAAGAACAGGAAGCCTAAAGTCAATTCAATCGGCGAGCTTACATATCAGACGGCGCTGATTATCGGCGCATTCCAGCTTATCGCCGCACTTTTTCCCGGAACATCACGTTCAGGAGCGACAATCGTCGGGGCATTGCTTATCGGAGTATCAAGAACAGTTGCAGCGGAGTTCACGTTCTATCTTGCCGTGCCTGTAATGTTCGGTGCAAGTCTGCTGAAGCTTATAAAATACGACGGCGGATTTGACGGCGCACAGCTCGGAATACTTGCGGTCGGTATGATTACAGCGTTCGTCGTATCGATTTTCGTAATCAAGTTCCTTATGGACTACATCAAAAAGCACGATTTCAAGGTGTTCGGCTGGTACAGAATAGTACTGGGTATACTCGTTCTCGGCTATTTCGCATTAATAAAATAAACAGGAGCGGACAGAAATTTGTCCGCTTTTTTTATAAAAAACTATTGCAAAACGTGGGAATATTTGTTATAATTGTAGTATCTGATTATGTTATGAAATGAGGCAATGTTTTATGAAAAAGGTACTTGACTGGGAGAAATATATACAGCTTGCTTCCGAAACCGTTGCGGAGGGCATTGTTATGCTCAGGAACGACAATTCCGCACTTCCGCTGAAAAAGGATGAGATTATCTCGGTTTTCGGGCGCATTCAGCTTCATTACTATAAAAGCGGTACAGGCTCGGGCGGAATGGTGAATGTCTCGAAAGTCACGGGCATTATTGACGGCTTGCTTGAATCGGGCATTCAGCTCAACGAGGAGCTTCTTGACGTGTACAGAAAATGGGACAGTGAAAATCCGTTCGATGTCGGCAGAGGCTGGGGAACAGAACCGTGGGCGCAGGCGGAAATGCCGTTGAATGATGATTTGGTAAGAAAATCCGCAGAAAAGGGCGGTACTGCGATAGTAATCATCGGCAGAACGGCAGGCGAGGAGCAGGACGCTAAGCCCGAGCAGGGTTCATTTCTGCTGACGGAGCTTGAAAAGGATATGCTTGTAAAAGTGCGTCGTGAATTTAAAAAAGTAATTGTTTTACTCAACGTCGGCGGATTGATTGACCTGAATTTTATTGAAGATTGCAAACCCGACGCACTTCTTTACGTGTGGCAGGGCGGAATGACAGGCGGAACAGGTACGGCAATGGTGCTGACTGGAGCGGTATCGCCGTCGGGAAAACTGCCTGATACAATCGCATATAACATAGCTGACTATCCTGCGCACAAATATTTCGGCGACCGCACAAAGAACTGCTACGCAGAGGATATTTACGTCGGCTACAGGTATTTTGATACATTCGCACCCGAAAAAGTGCGTTATCCTTTCGGCTACGGCTTATCGTACACGACTTTTGAAATAACTGCTGATAATTCCGTTATTTTTGATAAAAGCAGGACTGGCGAGAGATTTGAAATATGCGTGAAAAATACAGGCGAATACAGCGGTAAGGAAGTCGTTATGCTGTATGTTGAGAAACCGCAGGGCAGACTTGGTCAGCCGAAAAGGATGCTTTGCGGATTTGAGAAAACCAAAACTCTTGCGCCGGGTGAATCGCAGAATCTTGTAATTGACATATGGCTTGATAATATAGCTTCCTACGATGATTCAGGCATTACAGGCTACAAAAACTGCTGGGTACTTGAGCAGGGCGAGTATAAATTTTATATTGAAAATGCCCGAAAAGTTGTTAGCAGCAGTATTGAAATAAGCGAAACGCAACAGGTTAAGCAGTGCGCTCAGGCACTTGCACCTGTCGAGCCGTTTGAGCGTATGGCGAATCACGGCGGACTTGTATTTGAACCCGTGCCGTTAAGTGAGGTTGACGAGAGCGCAAGGCGTACAGAGAATCTTCCCGAGGAACTCGAATACACAGGCGATAAGGGCATAAAGCTTGCGGACGTTTATTCGGGTGCGAATACTATGGATGAATTTATAGCCCAGCTCAGCGACGAGGATTTGTCCTGTATCATTCGTGGCGAGGGTATGGGAAGCCCGAGAGTTACGGCAGGAACGGCGAGTGCGTTCGGCGGAGTATCGGACAGTCTCACGTCTTACGGCATACCGTCAGCCTGCTGTGCGGACGGTCCTTCGGGAATGCGCCTTGACTGCGGAACAAAGGCATTCAGTCTGCCGAACGGTACGCTTATCGCCTCCACGTTCAACAAGGAGCTTGTTGAGAAACTGTTTGAGCTTCTGGGACTTGAAATGGCGGTAAACAGGGTTGATACGCTTCTCGGTCCTGGAATGAACATCCACCGCCATCCTCTCAACGGACGTAATTTCGAGTATTTCTCCGAAGACCCGTATCTTACAGGCGCAATGGCTTCTGCTGAACTCTGTGGACTTCACAAGGCAGGAGTTACAGGTACTGTCAAGCACTTCTGTGCGAATAATCAGGAGACGAACAGGCATTTTCTTGAATCCGTTGTATCTGAAAGGGCATTGCGTGAAATTTATCTCAAAGGCTTTGAAATCGCCGTAAAAGAGGGCGGAGCTGACAGCATTATGACTACTTACGGCAGTATCAACGGCTTGTGGACTGCGGGAAGCTACGACCTCTGCACGCAGATTCTCCGCCGTGAGTGGAACTACACGGGCATTACTATGACGGACTGGTGGGCGCATATCAACAGACGTGGCGGTGAACCCGATATGGTTGATTTTTCGGCAATGGCAATGGCGCAGAATGATTTGTATATGGTCTGTGCCGACTGCGTGGACAATGATGACAATACGCTGGAGAGCCTTGCTTCGGGCGATTTGAAGCGTGCCGAACTTCAGAGGAATGCAAGGAATATCTGTAATTTCCTGCTTCACACAAATGCGCTCAGGCGACTTATGGGAACAGCTGACGAGATTGAGATAATCAACAGAAGTGCGGAGGATATGCCGTCGGACAAGCCTGTTGAGTACCACGAATTTGATGATAACTTCACGCTTGATTTGAGAGATGTGAAATCGGAAAAGGGCAGTGATTACAGCTTCGGTCTGATTGTCAGCAATCCGGGCTGGTATAAGCTTACCGTCACGGCTTCGTCAACACAGAGCGAGCTTGCGCAGATACCGCTGACGGTATTCACAATGGGTACGGCGAACGCTGTCTTTACGTGGAACGGCACGGACGGCAAGCCTGTATCGTTCACAAAGGAAATCCCGATGTTCTCGCATTTCACAGCCGTAAGACTTTACTTTGCCCAGAACGGACTTGACCTGATAAGCATAAGCTTCGAGCGCACGGACAGGGAAGTAAATCCCACGGAACTTGTTGAGGAGTGATTATATGAATATACAGATTTTCGGCACGAAGAAGTGCTTTGATACCAAGAAAGCCGAGCGTTATTTCAAGGAGCGTGGCATAAAGTGCCAGCTTATTGATATGAAGGAAAAGGGAATGAGCAGAGGAGAATTTAATTCCGTTGTGCAGTCCGTCGGCGGTATCGATAATATAATTGACGAAAAGGCGAAGGATAAGGCAACCCTTACGCTTATGAAGTACCTGCTTGACAGCGACAGGGAAGAGAAGCTGTTTGAAAATCAGCACCTTATTAAAACCCCGATTGTCAGGAACGGCAGAAAGGCGACTGTCGGCTACTGTCCCGATGTCTGGAAGGATTGGGAATAAATCCGCTGTTGCAATTTCTCTGCGGATGTGCTATAATAATATAAAAATGCAAAGGAGTTTTTTCTATGGGACTTATCAAAGCAGTCGTATCAGGCGTCAGCTCAACAATGGCTGACAGCTGGAAGGACTATTTTTACTGCGATTCACTCTCATCCGATATGCTTGTCGTCAAAGGACAGAAGAAATCGGGCAAGAAATCGTCCAACACCAAGGGCAACGACAACATCATCACCAACGGAAGCGTTATAGTCGTCAACGAGGGTCAGTGTATGATAATTGTTGACCAGGGTCAGATTGTCGAGGTCTGTGCGATTCCGGGCGAGTACACCTATGATATGTCAACCGAGCCGAGCCTTTTTGCGGGAAGTCTGGGCAATATCATAAGGGAGACGTTCAAGACTATGGGCAACCGTATTGCGTTCGGCGGAACAGCTGCGCACGACCAGAGGGTGTATTATTTCAACGTCAAGGAAATCACGGATAACAAATTCGGCACTTCCACACCGATTCCGTTCAGGGTGACATATCAGGACATCGGCAGAAGCTTTACTGTGGGACTGCGCTGTAACGGCGTGTACTCCTATAAAATCTCGAATCCGCTTATGTTCTTCACCAACGTCTGCGGAAATATTACGACAGGCTACGGACGTGCGGACATTGATAATACGCTCTACAACGAGTTTATGAGCCACCTCCAGCCTGCGCTTGCGAAGCTCACATCTACTGTAAGATACGACGAGCTTCCGCTTCATACGGACGAAATCACGAGGGCTATGAAGGAAGTCCTCAAGAGCGACTGGAAAGAGGACAGAGGAATTGAAGTCTGCCGTGTTGCAATAAAATCCGTATCGATTCCGAAAGAGGACGAGGACAACATCAAGAAGTACGAGGATATTGCGTGGAACAGAAATCCTCTCAATGCCGCCGCAAATATGGTTGAGGCGCAGAATCAGGCTATGACATCGGCTTCGGGCAATCGTGGCGGTACGGCTATGGGCTTCTATGGTATGAATATGGCACAGCAGATGGGCGGAATGAATGCCCAAAGCCTTTACGCTATGGGTCAGCAGCAGGCGCAGGGCAATGCCAATGCCAATGCGTGGACGTGTTCTTGCGGTTCGTCCAATACAGGCAAATTCTGTGCAAACTGCGGTAAGCAGAAGCCCGAAAGCAACAGCTGGACGTGTTCGTGCGGTTCAGTCAACACAGGCAAGTTCTGCGGAAACTGCGGTAAGCAGAAACCCGAGAGCAACGGCTGGACGTGTTCGTGCGGTACGTCAAATACAGGCAACTTCTGCGCAAACTGCGGAAAACAGAAGCCCTGACAATAATCAGCAGACAGAATCCCGGCATTTTACCCGGGATTTTGTTATAAATATAGATTTTTCTTTAAGATTGTTGTTTATTTTTACAGTTGACAAACTACGGCGAAATATAGTATAATATAATTGTATATTATTTTTTGGCGAATTACTACAGGAGGTTATTATATATTATGTGTGGAATAGTTGGATTTACGGGAGATTCTCAGGCTGCACCCGTCCTGCTTGACGGTCTCTCAAAGCTCGAATACAGAGGTTATGACTCCGCAGGAATTGCCGTACGTGACGGCGACGGCGAAACGGCTGTAATCAAGGCTAAGGGCAAGCTGGAAGTTCTCAAGAAAATGACAAACTGCGGTGACGCTGTAAAGGGAAGCTGTGGTATAGGTCATACACGCTGGGCTACTCACGGCGAGCCGTCTGTTCTCAATGCTCATCCGCATTCAAGCGACGACGAGAATGTTGTTGCCGTTCATAACGGTATTATCGAGAACTATCAGGAACTCAGGGAAAAGCTCACCAAGAGCGGATATACTTTCAGCTCGCAGACCGATACGGAAGTAGCCGTAAAGCTTATCGATTACTATTACAAGAAGTATAACCAAGGTCCTGTTGATTCAATCGCCCGTGCAATGATTCGCATAAGAGGTTCATACGCTCTCTGCGTTATGTTCAAGGACTATGCAGGCGAAATCTACACGGCACGCAAGGACAGCCCGATGATTATCGGTATCTCAAACGGCGAGACTTACGTTGCTTCCGACGTTCCTGCAATTCTCAAATACACAAGAAATGTCTACTACATCGGCAATATGGAGATTGCGAGACTTGAAAAGGGCGCAGTTACTTTCTATGATATTGACCGTGAGGAAATCAAGAAGGAGCTTGTTGAAATAAAATGGGATGCCGAAGCTGCCGAAAAGGGCGGTTACGAGCATTTTATGCTCAAAGAAATCCACGAACAGCCGAAGGTTATCAGAGATACAATCAATTCCGTCGTAAAGGACGGCAGAATCTGTTTCGGCGAAATAGGTCTTAATGATGAGGAAATGCAGAAAATCAGCCAGATTTATATAGTTGCGTGCGGTTCGGCTTACCACGTCGGAATGGCGGTGCAGTACGTTATCGAGGACTTCACATCGATTGCCGTGCGTGTTGAGCTTGCCTCTGAATTTCGTTACAGGAAGATGAAGCTTGCTAAGGACAGCCTTGTTATTGTCATAAGCCAGTCGGGTGAGACGGCAGACAGTCTTGCCGCACTGAGAATGGCGAAGGACAACGGAGTTAAGACTCTGGGTATCGTCAATGTCGTAGGCTCATCGATTGCAAGAGAAGCCGACAATGTATTTTATACCCTCGCAGGACCTGAAATTTCTGTTGCAACCACAAAAGCCTACAGTACACAGCTTATTGCGGGTTATCTGCTTGCTATGCAGTTTGCGCTTGCAAGAGGTGAAATGGAGCAGGAGCAGTATGACGGACTTCTGAAAGAGCTTGATACAATCCCGGGCAAGATTGAAAAGATTCTTGAGGACAAGGAGCGCATTCAGTGGTATGCCAACAAGCTCTCCGCCTGCAAGGACGCATTCTTTATCGGTCGTGGCATTGATTACGCAATCGGACTTGAAGGAAGCCTTAAGATGAAGGAAATCAGCTATATCCATTCCGAGGCATATGCGGCAGGCGAACTCAAACACGGACCTATCAGCCTTATCGAGGACAGAATCCCTGTTATCGGCGTGCTTACCCAGCCCGATTTGTACGAAAAGACCGTCAGCAATATGGTTGAGGTCAAGAGCCGTGGCGCTTCTCTTATGGGACTTACAACGTACGGCAACTACAGTATGGAAGATTTGGCGGATTTCACTGTATATATTCCGCAGACCGACCCTCATTTTGCAGGAAGTCTCTCTGTAATTCCGTTGCAGTTACTGGGCTATTATGTATCAGTCGCAAAGGGCTATGACGTAGATAAGCCGAGAAATCTCGCAAAGAGCGTTACTGTTGAATAAAAAAACAAGGGAGCGTAACTGCTCCCTTGTTTATAAGAGGTGTTTTTATGATTTATACTGCACTTACAAACAAGGCGATGATAATAGCCTATAATGCACATCACGGACAGCTTGACTGCAACGGTGTGCCGTATATTTTTCACCCGTATCACTTAGCCGAACAGATGAGCGACGAAATCACGGCTTGTGTCGCTTTACTGCACGATGTTATTGAAGATACGGATATTACTGTTGAACAGCTTGAAAAAGACTTCCCGAAAGAAGTGACAGAAGCCCTGAAACTGCTTACTCATAATGATGATACCGATTATTTTGAGTATGTCACAGCAATTAAAGGAAATCCTGTTGCGAAAGCAGTAAAAATCGCCGATTTGAAGCACAATTCAGACCAAAGCAGAATAACGGATAAAAGTGTTGTATCTGCTGAAAAACTGGAACACTGGCGGAAAAAGTATGCAAAGGCACTGAAAATTTTAGGGGACTGAAAATAAAAGAACCTGTATTTTGCCACAGGTTCTTTTTAATTTATTATAAAGATTTAACGAAGTCCTTGAAGCGTTCCATAGCCTCAACAGTACGCTGTCTGTCGCCGAAAGCTGTAAGTCTGAACCAGCCCTCGCCGTTCTTGCCGAATCCTGCACCCGGAGTACCTACGACGGCAATCTTTTCGAGCATAAGGTCGAAAAATTCCCAGCTTCCCATATTATTCGGGCATTTGAACCAGATATACGGCGAATTAATTCCGCCTGTGAACTTAACACCGAGAGATGTCATAGTATCGGCGATAATACGTGCGTTCTCCTGATAGTAGGCGATATTCTCGTGAATCTGCTTAAGACCCTCTTCCGTGAAAACGGCAGCAGCTGCGCACTGAACAGGATACGAAACACCGTTGAACTTGCTTCCCTGACGGCGACCCCAGAGCTGTGCAACAGAAACGTCAGTACCGTCGCTAGCCTTAACAACAAGCTCGTTCGGGATTACCGTATAGCCACAGCGCATACCCGTGAAACCTGCTGTCTTTGAGAGCGAACACATCTCGATAGCGACTTCCTTAGCGCCTTCTACGCAGAAAATGCTTCTCGGGATATTATCTTCCGTGATAAAGGCTTCATAAGCGCTGTCGTAGATGATAACGGCATTGTTTTTCTTGGCATAGTCAATCCACACCTTGAGCTGTTCAGCCGTATATACCGAGCCTGTCGGGTTATTGGGCGAGCAGAGATAGATAATATCAGCGTGAACATCGTAATCGGGCATAGCCGCAAAGCCGTTCTCCTCGTTGGAATCAGCATAGATAATTTTTCTGCCGTTCATAAGATTGGAGTCAACATAAACGGGATAAGCGGGGTCGGTTACGAGAATGATATTATCGTCGCCGAAAATATCCACGATATTACCGCAGTCAGCCTTTGCGCCGTCGTTTATGCGGATTTCATCGGGCGAAACATCAGCGCCGAAGCTCTTGTAGTAGCCCGAAACAGCTTCTTTGAGGAAATCATATCCCGCACCGCTGTCCTCATAGCCCTTGAACGTCTCCTTGACGCCCATCTCATCACAGCCCTTTTTCATAGCCTCGATAACGACGGAAGCAATCGGGAGCGTAACATCGCCGATACCCATTCTGATTATATCGGCTTCGGGATTTTTTTCCTTAAAAGCGTTGATTTTCTTGGCGATATTGATAAACAGGTAATTTTTTTCCAGCCTGAGAAAGTTTTCGTTTAACTGTGGCATTATAAGCACTCCTTCATTAAGTTAATATATTTGTCGTCAACAGTTCCGTCGCAGATAAACTCGGCAGGACCTGTCATCATAACAGTTTCGTCGGATTTGTAAGTGATACGCAAATCACCGCCACGAAGGTGGATGAGGATTTCCTCGTCGTGATTGCAATAGCCGTTAAGTACAGCGGCAACAGCAGAGGCGCACGCACCTGTACCGCAGGCAAAAGTCTCACCGCTTCCACGTTCCCACACACGCATATTGAGCGTATGGCTGTCGAGGACTTCAATAAATTCCGTGTTGATTCGCTCAGGGAAAAGCTTGTGGTTTTCAAAATCAGGACCGATTTTTTCGAGGTCAAGCTCGGCGATATTGCTTGTGAAAAGAACAGCGTGCGGATTTCCCATAGAAACGCAGGTGAGGTTATACTCACTGCCGTTGACATCAACAGGAACGTTGATAAACCTGTCGCCGTCGCAGTCAACAGGGATATTTTTGGGTTCGAGGATAGCCTTGCCCATATCAACCTGTACGAGTTCAACCTTGTTGTCTGAATTGACAAAAAGCGTGAGATATTTTATTCCCGAAAGAGTTTCGAGAGTAATATTTTTTTTATCTGTAAGACCTTTTTCGTAAACGTATTTGCCGATACAGCGAGTTGCATTACCGCACATCCTGCCCTCTGAACCGTCAATATTGAACATACGCATACGGAAATCAGCCACATCGGACGGCATAATCAGCACAAGACCGTCAGAACCTATGCCTTTGCGGACGTCGCTGAGAATCACAGAGACCTTTTCAGGCTCGTCAACAGTCTCCTCAAAGCAGTTGACATAGATATAGTCGTTGCCAATGCCGTGCATTTTAGTAAACTTCACATCAATCTTCCTTTCGTTAAAATTCTCCCAATTATTATTATAGTACCGTGAAGCGAATAAGTCAAGAGTTGACTGAAAATATTTTTTGTGATATAATCTTCAGAGAAATAAAATAAGGAGTTTAATTATGGCTATAAAGAGTTTATCTATCCGTATTGACGAAAAAATGCTTGACAAGCTTCACGTTGTGGCTGATTACGAGGCACGCTCCGCAAACAGTCAGATTCTTATTCTGATACGTGACTGCATTGAGAAGTATGAGGAAAAGCACGGCGAAATCGTTTTTGGCGGAGACAGTAAGAAATTATGAGAAATAAAAACAACAAGCATTTAGGCATTGAAATCGACCCTGAACTTCATTACAAACTGCACTATATTTCAAAATACGAGGGACGTTCGGCGAACGGACAGATTCTGTATCTTATCCGCAAATGTATCAGGGAATTTGAAAAGCAGGAGGGTGTTATTGAAGTTAACCTTGATAAAAAATAAAAAATTTTTCCGTGAATATTGACCTCCGTCGGCAAATATGTTATAATATAGTAATTGATTGAAATAATGGGAGGAAAAGTATATGATTAATATTCCGGAAATCTTCGGCTGTAATGTCTTTAACGAGACTGTTATGAAAGCCAAACTGCCGAAGAACGTGTATAAGAATCTCAGACGTACTATGGAGAAAAGCGTTCCGCTTGATATGGAGACTGCGGACGTTGTTGCAAATGCTATCAAGGACTGGGCGCTCAGTCTCGGCGCTACTCACTATACCCACTGGTTTCAGCCTATGACGGGTACGACTGCCGAGAAGCACGATTCTTTTATCAGCGTCGGCGCAAACGGTACTGCTCTTATGGAATTTTCGGGCAAGGCGCTCATCAAGGGCGAACCTGATGCCTCGTCGTTTCCGTCGGGCGGTCTGCGACAGACCAGTTCCGCAAGAGGATACACAGCGTGGGACCCGACTTCCTACTGCTTCGTAAAAGAGGGCAGTTTATATATCCCGACCGTCTTCGTATCATATACAGGCGAGACTCTTGACAAGAAAACTCCGCTTCTCCGTTCGATGGACGCACTCAGCAAATCCGCTGTCAGATTCCTGAAGCTTTTCGGCAACGAGAATGTCACAAGGGTTACTTCAACTGTCGGCGCAGAGCAGGAATATTTCCTGATTGACAAGGAAAAGTTCGACCAGCGTGAAGACCTGATTCTCACGGGACGTACTCTCTTCGGAGCTAAACCGCCGAAGGGTCAGGAACTCGACGACCAGTATTTTGCCAACCTCAAGCCACGTATCGCTTCATATATGGCTGAACTCGATGAGGAACTTTGGAAGCTGGGTATCTATTCCAAGACCAAGCACAATGAAGTTGCACCTGCACAGCACGAAATGGCTCCCATTTTTACGACTTCAAACCTCGGTACTGACCAAAACGAGCTTGCTATGGAAGTTATGGAGAAAGTCGCCCTGAAACACGGTCTGGTCTGCCTGCTCCACGAAAAGCCGTTCGAGGGTGTTAACGGCTCGGGCAAGCACAATAACTGGTCTATGTCCACGAACGATGGGCAGAATCTTCTCGACCCGGGCGATACGCCTATGGAGAATCTCCAGTTCCTCACGATTCTCTGCGCACTTATTAAAGGTGTTGACGAATATGCCGATTTAATGCGCCTGTCAGCGGCTTCCGCAGGAAACGACCACCGTCTCGGCGCAGATGAAGCACCGCCTGCTATTATTTCTATGTTTCTCGGCGAAGAGCTTGACGCTGTACTTAAAGCAATCGAAGAGGACGGAGTTTATAAAACTCAGGCGCAGGAATTTGAAATCGGAGTAAATGCACTGCCGTCATTCCCGAAGGATTCCACCGACCGCAACAGAACATCGCCGTTCGCATTCACAGGCAACCGCTTCGAGTTCAGAATGGTAGGCTCATCCGACAATATCGGCTGTCCCAATGCTCTTCTGAATACTATTGTTGCGGAAGAGCTTAGCTGGTTTGCGGACAGACTGGAGCAGTATAAGGGAAGCGACTGCTTTGAAGCCGAGCTTAAAAAACTGCTCAAAGATGTCCTCAAGGCGCACCGCCGTATCATCTTCAACGGCGACGGCTATTCAAGCGAATGGGTTAAGGAAGCCGAGAGACGTGGACTCCCGAACTATCCCTCAATCGTTGACTGTATGCCACACTACACCGACGAAAAGAATCTCAGAATCCTGCGCAAATTCGGCATTTTCAACAGAAGCGAGCTTGTTGCGAGAACTGAAATCCACCTCGAAAAGTATTCCAAGACGAGACGTATCGAAGCACGCACGATGATTGAAATGGCGAGAAAACAGCTTCTTCCCGCTTCTCTCAACTACCTCAATATCCTCTGCCAGTCGGTTGCTTCAAAGAAGTCCATAGGTATGACAGCCGTAACAGAGGAGAAGATTGCAAACAAGCTGAACGGCTTATGCGACCGTTTCTATGACTCAATTGAGAGGCTTGAAAAAATCGTTGACGATGCCTGCAAGATTGCCGACGTTCAGAAGCAGGCGGAGTATTTCCACGACTATGTACTTGCCGAAATGGATATTATGCGTGGCATTGCCGACGAAATCGAGATAAATATGCCACAGGATTTGTACCCAATCCCGACCTACTCGGAAATTATTTATAACGTTTAATAAGATTCCCCTGATTTTTTCAGGGGAATTTTGCAGGAGTGATATTTATGCAGACTAAAGAATACGTTAAGCTTTTCTGGTATCATAATAATCCAAACGAACCGAGAGTAATCATATACGAAGTTGATTTGCTCAACGACCGCTATCTTCTCCGCCTCATCGATATTTACGCTGACGGCAGGTGCATTAACAACGGCGACCCTTACGAGGCAGTTATAGAAGTTTTACCGCTTGAAACGGTCGAGGAACTGAATATGTGCGTATGGAGAGAAGAATTTCGTGCAGTCCGCATAAGTCAGGAGGAATTTGAGGAAATCTGGAACACCCATATATATTCAGGAAGCTTTGAATAAATTTCAATGTTTTTTTCTGAGACTGTTGCAAAATCCGAAAAAATGTAGTATAATAATTCAGGAGAATTTATATCGGAGGTTTTTTTATGTGCGGAATTGTAGGCTTCACTAATTTTATCGATGATTCCAACAAGGTTATCGGCGAAATGATGGACAGAATCAGGCACAGAGGTCCTGACGCTGAGGGCAAATATGTTGACGAGAATATAGCCCTCGGTCACCGCCGTCTTAGTATCATCGACGTAAGCTCATCGGGCGACCAGCCTATCTTCAACGAGGACGGCTCTATGGTCATCATCTTCAACGGCGAGATTTATAACTACCGTGAAATCCGTGAGAAGCTTATTGAAGAGGGTCATATCTTCAGGACTAACACAGATACGGAGGTTCTTCTTCACGGATATGAGGAATACGGCGAAAAACTGCTTGATATGCTTCGTGGAATGTTCGCTTTCGTCATCTGGGACAAGAATAAAAAGGAGCTTTTCGGGGCAAGGGATTTCTTCGGCATAAAGCCTATGTACTATGCAGTTATGGGCAGAACACTTATGTTCGGCTCGGAAATCAAGAGCTTTCTCGCTCATCCGCATTTCAAAAAGGAACTCAACACGACGGCTCTCGAAAACTACCTCACGTTTCAGTATTCGCCCACAAAAGAGACTTTCTTCAAAAACGTCTACAAGCTTCTTCCTGCGCATTATTTCCGCTATAAAGACGGCAGAATGCAGATAAAGCGCTACTGGGATGTTAACTTCAATGCGGACGGCAGACCTGAGCTTGACGAATGGGTGAACAGGATTTCCGAGACGTTCAGGAACTCTGTTGAAGCCCATAAAATCGCCGATGTCGAGGTAGGCTCGTTCCTGTCAAGCGGTGTGGATTCAAGCTATGTTGCGGCGGTTGCGGATGTTGACAAGACTTTTACCGTCGGCTTCGGCTCGGATGAGAAATACAACGAAATCGGCTGGGCAAAGAGCTTCTCAAAGGCTATCGGCAAGGAGAATACCCGCAAGGTAATCACTCCCGAGGAATACTGGGGAAGCCTTGAGAAAATCCAGTATCATATGGACGAACCGCTTGCCGACCCGTCTGCTGTTGCGCTCTATTTCGTCTGCAATATCGCTTCCGAGAAGCTGAAGGTTGTGCTGTCGGGCGAAGGTGCTGACGAGATTTTTGGCGGATATAACGTCTACAGCGACCCCGACGGTACTCTTTATGACAAGATACCGATGAGTATAAGGCACGCAGTCGGCTCGCTTGCGGAGAAATTGCCTGCACATCGTGGAGTGAATTTCTTCGTACGCAAGGGCAAGACCGTTGAGGAGCGCTTTATCGGCAACGCTTATATGTTCACACCCGAACAGCGCAAGGAACTGCTTAAAATCACGACAGGCGCACCCGACCCGACCGAGATAACCCGACCCTATTTCAGCCGTGTGAAGAATCAGGACGACGTGACGAAAATGCAGTATCTCGACCTGCACCTATGGATGATGGGCGATATACTTCTAAAAGCCGACAAGATGAGTATGGCAAATTCGCTGGAGCTTCGAGTGCCGTTCCTTGATAAGGAAGTAATGTCGCTTGCCGAGAAAATCCCAACAAAGTACCGTGTAACCCACGACAAGACAACGGCGGAGACGAAATATATCACCAAATATGCGATGAGGCTTGCCGCAAAGAAAGATACTCCCGAGCAGACCGCAAAGACCGCAGTCAAGAAAAAGCTCGGCTTTCCTGTACCTATCCGTGTGTGGCTGAAAGAGGATAAGTATTACGGCATAGTCCGCAGTGCTTTTGAGGGCGAGAGTTCGCAGAAGTTCTTCAATACCGCAGTGCTTGTTAAGCTTCTCGACGACCACCGTGACGGAAAAGCCGACAACAGCCGTAAAATCTGGACTGTCTTTGCATTTCTTGTGTGGTACAGAGTCTATTTCGAGAATAACTAAAAAATTTTTGGCGAGGGATTATCTCTCGCCATTATATAAAACAAAGGAGATAAAAATTATGCAGTCAGAATATCAGCACCTTATTGACCTGAGCGATTACCCTGTTGAGTGGTGGAACAGAATCGTTGAGCTTGGAGTTAAAATCAAGGAGAATCCGCAGGAATACGCACACGAATGCGACGGAAAGATTATGGCAACCCTCTTCTATGAGCCTTCCACAAGAACGCAGATGTCCTTCCAGACGGCTATGCTCCGTCTCGGCGGTCGTATCATCGGCTTCGATAATCCCGCAAACTCGTCCGTATCAAAGGGCGAGACTATCAAGGACACAACTAAAATCGTCAGCAGTTATGCGGATATTCTCGTAATGCGCCACCCTGTCGCAGGAGCTTCAAAAGCCGCTTCTCTCTCGGCTGACTGCCCTGTCATCAACGCCGGCGACGGCGGTCATCTTCACCCGACACAGACCCTCACAGACCTGCTGACGCTTAAAATCGAGAAAAAGACCCTCAGCGGACTTACTATCGGTATGTGCGGAGACCTGATTAACGGCAGAACGGTTCACTCGCTCTGCAAAGCCCTCAGTATGTTCAGCAACAACAGGTTTATCTTCATTTCAACACCCGAGCTTCGTATGCCTGCCTATATCAAGGACATCATAAAGGCTAACGGAAGCACTTACGAGGAAGTCAACACGCTTGAAGAGGCTATCGGCGGACTTGACGTGCTTTATATGACGAGAATCCAGCAGGAGCGTTTTGCGAGCCGTGAGGAGTACCTTGCGCAGAAGAATACATACGTTCTCGACCGCAAGAAAATGGCGCTTGCTCCGAAGGATATGATAGTACTGCACCCTCTGCCGAGAGTTGATGAGATAACCGTTGACGTTGACGACGACAGCCGTGCAATGTACTTCACGCAGGCAAAGTACGGTGTATTTGCACGTATGGCGCTGATTATGACTATATTGAGCGAGAAGAAGGGTTCTGAAACGCTCAGGGGCAAGGTCTACAGCGGAGTGAAATGCGATAACCCGAGATGTATCACCAACCACGAGGAATATCTCCCGAAGAGCTTCAGATTCAGCGGTGACGAAACGCTTCTTGAGTGCGAATACTGCGATGAGCGCAAGCTGATATAAGAACGGCTGATTATACGGGCTGTAAGTTTATGCTAACTTACAGCTCTTATTTTTTTGCAGAAACGCTTGACAAAACTGTTATAACTGTGTATACTGTATATATACAGTAAAAACGAGGTGATACAGTGAATATATTTATCGACAACAGAAGTGGTACTCCGATTTACGACCAGATTTACAGTCAGGTCAGGAATCTCATTATCAGCGGTGAACTCCGTGAGAACGACCCTCTTCCGTCTATCAGGAATCTTGCAAAAGACCTGCGAATCAGCGTTGTTACTACAAAACGTGCCTATGATGAGCTTGAAAAAGAGGGATTTGTTTATACCGTTCCCGCAAAGGGCTGTTTTGTTGCGCCGAAGAACACGGAAATGCTCAGGGAAGCCAATCTCCGCAAAATCGAGGAGCTTATTATGGAGATTAAACAGCTCGCTTCGTCCTGCCGTCTCACGACCGACGACATAATTGAAATGATTAAATATCTTGATGAGGAGTGATTTGCTATGAATGCTATCGAAGTAAAAAATCTGACGAAAAAATACAAGGGATTCGCCCTCGAAAACCTGAATCTTACGCTTCCGGGCGGTTGTGTTATGGGACTTATCGGCGAGAACGGCGCAGGCAAAAGCACGGCTATAAAGTCGATTCTCGGGATTATCCGTCCCGACAGCGGAAGTGTTGAGCTTCTCGGAAAATCGCCTTCCGCTGATATAAGAAACGACATCGGGGTTGTGCTTGACGAGGTTGGAATGCCACAGGAATTTAACATCCGTGAGATAGGCGCAGTGATGAAGAACAGCTTCACGAACTGGGACGACGGACTTTTCCGTGATTATATGGCGAAATTCAGGCTTCCCGATAAAAAGCCGTTCAAGTCGTTTTCAAAGGGAATGAAGATGAAGCTGGGCATAGCCGTTGCGCTCTCGCACAATGCAAGGCTTCTGATACTCGATGAGCCGACAAGCGGACTCGACCCTGTTGTGCGTGATGAAATCGTGGATATTTTCAACGACTTCACCCGTGACGAGAATCACTCGATACTTATTTCATCGCACATCGTCAGCGATTTGGAGAAAATCTGCGACTATATAGCGTTCCTGCACAATGGCAGACTTATGCTCTGCGAGGAAAAAGACCGTCTGCTAGAGCAGTATTGCTTTATCAATACGACGGCGGATATGCTCGGCGAACTCGATAAATCGGCGGTAATCGGCAGGAAAGTTACAAAATGGGGTGTTGAGGCAATTGTTGACAGGAATAAAATCCCACACTCATTCGAGACCCTGCCGATAACAATTGAGGACTTGTTTATCTTTATGGTCAAGGAGGAAAAGTAAAATGAAAGGTTTATTGTTAAAAGAATTTATAATGCTCCGCAAGAGCTGGTTTGCATTCACGCTTCTTATTGCCGTATTCAGTGCAATTGCGGTCTGGAGTGGCGAATTACAGATGCTCCTGATTGCACCGCTCTTTGTGTCAATATGGTTATTCAGTTTTCTTGGTATGGACGAACAGAGCAGGTGGAAACAGTATTCCGCCACACTTCCCTATGAACGCAGTACGTTTGTATCGTCGAAATATCTGATAATGATAATTCTGAATGCCGTTTCAGTGGTGTTCATTACAGTCTGCTACCTGATTGCGTCCGCTGTCGGAAAAGCCGAATTTTCGGGAAGTTACCTGCTTATGCTGATTATTTTTGCGGTATTCATAGGGCTGATTTACCCTACAATCATTCTTCCCCTTAACTACAGATTCAGCACGGAGAAAAGCAGAATAATCCTGATGATTATCAACGGAGCAATGGGCGGTGTTTCTGTAACTTTAATGCAGAACGTTATATCGTCCGATATTGTGAGCAGTATCGCAAAATACATTCCGCTGATTATTCTCGCAGTAACCGCAGTCCTCTTTGTACTCTCGTGGCTGTTGTCAATCAGAATCTACGAAAAGAAGGACATATAAAAAAATGCACCCGTTTTGTCGGGTGCTTTTTATTCAGAGAGTGGCATAGAGATTTGTTTCCCACGCAGGAATATAGAGCTGGTGGCGGATATATAGCTTATAATCGGGATTGATAGTCTTTATGAGGAGCGGAATATCGAAAATATCCTCATTTCTGTGGTAGAGGGCAATCATAAGTCGGGGCGAGTATCTTGCAATGGTATTTGCCGAACCCCATATGGCTTCACGCTCAAAGCCCTCAACGTCCATTTTGATGATAGTCGCACTTCTTTTGTCGAGAATGCTGTCAACGGAGAGAGCGCTTATCATAGTATTGGAGCTTGCGCAGATAGCGGACTGTCTGCCTGCCTTTGCGGAGAACGGAAGTTCCGTATCAACGCACCAAGCCGCCGCATTGAACGGGAAAACGTGGGGCATACCGTCAACGAATCGAGCGAGCTTCTTGAAATTCTTGCGGTCGGGTTCGAGGGCATAGATACCTGCATAGCGACCACGTGTAACTTCAAGCAGTTCCTTTATGGTATCGCCGTTGTATGCGCCGAGGTCAACGTAGGTCTCGTTGAGATGAGGCTTGATAATATCCCTGTAAATCTCGGACTTAGGCGTTGTAACGCTTGCGAGGTAGCTTATATCACCGCTTATCTTGAAGTTGATGATATTTGCGTAAACACGTCTGGAATAGTCGTCCTCGAGCATATCGTATACCTGCTGAATTTTCTGCGCATTTTCAACGCAGTATTCGTAGGTAAACAGACCGTCGCCCGCAACAGGAACGTCAGGTACATACAGCGTGTGCTTCTCGGCAAGCTCGGTAATCTTGTCAACGATTGACTGATAACCTGCGGCAAAGGCGAGGACGATAACAAAATCCTCAACCATTTCCTCGATTTCCGAGAGCTTATGCACACGGTAGCCCTCAAAGGAGTGACCACGCACAAAATCATCGCTCGCAAAGATTCCCGAGAGAATAATGCCTTTTTCCCTGAAAACCGACATTATTTTCAATGCGCCGTCGCCCATACCGTATATAAAAATGGGTCTTTTTTCTGATTTAAGCTTATCCCAGGTGGATAGTTTTTCTTTTATAAAGGAAATCATTTTAACACTCCGAAAAAATTTATTCAGTATCGTCGCCGTAATTTATATCGAACATATCACGACCTCTGATACTGTACTTATCACGCATCTGGTTCATATATTTATCGATAAGGTCAAGAACCTGACGGACATTTTTTATGCTCTTCACCGTCTTTACAGGAGTTTCAACGTCCTTGCTGTGGATTGTAATAGTACCGCACCCGAACATCCTCTGCCAGAACGAGCGTGTAATGCTCTTGTCGGTAATCTTGTACAGGTCAATTTCGTCCTCGCTGATATTGAAAAAGCCGTTTCGGGTAATAAATTTCGTCTCCGTGAGATAGTATCTCGTAAACGACAGCGGCAGACCGAAAACAGTGCGCTTTTTGTCAGTCCAGATATAATCTATTTCATTTTTAGCCATAAAAAAATCCTTTCAGCTGATATAATCTATTTTACCACAAATTTCGCCATAAGTCAATAAATTTTTTCCCGTGAGCGCAACCCACGGGAATTTTTTATGATTCGGGAACGTCTTTTTTGAGAATAGACTGGTATTCCCTGTCCTCTTCAACGTCCTCGCCCTGCATAAGACGCTCAAAGTCAGGACCGTCAATCTTTTCGTACTTCAGCAGATAGCTTGCGAGCCTGTGCATTTTATCCTCATTCGCCTTGAGAATAGCAGTACAGTCGCTGTAAGCCTTTTCGATAATATTTCTGACTTCCGTATCAATCTGAGAAGCGACAGCTTCGCTGTAATTTCGTGAATGCCCATAGCTCTTGCCGAGGAAAACCTCATCGTCGTTATTGTCAGAGCCGTAAACGACCGTACCGAGCTTGCTGGAGAATCCGTACTTCGTAACCATATTTCTTGCGGTATTCGTCGCACGCTCAATATCGTTTGAAGCGCCTGTGCATATATCATCGAGGAAAAGCTCTTCCGCAACACGTCCTCCGAGAAGCATAATTATATTCTCTCTCATAGCATTGCGTGATACGTGCATATCGTCGGTATCGGGACGTGTGACAGTCAGACCCGCAGCCATTCCACGCTGGATTATAGTAACCTGATGTACCTTGTCCTGCGAGGGAAGATTATATGCCGCAACAGCGTGACCTGCTTCGTGGTATGCCGTAATCTTCTTGTCGTGTTCGGTAACAATGCGTGACTTCTTTTCAGGTCCTGCAATAACCTTCATAGTGGCTTCCTCAATATCCTTTTCGGTGATAGCCATACGGTTAGCTCTTGCGGCGAGAAGTGCGGATTCATTGAGGAGATTTTCGAGGTCTGCACCCGTAAAGCCCTGCGTTGTCTGAGCGATTACCTTCAAATCAACATCAGGAGCGAGCGGTTTGTTTTTTGCGTGGACTTTCAGAATCTCTTCACGACCCTTTACATCGGGATAGCCGACGACAATCTGCCTGTCAAAACGTCCGGGACGGAGCAGGGCAGGGTCGAGAATATCACGGCGGTTTGTGGCTGCGATAACAATAACGCTCTCGTTGCCTGCAAAGCCGTCCATCTCAACAAGAAGCTGATTGAGGGTCTGCTCACGCTCATCGTGACCGCCACCCAGACCTGCACCTCTGTGGCGACCTACAGCGTCGATTTCGTCAATAAAGATGATAGCAGGAGCGTGTTTTTTCGCCTGCTCAAACAGGTCTCGCACACGTGAAGCACCCACACCGACGAACATCTCAACGAAATCCGAGCCTGAAATCGGGAAAAATGGACATCCTGCCTCACCTGCGACAGCTCTTGCGAGGAGAGTTTTACCTGTTCCGGGAGGACCTAGCAGAAGCACGCCTTTCGGGATTTTTGCGCCAATATCGGCATATTTGTTGGGATGTTTGAGGTAGTCAACGATTTCCTCAAGCTCCTGTTTTTCCTCGTCAGCGCCTGCAACATCTTCAAAAGTAGCCTTGCGACCGCTTGCCTGATTCTTGAGGTTAGCCTTGCCGAACGAGTTGTATTTTCCACCGCCGCCGCTCTGCTTCATCATAAAATAGAGGATGAAAATACCGAGCAGGACAGTGAGAACGACAGGAATGAGGGAATAAATCCACGTTCTGTCGGTAATCTTGATATAGTTCTGCACGAGCGGTTCGTCGGGATATTTCTCGTTGTATTCCTTGCGGTAGTTTTCCGTATCGCTCAGGAAGATATTGACATTCGGCACGTTATACTTATGTGTGTCCAGAGAGTCCCTGAGCTTGTATGTGAGTTCGCCCGAACCCAAATCGAGTTCATAGTAGGCGACTTCATAGTCATCGAAATAGCTGATAACCGACGTGTATTCCGTGTTCACGGACGTGTCCGAGAGCTTTGAGATGACGAAATACAGGCAAAAAACGGACAGCAGGACAATCAGAATATAAGTAAAAATACCTTTGCTTTTCTTTGGGGTCAAGTTGCACACTCCAATCTAATTCCTGACGACGTGGATTTTCAGCAGACGGCGAGTGTTCTCATCGGGTTCAGCACGCCCTGCAATGCCGATATTCTCGGCAAAAACCGTACCCATATCATCCTCAATGAAGTGCAGGGTCGGCTTAATCGAATCAGGAATTTTTTCATTAATTAATTTTTTTACAGAGGAAGTGAAATCCCTTCCGCTGAGTCGGATTCTGTCGCCGAATTTTCTGCTTCTGACAACAGCCCTTCCTATTATTTTATCATAATCCAGCAGATAAAATGTTAATTTTTTGTTAACAATATCAGATTTCATTGAATTATCACATTCAACGAGTTCGCAGACGAGCTTTGCGCCCGAAAAAATAACGTTCTCGCCGATTTCAAGCGCCTTTGAAACAACGTCCGAATCCGCCTTAGCAATCGTTTTAAGCTCCGCCGTTCTGCCGTCGGAAACAAAGTAAATATCGCCGGAAATGTTGATTTTTCCGCCCGAAATCAGCACACGGTCGCAGTCCGTCAGCCTTTTGTTTGAGACAGGAAGATTATTTCCGCCCAGAAGCCGTGAAATACATCTCCTGCGGATTACCTCATTATATTCCGCAAGACCCGTGAAAATTCCACCGTCAAGGCACTTTCCGAGGGCATTGTTAACCTCGGTTTCGATGAGACTGTTTTCGCTCCGCAGGCTGTCAACCGAGCGAACGGACGTTTCCGTCAGCGAGCCGTTTATTTCTCTCATAAGCGGAATAATTCTGTGGCGGATTTTATTCCGTGTGTAGTCGTCGGTAAGATTCGTGCTGTCCGTAACGTAATCCTGCCCGATTTTTTCAAGATATTCCTCGATTTCACGTCGTGAGACTGTCAGAATCGGGCGGATTATATTCCCACGCACAGGCGGAATACCTGTCAGACCTTTCAGAGCCGTGCCACGGATAAGATTATGGATAACCGTTTCAAGATTATCGTCGGCATTATGCGCCGTTGCAATCTTCTTTCCGACGGAATAACGGCTGAAAATATCGTACCGCAGTATTCTTGCGGATTCCTCGCAGGAGAGCGAATTTTTTTCCGCAAAGCCCTTTACATCGCAGGAAACAGCCGTAAACGGAATACCGAGCCTGTCGCAGAGTTCACGGCAGAAGCGCTCATCACGGTCGCTTTCGCTGCCACGCAGACAGTGGTTGACGTGCAGAGCCTCAACGCTAATGCCGAGCCGTTCACGCAGACCGCACAGTGTCAGAAGCAGAAACACGCTGTCCGCACCGCCCGAGAGTCCGCAGATAACTGAATCGCCCGAGGACAGCATATCGTATTTTTCTATAAAGTCAAAAATTTTACTCATATTAAGCACCCGGCGGAGTATCGTATTCAGGATTTGAGAACAGCGTAAACTGCCCGTTCCATATAAGATTTACCGTACCTGTTTCGCCGTGACGGTTTTTCGCCACAATGCACTCCGAGATATTCTGTTGCTGACTGTCCTTGTTGTAGTAAGCGTCACGGTACAGGAATAGTATTATGTCGGCGTCCTGCTCGATTGCGCCCGATTCACGCAGGTCGGACATCATCGGTCGCTTGTCGTTACGGCTTTCCACAGCACGGTTGAGCTGGGAGAGGAGAATCACAGGAACATCGAGTTCCTTAGCCATAATCTTTAGCTGACGGGTGATTTCCGATACGACGGAAGCACGGTTATCGGAATTTGAGCTTGAAGTCATAAGCTGGAGATAGTCAATAACGATAAGCCCGAGATTTTTCACACGTCTTAGCTTCGCCTTCATCTGCTGTACGGTCATACTTGCGGTATCGTCGATATATATGGGCAGAACGCTCAGATAGGCGGCGCTTGTCGCAAGCTTCGTCCAGTCGTCGGTATGTATCCTGCCGTTTCTTAGACAGCCCGATTCAATTCTCGATTCCGTGGAGAGCATACGTGTTGCGAGCTGTTCCTTGGACATTTCGAGGTTGAATATAACAACGTCCTTGTCGGTTGATTTTGCGACGTTTTTGGCGATATTCATAGCGAACGACGTTTTTCCCATACCGGGTCGGGCGGCTATGATAATCAGGTCGGACTTGTTAAGACCCGAAGTTATGCTGTCGAGCATAGTGAATCCTGTTTTTGCGCCGATATATTTTTCCCTGTCCTCGCCTGTGATTTTACCTAGCCTGTCATAAGCTTCAAGAACAGCGTCGGCAAGCGAAGACAGACCGCTTACGTTCTTGCCCTGCCTGATATTGTAAATCTTCTGTTCGGCAGAATCAAGGAGAAGCTGGGCATTCTGTTCGCCGTTCTGGATTTCATACAGAATATCCTTCGCCGCATTTCCGAGACTTCTTATAAAAAACTTGTCGGAAATTATCTTGCAGTAGGAATCGACATTGCGTGTTGAGGGAAGCATATTTGCTATTTCAAGGAAAAACCGTCTGCCCTCGGTCTGATTCTCGAAGATATGCAGTTTTTCGGACTCATTCAGGACGGTTACAATATCTATGGGCGTATCGCTTGCGAACATTCTCGAGATGACGTTGTAAATCTTCCGCAGGTTCTCGTTGTAGAAGTAATCGGGCTTGATTTTTTCTATTACAGACGGCATAACAGCCGGGTCGGCAATAACTGCGCCGATTACCGACTGTTCTGCTTCGAGACTGTATGGGAGTTCCGTGGCGGACAGGTTAAAGCTGTTGACTTCCATTAACCCTCCGTAACCTCAACATCTATCTTTGCCGAGATTCCCGCATAGAACTTTATAACGGCGGAATAAGTGCCGAAGTTTTTAATATCGGAGCTGAGGGCGATTTTTTTCTTGTCAACCTTCACACCGAACTGCTCGTTCAGAGCTTCCGCAACCTGCGAAGCCGTAACAGAGCCAAAAAGCCTGTCATTCGAGCCTGCCTTAGCCTTGATTACAACCTTCTTGTCGTTCACTTTTTCGGCTGATTCCTGAGCGATTTTCTTCTCGGTATCAATCTTGAACTGCGCCGACGACTGCTGACCTTCGAGCTTGTTGAGGTTTGCGGGAGTAGCCTCCACAGCAAGACCTTTCGGGAGGAGCATATTTCTTGCATAGCCGTCCGCAACGTTCTTGATTTCGCCCTTTGCGCCCGAGCCTTTAACATCCTTCAGAAAAATAACTTTCATAATATCTGTCCTTTCGTGTAAAAAATTTTATCAAGATTCTTCCGCCGCAATATCGCTGTTTCTTTTGTCGATAGCGTCGGAGAGAAGATTGAAGGCATCACTTATGCTTGTATCCTTTAGCTGAGTAGCCGCCATAGTCTGGTGACCTCCTCCGCCGAGGATTTCCATAATAACCTGAACATTGACAGCTCCGAGCGAGCGTGCAGAGATGTTCACGGTGTTGTTTGTCTTGTATATAACAAATGAAGCGTCAACGTTTGTGATACTTAGAAGCTCGTCCGCAGCCTGTGGAGCAACGATTCTTATGTCGTCGCACTCGAAATCGGCGGTTGCAATCGCACAGTTGCTGTGTATCTGCGCCGACGAGACTATCTGCGAGCGGTTCTTGTACGCTTCAAAGGAATTTGAGAAGAGCAGTTTTACGGCGACCGTATCAGCCCCGAGCTTTTTAAGGAATGCCGCCGCCTCAAAAGTCCGCACACCCGTGCGCATTACGAAGCTTTTTGTATCGAGCATAATTCCTGCGAGAAGAGCTTCTGCGTGGCACACGGGAAGCTTGTCGTCTGTCGGGAAGCGGAAATACTGGATAATCTCCGTAACCATTTCCGAAGCCGAAGAAGCGTAAGGTTCGTGGTGGAATATCACGGCATTCTCGATTGAACGCACGGCACGGCGGTGGTGGTCAACAATCATCACGGAGTGCTTCATCTTCTCGTAAAGCTCATAGCTTTCAAGGCAGTCCGTATTGTGAATGTCAACAATGATAAGCAAATCGTTGTCGCCGACTGAATCGACAGCTTCCTGCGGAGTTATAAACAGATTGTTGTCCGTCTGCGATTCCACACGGTCGATGAGATTCGAGGCGAGATTTGTATCCCTGTTCACGACTATGTACACAGGCTTTCCGAGCATTCTGAGTGCGCCTGCAATACCGCACGAAGCGCCGACGGAATCGAGGTCGCCGAAGCGATGACCCATAACAAAGACCTTATCGGCATTCATAATAATATCCTGCATAGCGTTTGCGATGATACGGGTTTTGGTACGTGACATCTTTTCAACGCCCTTGGAAACACCGCCGAAGAAGTGGTAGCCGTTGTCGGATTTTATAACAGCCTGGTCTCCTCCACGTCCGAGCGCCATATCAAGGCATTGCCGAGCGATTTTTTCACTTTCGGCAAGCGAATCCGCACCTTGTCCTATGCCTATTGAAAAAGTAAGCGGATATTTTCCGGCGATTTTGATATTTCTGGCTAAATCAAGAATCTTGAACTTGTTGCGGATTTTCTCATCGAGATGACGCTGTTCGATGACAGCATAGAACGTGTTGGAGGAAATCTTCTTGATAAAGCCGTTGGTACTTGACATAAACTGCTCAATAAGCTGTTCGATTTCAACGGAAGCCCGAGCCTTTTCGCTCTCCTTGGCATTCTGCATAATCTCGTCGTAGGTATCGATAGTGAGGATAACGACGTTTGGGTGCGATTCCTCGCACTTCTGCTTCAGACTGAAATAATCGGATTCGTCGTGGAAATATATTATCAGGAACGAAATATCGTTCTCCTCGAATTTCCTGTAAGCGGTCTGATAGACAGCGCCGTTTATACGGCAGAGCGTTGAACCTCCGGCGAGCAGGGCATCGAGGTCGAGCTTGACGTATTCCTCGAAATCCATCCCGAACACATCAGAACCACGGCTTATTCTCTCGGAAAAGCACTGGTTATACCACACAAATTTCCTGTCCTCGCTTCCTATAACGGCAATCGGCGCAGGCAGGTTGTTCATATATTCCGCCGATGAGTTTTCAAGATGATTATTCATTTTGAATATATGTCTCACAAAGTTTCTGGAATGGTACACATAAAAAGTTACAAGCACTGCTGTAAACACTACGGCGGAAGCAATCCCAATAAGACCGTATGCCTTGTTATAGCTGTAAAGTATCAGGGAAAAGACTATCTGACAGGCGAGAATTGCAGATACCATTGTAAGAAACACCGCCGGAAATTTCTTTTTCACTTCTTTGACTCCTTTCGGAAAAACGTGCGTCAGGTTTCCATAATAATCGGGAGAATCATCGGGCTACGTCTCGTTTTCTGATAGATATAATCAGAGAGAGCGTCACGGAGCTTAGCCTTAAGGGTATTCCACTCCTTCATTTCAGAGTGCGAACAGTTGTTCAGCGTATCGACAAGGCGGTCTTTTGCGCCGTCCATAAGCTCTTCGGATTCTCTTACGTAGACAAATCCACGGGATATGATGTCAGGACCTGCAACAACCTGATTTGTGGCACGTTCAATGCTGATAACGACAATCATAATACCGTCGTGTGCGAGATGATTTCTGTCACGCAGAACGATTGAGCCGACATCGCCCACACCGAGACCGTCCACGAGAACACGACCCGACGGAACTTGCGAAACTACCTTCATAGTAACGCTGTCGGTCTCGATAACGTTTCCGATTTCGGCGATGATAATATTTTCTTTGGGCATACCCATCTGCATAGCAAGGGAAGCGTGTTTTTTGAGGTGCTTGTATTCGCCGTGAACGGGAATAAAGAACTTTGGTTTTGTGAGAGCGTGTATGAGCTTAAGCTCTTCCTGACAGGCGTGACCCGAAACGTGTACCTCATACATAGCCTCGTATACGACTTCCGCACCCGATTTCATAAGCTCGTTTACAACTCTTGTTACGTACTTTTCATTGCCCGGAATCGGAGTTGCGGAGATGATAATGAAGTCCATAGGAGTGATAACAACGTTTCTGTGGTCGTTCATAGCCATTCTCGTGAGAGCGGACATAGGTTCGCCCTGACTTCCCGTGGTGATGAGTACAATGCGCTCGTTCTCGTACTGGTTCATCATCTCGATGTCAATAAATATGCCGTCGGGAACGGTAAGATAGCCGAGTTCCATAGCTGTGTTGATTACGTTCACCATACTTCTGCCGAAAACAGCGACTTTTCTCTTGTATCTCACAGCGGAGTTGATAATCTGCTGTACACGGTGAATATTTGACGAAAAAGTTGCGATGATGATTCTCTTGCCCTCACCCTGACGGAAAAGGCGGTCGAACGATTCGCCGACAGTTTTCTCGGAGTGCGTATAGCCCGGTCTTTCAGCATTTGTGGAATCAGCCATAAGCGCAAGCACACCCTTTTTCGAGCCGAGTTCGCCGAAATATGCGAGGTCGATTATTTCGCCGTCAATGGGCGAGTAGTCAACCTTGAAGTCGCCTGTATGGACGATAACACCCGCAGGAGTGTGGATAGCCATACCTACAGCGTCGGGAATGGAATGGTTGACTTTTATAAATTCAACGGACATACAGCCCATATGAGCGAATTTACGTGGCTTCATAGTCACAAGCTTAACCTGATTGAGCATACCTGCTTCACGGAGCTTGTATTCGATAAGACCGATAGTCAGCCGAGTTGCATATACAGGCACGTTGACTTTTTTGAGCAGATAAACAAGACCGCCGATGTGGTCCTCGTGACCGTGCGTTATAACGATACCACGGATTTTTGAAGCGTTGCGCTCAACATAAGTAAAATCGGGGATTACAATATCAACACCGGGCATATCGGAATCAGGGAATGCAAGTCCGCAGTCGAGAATGAACATATCGTTACTGCATTCAAAAACAGTCATATTCTTGCCGATTTCATTGAGACCGCCGAGCGGAATAATTCTGACGGGAGTTTTTCTTGATTCCTTCTCTGTTCTCGGAGTTTTCGGGCTAGAAGATTCACGGGTTCTGGTTTTTCTGGCAGGAGTTTTTGACGGTTCTTTTACTGCGGTGTTTTCAGCAGGCGCACTTGCGGTCTTTTTTCTGTAGACTCTTTTCTGCGGACTGCTTTTCTGTGCAGGGCTTCTGCGGGCTTTCTGGGGATTCGTGTTGTTTTCGTTCACTGTTTAGCCTCACTTTCTTGGGAAAAATAGGTAGATAGATATATAATATGTAACACCCGAACAAACCAAAAAATAAAGAACAGACGTTAGAGATTATTCCTGAGTTTGAATACTTAATTAATTTAACTTTGTACGGGAGTATAATAACAATGATACATAATATAATTATACAGAAAATTATTGTCCCTGTCAATACTAAAAAAATGAACATTGTATTATTGTGAAATTTAAACAAATATCGGCGGATTTATTTACAGATTATGCCGTCGGAATTTCTCCGTCCACACGGCGCACAGCTCCGAAGCTGTCTCTGCCGAGAGGGTCTGAGCGAGGAGCGAAATCCTGTTGCGACCGCTTCTTGTGATGATTACACGACCCTTTCCGTCGCTGACTGTCTGTCCTGCCGTGAACTTTTCCGCAGAGTCAAGCGCTATCTCACGCTTCGCACTGGCAATCTCGGGAAGCTTCTGCACGATACCGTCCAGCTTTTCTGCGATGTGAACGCACATATAGAGCGAATCACGCAGAAAACGTGTATTCACGGCATTTTCGGGCAGACCTGTTTCCGTGCCGAAGCGCTTTATTTTCGGGCTGATTCCGTCCGCCATATAGTGCAGATTATCGGGAATCCACACAACACCGCCGTTTTCCGTCACGTCAAGGCAGTAGGCAAGCATAAGCTTCTCATAGGAAACAAATCCGACCGCCGAAGAATAGGCATTTACCCTCTGTCCGTCGTCGGAAATCTGGAATACAAGCTCATCGCTCTCGCCCGTGAAGAACTCCAGCCACAGCGAACGTACGTTCCTGTTTCCACAGCTTATGCCAGCAGGAATCTTTTCACGGTTTTTTCCGAGAGAATCGGCGATATTGTTGATATAAATGCTCCTGAACGATGTGACGGAACGTATTTTTCCCGAGTGTTCGGACGGTTCTGACGGCTCAGCCCGCATTATCTGTCCGAGTATGGCTTCGGGCATAGCGAATCCCGATTTATCGAAGAACGAGAGACGGATTTCGTGATTTCCGCTGATAAATATACCGCAGTCGGAGGAGAGCAGGGGAGAGCTGAATCGGAACGACGGCATATCCGTATTTTCGCAGACATACACATCTTTTCCGCACTCCGAAATCCCACAGCAGAGGGCATACAGCAACGGCAGACGTTCAAAGGCAGAAGCTCCTGCGCTGAACCGTGTGAAGAACGGCGCAATCGTCCTGCCGAGTTCGGTCGCTTCCCTTGACGATACAGGCACGGTCGATTCGCAGAAGCCGTCACGGAAGCTGAAATACTTGTTTTCGCCTATATAGCTCATTTTTAAAACGCTCCTTTATTTTATTTCTGTTATTTTTGGCAGATTTCTGCGGAATTATTCCCTGCGGACGTGTTTCATAAGAAATAAAAGCCCGACGAGGTTCGGGAATGCCATAAGACCGTTGAAAATATCGGAGAGCGTCCAGACGGATTTAGCCGAGAAGAGCGCACCCGAAGCCGAAATTACAGCGTATATCAGGCAGAATATCTTGCCGTCCCGACCTGTTATGTACCTGAATGCCGTCTCACCGCAGAAGTACCAGCCGATGACAGTGCAGAGGGCGAATATGCCAAGCTCTGCGGTAATAAACGGCTCGCTGAATTTCCCGAGAACGGCGGAAAAAGTACCGCTCACGGACAAATCATCGGCGCACAGCAGGGTAACGGCGGTAAGGGTACAGCAGAGGATTGTATCGAAGAATACCTCAAACATACTCCACATACCCTGAGTGCGAGGGTCGGTATCGCCTGCGGAGCTGTGAAGTATAGGCGAACTTCCGAGACCTGCTTCATTGGAGAAGATTCCACGCCTTATGCCGACTGATACCGCATATCCCGCAATACCGCCCGATACTGACCTGAAATTGAATGCCTGTGCGAAGATTCTGCCGAAAACATCGGGGATATTTTCCCTGAACATCACCAGCACGGCAACGCACGCAGCAGCGTAAGCGACGGAAGCAACAGGAAGCAGGTATTGTGCGGAAGTGCCTATCCGTTCCGCACCACCGCTTGTGATAGCAAAGATGAGTACAAATACGCATACAAAAACGCATACGGAGCTGACATCGGAAATTTCGGCAAAACTGACTGCAAAAGTGTTTACCTGAACCATACCGCCCATACCGAACGAAGCCAGCACGCAGAACAGGGCGAATATCCACGCAAGCCACGGCGAACCCAGTCCTTTTGCGAGATAAGCCATAGGACCTTTGCAGGATTCGTCGCTGTATTTCGCCGAGAGTACGTTTTCGGCATAGACCACAGCCATACCGAGAAAAGCCGATACCCACAGCCAGAATACCGCACCTGCGCCACCGACTGCAATGGCGGAAGCAGTACCCGTGATATTGCCCGTACCCATAGTCGTGCCGAGACTCATACACACGGTCTTGAGCTGTGAAAGACCGCTGTTCTGCGATTTTTTTCCGTTCAGCAGGAACGAGGGCATCCTGAACTGTATGAATCCGAGTCTGAGCGTAAATATAATTCCTGTGGCAAGGAGCAGGAACACGAGACCGTTTCCCCATACTATATTGTTTATTTTTTCAAGCAAATCCGACATAAAAATATCCTCCGTAAATTTACAAAAAAAGGTATACTTTATAGAATATTTGAGTTATAATATAATTATGCCATAAAATTTCAGTGGAGGAGAATAATGAAGAGCTTCAAGCCCGAATACAGCGCACTCACAGCCCTGCGGATTATCATCCTTGTCATATCCGTCGTGCTTATAGGCGCTGTAAGAATATATGTTCCGATAAATGCCGTTGTGCTTATATTTTCTGTCGCCGTAATAATCGCCGATATTTTTATGATTTTCGTCTACCTGCCTGTATACTTCTCATCGCTCAGCTATGAAATGACGGAGGAGAAGATAATCCGCCACAGCGGTGTGTTTATGAAGTCGCACCAGTCCGTGCGCTATTCAACAGTGCAGTACAGCGTTGTAGTCACAACGCCTTTTTCCGATAAGACAGGGCTGAATTTCGTCGTCCTGTTTGTCTACGGCGGAAGTCTCAGGCTGATTTTCCTGAAAAAAAGCGACGCTATGGAGATTCTCAGGAGGTGCGGTGATGTATAACGAACATCCGCTCAGAATAATGCGGTATTCGATGAAGAATATATGGCTTCTGATTTTTCCGCTCCTCAGAGGTGCGACCGTGCTGAAATTCGACCCGGCAGGCATTTATGCGTGGATTCAGGGCGCTTGGAAGGACGTTGCCGTTCTGGGAATAATCCTGCTTTTCGGCTTTATCAGGTGGTACTTCTCGAGAATCAGCATAACGGAATCGGCTGTAATCCACACGGACGGACTTTTTATCAAGGTAACAAAAACGATACCTGTCGAAAATATCAGCGCCGTCACGTCCGAACGTCTGTTCCTGTTAGCACCGTTCAGGGCGATGACAATCCGCTGTGATACAAGGGCAGGAGTTTTCAAATCGACCGATATGAAGCTTCTCGTCACGGCAAAAGTCGGCAGGGAAATTATGTCGCATATCCCGAAGCCGAAGCGCACGGAGATAACGGATGATTTTCCCGAGCCGACAGTGCTGTCCGTGCTGTTATTCTCGGCATTCTTTTCAAGCGGATTCTCGGGAGCGGTATATATAGCGGTATTCTTTTTCAAGGGCGGAGATATAGCCCACGATTTGCTTACGGTCTGGTTCGGGCGCATAACGGAGATGACGGAGAAAATCACGGAAAAGTTTATTCTCAATATTCCACGCACGGGAATAGTCATAGGCGTATTTTTTCTTGTTGCGTGGCTGTTGTCGTTTATCGTCAACGTCCTGCGCTATTCACGCTTCCGTGTATCGGCTGACTGCAGATATATCAACATCTCCTGCGGAATCACCAACCGCAAGGAATACAGAATCCGCACGGAGCATATCAACTACACCGACCTTCGGCAGAATCTTATTATGAAGCTGTGCGGAGCTGTTTCGGTAAATATCAGCTGTGCAGGTTACGGAAGCGACAGCAAGCAGCTTCCCGTGCTTCTGCCTATGAGGAAAGAGAACAATCTCGGGAGCGGACTGGAGCGGATAGGCATTTCCTCTGACGAGAAGATTGACTTCCGCCCGAAAATAAGCGGTATATTCAGCTATATATGGCAACCCTTGACTGCTGTCGTAGCTGTTTTCGTTGCATATCAGCTTGCGGACAGGTATATCCCACAGCTCTCGGAGCTTCTCTACTTCCTCGTAGTAATGGGCGAAATACCGCTTGTGTGGCTTGTTGCGGTAAAAACGGCTTCGCTTTTCCGTAGCGGTATTACTGTAGACGGCGACAAAATCATCGTCCGCAGTACGAAAATGACAGCATTCCACACTGTCATCGCCGAAAAGAAAAAGGTCGTGAATGTCGAGATACGGCAGTCGATTTTCCAGCGAATCACCCGAAAGAAGTGCCATATCAGGATATGGTTTACAGGCGAAAGCAGGTCGTGCTTTACAGTCAAGTCCGTTTCCGTGACCGACGCTGAAAAAATCTGTAACTTATTGTAATTTCAGGGTAATTGACATATCCGCACTGCTGTGATATGATAATAGTGACATTTGTCACTCGGAAAGTGACATACAACATCTTA
The DNA here is from genome assembly GCA_023663905.1 of Ruminococcus flavefaciens. Taxonomy (GTDB): domain Bacteria; phylum Bacillota; class Clostridia; order Oscillospirales; family Ruminococcaceae; genus Ruminococcus; species Ruminococcus flavefaciens_AD. The sequence continues at coordinate 850,400 of JAMPGO010000001.1, forward strand.
CAGAAATGTAAAAAATGTGCTATGATATAAGTACAGGAGGGATATATATGTTAAAAATATTTCTGATTCTCGTTATTGCCGGGATTATTCTCTTTATTCCCGGGATTATCACTATCGCAGTCGTCGCCTGTATCAGGGCTGACCGCAAACAGCGTGAACAGGGCTTCCCGGTTGAGACAGGCAGAGTTATTCCGCCACCGCCACCGCCTCGTGAAAAGCTCAGTGCTTCGGCGATAATGCTCTTGATTGGCACAGCGTTCGTCATCCTCTCGGCGATTACGTTCATTGTGGCAAACTGGGTAGATATGTCGCCCGTCGGACGAGTTTCCGCACTTCTCGCAGAATCCGTACTCGCATTCGGCATAAGCGTACTGCTCAACAAAGTCATCAAGCTAAGCCGTACTTCAATGGCATTCTATATGATTGGCTCTGTCGTGGCAGTCGTTGCGCTGATTACGGCAGGATATTACGAGCTTCTCGGCGCTTGGTTCTCCGTCGAAGGAGACGGCTTTGCGCTATTATACGGCGCTTCCGCCCTTACCGTCTCGGCACTGTCGTTCGTGGCTTATCCCATATACAAGAGCAGGGCATTCAACTACATCGGCACGGCTTTCGTCTCTCTGGCAATTATATTCCTGTGCATTCAGCCGACCGAAACTATCGACCAGTTCGTTGCAGTCATCGCACTTGCACAGCTCGTCATTACCGCAGTAATTCACCTGCTCAAGCCTCAGAAGGGTACGGAAATGGAGCGCCCCGTGGTGCTTATCGGCGATATTTCCGCTGTTGTGTATCAGATTATAGCAGGTATCTACGTTCTCGGCACGACTTTTGATTCAACCGTATACACGTTCGCCGTCCTCGCTGTACTTCTCGCACAGCTTCTTATGTACGGCATTTTCAAGAAACAGCGTTGGATGTTCATCTTCTTCAACATAATCGGCATATACACAGCGTTTATTGCAACAGGCTTGTTTGAGGACAGAATCGGCGAGGATTACACAATGCTTCTGTTTGCGTTCATCACCCTCGCATTCTACATCGTCAACAGGCTCATCCCGAAAAACCTGACGGAGTGCCATATTATCACTCTTGTCGGAGCTGTTATCGGCTCAATTACTGCGCTTCTTGCGGATAACGATAACTACTGGCTCAACGCAGTTGTACCGCTTGTGACGGCGCTGGGCATATCGAGCTACGGGCTTAACAAGGAGAAGGCTGTGCAGACGGCTTCGGGCATATTCTCGCCCATACTTCCGTTCTTTACGGCGGTGTTTATGTACAGCAGAATCACGGACAGCTACGGCATTCTTCCCAAAGAGGCGCAGACTATCGTCTACGGCGCACTCACTGCATTCTATATCGCCGTTGCTTCGTTCTACGTGTTCCTGCCGAAAATCAGCTTCGGCTTCCACGCAAAACATCCCGTGCAGTCTCAGGTGATTATTTACTCCAATATGATTTGCGCAACAGCTGTTCTCCTCAATATATCGGGACTTTCCCAGCTGTTTATGATACCAGTCGCCCTCTGCGTGATTCACTTCGCCGTTTCTTACTCGATGAGCTGTAATATCACGGCTACAGGCTCGGTAATCAGCCTTATTATCCTTGCCGACAAGCTTCTTGACCACTATATCGGCGAGGATACCGATACGAGTATGTACATAATGTTCGGGCTTTTCGCCGTACTTATTATACTTTCGAGATTCCTGTTCCCCGACGGCTTTTCCTCAAAGACCGAAAACAAGACCCTCATCGACGTTATCCTTCTCAGCTCGTGGACTGCCGTAATGCCGTTTCCGTTCTTTAACAGGACTGCATTCTTCCTGCGCACTATCGCTCTCGCCGTATTCCTTGCGGGATTCATCAAGCGCAAGACAAGCACGGCGACAGCTACCGTTATACTCTCGTTCTCGTCCGCACTTGCGTGCTTCGCATTTATGACCCGACCGTTCCTTACACCCGATTCCTCGATGATTGCAAGCAAAATCAACATCGCCATATTCGCAGTCCTCGGAATCGCATATCGCTATATCTGGAAAAATCATCCGTCGGCTTCAAAAATCAGCTCCACAGTTATTTTCATCATCGCCTTTGCAAGCCTGATAATTGACGGCATAGTATTCGACAGCGTTGCAAACAAGATTTTCGTCCTCGCCGTAACCGCAGGCGTGCTTGTGTTCTCGTTCTTTGCGAAGTCCAAGACGTGGTTTACCGCCTCGTCAATTGCGCTCGTGGTTATGACAGTATTCTCGACTATCAGGTACTTCAACAGCGCTGGCTGGTGGCTGTATCTTCTCATCGTCGGCGCTGTATTCATCGCCATTGCTTCTGTCAACGAGATTTGCAAGAAAAACGGCGAGAGTATGAAATCGACCGTTGCGAAGAAGTTCAGCGACTGGACGTGGTAAGCGTTATATCACCGCTCCTGCTGTTCATCGGGCTGTGCGGAATGGTCGGCACGGTCTGCTGGATTCTGCGGTGCGGAAACAACAACAGGATGACAAGATTATTCATCGCCTGTCAGCTCTCGATAGCGCTATGGCTGGTCTCACAGCTTCTCATACTCTTCTCGGAGAGCGTGAGCCAACTGTGGATTAGCTATCTCATAGGCAATGCAGGGATATGCTGTCTGTCGCCGTTCTGGCTGATGTTCTCTGCGGAATACACGGATTTTCGGCTTAAAAAATATCTCCGTGCGCTGTACATCGTCCCTGCGGTAATGTTCGCCTTTATAGCGACAAATCCGCTTCACGGGCTGTACTATGCCGATTTCGGGAAGAACGGTATCAGCTACGGGGTGCTGTTCTACGTGTTTCAGCTGTTATTCTATGCGCTGATAATTTCGGGGATTCTGTTACTGGGCAGAAACAAAAAGAACGAACGTTCCCACGCTATGCTTGCGCTTGCCGTAGTCGTACCGCTTGCGGTTAATATCCTGACGGTTGCAGGTGTGATACGCTCGGAAATCGAGCTTACACCGCTGTTCTTTGCCTTCTCGGTAATTATGATACTCATAGCAATCAGGCGCTTCGGGCTTCTCAACATCAACAGAATAGCCATAAACGAGACCATTGACAACATCGCCACCGCCGTAATCGTGTTCAGCGCCGACGGAAGTATGACCTACCGCAACAAGTATTCGGGGCAGATTATGGACTTCAGCGACATCGGCAGTATTTCGGACTTTGTGCGCCGTATCGGAAGCACGCAGGGCGATATTGAGCTTGACGGAGTTTTTTATAATATCCGTCGGAGTACGTGCCTAAACAAGAAGGGCGCAGAGATTGCGCAGGTCGTGATAATCAACAACGTATCGGAATACTATGAGCTTGCCGAAGCCGAGAAGAAGCTTTCCCTCGAACACGAACGCAACCGTATTGCACAGGAAATTCACGATTCCGCAGGTCACACGTTCACGATGATAAGCTCGCTTGCAAAGATTCTGCGTATTGAGACGGACGGCGACAGAATCCGTGAGTATATCGACGAGATTGACGGTCTGTCACGGAGCGGTATTACCCAGCTTCGTTGCTCGATAAACAATCTGCGTGACGATGAGTTTATGACTTCCGTCACAAGAGCCGTGCGGACTGTGGTGACGGCTGTGCGGAATATTGATGTTGAGCTGTGTTTTCAGGGCGAAGAGGATGAGAGCTTCGGGTTCTGCGTGCGTGTGGTCTACGATAATATCCGTGAGACCCTGACGAACGCAATGAGGTACTCGGGTGCGGACAGGATTGATATTATCGTCAAGTTTCTTGCCGACCGTCTTGAGCTGTATATTTTCGATAACGGAGCAGGGTGCGGAGAAATCACGGAAAACAACGGTCTCACGGGAATCCGCACACGTACCGAAGAGCTGGGCGGAGAAGTGCGGTTCACGTCGGTATCGGGCGAGGGCTTCTCAACTGCAATAAAAATACCGAAGAGATAGCGCCGTACCAGTACCCGACGGAGCTGTGCGGATTACTCGGGCAGGGCTTATCGCAGTGCGCCCTGAATAAGCCTGTACCCGATTAAAACACGGGCTTGCAACCATACAAAGAAAGAGTGATGTTATGATAAAAGTGCTTATTGCCGATGATTTGCAGATTCTGCGCACAGGACTGAGGGCTGTTCTCTCGCAGGTCAGCGACATAACCGTTGTGGGCGAGGCTTCCGACGGCAAAGAGGCTTACGAGCTTGCGGTACGTCTGCGACCCGACGTTGTGCTTATGGATATGCGTATGCCCGATTTCGACGGCGGTTACGGTACACGGCAGATTAAGGAGAAAATCAGCGGAATAAAAGTCCTCGTGCTGACTACTTTCGACGACAAGGAGACGGTTCACAAGGCGCTCTCAAGCGGTGCGGACGGCTATATCCTCAAGGAAATGGACAACGACCGGATTATCACCTCTATCAGGGCTGTTTCGGGCGGAATCAACGTGTTCTGCGATAATATCTTCAGGTCTATAAAGCAGGAGACCGTTATTCAGCAGAATCCACGAAACTTCGACCTTACGGAGCGTGAGACCGAGTTCCTGCGCCTTATCTGCGACGGCTGTGATAACAGGGAAATAGCTTCCCGTATGTTCCTCGCCGAAGGTACTGTCCGCAACTGCATTTCTCGCCTTCTCGAAAAGCTCAGCCTCAAAGACCGTACCCAGCTCGCAGTCTTCGCCATAAAAAATAATCTGATTTAGCTCTTGACAAATCCGCTTTTTTGTGTTATACTGTAATTATCATATAGATGCTCCTTCTAAGGATTTATGTGATTGGTTTTTGTGTGTATGGGCAATACTCCGCTTAACAGCGGAGTGTTGCTTTTTTATTATCTGAAAGGAGAAAGCTATGATTCAGGACATCAGCCCCTCTGTACTTGACAACAAGTACATCGACAAGAAATACCCCGACCCCGACAGCATTATCTTCCACTTCGACGGAACGAGCGTGCTTTGCGGGAATAATCCGCAGAAGCCATTTCCCTGCTTTGCGGAGCTTACTCTGCCCGATAATCTCATCTTCCTGTTCAGCATAGACGGACGGGATTATTTTCTCCTGCGTGATACAGCCGTGACAGTCCCTGACGGCTTCGGCTATGCTGATATAAAGCAGTTCAGGCGCAGAGACGGAATCCCACGTGCGGAAATATATGCCCTCGCCACTGCATATCACCTTGCCCTGTGGTACAGCGAAAGCCGTTACTGCGGTTACTGTGGCGGACAGACAGTCACAGACAGCCGTGAGCGTGCCGTAAAATGCACCTTCTGCGGAAAAATAATCTACCCGAGAATCAATCCCGCTGTTATAGTCGGAGTAACCGACGGTGACAGGCTTCTCATAACACGCTACACTTCAAGCCGTGGTGTAAATCACGACGCGCTGATAGCAGGCTTTACCGAAATCGGCGAAACGCTGGAGCAGACGGTTGAGCGTGAGGTTATGGAAGAAGTCGGGCTTAAAGTCAGGAATATCCGCTATTACAAGTCCCAGCCGTGGGGATATTCGGGCGGAATACTTATGGGATTCTGGTGCGACGTGGACGGCGGTACGGAGATAACGCTTGACAGAACCGAGCTGAGCCGTGCCGACTGGACGGAGCGCTCGGAAATCGTCGGTCAGCCCGACGACCTCAGCCTAACAAATGATATGATGATGACGTTCAAGGCAGGACGGAATTAACGGTATACCGTTAACTATATTTTAACCAATCCACAGAACGGCAACAAAGTTAACGGTAAACCGTTGACTTTTTCAGAAGCGATAGTCCCTGATTATCTCCTCTCCGTCAATTATCACCGTCAGCGTATGGCTCTTCCCGAGATTATTCAGCCCTGCGTTGCGTATTATCGTCGGGTAGTCCTCAAACGATTCGTCAAGGTCAACATAGCCCTCAATGCCCTCAATTTCGCCCTGCGACGACTTCTGCCACATCCCTGCACCCTCGGGCTTCTGCAAGTAATCCGCAACCCACAGTGCGTACCTGCGCTTAATATCGCTGTCGGCGAAAACGAGATTATCGGCGGACATATACAGCCCCGCAAACCAGCCCTCTCGCTCCAGAGTATCGAGAAAAGCCCGTATTATCGCACTCACCGCAACAGTCCCGAGCGAGAGAATCCGCTCGTCCTCAACGTCGTAGTACACAGGGAACTCAAATTCCCTGCCTCTTATCACCGCTAGACAGGCACGTGCCTCTTCAACAGCTTCCTCTGCCGACTGCGCATAGCTGAACCAGTACGCACCGCACGGTATGCCGTTAGCCCGACAGCCCTCGTAATTCGCACGGAATCGGGAATCCTCCTGCTCCGCAACCCGACCGTAACCCGCACGGATTATCGCAAAATCAGTCCTCACCCTGCTCCAGTCAATCTCGCCCTGCCACTCCGATACGTCTATGCCGTTCATAATACCACTCCTCAAATTTATTTTACCTATTATATGAAAGCGTGATACCGTCCGTGCATAAAAAAAGGGTGAACGATTTGTTCACCCTGAAATTTCAGTTATCGTAAATATCGCTTCTATGCCCGATTTCAAGCACAAGAATAACAACCCTGTCGTCCTGAATCTCGGCAAGCAGACGGTAATCGCCAACACGATAGCGCCACTGACCGCTTCGGTTCGAAGTCAAGCCCTTGCCGTGCTGACGAGGGTCGGCGCAGTTGTGCAGATTCTTGTAAATCCACGAGACAATCAGCTTTGCGGTCGGCTTGTCGAGCTTCGAGAGCTGTTTTTTGGCTTTTTTGGTAAGTTCAACGGCGTAATTCAATCAAGACCCAGCTCCTTTATGACATCTTCGAGCGGATAAGTCACGGGGTCGGCACGGTATTCCTCAACCGCCTTTTCGTAAGCCTTAAGGTCAAACTCGTCCTCAATGCGCTCCATAACGCTCTGCCTGAAAAGCTCCGAGACCGATATGCCGTTCATTTCAGCGTAGGCTTTGATAAGCTCCGAGTCGCTGTTATTCAGCCTGAGTGATACTGTCATAGCAAACACGCTCCTTCCTGTAATACATTGTAATACATCCCGAGCCGTTTGTCAATGCGGATTCGCCGAAATATTGTAAACTTTCTGTTAATTTTTCTTGAAGAGCTGGCGGATAACCATAGCACCGCCCGAGACCGCAAGCCCGAACATAACTATGAAGATATAGGCATTTGTGGTGCGCCAGCGTATATTCACGCTCAGAATCACAGCCGTGAGGATAATAACAATCCCGACGGCGAGGACAATCCAGCCGAAGACTTTTCTGTCCATAAGAAACAGCATAGCAATGCCGATGATTACGGGCAGGAAGATAAGACCGTTCGGAAGACTGTAAGTGCCGACGTGCAGGAAGCCCGTACCCCACGAACTTCTCACGTCGAGGTTCTGGAATATCATAAACAGACCGCCTGCAAGCATAAGAAGTCCGCAGAAGAATTGCAGAAGGTCGTTTTTGGGCTTCTTTTTATTGCCGTTCAGCTCATCACGAGCCTTTTGAAGCTCACGGAGATACAAATCGTCGTTTTTATTCGCCATAGCAGAGCCTTACTTCGTGCCGAAAATACGGTCGCCTGCGTCGCCCACACCGGGTACGATGAATTTGTCCTCGTTAAGACCGCTGTCCATAGCGCCTGTGTAGACGTCGACATCGGGATGAGCCACACGGAGAGCCTCAACACCCTCGGGAGAGCAGATAATGCACATAAACTTGATATTCTTCACGCCCATAGACTTTATCTCGTTGATAGCCTCGACAGCCGAAACACCTGTTGCAAGCATAGGGTCGACGATGATGACATCACGCTCGGCAATATCGTCGGGCATTTTTGAGTAGTATTTCACAGCCTGCTTGGTATCGGGTTCACGGAAAATGCCGATATGCCCGATTTTAGCCGCAGGCACAAGAGCCGTAACGCCGTCAATCATACCGAGACCTGCACGGAGAATCGGCACAAACGCAAGCTTTCTGCCCGAAATCACCTTTGTCTTTGCAACGGCGATAGGAGTCTCGATTTCGATTTCTTTAAGCGGTAAATCCCTTGTTGCTTCATAGCAGATGAACATAGCAATCTCGGAGACAAGCTCACGGAACTCCTTAGTACCCGTATTCTTGTCCCTGAGAAGCGAAATTTTGTGCTGTACAAGCGGATGATTGATGATATGTAAGTCAGCCATAGTTATTCTCCTTTTTCGATTTCTGTGATGAGGTCGATACGGCGCTGGTGGCGACCGCCCTCGAATCCTGTTGCCGTAAATATCTCTGCAAGCTCGCACGCAAGCCCGATACCGATAGTCCTAGCGCCCATACACATAACATTGGAATCGTTATGCAGACGGGTATATTTAGCCGAGAAGCTGTCGGAACAGAGCGCCGCTCTTATACCCTTGAATTTGTTTGCGGTGATAGACATTCCGATACCAGTACCGCAGATGAGGATACCCTTTTCGCACTCGCCCGACTGTACAAGCTCGCACACAGCCCTTGCAACGACGGGATAGTCGCACGGTTCGCCGTCAGTACCCATATCCCTGAGTTCATAGCCCTTTGCAGTGAGGGTCTCGATAACAGCCCTCTTCATTTCAACTCCTGCGTGGTCGCAACCGATTGCAATCATAAAAACACTCCTTCTATTTATTTTCCAAATCCTTTTCCGCCTTGACCTTCTGGAGATACGAAACCTCGAGTTCGTCAGGCGAAACGGGATTCTGATTAAGCGCCCCGAGACAGATTCCGCAGGCATTCTGAAGCCTGTTCTGTGGCGGAGCGATTGTGAACATAGGCGAACGGTAATCACGGAAGAAATCCGCCGAACCGTCACCGCACAAAGTTAACGGTTTACCGTTAACCGCAAGTATCTCCGCAAGCTCGTCACGGCTCATAAGTCTCTCGTCGCAGATTGGCTTGATTTCATAGCCGTCGCTCTCGTAAACACCAGCGTACACCAGTTCAGCCCTCGCAGTCATCACGGAGCAGATAACACCCTTTGCGATATTGCTGTAAGCAAGCCCTTTGAGCGTGGAAACACCAGCGCAGTCAATTCCGAGAGCGTAAGCCATAGCCTTAGCGACGGATACCCCGATTCTGAGACCCGTATAGCTACCAGGACCGTTTGCGACTGCAACAAGACCGACATCGCCGAGAGATTTTCCCGACTGTTCGAGCAGGTATTTTATCTCGGGCATAATCACCTGCGAGTGCGTTTTCGTGGTATAAAGCGAAGTCTGCGCAAGAAAAATCTCCGTATCGGTATCGAGAAGAGCCACTGAAGCCGTTTTTCCCGACGTATCAAATCCAAACAGAATCAAATCTTCCACCGTCCTCTATAATAATTTCACGCTCCGTATCGCCGAGAGCGTTTACAGTGATAAAAACCGCAGAATCGGGCAGAAACTGCGAGATATTCTCCGACCACTCGATAACGGCTATATTATCGGCGAAGTCGTAATCCCAGAAGCCCGAGCTTTCGAGGTCGCCCTCTGTTTCAATGCGATACATATCGAAATGGTAGAGATTAAGACCCTCTCCGCAGTATTCGTTGACGAGGGCAAAAGTCGGCGACGTCACCTCGTCGCCAAGCCCGAGACCGATTGCAAGTCCACGTGTGAACGTGGTTTTTCCTGCTCCGAGACCGCCACGGTAGGCAATAATATCGCCCTTTTTCAGGCATTTCCCGAGCCTGACTGCCACCTCAATCGTCTCCTGCGGTGAATGCGTTACGACCCTCATCAGAACAGCCCCGTAATTTCGCCGTTAACGTCGCAGTCGATGTTGAGAGCCGAAGGTGCTTTCGGAAGTCCCGGCATTGTCAGGATGTCGCCCGTGTAGATGACGATAAATCCGGCACCCGAAGAGAGCTTAGCGTCACGGACTGTTATGCTGAATCCGCTCGGCTTGCCCAGGAGAGCAGGGTTATCCGAGAGAGAGTACTGCGTTTTGGCAACGCATATGGGCAGATTCCTGAAGCCGATACTCTCGATTTCCCTGATAGCCTTTTCAGCCTGCGGAGTGTAGTTAACGCCGTCTGCACGGTAAATCTCACGTGCGACAGTCTCAATCTTGTCCTTAATCGGGATTTCAAGCGGATAAATCGGGCGGAAACGCTCGTTGCTGTCCTCGGTAAGTGCAATAGTTGAGCAGACTTTTTCAGCCAAATCAATACCGCCCTCACCGCCTTTTGCGAACACCTCGCACATCGAGACCTCAACTCCCATATCCTCGCAGAATTTCTGCACAAACTCAACCTCGCTGTCCGTATCAGTGCCGAAGCGGTTTATTGCAACAACGACGGGAACGTGGAATTTGTGCATATTCTCGATATGGGTCTGCAAGTTGACGATACCCTTTTCGAGCGCCCACAGATTTTCGCCTGCCAAATCCTCTTTCTTAACACCGCCGTTGTATTTCAGCGCCCTGATAGTCGCCACGAGAACCACGCACGCAGGAGTAAGTCCGCCGTATCTGCACTTGATGTCGAAGAACTTCTCTGCGCCCAAATCCGAGCCGAAGCCAGCCTCAGTGATACAGTAATCGCCGAGCTTCAGCGCAAGTTTTGTCGCACGGATTGAGTTACAGCCGTGAGCGATATTCGCAAAAGGACCGCCGTGAATGAACGCAGGCGTATTCTCAAGAGTCTGCACGAGATTCGGCTTGAGTGCGTCCTTCAGCAGAGCAGTCATAGCACCTGTACAGCCGAGCTGTTCGGCAAAAACAGGTTCGCCGTCGAGATTATACGCAACAAGAATACTGCCGAGACGTTTTTTGAGGTCGCCCAAATCGGTCGCAAGGCAGAGTACAGCCATAATCTCCGAAGCAACGGTAATCTGGAAGCCGTCCTCACGTGGCACGCCGTTGAGCTTTCCGCCGAGACCAATCACTATATCACGCAAGGCACGGTCGTTCATATCCATACAGCGCTTGAACATCACCCTGCGCTGGTCAATCCTGAGTTCATTGCCCTGCTGTATGTGGTTATCGAGCATAGCGCAGAGCAGATTGTTTGCGGATGTGATAGCGTGCATATCGCCCGTGAAGTGGAGATTTATATCTTCCATAGGCACAACCTGTGCGTAACCGCCGCCTGCCGCACCGCCCTTGATACCGAAAACAGGACCGAGGGACGGTTCACGCAGAGCAAGTACGGCATTGCGACCCGTTCTGCCCATAGCTTCGGCAAGTCCGACGCTTACAGTGGTTTTGCCCTCTCCTGCGGGTGTCGGATTTATAGCGGTAACGAGAATAAGCTTGCCGTCATCACGGAAAGCAAGCTGTGAATACAGGCTCTCGGACAGCTTGGCTTTGTAGTGACCGTACGGTTCGAGATAGTCGTCGGAAATCCCGAGCGACTGCGCAATCTCGCCGATTTTCTTCATCTCCGCTTTTCCTGCAATTTCTATATCAGACAACATATTAATAACCTCTCTTTCCTGGTATTCTTCTATTATATCACACTTTGCCGAGGATTGCAAGGCTTTTTTTGAGAGACGGTAAGAGACGGTAAGTGTACGATAAAATTACCGTCTCCTATCGTCTCTCATCGTCTCTTGTATCAAGCAGAAGTTTAATAAATCTTTTTCTGTTGTTTTTAAAGCTCGCATAGCATATATGATACAGGTCATAAAGCTCGTTGACGTTGATGTTTATATATATATAAGTAAATCACCAGGTTGGCAATTCATCAGCTTACAAAGAGTTTCAATATTTTCCCACGAAATTGGTTTGCCGTCACGTAATTTCTGCAATGTTGATTCGCTTAACAGTTTTTCTTTGCGGATTCTATAAGACGAATAACCGTTTTCTTTCAGCTTTGCTAACACATCAATTTTATATCTTAAAGACATATATATCACCTCATACTTATTATATCACAACAACTCTTATATCAAAAGTGTACAATTCCAACAAGTTCAAACACTAAAGTTCGTGCATATTTTTTGCAAATTTATCTTGACAATACACGATAATTAGTGTATAATAGTATATGTCAGGAGGAAATGCAATTAATTCGGATCAGAGATTGGAGTTGATTTTAATGAGTGTATCGGAAATTTTGAGTGCATTGTATCATTTACAGTACTTTATGGAGACTATGCCAAAAAAGTACAGCATTAGATTTTTAAATCGAATTATCAGAGAAATTGAAAGAGAGGATTAATATGAAAGTTGTTTACATTAATGAATACCCTGTTAGAATGATTGACACAGGAGAGAAGCTTTATTACGCTTGCAGAGATTTGTCAAAAGCTATGGGCTATAAAAAGCACGGTGCGGTTGCAGACCTTGTAAGAAGACACATTGAAAACCCCGATATTTTGTATGTTGACATTAAAGTTACAAAAAGACAGTATGGAAAAATTATAAATACAACTCCAGCTGTATCTTTTTTAAGCGAAGATGATTTTATCGATGTTCTTAAATATGCAAGACCTGAAAAAGCACAGGAATTTAACGAGTTCGTATGTAACTATGGCTTTCCCTCACGCTACGATTCATAACAGATAACACCCAAAAGAGGGTGGTTCGTCCACCCTCTTTTCAACGCAGTCGCATTGAAAAACATTGTAAACTTTCTGTGAACTTTATTGACAGGCGCAGTTTTGTTTGATATACTGATATTGTACAGAATACTGTGCAATATTTTGCGAAAGAAGGTGCGATATGATAGCTGTTAATTACTCCACTATGAGAAATAATCTCAAAGACTACTGCGACAAGGCGACTGACGAAATGGAGACTGTTATTGTTACACGCAAGAACGAGAAAAACGTCGTCCTGATGAGCCTTGAGCAGTACAACTATATGGCTAAAGCCCTCAGAAATGCCGAGTATCTCGCTATGATTAATCAGGGTATACAGCAGATTGAAGCAGGCAAGGGTCAGGTTCACGAGCTTATTGAGGTTGACGACGATGAATAAAATCTGGACGGACAGAGCGTGGGCGGATTATCTTTACTGGCAGATTCAGGACAAGAAAATCCTTCGGAAAATCAACGAGCTTGTCAAGGATATTGAGCGCAATGGTCTCGCAGACGGTATCGGTCACCCCGAACCGCTCAGGTACTGCAAGGGCTGGAGCAGACATATAGACCACGGCAACAGGATTGTCTATAACATCATTGACGGCAGTCTGATAATTCTTTCCTGCAAAGGTCATTATGAGGACTAACAAAGCGTTCCCTTTTTCCGAAGGGAACGTTTTTTATGCCCGAACCCTTGCAATTTCGTGCCGAAGGGTGTATAATAGTGTAGAAACAAAAAGAAAAGAGGTAATATTTATGTCAGAAAAAAATCTGCTTGCGGATTCGCCCGTACCGAAGCTTATGGTGAAATTCGCCGTGCCGAGTATCATCGGTATGCTCGTAAGTGCGCTGTACAACATCGTAGACCAGCTCTTTATCGGCAAGGGCGTGGGCGTTGTGGGAAATTCCGCCACCAACATCGCCTTCCCGTTCTCGACTATGTGCATTGCCGTCGCCCTGTTGCTGGGTATCGGCGGTGCTTCGTGCTTCAACCTTGCAATGGGTCGCGGAGACAGCAAGCGTGCGGGATATTTCGCAGGAAACGCCGTTACAATGCTGATTCTTAGCGGAGTTGTGATAAGCGCCGTAACATTTGCGTTCCTCACGCCGTTGCTCAGGCTTTTCGGCTCGACCGACAGCATTCTTCCCTATGCCCAGGATTACGTGTTCGTCTCGGCTTTCGGCTTCCCGTTCCTGATTCTCACGACAGGCGGTGGTCATATCATCCGTGCCGACGGAAGTCCGAAAATGACAATGGTCTGCAACCTCACGGGTGCGGTAATCAACACGATTCTCGACGCACTTTTTGTGCTGGTATTCCACTGGGGAATGAAGGGCGCAGCTCTTGCAACGGTTATCGGACAGGTTGTCTCGGCAGTCGTGGTCATCGTCTATATGCGCAAATTCAAGACCGTCAAGCTCACGGCAGACCACTTTAAGCCCCATTTCGCTACGGTTCAGCGCATTGCTTCAATCGGAATGGCTTCGTGCTTCAACCAGCTCGCCATTATGATTGTCCAGATTGTCCTCAACAACTCGCTCAAACACTACGGCGAGCTGTCGAAATACGGCACGGACGAGCCTATCGCAGTCGCAGGTATCGTAATGAAAGTGGCGATGATAGTCTTCTCGATTGTCATCGGTCTTGCGCAGGGTACACAGCCGATAGAGAGCTACAACTACGGCGCAAAGAATTACGACAGAGTGAAAAAAGCCTATGTCCTTGCTCTCGGTACTGGCGCAGTCGTATCGGTGCTGGCATTCGTCTGCTTCCAGCTCTTCCCGAGACAGATTCTCTCGGCATTCGGTTCGGGAACAGATACATACTTCGAGTTCGGCACAAAGTTTTTCAGGATATTCCTGTTCTTTACGTGGCTCAACTGCATACAGCCGATTTCCTCGACGTTCTTTACATCCATAGGCAAGCCCGTCAAGGGTATATTCCTGTCCCTGACGAGACAGATAATCTTCTTCATACCCGTCCTCATCGTCCTGCCGATGTTCATAGGCATTGACGGAATCCTGTACACGGGCGCGGTCGCCGATTTGCTCGCAGGTATCGTTGCGATAATTATGACCGTGATTGAGTTCAGGATGATGAGCAGGGAAATGTCAACGGTAAACCGTTAACTTTCAGATTTATTTTGCTGGTTATATTGCAATCCTCGGCAAAGTGTGCTATAATGGAAGTATATCAAAGCAAAGGAGAATAAGAAATATGAAAACTTTTGGAATCATCGGAGCTATGCCGTCCGAGCTTGCCGACATCAGGAGAATGCTCGGAGAGGGCGAAGTCAGGCGCATTTCGGGATTTGATTTCCACATCAACACCTACAAGGGCAATATCCTCGTGAATGCCTGCTGTGGTATCGCAAAGGTCAATTCCGCACTCTGCACGCAGGTTATGATTGACAACTTCAAGCCCGATTACGTCATCAACACAGGTGTTGCGGGCGGAATGAACAGCGCCGTAAAGGTCTGCGACATCGTAATCTCGACGGACGTCCTTCCGCACGACCTCGATTTGCACTTCCTGAACGACTATCCGCCGTACTGCGGTATATTCAAGGCTGACGAGGTTCTTATCGAGACCGCAGAGAAGATATGCACCGCAAACGGAATCAACAGCTTCCGTGGAAGAATCGTTTCGGGCGAAGCGTTTATTTCCGATAATGCCGTAAAAGCCGATATTCAGGCGAGATTCAATCCCTATGCCGTTGATATGGAAAGCACAGCCGTAGGTCACGCCTGCTATATGAACAGCGTGCCGTTCGTAAGCGTGCGCTGTATCTCCGACAATGCCGATGACGACGGAGCAATGTCTTTTGACGAGTTCGAGAAGATTGCCGCAAAGAGGGTCGCCGAAATCGTGCTGGAAATGACAGAGAATCTGTAAACCGCAAGCCCTTGTTTCGTGCCGATTCAGTTAACGGCGAATGCAATAGCCCCGACGATTCCGCAAGATAATCGCCGAGAAGCCGTAAACCCAAGCCACTTGTTTCGTGCCGATTCAGCTTACGGCGAATGCAATAGCCTTGACGATTCCGCAAAGAGAATCGCCGAGAGCCGTAAATCACAAGCCACTTGTTTCGTGCCGATTCAGTTGACGGCGAATGCGATAGCCCTGACGATTCCGCAAGAGAGTCGCCGAAATCTGTAAACCGCAAGCCGTTTTTTCGTGCCGATTCAGTTGACGGCGAATGCGATAGCCCCGACGATTCCGCAAAGAGGGTCGCCGAGAATCCGTAATCCGCAAGCCACGTGCCGACAACGGTATTCTTGCGCTCGGCCGTGCCGATTCAGCTTACGGAGAGACCATAACCGTGACGATTCTGCCAAGATAATCGCCGAGAATCCGTAAACCGCAAGCCGTTGTTTCGTGCCGATTCAGCGAGAGACCATAACCCTTGACGATTCCGCCAAGAGAATCGCCGAAATCTGTAAACCACAAACCACTGACGTTTAAAGGAGACGATATTATGAAGAAATTATCAGCAATCCTGTCAGCCGTAGTCCTGACAGCAGGTATGACATCAGCCCTGACTTCCAACGCAGACTACGTCCCTTCGCTCTATTTCGTACCGCACGCAGAGACAGCCGACGACGGTACTCTTGTACTCAACCGTGCCGATTTAGCTGACGGAGAGACCATAACCGTGGACGTTTTCATTGACGACGAGAGCAAATCCTGCTGGAGCGTTGACCCGAAGTGGAAGTGCGCAAGCGAGTACATAACTCTCGACAACGTGATTGACCCGCAAGTGCCGTATATCCCGTATGCCTATGCCGAAATCAAGAACGGCGAGCTGGGCAGAATCAGGCACGTTACAGCCTGCGGACAGGACAGAGAGCTTAACACGATGTTCTTTACCTGCGATTTGGGTACGCTCTACACCGATGGCTCTCCGCTTACACCTTACGGCGAAAATACGAGCGATTATGCCCTCACGAGCTTCGATATGATTATCAGCCCCGATATTCCCGTGGGCGAATACGATGTACACTTCCTGACACAGCCCGAGGATTACGCAGACCAGCGCTGTACGAGCGTTTCCGTGCGCACGGAAGAGGGCAGTGTTACGGAAATCCCGAACGTGACGAGCCTGCGTATCGTGGTGAAAGGCGACGCGCTCAAGGGCGATGTCAACGGCGACGGTATGATTACAGCGCTGGATGCCACAGAGGTGCTTAAAGCCTATTCTGCGTTCTCAACAGGCGGAGAAAGTACACTTGACGAGGAGCAGACCTGGTGTGCGGATGTAAATTCCGACGGAAATGTTGATTCCAGCGACGCTTCGAAAATCCTCGCCTACTATTCCTACCTCTCCACTGCTGAGGGCGATATTGTCGGTATCGAGGAGTTTATCGCTAACAGATAACATAACAAAAAAACGTTCCCTTTTTTCAGAGGGAACGCTTTTTTTGTCCGTAAAGAAATTGGAGAAAGCTCACGGACGAAATAGAAAACATATTACCACATCAGGCACAGAATTGCTTCTGCGCTGAGGAGGACGTGAGTAAGAGATACCCGAGGTATCATTCAGACAGCTGTAAAAGCATTTTTCAGGTCGCTGAGAATATCGTCGATATTTTCCAGACCGACGGAGAGGCGAATCATACCGCCGTTTATTCCCGCAGCAACAAGCTGTTCGTCGGTAAGCTGGCGGTGGGTAGCGCTGGCAGGGTGAAGAACGCACGTTCTTATATCGGCAACGTGTACCTCGTTTGAAGCGAGACTGAGCGAATCCATAAACTTCACAGCCGTATCACGACCGCCCTTGATTACGAACGAAATAACACCGCTCGTGCCGTCGGGAAGGTACTTTTCGGCAAGTGCGTGGTAGGGATTGCTCGGCAGGGCAGGGTAGTTCACGCTCTCAACCTTGTCGTTGGATTCGAGATACTCGGCAACAGCCATAGCATTTTTGCAGTAGCGCTCCATACGTACAGCGAGAGTTTCAAGCCCGAGATTGAGGTAAAAAGCGGACTGTGCGGACGGATAACAGCCGAAATCACGCATTAACTGCATACGAGCCTTGACGATGTAAGCTATTTTGCCGTAAGCCTGCGTGTAGACAAGTCCGTGGTAGCTCTCGTCGGGTTCGGTAAACTCAGGGAACTTGCCGTTCGCCCAGTTGAAATTGCCCGAATCAACGATAACACCGCCGACCTGCACAGCGTGACCGTCCATATATTTGGAAGTGGAGTGGATAACAATGTCTGCGCCGTGTTCAATGGGACGGCAGAGAACAGGAGTCGGGAATGTATTGTCCACGATGAGCGGAACGCTGTTCTCGTGGGCGATTTTAGCGAATTTCTCTATATCAAGCACAGTTAGTGCGGGGTTTGCGATAGTCTCGCCGAAAACAGCCTTGGTATTCGGCTTGAAAGCGCTCCTGATTTCGTCCTCGGAAGCGTCGGGGCTTACGAAAATGCATTCGATACCCATTTTCTTGAAAGTAACGGCGAAAAGGTTGATAGTACCGCCGTAAACGGTAGCAGTGGAAATAAAGCTGTCGCCTGACTGGAGAATATTGAGCATAGCGCACATCGTCGCAGCCTGTCCGCTCGAAGTACACATCGCACCCACACCGCCTTCGAGGTCGGCAATCTTATCCTCGACAGCCATAACCGTCGGATTCTCGAAGCGTGAGTAAATCAGGCTTTTTGTCGGGTCGTCGAAAACACCCGCAACATCGTCGGTTGAATCGTAAACGTATGTGGTACTCTGAACAATCGGCACAACTCTCGGCTCGGTATTCTTTGGTGTATAGCCCGAGTGAAGGCATTTTGTCTCAATTTTCATAGGGATTCCTCCTGATACGGATAATTTTCTGCACTTTCGGAACGCAAAATTCCAGAACGGCGCAGTATTTGTCAACAAAAGTAATTATATAAGTCTCTTTGTAGCTCGGCTTTGCGGTAGTAACAGGCCACATATGCTTCTGAATGATGTCCTGTTCTTTTGGCGAAATATCGGTTAAAAGCCGTGCGTTGCGGAGTGCAATGTCGGAATGCTTCTTGCTGTGGCTGGGCTGACCTTTTGTTTTGCTCGAATTATAGCGTTTGCGGTCGTAATAGAAAAGGTCGTGGAGAAGCCCTGCTCTGGCGGCGGAACGTGCGTCGAGATGAAACAGACGGCACAGTTGATAGCCGTAGTACGAAACATTGAGGCAGTGCTGGAATCTCGTCGTGGAAATATGATGAGTGATACCCTTTAGCCGTTCAAGCTCGGGCGAATCGATAATATCGTCAACGCACATATAAAAAACGGTGTCCGTAAGCTCTTTGTGCGAGCAGATAGCTTTAAGCATAGACAAATCTCCCTTGCAAAGATTAGTTATAAGCTCCTAACACATTATACAACATAATTTCGGATTTGTCAATAGTAAATTGTGACAAAATTATGTCTTTTTGTGATAAAAAGATGAACTATTGATTACAATTTGCCATTAATCTTGACAAACCGTGATTTGTTGTGTATAATATATGTAAGGTGCAGAGGGTTCACCCTGCAAAAAGACATTCTGAAAGGATACGGAAATATGAAGAACATAACTAAAAAAATTATTGCGATTTTCGCTGTTCTCTGCGTTGCTATGACGAGTATGGCTTCCTGCGGAGACAAGAAGAATGAAAGCTCAAGTACATCTGATTCGGGCAATGAAGCCGTTATGCAGTACCCGCTTTCTATCGGCGCTGCCAATGACGAAAATGACCTTGCCCTTGACGACCCGAACGCAGACCTTATGGGCGACGACCCTGTTGCAGAATCAACATCCGCCACAACAAAGAAGTCTGCCGATATAGCTCCCGAAACGACTGTACAGACAGTAACCGAAGCAGGCGGACAGCCCGTTACCGAGGTTGTTACCGTTACAAACGCAGACGGCGAGGTTCAGACGGATTCGAATAACCAGCCTGTAACCGAGACTGTTGTTGTTACCGAGGTTGTTACGGTTACGGATTCTGCTTCGGAAAGCACTCCTGCCGAATCTTCCGATAACGGCGCACAGGAATCCACAAACGCACAGGCTTCCGACGAGTACAAGTCCAAGAACGACGGCAGATACGCTATGTGGCTTGACTGCTCAAAGGATGAGAATTTCTACTTCGAGGACGCTATGCTTAAGGCTACCTTTAAGGTAAAAGAGGGTATTCCCGACGGCGACTATAAAATCAGAATCTCACCCGACCTCTCCGATGTTAACGCTGTTTCAGTTAAGCCCGCAAAGGTTGTTGACGGTACTATCAGAGTAAACAACGGCGAAATCGAGGCTGTTGACCTCTCGGGCGAAACAGGCGATTACATCTTCTACGGCGACAATGTTGCCTGCAAGCAGGGCGAGACGTTTGATTTCAACATCAACATCAAGAACAACAAGGGTCTCGTTGCATTCGTAATCTGGTTCTACTTCGACGGCAATGCTTTTGAGTTCGTTGACGCAGGCGCTACGGGCGAATTTGAGGAAGTTGCAAGACAGACCGAAATCGGAAGCGGTAATAAGATTGCTGAATAAATCAAAAAATCCCTCTTTTTCAGAGGGATTTGTTTTTTTATTTCGTAAGAACGTGCTTGCAGAGCGTTGACTTGTGGCACTTCGGGCATTTCAGCTTTCTTCTCGTGATTGTGTGTATGCCCATAATGTATGCCTTGTAATCAGGCACAAAACGGTGGTGGCATTCCGCACACTCGAATGCACCTGCGCCTGCGTCAAGCATACAGGTTACGGCAAAGCCGATAGCGAACGTGATTACGGCAACGGCAATGAGAAGCACTCTTGTCCAAGTCTCCATTTCAAGCTCGGCAGATACGGCAATCAGCGTTACGGGTGCGATAAGCGTGATTCCTGCTGTAAGTGACGATAAAACAATCTTCTTCTTGCTCTCCTGAGCTTCCTGTACTAAATTCATCATATTTTCCTCCGCTTTCTTCTTATAATCTGTTTCAGATACTCTCTCGCCCGACAGCAGGTCGTTGACTGTGATTTCAAGCTCACTGCACAACGGAAGCATAAGCGATACCTCGGGAAGCCCTTTTCCGCATTCCCATTTTGAAACGGTCTTGTCGCTGATACAAAGCTTCTCTGCGAGCTGTTTCTGGGTGAGTTTTTTTTCTTTTCTGGTCTCGGCAATAAACCTGCCGATTTTTTCCTGATTCATCGGATGTCCTCCTTTCTGACTCTAATTATACGCTCAAATTCCGCAAAAGTACACTCACGGAACGTAGAATTTTGCCGTATCTACGCTCCGTAGAGTACGTATTACAGCCAAAAAAGTCCCTCTGCAAGATACAGAGGGATTTTTGTTACTTGCTCATACGAGCCTTGATATAGTCCTCGAGAAAATCAATGGTCTTGTCGATACCGAGACGACTGCTGTTGACCGTGAGGTCGTATAATCTTGAATCGCCCCAGTGAAGTCCGACGTGGTAGTTGTGGTAGCGCTTTCTCTTCTTGTCCTTCTTGGCAATGAAGTCCTTCGCTTCGCTCTCGCTCATCTCATAGACCTGCATAACACGCTTGATTTTGCACTCCATATCGCCGATGACGAAGAGCGAAACGAGGCAGTCAAAATCACGGAGCTTGCTTTCGGAACATCTTCCGACAACAACAAACGATTCACCGCTCTCAGCCTTTTTTCGGATGAAATCGAACTGCATTTCAGCAACATTGTCCTCGATAGAGTTGCTGAATCCACGGACACGGCGAGAAGTAAGACGGGATTTCGGAGCTTCGTCAAGAGCTTCGATTTCTGCGTGCGTCATACCTGTCTTGTCGGCGATTTCTGTAATAAGATGACGGTCGTAAATCGGGAGAGAGAATCTTTTTGCGAGTTCTTCGGCGATAACACGTCCACCGCTTCCAAATTCACGTCCGACTGAAATAATAACCTGCGACATAATCCAATCCTCCTGTTATATTATAAGTATCTGAAGAAGATATATGCGGTTGAGATAACAAGAACGATAACGGTTGCGGGTGCGAGCTTAGCGCAGTATCTTCCCCAGCTTACCGGATAGCCGTTCTTTGCGGCAACGGAAGTACCGACAACGTTTGCGGAAGCTCCGATAGGTGTTGCACTACCGCCGATGTCAGTACCGAGCGAGAGAGTCCACGCAAGTGTGTTAATCGGCACACCTGTTGTAGCGGCAAGGCTCTGGATAACGGGAACCATTGTTGCGGCGAACGGAATGTTATCGACAAATGCGCTGGCGATTGCCGATACCCAAAGGATGATAGCAACCATAATATAGGCATTTCCTCCGCTTATATCGCCGATGAAGTCTGCGATGTATTTGAGGATTCCTGTCTCTTCAAGTCCTCCTACGACTACGAAAAGTCCGACGAAGAAGAGAATCGTCTTATAATCAACCTTCTTGAGAAGCTCGAGAGCGTCCTTTGCGAATGCGATGAGGGTTATAACGGCGATAAACAGTCCGATTGTGGCAACCGTCAGGTGCGTTGCGGAGTGAGATACGAGCAGGATGACTGCAAGTCCGAAAATAACACTGCTGATGATAAATTCCTTCTTGTTTGTGATTGCCGTTGACGGGTCAGGAAGCTTGGACATATCAACAGGCTCGTTCGTCTTGGAAGCGAGTTCCTTTCTGAATGCGAAATAGAAGAAAACAATCGTGAATACAAGGCAGATTCCTGCGCACACGCCTGTATTTGTAAGGAAGTCGAAGAATGAGAATCCGAGAGAAGTTCCGACGATGATATTAGGCGGGTCACCGCACATTGTAGCCGAACCGCCGAGGTTTGCGCAGAAGATTTCGGATAGAATCATCGGTATCGGATTGAAGTGAAGAAGCTGTGCAAGCTCGATAGTTACAGCGGCGAGGAACATAATAACCGTGATACTGTCGATGAACATAGACAGTACAGCCGCCATAATCATAAATGTTATGAATATCGGGATAGTCTTGCACTTTACGAGGAATGCAATCTTCATACAGAGCCAGCGGAAGAATCCCGCTTTTGCCATTCCTTCAACCATAACCATCATACCTGCGATGAAGAGAATAGTCGCCCAGTTGATGCCTTTGCTTTCGCTCTCCGTTACCTGATACCAGAACTCGGTTTTAACGAAGTCCCGGATAGCGAGGGTCTGCCAGATTGCAGAACCGCTTCTCATACATATGCCGAAAACAATGACGAGAGTGAGCAGTCCACAGCCGAGCGTTACGATATGCCTTTCAATCTTATCCATTACAATCATAAGGAACATTGCAACGAATATGATGACGGCAAAGATTTGTGCTGCCAACATATAGATACCTCCATATAAAATAAATTTAATCACCAATTGACAATTATAGCACATTTTTACAGATTTTTCAAGAATTTTCTGCGAGTTTTTTATTTTTGGTGAATATTATCCGATTATTTGACTAAAAATCCAAAAAACTGGTATATTTATTCACACGGACATTATAATACCCTCCCTGAACGTTTTCAGGAAGGGTATATATGGGGAGAAAAGTAGATGTCTTATTACTTTACGCCGAAGAGGAGCTTGTCGTAGGTCGGGAAAGGCCAGTATTCCTCTGCTGTAACCGTCT
The DNA here is from genome assembly GCA_023663905.1 of Ruminococcus flavefaciens. Classification (GTDB taxonomy): domain Bacteria; phylum Bacillota; class Clostridia; order Oscillospirales; family Ruminococcaceae; genus Ruminococcus; species Ruminococcus flavefaciens_AD. The sequence goes on from JAMPGO010000001.1 coordinate 873,456, forward strand.
CTGCCTTGTCTGCGGAATCACGGAGTTCTTCCATTTTCGGAAGCAGACTGTCACGGACAAACTCGGAAGCCTTTACAATATCTTCAATGCCCTTAAGCTCTGCAACTGCACCTTCGAGTGCGATTACTGCCTCGTCCATTTCGTCTGTGAGGTCGGAGAGGGTTGTGATGAGCTTCTTCTCGTACTTGCAGGCTACTGAAACAACGCTTGTCTTTGAAGCTACTGCGGAAGCTGTATCGGCTGTGAACTTTGAAACGGCAGGGATGATTTCCTTGCGTGCCATATCAATCATAGTGAGAGCTTCGATGTTTACTGCCTTAATGTAGTTTTCAAGCATAATGTCACGACGTGAGTAGATTTCAGCTTCTGTGAAGATTCCGTGCGATGTCAGCATATCAACGTTCTTCTTGTCGCAGATTCTCGGCATTGCGTCTGCTGTAGTCTTGAGATTCAGCAAGCCACGCTTCTCGGCTTCTGCAATCCACGCATCGTCATAGCCGTTGCCGTTGAAGATGATTCTCTTGTGTTCCTTGATTGTACGGCGGATGAGGTCGTGAAGTGCGGTGTTGAAGTCGTCAGCCTTTTCAAGCTCGTCTGCAAACTGTTTCAGTACCTCTGCAACTGCTGCGTTGAGGTGGATGTTTGCGCACGAAATGCTGTTTGATGAGCCGAGCATACGGAACTCGAACTTGTTGCCTGTGAAGGCGAACGGCGACGTTCTGTTTCTGTCGGTCGTATCCTTGCGGAATTTCGGAAGTACATCAACGCCTAACTGCATTTTTTCCTTCTTTGTACCGCCGTAAGGTGTATCGCTCTCGATTGCGTCAAGCACTGCTGTAAGCTCATCGCCGAGGAAGATTGAAATTACTGCCGGAGGTGCTTCGTTTGCGCCGAGTCTGTGGTCGTTTCCTGCTGTTGCAACAGAAAGGCGGAGCAAATCCTGATAATCGTCAACAGCCTTGATTACTGCCGAGAGGAAAAGCAGGAACTGTGCGTTCTCGTGCGGTGTATCTCCGGGTGAAAGAAGATTTACGCCCGTATCGGTTGAGATAGACCAGTTGTTGTGCTTGCCCGAACCGTTAACTCCTGCGAACGGCTTCTCGTGGAGCAGACATACAAGACCGTGCTTCTTTGCAACCTTCTGCATAACTTCCATAGTGAGCTGGTTGTGGTCTGTTGCGACGTTTGTCGTTGTATAGATAGGTGCAAGCTCGTGCTGTGCGGGTGCAACCTCGTTGTGCTTTGTCTTTGCAAGGATTCCGAGCTTCCAGAGTTCCTTGTCAAGGTCTGCCATATATTCAGATACCTGCTGTTTGATTGAGCCGAAATAGTGGTCTTCGAGTTCCTGACCCTTCGGAGGCATTGCGCCGAAAAGTGTACGTCCGCTCATAATGAGGTCTTTTCTCTGTGCATAGAGGTCGGCAGGTACAAGGAAATACTCCTGCTCAGGTCCTACGGATGTTTTTACAACAGTTACCTTGTCGTTGCCGAAGAGCTTCAGAATGCGGAGAGCCTGCTTGTTGATAGCTTCCATTGAACGCAGAAGCGGTACTTTTTTGTCGAGCGCTTCGCCTGTGTATGAACAGAAAGCTGTCGGGATGTAAAGTGTGCCGTCCTTGATGAACGCATAGGAAGTCGGGTCCCAAGCTGTATAGCCACGTGCTTCGAATGTTGCACGGAGACCGCCTGACGGGAATGATGAAGCGTCGGGTTCGCCCTTTACAAGCTCCTTGCCCGAAAATTCCATAATAACACGACCGTCGGGTGAGGGTGTAATGAAGCTGTCGTGCTTTTCTGCGGTAAGACCTGTAAGAGGCTGGAACCAGTGCGTGTAATGGGTTGCGCCGTGTTCGATTGCCCAGTCCTTCATTGCGGAAGCAACTGAATCGGCAACGGATGAATCGAGCTTAGTACCCTTGTCGATAGTCTCCTTAAGGCTCTTGTAAACCTTTTCGGGAAGTCTGGCTTTCATAACTCTGTCGTCGAAAACCATTGAACCAAAATACTCTGTAACCTTTTCCATTGTAATTTCTCCTCACTTTATTTATTCAATGAAGCCCTTATGAAGTCTGCAAAAAGCTTCTGGGGCTTATTTGGTCTTGATTTGAACTCCGGGTGGAACTGCACGCCCACAAACCACGGATGTTCGGAAATCTCAATTATCTCAACAAGTCTCTCGTCGGGCGAAAGTCCTGCGATTTTCAGTCCTGCCTTTGTCAGCTGTTTTCTGTAGGCATTGTTGAACTCGTAACGGTGGCGGTGGCGCTCGTAAATAAGCTCTCTGCCGTAAATTCCGTGACATCTCGAATCAGGGTCAAGCCTGCACGGATAAAGACCCAGCCTCATCGTACCGCCCTTCTGCTCGATGTTCTTCTGTTCGTCCATTATGTGGATAACAGGGTCGGGTGTATCGTTAAATTCTGCGGAATCCGCACTGCCAAGCCCTGCGACGTGCCTTGCAAATTCCACGACAGCCATCTGCATACCAAGGCATATTCCGAAGAACGGGATTTTATTTTCCCTTGCGTACCTGATTGTCTCAATCATACCCTCTATGCCACGCTTGCCGAATCCGCCCGGAACGATGATTCCGTCGCAGTCCTGAAGCGTTTCAGTCACGTTTTCTGCCGTGATTTCCTCGGAATCAATCCAGCGGATTTCCACAGAAGCGTCATTGACTATTCCGCCGTGACGTAAGGCTTCGGCAACCGAAAGATATGCGTCGTGAAGCTCGACATACTTGCCGACAAGCCCGATTGTCACCTGCTTGTGCGCATTCTCGGCTCTGCGTACCATTTCAGTCCACTCAGCCAAATCAGGTGTGCGGTTTTCAAGTCCGAGGTGGTGGCAGACTGATTCCGCCAGTCCCTCTTTTTCAAGCCACAGCGGTACTTCGTAAAGCGACGGCGCTGTGAGGTTCTGGATTACATCTTCCTTGCGGATGTTGCAGAACAGCGCAATCTTCGCCTGCATATCCTCTGGAATAGGCATTTCGCTTCTGCACACGATTATATCGGGCTGTATGCCGATTGAGAGAAGCTCTTTTGTCGAATGCTGTGTGGGCTTGGATTTAAGCTCCTCCGAGCCTGCTATGTACGGCACAAGCGTTACGTGAATATAGCAGACATTATTTCTGCCCTGCTCCGTTCCGACCTGCCTGATAGCTTCGAGAAACGGCGTTGATTCAATATCGCCAACCGTTCCGCCGATTTCCGTGATAACAACGTCGGCATTAGCGTCTTTTCCTGCGCTGTACACCTTATTCTTGATTTCGTTCGTGATGTGCGGTATTACCTGAACCGTACCGCCGAGATAATCGCCACGTCTTTCTTTGGTGATGACATTCCAGTAAATCTTGCCCGTCGTGACGTTGGAATTTACTGTGAGATTCTCATCAACGAATCTCTCGTAGTGACCCAAATCAAGGTCTGTTTCAGCACCGTCGTCCGTCACGAATACTTCTCCGTGCTGGTAGGGCGACATCGTACCCGGGTCAACATTGATATATGGGTCGAATTTCTGAATCGTGACTTTGTAGCCACGCTGTTTCAGCAGTCTTCCCAGAGAGGCTGCCGTGATACCTTTGCCGAGTCCCGAAACGACTCCGCCGGTAACAAAAATATACTTTGCTGACATCTGCTTTTCTCCTGCTTTCACAATATATTAATCGGGATTCAGAGGACTGCGGGAGAATTTATGATTATTTTTGTTTGCAGTCCTGCTGAAACCGGATTATGCGTTATTTGTCGGAAGCACCCATAAGAACCTTGTTTTCCTCGGGCGAATCCTGCAATGCGTCATAGCCCTCTTCGCCTGTACGGATTTTTACGACGTTCTCAATATCGTAGATGAAGATTTTACCGTCGCCGTAGTTGCCTGTATAAAGTGCGCTTCTTGCGGAATCGATTACTCTGTCAACAGGCACTGCGCATACTGCGATTTCTGCCTTGATTTTCGGGAGAAGGTTCATCTCGATTCGTGTACCACGATAGTATTTCTGCTGTCCTTTCTGCATACCACAGCCGAGTACGTTCGTTACTGTGATACCTGTGATATGGATAGCTTCCATAGCCTGAATGAAGTCCTGAAGCTTCTGCTGTTTGAAGATTGCAACGACTTTAGTCATCTTAACATCGCCGTTTATTGACGGTGCGGAGTAGTTTTTTACTTCAACTGCCTCGTCAACAGATACGTGCGGTACTTTCACAACGCTCTTTGCATCGTCCTTTGTATAGCCCTGCATTGATATATCGCCCATTGACGGTGCGAAATCGGCATAGGAGCTGATAAGTCCGTGTTCTGTAACGTCAAGTCCGAGAATTTCTTCCTGCTCTGTTGCACGAAGTCCGATTGTGTGCTTGATAACCTGAAATACGATTATCATTGTTACTGCTGTCCAGCCTGCTACGGCTACAACACCGAGAAGCTGTTTGCCGAGGAGTTCAAATCCACCGCCGTAGAATAAGCCTGTGTTGCAGATTCCGCTTGCTCCGCCGTCCTGTGCGATTGCAAATCCGGGTGCTTTATCTGTTGCGAAAAGTCCTACTGCAATTGTACCCCAGAGACCGTTCATCATATGGACTGCTACTGCGCCGACAGGGTCGTCAACGTGAAGTACGTAGTCCAAGAACCATACGCCGAAGCATACGAGGAAGCCTGAAACGATACCAACCATAATTGCGCCGAATGCGTCCATTACATCACAGCCTGCCGTTATACCTACGAGACCTGCGAGCGATGCGTTAAGGCACATAGATACATCGGGCTTGCCGTATTTAATCCAAGTGAATACCATACAGGTTACTGTTGCGATTGCAGGTGCGATTGTTGTTGTAAGGAAGATTGAGCCGAGCATTTCAACTGACTGTGAAGCGGCAGGGTTGAAGCCGTACCAGCCGAACCAGAGAATGAATACACCAAGTGCGCCGATTGTAAGGTTATGTCCAGGGATTGCGTTTACCTTGACGTTGCCGTCCTTGTCTTTTGTGAATTTGCCGATTCTCGGTCCGAGAATTGTTGCGCCGACAAGTGCGGAGATACCGCCGACCATATGGATTGCGCAAGAGCCTGAAATATCGTGGAAGCCGAGCTGATAAAGCCAGCCGTCACTGTTCCAAATCCAGTGTGCTTCAATCGGATATACAAGCGCACTGATTATGCCTGAGTATATACAGTATGAGATAAACTTCGTTCTCTCTGCCATAGCGCCCGATACGATAGTAGCGGTTGTTGCACAGAATACAAGGTTGAATACGAAGTTCGAGAAATCGAAGTTGTCGTATGATGTGAATATATCGAACCCGGGCTTGCCTATGAGACCCATAAAGTCCTCGCCGAGAAGAAGTCCGAAGCCGATGAGTATGAACATTACCGTACCGATACAGAAGTCCATAAGGTTTTTCATAATGATGTTGCCTGCGTTCTTTGCACGGGTAAATCCTGTTTCAACCATTGCAAATCCTGCCTGCATAAAGAATACTAGTGAAACTGCTATCAGAAACCATACGCCGAAAACTTTATCGCCGACAGCACTTTCAATGACATCCATTAATTCCTGTGTTATTTCTGTCATAATAATTACCTCCCTTATTTCACAGCAAAATAACAAAAGGGTATATGATGTCCCGAGAAATCACGGGAAATCATACACCCCATTGTGTATGGATTTTAAGCACTTAAAACAAAAAAAGAGAACTACAGAATACCTGTGTATTCCGCAGCTCCCTTGCTGTTTACAATGCTATTATACTCCGCCCGAAGCGATTTGTCAACCCTTTTCGGCGACTTTTTACGTTCTGCATAGTTTATTCGTCGACGGTGATAAAATTGAGTGAAAAGTGACAAAAATAATTTCACCTCTTGACAATTCGGGCATAATATGATAGAATATTATAGAACAAGGACGTTCCCGACAGGCTTATTGTCTGTTGCGGACGTTCTTTATTTTTTTGCTTATATATACGGTCAGCAATGGGGCTGGATTATCCGGGGAGAGTATATAAGCCTTAAATAAGTATTAATTTTTGAGAGGTGTGGCAATAATGGACGACTTCAGAAAAGAAAATCCTTTCCAGAGACAGGGTCTCTACCGTCCGCAGTTTGAACACGATAACTGCGGTATCGGTGCAGTTGTCAATATCAACGGCGAAAAATCAAGGAGAGTTCTCGAGGACGCTCTCACTATCGTTGAAAAGCTTGAACATCGTGCAGGCAAGGACGCTGAGGGCAAGACAGGCGACGGCGTTGGTATTCTTTCGCAGATTCCGTACGATTTCTTCAAGGCTGAGGCTGACAGGCTCGGTATGGACATCGGCGGTGAGGGCGATTTCGGTATCGGTATGTTCTTCTTTCCGCAGAGCGAGCTGAAACGCAATCAGGCTAAGAAGATGTTTGAAATTATTCTCAAGAAGCAGGGTATGGAGTTCATCGGCTGGAGAGAAGTTCCGTCAAATCCCGATGTTCTCGGGCAGAAGGCTGTTGACAGTATGCCCTTTATTATGCAGGGATTCGTGAAACGTCCTTCTGGCTGTGAAAAGGGTCTCGATTTTGACCGCAAGCTCTATGTCGCAAGACGTATATTTGAACAGGCTAACGAAAACACGTACGTATGTTCGCTGTCAAGCCGTACTATTGTATATAAAGGTATGTTTCTTGTTGACGAGCTGAGAAAATTCTACAGCGATTTGCAGGACAGCGCTTTTGTTTCCGCTATTGCTATGGTTCACAGCCGTTTTTCAACAAATACACAGCCGAGCTGGCAGAAGGCTCACCCGAACAGACTTATTGTCCACAACGGCGAAATCAATACTATCACGGGCAATGCCGATAAAATGCTTGCACGTGAGGAGACTGTTCACTGCGAGGCTTTCGGCGATGATATGAATAAAATCCTGCCTGCTATCAATGCAAGCGGTTCGGATTCCGCACGTCTTGACAATGCACTTGAATTTATGGTTATGTCGGGTATGCCGTTGCCGTTGGCTGTTATGATTACAATACCCGAGCCTTGGAAAAATAACCGCACTATTTCGCAGGAAAAACACGATTTCTATCAGTACTACGCTACTATGATGGAACCTTGGGACGGTCCTGCTTCGATACTCTTCTCAGACGGCGACGTTATGGGCGCTGTACTCGACAGAAACGGTCTCCGTCCGTCAAGATACTGCCTTACTTCCGACGGATTCCTGGTTCTCTCATCCGAGACAGGCTGTATTGATATTCCGCCCGAGAAGATTGTTAAAAAAGACCGTCTCCGTCCCGGAAAAATGCTTCTTGCCGATACAAAGCAGAAGAGACTTATTGATGACGACGAAATCAAGAGCTACTACGCTTCACGTCAGCCCTACGGCGAATGGCTTGACAGCAATCTTGTTAAGCTTCACGAGCTTCATATCCCGAATAAGGGCGTGCAGAACTACTCGCACGAGGAACTTGAAAAGCTCCAGAAGGCTTTCGGTTACAGCTACGAGGATATAAGGGGAAGTATTCTTCCTATGGCAGAGAACGGCGCAGAGCCGATTGCTTCTATGGGTTCGGATATTCCGCTTCCTCCGCTTGACGGCAAGAATCCTCCGCTGTTCAATTATTTCCGCCAGCTCTTCGCTCAGGTAACAAATCCGCCTTTCGACGCTATCCGTGAGGAAATCGTTACCGATACAAGCACCTATATCGGCGAGGACGGCAATATCCTTGAGGAAAAGCCCGAAAACTGCCACGTTCTTAAGGTCGAGAATCCCATTCTCACAAGCACCGATATGCTCAAAATCAAGAGTATGAAGGTTGAAGGTCTTAAAACGGCTGTCATCCCGATTACATATTATATAGGTACGTCGCTGGAGCGTGCTATCGAACGTCTGTTCATCGACGCTGACAAGGCTTACCGTGAGGGCGCAAATATTCTTATCCTCTCCGACAGGGACGTTGATGAATACCGTGCCGCTATTCCGTCGCTTCTTGCTGTCGCTTCGCTTCAACAGCATCTCGTTTCCACCAAAAAACGTACGGCTGTTGCTATTATTCTCGAAAGTGCAGAGCCTCGTGAAGTACACCACTTCGCTACGCTTCTCGGCTACGGTGCGTGCGCTGTAAACCCGTACCTCGCTCAGGCTACTATCCGTGATTTGATTGAGACAGGTATGCTTGACAAGGATTTCTATGCCGCTGAAGCTGATTACAACAGCGCCGTTCTTCACGGTATTGTCAAGATTGCTTCTAAAATGGGTATTTCCACTATCCAGTCATATCAGGGTTCAAAGCTGTTTGAGGCTGTCGGCATTTCAGAAGCCGTTATTAACAAGTATTTCAGAGGTACTGTCAGCAGAATCGGCGGTATCACTCTCGCTGATATAAGCCACAGAACCGAAAAGCTACATAATTCCGCTTTCGACCCGCTCGGTCTTAATGTTAATATGGAACTCGAAAGCTCGGGAAGCCACAAGCTCCGTTCAGGAAAGTCCGACCACCTCTATACTCCCGAGACTATTCACCTGCTCCAGGAAGCTACACGTACGGGCAATTACGATACCTACAAAGAGTATTCGTCCGCTCTTACTCGTGAGGATAATGAACTTACGCTCAGAAGTCTGCTCGATTTTAAATTCGACGAAAACGGCGGTATTCCGATTGACGAGGTTGAGAGCGTTGAGAGTATCTGCCACAGGTTCAAGACAGGTGCGATGTCCTACGGCTCTATCTCGCAGGAAGCTCACGAGTGTATGGCGGTTGCTATGAACAGAATCGGCGGTAAATCGAACTCGGGCGAGGGCGGTGAAGCGCCTGAAAGACTTAAGTCCGACAGATGTTCCGCTATCAAGCAGGTTGCTTCGGGTCGTTTCGGTGTTACAAGCGAATATCTCGTATCAGCCAAGGAAATCCAGATTAAAATGGCGCAGGGCGCTAAACCCGGCGAGGGCGGTCATCTTCCGAGCGGTAAGGTATATCCGTGGATTGCAAAGACCCGTCACTCAACGGCCGGTGTGGGACTTATTTCACCTCCTCCGCACCACGATATTTACTCTATCGAAGATTTGGCTCAGCTTATTTACGACCTTAAAAATTCCAACAAGGACGCAAGAATCTCCGTAAAGCTCGTATCCGAAGCAGGCGTTGGTACTGTTGCCGCAGGTGTTGCAAAGGCTGGCGCACAGGTTATTCTTATTTCGGGCTATGACGGCGGTACGGGCGCAGCTCCGAGAAGCTCTATCTACAACGCTGGTCTGCCGTGGGAAATCGGTCTCGCAGAAGCTCACCAGTCGCTTATGATGAACGGTCTCCGCACAAGGGTTATGATTGAAACAGACGGCAAGCTTATGACAGGTCGTGATGTTCTTGTCGCCGCACTTCTCGGCGCAGAGGAATACGGCTTTGCTACTGCTCCGCTTGTAACTATGGGCTGTGTTATGATGAGAGTCTGCAATCTCGATACCTGTCCTATGGGTATCGCTACGCAGAATCCCGAACTCAGAAAGCGTTTCCAGGGCAAGCCCGAATATATCATCAACTTTATGCACTTTGTTGCGCAGGAACTCCGTGAGTATATGGCTAAGCTCGGTATCCGCACGGTAAATGAGCTTATCGGACGTACCGACCTGCTTTACAAGAAGTCGGAGAGCGGTAATATTGATTTCTCCGAGATTCTCTGCGACAGCATTGAGAACAGCGACGGCGGTCAGTATTTCAGAAAAGAGGATATTTATAACTTCGAGCTTGAAAAGACTGTTGACGAGACTGTTATTATGAAGAAGCTCGGCTCGGCTCTTAAAAATAAAACCAAAAAGACCATTGAAATCGATGTTAAAAATACAGACCGTGCGCTTGGTACGCTGTTCGGTGCGGAGATTACCAAAAAATGGGGCGATAATACTCTTGCCGACGATACCTTTACGGTTAAGTGCCACGGAAGCGGTGGACAGAGTTTCGGTGCGTTTATTCCCAAGGGTCTAACGCTTGAACTCATCGGCGACAGCAACGACTATTTCGGAAAGGGTCTTTCGGGCGGTAAGCTTGTACTCTATCCGCCGAAAAACTCGGGATTCAAGGCTGAGGAGAATATTATTGCAGGAAACGTCGCTCTCTATGGCGCAACTTCGGGCAAGGCATTCATCAACGGTATCGCAGGAGAAAGATTCTGCGTAAGAAATTCAGGCGCTACGGCTGTCTGCGAAGGCGTCGGCGACCACGGCTGTGAGTATATGACAGGCGGACGTGCTGTTATCCTCGGAACTACGGGCAAGAACTTCGCCGCTGGTATGTCGGGCGGTATTGCTTATGTTCTTGACGAAAACAGAGACCTCTATATGAAGATTAACAAGGCGCTTGTTTCACTGGAAGCCGTTACAAACAAGTACGATATTATTGAACTCAAGAATATTATTCAGGAACACTACGAAGCTACAGGCTCGGCAAAGGCTAAGAGGATTCTTGAGGACTTCGCAAGCTATATCGGCAGTTTCAAAAAGATTCTTCCGCACGACTATGCGAAAATCCAGAGTACTGTCGTTGCTCTCGAGGAAAAGGGTATGAGCAGTGAACAGGCTGAAATAGAAGCATTCTATATTACTAAGAAGGAGGGCTGAGTTATGGGTAAGCCTACAGGATTTCTTGATTTTGAAAGAGCTGACAATTCCGCAAGTCAGCCGTTGGAGAGAATAAATAACTTTAATGAGTTTCACCAGCCTTTAAGCGATGAACAGCGCAAGGCTCAGGCAAGTCGCTGTATGGACTGCGGTGTGCCGTTCTGTCAGAACGGTAAAATGCTCAGAGGTATGGTTTCGGGCTGTCCGCTCAATAACCTCATTCCCGAATGGAACGATTTGCTTTATCACGACCACAAGGAGCAGGCTCTTCAACGTCTGCTTATGACTAACAACTTCCCTGAATTTACTTCGAGGGTTTGCCCTGCGCTCTGCGAAAAAGCCTGCACCTGCGGTCTTAACGGCGACCCTGTTACTGTAAAAGAAAACGAGAACGCTATTATCGAATACGGCTTTGCAAACGGTCTTGTGAAGCCCGAAATCCCGAAGGTAAGAAGCGGAAAGAAAATCGCTGTCATCGGCTCAGGTCCTGCCGGACTTGCCGCCGCTGATACGCTCAACAAAAGAGGACATTTCGTTACCATCTATGAGCGTGAGGACAGAGCAGGCGGTCTGCTTATGTACGGAATCCCAAATATGAAGCTCGAAAAGTCCGCAATCAACCGCCGTGTTGAGATTATGAAAGCCGAGGGTGTGCAGTTTGTTACGAACGCTGACGTCGGTCATAATATTCCTGCCGAGGATATTCTCGCAAAATCCGACGCTGTAATTCTTGCGTGCGGTTCGTCGAATCCCCGTGACATAAGGGCTGACGGTCGTGAGGCTGAAGGTATCTATTTTGCTGTTGATTTCCTGAAAGCCACGACTAAAAGTCTGCTTAATTCCGCACTTGCCGACGATAATTACATTTCGGCTGAGGGCAAGAACGTTGTTATTATCGGCGGTGGCGATACGGGTAACGACTGCGTTGGTACTTCCGTAAGGCACGGCTGTGCCTCCGTGGTTCAGCTCGAAATGATGCCCAAGCTTCCCGATGAGCGTGCGGAGAATAACCCGTGGCCTGAATATCCCAGAGTGTGCAAGACCGATTACGGTCAGGAAGAGGCTGCTGCCGTTTTCGGAAGCGACCCCAGACGTTACTGCACTACTGTAAAGGAATTTATCAAGGGCGATGATAACAAGCTTACCGCCGTAAAGACAGTACGACTTGATTTTGTCAGGGATGAGGAATCGGGAAGAATGATTCCAAGAGAGATTGAGGGCAGTGAGGAAGTTATTCCCTGCGAACTCTGTCTCATAGCTGCGGGCTTCCTCGGCGCACAGAATTATATTGCCGAAGCGTTCGGCGTTGAACTCAACGGCAGGACTAATGTCAATACAGAGGCAGGAAAATTCAGCACGAATGTTGATAAAGTTTTCACGGCAGGCGATATGCACATCGGACAGTCGCTCGTTGTACGTGCAATCCGTGAGGGCAGAGACTCGGCAAGAGAAGTTGACGGCTATCTTATGGGATATTCCAATCTTTAAGGAGAAACGGTTATGATTTATACTGAAAGCGAAGTCCTTCAATATATTGAAGAAAATGATGTCAAGTTCGTCAAGCTCACGTTCTGCGATGTCAAGGGTGTGCTGAAAAATATATCCGTTCTGTCGGGTGAGATGACGACCGCTTTTGAGCGTGGCGTAAGAATCACGGCTAAGAAAATCTACGGCTTTTCAGTCGCAGGAGGTCGTGACCTGTATCTTATTCCCGACGCTCAGACTATGAGCGTTTTGCCGTGGAGACCTAAGCACGGCAGGGTTATACGTATGTTCTGCTATGTCAGATACGGCGACGGTACTCCTTTTGAGGGCGACGGAAGATATTTTCTCAAACAGGCTTCCAAGACCGCTCTCGAAAAGGGCTGGTGCTTCAGATTCGGCACATCTAGTGAGTTTATGCTATTCAGAAACGACGAAAGCGGTATGCCGACGAAGATTCCGCACGATTTTGCAGGTTACTGCGATACAGCTCCCGATGATAAGGGCGAAAACTTCCGCCGTGATGTCTGCTATACGCTTGAACAGATGGGCATTCAGCCTGTATCTTCACGTCACGAGGCTGGTCACGGACAGCACGAGATTGATTTTAACGCTTCGTCAGCTCTTAAAGCCGCTGATACGTTCCTCAGCTTCAAATCCGCTGTCAAGTCAATCGCCGAACAGCACGGCATTCACGCAAGCTTTATGCCCAAGCCCGTAAGAAATGACTGCGGAAACGGTATGCACATAGGTGTGAACGTGTTCAGCAACAACGATTTCTTTGAGGACTGCCGTTCGCAGGATAATATGAATGAGGTCAATATGGCGGCGGCAGGAATACTCAGGTTTCTGCGTGACTATACCGTATTTACCAACTCCACGGTCAATTCATACAGCAGATTCGGCGAATTTTCGCTTCCGAGATATATTGCGTGGTCGGATATGGAGCAGGAGCAGATTTTAAAGCTCAACATTGAGACGGAGGGCGAAGCTCCTGTGGTACTCCGTGCGCCCGACTGCGTGTGCAATCCCTATTTCGTGTTCGGTCTTATGATTTATGCCGCTCTGGAAGGTATCGAGAACAGATTTGAAATGCCGGAGAAGTTCAGCACGGATGTAAAGGATTATGATACCCTGCCTGCAACGCTTCTGGAATCGGCTGAAATCGCCGAAAAATCCGAGTTCCTTGCAAAATATGTTCCCGAAGGACTTCTTAAGCTTGTCATTGACGGCGCAAAGACTGAATGGAAAGAATATTCTTCGGAATATGACAAGGAGCTGTATGAGGAAAAGAAATATTTTTACAGCCTTTAACGGAGGTTTGCTTTGGAAAATGTCATTGTAATTTCAAGCAGTGCTTCTGCAACTGATACGCTGTCGGCTTTTCTGAAAGAATCTTTTAACTGCAATGTCACTACGGCTGAATCCGCTCATCACGCAAGGGAAATTATAAGCCAGTGCCGTTCGTTCGAGCTTGTGCTTATAAACAGCCCTCTTGCGGATGAGGCAGGGATTGAGCTTGCCGAATATGCTTCTGAAATAACAGCCGCAAGCTGTGTGGTACTCGTCAAGGGCGAGAATTATGAGAAAATCAGCCCGAGAGCTGACAGGGGCGATATTATACTCGTTGCAAAGCCTTTTTCTAAACAGGTTCTCTATCAGATTATAAAGGCAGTCAGCACGGCGCTGAAACGCTCGTACACGCTTTATCAGGAAAATGTACGGCTTGAACGTAAAATCGATGAAATAAAGCTGATTGACAAGGCGAAGTTCTGCCTTATGCAGTACAGGAATATGACGGAGGAAGAGGCTCATTCCTATCTTGAACAGTATGCTATGAAAAACCGCAAGAAAAAAACTGTAGCCGCTTCTGAGATAATTGATAAAATAAATGAACAATATTTGTGAGAAGGTGCGGTATGTTTGATTCTCTTCACGAGGAATGCGGAGTTTTCGGCATTTATGAAAATAAAACAGCTGACGTTGCTTCGTCCGTTTATTTCGGGCTGTATGCGCTTCAGCACAGAGGACAGGAAAGCTGTGGTATCGCTGTGTGCGACGACGGCGTTATAACTCATAAAAAGGCGGACGGGCTTGTTTCGGACGTTTTCAGCCGTGATGTGCTTGACGGTCTCGGCAAGGGCAATATTGCCGTCGGTCACGTCAGATACTCGACCTTCGGCGGAAAAAATCCCAATAATATCCAGCCTCTCGTTGTCCGTCACGTAAAGGGCAATCTCGCTCTCGCTCATAACGGAAATCTCGTGAACGCTTTTGAGCTGAGACGTGAATTTGAATTGTCGGGTGCTATTTTTCACGGCACTTCCGATACGGAAGCTATAGCTTACACCATTGTCCGTGAACGTCTGAACTGCCACTCCACGGAAGAGGCTGTTGAGCGTGCTATGCCGAAAATCAAGGGAGCTTATTCCTGTATAATTATGACGGCGACCAAGCTTATTGCGTTCCGTGACCCTGACGGCTTCCGTCCGCTCTGTATCGGCAGAACGCACGACGGCGCTTATGTTGTGGCTTCTGAATCGTGTGCGCTCGAGACTGTAGGTGCGGAATTTGTCCGTGATGTTGAAGCGGGCGAAATCGTGGTAATCAACGAGGACGGTATGAAATCTATCAGCACGCATATCAGGAAGAAAAATAATATCTGCATTTTCGAGTATATCTATTTTGCCCGTCCCGATTCAGTTATTGAGGGTGTATCGGTTCACCACGCAAGAGTCAGAGCCGGCGAAATTCTGGCGGAATGCAGTCCTGCGGAAGCCGATATAGTCATAGGTGTTCCCGATTCGGGTCTTGACGCTGCGTTAGGTTATGCAAATAAAAGCGGTATTCCTTATGGTATGGGCTTTATCAAAAACAAGTATATCGGCAGAAGCTTTATTCAGCCACAGCAGAATCAGCGAGAGAATGCCGTTAAAATCAAGCTCAATGCGATACGTGAAAGCGTTGAGGGCAAGCGTGTTGTTATGATTGACGACTCGATTGTGCGTGGTACGACGAGTGCGAGAATTATCAGGCTTCTGCGTGAGGCTGGCGCTAAGGAAGTCCACGTAAGAATCTCTTCTCCGCCGTTCCTGCATTCGTGCTACTTCGGTACTGATATTGACAGCGAAGAGAATCTTATTGCAAGTCATTGCAGTTCGGCAGAGGAAATAGCAAGGGCTATCGGCGCTGATACTCTCGCTTATCTTCCTGTTGAGAAGCTGTGCGGACTTGCCGACAGGGACTGCTTCTGTCACGGCTGTTTTACGGGAAATTATCCCATTGATGTGAGCTGTGCGAGCAGTAAAAATAAATTTGATGAAAAGATTCATAAGTGATGAATTTTATGGGAGGAAATACAGATGTGTACAATTATGGGCTACTGCGGTAAAATCGGCGGTATGGAATATGTGACGAGAGGTCTTGAAGCTACTGTTTCAAGAGGTCCTGACGATTGCAGAATCATTGACCTTAAAGACGGTGTTCTCGGATTTCAGCGACTTTCGATAATGGGACTTACTCCCGAAGGTATGCAACCGTTTGAACTCAACGGTAATTACGCTGTCTGCAACGGTGAGATTTACGGATTCCTTGAACAGCGTGAGGAGCTTATTAAAAAAGGATATACCTTTAAGAGCGACAGCGACTGCGAAATACTTCTGCCGATGTATCAGGAGTACGGTACTGAGATGTTCGCAAAGCTCGATGCGGAATTTGCCTGCATTATTTACGATTCACAGTCCCACAGCTTTATTGCAGGTCGTGACCCGATTGGTATACGTCCGCTTTATTACGGCACATCGGCTGACGGCACAATGGTTTTCGCAAGTGAAGCCAAGAACCTTGTGGAAATCTGCGACAAGATTATGCCGTTCCCTCCCGGCTATTATTACAAGGACGGCGAATTTACCTGCTACTGCGACATTACTGCCGTTGATGAAGTCATTCACGATGATGTCGAGACGGTTTGCAAGAATATCCACGACAAGCTTGTTGCAGGAATCGAAAAACGTCTCAATGCCGACGCTAAAGTTGGATTCCTGCTCTCGGGCGGTCTGGATTCCTCTCTCGTATGCGCTGTTGCTCAGCAGAAGAGCGACAAGCCTATCAGGACTTTCGCTATCGGTATGAATACGGACGCTATTGACCTGAAATACGCTAAACAGGTCGCCGACTACATCGGAAGCGACCACACTGAGGTTATTATTACCAAGGACGATGTTCTTAATGCTCTCGATACTGTAATCCGCCTGCTCGGTACTTACGATATTACCACAATCCGTGCAAGTATGGGTATGTACCTGCTCTGCAAGGCTATTCACGAACAGACAGATATACGTGTGCTTCTGACAGGCGAGATTTCCGATGAGCTGTTCGGCTATAAATATACCGATTTCGCTCCGTCTGCCGAGGAGTTCCAGAAGGAATCCGTCAAGCGTGTTCACGAGCTTCATATGTACGATGTACTCCGTGCCGACAGATGTATTTCTGTAAACTCGCTCGAAGCAAGAGTGCCGTTCGGCGACCTCGATTTTGTTAAGTACGTTATGGCGGTTGACCCCGAAATCAAGCTCAACAAGTACAATAAGGGCAAGTATCTCCTCCGCCACGCTTTTGAGGGCGATTATCTTCCGCACGATATTCTTTACCGTGAAAAGGCTGCCTTCTCCGACGCTGTCGGTCACTCTATGGTTGATTACCTTAAAGAGTACGCTGAAACACAGTACACGGAGCAGGAATTTGCAGAGAAATCCGCTAAGTATTCCCACGCAAAGCCGTTTACCAAGGAATCTCTCCTCTACCGTGAGATTTTTGAGAAGTATTATGCAGGAAACAGCGAGATGGTTGTTGATTTTTGGATGCCCAACAAGGAATGGGAAGGCTGTAATGTTAACGACCCGTCCGCACGTGTTCTCTCAAACTACGGACAGAGCGGTGTATAATAAAATAAAAGTCCCTGAAAAGGGACTTTTTTTATAGCCTGAAAAGCTGTCCGCTGTGCGTGGGATTGAACTTGCGCCAGAAAAATTTTCCGTCGATGACTTCAAGCACGAGTCCGCTGTTATCCATTACAGGCGAGAGAGTGAAGAGACCGTTGTGGCGGTGTGCTATATAAAAAGGTGTGGCGGTTACGTTTATGCCTGATATGGGCGACGGATTTACGCCGTGAAACTCGATTCCGCTCTCCGTTATCTTAACCGCAAGCCGTGATGTACCTTTTAAAAGACGACAGCCTGAGTTGTTTGTTATGTAATGCGCCGAACGCTCGTGGCTTACGCTGTCCTCTAAGAATCTTAAAAGAAATTTAGCAAGTATACGCTCCGTTCGCAAGAGGTGCTGTTTTACCGCCTCCTGCGGAGATTCTTTGACTGCCCTGATACCCTTTGCGGTTTCAAGGGCTATTTTGTTTATGTCGTCCGCAAAACTGCTCCGTGAATCGAAAAAGTCGGGAAGCTCGGGAAAATGCTGTTCGGGGACAAGTGCGGGATAGATAAGCTCCGCCACGTTCTCGTAAGCCTTGTGGAAATTACGTCCCGATGAGAAGTAGGTCATTGAGGATGTGTGCGGTATACAGCACATATCGGACAGCATATGGACTGCACGTCCCAGAAATTCGGCGGATTTCTCTATATAGCCTGCTCTGTACATAACAAGCGCCATAGTGTAATCCTCTTCAAACATAGTCCTCGCACTTTTCGGGAATTTGCCCGAGCCGTTGCGGAAATAGCCGTTTACTACAGGAAGTTCCCTGCCCGAAACGTTGACGGCGCAGTAATAGTGCCTGCCCATACCGTTTTCATAGTCGCCCTTTTTATCGGGGCGCTTGGAATATGACATAAATGTTTTAACAACAGGAGCAAAAATCTTCTCGGTCTCGGGGTGCATTTCCTTGAGCATAATCAAAGTGCGGAGCAGGAGCGTGCGGTGGACGCATTTAGGCTCTCTTCCCGATAGATATTTTTTTGTCAGCTTGTTTAAGTTGCGTGTTGATGATGTAACAATGCTCATTTGCGGTCTCCTTTATAATGATATAATAATATAATAACATTTTGTCTTTCAAAAATCAATAGCTGTGCGGAATTTTTATTCCTGTATTCACTTTTGATGTCAAAAATACATCTTTTTTAAGCATATCTTTTTGGAAAATAGTGTGATATAATAAATTTACAGGATTTTTAGTGAAAAAAGGAGATATTTATATGAAAAAGTTAACTTTATTTATGTTATCTGCATTAATGGCTGGTCTGTGCCTGACTTCGTGCGACGGCGACGGCTCATCAAGCGATGTGAGTTCCGAGAGTTCGGAAGCTGTTGCTACAGAGGAAGCTACAACAGAAGAAGCTACTGAGGCTGAACCCGATATGTCCGAGGATGAGGCGGAAGAGCTTATAAGGTCGGCTGTAAATGAGAAGCTGTTTGCAATTCCTGCAAGCGAAATGCCGAAATCATCTGTTCCCGGCGTTGCTTTCAATAAGTTCGGAAGCCCTATCTATGCGGTCAATGTTACATACGATGCGGATGCAAATGCCTATACTGCTGACATTTCAGGTACGCTTAAAGCTAACTATGCTGTTAACGGCGCAGGGCTTGTTGCCAATGATGTTCAGGTCGAGTTCAGCGCTTCCGTTAAGGTTATGGTGCGCACAGGCGATGTAAGCTTCACAGAGCCGTTTGATTATTCAATTACGGGAACAGCGTGAGGTGATTGCTATGAAAAAATTCAGAATGCTTGTCCTTACAGCAGTGATTGTTACGGTTTCTGCGCTTTTTGTCGGCTGTAAGGATTACTGTACATACGGCGGTTGTATGGAAGAAGCTACAAAGGGCGACAGATGTCCCGCACACTATGGGCTTGAAAATGACCCTTATTATGGTGTGCCGAGAAGCTGGTTAGACTGAGGTGATAATTATGAAAAAATACGCAATTCTTCTGCTGTCCGCAGTTATGGCTGGGCTGTGCCTGACTTCCTGCGATGAGGACAGCGGTAATGATTACAGCTACGGAAACACGGGCTACAGTCAGTCGGGCGGTGAGTTCTACTGTATGGGCAAGAACGATACCTGCAAAAATAAGACGAGCGACCCCTTCGATTTCTACTGCTATTCCTGCGACCCCGATAATAACAATATTGAGGGCGACCAGAGATGATACACTTACAAAGGAGTTGATTTTTTATGAATAAGTCTGTGACATTCTGTCAGAAAGACAGTGAGCTTATTAAAAAGATTATGGAATATCAGAAAAAACATAACATAGCAACTTTTACGGAGACTGTCCGCATACTTTGCACAAAAGCTGTCAGGTTCGATGAAGTCAATTAAGGAGGTGTAACTATGGGTGTTTCGATAACATCAATCAAGCACGGACATTACGACGTGAACCGTATGTGGACGAAGAGTCCCGACTCGGCAGGAGGTGTACACGTTCTGCTGAATATCTGCAATACTGACAGCTCCAGAACGCTGAAATATGCCGATATTTACGCAATCGCCTACAATTCCGTCGGCGACCCTGTGCCGTGTTCCATAAGCCGTGAATCTCTTAAGGGTATGAGGGTTACCGGTCCTATCGAGCCGGGCAAGATAAAAAGAGACCTTATGTTCGAGAGTATGTGGTATAATCCGTCAATAGCAGGTATCAGGGTTGACCACGTTGATGTTACATATATGGACGGCTCGACAGAGACCGTTTCAGGCTACGACGCAACGGAGGTCTCGGCAAATCTCAAGGTTCGTGATGAGCTTAACAAGGCGCTTAAAGGCATTGGCGCACTGCTGGTTATTGTACTGCTGTTCGTCATCGCATTCGCAATAGGTCAAATGTAATTTTTTTGGAGGTATTTATTATGGAAGATATTAAAAAACAGCTGGAAAAGCTTCTCGTTGATAACGATATGGTGAAAGTATGGGCGGAGACTGTAACGGAGACTGTGGCGGTTGACGAAACGAACGTTGGTACGGCTTCCGACGGCACAAAGTATGACAAGGAAATGGTGTTCGAATATCTCAACGCAAATGGCTATCCGATAACACAGGAGAGTATTGACTTTGCGGCGAAAAAGCTCGTGAGCGATGTGGTAGAAAGGGTGGTAAAAAAGAAAGTCCTTCACAATGAGGTTGAGGATATTACGGGAAATCTTGACGACTATATTCAGTTCAAAACGCTCGAAGCACTGCTGAAAATCCACAAAACACAGCAGATAAACCACGAAATACAGCTGAAAAGTCAGGTTATGGAGTATGCCGTTGAGATGATTGAAGATAATAATACAGGCGGAACTGATGTCAATCATCTTAATATGGTTCTTAAAAAGTACAGCTCTGAGGGCTGGAATCTCAAACAGGTCTTTACGAACGAACTCGGTGTTAATTCAACGAGAGTAGGTAATTTCGGTACTAATGCGACTATAGACCAGGTTGTGTTGATTTTTGAGCGCTCCGTTGCTGTGAAAGAGAATCTGCATAAACTGCTCAAAAAGTAATTTTTGTTTATTATTACCGAAAATTGCTCTCCCGGCGGCTTTATTTTTTACTTGACAAACGCAAAAATGTATGATATAATAATAAAGCTGTCGGGCGAGGACAAAAATCACGAAA
>JAMPGO010000020.1 GCA_023663905.1 Ruminococcus flavefaciens
TGAAATCAAGCATTCTGCTCACCCTGCTTTGTGAAACTGCTGAAATACTCACGTACTTCACGCATTTTTCCGCAGGTCATCTTGCCCTCGGGACATTTTCCCTCCGCAACACAGGAAGGACCTGCATACTTGAAAATATTCGGAGCTGTTTCAAGGCACAATCTAAGCATTTCATTCGCAACGGCACGTATCTCCCATTGCGCACGGTTACAGCACCTGTGGCGGAAGAAATTGAACAGCGAACGTACGTTCATAGTAACAACGATTTTAGTCTCGCACGCATTGGGAAGAATAAATCTTGCGTCCTCGTTCGCAAGCTTGCGGGCTTTGGAATCAGCCGATTTTTCGTCCATACCCTCCGCCATAAGCTTCTCCTTGTGACTTTCCGCAAGCAGGTCGGCAATTTTCGCATAGCTGTCGTTCAGCTCAGTCATCATTTTTTCAAACTCGGCATTGGCTTCGGGATTTTCCGCAATATACGGCGGAGTAATATAATCGAACGCATTTTCGTTGACATAGCGCTGGCTTTTCTGCGAATAAGAAGCAATTCTGTGCCTTACAAGCTGGTGCGAACAGGCACGTGAAATTCCCTCGATTCCGAACGTGAAGCTTACGTGTTCCATAACACTCTCGTGACCCACAGAAACAAGCATATCAATAAATCCTGCGGTTTTTTCGTCCGTAAGACCGTCCCTTATCGAGGCAATATCACTGCTTGAATAGCACAGTTTTGCGGAAGATGCGACAAGCTTCTCGGGCTCGGGTGTATGTGATAATAAAATTACTTTCATAGTTGCTACCTCTTTATATTATTTTGCAGGAAATCACTGTATATATACCGCCTGCTGCCCCATTTCGTTGTACCTCTGCCTGATTCTGCTGTAATCATAAGCCGTATTGCCGACGAGAGGGTCGGAGACGTATATAAGCTGATTTTCCTTGTCATAGCCTGTGAGTACAACGCAATGCTCATAGGCAAGCCACTGAACCTGCTCTCCTGACGGAGTAGTCCAGACCGAAGTATAATAAGGCTCGTGAAGATTACTGCTCGTTATCCATATCAGCACAGGCATATCATTATCGATATAGTCCGAAAGCAGACTGTCAAAATCACTGCCTGTTATATTACGGGCATTTCCGCTGTAGCCGTTCTGACGGAGATAATTTTCAGCCGTCGTGACAATACACGGCGCATAACAGCCATACGAATACTGCGATTCGGGATTTCCCGCAAAAGTGGTTCTGAAATCAGCGCCGTAATATATGCCGTTATTCCAGTAGAAATCAAGTTTCGGGAGGTAATTTCTGGACAGATTAATCTTGTTTGCAGGATAGCCGAGATAATTCAGCAGGATTGTCAGCGAAGTAACCTCACAGCCTGTCGGAAGCTCGGGATTCTGCATTATATTATTGATGTTGATACGCTTTCTGACAGGCTCTGTCGTGGTGGTAGTGGTAGTGGTCGTAGTTGTTGTTGTAGTAGTCTGCGTAGTGGCTGCGGTGGTGGTCGTAGTCTCTGAATATACAGGCTTTATGGCGATATTCCAGCGCACAGGCAGTTCGGTATACTCGCTCTTCGGAATCGTTATCTGCGTGAGCATTGCAATCATTGCACGCTCTTCTCCGCTTTCTATATGATACACCGCCATATTTGCCCAGACATTCAGCGAATCGCCGAAGCAGTCAACGGACTCTATCATAAACAACGGATTTTCACTGTAGGCATAGTAAAAGGCATTGAGCAGAAGGACGTTGCCGTCAAAAAAACTGCTGTCATATTTTTCTATGTAGCTCTGCACAACATCTTCCGTGAAAAACCGTGACATATAATCCGCCAGCTCCTCTGTGGAATGCACCTCAACCGCATACTCCGTCTTACCGCTCCACGAGCTTGTATTGTATATCTCTTCAGTATAGCCGTCGGAAATCTGTTCGATTTCGGCGGTATATTGTACCGGCATAGTATTTTCAACAAATGACTGTTTCATAAGGATAAAATCGAAAACATCAACAGTGCCGTCGCCGTCCATATCCGCATTGATATACTGTTCCTCGCTAAGCTCATCTCTGCCGAGAAGATAGCTCTCCGTCTGTCTTATTTCGCTCAGAGAAGGCGAAGAACCGACAGCGACTGCGGATGAGGCCGTACAGAGAAGCAGATTGGCTGAAAAAGATACGGCGGTTAACGCTGAAATAATTTTACAACTCATTTTTTATGTCCTCCTGAAAATGTCTTTAAGAGATGTTTCAATTTTAACATTTTTTTTCGATTCAGTCAATAGGTAATGCCGAAATTTTACATTTACATTACATTTTCAAGAAAAAACTCCCGCAAAAGCAGGAGTTTTTCTGCAAATAAAATTATTTAACAACGATTTTCTTGAATGCCTTCTTGCCCTTGCGGATAATAATTTCGCCGTCAAGCTTAATCTGCGCTCTCGGGTCGCTCATCTTCTCGTCGTTTACTGTAATACCGCCCTGCTGAACGAGACGGCGTGCTTCTGAAACGGACGGAGCAAGTCCCGCTTTTACAACGAGGTTGAGAAGTCCGACAGCACCGTCAGTGAGTTCGGCGGAATCAATCTCAACAGTAGGCATATTTTCATCTCCGCCCTTGCCTCCGAAAAGTCCCTTTGCGGAATTAAGCGCCTTTTCAGCCTCTTCCTCGCCGTGAACAAGCTTTGTGAGTTCATAGGCAAGAAGCTCCTTAGCCTTGTTAAATTCAGCGCCCTCCATAGTCTTTTCCATTTCCTCGATTTCCTCAACAGGAACAAAAGTGAGCATTTTAAGGCACTTGATAACGTCCGCATCGGCAACGTTTCTCCAGTACTGGAAGAAGTCGTATGGCGATGTCTTTTCAGCGTCAAGCCACACAGCACCCTTCTCAGTCTTGCCCATTTTCTTGCCCTCAGAGTTGAGCAGGAGCGTAATAGTCATAGCATATGCGTCCTTGCCGAGCTTACGGCGGATAAGCTCAGTACCGCCGAGCATATTGCTCCACTGGTCATCACCGCCGAACTGCATATTACAGCCGTAATCCTGAAACAGCTTGTAAAAGTCGTAGCTCTGCATAATCATATAGTTAAATTCAAGGAACGACAAGCCTCTTTCCATTCTCTGCTTATAGCATTCAGCAGTGAGCATACGGTTAACGCTGAAACAAGCTCCGACTTCACGGAGAAGCTCAACGTAATTGAGATTCATAAGCCAGTCAGCGTTATTTACAGCAATAGCCTTGCCCTCCGAAAAATCGATAAAACGGCTCATCTGCTTCTTGAAACAGTCAATATTGTGCTGAATCGTCTCGGGAGTCAGCATTTTACGCATATCGGTCTTGCCTGACGGGTCGCCAATCATTCCCGTACCACCGCCGAGAAGTACGATAGGCTTGTTTCCTGCCATCTGCAAACGCTTCATAAGGCACAATGCCATAAAGTGACCGACGTGCAGGCTGTCGGCAGTCGGGTCGAAGCCGATGTAGAATGTAGCTCCGCCGTTGTTGATGAGTTCCTCGATTTCCTTTTCGTCAGTCAGCTGTGCAAGCAGACCTCTGCGCTTGAGTTCTTCAAAAGTAGTCATAGTTTTTTCTCCTTTATGTTAATTTTTTTATAAGCATTAAAATATCATTCCCAGTATCTGAAATCATAGCCCTCTTCAGGCTCGCCGATTTCATAACCGAGTACATCTGTAAGTTTTCTTTTAAGAGCAGGATACCATTTCCGCCATATCTCATACGGCATTTCACCTGTAATCTGTATTCCGCAGGGTTCAACTGAATAGTACAACTCAATATCATCACCAGCCCACATAACATCGGCATTGCCTTCATTACCGCTCCAGTACGGCATTGAATGAAATACTTCAACAACCTTTTTCCACAAATCACGAGGAATGGTATAATGAATATTAAGATTTATATTGTGTTCCATAAATCGCCTTCTTTATTATGTTGAATTTTTTAAATAACAGCAATCAGAATGAGCTTCAGGACAAACAGAATCATAATCAGTATTCCGAATACCGTCAGACTTCCGAACATCATAAAATTTTCACGCTGTTTATCAGTCCTGAATTTCTTAAATCCTTCGGCAACCCATATTATAATGTATGAAATGACATACAGTATAACGGTAAGAAGCTCGCTGTTCCCGAAGTAGAAATCAAGCTGAAATACACTGAAAATCATTTCCGCCAGAATAATTACAAAAAACAGCAGTGTTTTCATAAGTTTCTCCCAAATAAAAAATCCTCAGACAGCGTGAAAACTGTCTGAGGACGAAGTTACTCGTGTTACCACCTCAGTTTATCGGGATTTTCCCGACCTCGTTAAGCTGTAACGGGCAGACCCGTCCGCACCTACTTTGGTTCAATGCAGAAACTCCGGGATGTAGTTCCCCGAAAATCCTCATTTCCTCGCACCGTACGGAAACTCTCTGAATCGGACTTGCTTTCGGGTTTAATCCGTTCAACGTTTTTTACATAATAACACAAATATCATAATTTGTCAAGAGTGTTTTTAGTTAATAAAAAAAAATATATCCCAACCCCTTGACATTTTATGGA
Organism: Ruminococcus flavefaciens; assembly: GCA_023663905.1. Classification (GTDB taxonomy): domain Bacteria; phylum Bacillota; class Clostridia; order Oscillospirales; family Ruminococcaceae; genus Ruminococcus; species Ruminococcus flavefaciens_AD. Next base: position 4,564 of record JAMPGO010000020.1, read on the forward strand.
TTATAGTATATAATAATTATTGTTAACGCTGATGTGGCACAGTAGGTAGCGCAACGCCTTGGTAAGGCGTAGGTCGACGGTTCAAATCCGTTCATCAGCTCCAATCCTGCAAGTAGTTTGCTTGCAGGATTTTTCTATGAGATAAAGGAGACAATAAAATGAAAGATTTCCTTAAAAGCTTTTTCGGCAGTCCTGTTCTGCCTACTCTTACAGCCATTCTTACCGTTCTCGCAATCGCATTCACAACACAGTCATCACCGTCAGATTCGGAAATCAACGGCAAAATGGCATCCAAACGGCTTGAAATATTGCAGTCGGATTCAGCTCCGCCTGTTTCGGGTACTGCAACAACCCAGCCCTCGGGACTTACTCCTGTTGTTGCCGATATTACGCACATACCTGTTATAACAAGAACCACTTCCGCCGAACAGGCTTTTTCGCCTACAGAAACAGCTTTATACAGCGACTTATCATCGCAGACTACCGCAACGGAAATATCAGGCGAAACCACCACCACAACCACAGGCGAACCGCATACCTACGACTACAGCTATATTTCAGCAGGTGAATCACCGAACAGCTCTTACTATCAGGAGCGACTTGCCGTTATAGGCGACTCGATTGCTTCGGGCTTCAATGCCTACGGATATATCCCGTATGAGCATAATATTGCCAAGGAATCGCTTGCCATATGGAATATGGACAGCTATTATTTTGACATCGACGGCTACTATGCAGGTGTGATTGATACCGCAGATTACGTGAACTCTCCGCTTTATCTGATTTCAATCGGTATGAACGACATCTACGGATGTACCGCTGAGGAATACGGAGCTTCAATGCTCGGAATCGCACAGCAGGTTCTTGAGCGTGTGCCGACCGCTACAATAGTTGTCGGGGCTATAACTCCGATTGCGGACTGGAACGGCTATACCACGAATGAGACGATACGTTCATTCAACTATGCGTTGCAGAATGCGATAGAAGGCGCAGGAAATCCGCAGATTCTCTTCTTTGATACATATACCGTGCTTGCCGACCCATACACCCTTGCGCTCGGCGATGACCATTCGGGCGGAGACGGTATGCACCTTTCAAACTACAGCTATTCGTATATACTTAACTGCCTGTTCAACTTCCTTGACAGTGCGGATGTAACAGAACAGATTAAAATTCACGATACGACAGGATATTGATAAATAAATTACAAAAACGGCTGATTCAGTCGTTTTTATTTTTCTGAAAAATTTCATAGTTTTTATTGCAATTAATTATCGAAAATGCCATAGTGACAAATTCAGAAAAATATGATATAATTATTTCTGCACTATTAAAAAGACTGGAGGAGATTTTTTTGGAATTTAAAATAAACAGTGCAATAGAAGATTCTATGTTCGGAGTACCCTGCATTGTGGCGGATATTGTCCTTAAACTTGCCACTGCAGAACAGGTAAAAGTTCTGCTGTATATTCTCAGAAATTTAGGGAAGAATTTTACTTATGAAGAAATCTCCGCAAATACAGGCATTCCTGAAGACGAGGTGGAGGAATCCGTATTTTTCTGGGAGCAGATTAATGTGATTTTCCCCGAAAACAGCCCGAATCATTCCACAGCCTATACTAATATAATGACTGCGCCCGTTCAGCCCTCGCCCGAACCTGCTCCGCCACAGAAAACGGCGGAAAATCCCGTATTTACCGAGCCGTCGCCCTCTTCAAAAAGACCGTCGCACTCGCCCAATGAAATTCAGGGACTTGCAAAGGCTGATTCCGATATTGCCCAGCTTATGCAGAGTGTGCGCAATATATCGATAAATGCCAGCAATACGTTCCACAACTCGCTTATATGGATTCACGACTATCTCGGGCTGAAAAACGAGGTTATACTTATACTTATAAATTACTGTATGACTATTGAGAAAACGCACCCTAATTATATGGAGACGATTGCCAGGAACTGGGCTGAAAATGAAATCGATACCGCCGAAAAAGCGCAGGCGGAAGCGTTCCGTCTTATGGAATCAAGGACTTATAAAAACAAAATTATGGCTATGTTCGATATGAAACGCCGTCCCACTCCAAATCAGCAGGCATTTATTGACAGGTGGCAGGAGGCAGGCTATAGTTTTGATATGATTCAGTATGCCTATGAGCTGACAATCGAGCAGATTGACAAGCGTTCATTTCCGTATATAAACAAGATTCTCGAGACGTGGACGGAAAACGGAGTGAAAACGCTTGACGAGGCAAAGAATGCCGTTTCAGACCACAGGAAAAGTTACAAGCCCAAAAACAGCGATAATTCCGACGGTTTTGACGCTGATAAATACGACATCGTCGTCAATAATTTCTAAGGAGGATATATGGATACCGAAATATACGACAAAGCCCATACGATACTTAAAAGCCGTCGGGACAAGGCGCAGGCTGAAAATGACAGACGTATGCAGGAAATCAATTCCCGTATACCTGAGATAAAAGAAATCAACGATACCCTTTTCAATACAGGCAAGGAGCTGATACGTGTTATCTCTCAGGGAAAGAATGTTTCTGCCGAAATCGAGAAAATCAAGCAGAGGAATATGGGCGCACAGAACCTTGCAAAACAGCTTCTCATCTCGCACGGCTACCCTGCCGACTATCTCGATATGCACTACACCTGCCCTTACTGCAACGATACAGGATATATCGAGAACCAGTTCTGCGACTGTATGAAAAGCCTTTTCGGAAAACTTATGTCCGAAAAGATGAATGAAAACGCACATCTCGCACTCTCGGTCTTTGAAACGTTCAGCCTGAAATATTACAAGGGCGACGACTACTATATAATGCAGAGAATATTAAACTACACACGTGAATATGCCGAGAATTTTAAAATCGATTCCGATAATATAATAATGACAGGCGAAACGGGTCTGGGAAAAACTCACCTCTCGCTCTCGATTGCAAACGTCGTGCTTCAGAAAGGATTCAGCGTTATCTACGATTCCGTTATAAATATCCTCTGGAATATCGAGCGTGAGCATTTCAGCTATGAGCATTCGTCCGACGTTCTCAATACTGTTCTCGATGCGGATTTGCTTATTCTTGATGATTTAGGCACGGAACAGGAGACAAAATTCTACAACTCGATGATTTACAACATTATAAATACACGTCTCGTAAAGCAGAAGCCTACTATTATAAGTACAAATCTTGACAGAAAAGCTATGTCGGCAAGATACGGCGGAAAAGTTGCGTCGAGAATTTCAACTCTCTTTAAATATCTGCAATTTCAGGGCGATGATATAAGGCTACAGATTTTCGTTGAGAAAAAAAACAGATAACACTGAAAAACGGCAATGTCGCTATGGCACTGCCGTTTGTTTATATTGCACTGATTGAAGGCGGATTTGTATGCGCACAGTGCAATCTGCACAAATTATTGCGCCCGCAATTGTGAATTTATTAAATATGGCGATTTATAGCCTTAAATCGGATTTATGAAAAATGACGAATGATTTTTGTCTTTTTTTGTCGTAAAAAACAGGTAATGGTAACAGTTTGATAACAGCAGTTTACTATATTATAACAGCAGAAAAGTCCTCCATAATACAAAACGTAATCTGATTTTTACAGTCCGTAATGGAAAACCGATAATTTTAAGCCATATGATTTTACAATGCAGTTAAATATATTATTTTATATTATACAAACGGTAAATGACAAAACGGATTTTTTGTTACAGTTTTGTAATAATCTGATACCGCCGTTTTCCTGCTATACATCGATTCATAACAATTTGTTAATAATCTATTCACACTTTATGTAGCACTTTAACCAAAACGCTACCCCTCAAAAAAATTTTTTTTGGACGTAAAATGGAAATCTTTCCAAAACTATTGCCTTTTTCGCTCAAATGTGTTAGTATTAACACAGTCCTTCACGGGACGAAATTTATGAATGCTTTTCAAGGAAAGGATTGAGTTGATGAGAAAAGCTAAAATTGCAGCGATGATTTTCGGAGGTGTTTCCACTTGTATCTGCGGTGGAATCTTAGGCGTGTACTCAGGTTCAGCTACCGTCGGTACAGTTGCCCCGAATAACGATGTTGAAAACATTTATGATGTCCAGAGCGAAAAATTGGCAAATTTTGCTGCAGTAACTTCTATCAGAACCACAGCCATTACCACAACAAGCACAACTACTACTTCATCTGTTGACAGTGAATTTACCACCACTGACGATGAAACACCTTCTGTAATTCTTAACGTAGCAGTTCCCACGGCAACTTCTGCTTCCACAACAGTTATACTTGCCGAAACTACGACAACTACAGAAGCTGAGAGCGTTGAGGATTTCAACGACAATGACAACGACGATTCGCCTGTTTACAGTGCGTCAGTCGGAGGTCTCACAATAAGCGGACCTTTCATTGCTTCAGATGAGCCTGAAATCACCACAGAAGCTGTTGAGACAATTCCCGAGGAAACTGCAACAACAACTGTTGCCGACGAGGATTCTGACGAGGAATTTGTTTTCGAACCTGCTACAGAATACTTCCCGCCTGCTGTGGAGTATATCGCTCCTGTACGGGAAACAACAACATCTCCAGAAACCACAAATACCGAAACTACTACTACTGTTTCTGAAATAACCGACGTTACGGAGGATTACACAGAAACTACTACATTTGCTACGGCTTATACTATAACTACTGCCGAGTATACAGTTCCCTCAACTGAAACAACTACAGCTGTAACTGCTGAATCAACGACAACAACAACCGAATTTGTTGCTGAGACCACTACTGAAACAACTACTGTTTCCGAAACAGCTGAAACCGAGACCACAACAGCCGAGACTACTACTGTTTCCTCTTCTGTGACTGCATTTGTAATCTCACCTGAGACAACTACAGCTACTACAGTTTCCGCAGGAAGCACTTCCCTCCCGATTACTGACGAGGAATACATAGTGCTTTGCAATGCTGTCGCAAATGAAGCTGGTTCAAACTGGATTGACGTTTACGAAAAAGGCAAGGTCGTTGAGGTTATTATGAACCGTGTTAACAGCCCGCTTTATCCTGATACAATTATGGGAGTTCTTACCCAGCCGTATCAGTTCACAGGCGCTGAAAATTACGTTTATCTCGGAACATATTCAGGCTATGTTACGGATTTAGTAAAAGAAGCTGTTGACCTCTATTTCGCTGAACCCGATTCCTTCGGTCACAACTACTTCGGATTCTGGGGCGACGGTTACGCAAACCATTTCTATTGATTCTTAAAATAAACGAACTTATTCAACATAAAAAGAGATAATTTAAAAACATTAATTTAATCTGTTAGAAGTTACTGACTCCCGACCTGGTAAATCGGGAGTTTTTTCTTTGCAGTTTATTTATGGCATAAAAAATCCCTGCCGAAGCAGGGAATTTTTTTTATCCGAACATCTTTGCAAACACTTCAGGGAAGCCATAGCAGAGTACGCACATTATCGTCGATGCAAGGCACAGTCCGAGGAAAATCGCAGGAACAGCCTTTTTAAGCGGTATCTTCCTGAGCGAAGCTATAAGCGAACCTGTCCACGCTCCTGTTCCGGGAAGAGGTATTCCCACAAAGAACAGCAGGAATATAAATTCGCCCTTTTCCATAGTACTGCTCTTGTTCATTGCCTTGTTTTCAAGGTACGTCACAAGCTTTGTCATAAGCGGGATTTTGTGATTTTTTATAAATGCAAAAATCTTGTCAATAAACAGCAGAATGAACGGAATCGGGAGAATATTTCCTATCATACACACCCATATCGCCTTCCACAGCTCCATATCAAGCACCTTCGCCGCAATAATTCCGCCTCTCAGCTCGATTATCGGCAGGATTGATACAATAAACGGTATAAGCCACTCGGGAATGCCGTGTTCCGCAAGCCACGCTGTCAGAGATTCTGTTAACTCACTCATTTTTAAAGTCCTTTCTGTAATGCATATAACAATATTATCTCATATTATGGCAAAACAGTCAATATGTCCGCAAATAATTCGCTTTTTGCGACAAATTTCACATAGATACGGCAGGTTCTTTGTTTAAAATATCCATAAACTCTTCGCCCGTGATAGTCTCTTTCTCAAGCAGGAAGTGCGAGAGTTCGTGGAGCTTGTCAATATTCTCCGTCAGGATTTTTATTGCCTTCTCGTGTGCGGTCTTTACTATCGAGTTGACCTCTTCGTCAATCTTCGCAGCTGTCTCCGCAGAACACGCAAGCGATGTATCTCCGCCGAGATACTGGTTTGTAACCGTCTCAAGGGCAATCATATCAAACTTACTGCTCATTCCATAGCGTGTTACCATAGCCCTCGCAATTTTCGTCGCCTGTTCAATATCGTTTGAAGCACCGCTTGTACAGCTGTTGAATACCAGCTCCTCCGCAGAACGTCCGCCCGTGAGCGTTGCAATCCTTGCAAGCGCCTCCTCCTTCGTCATCAGGAACTTTTCGCCCTCGTCAACCTGCATAGTATAGCCCAGCGCACCGCTTGTACGTGGTATTATCGTGATTTTATGTACAGGTGCGGAATCCTTCTGCTTTGCGGCGACAAGTGCGTGACCGATTTCGTGGTAGGCGATGATTTCCTTTTCTTTCTGGGAAATAACCGCATTTTTACGCTGATAGCCTGCAATTACAACCTCAACGCTTTCCTCCATATCGGACTGGCTTACGAGCTTTCGTCCGCTTCTTACAGCCCTGAGCGCAGATTCGTTGACGATGTTGGCGAGTTCAGCTCCCGAAGCTCCTGCGGTAGCCCTCGCAATGGCATTGTAGTCAATATTTTCCTCCGTCTTTACTTTCTTGGCGTGGACTCTTAAAATTGCTTCACGTCCTGCCAAATCGGGAAGCTCCGCAGGAATGCGCCTGTCAAAACGTCCCGGACGAAGCAGTGCAGGGTCAAGCGATTCGGGACGGTTGGTCGCCGCAAGAATTACAACACCCTTCTGTCCGTCAAATCCGTCCATTTCAGTGAGAAGCTGATTGAGGGTCTGCTCTCGCTCATCGTTTCCGCTGATATTGCCGTCACGCTTCTTGCCGATAGTATCAATCTCGTCAATAAAAACAATGCACGGCGCTTTTTCATTAGCCTGCTTGAAGAGGTCACGGACTTTCGCAGCACCCATTCCGACGAACATCTCAACAAATTCCGAGCCTGAAATCGAGAAAAACGGCACATCGGCTTCTCCTGCAACAGCCTGTGCGAGAAGAGTTTTACCTGTTCCGGGAGGTCCTACGAGAAGCGCACCTTTCGGCAGATTCGCACCGATTTCCGCATATTTATTGGGATTGTGGAGGAAGTCAACAATTTCCACAAGCGCCTCCTTTGCCTCATCCTGACCTGCAACATCGCCGAACGTTTTTCCTGTCTGAGCCTTGACGTAGATTTTGGCATTGCTCTTGCCGAACGACATAGAATTTCCGCCCATACGCTTGCTCATACCTTTCATAAGGATATTCCAGAGAACGATGAAGAAAATAATCGGCAGAACCCAGCTGACGAGAAATTCAAGGAGCAGATTGCTTTCGGCGAAATCCTCGGTAAAAACGATTTCCTTATTCTTGTGGAGACGTTCAACAAGGTCGGGGTCGTCCATTCTTCCCGTGGAATATACCTGCTTTTTGCCGTCGGCTTCAACCTCAAACTTGATTTCATCATCCTCAACCTTAACCTGAGTGATATTTCCGTCGTCGAGCTGATTCAGAAAAAAGCTGTAGTTTGTTTCCTTGACGCTTCTTTTCGAGAACTGTGGCATCAGCAGAGCGTTGAAGAGTATCAGGAAAACAAGGCTGATTACCGAAAAAATCGCAAGCGATTTAAACAGATTCTTATTATCTTTCATATAAAAAATCTCCTTTCATTATGATAAAATTATAACACACTGTTTTTGAAAAATCAACTGACAAATTGTGATAATTATGATAACATTGTGAAAAAATTTAAATAAAAGCCTGCTTCTTCAGGACAGCCGTAATAATTCTGCCCAGAATCGCAAAGTAGTTGATGTCCGAAACCGCCCATTTCTTGAATCTGCCGATATAGCAGAAGGAAATAATACCCTTGATAATGCTGTCGTCCGTCATAAGATACTGCACAGCACCGCCAATATTTTCCTCCGTGAGCTGTGCAAAAGCCCTGTCGTCACGTCCCTCCAGCTCGTTCACGTTGTCAACCGCAAAGATACCGTCGCCCGAAAAGCGGTCTGTGTAGCTGTTTTCGAGGATATATGCGGAATTTCTTGAAACTGCATTTCCACAGCTTAAAATCAGGCTCATATCGTTTCCTGCAAATACGCATATATCGTCAATTTCAAACTCGGCACGAATCTGTTCCAGAAGCACGGAAATATCGGGAATACGTCCGAAAACAAGATTTTCCGAGAGATTCGCAACAAAATTCAGCTTCTCGTTGGTATCCTTCTGACTGCTGAGGTAGGCAATTTTATTCTCAATATCCTTTTCGACAGAACCGTGCTTCTCAATATCATATATGACATAGCGGTTTTTGCCTTTCTGCTGGGCAATATACAATGCCTTGTCCGCCTGCATAAAAAGCTCGTTATAGTCGTCGCTGTCCTTCGGGTAGGTTGAGATACCCATAGAGCAGGTCAGGCGGAAATTCTCGAACCTGTCATTAAAAGCCAGCTCCGTGTTGGTGCGTATGGCACGGAGAATGCCTCGCAAATCCTCTTCGTCACGGGTGTTCTCTATTATAATAAGGAAACCGCCTCCGCTGATTCTTCCTGCAAGACCTCTTGTACTGAGTTCTTTTTTGACGATTCCCGCAACCGTGTATATAACCTCATCGCCGAAAAGATGCCCATAGCTTGTGTTTATATCCGTGAAGTTATCGATGTCCAGAATAACAAGATTGACATTATGGGACGGCTTTGCGTTAAGAATATCCACCGCAAACGAAGTCACCGCACGCTTGTTGAGAAGTCCCGACAGCGAATCCCTGTTCGATTCAAGGGCAAGGTTAATATCCTTAGCTTTCTGACGTGAATTTATAACCGAAATAATACCGCTGACTTTCCTCGTCATCGGGTCGTCGTATCTTGTAATTCCACGGAAAAGGCACATTTCCTTTGTCCTGCCCTGCGTGAACATTGAAGTCTCAAATTCATAGTCAAAACGATACACACCGTTTTTTATATCACGGCACAGCGTATTGAATGTCTCGATATAGCGTGAGAGAATCCAGCCCGATTCTATAGCACTGCTCTGCCACTTTTCAAGCTCCTCATCGGCAAGAACAGTTTCACGACAGCAGTCGAAAATATATATGCGTATGTGCCTTGTTTCGAAGCTGTATTCAAAGGCGATGTCAGATGACAGGCTCAGAATATACCTGTATTCTGACAATTTCCGTTCGCCGTCCGCAGAGAGGCTTTCAAGCGAAAAAACATCACTGAACTCGATGACATACAGCGGTTCTTCTGCGGAATCAAGCTGTCTGACAGAGGCGAGAACCCATCTCAGCTGACCGTTTATGCCTGTCATACGTATAACCGTGCGGAGCGTTATTCCTGCCGTCACGTTCTCAACGCACTCCGACAGACGTTCAAAATCGCCGTCGTCAATAGTCCTGCGGATTGAGTACGTAACATCATTGCCGAAATAGCTGAAAAACCTCTCGTTTCCGCTCTGTGTGTGAAAACTCCTGTCAACAATAACCCTGCCGATTTTATAAATATCGTTCATAAAAAATCACCTGCTTGTATTTTTTATCTTATTATACCATTTATTGCAGGATTAGTCAATAAAAATAATCATATAATCAATTAAATCAAAATTAACATCTCCGCTATTGACAACGGCGGATTATTATTATATAATATTTTAAAAATATACATTGAGGTGAAATATGAAAAAAAAAGAATTAAAGCGCTATCTTATTATCGGCTTAATCATTATCGCTGTATGTTACGTTGTCCAGAATTTCAGTTTTTTTGAAGGGATTTTTTCGCTCGTCGTAAGCTCAGCCTATCCGCTTGTACTCGGCGCAATAATAGCCTACATATTTAATATAGTCCTCAGCAGGCTCGAAAAACATTACTTCCCGAAAAGCGAGAAAAAATTCGTGGAAACGTCCCGCCGTCCCGTCTGTATTGTTCTGTCGTTCCTGTTTGCGGTCGCAATAATCGTCCTCGTGCTGACTATCGTTATTCCCTCGATAATCAACGCATTCGAGCTTCTCGGGGCAAAAATTCCGCCGATTTTCAACGAAAGCGTTGATTTCCTGCTGTTAAAGCTGAAAGAATATCCCGATTTGCAGAAGCAGGCGCAGGACTTTGTTAACGAATTTGACCTTGAAAGCATTGACTGGGCTAAGCTGACGGAAAACACTGTTCAGGCTCTGCAAAGCGGAGTTGTAAGCCTTCTGAGTTCAACGGCGAAAATCGTCGGGACTGCTGTAAGCGCTGTGGCAAACATCGTCATTGCGGTAATCTTTGCGATTTATCTGCTCTCCCGAAAAGATAAGCTTCTGCGTGACATAAACCGCATACTTGCCGTGCTGTTTGATAAAAAAATCAACAAAAAAATCTGCAAGGTCTGTGCCGTTGCGGATGATACCTTCAAGCAGTTCTTTGTCGGTCAGTTTATTGAAGCTATCCTGCTCGGCTGTCTGTGCTTCGTCGGAATGGCAATTCTCAGGCTTCCGTACGCAGGAATGAGCGGTGTACTGGTCGGTGTTACCGCACTTATCCCGATTGTAGGTGCGTTCATCGGCGCAGGTGTGAGTGCGTTTATCATATTCACCGAGAACCCTATGCAGGCACTCATTTTCCTCGTGTTCCTCGTACTTCTCCAGCAGTTTGAGGGAAATATAATCTACCCGAAAGTTGTCGGAAATACCGTCGGTCTGCCCGGAATATGGGTTCTTGCGGCAATCACGGTCGGCGGAAGTTTATGGGGAATCGGAGGAATGCTCGTCGCTGTACCTCTTGCGGCGACTGTCTATAAGCTCTGCTTTGAAAAACTTGAGGAAAAAGAGCGTGAATCGGGAATTGAACCTCCGCAGGACGAATCAGCTCCGAGCAAGCCCGTTTCCAAGCCAAAACCCGTGAAATCCGCTAAAAAATCAGCACGGAAAAAATAATTACCCGAAGCAGGAAGATAATTCCTGCTTTGTTTTTGTTTTTAATTTATACACAATTTATTTTGATTAAATTGCCACCAAAAGATTGACAAAATGAAATTGTTGTGGTATTATAATAAGAGAAATTAAAAAAGGAGCGATATAATGCTGCATTATTTAACTGAATATCCGTCCGAATGGGATGGATTTGAACAGGGACGTTGGTGCAATACTTCAGTCAATGTCCGTGACTTTATCAAAAAGAACTATACACCTTATGATGGCGATGAGAGCTTCCTCGCAGGTCCTACAGAAGCTACAAAACAGCTCTGGGAACAGGTTATGGATTTGTCTCGTCAGGAGCGTGAGGCTGGTGGTGTTCTTGATATGGATACCAAAATCGTTTCTACAATCACTTCACACGACGCAGGTTATCTCAATAAAGACCTCGAGCAGATTGTCGGCTTACAGACTGACAAGCCCTTCAAGCGTTCGCTTCAGCCCTTCGGCGGTATCAGAATGGCTCAGAATGCCTGCACACAGAACGGCTATGAAGTTGACCCCGAAGTTGTAAAAATCTTCACAAAGTACAGAAAAACTCACAATCAGGGCGTTTTCGACGCTTATACTCCTGAAATGAGAATGGCAAGAAAGTCCGCTATCATCACAGGTCTTCCCGACGCTTACGGCAGAGGACGTATCATCGGCGACTACAGACGTGTTGCCCTCTATGGTATCGACATCCTTATCGCTGACAAGAAGCACCAGATTGAGACTTCTCTCGTTCGTATGACTTCAAAGAATATCCGTCTCCGTGAGGAACTCGCAGAGCAGGTTCGTGCTTTAGAAGAACTCAAGGAACTTGGTCGCATTTACGGCTTCGATATTTCCAAGCCTGCAAAGAACGCTAAAGAAGCTGTTCAGTGGCTTTATTTCGGCTACCTCGCTGCTGTTAAGGAGCAGAACGGTGCTGCTATGTCTCTCGGACGTACTTCAACTTTCCTTGACATCTACATCCAGCGTGACCTCGAAAAGGGCATTCTCACTGAGGAACAGGCACAGGAACTCATCGACCACTTCATTATGAAGCTCCGTATCGTTAAGTTTGCACGTACTCCTGAATATAACGAACTCTTCTCAGGCGACCCGACTTGGATTACCGAATCTATCGGCGGTGTTGACGTTGACGGTCACCACCTCGTTACAAAGAACAGCTTCCGTTATTTACATACTCTTGAAAACCTCGGTACTGCTCCTGAGCCGAATATGACTGTTCTCTGGTCACAGAAGCTTCCCCGCAAGTTCAAGGAATACTGCGCAAAGATGTCTATCAAGACCTCTTCTATCCAGTACGAGAACGACGATATGATGCGTGTTGTTCACGGCGATGACTACGCTATTGCCTGCTGTGTATCTTCAATGAGAGTCGGCAAGGAAATGCAGTTCTTCGGCGCAAGAGCTAACCTTGCAAAATGTCTCCTTTACGCTATCAACGGCGGTGTGGACGAGCGTATGAAGGTTCAGGTTGGTCCTAAGTACAGACCTGTTGAGGGCGATTATCTCGACTTTGACGACGTATGGGAAAAGTATGAGGCTATGATGGAATGGCTCGCAGGGCTTTATGTTAATACACTTAACGTTATTCACTATATGCACGACAAATACTGCTACGAGAAGCTCCAGATGGCTCTTCACGACAGAGATGTTAAGCGTTACTTCGCTACTGGTATCGCAGGACTTTCAGTTGTTGCAGACTCACTTTCCGCTATCAAGTACGCTAAGGTTAAGGCTATCCGTGACGAAAACGGCATTGTTACAGACTACGAAATCGAGGGCGATTTCCCGAAATACGGCAACAACGACGACCGTGTTGACCAGATTGCCGTTACTGTTGTCCGCAAGTTTATGGACTGCGTAAGAAAGCACCACACATACCGTGACGGTGTGCCGACTATGTCTATCCTTACTATCACTTCAAACGTAGTTTACGGTAAAAAGACAGGTAACACACCTGACGGACGTAAAATGGGCGTTCCGCTCGCTCCGGGCGCAAACCCGATGCACGGCAGAGACACTCACGGCGCAACTGCTTCACTCTCATCTGTTGCTAAGCTTCCGTTCCGCCACGCTCAGGACGGTATCTCAAATACATTCTCTATCGTTCCCGACGCTCTCGGCAAGGATATGCAGGTGTTTGTCGGCGATATCGACATCGACAAGCTCAGAGGCGAGGAATAATAAATGTCACTGCCAAATAATCCGCAGGAGCTTGCCGATATGATTGATTCACTTATGGCTGGCGGAAGCGGTCACGTAAATATCAAAGCCGACGATTCTGATTCCGTTAAGGTTGACGTTTTCAACAGCACCGATTTCTGCGGAAATAAAGGTGCTTGCTGTCAGCCCACAGAAGATGCAATTGACGACGATGAAGACTAGGAGGAATTTTTTATGGATAATCAGAAACAGGTTGATAACCTCATCGAACTCTTGGACGGCTATGTTGAAAAAGGTGGTCACCACCTCAATGTAAATGTTTTTACAAAAGAGACTCTTCTCGACGCTCAGGCTCACCCCGAAAAGTACCCTCAGCTTACTATCAGAGTTTCAGGCTATGCCGTTAACTTCGTAAAGCTCACAAAAGAACAGCAGGACGACGTTATTTCACGTACATTCCACAGCGCTCTTTAATTAAAACAGCAAAGCAGTCCGCAAAAACGGACTGCTTTTTGTTTATAGAAACTGCCTCATATTCTGCGAGAGCTTTTCCTCAGCCTTGATTAGACGTTTTGTCAAATCTTTTGACCGCCTGTCCGCAGCCTGATACTGGTTCAGATAACGGCTCAGGGATTTTATCCCCATATTGCACCCGTCCGTCATAAGCTCGGCAATCGTGCTGTCGGATTCGTCCATTTTAAGCTTGAAATTCGTCTTTATCCACGACATACCCGAAGCAATCGGATTCGGCTCTTTGCCGTTGTCGTGATAGTCGGCAAGAACCTCCTGCAAATCGTTCTTCAGCTTCTCGTTCTCCTTCGAGCTGTCCTGCAAATATTCACGCATTTCGGGGCTTTTTGCGTATTCCATAACCTCATCGATTGCGGAAATTCCCATTTTTATGCCTGAATCGCATTCACGGAGCAGTTTTATTGTATCCTGTTCAACCAAAAAATCACTTCCTTTCAGAGATATTTTATCCCGAAAAGAAGTGATTATTCTTTTAGTTTGTTAATATTGCGTTAAACCAGCGGTAAATCTCGTTGGCAGTCTCATTATTGCTGTCAATGGAAGTCATACACTCGGTTTCGTGGAGCGTAATATGACTGAAATTTCCTTCATTATCGTAGTAAAAGCCGTACCACGAAGCAGAATCATCCTCAACATCGGGCATAAAATCAGGCGTTACTATTGAATAATCCTCGTCGGAACACACCTCGCAAAGTTTGCTGAAATTGTCATCAAGTTCCGATTTATCGCAGGATTTCGCCGTTTTTTTATCATCAAGCTTACCCGATTTAAAGTCCTCGTACATCTGCGTGATACTATAATAGTATGGTGCTGTATCTTCGGAAATCTCCTGAATATAGTAAACATTGCCGTCATTGTCCATAAAATAAACCTGATAGCCTTCATAACCGCTTGCATACTTATTGTAATTTGTGTATTTCATAAAAACAATTTCGGGCATTTTTTCAGTATCAACAGCAGAAACGGTCTGCGAGCTGACTGAACTGCTTTCGGGTGATTCGCCTGCACAGCCTGTCGTAAAAAGCAATGCCACCGACAATATTGCGCATATACTCCGTCTCAATATTCTGCAATTTTTCATAATCAGAGCATTTTCGCTCTAAGCTCTTCGGCACTGAGCGGTGAG
>JAMPGO010000021.1 GCA_023663905.1 Ruminococcus flavefaciens
TTTTCTTATGAACTTTATCATAACGTTTACTCATTTCAAGCCCGAATTTACGGCTAGACATCCTGAACTCGTTGCAGAAGAGGCTTGACAAAATATGGTGTGAATGATATAATATAATAAAATATTTTATGAAAGGATTTTTACGGATGGAAATAATCATATTAATCTGCTGTGTTGCAATTATAATTATGCTGGCACTTATTATTGCTATGCTGTTGAAGTCTGCTGACAGGAAATCGGGCAATAACAGCAAGGAAATTGCCGAACTGCGGAAACAGCTGGATTTTCTCAGCAAAAACAATGCGGAGAATAACAAGCTTCTTCTTGAACAGTCCGCAAGGCAGAGTGAGACCCTTGTGAGGCAGATTTCCGTACTTGGCGACAGTCTCAGAAGCTCCGTTAATCTCCAGCAGGAAAATCAACATAATGATATGAATGAGAAGCTTGCCCGACTTGAAAGCGATTTCGATAAGGTCGGGGAAAATATTCTTGGTTCGCTCGAAAATATCCGCCGTTCAAATTCCGAGAGTATGGAAAAAATGCGTGCCGAGAATCAGGAGAGCCTTGACAGAATCAGTAATTCTATGAACGTACAGCAGGAGAAGCTTCACGGCAATATCAACGAGAAGCTGTCAAAACTGGAGGGCGATTTCGATAAGGTCGGGGAAAATATTCTTGGTTCGCTCGAAAATATCCGCCGTTCAAATTCCGAGAGTATGGAGAAAATGCGTGCCGAGAATCAGGAGAGCCTTGACAGAATCAACAACACGGTCAGCGACAAGCTTCAGAAATCGCTTGACGACAGGATTTCCAAATCGTTTGAAGCTGTCAATAAACGGCTTGCGGAAGTCTATGAAGGTCTCGGCGAAATGAAGAGCGTTGCTTCGGGTGTTTCGGATTTGAAAAACGTACTGTCCAACGTCAAGACGAGAGGTATTCTGGGCGAAATCCAGCTCGGAGCGATACTCAGCGAGATTCTCGCTCCTGAACAGTACGGCGAGCAGGTTGCTGTAGCTCCGAGAAGTTCCGAAAAGGTTGATTTTGCCGTAAAGCTTCCCGGAACGGACGACGACTGCGTATATCTGCCGATAGACTCGAAATTTCCGGGCGATACTTATTCAAATCTGCTTGAAGCATACGAGAGCGGAAATCCCGAGCTTCTGAAATCAAAGCGCACTCTTCTCATCAACGAGATAAAGCGCTGTGCGAAGAGCATACACGACAAGTATATCCGTCCGCCCTATACGACTGATTTTGCGATTATGTTCCTGCCCTTTGAGGGACTTTATGCGGAAGTCGTCAATCTCGGGCTTGTGGAGCTTCTGCAACGTGAATACAGAATCAATATTGCAGGACCTTCCACAATGGGCGCTATGCTCAACAGCCTGCAAATGGGATTCAGAACGCTTGCAATCCAGAAGAAAAGCGGTGAGGTCTGGACGATTCTTGAATCCGCCAAAAAAGAGTTCGGCAAATTTGAAGAAGTTCTCAACAAGACAAGAGACCGTCTCCGTCAGGCTGATGACGAACTCGGCAAGCTCATCGGCACACGTACCAATCAGATTAACAGCGCCCTGAAAAAAGTCACGCTGACTGACGGCGATAATCTTCCTGACTGATTCAGGTTTTGCCTTTGAGGTACGGCAATATGACATTGTAAATCTCCTTGACCTTAGCTCCGTCCTTGAATTTTGTCATAAGAGAGTTGTTTACAGCAATCTTGCTTGTACAGCGTTCGATGATATTTATAACAGCCTCGGAGTCCTCCTGATTATCGAAAATCCTGAAAAGCTCAACCTCAAGAACGTTATAATCGGGATTGTCGTATTTCTCTCCGCTGTATTTCTCGTCGATATTCTCACGCCGTGAAACCTTGATTTTGCGCTTCTTCCAGAATGCGATGATGTTGTCATAGTCGTTGTCCTTGCTTATGATGACGAATTTGCAGTCGATGTTCCTGTCCTTATTCTTGCCGATTAAATAGCCTATGTATGAGGCGATGTGCATATCAAGCGACTGCTTTTTCACAGGCACTTTGATAGCGTTGATTTTTGCCTTGCCGTGAGATGCGAGAAAATCAAGATTGATTTTTGACGCATTTTCTGAATAGAAGATACATATGCGGTCGTTCTTTTTAAGCTTGCCACATCCTTTCAGTCCTCTGTTGCTGGTATTCTCATAGTCGATAAGATAATAGGTCATATACGGTTAAAACCTCCTTGTTTTTATAATTTTATATCAATTATATCACATTTCAACAGGAATTTCAAGTATTATGACGATTATCATCGAAAAAACAGTTGACAAATATTATAAAAGCTGATATAATAAGACCACAGCAGTCAGTTCGCTTGCACCTTCCTGACTTTAAACAAAACTACGGGCTGTCAATGCACCGTCCGTATCGGTGCATTTTTTGTTAAGGAGTTTAACTATATGTATTATCTTAAAACGTCCGCCAATTTCGATTCCGCCCATTTCCTGCACGGATATAACGGCAAGTGCGCCAATATTCACGGTCACCGCTGGGTTGTTGAAGTTAAAATCAATGGCGACAGTTTGCAGGAATCAGGCGAAAAAAGAGGTATGCTTATTGATTTCGGCGACCTCAAAAAAGCCGTCAGAGACCTTGCCGACGATTTCGACCACGCACTTATCTATGAATCGGGAAGTTTAAAGCCCGAAACGGTAACGGCACTTAACAGCGAGAATTTCCGCCTTATTGAAGTACCTTTCCGCCCGACTGCCGAGAATTTCGCTCGCCATTTCTATGAGCTTCTTTCGGCACAAGGACTTGCAGTAAGCTCCGTTACGGTCTATGAAACTCCCGATAACTGCGCAGTATACGAGGTGGAATGATGTTTTCTGTAGTTGAAAAATTCGTAAGCATTAACGGCGAGGGAAGCAGGGCAGGAGAGCTTGCCGTTTTTATCAGGTTCAGAAAATGCAATCTCAACTGCTCATACTGCGATACGAAGTGGGCAAACGGCGAGAGTGCGGAAGCTGTTATGATGTCCGCAGAGGAAATCGCCCGATATGTGCGCAGTACCGAGGTAAAAAACGTTACTCTTACAGGCGGTGAACCTCTTCTGCAAAGCGATATATACAGTCTGATTGAGATTTTAATCAGGCAGGGCAACAGCGTTGAAATTGAGACGAACGGCAGTATTTCTGTCCGTGAACTCAGCGAAAAAAAATACCGCCCGATTTTTACCCTTGATTATAAGCTTCCCGACAGCAATATGGAGCAGGCTATGCTGACTGATAACTATAATTATCTTGACAGAACCGATGTTGTCAAGTTTGTCGCAGGAAGCAGGGCTGACCTTGAAAAAGCCGTGCAGATTATTAATAAATTTAATCTGACTGAAAAGTGCCTTGTGTATATAAGTCCTGTTTTCGGGAAAATAAATCCGTCTGATATTGTTGATTTTATGGCGGAAAACAAGCTGAACGGTGTAAAATTGCAGTTGCAGTTACATAAATTTATCTGGAATCCTGAACAGCGAGGTGTGTAGAATGGACAGAGAAGCAATAGAATTTCATATACGTGGACTTCTGGAGGCTATCGGCGAAAATCCCGACAGAGAGGGTCTTGTTGAAACACCAAGACGTGTTGCGGGTATGCTCGAAGAAGTTCTTGAGGGTACAGCGTATACCAACCACGAGATAGCACAGATGTTCGGAAAGACCTTTTCCGCCGAAGATTCCGAAGCGCAGGAAGCCGTTGTAATGAAGGACATTACGGTTTTCAGCTACTGCGAACATCATCTCGCACTTATGTACGATATGAGCGTGAATGTTGCCTATATTCCGCACGGCAGAGTGCTTGGACTCAGCAAAATCGCAAGAATCTGCGATATGGCGGCAAAGAGACTACAGTTGCAGGAACGTCTGGGCAGGGATATTGCCGAAATTATCTCGGAAGCCTCGGGTTCGACCGATGTCGGAGTTAAAATAACAGGCTCGCACAGCTGTATGACTGCAAGAGGAATCCGAAATCCGTCCTCACGCACCGAAACACGCACCTACACAGGCGCATTCAGAAATAACCGTGATTTGCAGGATTTACTTGACTGAAAGGAGATTTTTTATGAAAGCACTTGTTTTATTCAGCGGAGGAGTTGACAGCACAACTTGTCTCGGACTTGCCGTGCAGAAATACGGAGCAGAGAACGTCATTGCCCTGTCGATATATTACGGACAGAAACACGACAAGGAAATAAAATCTGCCGAGAAAATTGCCGAATACTATGGAGTAACGCTCAAAACGCTTGATTTGACTAAAATTTTTGCGGATTCAGACTGCTCGCTTCTTGCACAGTCTGATAAAGAAATTCCGCAGGAAAGCTATGCCGAACAGCTCGAAAATACTAACGGCAAGCCTGTATCAACCTATGTGCCGTTCAGAAACGGACTGTTTCTGTCCTCAGCCGCAAGCATAGCACTATCGAACGACTGTTCTGTTATCTATTACGGCGCACACAGTGACGATTCAGCAGGAAATGCCTATCCCGATTGCAGTGAAGCCTTCAACAACGCAATGAATCAGGCTGTATACATCGGAAGCGGAAATCAGCTTGAAATTACTGCGCCGTTTGTTAATCTTACTAAAAAAGATGTTGTGCAAATCGGGCTTGAAATCGGTGTTCCGTATGAGCTTACGTGGAGCTGTTACGAGGGCGGAGACAAGCCCTGCGGTGTGTGCGGTACGTGCCGTGACAGAATCAAGGCTTTTGAAGCCAACGGTGTTGTTGACCCGCTTATGAAAGGAGAATGATTATGGCAGGAAGAAATGATTCGGAAAAGGGCGATATTACGCTTCTCGGCAATCAGAATACCAAGTATTCGTCGGATTACAGCCCCGAAGTGCTGGAGACTTTTCCTAACAAGCACCCCGACAGGGACTATTTTGTGAAGTTCAACTGTCCCGAGTTTACAAGTCTCTGTCCTATCACAGGTCAGCCCGATTTTGCGACGATTTACATTTCATATATTCCGTCGGAAAAAATGGTGGAAAGCAAGTCACTTAAACTGTATCTTTTCAGTTTCAGAAATCACGGCGATTTTCACGAGGACTGCGTTAACATCATTATGAACGACCTTATTAAGCTTATGAACCCGAAATACATCGAAGTATGGGGAAAATTTCTTCCACGTGGCGGTATTTCAATCGACCCGTACTGCAATTACGGTCAGCCCGGTACAAAGTGGGAGCAGGTTGCGTGGGAACGTCTCTCGCACCACGATTTATATCCCGAAACAGTCAATAACCGCTGAATAAAATCGAATCCACAGCATATACTTTTCCTGAAAGGAGTTGTGTGCTATGGATAAATCTGATATGCCTGTCGGTCTCGGAATGGCTCTCGCAAATAATCCCGAAGCTATGCAGAAGTTTGCTAGCCTGTCCGAAAAGCAGAAATGGCAGGTCGTCAGCGGTACTCACGCTGTTGAATCAAGGGACGAAATGAAGAAGTACGTTGAGAATATTATAACGGCTTATTGAAAAAAGCTCCGCATTTCTGCGGAGTTTTTTGCTATATATCGTCCATTGTACCTTTACGGGCAGTATCTTCTTTTTTAGTCAAATCAACTGTGGGTACTGCTGAATCTATGCCGTTCATATCAGCGGACGAAGCTTTCAGTAAACGCTCATAGTTCTGCTGATACTCGTCTTTAATCTCACGCTGTCGCCTGTCAAGATTCTGTTCTTCAAAACGCTCGTTGAAATACGGGAAGCCGAACTGATTTTCAAGCCATTTGTACTGCTTGTTGACGGAAGCTGTGGCGATTGACAGCAGAATGACTGCCGGAAATATTATGCTGTTTATATTGTCTTTCAGAAGAAGATTTATTCCCGAAACTGCAACAGCAGACAGTACAAATTTTGTATCGTGCTTGTAGCAGGACATAAGTCCGCAGAAAAACAGCGCACTTTTGAATATAATTCCGTCAAGGGCTGATATGAGCGGACTTGCCGAAGTACCTAAAAGTATCTGAAATACGGTTACACCTGCATAAAAGGCACACATAAGCGCATATATTGTAACAATGAAGTTGTATGCTTTGTCACAGCGTCTGACGGATGCTGAATTGCGTGCCATTTCGTCATTTGATTTCATAAATGTCAGCTCTTTCTGATGTAACATTTTTTATGCAGTCAACATATTATACATCGGCGATGTTGGTGACAATTCCTGAATAGAAGAGGTCGATATGACCGAAGGACGGCGCATTTCCGTCGTGCGGACAGCTTGCGCTTCCGGGATTGAGTATGTACAGTCCGTCCTCTCTCTTGTTATAGCGGACGTGGGTATGACCGTACAGTACAATGTCGCAGTCGTTTTCCTTTGCGTTGCGTTTGATGATTTCGAGTCCGTTCTTTACGGCGAAAAGATGACCGTGGGTTGCGAAAATCTTGTGACCTAACACGGGAAGCACAACATATCCGGGGCTGAGACTTCCTATGTCGCAGTTTCCGCAAACGTGTATAGTTTTGTCCGTATAGCTCGGATTTTCCGCAAGAAATCCGTCAATATCCCTTTCGCCGTCGCCAAGATGAATAAAAAGGTCAGCGTCGTGGTTGCGAAGAAAAACATTTTCGACTGCACGGATATTGCCGTGAGTATCTGAGATAACAATAATACGCATAAAAAACCTCCGTAGTGGAAAAATTAAGGAACGCTGTAATTATTATAACATATTATCAGAAAATTTGCAATAGTAAGGAGAATTATTTTATGGATAAAAATAATATTGACAAAAATCAGCTTAACGGACTTCTCAATGCAGTCAGCAAGAAAATAGGAGTTCCGCCCGAACAGCTCCGCAAAGAGCTTGAGGCTGGCAAGTTTGACAGCGCCTTATCAGGAATGAGCAAGGGCGACGCTGAAAAATTCAGGATGGCTGTCAATAATCCGAAGATTATCGAGAAGATGATGAGTACACCGCAGGCAAAGGCGCTTTACGAGAAGTTATCAGGCAGGAAATAGGGTGCTGTTTTGGACGATATAATGAATAAGATTTCGGGGATTCTGTCTGATGAGGAAAGCGTGCGCCAGCTTGCCGAGCTTGCGAAAATGTTCAAATCCGGAGAAATCAGTGATGAGTCTCCGGAATGCAGTGCCAAAGAAGAGTGCCGTGCGGATGACAGTATGCCCGATATGGAGCAGATTATGAACCTCGTCAGCCTTGCAGGAAGTTTTAATCAGCAGGATAAGAATACCGAGCTTCTGCTTGCTCTCCGCCCTCATCTCAGCGAGGAAAAACAGCATAAACTTGACCGTGCGGTTAAAATGCTGAGGCTTCTGACTGTCTATAATACGGCTAAGGAAAGCGGATTACTTAACGATATTCTGTAGGAGGCGTAAAAATGTCGGTTTACTGCAATCTGCAAAGGAATAAAATTCCCGAACCCGAAAGAAATATGCCGTTCGGACTTGACAAAGATACGCTTCTTATTACCGCCCTGCTTTTTCTCCTGATAAAGGACGGCGGAGATATGAAACTTATTCTTGCACTCGGATATATACTATTATAAAAAGAAGGCGGAAAATGAATACGGAAACAATATTTTTTATGACGTGTGCGGTTGCTGTCCTGATTATGATTATATATTACAGCAGACGGCGCAAGAAGATTTCTTCGGTGCTTTTCGGTGTGATTACAGGACTTACCGCACTTGTTCTGGTGAATAAATACGGCTGTGTTATCGGTGCGGAACTTCCGCTCAACGCTTTTAATATATGCGGAAGCGCTGTTCTCGGAGTGCCGTTTGTCGCAGGGCTTATTATTATTAAATATATATGAATTTTACATATTTTTTGCGGAAACTATTGACTTTTTATTCAAATTATGTTATGATATAGTTTGAGGAGGTGGAATATTTGAACCCGATTGATATAATTAACAAAACTAAAAAAGCTGTCCCTCTTACTGAAAGCGAAATAAACTATCTCGTCAACGGCTATACCTCGGGCAGGATTCCCGACTATCAGATGTCGGCTTGGCTTATGGCGGTTTGCCTTAACGGTCTTATGGAAGAGGAAACGACTGCTCTTACTCTTGCTATGCGTGATACGGGCGAAACTCTTGATTTCAGCCGTGATTTCGACTGCGTTACAGCAGACAAGCACAGCACAGGCGGAGTAGGGGACAAAACTACCCTGATTATCGCTCCGATTGTGGCTTCCTGCGATGTTGTCGTGCCTAAAATGTCGGGTCGTGGACTCGGACATACAGGCGGAACTATTGACAAGCTGGAGAGCATTGACGGCTACCGTACTAATATCGGCGCAGGTGAATTTGTTGACATTCTCAAAGATACAGGCTTTTCAATAATCTCGCAGAACTGCGGTTTATGCCCTGCCGATGAGAAGATATATGCGCTCAGGAATGCTACAGGCACGGTTGACAGTATTCCGCTTATCTGTGCGAGCATTATGAGCAAGAAACTCGCTGTCAATGCCGACTGCCTTCTTCTCGATGTGAAGTGGGGTTCGGGTGCGTTTATGAAAACAAGAGAGGACGCACATAAACTCGCTGAACTTATGGAAAAGGTCGGTAAATCGGCAGGGAAAAAGTGCCGTGCAATCGTTACCGATATGAACGAACCTCTTGGCTGTTGTATCGGAAATGCCCTCGAGGTGCGTGAATCGATTGAGATTCTGCAAGGCAGAACCAAGGGCAGGCTTTATGATGTCTGCATTGAACTTTCGGCGAATATGCTCGAACTCGCAGGCAAAGGAACTTATGAGGAATGCGTTGCAATGGCTGAAAATGCGGTTGAATCGGGCAAGGCGCTTGATACGCTTAAACGGACTGTGAAGCTTCACGGCGGTGACGAGCGTGTGTGCGATGATGTTGATTTACTGCCGAAAGCCAGATACAGCCACGTTATATATTCACCAAAAGATGTTGAGATAATCTCAATAAATGCGGAGGAGCTTGGTATGGCTTCGCTTCTTCTCGGTGCGGGAAGAATCAGCAAGGACGACGAAATTGACAGGACGGCAGGAATTGTGCTTGAATTTTCCGTCGGCGACAAGATTTCCATAGACGCTCCGCTTATGACGCTGTATTCCGACGTTTGCAGTGATTTCTCGGAATCGGCTGTGAGGGCTTACAACGCAATAAAATTCAGAACACTTACTTCAAACATTTCAACTCTTACTTAAATTTACGGAGTTGCAATAAATATATTTCTGGGAGGATTTTTACCAATGGGATTTAAAGAAACTGTTATGGGTCTGGCTGGAAAAGTCAGCGATACTGTTGACAAGGGCATTGAAGCAGGCAAGGACGGCTATCAGAAGATGTCGGAGAAAAACCGCCTGAATAAGGAAATCAATCAGCTTAATGCTGAAATCAACGATATTTTTATGACTGTCGGAAGAAAAGTTTATACTGATAATCCCGATTCGCCTGAATTTAAGGTTGTTTTTGAGAGCGTTAAGGATAAGGAAGCCAAACTTGCATCAAATAAAAGACAGCTCAGTCTTCTGGACGGCAATGTTGTCTGTCCTGCGTGCAATGAGGTTATACCGAAGGATTCACGCATATGCAACAAGTGCGGTGCTATAATTGCAACGACGGAGACTACTACAGCTCCTGAACCTGAATTTGTTAAGGCTGACAGCGTGAAGGTCTGCATAAACTGCGGTGAAAAGTTGGCGGACGGTGCGAAATTCTGCGGAAAATGCGGTACAAAGGTTGCCGATTGACGTACGTTTTACGGCGGTTTCTGTTTTTTTAACTGAAGCCGTCGTTTTTTTATAACCGCAAAAAATGATAAGAACAATTTATTTCAGCAAAAAATGACTTGCATTATTCACAAAAATGTAATAAAATATATATAAGTTAAGCGGAATTTATTCACAAATTCGCTGAATTATATCATTATATTTTAAATGAAAGGAATGATTCAAATGAAAAAAGGATTTTTCAGCAGATTAGTCAGCGGTTTTATCAGCTCTATGCTCTGCTTTACGGCTGTTCCGACCTTTACGAGCAATGCGGCTGACCAGCAGGAACTCGGCAACAAAGACGGCTATGACTATGAACTGTGGAATCAATGGGGTCAGGGTACTGCCACTATGGACGTGGGAAGCAACGGCTCTTTTTCGTGCAGTTGGGACGGAATCGAAAACTGCCTCTTCCGCACAGGTCAGAAGCTCGGAAGTACCAAATCATACGATGAATACAACGGTATGTATATCGACTATGACGTTGACTATGAGCCGAAGGGAAATTCCTATATGTGCGTTTACGGCTGGACGGAAGACCCTACAGTTGAATACTACATCGTAGAAGCGTGGGGAAGCTGGAGACCACCAGGAAGCAATGATACTCTCGGAACTGTTGAGGCGAACGGCAATACTTACGACATCTACAGAACTGTCAGGGAAAATCAGCCGTCAATTCACGGCACGGAAACGTTCTACCAGTATTGGAGCGTTCGTCAGGATAACCCTGCGCAGAATAACGTCAAGAAGCATATCGAGGGCAGAATAAGCGTTTCGGAGCATTTTGAAGCGTGGGAAAAAGCAGGTCTCGATATGAGCGGAAAAATGTACGAGGTCGCACTCAATATCGAGGGCTATCAGTCCAACGGAAGTGCGGTTGTCAATAAAAACGGGCTTGTAATCGGCGAGGGCGACGGCGATAACGGTTCTGTTGTTACTCCGATTACACCCATTGAGCCTGACGAAAACGGCGTTTATTTTGACAGCACTTTTGATTCAGATACTGACGGTTGGGGCAGTCGTGGCGACGCTGTTGTTGCGCTCGATACAAAAAACCGCTACTCGGGAAGCAGTTCGCTTTTCGTAAGCGGTCGTACCGATAACTGGAACGGCACGGCAATTTCGCTTGATTCAAGTGCTTTTATTCCCGGAAATGCCTACAGCTTCGCAGCTGCTGTACTCCAGAAATCGGGCGAGGCAACTACAATGAAGCTCACGCTCCAGTATACTCTTAACGGCGAAGATAACTATGACGAGGTTGCTTCTGTCAATGCAAAGAGCGGTGAATGGACTAAGCTCGAGAATACATCTTTCACGATTCCGACAGGCGCAAAAAATCTGCTTCTTTATGTTGAAGCTCCTGACAGCCTGACAGATTTCTACATTGACAGTGCTTTTGGTGCAAAGGAAGGCACAAGGTCTACTGTTAAGACTGGCGGTGGTACTGTTGACGGTGTGGCAACTACAACATCTGCAACCACAACAAATACAATCCCGACAGCTACGACTACTACAACTGCTGTGAGCGATATTATCTGGGGCGACGCTAACGAGGACGGTGTTGTTGATATTGCCGATGCCGCCGCTATTATTCAGCACCTCGGCAACAAGGATAAATATGCTCTTTCCGCAAAGGGTACAATACAGGCTGATGTTGATGGCGAAAAGGGTGTTACAGGTATGGACGCTCTCACGATTCAGAAGCTTGTAGCAGGAATGATTACTTCAATTCCCGTCGGCGGTGTTCCCGATATAACAGTACCGTCGGATAATCCCGATATTTCGTGGATTGACCCGACAAAGCCTATGGTTGCGATTTCGTTCGATGACGGCGCAGTCGGAAACAGCCCAAATGATTCCTCTATGAGAATTATAAATGCAATTTCCGACAGCGGTTTTCATTCAACTTTCTTCTATGTAGGCAACTGGATAAACAATTCAGGAAAAGAAGCGGAAGTTGTTTACGCTTACAACAAGGGTATGGAAATTGCAAACCACACGACTTCTCATCCCTATCTTACTGAAAAATCAGCTTCTGAAATCCGCAGTGAATATGACACCACTTACGAGAAGCTGAAATCCATTATCGGCACAGAACCCTCAAAGCTTCTCCGACTTCCTTACCTCGCTTCAAATGATACTGTCACACAGACTCTCAGCGATGTTCCTATGATTACTTGCAGTATCGATTTCGGCGACTGGAATAACGCTACAACTGACGATATAATCAACACAATAGTAACGGCAAAGAATAACGGCTCACTTGATGGTGCGATTGTTCTCGCTCACGAAACATACGATACAACAGCCGAAGCTATGGAGTATCTCGCTCCGTATCTCAAAGACGAGGGCTGGCAGATTGTAACAGTTTCGGAAATGTTTGCAGTAAAAAATCAGGAGCTTAACGGCGGTCAGATTTACAGAAAAGTCAATTAAATAATATATTTTACAGAATACCCCGATTGTTGCAGGCAGTCGGGGATTTTCATATGGAAAGGAATTTCAGCTAATGACAGCAGTTTTTACCAAGGAAATGAAATCAAGCCACACAATAGTGATTCCTGAAATGCTTGAATATCATTTCCCGATACTGAAAGGCGCTCTGACAGCGGACGGCTATAATGTTATGGTTCTTGAAAAGGGCGGAAGCGAAGCGATAAACATCGGGAAAAAATATGTAAACAATGATATGTGCTTTCCTGCAATAGCAATAATCGGTCAGTTCATTTATTCAGTTCAGCAAGGTATCTGCGACCCCGACAGAACAGCTTTTCTCATTCCGCAGACAGGCGGAGCTTGCCGTGCCTCGAATTACTTTTACCTTATGCGCAAGGCACTTGCGGAAGCAGGGTATCCTCAGATTCCTGTTATTTCACTTAACTTAAACGGAATTAATTCTCAGCCGGGTTTTAAAATTTCCCTGAAAATGGTCATATCAGCTGTTATTTCCGTTCTGTCGGGAGATTTATTAATGCACCTTTACCAGCAGTCAGCGCCTTATGCCTGCGATTCCTCTGAACCTGAAATGCTGCTGAAAAAATGGCAGGGCAGACTTTTTGCGGATATTTCGTCGGGAAAATTATGCAGACTTAGACAATTAATACCGATATACCGCAGTATTCTTGACGATTTTTCAAAAATAAAACGCAAATCCGTCCCTCTTGCAAAGATAGGTCTGGTAGGAGAGCTGTATATAAAATATTGTCGGACAGGCAATTTCAATGCGGAAGATTTTTTACGCTCAAATGGTGCTGAAGTACGTACAACAGGATTTGCGATATATGCCTTCTACGTGATACAAAGTATAATTTATGATACGGAAAGTTCGGATATATTGAAGAAAGCGTCATCTGTTCTGCTGAAAATTCTTACTGCTGAACACAGAAAACTTTGTGCGGAAGTAAAAAAATTCGATTGTTTTTCTCCAATGCCCGAATACAGCGATTTTGTTGAGAAATCGGGAAAAGTTATTTCGCAGGAATGTATCACGGGCGACGGCTGGCTTGTTTCGGCAGAATCCGCTGTACTTATTGAATGCGGATTTGATAAAATCATATGCCTTAATCCGTTCGGCTGTCTTGTAAGCCATATTAACTGCAAAGGAATTTCGGGAAAAATCCGCCGTATGTATTCCCACGCTTCCGTCACGAATATTGAATGCGATTCCGATACAAGTCCCGCACTCTATTATTCCCGTCTGCTTATGGCTATGGAATAAAAATAAAAACGACTGCCGTTTTTCAACAGCAGTCGTAAAAATCGTATGGGCAAAGTCAGATTAATTTACACTTCTCTTGACATAAGTTGTGTGGAGAACCTCGTGAGCCTTGTGGCTTCCGGGCTGACCGAAATATTCATCGTAGATAGCCTTGATTGCAGGGTTTTCGTGCGACTGTCTCAGAGGCATTGAAGCGTCGATGTCGTAAAGCACCTTAGCTCTCTTCTCTCTGATGTCCACAAAGTTTCTGATACCCATTGCAACCTGTGGCTGACCTCCGCCGTTTACGCATCCGCCGGGACAGCCCATTATCTCGATAAACTGGTAGTCAGCTTCACCGCTCTGAACCTTTTCGAGGACTTCTCTTGCGTTGGCAAGTCCGCTTACAACGGCAACCTTTACCTTCATTCCTGCAACATCGTATTCAGCTTCCTTGATACCGTCTGTGCCACGAAGTTCAGGGAAATCAATCGGATTTTCGCCTGTGAGCGTGTGAACAGCCGTTCTGAGCGCAGCTTCCATAACACCGCCTGTTGCGCCGAAGATAACACCTGCACCTGTAGAAAGTCCGAGCGGTTCGTCAAACTTCTCGTCCTCAAGTCCGAGGAAGTTGATACCTGCACGCTCAATCATTCTGCCGAGTTCACGGGTTGTGAGCGAGTAGTCAACATCGGGAACACCTGCGGCGCTCTGGTCGTCACGTCCGATTTCAAACTTCTTTGCAGTACACGGCATAATCGATACCATAACGATATTCTTGGGGTCAATTCCCATTTTCTCTGCGTAGTAAGTCTTAGCTGTAGCGCCGAACATCTGCTGAGGAGATTTGCAGGAAGAGAGGTTCTCTGTCATATCAGGGAAGTAATGCTCGCAGAATTTAACCCAGCCAGGTGAGCAGGATGTGATAAGCGGAAGTTTTCCGCCGTTCTTTGCTCTGTCAAGGAACTCTGTTGCCTCTTCCATAATTGTGAGGTCGGCGGCAAAATCTGTATCAAATACCTTGTCAAATCCGAGCTTTCTGAGTGCGGATACCATTTTGCCCTCAACGTTCGTGCCAATCGGTAAGCCGAAGCACTCGCCGAGACCTGCACGTACAGCAGGAGCTGTCTGCACAAGAACTGTCTTTTCGGGGTCGGCAATAGCTTCCAGAACAGGCTTTATATAGTCCTTTTCAGCGATTGCGCCGACAGGACAAACGGCGATACACTGTCCGCAGGAAACACAGCTTGTTTCGCCGAGTCCCATATCGAAAGCAGAGCCGATATATGTCTTGAATCCACGCTCGTTAGCGCCGATTACGCCTATGCCCTGAGTTTTGGAGCATACTGCAACACAACGACGGCAGAGAATGCACTTGTTGTTGTCACGGTACATATGAGGAGCAGAATTGTCAACCTCGTACTCGTTTCTGAGACCGTCATATTTTGAAACGTCGTCAATGCCATAGTCCTTGCAGAGCTTCTGGAGTTCGCAGTTACCGCTTCTTACGCAGGAAAGGCACTTTCTGTCGTGAGTTGAGAGAATGAGTTCGAGAGTCTTTTTGCGTGATTCAATAACCTTGGGTGAAGCTGTGAGAATCTCCATATTGTTGGAGCATGGATAGACACAGCCTGCAACAAGACGGAAGCCTCTGCCCTCGTTTACTTCTGTGATACAGATACGGCACGCACCAATCTCGTTGATTTCTTTCATATAGCAAAGTGTAGGAATCTCAAAACCTGCCTGATGAGCAGCCTCAAGGACTGTAGTTCCCTTTGGCACGGAGATTTCAACACCATTAACTTTAACCGTTATATTTTCCATTAATAATTCCTCCGCTTATTTCTTGCTGATTGCCTTGAACTTACAGGTTGCGATACAAGCACCGCACTTTACGCACTTGTCCTTGTCAATTTCAAATGCAGGCTTCTTCTTTCCGGGAGCAGTGTAGTCCGTAACGTGGATAGCTTCGGCAGGACACTGCTTTGCACACATCGTACAGCCGAAACACTTGTCCTTGTCGATTTCAAAGCTGAGAAGGTCTTTACATACACCTGCGGGACATCTCTTTTCAACAACGTGAGCGATATACTCATCACGGAAATAACGAAGAGTGGAGAGAACAGGGTTAGGAGCTGTCTGTCCGAGTCCGCAGAGAGAATTTGATTTGATATGATAGCAGAGTTCTTCAAGCTTGTCAATATCTTCGAGCGTTCCCTTGCCCTTTGTAATCTTGTCAAGGATTTCGTGCATTCTCTTTGTACCGATACGGCACGGAGTACATTTTCCGCAGGATTCGTCAACGGTAAATTCAAGGAAGAATTTTGCGATGTCAACCATACAGTTATCTTCGTCCATAACAATAAGTCCGCCTGAACCCATCATTGAGCCGATACCGATGAGGTTGTCGTAGTCAATCGGAATGTCAAAGTGTTCTGTAGGAATACATCCGCCTGAAGGACCGCCTGTCTGTGCAGCCTTGAACTTCTTGCCGTTCGGGATTCCTCCGCCGATTTCCTCGATAACTTCACGGAGAGTTGTTCCCATAGGAACTTCAACAAGTCCTGTGTTGTTGATTTTTCCGCCGAGAGCGAATACCTTTGTACCCTTTGATTTTTCAGTACCCATAGCTGAAAACCATTCAGCGCCGTTAAGGATAATCTGCGGAATATTTGCATAGGTTTCAACGTTGTTGAGGATTGTGGGCTTCTGGAAAAGTCCTTTTTCAGCAGGGAAAGGCGGTCTCGGACGTGGTTCGCCTCTGTTGCCCTCGATTGATGTCATAAGAGCTGTTTCCTCACCGCAAACGAATGCGCCTGCACCAAGTCGGAGGTCAATATCGAAATCGAATCCTGTTCCGAAAATATCCTTGCCGAGCATACCTGCTTCACGAGCCTGCTTGATAGCAATATTAAGACGTTCAACGGCAATCGGGTATTCGGCACGTACGTAGATATAGCCCTGTTTTGCGCCGATTGCATAGCCTGCGATAGTCATAGCTTCGAGTACAACGTGCGGGTCGCCCTCAAGAACAGACCTGTCCATAAATGCGCCCGGGTCGCCCTCGTCGGCATTACAGCAGACATACTTCATATCAGCGTCGGGAACGATGTTTCTTGCGAGCTTCCACTTCATACCTGTCGGGAATCCACCGCCTCCACGTCCACGGAGACCTGAATCGAGAATAGTCTGAATAACGTCCTCGGGCTTCATTTCGGTAAGAACCTTGCCGAGAGCCCTGTAGCCGTCTCTGCCTATGTATTCATCAATATTTTCAGGGTCGATAACACCGCAGTTTCTGAGTGCTACACGGTGCTGTTTTTTATAGAAAGCAGTATCGTCAAGAGCCTTTATTTCGTCGCCCTCAACAGTTTCTTCATAGAGAAATTCTTTTACGGGATTTCCGCCGATAAGATGTTCGTCAACGATTCTGGGAATTTCATTTACGTCAACACGTGAGTAGAAAGAGCCTTCGGGATAGACAATCATAATCGGACCTCTTTCGCAGAGACCGAAACAGCCTGTCTTTACAATCTTGACCTTATCGGTCAGACCCTTTTCAGCAAATTCTTCTTCGAGCTTTGCTATGATTTTCGGAGAGCCGGAAGATGTACAGCCCGTACCGCCACAGACAAGCACGTGTCTTTCATATTTTGAAGAAGCGTTGCCGTGAGTTCTGAGAGCAACTTCGCCCTCTGTTGCTTCTCTGACAGCCTTGAGTTCTTCAAGAGTCTTCATAAGTTAACCTCCTAACAGTTATATGTATTATGCTGTGTATTTTTCAATGATTTTATCAACGTCGTCAACAGTAAGACGACCATAAACGTCCTCGTTGACAGTAAGAACAGGAGCAAGTCCGCACGCACCGATACAACGGCAGGCTTCGAGAGAGAATTTTCCGTCGGGAGTACATTCGCCTCCTGCGATGCCGAGTTTTTCCTGAAGCTTGTCATAGATGTCGCCCGAGCCTTTGACATAGCAGGCAGTACCGAGGCAGACAGAGATAGTGTATTCGCCCTTGGGATAAAGAGAGAACTGAGCGTAGAAAGTTACAACGCCATAGATTTTTTCAAGCGGAATGCCTGTGTTGTCGGAAATGATTTTCTGAACCTCAATGGGCAGATAACCGTAGATTTCCTGAGCTTTCTGAAGGATAGGCATTAATGCGCCCTGAGTATCCTTTTTCTCCTCAATAACCGCAAGGAGCTGGGCTTCCTGTTCCTTTGTGCCTTTGAAAGGAACTGTAGATTTAGCTGAATTCATTGAAGATGAACCTCCTTTTTTTAATGTGAAATATATAACAAAGCTGTATGGACAGCTAAAATATTACCACATATCTTTGTAAGTATTATAACATATAATTAAAAAAATTTCTATCGGTTTTTTCAACTAATCGACAACGAATTTATTGTGCATATTTCACAAACAATGGTATAAATATATAGTTAGGATTACCTAACGTTTACAAAAACATAAAATATTTACAATCAGGCATTTTCTGCCGTGCGGATTTTGATTTAAAATAAATACGTATTTACTGAAAATTCACACATTAGTTTTCTCAAAAATTATTGACAAATCCTGCAATTTACTGTACACTTATATCAAGCCATAAAATATTACAGTGTTGTTTCGGCTGATGAAAGGAGCTTTTGTATGAATATTCCAAACGACCCTGCTATACTTCTGAGCTATATAAACACCAAGCTTCGTGATGAATTTCCGAATCTCGATGAGCTGTGCAGAAGTCTCTGTATTTCAAGAGATGACCTCGAGCGTAAGCTTGCGCTTATAGGCTATACATACAGCGAGGAAACAAACAGTTTTAAATGACATTTGTCAGAATGTGAGGAAAATAATGAAAAAATCTAAAAAAATGACGGCTCTGCTCTCGGCTGTGGCAATTACGCTGTCTGCAACTTCAACCGCTTTCTGTGCAGTCGCTGAGGAAGCCGATACTACGAATGAAATCAAAATATCGTTTAATATTACCGATGATATGACTCCTGCCGTAAAGACAGACGCTTCGCTTTTCGGCGATACTTCGGTAACTGTGAAGTATTTCGATATTCCGAACGGCTCTTTTGAAAAAGACGGCTATATGTTCAGCGGATGGACGATAAACGGCATTGACGGCTATCTTGCAGGAGATACGGTTTCTTTTTCGGAAGATATGGGCAACGATATTGTTTTTGAAGCTGTATGGTACGACCCGAAAGATACCAATGCTCATAACGTAACGTATAATCTCGATTTTCACGGCGAAATCATTGAATATCCTGAATGGCTCAAGGACAAGAAGGCTGTCGCAGGTCAGATTGTAACTCCTGATTTCACGGAAATACAGATTGACGGCGCATATACTCACGGTCTTACTATTATGGACGGTCATTCGCTTATTTACGGCGCACGTTTTGTAATGCCCGATGAAGATGTTGTTGTTACACCGATTTGGTTCAAGAGAATAAACTTTATTTTTGAAGCTGGCGATGTTGACCGCCTTAACGGAAGC
>JAMPGO010000022.1 GCA_023663905.1 Ruminococcus flavefaciens
CTAAGCTTATGTTTTCATTATACACACTATTTTTCTGTTTGTCAAGTACATTTTTGAAAAAATTTGAAAAAAATTGAAAGTTAACAAAATATTCATATTTATGGGATTTATGTGATAATAAAAAGACGGACTGTAAGTCCGCCTTATTTTTTGGGTTTGTGCTTAACTTCGATTTTCACACGGCATTCTCTTCTGCTTGAGCCTGTTCAACCATACATTCCAGGCGACCGATAATTTTATTCTGATTCTGCTCCGAGAGCTGGCGGAAAAGATAAATCATTTCCTTCTCACGGGTGTTGGTGTACTGAATAGGGCTTGTCTGAATCGTCTCGCTTATGGACGGCTGGTATTCTTTTCCCGTGAGGAGGTAGTCTGTGGAGACTTCCAGAAAATCCGCAATTGCGGAAATTGACTCTGCCGACAGACTCGTTCCTCTTGTTTTCCAGGCAGAAATTGTCGATGTTGGTATTCCCGTGTATTCTGCTAATTCGCTCTGTTTTTTTCCCTGCTCTTCCAGCAGAGAGAATATTCTTTGTGAAATTTTCATAATAAATCACTCCTAAAAATATGCAAGATTACGAATTTCCGCAAATATAGATTTTTTCAGTTGACAAATCCACAAATGTGGATTATAATATTATTACTGATATTTGAAGATAGATTTACCTGAATGTTATTATATCACAAAACAGCTGAAAAGTAAATAATAATATGCAATTTTATGTATATTTCCGAACCCTTTTTATATCAGCAACAGAATTCAAAGGCGGTAAATAAAAAATGAATGAGTACAAATTTGCAAAAACAGTGGTTAACTTCGCCAGAGACTGCGTCAGCAGGATGAGCAGGCAACAGCTTCTAAGGCTCATCGATGTGATTGACGGCAGAATCGACAGATTTTATTGTAAAAAAAGTTAACCTCTTTTTTATTACACGCTCGGGCTTCTGTAAAAACCTCACAAAAGTGCTTGACATCCGATTTTATTTGTGATATAATTATTATGAATTAATTTTTAATAATTAATTATAATCTTTCTGAAATAGTGTGGTGTATTATATATGTCTATAAGTTCACTTTATGATACTGCTAAACAGTATGCGGACAAAATTTTGCTTGAACAGCCCAGCTTCTTTTCGGGAAGCGGCGGCTCTCTTACTCTAATCTCCGACGAAAAAGGCGAGATTATTTTCGGTATTACAAGTATCAGAATTGCAGACGGCAGAATTATAACTGTTCCGTCTGAATATAGTGCGATTGCTTCTATGGTCGTTGAAAACAAGAAAAAAGTCCTCGAAATGGTTACTGTTTCATTCTATGATTACAGCGTTGCCGAGCCAAGCCCTTATTGCCTTAATCTTCTGCTCCGTGCCGACGCTTCAAACAGGGATTGTCGGATTGCCGTTTCTCCTGACGAGAGTATCACGGCTTCTGAGCTGAAAGAGAAGTTTATTTCGGAACAGGCAGAGGCGGACGACAATGACATTCCCACAGAATTTATGGACGGCTTTGATTTCGGCGAGGGCAATCCCTTTGATGAAGCGGAATTTGACAGCGAACCTTCTGCTGAATCTTCTGCCGAGCCTGTTGAGGAATCTGTTACAAGCCAGCCTGTTCAGCCTGAATATCAACAGCCGTTTGTACAGCCTGCACAGCCCTATGCACAGCCGAACCCGCAGGCTTTCCCGAACCAGCCGTATCCCAATCAGCCCTATGTACAGCCTAATCCGCAGGCGTTCCCGAATCAGCCATACGCTCAGCCCTATGGTTATCCGCAGATGTACGGTCAGCCTTATGGTCAGCCCTACGGTTATCCTCAGATGTACGGTCAGCCCTATGGTCAGCCTTACGGCTATCCGCAGATGTACGGGCAGCAGCAGCCCAATAGTCAGAGCGTGTACATAGACAGTGCGAATCCCTACAATGTGAATCCGCAGGGACAGAGTGCTTCTGTTGCAAATTCGGGAAATGTTGCCGAACCAGCCGAAGCCCCGAGATATGCCGAGCCTGAGCAGAATCTTATGCAGAAGAAGCTTGCCAGTCTTATCGGCGACAGCGGAAACAAACAGCCCGAACCGCAGAGTCCCGAGATTTCCAAGGAAGAGATGCTCCGCAGAGCAAATCTGGACAAGAAATCGGCTAAAGGCGGACTTGGTGGATTCTTCGGCAAGAAATAACGGAAAAACTCCTCCGCATTTTTGCAGAGGAGCTTTTTGTTTACATATATTTATTCTGATTTAGGAAGAAGATTCTTCCACGTCCTGCCATTTTAGCATTGGTAACGGCAATATCGGTATTTCTGAGAATTTCGCCTGAATTTCTTCCGTTTGCGGGATATTCCGAAACACCGAAGCTCATAGTAATCTGAATCTGCGTATCGTTCACAGTTACAGGAGCGAGCAGGGCAAGGCGGAGATTTTCGATATACTCGGCAACCTCGGTATCATCGGAAGTGCCGTTGATGATAACAGCAAACTCTTCCTCGCCGAATTTCGAGATGAAGTCATTTTTTCCGCAGTATTCACGGAGTCTCTCGGCATATGTATTGAGAAGAACGTCGCCGACATTGTGACCGTAAGCGTCGATAATTCTCTTGAAGTCGTCTATATCGGCAATAACAACGGTAAACGGCGCTTCTGAATTGTTTCCGATTATTTCGTCAATCTGTTCAACAAAAAGCTGTCTGTTTGCGAGACCTGTGAGAACGTCATAGTAGGCGAGATAGATAAGCTTCTCGTCCTTTTCACGGATAATACGGCTTGTTTCGGTAAGCTCGGCATTCTTTTCCCTGAGTTCGTCAGTTGCCTTCTGCACTTTTGATGAGTACATATATATGATACAGCAGGTGATGATTGTAATCAGAGGACCTATAATACCCGGAAGAGCATGAATATTCTGACGGACGATGACTACAAATACGAGGGTGTAGAGAAAATTCAGCACAGTAAGCGAAAGGGCAGTGATAAACCCCTTTTTTGCGACGAGAACGGAGAGCAGAACGGAATCAAGCACCTCCAGCTGCATAATAACGCCGTTTGCCATTCCTCCACCGCCTGTTTTGCTGGAAAAAACAGCCTGAGCAACAGAGCAGAGGATGAACACCACAATACCTCCGATAATCAGAATATTGCTTTTTGATTTTTTCTCCATATTTTCTCCTTCCTTCCGTCTGATTTGCACGGAAAAATTGTTACAGTATAGAAAATTTCAAACTGTATTGTATTAATTATATTACAAATGTGCAGATTTGTCAAGCAAAAGTTAAAAATCTGTTATGAAATTGTTTCTGATTATTACAATTTCACAATAACTTAATTAAAATACCGAAAATTTTTTACGGAGATAATTTTTTAATGCGTGTACAGTTCTTGCAATATTATACATTTTGTGATATAATATTATAAGAGACTGTTTTCATCACTCCATACGAAAGGAGATATTTTAAATGATTGAACTAAAAATCGGTCAGCAGGTTGAAATGGAATTTGGCGGAAAAGCACGTGTTCTGAAAATTCTCGGAAGCGGTGGACAGGGTATCGTTTACCTTGTGGAATTCAACAGAATGAAGTGGGCTTTGAAGTGGTACGACATCGATAAAATCAAGCACCCCAAGGAATTTCGCAGAAATATTCAGAATAATATTGCCGACGGCGCACCGAGCAACCGTTTTCTCTGGCCTAAGTACCTGACAAAAGAGCTTCCCGACGGAAGTTTTGGCTATCTTATGGAACTTAAGCCCGACAGTTTTGATTCATTCGTAGATATTCTCAATACATACAAGCTTGTTATCGACCCGTTTACAGGGCAGGCTGTCAAGAAAACCGTAAGATTCTCCAGCCTTTACGCTATGGTTACGGCTGTTATAAATATCGTCAATGCCTTCCGCCAGCTTCACCGTGACGGCAAGAGCTATCAGGATTTGAACGACGGCGGATTTTTTATCAACGTTGATACAGGAGCTGTACTCGTCTGCGACTGCGACAATATCGCACCCGAAGGAAGCAACTTCGGAATCGGCGGAAAGCCCGGCTATATGGCACCCGAGATTGTCCGTGGAATCGCCAAGCCCGACGTGCAGACTGACAAGTATTCGCTTGCCGTCGTGCTGTTCAGGCTTCTTTTCAGGGGCGACCCTATGGAGGGCGAGCGAGTTGTAAAGGATGTCTGCCTGACTGAAACGTCGGAGCTGAGGCATTACGGTCAGAACGCTCTGTTCGTGTACGACCCTTACGATACTTCAAACCGTCCTGTTATCGGCATTCACGATAATGTTATAAAGTTCTGGCGACTTTATCCCGACTATATAAAGGAAGCCTTTACACGCTCCTTTACTGACGGGCTTCACGACCCGAACAAGCGTATTATTGAGAACGAGTGGCAGAAGCTGTTTATCCGTCTCCGAGCCGAGATAATCAGGTGCAGCTGCGGACGTACCAATTTCACCACAATGTTCAGCAAGGACGACGAAAAGACTTACAGATGTCCGAAATGTGGTAATGTATTCCCGACGATGAGCTTTTCGAATCACGATTACAGATTTCCTATTTATGCAGGCAGAAAATTCTTTGAGTGCGAAATTGATACTGATTCAAACGAATTTCTTAATCCCGCAGGAGAAATCATCGCAAACAAGAACAATCCAAGTATTCTCGGCATAAGGAACTGCACCGAAAAGGTCTGGAAGGTGAAAATGCCCGATGGTAAATTTTATAACGTACCTTCAGGAAAGGGATTTCAGATATGGGACGCTCTGGAAATCGATTTCGGCAACGTTACTGCAAAAATTGACTGATTCTGTCAGGAAAGGATAATTTTATGAACGAAAATCCAACAGGCTTTATGTATGATGAGGACGACCCGCTTAATGCTTCGGAAGTATCGAAAAAAAGCCTTGTAATCTTCTTTGTTATTGATACGTCGGCAAGTATGAAAGGCAAGAAAATGGGCGAGCTTAATACCGTTATGGAGGAGCTTATTCCCGAAATAAGGCGCACAGGCGGTGCGGATACTGATATAAAGATTGCCGTCCTCACTTTTTCGAGCGATGTCCAGTGGATGTACTCCGAACCCATTTCGGTTGAGAGCTTCGAGTGGACACGTCTGAATGCTTCGGGCGTAACGAGTATGGGCAAGGCATTTGAGGAACTCTCCGCAAGAATGTCAAGGAACAGCTTCCTTAATTCGCCCTCGCTGTCGTTTGCACCTGTTATCTTCCTTATGACCGACGGCTATCCGTCGGACGACTATAAAAAGGGGCTGGCTATGCTCAGGTCGAACAGCTGGTATAATTTCGGAATGAAAACGGCGCTCGGAATCGGCAACGAAGCCAACGACGATATGCTTGCCGAATTTACAGGCTCTCCCGATACTGTCGTACACGCATACACAGGCGGACAGCTTGCGAAGATGATAAAGATTGTCGCCGTAACCGCTTCACAGATTGGAAGCAAGAGCGTGGCGCTTTCCGACGAAAACAAGGAACTCACGGAGAACGATGTATATAAATCGAAGCAGAAGCTTCTCGGACAGCAGATTCAGGAGCTTGTTTCCAAGGATGATGATGATTTCTCATTCGATACAGGCTGGTAAAATTCCGTAAAATAATATATTCTATGAAAGGAAGTTGTTTATGGCACTATATATATACAGTATCAACGAAGCTGTTGACAGAAAATTTGTTGTAACAAAGTCTATGAGCGGACAGGCAGGCGCAGGCACGCTCGTACATATTATGGACTGCTCGGAAAAGGCAGACGGAGGAGTTTCGGTCAGCTACCGTGTTACCGAGACAGGGCAGAATTTCAATGCCGATTTCGCAAGCCTCAAAGCGTTCTGCAAATGGGCAAGACCCGATAACTTCATTGCACGTCACTACGATAACCTCAGTCAGAAGGATGTACTCTATTATATTCGGGTTACAGGCAGAAGTTTTGTTTCATTCTATCTCCCGATTCTTATCGTACTTCTTGCGCTTGTATGGATTATCTCGCTTGTTGCAATCAAGGGCATTGTCGGAATAATCATAGGAGCTGTTCTCTCTGTTGCGGCGGCTGTAGGAATAGTATTTTTCTACAAATATCAGAAGAAAAGGGTTTCTATGGATATTTACAGCAAGGTCGGAAGCAACCGCTGGGGTGTTGTTATCAAATAAGACTTGACAGATTAATATAATTGTGATATAATTATTAAAGCACCTGTTGGGGCATCCTCGGTGGCGGTAGTCATTTAGAGTGCGGGTCTGATAACCCGGTAGCTGAACAGGTGCATTCAAAATAACATTCAGAGGAAATCCACTCTCGTCGGTAGATGAAGAGGAGCGAGGTATAGTTATAAGCCTGATTTTCCGATGAGTGTTATTTTTTTAATAAAAAGGAGTGATTTTATGATTTATGTTACAGGCGATGTTCACGGCGAATACCACGATTTTATGCGCAGAATCCACGGAGCAGGAGTGAAGAGGGGAAGCACTGTAATTATCTGCGGTGATTTCGGTCTCGTGTGGAATGACGAGTATCACCGCTATTTTTTGCAGATACTGAAATCCGAGCCGTTTGATTTCCTTTTCGTGGACGGCAACCACGAGGATTTCGACTTGCTTTATAGCTACCCTGTTGAGGACTGGAACGGCGGAAAAATCCACAGAATATCGGATAATATTATGCACCTTATGCGTGGACAGGTGTTTGAAATCGAGGGCAGGAAGTTTTTCACAATGGGCGGAGCGTATTCGATTGACAAGGCGATGAGACGAGAAGGCATAAGCTGGTGGAGCGCCGAGATTCCGACGGATGAGGAGTATAAAACGGCAGGGGAGAGCCTTGAAAAGTGCGGATATAGCGTGGATTATGTCATTACTCATACAATTCCGAAGTCGGCGATACATCGTCTCGGACGTGTTCCTGCTGAGAACGACGGCGAGCTTACGGGCTATCTTGAATGGCTTTACAGCGAAAAGCTTGATTTTAAGAAGTGGTTTGCGGGTCACTGGCACAAGAATATTCTGGTAAACGATAATTTGCAGATACTTTTTGACGAGGTGCAGGAAATTGAATAATCTTGCCGAAAAACTCCGCAGAAACGGTTTTGGATTCAAGTACGACAGCAAAAACGGCATTATTGAAATCCCTGACAGAGAGATTACCGTGTACAGGAATCAGAAGTATTACTGCGTAAGAATGCGCATAGACAGTCAGAATTTCGCACATAATATTATGAAGTGCAATGACGCATACGATTTTATTATTGACGTATTATCGGGCAAAATCGCATTCACACGTATAGACGAGACGTGTATGCGTATGGATAACTGGGAAAATAACCGCCGAGAGATTAAGCTGGAGAAAATATTTCGGCTAATCGGCAGGATTTTAAGCGTAACGGTCGGAACAGGTTTAGTCCTGTTCTGGACGATATTTCTCATAATGGGGCTGATATATTTTATTGATTACACGTCACTGAACTGGCTGGAGGATTCAACACCCGTGCCGACAGCGGTTGCAGGAATCGTAATTGGAGTGAGCCTTATACATCACGGACTTACCAAAAATCCGATTACTTTCGGCGGTGCTGTTCTTTACGGAGTCGGAGTTGTACTCGTATCGTTCGGAATGTCGCTGGTATTCGTGATGTTCGGCAGGTATAATATAGTACCGAGAGTTGATTTTTACGGAGCTGTGGGTGTGGATATTATTTTTATGGCTTTCGGGATTTTTATGCTCGTTTCGGGACTGCGCAGTAAAAGTGTTGAGCTGAAAGTCGATTCCTGCTCACGACTGCTTGTAAGAATACCCGAGCTTCCGCCCGAAAAGGATTTGCAAAGGCTTATTGAGGCTGTAAAAGAGAAAACAAGCAGAGAGGGATTTTTAATCCACCTGAATCCCGAAAAGAATCCGACTATACTGGAGAGCAAAATCGGCGGACTTCCTTACTGGGATATGTCGCTTCCGTATCCTGTCGACGAAGAGGGCAATGAAATGCAGTTACTTGCGCAGTTCAATCTCAGTGAAGTTCCCGAAAACGACAAGCTTCCGAGAGAGGGAATGTTGCAGTTTTTTATTTTGCTTGCAGATGAGACGAAAGTTGTATATCATAAAACAATTAACGAATCGTTTACGGAAGATGACATAGCTATGTTGGGAATATCCTGTAATAAGATATTTCCGGGCGAGTGCGGTATGTCGTTTGAGAGAGAGCTTTTCCCGTTGCATTATTATGATGAATCCACCTTTGAAGTGCTTCACGAGACTGCAAAGGAGCTGGATATTCCGCTTGACAGTACAATACAGCTTTATGAGATTTGCGACGACAGCGAATACAATGATTTCTATGAAAGCTGTCTGCTCGGAAATGCGTATTATATTAACGACGATATACGTCCCGAAAACAGCAGATACAACACCTTGCTTTTCCAGATGGATTCCATAGATAACGAGAAAATCCATATAATGTGGGGCGACTGCGGTATAGCGCAGTTCTTTATAAACGATGAGGATTTGACAGACCTCAATTTTGACGATGTTTTTTTCGATTACGACTGTTATTAGACATAGTTACTATATTATGCAGGAAAATTCTGTTGAATCCTGCCATAATTTTAGAACATTTATTTTATGTTGACATTTAAGTATCAGTGTGATATAATTTAGTTACAGTGGGTATATGATAAAAAAATAATAAGCAGAGAAAGAGAAAATAAAATTATAATCATAACAGCGGTGGATTATTCAACGCTGGTATAAGAACTTGCTTTACCGGAACTATTTGCACAAATTTTTTCTGTCAGGGCAGGTTCTGATTATTTTTAAAGAAATTTGAGGTGGATTTATGAAAAGAGTGATTCAGAGTTTCAGGTTCAGGAAAGTGGCACTGGCTGTAGCGGACGCATTTATTATTACTGTCGCCTCGCTGATAACTAACCTGTTTATGACTTTGCCGAGAAGCGACCTGCTCAAATCCGTGATTATGAGCGTGATATGCTGTTTCTTTTCGCTGTTCATATGCGGAGCTTACAACAAGCTGTGGCGATATTTCAAAGTAAACGACTATCTGTCCTGCGTGTACGGCATTATAATAGGAATCTTTTTAGCCTGCATTATAAATTTTGCGGTCTCGGGCATTTTTCCTGCCGAGTACGCAATAATTCATTCGCTGATAGCGATAATCGGCATATGCCTTTTCAGATACATTTTCAAAACCACGTTTATTGAGCTTACAGGCGTAAACAAGCAGTTGACGGGCTATAAGAAAACTATGTTCGTCGGAGCAGGAAAAGCCTGTGAGATGATGATAAAAGAGATTCACAATGCCCAGCAGTCCGTACATAAGGAGCAGGCTTCCGCACTGTACAATCCCGTGTGTATCATTGACGATGATATTTCCAAAATCGGCACGGAAATAGAGGGCATAATGGTT
Source organism: Ruminococcus flavefaciens (assembly GCA_023663905.1). Lineage (GTDB taxonomy): Bacteria > Bacillota > Clostridia > Oscillospirales > Ruminococcaceae > Ruminococcus > Ruminococcus flavefaciens_AD. Next base: position 9,410 of record JAMPGO010000022.1, read on the forward strand.
GTCGGAACGTCTGCGGAAATCAAGAAGTACGTTAAAGAATACGGCATCGAGCAGATTATTTTTGCTATTCCGTCCTGCCTTGAGGAAGAACGTCAGCGTATTCTGAATATCTGTTCCGATACGGAAGTGCCTGTAAAAATCCTGCCGTTTATAGGCAATCTCGTGTTCGATAACGACAAGGACGATAAGCTTATGAGTCAGATTCGTGACATTAAAGTTGAGGATTTGCTCGGTCGTGCCCCGATAACTTTTGACAATCAGGACATAATGAATTTCATAAGCGGTAAGGTCTGTATGGTAACAGGCGGTGGCGGTTCAATCGGCTCGGAGCTTGTGCGACAGATTGCTAAATACAACCCGAAGCAGATTATCATTGTCGATATTTACGAAAACAATGCCTACGACATTCAGCAGGAGCTTACAATGGAATACGGCGGAAGTCTTAACCTTGTCACGCTCATCGCTTCTGTCCGTGATTATTTCAGGATGAATCAGATTTTCGAGAAGTACAAGCCACAGATTGTCTTTCACGCAGCCGCTCACAAGCACGTTCCGCTTATGGAAGTCTCACCTATGGAGGCAATCAAGAATAACGTCATCGGCACTTTCAACACGGCAACTCTTGCGCAGTTCCACGACGTTGAGAAGTTCGTTATGATTTCAACGGACAAGGCTGTAAATCCTACCAATGTAATGGGTGCTTCAAAGCGTTGCTGTGAGATGATTGTGCAGTATCTTTCCCAGCAGAGCGACGGTGTAACGGAATTTGTCACCACCAGATTCGGCAACGTTCTCGGCTCAAACGGCTCAGTAATCCCGCTTTTCAAGCGACAGATAGAGCAGGGCAAGCCCGTGACCGTAACTCACCCCGACATTATCCGCTATTTTATGACGATTCCCGAAGCTGTAAGTCTCGTTATGGAGGCTGCTGCGATTGCAAACGGCGGAGAGATATTTGTGCTTGATATGGGCATGCCTGTCAGAATCGTTGCACTTGCCGAAAATCTGATAAGAATGTACGGCAAAGTACCCTACAAAGATGTTGAAATCAAGTTCACAGGGCTTCGTCCGGGCGAGAAGATAAAGGAAGAGCTTCTTATGAATGAAGAGGGCTTGCAGAAAACGTCCAACAAGCTGATTTTCATCGGCAGGCAGATTGACATTGACGAGGAGCATTTTGCGGAGAAGCTCAGAACGCTCCGTGACGCAGCGCTTAAAAATAACGAAGCTGTAGCCGTTGAAGCGCTCCGTGAAATAGTACCGACGTTTATCACACCCGAAGAGTTCAACAGCAGACAGCTTGTCAAGGCAAAAACTTCCGCCTGATATTCATAAAAACAGACAAAAAACGATAAATTGCAGTTGAAAAAAACTGTCGAAAAATCCCCTTGACTTTTCCGCCTGATTTTTGTTATAATTTATAAGGTAAATTTCAGTGCGTATAATTGTTCAGCGTGAAATAACACAGGTTATTCACGCTGTATTTTTTTGCACAAAAAAGGAGTATTTGTTATGCCAAAAAATCAGTTCCAGCGAATGATGTTCGCCATTCTGACTGTTATTATAACAGTCCACGCTTTTGTATTCTACAGCCTTTATGTAATCAACGGCAGTACGTTCCGTGCGCTCAATCCCGATGCAACAGGAGTTATTGACGCAATCAACAAAATGGGCGGTGTTTCTATGTGCGGTCATTCCGTGCCGATATGGACAGTAATTCTCGTAGAATTTGTACTCGCCTATCTGCTGGAGTGCGTTATGGGAAGTCCGTGTTCATTCAAGCTCGCCTGCAAGATATTCAATCCGCAGAAGGACCACCCTGTATTATTTGAAACAGCGATAATCTGCGCAACCGCCGGAATTATGTGTCCTGCAATGAGCTTTATTGCCGCATTCCTCTACTATCCGTACTATGAGGGATTTAATATGCTCACGCTTCTTGCAAACTGGGTAAAGCTCGTGTGCTATAATTTCCCGTTCGCACTTCTCTCACAGCTGTTCTTCATTCAGCCTCTTGTGCGTACTTTATTCAAGGCAATCTTCAAAAACAAGTAAGATACATAAAAAACCTGTCCGTTCAAGGACAGGTTTTTTGTTATTTCGTCAGCTTTATAAACATACCGTTCATACCATTAAGATGAGCCTTTCCCTCAACAGGACCACGTCTGAAGCTGTGGAAGAGATAGCCGTAACGCTCATCGGGTGTGCAGTGCGTACACAGGTTGATTCTGTGAATATTTTCCTCCTGCAAGCCCGATTCAAGAAGTATCTTTGAATTAACACCGAACAGGTCGATATGCGGTTTTTCGGCGGTATAGCTGATAAACTCGGAAAAATCGGGTTCAAACTGTTCCGCAACCTCACTGCCGACTTCAAAACAGCATTCGCCGATACTCGGGAGAATCACCGCTATAATATTATCCCTGTCGCAGTTGTACTTCTCGCACATAGTCCTGACTGTACTCTGAATTATTCCGCACAATGAATTTCTCCATCCTGCGTGACAGCAGGCGACAACCCTGTTTTCGGGGTCGTTGTGAACGAACTGAATAATAGCACAGTCGGCAGCGTACATATAAAGCGTAATTTCGGGGTCGTTTGTAACAAGACCGTCAGCGTGTGCGGAAATTGATTCGTCGTATATGTCAATCACATCATCCGACGAAACGCACCTCACGCAGTCCGTACCGTAAATCAGCCTGTTGGTGATGAGCTTGTCAGGGTCAGCGCCGATAGCGTTGCAGAAGATTTTCAGGTTCGGCTTGCCGTTCTCGATATCCAGTTTCTTGTAGATGTTAAGGTTCATTGAAGCCGTAGTTCCTGTGGATATACCGCCGTAACGGGTACTGCAATATGCCTCCGCAAGACCAGTCTGCGCAATAGGCGATACCTCAATCATCCTGACATCATTTTTTTCGATAAATCTGTAATCCATATTTCCTCCGTCTCTCAGATTATGCCGTAATATCTTATAGTCTTTTTGAAATCCTCGGTAATATCGCCCTTATTATCTTCTTTCAGATTGACATCTATGATGTGCATACCTGTTACAGCCTGAAACAGCACTTGTGAGTCGCAGGCTTCACGATTGGAAGCAAGCGAATCCATACTGTACAGCAGAACCTGTCCCGAGAGAAGCGAAACATATACTTTATTTTCCGCAAGATACTGGACGTTCAGGATTTTGTCCCTGTGACTGCGGACTGAACATACCGGTAGATTTATTCTGCCGTTGTCGTCAAATTCAACCCTGTAAGTATACAGATTGTAATCATACGAGCCAAGAAGCAGGTATATGCAGTTATTATAATTGACTAGCTTTATGGAGGATATACCGTCGTTTTCGTCGAATCTTCTGTTGGCAGTGGAAGCTGATTCAGGACGTTGGTCTATAGTATACTTTTCGCCGTTTTCAAGCCACAGTTCGGCATAATAATAAGAACCGATATTTCCACCGCAGGCAAACAAAGTGCCGTACTTGTCGGTTTGTATCGTATCAACCGCACGCATATTGGCTTTATCATTAAGAGCGCAGTCGGCTTTTTCGATTATGTGGAACGGCGTTGAGAAAATATCCGCATAGTTATAATTACCGTCGGTTATATTTTTGCCGACCCGATAAATCTCGCCTTTAAGATTGCTGTTCATAACCAGATATACATAGTCTCCGCAGGAGTATATACAGCGGACAAGCGAAGGACTTTCAAAGACGAATTGCTTTTCAGCCTTACCGCTTTCGAAATCTATATTGCGGAAGATATGGACAGCGTATTTGTTTTTATTGTCCTGCTTATAGTCGTAAGCGGTGATGATAGAATTTTCGCCGATGAAATCGAATGATTTGATACGACCTCTGCAACCCTCAAGTGTAGCGTAAGTTCCTGAAACTGAATTTGTAATGTAAATATTATGGTCGTAGGAGCTGGAAATGATGTACTTGCGCTTTATCTTTTTGTCATTCTTTGTGATTTCCTTTATGCCGTGCTTTACAACCCATAACCACGCATTTGACGTTTTGGCTATGATTCGGCATTTCCAGCTGTTGCGCCTGTCATCCCAGACCCAACGGCATACCTCTCCACTGTAGTGCGAGGTATAGATAGTCTTTTCGTCTATTACGTCCATACAGGTTATGCCGTCAGTATGCCCTGAAATGTGGTAAATAAGCGTGTATTCCGTTCCTGTCGTATCGAGTATTTCAACAGACCTGTCAATGCTTGTGGTGACGACGTAGTAGCGGTTGTTGTACTGAAAATACAAGGCACGTTCAATGGACATAATATGCCTGTTGCCGTAACGCTTTTCGGCGCACTGGGTACATACAAGGGCGGTATATTCTTCCTCGCCTTCATCATTATAATAGTATCCTGTTTCAAACGAAAACAGATACAGTCCCGCTTCTTCAGAAGCGTCATTGATATTTGCCGTAAGATAGACCGATTTTCCGCTGTCAAACGCAGGCGAGAATTTATTAAATCCCTGAAAGCCCTGTGATGTTTGCATATGCGGAGCGCAGTACAGCTCTTCAATAACAGGATTGTCGGAGCAGTAATCGTCCAGCTTATAAACGACAGAACTCTGAATATTGTCTATTATTTTATTCCTGTAATTTACCAGCACCGCTGTAAGGTCATCATCTTTTACAGTGCAGATGTCGTGAATATAGCCGTTCTTATCGTCATCAATCAGGAAACAGCATTCCGCAGTGTTCCTGAAAATACAGTTGCCGTAAGATACATACAAATCATTTTCGGAAACGGCAATACGACTGCACTTGCAGAAATGACCGAGTTTTTCGGACAGATTCATAATACGGCTGATATTGTTGAGTTCATAATCGGCGGAAAAAACATCACCGCTGTTCAGTGAAAAGACAATTTTTCCGTTAAATAAGTCAATATCGTTGATAATCTTCATCCTCTGCTTTTCGGTATTTTCAGAAGCGTAAATGCCGTCGGAAATACTGTATTGCCTGAGAGATTTGATTGCAATGTCATTGTTTTCTGTGTAATAGTATTCCCATAGCGTTAAAATACCGTAGCTGTCGCCCGTGATGAATCTTTTGGTCTTAGGAACAGCAACAACAGCCTGTATAGCGTGCTGACTGTATAAAACGGCAGTTTTTGAGAAGCCTGTCTGCATATCGAAAATACAGAAGCTGGCTTTTGCGCAGGTGATTATGTACCTGTTTTCAACGTAAAGTACGGCTTGTGCAGCACCGGCGTGCCCTGTGGGACGAAACGTTTCGTCCGAGAACATACATTCTGTAAAAACAGCTTTATCATATCCGCTGTCCGTTTTTTTGTAAAGAAATACACCGTTAAGATGAGTACGGGACAAATCAAGTTTTTTGAACCGGAAGTCCCATAGCATATTTTCACGACCTGTTACAGCGACTTTCACAAGAAAAGCTGTTGCAGAGGCAGAGAGGTTTTCATTGCATTTATTAAGCACAGGCTGAATGCCGATGTTTTCGTCGTGTTTGTATTCGCCGAGAATTTCAGCTAACATCTTAACAACTTCCTCGGGTATCTTCTTGTCTATGCCGATTTTGTCGTTTATTTCACGAATATTTCCTGCCAGTATAATTTTCTTCAGATAATACGCTGCGAAATAATCTCGATAGTTCTGGTGTGCAAATCTGATTTCAATAAAATCGCTGTTGAATTTCAGAATATCCCTGACAAAACTGTTGCTTAATATCAAATCCGCAGTAAACTTGATACGAGGATTAGCAACTAAAAAGTCCTCTAAATATTGATTGAATGTAGCCAGCGTGATAGTAAATACGCCGTCAGTGTTCATTCTGTAACCGAGATAGCTGAGAAATACGTCAAAATCTTTTATTTCATCGAAATCATAAGCGTTTCTTATGCAGTAAATAAAGTCGTGAATCAGTTCGCCGAGATTATTTATTGTTTGGTAAAAATCTAATCCGTCATAGCTCTTGAAATTCCTGTTGGTGTGGATTCCGCAGAACATTACAAGAGCCATAGGCTGGCGGTACATCTCTTTGACATAACCTTTTGTATCAAGAAGCTCGCAGTCTATGATACATTCGATTTCTTCAGGACTTTTACCTTTTGAAGCAAGAAAACTCTCCACGTGATATTTAACAACGTCCTCGTCAAGGTAATTCATTTTATAAGGCACGAATGACGAGTTTACAGGTGAACCTGAGATATTAGCAAAAGTCTGGCTTAAATTATATCTTGATGTTATGATAAAACGATAAGGACTGTCGGTATTCTGGAGTTCTTTAACGTTATTGACAATGCTCGCCTGACGGTCCTTTGAAACAACCTCGTTGAAGCCGTCGAGAAGCAAAAGAATATACGTTGACGGACTGCGCTCGGCTTTCCATTTGGAAAAGCACCTTTCAGCTTCATTGTAATCCTTTTCAAGCGCATTGGCAAGCAACTTGATAATATAGTCCTCTATATTCTTTGACTCAGTCAGCAGATAGTTGAGCGGAATATATACGGGAATAACCGTTATATCAGTATTTTTTAAGTTGTAGTTATCAAGAATAACACCTGCGCAGTTCAGCAGAGAATATGTCTTTCCGCATCCTCCTGAACCTATAATGCTGTAATTATCCTTATTTTCCGACATCTGCGCAATAAGCTCCTGAAGCTTGACAGTGTGGGTTTCATCTATATCGCTGACACTGCTGTCGTAGTCCAGCGTGGGAAGCTCAATAGGCTCTTCCTTTTCAGCTTCCCTGATAGGAATAAGCCGACCGCTCTTCTTGCCGTTTTCGCAGAGAATATTGGAAATACCGACAAGCATTCTGGTGATGTCGTCCGTGTTGATGTCAAAATTGTCGGCGCACTCATCCTGTACAGCAGGTGAGGAGCTTTCAGTTTTTTCAGTTGCTGTCGGTGCTGATTCAGTATATGGAATCACAGTATTATTAGAGGTATACTTTAGAAAATTATATTTAGGATATTGTTTATCAAGACAATTCAGCAGATAAAAAAGATATTCTCTTGCAGGATATATTGAAATCAGCAGAAGATATGTCAAAAATAATTCATTATCCTCAATATCATCAAGCATTTTTTTCAGGTCGTTGTCAATATCATTGCCGAAACCGAAATCAAAACGTCTGATATTGTTACGCAGAATAATCGACCAGCCTGTTTTTTGCTTACATCGTGATGTATCATCAATAAGAGCTATAACTGTAGCTTTTAATTCTTTAATATCAAAATACTGATGAATAATAAATTCGTCGAGATATTCTCTTATAAAAACGTTGTTAAGATAAGTCCCGGGGGAATTGTATTTCGTTGCTCTGTTAATTGACCCTTTTAAAGCATTATCTGTAAAGACTTGATTCTTTTTGCCTGACATTATAAGGTTTTCATCATCATTGGTTTTCGATGTCAGTAAAAAACAATCTTTAAATGGTTCTTTGAACATATCTTTAAAAAATCGCCTTGCATTATTGTCAGTACAGCCATAATATGATATAGTAGTCGATTCCTTTTTAGAAGTATCAGATGAGCTTTTTTTAATTGAATTAGCAGATGGTTCTTTTGAAAATTCGGCAACATAAGAAAGCACGTTTTTAAAAGTGAGTTCTTGTGTTTCCATAAATACACCTTCTTTTTTGCAGATTTATATGACCATTGGTCTGATTATGATTATAACATAAAATTGATAAAAAGTCAAGTACTTTTTGTGTATTATGACGATTAAAAAAAGAGTACCCAAAAACCTGCATTTAGTACCTGAAACCCCACATTTAGTACCTGAAAAATGCCATTTTTGTTTTTGACAAAACCACCTGCTATAATTTATAATATAATTACGATAAGAAACACACTAATGGCAAGCAATGCGAGCCACAAGATTATGGAGGGATTTAAAAAATGAAGATTACTATCAGGGACAAGCAGTATCAGAAAGCCAATCCGTCGGTTAAGCAATCTCTGGATTCAGGCTATAACAAGCTACGGGAAAGAGCTGAGATTTATGAAAAGCAGGGTATTCCTTTTGAATTAGTGTTTGGAGACGATATCCTGAAGCACGATATACTAAAGAACAAATTAGGTACTTATTACTACACGTACAAATGTTCGGTAAAAAAATTACAGCTTCGTGTTCTCTATACAATTGAGGGCGATGAGCTTATA
>JAMPGO010000023.1 GCA_023663905.1 Ruminococcus flavefaciens
GTGCACCGATGCTCATTGATGTATAGATGGTGCGGAAGCTGAAAATTCACGGCTCGGCGCACTTTCCGAGAAGGCGAAAACCGAAATCAACAGCCTTAATATCAGGAAGAGCGAGCTGAAATTCGGTGCGGAATCAGCCCGCAGGATTATTGCGACCGAGACAGAGCGACTGGAGGAAATCCGCTCGGGAAGCACTGACATAGAATCGAAAATTGCCGAATATAACAGCAGAATCGTGGAAAACAAGTCGCAGACAGGGAAAAACAGTACCGAGAAATCTGCTCTGGCGAATAAAATTGCCGGACTTGAAAAGCTGTATGCTTCACGGAAATCGAGTTTTGACAGTGCAAAGGAAGAGCTTGAAAAGAATCTGTACGAGCTGAAAAATAATCAGCAGAGGCACAAAATTCTCAGCGACCTCGAAAATAATATGGAGGGCTTTGCAGGAAGCGTAAAGCAGATTCTCAGGGCTTCGGCACAGGGCAGAATAGGCGGAATTTACGGCACTGTCGCACAGAATATAAACGTCGGAAATCAGTATGCCACAGCGATTGAAACGGCTCTCGGCGGAGCTATGCAGAATATCATAGTCGAGAATGAGGACATCGCCAAACGCTGTATACGCTTTCTTAAAGAGCAGAAAGGCGGTCGTGCAACGTTTCTGCCGATAACGTCGGTCAAGGGCAGTGATTTCCGTGAGCAGGGTGTTGAGACGTGCGACGGATTTGTTGCAATGGCGGATAAAATAGCGGTCTGCGACGAAAAATTCAGCGGAATTGTAAAGTCGCTTCTCGGACGTATTGTCATAGCGGAGGATATTGATTCCGCAACGCTGATTGCAAAGAAATACGGCTATAGATTCAGGATTGTCACGCTTGACGGTCAGGTTATCAACGCAGGCGGTTCATTCACAGGCGGTTCGGCGCAGAAATCGGGCGGAATAATTACCCGAAAGAACGAGATTGAAACGCTCAGTGCGGAAATTGAGAGGCTAAAATCACAGCAGGATGAGCTTAATGCCCAAATGGAGAAATTCCGTGCGGAATCGGAGAAGCTTAGGTATGATACAGAGTCCGCAAGAGCTGAACTAAGGGAGCTTGAATCGGCGGAAGTACGTCTGAGTGCGGAGCTTTCAAGTCTGCATTCGCTGGTGGCTCAGCTTACGGCGCAGACGGAAAATACAGGCAGACAGATTGCGGAATCGGAGGAAAAGATAGCTTCCGCAAGGCTGGCTGAATCGGAAGCCGAAAAGTCTGCCGATGAAGTTGAGGAGCAGATTACGGCGCAGGAGGAACAGCTTGCCGAATATCAGAAAAGCCGTGAAAATCTGCGTATCGAGCGTGCGGAACTTTCGCAGAAAATATCATCTCTCAAGGTAAGCGAAGCTGAAATATCCAAGGATATTCAGGCACAGCGGACTGAAATCAGCCGTATAGAATCGGAACTCGAAAATCTTAGTGGCGGAAGCAGGCATTTTGAGGAGGAGATTTCCCGTCAGAAGCAGATTATCGCACAGAAACAGGCTGATATTGCACGGATTAAATCCGAGCTTGACAGTATGAAGGACAATTCAGCTAAGTATATGGCGGAAATTCAGCGTTATCAGAATCTTCACACCGAGCAGAACCGCCTTGTCAATGAGATTCAGAAAGGTATGAAACAGCTTAACGACGCTAAGGAAAAGCTGTCGGGCGATATTACCCGACTTGAAGAGCGCCGTGAATCTGCGGGACGTGACTACGATTCGATTATCCAACAGCTTCTTGACGTGTACGAACTAACCTATTCGGAAGCGCTGGGTATGGCGGAGAAAATCGACGATATTTTAGCTGTGCAGTCCGAACTTGCGGTTGTAAAGAATAAAATCAGGTCTTTGGGTAATGTCAACGTCAATGCCGTTGAGGAATACAGGGAAGTTTCCGAGCGCTATGAGTTTATGTCCGCACAGCTTGCCGACGTTCAGAAATCAAAAGCCGAGCTTGAAAAGATAATTGATAATCTTATGACCGAAATGGAGCGGATTTTTGCGGAGAATTTCAGGATTATAAACTCCAATTTCAGGCAGATTTTCACCGAGCTTTTCGGTGGCGGAAGTGCGGAGCTTATCCTGACAAATCCCGAAAACGTTCTTGAATCGGGAATTGAAATAAGCGTTGCGCCACCCGGCAAGGTGATTAAAAATCTCATCTCGCTTTCGGGCGGTGAACAGGCATTTGTTGCTATTGCGATATACTTTGCGATACTTAAGCTTCGCCCTGCGCCGTTCTGTATTCTCGATGAGATTGACGCAGCGCTTGACGAGGTGAACGTGCGTAAATATGCGCAGTATCTGAAAAAATTCACTGATACAACGCAGTTTGTGCTTGTAACTCACAGGAGAAGCGCTATGGAAGAATCGAACGTTCTCTACGGAGTTACAATGCAGGAGGACGGTATTTCAAAGCTTCTTAAAATGGAACAGGTTGACTTTCAGGAGGATACAGCCGATATACAGTAAACGGAGGAATTTATGGGACTTTTTACTAAAATTGCAGAGGGACTTAAAAAAACAAGAGACAGCTTTTTAGGCGGACTTCAGAAGATTTTTAACTCATTTACCAAAATAGACGAGGAGCTTTTCGAGGAACTCGAAGAGCAGATGATTATGAGTGATATAGGCGTTGAAACGTCTGAGGAAATCTGCAACAGGGTTCGCAGGCTTGTCAAGGAAAGAGGTATCACAGACCCCAATGATATTATGGAGCTTATCTATGAGGTGATTTCCGAGATTATGGGCGATGATACAGGGCTTGACCTTACAAAGTCTCCTGCCGTTATAATGGTTATCGGTGTAAACGGAGCAGGAAAGACGACCACTATCGGCAAACTCTGTCACCAGTTCAGGCAGGAGGGCAAAAAGGTACTTGTTGCGGCGGCTGATACGTTCCGTGCGGCGGCGATTGACCAGTTGCAGGTGTGGACGGAGCGTGCGGGAGTTGATATAGTCAAGCACGCTGAGGGAAGCGACCCGGGCGCAGTCGTGTACGATTCGCTGGAGGCTGCAAAAGCCCGTAACTGCGATGTTGTTGTAATTGATACGGCAGGCAGACTTCATAACAAGAAGAATCTTATGGAGGAGCTTAAGAAAATCAACAGGATTATTGACAGCAAGGCAGGGGACAGCTCCAGAGAGATACTTCTCGTGCTTGATGCGACGACAGGACAGAATGCGGTAAGTCAGGCGAAATTATTCAGCGAGACTGCGCCGATTACAGGTATTGTCCTCACCAAGCTTGACGGCACGGCAAAGGGCGGTATTGTCATATCAATCAAGAACGAGCTGGGCATTCCCGTAAAGCTTATCGGAGTAGGCGAAAAGATTGACGATTTACAGCCGTTCAACAGCCGTATGTTCGTTGACGCTCTCTTTGATTTGGAAGAAGCCAAGGCTAAAGCTTCCGAAAGGGCGGAAAATACTGAGACTGACGAACCTGAATCCGATGTACTTCCCGAGGAGACCGTGCAGGAGGAATCCGCCGATATTGCTGAGGATGTACAGGAGCAGGAGGAAATTCCCGAGCCTGTGAATGAGCCTGAAGAGATTACTCTCGAAAAGATACTTGACGAATATCCTGCGAAGCCGTCCGAGACGGAAGTTGCCGAACCCGAGCCTGAACCTTCGGCAGTTGCGGAAATCCCTGAGCCTGAGCCGTCCGAGGAAATCACGGAAGCTGTAGCTGTAACGGAGCAGGCTGACGAGCCTGAGCAGGACAAAAAGAAGAAAAAGAAGGGCTTTTTCAGCCGTCTCTTTGGAAAGAAAGGTAATGATGATGAATAAAATTGTTTTTGCAACCAATAACGAAAATAAGCTCCGTGAGGCGAGAGAGATACTCTCACCGCTCGGTATTGAAGTGCTGTCCCAGCGTGAAGCGAGTGCGGACTGCGACCCCGAGGAAACAGGCGAGACTTTTAAGGAAAACGCACTTATCAAGGCAAGAGCTGTGTATGATATTGTCAAATGCCCTGTAATTGCCGACGACAGCGGACTTTGTATCAATGCGCTCGACGGCAGACCCGGAGTTTATTCCGCAAGATATGCGCCGAATGAAGAGAAGTGCGCAAGGATTCTTGCCGAGATGAAAGACGTACCCGACGATGAGCGCAGTGCATATTTCGAGTGCAGTATTGCATATATTGACGGAAACGGCGAGGAAACGGTTACGGGAATCTGCAACGGAAAAATCGGCTATGAGGAACGTGGCACGAACGGCTTCGGCTATGACCCGATTTTTATGCACGGCGACAGAAGTCTTGCGGAAATGACTGCCGATGAGAAGAATGAAATCAGTCATCGTGGCGAAGCCCTCAGATGTCTGTACACGGTTTTGAAAAGAAAGGTGAATGAATATGCTGACAAGTAAACAGAGAGCTTATTTAAGAGGTATCGCCTCTGAATACGAGACAATTTTTCAGATTGGAAAGGGCGGAGTTACCGAGCCGATGTGCAAGGAAATCGGGGAAGCGCTCCGCAAGAGAGAGCTTATAAAGCTCCGTGTGCTTGAAAACTCGGGCTGGACGGCAAGGGAAGCCGCTGACGCTGTTGCCGAGCAGACAGGTGCGGCCGTGGTGCAGGTTATCGGCAGTAAGTTTGTGCTGTTCAGGCGCAATCCCAAAGAGCCTGTAATCGAGAATATCCCGAAGGCGAAATAGCACAGGAGATATAATATGAAGGTGACGATTATACACGGACAGAATCACAAGGGTTCAACTTATCATATTGCTAATATAATTGCAGAAAAAGTTGCGGAAAAAAATGAAATACAGCAGTTTTTTCTGCCGAAGGATTTTTCGGGATTCTGCTGTGGATGTACTCAATGTTTTGAAAAGGGCGAAAAGTTATGTCCGCATTATGAAAAGCTCCGTTTTATTACAGAGGCTGTTGATAACGCAGATGTAATCATCCTTGCTTCTCCTGTATATGTTTATCACTGTACAGGTTCAATGAAAGCGTGGCTTGACCACTATGGCTGGAGATGGCTTGTTCATCGCCCGGAAGAAAAAATGTTTTCAAAACAGGCTGTTGTTGTTTCAACGGCTGCCGGAGCAGGAATGAGAAGTACCAATAAGGATATGAAGGACAGTCTTTTTTTCTGGGGTGTTCCGAAAATATATTCGCTCGGAACAGCTGTAATGGCTTTATCGTGGAACGAAGTTAAACCTTCTGTTAAAGCGAAAGTGGAAAGAAAAGCGTCTCATATTGCTGACAGAATAAAATCACGTGGAATAAAGTCGGGCGTAAGTTTTAAGGGACGGATTTTATTTACTGCTATGAGCATTGTAAACCGCAAAGGCGGTATGAGTTCTGCTGACAGTCAATATTGGAAAGCAAAAGGCTGGACTGATAAGAAAAGACCGTGGAAAATTGTCACATAAGGAGATAAATATGAGAATCGGAATTTACGGCGGAAGCTTCAATCCCGTGCATAACGGGCATATTCACCTTGCGCTGTCGGCAGTTGAGGAACTCGGGCTTGACAGGATATATCTTGTGCCGTCGGGAATCAGTCCGCACCGTTCAAGTGCGGAGTACGCACCGCCCGACGACAGGATTGAAATGCTCCGTATTGCCTGCGGAATCTCGGAAAAGCTTGATGTGTGCGATTATGAAATAAAATCGGACAGAAAGAGCTATACTATATATACGGTCGAGGAATTTCGCAGACGTTTTCCCGAAGATGAACTGTTTCTCCTTATCGGGAGCGATATGCTTATGATTTTCGAGCAGTGGTATCGGTTTGAGGAGATTTTGAAGGAAGTAACTCTCGCTGTTGTCTCACGAAGTAACGGCGATATGGATATGCTTGCGAAAAAGGCGGAAAAACTGCGTAAATTCGGGGAAATCATTATATGCCGTGCCGAAGCTGTTGAGGTTTCGTCAACGGAAATAAGAAAAAAAATTGTAAAAAATGAGAATTTCTCTTGCTATCTTGATAAAAATGTAGTACAATATATTACATCGAATAATTTATATAAATAATGAGGTGAGTATTTTGTTTTACAATCCTGACGAAAAAAAGAAATACCTGAAAGAGAATCTGTCGCAGAAAAGATACCAGCATTCCCTTAATGTTGCGGTGGAATGCAGAAAGCTTGCTGAAAAATACGGCGAAGACCCTGATAAGGCTTATTTTGCAGGGCTTCTGCACGATATATGCAAGGAGCTTCCGGGCGAGGAGCAGAAAAGGCTTGTCCTCGAAAGCGGTTTTGCCGTATGCCGTGAGGAGCTTGAAACACGCTCGCTATGGCACGCTATTGCAGGTGCGTATTTTGTCAAAACCCGTTTCGGTATTGAGGATATTGACATAATAAATTCAATCCGCTTCCATACGGTCGGCAGAGCAGGAATGACAAGGCTTGAGGAGATTGTTTATCTCGGCGACCTCGTTTCCGCCGACAGAACTTACAAGGACGTTGATAAAATGCGTAAATTCGTGTACAGCGATATTAATGAAGCTATGCTGGAAGCGTTCAGATTTTCAATCAAAAGCGTTATCAAAAAGGAAGGTATGCTTCCTGTCTGTACTGTTGAGGGTTATAATTTCTATAACCGTTTGGTGTAGGCGGTTAAATATTATGACAGAACGAAAAGAGGATTCAATATGGAAAAAAATGAGTATACTTCAGCAGATAATGACAGCAAGCCAAAGCCTAAACCGCTGAAACCGCTTGTCAGGTCGAATAATAACAGTATCGGCGCTGAACGTCAGCAGAAGCCACAGAAACCGCCTGCTTCAAAGAAAAGCAAAAAGAAAAACAAAAAACTCGGCTTTTCTTTTAAGGACTTCCTGATTAAATTTATTGCCATTGCTTCGTCGGTGGTGATAATCTTTGCAATGGTGCTGAATATGCCGATATGCGTTGATACAGACAACGGCGGTAATATTTCCCTTGTAACGCTCCTGAAAAATCAGAAGCCCGCAGCCAAAGAGGGCGAACTTGACAAGAAGGATATAGCGCAGAATCTTAATATAGACGATACTGCCGTTCCCGAGGATTTCAACGACGGACTTGATTTGCCACAGCTTGTTGAAGGTCAGTACAGCGTGCTTTTCCTCGGCTTTGAGCCTGATGAGTACAACACGGATATTATGTGGGTTTTCCAGTTCGATATCGGTCACGGCGGACTTAATATTCTACAGATTCCACGTGATACCTGTCTGCCCGACTATACAACGTCGGTCGCAAGAAAATTCAACAGTATCTACACTATGGGCAATCCCGAGATTCAGCCTCCTATCCAGCGTGTTGTAAATGCCGTGCAGGAGAATTTCGGAATCCCTATTGACGCTTACGTCACCACAACCTGCGACGATATTGTTGAAATTATTGACATTATCGGCGGTGTGCCTATCAGCATTGACAACGAGATTGTTTTTGAGCCTGACAAGGTTATTCCTTCGGGCGACGTTGTGCTTGACGGCAACCAGTCCGTGTGGTTCATACGCTTCCGCCGTGAATGGCTTCAGGGCGATTTGGGACGTGTACAGAATCAGCGCAGATTTATGGCGGCGGCTATGAAGAAGCTCTCGGGTATTATGGAGGATGAGGGCAAGCTCAAGCTTTACAGCTATATCAAGGAAATCTATGACAAGGATTTGCTTTATACCGACCTGTCAATCGGCGATATGAGCAAGCTTGCGGACTTTGCCTCAACAATATCAATGGACAATGCGCAGGTTAATATGGTTCCCGGCGAGGACGCTGTATTTTACGCTGCCGACGGAAATGCCTACTCTGTCTATTCGGTTCACAAACAGGAGACTATTGACCTGCTTAACGAGTATTACAGACCATATCAGAAGAAGATGACGGAAGATGATACAGCTATTGTCGAGCTTATAACAGAACATCAGTATGAAACATACGACGATACGGGCGCAAGCCTTGAGGAGATACAGAGTGCCACAGAGCCTGTAAGGAATCCCAATGTAAAGCCGTATGAAAAAAAACCATAAGAAAGGATGATTTTTATGACAGAACAGCAGAAACTTGAACTTATTGTTAAAACTCTTGACAGCAAGAGAGGCGAGGATATTCAGGCAATCAAAATATCCGACCTGACTATTCTTGCGGATTACTTCGTAATCGTAAACGGCACAAGCAATACCCACACACGCACTCTTGCCGACGAGGTTGAATTTCAGCTCTCACAGCAGGGCATTGAACCCGAGAGACGTGAGGCTGATACAGGCAACACCTGGATTATCCTTGACTACGGCGATATTATCGTTCACGCATTTTACAAGGAAACAAGAGACTTCTATAAGCTGGAAGGTCTTTGGGCTGACGGCGAGCAGATTGACATAAGCGGTCTTATTGTCGAGGAGGCGGAATAATGAAAACGAACAGCGCAAAAGGCAGAAATTTTGTTGTTATAATCGGTGTGTATCTCATCGCAAAGACGGTTCTGAATATGATTATCGGCGGAGGATTCAATATTTTTGACCTTGTAGCTCCCGTGATATGCTTTCTTGCGATGTTCAGCGGTCTGGAGTATCTCAATTATGCCGTTGCCGTTATAATCGCAATACCTGTGCTGAAAAATATGCTTTACAATGTAACACATCTTCCCTCTTCTCTTATTTATCTTGCCGAAGCGGTCGTTGATGTGGGTGCAATACTTCTTCTTGTTATTCAGAATGACATCAAGACGCATTTTACTAACAAATGGAGCGAATTTTCATCGCTTTTCAAATAATTTTACAAAGGAATGATAAAAATGAGCAGATATGATTTTAAGTCTGTTGAAGCAAAGTGGCAGAAGTTCTGGGAGGACAACGATACTTTCAAGGCTTCTGACGACTATAGCAAAAAGAAATTCTATGGGCTTGTTGAGTTTCCGTATCCGTCGGGTCACGGTATGCACGTAGGTCACATCAAGGCTTATTCGGGTCTTGAAGTTGTAAGCCGTAAGAGACGTATGGAGGGCTATAACGTACTTTTCCCGATAGGATTTGACGCATATGGTCTGCCGACTGAAAATACAGCTATCAAGGAAAATATTCATCCTCGTGTCGTTACTGACAGAAATATTGAGAAGTTCACCCAACAGCTCAAAACGGTCGGATTCTCTTTTGACTGGTCTCGTGTAATCGATACGACGGAAGAGAAATACTATAAATGGACTCAGTGGATTTTCCTCAAGATGTTTGAAAAAGGACTTGTTTTCCGTGATAAAACACAGGTAAACTACTGCCCGAGCTGTAAGGTTGTACTCTCGAATGAGGATTCACAGGGCGGTAAGTGCGATATATGCCACAGCGAGATTGTCCAGAAAACCAAGGAAGTATGGTATCTCAGAATCACGGAGTATGCCGACAAGCTTTTGCAGGGTCTGAACGATGTCGATTATCTTCCGAACGTAAGGCTTCAGCAGGAAAACTGGATTGGCAAATCAACAGGCGCATTTGTTGATTTTAAAATCAAGGAGCAGGATGAGAAGCTCCGCATTTACACAACTCGTCCCGATACTCTCTATGGTGTAACGTTTATGGTAATCGCTCCCGAACATCCGATTATTCAGAAATACAGGGACAGCATTGCAAATATTCAGGCTCTTGACGACTATAAGACAGAGTGCGCAAAGAAGAGCGAATTTGAGAGAACCCAGCTCGTCAAGGATAAGACAGGCGTGAAAATCGAGGGACTTACAGGCGTTAACCCTATTACGGGCAAGGAAATCCCGATTTATATTTCTGACTATGTTATGATGGGCTACGGCACAGGCGCAATTATGGCTGTACCTGCTCACGATACAAGAGACTACGATTTTGCCAAGAAGTTCGGTATCGATATTATCGAGGTAATCAAGGGCGGAGATATTACAAAAGAGGCTTACACAGGTGAAGGCGAGCTTGTAAATTCGGGCGAGCTTAATGGCATTTCCAACAAGAAGGACGCTGTTGCAAAGGCAATTGAGATACTTGAGAAGCTCGGCTGTGGCGAAAAGGGTGTGCAGTTCAAGATGAAGGACTGGGCATTCAACCGCCAGCGTTACTGGGGCGAGCCTATCCCGATTGTACATTGCGATACCTGCGGAATGGTTGCCGTACCGTACGATGAGCTTCCGCTTAAACTGCCCGAGGTTGAGAATTTTGAACCCGGTACTGACGGCGAAAGTCCGCTTGCAAAAATCGAAAGCTTTGTAAAGTGCAAATGCCCGAAATGCGGTAAGGACGCTCGCCGTGAGACTGATACAATGCCACAGTGGGCAGGCTCATCGTGGTACTTCCTCCGCTACTGCGACCCGAATAACAGCGACGAATTTGCATCGCAGGAGGCACTGAAATACTGGCTTCCTGTTGACTGGTACAACGGCGGTATGGAACACGTTACACGTCATATGATTTATTCACGCTTCTGGCACAAGTTCCTGTATGACCTCGACCTCGTGCCGACCTCCGAGCCTTATGCAAAGAGAACCGCTCAGGGTCTTATTCTCGGCTCAGACGGCGAGAAGATGTCCAAATCCCGTGGAAATGTTGTTGACCCGAACGATGTCGTTGCAGAGTACGGCGCAGACGTTCTCCGCCTTTACACTCTCTTTATGGGCGACTATGAAAAGGCAGCTCCGTGGAATGAATCCAGCATAAAGGGCTGTAAGCGCTTCATTGACAGAGTATGGGGACTTCAGGATATTCTTGTTGAGGGCGACGATTACAGCGAAAAGCTCAGGTCGGCTTTCCATAAGACAATCAAGAAGGTTTCCGAGGACATCGAGGCAATGAAGTTCAACACCGCTATTGCCGCTATGATGACTTTAATCAACGAGATTTACAACGCAGGAAGCATTACAAAGGCTGAACTCAGCGCTTTTGCAATTATGCTCTATCCGTTCGCTCCGCATATTGCAGAAGAGCTTTACAGCGTGAACCTCGGCAAGATTCTCAGCGAGCAGGAATGGCTTACCTATGACGAAGCGCTCTGCAAGGACGATATGATTGAAATCGTCGTTCAGGTTAATGGCAAGCTCAGGGCAAAGCTCAGCGTTCCTGCCGATTCCGACAAGGATTCCGTTATCGCTCTCGCTCTCGCAGACGATAAGGTAAAGGAATCTGTTGACGGAAAAACTGTGATAAAACAGATATATGTACCAAATAAACTTGTTAATATTGTTGCAAAATAACGAAATTTTCCTGAGAGCAAAAAAAATCTTGACAGATTGGAATATTTATGTTAGAATAATATTATATTCTTTATTTAAAAAATCACATCTGTTAAATATAGGCTCTTTATCGGAAGAGCAGTTCAGCGAGGTAAAGTTAACTGACACTCCGCAAGGAGTGATTAGTATATAGCCGGGGGTACCGGTGGGCAACCTCTGAACAAAGGAGGGAAAAGTAAATGGCAGAAGTTCGTGTTGGCAAGAATGATACTCTCGACAATGCTCTTAAAAAATTCAAGAGAGCTTGTGCAAAGGACGGCGTTATTGCTGAAGTTCGCAAGAGAGAACACTACGAAAAGCCTTCAGTTAAGCGCAAGAAGAAATCTGAGGCAGCTCGCAAGCGTAAATATTAATTTTGCGGAGATTTATGAAATGTTGATAAAAGCGGGCGTTTAAAGTCCGCTTTTTCATTTATAGGACAGGGGGTTCAAATGCTTTTCAATATAACGGCTGCATTTCGCCGGGTTACTGATATAACTCCGGAAATGCTGAAAGAAATGGGGATAAAAGGTCTTATTCTTGATATTGACAACACACTTGCCGGGCATAATAATCCGCTTCCGGCAAAGGGAGTGGTTGAGTGGCTTGACTGTATGAAGCAGAATGATATAAGACTTGTTATATTGTCAAATAATTTTTATTTCCGAGTTAAAATGTTTGCCGAGCTTCTCGGGCTTGATTATATAAGCGACGCTAAAAAGCCTTTCAAAAGAAGCTATCAGCTTGCGGCGATGAAAATGAGGCTTCCGAGGCACGCTATGGCGGCTGTCGGCGACCAGATTTTTACCGACGTTCTCGGAGCTAATCTGTTTGATATAAAAGTGCTGTACACTGAGCCTATCGGAAATCCGTCAAGCGTGATTCACAGAATCAGGCGGAGAATTGAAGCTCCGTTTCTTCCTGAAAAGATTTATTGCAAGCAACAGGAAATCGAGTACAGGCAGGTCAAGACCATTACATATAAAGATGCGGAGTAAAAGGAGTGATATTTTATGGCTAAAAAAATTCTTGTTATACACGGTCCTAATCTCAATCTTCTCGGCGAACGTGAACCGGGTGTTTACGGCACTGCCGGAATTGACGAGCTGAATAACAATATAATTGACCGTGCCGGAAAGCTTGGTATGGCTTGTGAGATTTTCCAGTCCAACCACGAGGGCGCAATCATTGACAAACTGCATTCCGCACGGCTGAATTTTGACGGCGTTGTTATTAATGCGGGCGCATATACCCATTACAGCTATGCTATCAGGGACGCTATTTCCGCAATAAAAATCCCTGTGATTGAAGTCCACATAAGCAACATCGATTCAAGAGAAGCGTTCCGTGCCAATTCCGTTATTGCGCCTGTGTGCAGGGGAAGCATTTGCGGTCTCGGATTTATGAGCTACTATCTTGCCGTTCAGGCACTTTCGGAGATGTGATTTATGACAGAATTTGATAAACTTTTTAACGAGCTTCCGTCGGATATTGACTGCGTTCTTATAACTTCCGACGTAAACAGGCGGTACTTTACGGGGATGAAATCTTCCGACGGAACGGTTATCGCTTTCAGGGACAAGGCTTACCTGATTATTGATTTCCGCTATATCGAAAAGGCTAGGGCTTCTGTAACTTCCGCCGAAGTTATTGAGCAGACAAGTCATTATAATCAGCTTGACAGCCTGATTCGTGAGCATTCCGCAAGAAATATCGCTATCGAATCCCAGTCGATGACTGTCAGCGAGCTTAATTCGCTTAAAAGACATTTCAGCGAGATTGAAATTATTGATACCGACCTTCTCAGCAACGCTATAAACTCGCTCAGAATGGTTAAGGACGACT
Source organism: Ruminococcus flavefaciens (assembly GCA_023663905.1). Classification (GTDB taxonomy): domain Bacteria; phylum Bacillota; class Clostridia; order Oscillospirales; family Ruminococcaceae; genus Ruminococcus; species Ruminococcus flavefaciens_AD. The sequence continues at coordinate 13,028 of JAMPGO010000023.1, forward strand.
ATGAAATCTCCTGCATTCAGAAGGCTCAGGAGATAGCTGAACTCGCTTTTGACGGCATTCTTGATTTCATAAAAGAGGGTGTTACGGAGCGTGAAATTGCTATGGAGCTGGAGCGTATTATGGCGGTTAACGGCTCGGAGGGTGTATCTTTTGAAACAATCGTTCTCTCAGGTGCGAATACTTCTATGCCTCACGGTGTGCCGTCCGATAAGCCTGTGAAAAACGGCGAGTTTATTCTTATGGACTACGGCGCTGTTTATAACGGCTACCACAGCGATATGACAAGGACTGTCTGTCTCGGCGAACCGACCGACGAAATGCGTGAGGTGTATAATCTCGTGCTTCAGGCTCAGGAAACGGCTATTAATTCAGCCCGCTCGGGTATGACAGGTCGTGAGCTTGACTTGATTGCAAGAAGCATTATTGAGGAAGCAGGCTACGGCGATTATTTCGGTCACTCGCTCGGTCACGGTGTTGGTCTTGAGATTCACGAGAAGCCGAACGCTTCCGAGAGAAACAGTCATAAGCTGAACGAAAATGCGGTTGTGACTATTGAACCCGGTATCTATATTGAGGGCAAATTCGGTGTACGCATTGAGGATTTCGTCGTTCTGCATAAAAACGGATGTATAAACTTGACTAAATCTGCCAAAAATATAGTATCTTTGTAATATTATCTTTTAAACTATTGCATTTTTCGGAAAAATGTGGTAAAATATAACATATAATTTTAATACTATGAATTTTTAAATTATGGAGGTTTTTATAATGATTTCAGCAGGAGATTTCAGAAACGGTGTTACTTTTGAGCTTGACGGACAGGTCGTACAGGTTATTGAATTCCAGCACGTTAAGCCGGGAAAGGGCGCTGCTTTTGTAAGAACAAAGTACAAGAATGTTATCACAGGCTCTGTTGTTGAGACTTCTTTCAACCCTACTGCTAAGTTCCCGACTGCTTTCGTTGAGAGAAAGGATATGCAGTACAGCTACACAGACGGCGAGCTTTACTACTTTATGGATATGGAAACTTATGAGCAGATTCCGATTAGCGAGGACAAGCTCGGCGATTCTTTCCGTTTCGTAAAAGAAGAGATGATTTGCAAGGTTCTTTCCTACAAGGGCTCTGTTTTCGGTATCGAACCGCCTAACTTCGTTGAGCTTGTTGTTACTCAGACTGACCCGGGCTTTAAGGGCGATACTGCTACAAACGCTACAAAGCCTGCAACTCTTGAGACAGGCGCGGAAATTAAAGTACCGCTCTTCATCGATGAGGGCGAAAAGATTCAGGTTGATACAAGAACCGGCGAGTATATGTCACGTGCTTAATCAGCCCGTATATAATTAAAAAAGGGAGGGCTTTTCTATGAAGCTTACAGAAAAAATGTCTTATCTTCAGGGCTTGCTTGACGGTCTTGAAATCGATTCCTCCACAAAAGAGGGAAAGGCTCTGGTTCAGATGTCGGAAGTTATGGCTGAACTGGTTCTTTATGTTGAGGATCTCCAGTCTCAGGTTGATGAGCTGACAGAACTCTGCGATATTCTTGACGAGGATTTGGGTCAGGTTGAGGAAGAACTCTATGACTGCGAAAACTGCGAGGAATGCGACGAGTGCTGTGACAAAGAAGATGATTATGAGCTTGATGACGATGACGAGCTTTATGAAGTTACCTGCCCTACGTGCGGAGATACTATCCTTGTCGATGAGGGTATGATTGACGAAGGCTCTATCAATTGCCCGAACTGCAACGAGCTTCTGGAATTCGATTACGACAGCATTACTATCGAGGACTTTGAAGAGTCGGATTCGGACGACGAGAATTAAGCGAATTTTTGCGGGCGGATGGCTTCCGCTGTCCGTCTGCAAAAAAAGTTTTTTATTTAATTTTATTTTAGCTATTGACTTTTCTGAAATTATGTGATATAATATTATAGTAATGTGCAGGTGTGGCGGAATCGGCAGACGCGCTAGCTTCAGGTGCTAGTCTTCGCAAGGAGGTATGGGTTCAAGTCCCTTCACCTGCACCAGTTTGTTTGTAAAGGCTGTGGATATTATAATTGTCCACAGCTTTTTCTTGCGCTCGTAATGAATTATTTTATTAAACCGCAGGCTATTTTTTTACCCGAATTTCCTGAAGGTTGGGAGTGGAAATCATCAGGCATAGCGTGAATTACGACAGGAAATCCCTTAACCTGAAACGGCTGGAAGCGAGTTGTATAAAAAGCGTTCCAAGCGTAGCCGTTGTTGCTGAACAGTGCAGGGAGGTCGCCGGTATGAAAAGGGTGTTCCGAGTTTGTTGAATTGAGATGAGAACCCGTGTCAGCAAACGGGTCGTCTGCGTTACCGGTGCAGGCAGTTCCGTTATGAATATGCATTGCAAAAACACCGTCTGGTGAGGGCAGATTAAAAATTTCGGCTGTTACCAATGAGCCGTTGCAGGCTTTGAAAAACGAGACCGTTCCGTTTATATCGGGATATTCCGCCGAACCGCATATTATTGCCTTAAAGCAGGGACATTGCAGAAGAAGTCTGCTGTTTACTGTAAACATATATAACCTCCGAAGTTTAATTTTTACTATTTTATGTTCAATGCACAAATTTTGGTACTGATTTAACCAACTAAAGAGAACGTCTAAAAAGCAAGCATTATAGCCGATTTCCTTACCTTTGAAGGCATTTTCATATTTGAAAAGGTTTTGTTTTTGTACCATTCAATGATTTTTCACGGAAAATTCATAATAATAAAATAAAAAAAGCCTGTACTTGCAGAAAATTGCAGGTACAGGCTTTTACTTGTCTTAAAGCGAGCGATTTAATAATTTATCCAGACGCTGTTGGAAGAATTAGGCTCGCTCTGAGAGCCGCCAAGAAGCCCTTTTGCCTTAGCATAGTGATTGCAGGATACACGGTAGTAAAATCCTCCGTTGACAGAAACCGCATAATCGTTAAGATGATAGCTGTAACTATTAGATATCAGCAAGTCGTCAATATTCTTTTCGGTATACCAGTTGACACCGTTTGAGCTGAATTCTATGGCAATATCTTTATATCCGATAGATTTCATAGCATCAGTGGCAGTAGTTGCGCCGTTTATGTACAAAGTTTTTCCCGAAGCACTTACAGATAAATCAAAACTTTTAATCAATCCTGTCGCTTTTATCTGATTTTCAGAGGAAACAGTCTGCTCAACCGGGTCTGATACTGCATTTGCAGGCATTGCAGGAACACTGCACATAAGAGCTGCTGCGAGACATAAGGTTAAAATTTTTTTCATAATATTATCTCCTTTTAATATATTGATTCAACTATTTTATCACATTCATCATAAGGAACATTACGGGCGAACATAAGAAATATAGTTTTTCCTGTCTGATATGTGATTGTATACTGCTTATCCTCTTTTGAAACGACGGCAGGATAACCGTTCACCTCGGTTTCTGAAAGATTATAATGGTCGCTTGGTATCGTCAAATGCCCTAATTTATCCCAGTATCTTGTGTAATCTATACTAAAATCCTGATTGCCTTTCTGATAAATAAAAGAAACCATATTGGAATAATTTTTATTTACATCGGTGTCAATATGCGTAAGTTTAAATCCTTCGGGAATATAGTGCGGTACTTCAGTAGGGTAAATATCATATTCGGCGCATTTGGAACGTATACCATAAGGGTCGTCCTCGGAAGTGATAAGGTCTGTTATTTCAGACTCATCTTGTCCGAAATCAACATAAAAACCGCCTTCAGTAAAATTTATAACTACTGAAACGATGTTTACATTCCATGCTGAAACAGTAACACAATTCATACAGAATAATACAACACAAGCCGCTGATAAAACAGTTACAATTCTCTTAAAGCGGAATACTCTGCCGTATTTTGGTATGTGAGCCTTAAGCTTATCCAGTTCCGCTTCTACGTCTGCTGTCAGACGTTCCTTGTCCTCAGATTCAATAATATCCGTTGTCAACTCATCAACAAGTTCATAGTCAGTCTGTTCATCGGGATTTGAAAGTTCTTTGTCAAGCGTTTCCCTGAGTTCCGATGTGGATTTACTCTGGAAGCTGTCTTTTTCAGCCAGAACTTTTAAAATAATATCTTTTTTTTCCATTGTAAACACCTTCACTATATATACGACTAAAAAACTGCCTTTTTTTGACACATCATAAGAAAAATTTTTAAAGTTTGTAAGTTATTACAATTAT
>JAMPGO010000024.1 GCA_023663905.1 Ruminococcus flavefaciens
GCACCGACTTCGTTTCCGCTGAAGAGAGCGTAACCGCCGTTGCCGTCGGGAACTGCAATACCAACACGGTCGCAGTCGGGGTCGGTTGCGAGGAGAAGGTCGGGCTGTACTTCGTTGCAGTATCTGAGTCCGACTTCAAGAGCCTCACGGATTTCGGGGTTCGGGTAAGGGCAGGTTGTGAAGTTGCCGTCGGGATTCTCCTGCTCCTTTACAACAGTAACGTCAGTGATACCGATACGCTTGAGAATTTCACGGACGGGCTTGTTGCCTGTGCCGTTGAGCGGAGTGTAAACAACTTTAAGACCGCTTGTTGCGCAGAGGTCTGTGTTGATACCCTCGGCGAGAACTTTTTCATAGAAAGCCTCGATTACATCGTTGCCGATATAGCTGATATTGCCCTTTGCAACTTCCTCGTCGAAATCAGCGGACTTGACATCGTTGAATATATCAAGGGAATTTATCTTGTTGAGGATGATTTCAGCTCCACGGAGAGTAATCTGACAGCCGTCCTCGCCATACACTTTATAACCGTTGTACTTTGCAGGATTGTGGCTTGCCGTTACCATAATACCGCCCTGACAGTTCAGCTGACGTACAGCAAAAGAGAGGCAGGGAGTAGGCATAAGCTCGGAATAGATATACACCTTGATTCCGTTTGCGGCGAGTACCTCGGCAGCAGCCTTTGAAAATACGTCGCTCTTTATTCTGCTGTCGTATGAAACGGCAACGGACGGATTTTTATATTCCTGATTGAGATAATCGGCAAAGCCCTGAGTTGCACGCTTTACTGTGTAGACGTTCATTCTGTTAGTGCCTGCACCGATAACGCCACGAAGTCCGCCTGTACCAAATTCCAAATCCCTGTAAAATCTATCGCTTATAGCTTCGTCATCGTCCTTAATGCTTTCAAGCTCCGTACACAAATCGGGGTCAGCCTTCGCATTCCTGCACCAAAGGTCGTAAAGTTCTTTTTCCTTCATTGAAAAAACCTCCTGAAAAGAAATTATATGCACAGCAAGAGCTATAGACATATATTTTATTATAACATATTTTTCCACGCTTGAAAAGATGTTTACGAATATTTTTTTATTTTAACATATTCACTCTCCTGCAATAGCGAAAAGAACCTCAACCGCCTTGTCGTACTGCGAATCTATGCCCTCTGTCTCGTTCTCAACCTGCACGTCGGGTGTGATTCCTATGCCGTCGTAGCATTCCGAAAATACCGTTCTGTATTCCGCAATCGTCAGAACCAATGCACCGCCGTCGTCAAGCTCGGTTGTGGACTGCATAACACCCTTGCCGTAGGTCTGGCTTCCGATAAGCGGAGCTTTGTTGAAATCACGGAGAGAGGCAGCAAAAAGTTCGCCTGCGCTTGCCGTATTTCCGTTCACGAGTACCGCCATAGGAAGCATAAGCTCGGAAGAATCGGAATAAACCAGCGTTTCGGAGCTTCCGTCCTTGTATTCGGCAACAGCAACAATGCCCTCGGGAAGAAGAGGGTCGAGGCATTCCTCAAGAGCCGAAACAAGTCCTCCGCCATTGTCTCTCACATCGAATACAAGCGCAACCGCACCGTTCGCAGTAAGTCCCTCGAGAGCGTTTATGAACTGCTCGGGAGTGTTCTCCTTGAATCCTGTAATCTTGATATAGCCGATATATCCGCTCATCATCTGCGCCTCAACCGTTTTCACCTCAATCGCACGGCGAGTGAACGTATATTCCGTATCTTTTCCTCCTCTGCGGATAACAAGAGTTACTTCCGAACCCTCTTTGCCCTTCATTGCGTCGGCAGATTCCGAAAAGCCGATTTCCTTTACGTCCATTCCGTCAACTGATATAATCAAATCATCCGTAAGAAGTCCCGAATTTGAAGCGGGCGAGTTGGTTATGATATCGGAAATCCTGATATAACCGCTCTCGTCCTCCGTAAGAGTAAGACCAAGTCCCACGAGATTTCCTGAATTGTCGCTGAGTTCCGAGAGATACTCATCTTCAGTAAGATAGCGTGAATATTTGTCGTCAATTCCTGCGACATAGCCTTTGAGTATACCGTCGCTGAGCGTTTCCTCGTTGATTTCGCCGAAGTAGTTTTCCCTGACATAGTTGTCAAGCGATTGCAGGGCGGTGTATTTTTTGGCTTTCTCATTTACATCGACAACCTTTTTATTGAAGCTCTGGAGCGAGAAAAATGACGTTAAAATAAACGTCACGGCGATTGATACGGCGATAAGGCTGAGTGCAAGCCCAAGACTGATTTTCTTGTTCATATTATCATCACTTTCTGAAAAAAATCGGGCAGACGAATCTGCCCTATGTAATTATTTTTTTATGGGTTGACGTAATTCAGAGGATTCTGCTTAACGCCGTTTTCAATCACTTCAAAATGAAGATGTGCGCCCGTTGAGAAGCCTGTACAGCCGATATAGCCGATAACGTCGCCCTGATTGACATAATCGCCGACAGAAACCGCCGCACTTGTCAGGTGACCGTAAAGCGTGGAATAAGTGCCGTCGTGTGAAATTACGACATAGTTGCCGTATCCTCCTCCACAGCCACAGGTTGCATTCTTGGCATAGTTGTGAGTACAGCTGTTGTTTACGATTATGACAGTACCGGACTGCGAAGCCACTGCCGAACCGCCCATTATTCCGCCGTCGCCGATGTCAATGCCGTTGTGATTTCTTCCCCAGCGATAGCCGTAGTAGCTTGTAATATAGCTGAATCCCGGAGCAGGCCACGCAAATCCGCTTTCGGAAACAGTCGGAATCGGAGCTGTAGTTGTAACCGTAGTTGTTTCGGGTGCTTGAGTGGTCGGGGCAACGGTGGTGTTGGTCTGCGTTGCTACAGTCTGCGCACTTGAAGCAGGCGCATTGGTCTGCGGAGCAGTCGGAACAGCAGTCTGCGTTGTGGTTTTTGTAGTAGTGGTAGTAGTTGTGGTGGTGGTAGTGGTAAGCAGTTTTTTGCGCTCCTCTTCTTCTCTGCGGAGACGTTCAGCTTCCTGCTTTTTACGCTGTTCCTCTTCCCAGCGACGTTGAGCCTCTTCCTGCTGACGTTTGATTTCCGCAAGAATAGCTTCCTCCTCGTCGTCAAGTGCCTTGTTCTGCTCCTCAATAGTCTCCTTGTCGAGTTCAAGAGAAGCCTGCTCCATTGCAAGCCTGTCTATCTCATACTGCGATGACTGCATTTTCTCATTGAGAAGCGCAAGTTCATCGTTCTTCTCTTCTCGGCGCTTGCTCTGCTCATCAAGCTTCATCTGGAGATTCAGCTTTTCAGCTTCAAGGTCTTTTTTGGACTGTTCAAGGCTCTCTATTTCGGTAAGAATATCATCAATGAGCTTGTCGTCGTATTCGGCAATCCTGTTAATCATCTGCACCCTTGACATCATATCGTAAAAGCTTGTTGAGCCGAGAATCACGGATGCGGCGGAGTCGTTGCCATTGACATACATCGCACAGAGTCGCTGTTTGAAAAGCTCGATGTTCTCATCAATAGAAGCCTGCTGGTTGACAATGTCAATATCAAGCTGTTGAATATTTGTCTCAGTCGTCTGAATATCGTTGTTTATGCTCTCCAGCTCGGCATTGAGAAAAGTAATATTCTCCTGTATATAGCCAATCTGCTCGGAAAGATAATTCTGCTGTTGCTGTTCAGCCTCCTGATTTCCCTCGAGACCTGCAATCTGCACATCAAGGTCGGCGATTTTCTGCTCATTGGCTTTGCGCTGTTCCTGAATTTCTGCAATGGTCTTTGCTTCGGCATTAACACCTGAATTGTCGGTTGATGAGGGATATAATGCAATAAATCCTGCTGATAAAGCCGTACAGGTCAGGAACGACAGGATTTTTCTTGCAAATTTAAAATTATACATTGGAACTTGTTCTCTCCTTTCGGGCTTTAAACGTCAAGATGACGGCGAGTGCTTATTGTACTTCCGATTGCGCCCACAATTGAGCCTGTCACGAGATAGGCGACAGCAGTCAGAATCTGTATCTGATTGAACGGAATAATACTTCCCACGCCGAATGCGTTCATAAGCGTTCCCTGTTCCATAAGGATATTATAGACGGAACGGTATACAGCCCACGTTATAAAAAATGCGCCTGAGCCTGCAAAAAAGCCCGTAACCATTCCCTCAACGAAAAACGGAGTTCTTATAAATGAGTTTGTCGCTCCGACATACTTCATAATCTGGATTTCTTCACGTCGGGCATAAACGCTCTGCTTGGTGGTGTTTGAAATCATAATCATCGATACAGCTGTAAGGGCTATTATTACCGCACCTGCGATAAGCGAGACAACACGGCGGAGTTCACGGAGAAATTCCGCAACCTGCGGTGAAGATTTCGCCGTTTCAACGTCGGTAATCTGTGCGATTAGTGCCGTTGTTTCCTCGATTCTGTCATTATCGATGACTATAATGCTGAATCCGTCGGGCATAAACTGGAAATCGTCGATATACTGGAAAACTTCCTGACCCTGCTGTGTAATCTGATTCTGCATACGGCTGTATGCTTCCTCTTTCGGGATAAACACAACGTTGCTGACGTTATCAAGCTGTTGGAGCTGGTAATTTATCGCCTCAACACGTTCGGGCGGAGTTGTGGGATAGAGATATACGGCTATCTCGTTCTGATTTCCAAGTCCGAGAATCATAGAGTTCATATTTATATAGAAGAGTCCCGAACAGCCGACGAGAAGCAGTGAAATAAGCAGAACACAGAATGTTGCAAAAGCCATAAGCTTGTTTTTCCAGATATTCTCAATGCCCTGATTTGCGAGGTATTTGATACCGCTTATCTTCATTCGCCGTCACCTCCGTCGTTTGTGATTATATCAGGAGCTGACGTGCCTACTATAGCGGCAATCACGTCGTCGATATAAGGGTCGTCATATATAGGCTCGCTGTCCTGCGGAGGTGGTTCGTACTGCGGAGTTTCTTCGTCGTCGCCGATTGGCAGAAGCTCGTTGCCTGCGCCCATAATAACTTCATCATAGACGATTTCACCGCCTGTGATGTTTATGATTCTTCCGCCGAAATGACGTACCAAATCGTGTTCGTGAGTTACCATAAGTATCGTAGTACCCTGGTCGTTTATGCCTTTGAGAAGCTCAACTATCTCATAGGACAGCTCCGGGTCAATGTTTCCCGTAGGCTCGTCGGCAATAATAAGCTGTGGGTCATTAACCAGCGCCCTTGCAATCGCCACACGCTGTTTTTCTCCGCCCGAAAGCTCGTCGGGATATGAATTGGTCTTGGACTGCAATCCGACGAGACTTATAACATACGGAACTCTTTTTCTGATATATTTCAGCGGAGCGTCAAGCACACGCAGGACGAACGCTATATTTTCGTATACCGTCATTGACGGAATAAGTCGGAAATCCTGAAATACAAAGCCGAGAGTACGGCGAAATTCAGGGATTTTACGTTTTTTAAGCTTGCTGAGGTTATAGCCGTTCACTGTGACTGTACCGCTTGTTGCATCTATTTCTTTAAGGAGCAGTTTAATCATAGTGCTTTTTCCCGCACCTGACGAACCCACAACAAAGGCAAAGTCGCCGTCATTGATTTTCAGGCTGACGTTATTCAGTGCGTCAACACCGCTTGAATACGTCACAGACACGTTCTTAAGCTCAACCATTAATTACACCTTCCTTTCGTTCGTTAAAGCAGGGCTAAGCCTGCTTTAAATCAGAACTTGACAGGGTTAGCGGACAGGTATTTCTTAACCATAAGTGCGATTTTGAAGATAATTGCGTGGTCAAATTCACGGAGGTCAAGTCCTGTCAGCTTCTTTATTTTTTCCAGTCTGTATACGAGCGTATTTCTGTGTACGAAAAGCTTTCTGGAAGTTTCCGATACGTTAAGGTTGTTTTCAAAGAACTTCTGGATTGTGAAGAGCGTTTCGTGGTCAAGGGAATCAATGCTTCCTACTTTGAAAACCTCGTGGAGGAATGTTTCGCAGAGCGTTGTCGGGAGGTGATAAATAAGGCGTGCGATTCCGAGATTCTCATAGCTTACGATAACCTTATCGGTATCGAAAACCTTGCCGACTTCAAGAGCCATCTGCGCTTCCTTGAATGAGCGTGCGAGGTCTTTTACTCCGACAACAGGAGTACCGATTCCGACATTTACTCTTGTGTAAAATTCGCTTGAAAGAGTATCGGCAATGGAACGGGCGAGCTTTTCAAGGTCTTTTGAATCAACAGTGCTTTTGAGTTCCTTTACAAGAACGATGTCGGTTTCGGTGATGTTGAAAACGAAATCCTTGTTTTTGTCTGGGAAAAGATTCTGGATGACATCGTAAGCGGAAATGTCGTTTGCGGACACGATTCTTACGAGGAATACGGCACGGCTGATTTCTGCGTTGAAATGAAGCTCACGGGCTTTGATTACAATATCGCCGGGAAGAACGTTGTCAAGAATAACGTTCTTGATGAAGTTGTTGCGGTCGTATTTTTCGTCGTAGTACTGCTTGATATTTGAGAGAGTGATAGAGAGAATGCTCGCATATTTTGCGGCTGCATCGTCAACACCCTCAACAAAGACAGCGTAATCGGGCTTTACTCTTGAGCCGAAAGGCTTGTATGTGTAGCCGTCACGGATGAAAATATCGTGCGAATCGCTGAGGTCGAGAGAAACGAACTCGTTTGTTGTGCCTACTTTCGTAAGGTCACTGCACGCAATAATAGTAGCAGTTTCATCAACAACGCCGATTGTAGCGTCGATAGTATCTCTCATCTGATGAACTAAACCCTGAAATAATCTGTTGGACATAAGTATAAATCCCTTCTTAAAAAATTTTTTGATAGTTTTCAGAGAACCTTAACTTATTACAGATTGTAACACATTTTTATGAATACAATATGAACAGATTGTTAATTTTCTTTGAAAAGCCTTAATGTTGAACAAGTTTTATGTGTTGGTATTGTAATAAACCAACAAATGGCAGTAACTTTTTGTAACCGAAAAGTAATTTTTTGTTATCCGTAATGTAACAATTACATTTTTTCCGGCTGTTCGATTTTGAGTATCGTGAGAACGTTTCTGAGTACCTGCCTTACAGCGATACAGAGGAGTATTCTTGCGTTCATAAGCTCTGCGGATTCGGCATTCTTTACACTGCAAGCGTCGTAGAAGCGGTGGAAGAGCGTTGCCAAATCGATTGCGTACTTCGTCAGCTTTGCAGGGTCGTACTGTTTTGCGGAAAGCTCGATTTCGTGCGGAAGCGAAGCAATATGGCGGATTAATTCGATTTCTCTCGGATTGTCAAGAAGCGTGAAGTCAGCATTTTCAGGGATTTCAATTCCCTCTGCCTTGAGATTTGCAATCAGACTGCAAATTCTTGCGTGAGCATACTGCACATAGAATACGGGATTCTGCGATGATTTTTCAACAGCCAAATCCAAATCAAACTCAAACTGCGAATTTGCCTCACGGAGATTGAAATAGAATCTTGCTGCGTCAATCGGGATTTCATCAAGCAGAGTGACAAGAGTAATCGCCTTACCGCTTCTCTTTGAGAGCTTGACAGTCTCGCCGTTGCGCACAAGGCGAACCATCTGCATAAGTACAACATCGAGCTTGGAAGCGTCAACTCCGAGAGCTGTGAGTGCGGATTTGAGACGTGGCACATAGCCGTGGTGGTCAGCGCCGAGAACGTTTATTGCCTTGTCGAAATTACGTGTAACGAGCTTGTCGTAGTGGTACGCAATATCGGGTACGATGTAGGTGTACAAGCCGTTTGAACGCTTCAGAACAAAGTCCTTGTCCATACCGTAATCAGTCGCCCTGAACCACACTGCGCCGTCCTGCTCGTATGCGTGACCCGATTCGAGAAGCTTATCAACAACAGCCTTGGTCTCGTTCTTTTCGTGAACAGTGCTTTCCCTGAACCAGTTATCGTACACAATGCGGTATTTTTTAAGGTCACGCTCCAGACCTGCTATATTAATAGGAAGAGCGTAGTCAACAAGAGCCTTGCGACGTTCTTCCTCGCTCACGTTTTCGAGCGAAAAGAGATTCTCTTTGTAATAATTTGCAGCGTGTTCGATGATGTCCATACCGAGATAAACGTCCTCGGGCATTTCAAAATCCTGTCCCTCACCGCTTGCGTTGTACATATCGGCGCAGAGCTTTTCCGTATCGCTGTGGCAGTCGTAAATAACCTGCTGTCCTTTTTCTGAACACAACTGCATATATCTGAGCGACAGGGACTTGCCGAATTTCTCAATCTGATTGCCTGCGTCGTTTACATAAAATTCACGCTCTGCGTGGTAGCCTGCCCAGTCAAGTACGCTTGCGAGACAGTCGCCGATTGCACCGCCTCTTGCGTTGCCGATGTGCATAGGACCTGTCGGGTTTGCCGATACAAATTCAACGAGAACCCTTTTGCCCTTGCCGAAATCCGTTCTGCCGTAGTTTTCCTTTTCTGCGAGGACGTTTTCTGCAACTCCTGCGAACCATTTTTTGCTGAGGAAAAAGTTCATAAAGCCGGGTCCTGCGATTTCCGAACGCTCAAATACTGAGCCTGCGAGGTCGATTTTATCGCAGATAAGCTCGGCAATTTTTCTTGGTGGCATTCTGAATGCTCTTGCACATACCATAGCCGTATTTGCGGCGAAATCGCCGTGCGACTTGTCCGCAGGAATTTCAACAGTAAATTCAGGGAGCGGTTCAGCCGGAGCTTTGCCTTCTGCAACGAGTTTTCCGAGTGCGTCCATTATAAGCTCTCTGAGCTGTAATGACGCTGATTTTATAAGGTCTGACATAGTGGAACAATCCTTTCTGTAAATTTATTGATTTATAGTCATTATTATTTCGTTATCCGAAAGAAACGATGAATTTATATCGAGCGTATATTTCAGATAAAGTTTACCGTCCTCGCTTATGCTGTTGCGGATTGAATGAGTATATACGCCTATCTGTACAGCTCCGTAGGGTGTGCCGTACTGACAGTAGTGCTTTCTGCCTGTTTCAAGCGACAGCACTGAATTTGCCGTTCCCTTTCTTACAATCGAGGCGGACGAACTGCCGTTTACTGTAATTGTCGTTACTGAGCCTTCAAATCCCGTAGCTTCGGTATCTTCATAGGAGATAATATAGCTGTCGCCCGATTTTGAAAAATCAGCCCTTGTCATAAGCTCGGTTTCATTCTTTTCATCGTCCTGCCATTGGATACTTGTAAGGGAAATCATAATATTGTCTTTATTCTTCAACGTTTTCTCCTTTATTAATATGTTTTTTCGGCATTTTCAACAGCCTGTTCGAGAAGCTTGTCAACAAGATAGGACATTTCCATTCCGAGGTGCTTCATAAGCTTCGGGTAAACGCTGTTGAGCCTAAGCCCGGGCGCTGTGCCGATTTTATTCAGCAGAAGAGTACCGTCCTCCTGAAGGAAAAAGTCAACCCTTGCGATACCCTTACAGCCGAGAGCCTTGAATGCCCTTACAGCCGTTTCCCTGATAATATTCTGCATATCATCGGGTAAATCGGCAGGAATCTGCAAATCGTCGCCCGAACTCTTGCGGACTTCCGTCGGGTCGTACTTCTTGTCCGTCGGGAGAATTTCGCCGACATACGATGCAAACGGAGCGTCATAGCCGAATACAGCCACCTCCATTTTCCTTCCGCTGACAAATCTTTCAACAACAACTTTATTGTCGTTGGAAAAGGCGATTTTTACAGCCGTGATAAGCTCGCTTAGGTTATTTGCCGTACTCGTTCCTGCACTGCAACCGCTGTTCGCAGGCTTGACAGCCATAGGGAAATCAAAGCATTCTGAAATCTCAACGCATTTTTCGTCGATATTATTCAAATCTCTCTGAGTGATGAGCTTCCATTCAGCCGTTTTTATGCCGTAGTCATCGAGAACCATATGGGTGTGCGATTTGTCCATACACGATGCGGAAGCCAGAAGTCCGCTTCCGACATACGGAATACCCGACATATCAAGAAGTCCCTGAATAGTTCCGTCCGCACCCTTTTTTCCGTGCATAACAGGAAATACAACATCGATTCGCCGTATGGTTGCTTCGCCGTTCTCAAGCGTTATAATTCCACGGTGAAGAGGGTCGGGCGAGAGGATAGCGGAGGTGCAGTCGGGATTGAGTTCCCAGCTTCCGTCGGCGATTTCGTCAGCGTCTCCGGGAAAATACAGCCAGCGACCTTTTCGTGTGATTCCTACGGGCGTAACGTCGTACTTGTCCTTTGGAATGCTCCGTATAACTTCGGCGGCAGAGGCAAGCGATAGTTCGTGTTCCTGAGAAGTACCGCCGAATATAACAGCAGTTTTAATTTTTGCCATAGTTTGCTCCTTTTGATAAAACAAAATATTTTTCAATTAATATTATTTTATCACATTTCACAAAAAACTGCAAGTATTTTTTGCAAAAATAAAGAATAATTGCAACAGAAGTACACAACAAACAATTTTAAACAGCTTATTTTGTGCAGAATGACAATAAAAATCTCCGATAAAAGCTTGTTTATCGGAGAAATTGCGGGAAATTTATCTTCTGCCGACTGACTTGTCATCATCGTCGGCACAGTCGTGTGCGAGAATATAGCTGTAGATTTCGTCTGCCGTTGTAAATGCCACTCCTACATAGGTATCGGCACAGCCATAGTAAAGAGCTATTCTGCCTGTTTCGGAATCGTGGAGAGTTGCGCACGGAAAACATACGTTCGGGACAAATCCGCTTACTTCGTAATCCTCTTCGGGCGTAAGTATATAGTCTGCACAGCGGTGAATTACCCTTGACGGCTCGTCAATATCGAGAATACACGCTCCTATGCTGTAAACATAGCCGTTGCAGGTGTTGACAACTCCGTGATAGAACGTCAGCCAGCCCTTGTCGGTTTCAATCGGGGCTGAACCTCCGCCGATTTTCAGATTTTCCCACCAGTTTTCTTTTTTCGGACTCATAACGTGGCGATGTCTGCCCCAGAATTTCAAATCGGGACTTTCGCTTACAAAAATATCGCCGAATGCCGTGTGACCTGTATCGCACGGACGTGACAGCATTACGAAATTGCCGTTGATTTTTCTCGGAAAAAGTACGGCATTGCGGTTATAGGGCAGAAACGGATTTTCGATTCTCGTGAACGTCTTGAAATCGGTTGTCTGCGCAATGCCTATCGTCGGACCGTACATATCCTGACACCACATTATATAATACACGTCGTCAACTTTAACAAGGCGAGGGTCGTAGGCATAAACAGGCTGGAACGGCTCGCCGTTTTCATCGATGAATTTTATTTTTTCGGGATTAAAGCTCCAGTTAAGTGCGTCCCTGCTTGTGCCGAAGTAGATATGCGGTACTCCGTCACGCTGTTCGCCTCTGAATACTCCTGCAAAACCGTCGCCGTACGGAATAACGGCACTGTTGAAGATTCGTGCGACGTTCGGCGCAGGATTACGCTTTGTTATCGGATTTCCGCTGTATCTCCATATTGGTGCGGTGCAGTCTGCCGGTTTGTCCTGCCAAGGAATGTTCGGCAGAGGAGGGCAGATTAACTTAATTTTCTGCATAAAAATTGCTCCTTTATTATATTAAATTAAGTGAGAATTGATTATATTTTAAGTATACAACTTTTTTTCATTAAAGTCAAGAGATTTTTTTAAAAAAACTATGGATTTTTTTCCTGCGATGATGTATAATAAAATTGTATTGTATTTTTTAAAGGAGATGGTTTATATGACTATAAGAGAATTTGTTTCCGCATTGTCAGACGGATATTTTGACGAAAAACTTCACAGACTTTACGGCGGTTCAGATAATGAAATGCTCCGCAACAGGATTCGCCTTGTTGATTCCTGCGAGCGCTTCTCAAAAATGTACCCGAAATGCGATAAAATCCGTGTGCATTCAGTTTCATCGAGGATAAAAGTCGGCGGTGTGAAATTATTTCTGTCTGCCGATAAGCTGAAAATTATGGGCGACGGTACTAATTATGGCTATGTTTCGGACGAAATTCCGAAAGATTTTGAATTTGCCGACCCTGATGAGACTGCTGATATTCAGGAGTGCTTTTCAGGCTACAGCCTGTGTATTGCGGGCAGGCACTCAAGAAAAACTGCGCCTGAGTATACATATCCCGATGATTTTATCGGCAGTATTTCTGAACTCCGTGAAAAATACGATGAGCGTGAAATTCTGCGCATAGCTGTCGGCTGGGATGAGCAGGAGAGAAATGCGCAGGAAGCCGAAGCTCTCGCAAACGGCGATATTTACGGATTTTTCAGACTGCTGAACGAATCGTCATCGCACATTTTCTGTACTTCAAAGGTACAGACGGCGGTGCTTCTGCTCAGAAAATATCTCGGCGAGGATGGTGCTGTAACGGCTGAAAACAACGTGGTAAAGGCATTTGTCCCGTCGTATCGTGCGGAGGATTACAGAAAAATTACGGAAGCTGTTTTAGGCGAAGGAAAATGCCGTGTTATGCACATAAGATATACAGGAGGAGTTGAATTTACAATATGAAGAATAAAAAATGCGATGACGGTATACTCAGGCTGATTCCGCAGAGAAAAAAGGGTATACTCAAGCTCGTGTTCAGCCGTCTGTTTATGATAATTCTGCTGGTTCTTATGCAGATAGTGATATTACTGTCGATATATCAGTTCTTTATCGATTTTTTCCCGCACATACATCTGCTTCTGAGCGTATTTTCGATAGCAATGATATTTTACTTATTCAACGATAGTATGACCTACTCCGCAAAGCTGACGTGGCTGGGGATTATTATGCTGTTTCCGCTTCCGGGTACGATTCTGCTGTTTACGACGAAGTACGATTACGGCTATTATACGCTCCGAAAACGTATTGAATCGCTTATAGGCGCAACAAAGCGGAAGCTTCCGCATAACAAGAAGCTTATGAGCGATACGGAACTTAAAAATTCGGGTACTGCCGACCTCTGCAATTATATTAACAGGACGGGATGTTTTCCGCTTTATGATGAGACGGAAACTGAATATTTCCCGTGCGGTGAGGCAAAATTTGCTTCTGTTCTGGAGGAACTCGAAAAGGCGGAGAACTTTATTTTTATGGAGTATTTTATTATTGCCGAAGGTTATATGTGGGGAAAAATTCTCGAAATACTCAGGCGCAAGGCTCAGCAGGGTGTTGAGGTGCGTGTTATGTACGACGGTATGTGCGAAATGTCAACGCTTACCCACGACTATCCCAAAAGAATGGCGGAACTCGGAATCAAGTGCAAGGCTTTTGCCCCGATAGCTCCGTTCCTGTCAACTCACTACAATTACAGAGACCACAGGAAGATTCTTGTTATCGACGGAAAAGTTGCCTACAACGGCGGAATAAATTTTGCGGACGAATATATCAACAAAAAAGAGCGTTTCGGTCACTGGAAAGATACTGCCGTTATGATTAAGGGAAGCGCCGTGCAGAGCTTCACGCTTATGTTCCTGCAAATGTGGAATATCGATGAAAAAGAGCCTGTATGGGATAAATGGCTTACTGTTGCGGAAAATAACGGCAATAAAAATACGCAGGGATATGTTATGCCCTATGCCGACTGTCCGCTTGACGATTACAAAGTCGGCGAGAACGTGTATATGGATATTCTCAACCGTGCCACAAAGTACGTCCATATTATGACTCCGTATCTTGTGCTTGACGGAGAGCTTGAAACGTCGCTTAAATTTGCGGCGGAAAGAGGAATCGATGTCAGGATAATCCTGCCCGGCATTCCCGACAAAAAAACCGCCTACGCTCTTGCAAAGACGCATTACAAGGAGCTGATAAAATCGGGCGTAAAGCTTTACGAATACACTCCGGGATTTGTCCACTCGAAAGTATTCGTATGCGACGACGAAAAAGCGGTTGTGGGTACTATAAATCTCGACTACAGAAGCCTGTACCACCATTTTGAATGCGCTACTTATATGTATCGGACAAGCTGTATTCCGTCGGTTGAAGCCGATTTTCAGCAGACTCTTGCAAGCTGTCGCAGGGTTACGACCGAGACCATAAAAAAAGAAAAGCTCTACTATAAAATAGTAGGGCAGATTCTGAAGCTTGTCGCACCGCTGTTTTAATATAAAAGGGAGTGATTTACACTCCCTTTTTTGCTTATATCAGGTACTTTTGCGGAAATTCTTATCAGTGAGGATTCTTGCTGCGATAAGTCCGAGCGGAAGTGCAAGAACTATCATAAGTGCCTTTGTGAGCCACATTCCGCCTTCTGCTATGTCATTGAGAGCTATGAAATATATGCCCTTGTACATATACATTCCCGGAACCATTATGACTATAGACGGCACTGTCAGCGTTATTCTCGGGAAGCCGACCTTCTTTTTAAGAGCGGAAGCAAGAAGTCCCGCACAGAAAGCGCCGATAAATGCGCCCATACTTGCGTTAATCGAGGTAAGCTCCACAAGCTCGAGCCTGAACGTGTTGACAATCATTCCTATAAGTCCTGCTGTCAGAGCCATTTTACCTGTGCTGTTGAACATAAGCGAGAAGCCGAAAACTCCGCAGAAGCTTGCGGCAAGACGGCACACAACGGTAAGTATCGGGTTAAGCTCGGGTGTCTGGAAATCCGACGGCGCAAACCTGAACACCGTTGCTGTAACCCAGCCTGCAAGCGTTGCGGTCATTATGATTATGAGCGCATATGTTATTCGCTCTATTCCCGAACGCAAATCGAGCTTTGAAATATCTATTCCGCCCGTTATAAGCGGAAATCCCGGAATCACAAACAGCATTGAGCATATATATCCCGACTGGTGGATTGCAGATACACCGAAAATCAGTTCCGCAAGCTTGATTGCAAGCACGTATACACAGCAGGCGGAGACAGTTCCGACGGCGACGTTTGCAAAAAGCGTGATATGACGTTCCAGAAGAAGTTTGCGGATGAGATTTCCTGCTCCTGCTCCGAGAAAAGCGCATATCATCTCAATATATCCGCCTCCGAGCAGATAAGTGAATGCACAGCAGGCACAGGCAGAGGCGAGGGCAAGATGCCACGCTTTATAATTCGCAGGAAGATTTTCTATCTTGTCAAGCATACGGTGGAACTGCTCAACGGAATATCTGTCGGTTCTTTCGGCAAAGTTATCGGCAAATTCCTCCAGCCAGCTAAGCTTGTGGGTATTTACTCCTGTGGTTCTCAGCGACAGTGCGTTTGTATAGGTCTCGCCGTTTTCAATGCAGGTGTAGGCGATTGCAAGAAGTCCTATGTCGGCATTGCAGGTGATATTCAGCGCACGTGAAATCTTATTCATAGAGGCACGCACTCGCCACGCTCCTGTTCCTGCCGACAGCATAAGAAGTCCCACACGCCCGACAAGTGTAGCTTTTTCTTTAAGTGACGCTTCCGAAGCAGGAGTGATATTTTCCGTATCGATAATATCATACCAGTTTACGGTCATATGTTGGTTTCTCAGCTGACTCATAAAAAAGTCCCCTTTTTATTTATTTTTTGCTGGAATATTATATCACATAATGCTTGTTTTGTCAAGCCTTGAAAAATAATGTCGGTTATGGTATAATATACAGATAGACTATTTTCTGACAAAGGAGTTTGTATATGAGTTATGTTGAATTTCAGAACGTCAAAAAGACATACGGAACAGGGCAGACGGCAATAAATGCGCTTGACGGTGTGGATTTTGTGATTGAAAAGGGCGAGTTCTGCGTTATCGTCGGAGCTTCGGGAGCAGGCAAGACCACCATTCTCAATATTCTCGGCGGTATGGATACCCTTACAAGCGGAAGTGCTGTTATTGACGGCACTGATATTTCGGGGCTGAATAAAAAACAGCTCACAGCCTACCGCCGTTACGATGTCGGATTTGTGTTCCAGTTCTATAATCTGGTGCAGAATCTTACGGCGCTCGAAAACGTTGAGCTTGCCACGCAGATTTGCCGTAATCCGCTTAATGCAAGGGATGTACTGGAGCAGGTCGGGCTTTCGGGACGTATGAAAAACTTCCCTGCACAGCTTTCGGGCGGTGAACAGCAGAGAGTCTCGATAGCACGTGCGCTGGCGAAAAATCCGAAGCTTCTGCTCTGCGATGAGCCTACAGGCGCACTGGATTACAATACGGGAAAGGCGGTGCTTAAGCTTTTACAGGACACCTGCCGTAATACAGGAAAAACCGTCATCGTTATTACTCACAATCAGGCTATTTCGGCTATGGCGGACAGGATTATAACTGTCAAGAGCGGAAAAATCGCCGATATGAGAATAAACGACAATATTGTTGACGTTGCGGATATTGAGTGGTGACAGCCTATGAATAATATGAAAAAAACAGCTCTCCGTGATATAAAAGGTTCGCTTGGAAGATTTATGGCTATTCTCGCTATTATCGCACTCGGCGTAGGCTTTTTCTCGGGAGTTAAAATCACTACACCTGCTATGGTGAATATGATGAGCGATTTTGTTAACAAAAATAATCTCTGCGACTACAGAATTGTTTCAACTCTAGGCTGGGACAAGGACAGCGTTGCGGAATTTGCCGTTCAGGATGATGTTGAATTTGCCGAAGGCGGTTACAGTCTCGATGTGATTTATACGGATAAAAACGGCGACGAGCTGATAATCAAAACGCATAATATTCCCGAAAACGTCAACGGACTTCTTCTCCGTGAAGGTCGTATGCCTGAATCGCCCGACGAGTGCCTTGCCGTGACGGATGATTTGTTTCAGATTGACGACGTACTCAGGG
>JAMPGO010000025.1 GCA_023663905.1 Ruminococcus flavefaciens
GAGCTTGCGGAGAGCGGAATTATTTCTGCTGACGAGCTTGTGCAGGCTATCCCCCCATACCCTGACAACGTCATTTTCTGAGACCGCACCCACCTAAACGGCTGGGGCGTGTAAATAAAATATTCCCTAAATGAAATTTTTTAAAGGAAAGGAGCTGAGGCAATGGCACGTCCTGCTGTTTCTGCAAAAGTCACGGCAAAACATCTGACAAACGATGAAAAGAATACCAGAATCGGCACAGAAGAGAAGCTACGAGGAAATACCGACGAGCTTACAGCTCCGCCTTATCTATCGGGCAATCAGGCGGAAATATTCTCATATATCGTGCGTAATCTTGAAAACAGCGGTATTCTGGGGAATCTTGATGTGTTTGTACTTACGGAGTGCTGTATATGTATTGACCGTATGCAGACTATCGAAAAGCAAATCAACGAAAACCCTGAAAAGCTCGCTGATTCGAGGCTTATTGCGGTCAAGGACAGATATTCAAGAAATTTTCAGCGATACTGCAACGAGCTGTGCCTTTCTCCGCAGTCAAGGGCAAAAATCGCCAACATAAATATTCAGGGAAAGGAGGAAAATCCGCTTCTTGAAATTCTCAGCGATGATTAAAGAGAGCCGTGCCTATGAATATGCTCTGTGGTGCGCAGAGACGGACAACAGATATGTCGGGGCTTATGTCAGGAAACAGGCTGAAATCTGGCTTGAAATCGCCGACGGAAACAGCCCTGATGTCTATGTCTGCCCGAAACGCTGGAAAAAGATAACGAAAATTCTCCGCCTGATGATTCACCCCGACCTGAACGTGAATATGCACGACGGACTTGAGGATTATGCAATATTTTTTATCTATGCCGTTTTCTGCACACGCAGTCGGAGCGATGACAGACGTTACTATCAGACGGCATTGCTCGAGATTGCGCGAAAGAATTTCAAAACGTTTGTTTCTGCTGTGATTTTTATCATCGGCTTGCTTACCGAGCCGAGATTCAGCCGTTTTTTCAGTGTTGCGCCTGACCTGAAACTGTCGTCCGAGCTTCAGTTTGCAATAAGAAAGATTATAAAATCCAGTCCTTTTCTTGATGACGAGAAGATTTTCAAGCTCCTGAGAAAAGAAGTCCGCTGTAAAATCACGGATTCCGAATATACTCCGCTTGCTTATTCCAACGACAAAATGGACGGCAAGCTTGCGAATATGTTTCTCGCCGACGAGTGCGGAGCTATGGACAACTATCCGATTGAAGCTATGAGGTCGTCGCAGATTACGCTTCACGAAAAGCTGGGGATTATCATCTCCACACAGTATCCGAACGACGACAACGCAATGCTTGACGAAATCGATACAGCGAAAAAATCCCTCGACGGCATTCTTAAAAATCAGCGTATTTTCGCCCTGCTCTATGAACCTGACGACGAGTACAAACAGGGTGAGGCGTGGAAAACCGAGGATTTGGCGATATACCAGTCAAATCCGGTTGCATACACCTATGAATATATCTTCAATGACCTGTGCAAAAAGCGTGAAATGGCGATACTTTACAGGAACAAGCGTGCCAATTTCCTGTGCAAGCACCTCAATATCCATTACAGCAGTCTCGGCACATCGGGCTATGTTGACATTATGAACGTCCGTCAGTGTGCTATGGCGGAAAATCCTGACTTCTGGCTTGGTCGTGATGTCTATATCGGACTTGACCTCTCGCTGTCTGACGACAACACATCCGTCGCTATGGTTACTGTTTCGGACGGCATAATCTATGCAATGGTGTGGGGATTTATCCCGAAAGACCGCAGAAAACGGAAATCGGAAGCCGAAAAGGTTGACTATCGGGAGCTTATTGACAACGGCGTCTGCTTCGAGTGCGGAGACGAGATTATCGACTATCTTTTTGTGGAAAACTTCATCCTGAATCTTCCTGAAAAATACGGTGTGAATATCATTCAGCTTGGATTTGACAAATACAATGCAATTTCCTCAGTCCAGAAGCTTGAACACGCTGAAAATCCCATAGAATGCGTGGAAATCCGCCAGCATTCAAGCGTTCTGCACCGTCCCACAAAGCTTCTCAGAGAGCATATTCTCAGCGGAAATTTCAGGTATTCGGAAAACAAAATGCTTGAAATCAATTTTCAGAATGCCCGATGTACGTATGATACCAACCTCAACCTGTATGTCAACAAGAAAAAATCTTCAGGCAAGGTTGATATGGTTGTTTCGCTGATTAATGCGGTTTATCTTTTGCAGGTCAATGAGCTTGACAGAACGGATGACGACTTCGGATGTATTCTTATTTAAAGAGGTGGTAATATTTTTAACTTTTTCAGAAAAAGGCAGGAAATCCGTGCCGAGCCTGACTATATCATCGGAGCGGACAGCCTTGAAAGCATATTTTCCGCACGTACAATAACACGCACGCAGGCTATAGAGATTCCGACGGTTTCTGCCTGCATAAACAAGATTGCGGAGACGATTTCACGGCTTCCTGTGAGGCTTTACCACAGGGAATCCGACAAAATCACGGAAATTACGGATGATTCACGGCTTCCGCTTCTCAACGGCGAAACAGGCGATACGCTCAATACTGCCGATATGTGGAAGGCAGTCACGGAGGATTATTTTCTCGGCAACGGTGCGTGGATTTACCTTAATTCCGACGGCATAAGGACAAAAAGCATTCACTATGTTGACAGCCGTAATATCAGCATTATGGCGAATACCGACCCGATTTTTAAGGCATTTGACATCGTCGTGAACGGTGTGAAATACTACGATTTTCAGTTTATCAGGCTTTTCCGCAAAACACGGACGGGCTGGAGCAATATCCCTGTTCAGGAGGACAACCGTAGGATTCTTTCCGTCGCCTACAATGCAATCGAGCTTGAGGAGAAAATGAACAGCACAGGCGGAAACAAGGGCGGATTTCTTAAGGCGAGAAACAAACTTTCGCAGGAATCGCTTGACAGCATAAAAAAGGGCTGGCAGGAGCTTTATGGCAACTCGGACGGCAAAAAAATCCCGATTCTTAACGACGGGCTTGATTTTCAGCCCGTTTCGTCAACCGCTGTGGAATTGCAGATTAACGAAAACAAGAAAGTCAACAGTCAGGAAATATGCAAGATTTTCGGATTTCCGCACACTGTCCTCGACGGCGGAGCGACCGATGACGACAACAGAAAATTTATTTCGGCGGTAACCTCGATTCTCAGTCAGATTGAAAATGCCCTTGACTGTTCTATGCTTCTGGAGCGTGAAAAAAAGCAGGGATATTACTTTGCTTTTGACACCAAAGAGCTGACGAGAGGCAGTATCAGGGAACGCTATGAGGCTTATGAAATCGCTGTCAGGAACAATATTCTGCAGATTGACGAAATCCGCCGTGAAGAGGACTACGAACCGCTCGGCTTCAATTTCGTCAGGCTCGGGCTGGGCGATGTTCTGCTTAATCCGCAGAATATGGAGATTTTTACTCCCAATACCGGACAGACTGAAAAGCTTGGAAAGGAGTGATTATAATGCAGATTGAAACAAGGGCGGACGGGCTTCATATTTCGGGCTATGTCAATGTCACAGGGAAATTCTCACGCCCTGTCATTACTCCGCACGGAAAGGTCATCGAGACGATTGAAGAGCGTGCATTCGACAGTGCGATAAGCAAATCGGGCGATATTACTGTCACTGTTGACCACGACAGCGGTTGTGCATACGCACGGACAAGCGACGGTACATTGAAGCTTGCGGAGGACGCTATCGGGCTTCACGCCGACGTGCTTATAACTGACCCGACAGTCATTGAAATGGCACGGAAAGGCGAGATAAAGGGCTGGAGCTTCGGAATGTACAATGTTATTGACGAGCTTGAACAGCGTGCCGGTGATTTGCCTGTCCGCCACGTCAAGGACTTTATGCTTGACCACATAACGCTTGTGCGGAACAAGATTCCGTGCTATTCCGCAACTTCTGTTGAATACCGTGCAGACAGCCCGATTGAGCTTGAAATGCGCTCTTTTGATACGGAAGTAAGCGCAAAACCCGATTATTCCGACTATAAAAAAAGACTGGAAAGGATTTGATTTTTATGAATTTCAAGAAACTTATTGAGAAGAGAGCTGAACTCAGGGCGAAAATGCAGTCGATTCTTGGCAAGGCTGAAACTGAGGAAAGAGCGGTAACGCCTGAGGAATCCGCGGAATTTGACAGTGCGGAGGCTGAAATCAGAGCAATTGACGAAACGCTTGCAAAGGCTGATAAAGCCCGAAATATCGGAGATGTGCTTACTCCGCCAGAGACTGAGGGCGCAGAGAATGCCGAGGAACGTGCTTTTGAGTGCTATATCAGAAACAGCATTGAAAACAGGGCGGACGGCTATAATATGGCTATGGGCGACAATGGCGCAGTGATTCCTGAAAGTATTTCAAACAGAATTATTGATACCGTCAAGGACCTCTGCCCGATTCTTGCAAGAGCCGATATTTATCACACCAAGGGTACTCTTAAAATCCCGAAATGGACAGCGGACAGCACGCACGATATTACAGTCGGTTTTGCGGAAGATTTTCAGGCACTTACGGCAAACGGCGGTAAATTTGATTCCGTTGACCTCGGCGGTTTTCTTGCAGGTGCGCTGACTCTCATCGGAAAAAGCCTTGAAAACAACTCGGCTGTAAATCTTGTCGATTTTGTTGTAAGAAAAATGTCCGAGAAGATTGCGGAATTTTATGAAAATGTACTTCTCAACGGCTCGGCAAACACTCAGGGAGCTGTTGCAACGCAGAATGCCGTTACCGCTTCAAAATCCGATTCTGTGAGCTTTTCCGACCTTGTAAAGCTCCAGAGCGCAGTGAAGCAGGCATATCAGAAAAAAGCCTGCTGGACTATGTCGCCCGAAACATTCACAGCCGTGAAACTTCTGACAGATACAAACGGCAGACCGCTTCTTGAACCCGACGCAACAAAGGAATTTCCGTATGCAATCCTTGGCAAGCCTGTATATATTTCCGACAATATGCCGAAAATCGGGGCAGATTCAAAGTCGGTGCTTTACGGCGACTACTCGGGACTTTCCGTCAACATCCGTGAGGACATCTCACTCCAGATTCTCCGTGAGCAGTATGCCACACAGCACGCTCTCGGCATTGTTGCGTGGTTTGAATTTGATTCAAAAATCACGGATGAGCAGAAGCTCGCCGTTCTCGTTCATCCGTCGAAGTAATGAAAATCAGCGAGCTTACAACGGACATTATCAAGGACTTCTGCGGAATAACCGATGACGACAGCGACAGAATAATTTCAGAAGTCCTTCTGCCGTCCGCAAAGTCGTATATCAAGGGTTATACAGGACTTTCGGATGATGAAGCCGACCGTTATGACGAGCTTACAACCGCCTGCCTTGTGCTGATTAACGACGGTTTTACGAACCGTGATTACACGATAAGTATGCAGAAGCAGGTGAATCCGACTGTCAGGACGATTCTCGGGATGTACTCAAAAAATTATCTCTGAGGTGACCTATGGCTTATACGCACAAGATAGCTTTTCAGATTCTTGCCGAAATTACGGATGAAATCGGCAATCAGATTCCCGAGTGGACAACAGTTTTCACGGCGTGGGCAAATATCAACGGAGTAGGCGGACGAGAATATTACAGCGCAAGGCAGACCAATTCCGAGAACGATATGATTTTCAGGGTGAGATATTCCCGAAAAATTGCGGATTATCTCACTTCCGAAATCAGAATTGTCTACGGCAACAGAATCTTCGATGTAAAGCACGTTGACGACTATATGGAACTGCACAGGGAGCTTGTATTCCGCACGCAGGAGCTT
The DNA here is from genome assembly GCA_023663905.1 of Ruminococcus flavefaciens. Classification (GTDB taxonomy): domain Bacteria; phylum Bacillota; class Clostridia; order Oscillospirales; family Ruminococcaceae; genus Ruminococcus; species Ruminococcus flavefaciens_AD. The sequence goes on from JAMPGO010000025.1 coordinate 5,824, forward strand.
AACGGAGGTAAAAATTATGGCTGACAGTGTAGATATTGACGACTTTGTCAAGGCGCTTACCGACGCATATTCCACATATACGGACGAGATAAAGACTAAAGTTGAAAAGGGCGTGAGGAAGATTGCCCGTGAAGCAAAGGCGGATGTTGTTGCAAAATCGCCGAAGGGAAAAGTGAATCTCACACGAGGTTACAGTCACTACAAAGACGGTTGGACGACTTCTGCCACAAAAGAAAAGGGCGTGTTCAGGGTGACAGTCCACAATAAGAAGTACCAGCTTGTACACCTGCTGGAACTCGGACACGTTCTTAGGGACGGCACAGGGCGAGTTTACGGCGAAGTTCCTGCATACGAACACGTTGAATCCACGCAGAATAACGCTGAAAAGAAAGTTGATGAACTTCTGGAGGAGCTGTAATTATGGAGCTGAAAGAAATCAAGGAAAAACTCGATACACTGGGCATTCCCGTGGCTTATCTGCAATTCACGAAACCGCAGAAACTGCCTTTTGTCGTGTATTTTGAAGCTGGCGGAGAGGTTACGGGTGCGGACAATCTCAATCTGTACCGCAGAAAGGATATTGTCATTGAGCTGTACACGGCTAAAAAGGACGTGAGACTTGAGCGAAAACTCGAACGTCTGTTTCCCGATACCGAGCTTGAAAAGTCCGTTGATACGTGGCTTAAGGACGAGAAAATGTTTATGGTCGCCTACACGTTCGAGACGATTCAGTATATTTACGACGATGATGAATAGCAAAACGGAGCATTTCTGCTCCGTCTGCGTAATTATTCAAGTCCGAGTTTCTGTATAAGTGCTTCCTGCAGAATCTGGGAAAAATTCACACCTTTGTTTTCTGCAAAAGTATTGAGCCAGGCAGGGATTGTGCAGTTTTTTCTTACAGCACGCTCTCCGTGTTTTTCCTGATATTCGTCAATATCGAGCATAATCAGGTTAACGAAGCCGTTTTCGTATTCATCGGCTGATACACGGTTCAGAGGAGACGGTTTCGGGATTTCCTCGCCGTCCTCAATAGCACTGAGAATCCAGCCGCAGCCGCAGTCCATAGCCATTTCAATTGCGCCCATAAGGGTCTTTCCCTCTGTAACTGCTCCCGACAAATCAGGAAAAACGACTGTATAGAAATCTTTTTCCTCGTCATCGGGATAAAAACAGGCGGGATAAATTAATTTCATAAAATCACTCCTTTAAATATCTGAGGATATTATAACACGCATTATGCGTATTGTCAAGCATTTCTATGCAGAAATATGCACAAATTTATGATGAAATTTTTGTGCAGTAATCATAAAAATCAACCAAAATGGAGGAAAAACAATGGCGAAAAAACTCAAAGAGAACAGAAGAATAGCATTAGGCTCGGCGGATATTTACTGCGTCGGATTCGAGGGCAATTCGTATGCGGACGTTCCGTTGGACGAGGATATTGAGAAAGAGGAGAACCTCATCGGACGTACCAAGGACGGCTGTACCGTTACATACTCGCCTACTTTTTACACGGCGAAGTCCGACGACGGCGAGGCGAAGCGTACCGAGCTGACGGAAGAGGAGGCGAAGGTTTCTTTCGGTCTGATTACCTGGAACGGCGATACAATTCAGAAGCTTGTGCCGACTGCGAATGTTGAAATCAAGGACGGCGAGAGAATCACGTCTATCGGCGGTATCAAGAATGCTGACGGCAAAATTTACCTCTTCCGACTGCTTCACAAAGACCCCGTCAAGGGCGATGTGCGTTTTACTTTTATCGGCAAGAACGTACAGGGTTTTGCGGCTGCTTACAAGCCCGGTCAGGAATCCGTTATCACGCCCGAAATCGAGTGCGACCCGTTTGACAACGGCAGGCTTATTGTTATGCGTGAAAAGGACGTTGACGAGGCTGAAATCTCAACGGCTGGTTTTAGTGAATGATACAGAAAATTCCTACAGTCTCCGAGTATTTTTTGTGGAAATCAACGGGCAGGAATGCAGAGCTTATTGCCGAAATCGACAGCGCAAGGGAACAGAATCCCGATTTTCAGATTCCGTACTATCCCGAGGAATCGGACTATATACGCCGATTTTCCTGCAATACTCAGGACATCAAGACTGTTGCTGATTACAGCAATATGAACTTCAACGAGGTTCTTGCACTCGATATTTTCACTTACTGGGCTTGGCTTCACGACGCTGTTGTCTGGAATTGTGAGAGGACATCGAATGGCAGGGACTATCTCGAAAAAGCGTGGGCTGGCTCTCAGACTGAACCCGACAGGGAGGCTTTCAGGGCAGTTTTCGGATAAAAAAATCCCCGATATTTCGGGGATTTTTTAAATCAGGGTACGAAGTTCATTTTCTGGAGAAGAGATTCCTGAAGAACCTGACTGAAATTAATACCTCTTTCGCAGGCTGCGTCATTCAGCCACGCAGGAATGGTCAGAGTTTTTTTCACAGCCTTTGATTTATTCAGATATGCGGATAAATCGGCGGTAACATAAGAAGCAAAACTGCTGTCGTCGGTAACGATTTCACGCAAATCCGAAGCTTTCGGAAGAGGTTCTTTCTCTTCCAGCATAGCAAGCGTAAACGCCTCCAGAGCTTCTTCGGCATTATAGTATATTTCTTCTTTTGAATCACCAAAAGACTGACAGCCGGGCAAATCGGGAAATTCCACCCAGTATGACTCTTCCTCCTGATGAAACAGTGCAGGATACATAATTTTCATAAAAATCCTCCTTACAAATCAACGTCCGGGGCTTATTTCAGCCCCGTGCGTTTCAGAATAGCATTCAGCAGTCCGGGTGGCACGTCTTTTCCGTGAACAGGGATTGTTTCCATTTGGCTTCCTTTTTTCAGGATGTGGTGACTTCCGTGTACTCTGATTTCCGTCCAGCCGTCCTGCTTCAGCTTTTTCAGCAGGTCTTTATCTTTCATAAGATGACCTCCTTACAGATATATTATAGCACGTATGCACGTATTTGTCAAGTATTTTTTAAACAGAAAGGAGCTGAAAAATGGCGAGTAAAATCAAGGGAATAAATATAAAAATCGGCGCTGATACGATAGGGCTTGACAAGGCGCTTGCGGGAATTGAGGCGAAGGGCAAATCCGCTAAAAGCGAGCTTAAAGAGATTGACAAGACCATTAAAAGCGCTCCCGACAGTCTCACAGCTTGGGAACAGAAGCAGAAAGTTCTTACCACCGCAATCAGCGACAGCAGTGCAAAAGTCAGGCTTCTGGAGAATGCGCAGGAAGATATTGCACGGCAGTTTGCGAGCGGTAAAATCGGCGGTGAGCAGTACAGGGCATTCCAGCGTGAGCTTGAGAACGCACGTTCCGAGACTGCACGTCTTGAGGGCGAGCTTAATACGGCGAACAGCAAAGTCCGTGAACTGGGCAGAAGTGCGGAGGAAACCGCCGACGATACCGACAAGCTCGGCGACAGTATGGAAAACAGCGGAAAATCGGCGGAAAGTGCTTCTGACGGGTACAGCGTTTTCAAGGGAGTGCTTGCCGACCTGATTTCCAACGGGCTGAATATTGCGATTGACAAGGCAAAAGAATTTGCGGGCGAAATCATCGAGACGGGCAAGGCATTTGAGGCTTCGCTGTCCAATGTTCAGGCGATTTCTGGAGCGACAGGCAGTGAAATGGAACTGCTTACCGAAAAGGCACGGCAAATGGGCGCAACCACAAAATACACGGCTTCCGAATCCGCTGACGCTTTCGGCTATATGGCTCTTGCAGGCTGGAAAACCGAGGAAATGCTTGCCGGAATTGACGGTGTGCTGAACCTTGCCGCCGCTTCAAATATGGATTTGGCGCAGGCTTCCGACATTGTAACCGACTACCTGACGGCTTTCGGGCTTACGGCGCAGGATTCAGGTAAATTTGTTGACCAGATGAGCTATGCGATGTCACGTTCCAACACGACAACGGAAATGCTGGGCGAAGCATACAAACATTGCGCTTCCACAGCGGCTTCAATGGGCTATTCTGTTGAGGAAACGACCGCTGTGCTTATGACAATGGCGAATGCAGGTGTAAAGGGCGGCGAAGCTGGCACGGCGCTGAATGCCATTATGACAAGGCTTGCGACTGATACGAGCGGATGTGCTTCCAAACTGGCTGAATTTGGTGTGAAAATCTACGACAGTAAGGGAAAAATGCAGTCTCTCACAAGTATTCTGGAGAGCGTTTCAGTCGCCTGGGAGGGCTTTACAGACGAACAGCAGGCAAGCATCGCAAAGGTAATGGCAGGCACTAACCACTATTCGGCGTTGCAGACCATTATGAACGGACTTTCGGATTCCGCAAAAGACAGCGGAATGAGCTTTACGGACTATGCTGAGGCACTCAAAGAATGCGACGGCACGGCTCAGGATATGGCGGACACGATGATTGACAATCTCGCAGGAGATATGACGATTCTTGACAGCTCGATTGACGGCGTGAAAATTGCCCTTGCCGAGAAGCTTAACCCGATAATGCGTGACATCGTGCAGTACATCACCGAGAAAATGCCCGAAATACAGAGCTTTTCTGAAAATGCCTTTGACAAGGTTATTGGCATTGCCGAGTGGTTTGGTAAGAATATGCCTGAAATCAAGGAAAAGCTGGAAGATGTTCTTCCTCTTCTTATTGGTATCGGAGAAAGTTTTCTTACCTGGAAAGTCGCTGAAACAGTCGGCAAAAGCAAAACCGCCATAATATCGTTTATTTCGACCATAAAATCACTCAATGCCACAATGCTGGCAAATCCTGCGGTACTGCTTACAACGGCTATTGCAGGGCTTACAGCAGCTATTGTGGCGTACTGCGTGCAGGCTTCAACGGAATTGTCGGGCTTGCAGAAGATTTCCGAGGCTGTTGACGAGCAGTACAGCAAGGAACACAAGCAGATTGAATCGACCCGAGACAGTCTCAAGGAGGTCAACAAGAAATTCGGCGAGAGTGCGGAGGCTGTCAAGCTTGAGGGCGACCGCCTTGAATATCTCCGTAAAAAGCTTGATGACATCGTTGTCGGAAACGGCGAAGTCAGTGATTCCAACAAAAAGCGTGCGGAATACATTCTCGGCGAACTCAATCAGGCACTCGGCACGGAGTACGAACTCACGGGCAATCAGATTGAGGGCTACAAGGATTTGCAGAAGGAAACCGAGAACACGATTGCCAAGAAAAAGGCGGAGGCTTATTTCGACGCATATCTTGCGGAATCGGCTGAAATGGCTAAAAATAAGGCTTCCACCAAGGATTCATACGTCACCGCCGAAAAACAGCGCGCCGAAGCGGAAACCGCAATGAAAAATGCGGAAAAAGAGTTCAACAGGGTTGCAGGAAGTACGGGATTTACAGCTTATCAGATTAACGACTTAAAGGCGAGCAGTCGCAGAAAACTTGGAATTACAGATGAGCAGTATAACGCCGCCGTTGCCTATATCAAGGCAAATCAGGACTACGTTGACGCAAGCAGTCGTGCGAGGGAAGCTCTTGCGGATTACAACGAGGTTATGGAGTATTTCAACAGGCTCAACGAAGCAGGAATTGCCCTGTCCGAGGAACGTTTTGACGATGTTGAAAAGATTCTCTACAATCCTGCGAAGGACTACGAGACGATACTCCAAAACGCCAAAGACTTCGATGAGGACGTGAAAAAAGCCTACAACGAGGCGCAAACCGACCTTACCTATGAGCTTAAGCTTGCGATTAGTGCCACAGTCGTGAATCAGGACGAGGTTGATGATATTCTCGGGCATATCGGCGAAACTGCTATTCTTGGACTCCAAAAAGGTGCAACACCAAAAACGGTTTTTGACACTGACGGTCTCCGTGAACAGATTCAGGAGCTTATCGACAAGGGAATTGACATCTCGGTTCTCGCTGAACAGCTGAAAACGTCGGGTGTGAAAATCGACGAAGTTTTGGGCGAAAATTACAGGAATATTATGTGGCAGCAGCTCAACAAGGGTTATGATATTACGGAGCTTCTGCTCTGGGCGGAAAATTCGGGCAAGGAAATTTCTGATTTCTTTACAGATGAATTTAAGCGACAGTTTGAAGCAAATGTTGGTCTCGGAATTGACAGCACGGGTCTTTTTGAATGGGCTGAAAAGAATGGCAAAAAGCTTGGCGATTTGGTCGGCGATAACTTTGAAAAATCTTTCACGCAGTATCTCTACAGAATCGACGAGGAGACGGGAAAAGCCGTCAACGATTTGATTCCGCATAACATCAACAGCGCTTCCGACGCACTCCTTAGCCGTCAGTGGGACAGCAACGGCAACCGCCGATATATCACCCGAAATGCCACAGGTGGCTATATTTCGGCAGGAAACCGTGGAATTGTCGCCGAGGCAGGTCCTGAGCTGATTGAGGTGATGAACGGCGGTGTGAGGGTAACTCCGCTGACGGACAATGCCAGAAACTCTTCCGCTTCAGGAGGCGGTACGGTTCAGAAGATTTTCCACAATACATACAATATCAACAAACCTAGGATGTCAAGTAACGCTGATATTCGTAAAATTGCACAGGAAATGGCGGTTGAGCAGAGAAGAATTGAAAGGGGTCGTGGTCTGGATTGAGCTACTTTATTTTTAACGATTATAATTCGTCAGATGATTTAATTATCACAAGTCCCGTAATCCGACTCTCGTGGTCGCAGGAAATGAGCGAGTTTGCTACGGGTTCAACCTCAAAGGTAATCCAGTTTTCACGAAGCTACGGCAATTCGCCGATTGAGATTTCCGCCGTCATAAAAAATACTTCTGCGGAACGTCTCAGAACGCTCTACAGTGCAGTCAGAGGCTTCGGAAAACTCGTAATATCGGGCAATCCCGACGAGTACATAAATGCTGTGGCAAGTGTTTTACAGCCTGTTGCGACGGCGATGACAATGGCGGAAATCGATATTACGTTCACGCTTTTGCCGTTCGCCTATGCGCTGAATCCCACGATTGCGGAGCTTACAGGCGATTACACGAAGATAATCAACGGCAGTACGGTCTTTTCTGCGCCCGAAATCCGCTTCACTCCGACGAGTGCGGGCGCTGTCGTGCTTGATGTCAACGGTGCGCTGTTTATTGTTGAAGTCCCTGAAAATCTGGCGAATGTCGAGATTATTGTTGACTGCGATGCGGAAGTGACATATTTTCAGGACGGCGAGAACAAAATTTCGATAAATGATATAACTTTCGGAAATTATCCCTTGCTTACTACAGGCGAAGTCTTTGTTAGGTGCTTGGGAAACGTCGCAAAATCGAGCATAAACGTCCGTGAGAGGTGGTATTAATGGCGATAACCGAATACCCTGCAAAAGCGGATGAGCTTGCGGTACTGGTCAATGCGGAGCGAACCGCAAGAGGGCTTAAACCGCTGTACTGCGTGCCTTATCTCAATCAGGTTGCAATGCTCAGGGCAAGCGAAGCCTCCACGTACTGGAGTCACACTCGCCCAAACGGCGAATATTTTACGTCGGCGATTGATACCAAAAAAATCAATTTTGCGGCGGCAGGTGAAAACCTCGCTGCTACTTCCGAAACGGCTTCAGGTGCGCTTGAACAATGGCGAAATTCCGCTAATAACTGGGAAAAAATTGTTAACAAAGGCTATACGCATATGGGTATGGGCGTGGTCTATAATCCGAGCGGTGTGAATAATGCTGGCTGGTACTGGTGTCAGATTTTCCTGAATGGCTTTAGTGCCGACGATGTTTTTGAGGGTCAGTACCTGCCCGGAGTTGCCGAAATCAGCTACGATACGGTTACGCTTGCCGTGAGAAATACCGAAACAGGCGAAAATATTCCCGATATTCCGATGTTTGTCGGCTACAGATTCAGCGAAGATACAAAGTACGATTTGTCGGGAATAAAAATCACCCGAAACGGCGCTGACGTTCCGTTTACGCTCTCATCCGACAAGGGCAGGGCTTATTTTACTTCGGGTGTTTCTGATACGGAAATCACGAATCTTCCATATGGATTGCAGATATTTCAGGCTTACCACAACAAGCGATACACGGCTGACCAAGGTCAGCTTGAATACGACGATTACCTGTACGCTGTTCTTGAAATCAAAAACAACGGCACGGCTCACGAACATATTTTCGGATTAAAGCCAATCAGGCTGAAAATACTGAAAACGGACAAGGATAGTGGCGAACCTCTTGAGGGTGCGGTTTTTCAGCTTACAAGCCTGTCGAATGATACGGCGAATCCGTTTGACGACGTGGAAATTTCGCAGGACTGCACGATTTCCGACGATTTCAGGACAGTTACTTTCACTTCCCTGACTGCGCCGATTGTTTTCACGAAAATCCCTGTAAACACCTATGAATTGCTGGAAATTACCGCTCCCGAAGGTTACATAAAGACCGAAAAATCCGTGTTTCGACTTGACGGCTCGGGCAATTTGTCGCTCACATCCGCTAACAAGGGCGGTGTTTTTGAGGACGGTATTCTTAAAATGCCAGGGAAAAAGCGTGAAATCCACCTTTTCCCGATTTCGCACAGCAACACAATCCGTGTTTACGACATAACCGAGAAGCAGGAGGGATTCAAATCGAACGGGCTTGCGGTTCTGAGTCCAACGTCCTGCGAATCCGAGAAAAACGGCGATGTATGGGACGTTGAGCTCGTCCACTCTATTGACGAGTGGGGCAAGTGGAAATGCCTTGCGCCGCAGAATATCCTTAAAATTGACGGTCAGCTTTTCAGGATTGACATACAGGAGGCGGAATGCTCCGAGGACGGCAATTTTATCACAGTCCACGCAAACCACATCTCTTACGATATGGCGGACGACCTCATAGAAAATGCCGAATTTAAGGGCGGAAATGCCCAGGATTTCATCGATTTCTGCTTCCAAAAAGCCGCGGTTATATGGGATGAAGAGGAAATCGCCAAGCACCCCGAAGCCTATTTTCAGAAGCCGTATGTGTTCACGGGGATGTCGGATATTGACACGGTTCTCGGCGGTGACAAGTACGTGAATACGACCCTCTGGGGTGCGATTGCGGGTGTTGATAACTGCCTGCTGAACCGCTACGGCGGAGAAATTTACCGTGACAATTTCTATTTTTCCGTCAACAGGCGAATGGAAAATGCCCGTGACAACGCATTTTTCCTGCGCTATGGAATGAATGTTTCGGGAATAAAGCAACGTGTTGATTTCACGGATTTTCGAACATACTTTTCCTGCGCCGACAATTACGACGGCTACTGGGCGGTCTCATATTCGGGCGAAGTCCGCGATTTTATTCACCACGTCCGCCGAAGCTATGCGAAATTCAACTACGACAATGCCGAAACGGCTGACAAAATGCTTGCCACGGACGGTCAGGCTCTGTGGAACATGATGAATACGCCGAAAGTTACGTACACAATCAACGTAAATTCGCTGAAAACAGACCCTCGCTACTCGGATTTTCAGAAACTTCTTGAATGCGATTACGGCGATACAGGCACGATTTACTGCCCCGAGCTTGATATTTCGACGGTGCAGAAAATCGTGGACATCCGCCGTGACCACCTGACGGGCGAAATCATAAGCCTTGAGCTCGGAAACGTCGCCGAAACAATCCTCAGACCGAAATTTTTGGGCAGTACCGTCACAAACGGTCGCTCAATCTGGGACAAAATCTGAAAGGAGGTGCGGAATGCAGTACATCATTATGCTTTTAATCGTCGTCGGACTGGCGCTGGCGGACTACCTGACAGGGCTGATAAAGGCTTATTGCAGGAACGACATAAGCAGTTCCAAAATGCGCAAGGGCGGACTGAATAAGCTTAGCGAAATTCTCGTGATGACGGTCGCCTGTGGTCTTGACATCGGAATCAACGCTCTCGGCGCTTATTATCAGGCGGTTGAGCTGTCCGAAATTGCCGGAGCGATTACGGCTTTTTTGGTATTTTTCTACATACTGGCTATGGAAACAGTCAGCATTTTTGAGAATTATGCCGAAATTAATCCCGAAGCTCAATGGGCTTTGAAGATAGTCAAGAGACTTAAAAATTTTAACGATAAAGACAAGGAGGACTGAAAATGCTGACAATCAGGAGCGAGAATTTCATTAAATTCACGGA
>JAMPGO010000026.1 GCA_023663905.1 Ruminococcus flavefaciens
GACTTAGTATAGTTTTTATAATCCAACACATCATAATAGGGAATTCAGCTCCGGCTGTGGATTGCAGACCTCCCATTTTATGGACGAAGGGAGCGTGAATCATTCGGGCGTTTACCCACCTGCTTCGTGCGGGTTTTATGCACTATACGACGGCAAGGCGGATTTTTTATATAAAAATTCAAGAAGAATCCCTGTAAAAATCAGGGATTTATTTTTTTGATATTTTTTTATTTTAACTTGATTTTTACGATTTTCAAAATAACGTATTATCGCTGAAATCAAAATATTAAATGATTTTATTGTATATTTCTGACAAAAACTGCATTTCGCAAACACCCCAAAATGTCAATATGTACAATTGACATCTTTATGAAATTGGATTATACTTATATTACGGATACAAATAAAAATACTATAGGGGGCTAATTATGATAATACACATAATAAAGAGAGACAGAAGAAAAGTGCCGTTCAATATTGAAAAAATTGCGAATGCGGTTATGAAAGCGGCTCAGTCGTGTGGCGGAAGCGATATGGACACGGCTATGGAAGTCGCTTCTGAAGTCTGTAATCTCTACGAGGAACAGAATCCGGGAAAACTTCCTACCGTTGAAGAAATTCAGGACCTCGTTGAGAAAGTGCTGATTGAAAAAGGTCACGCAAAAACCGCAAAGGCATATATTCTCTATCGCTATGAGCGCACAAGGGCAAGAGAAATGAAAACCAATCTTATGTGCGTACTCAACGAGCTGACATTCAGCGACGCAAAGGACAGCGATATAAAGCGTGAAAATGCCAACATCGACGGCGATACGGCTATGGGAACTATGTTGAAATACGGCTCTGTTTCGGCAAAAGAATACTATGGAATGTATGTTCTTGACCCCAAGCATTCCAAAGCGCACCGAAACGGCGATATTCATATTCACGACCTTGATTTTTATACGCTTACGACGACCTGCACGCAGATTGACCTGAAAAAGCTTTTTACCGACGGTTTTTCAACGGGTCACGGATTCCTCAGAGAGCCGAACGACATTGCAAGCTATTCCGCACTCGCCTGCATTGCAATCCAGTCCAATCAGAACGACCAGCACGGCGGACAGAGTGTACCTACTTTTGATTATGCTATGGCAGACGGTGTAAAGAAAACGTATGCGGCAAGATACTCGCAGAATATCGCAAGAGCGCTGAATCTTCTTGTTTCTGTCGAAAATGAATCCGAAATCGCTGATTCAATAAAGAAAGAAATTAAGGAAAAATACGACCTGATTCCTGTTCTTGCAAACGACAACGATTATCAGGCAAAGGAATATGAACTGCTTCTGAATTACGCAGACGAGGAGACTGTAAAAAAGGTTCAGGCATTTGCCCTGAAAAACGCTGTCAAGGAAACCGACCGTGCAACTTATCAGGCAATGGAAGCCCTCATTCATAACCTCAATACAATGAACAGCCGTGCAGGAGCGCAGACTCCGTTCAGCTCAATAAATTACGGCACAGATACATCACCGGAAGGCAGAATGGTTATCAAGAACGTTCTGCTTGCGCAGGAAGCAGGTCTCGGAAACGGCGAAACACCTATTTTCCCGATTCATATCTTCAAAATCAAAGAGGGAATCAATTACAATCCGACCGACCCGAACTACGATTTATTCAAGCTTGCGTGCAGAGTTTCTGCAAAGAGACTTTTCCCGAATTTCTCGTTTATCGACGCTCCTTTCAATCTCAAATACTACAAAGAGGGCAATCCCGATACCGAAATTGCGTATATGGGATGCCGTACACGAGTTATCGGAAATACATACGACCCCGAAAAGGAAATTGTTACAGGCAGAGGCAACCTCAGCTTCACTTCAATCAATCTTCCACGTCTGGCTATTAAATCGAACCACAACGTCGGACTTTTCTTTGATAAGCTCGATGAGATGATGGATTTGGCTATTGACCAGCTTATGCACCGCTACCGCATACAGGCACAGAAGCGTGTAAGAAATTTCCCGTTCCTTATGGGACAGGGTATCTGGATTGACTCCGACAAGCTTTCTCCCGACGATACAATCGGCGAAATACTGAAACACGGTACACTCTCAGTCGGATTCATCGGACTTGCTGAAACTCTCAAAGCCCTCATCGGCAAACATCACGGAGAGGACGAGGAAGCAAGGGAACTTGGTCTTGAAATTATCACTGCAATGCGTACTCGTCTTGATGAGGAATCAAAAAAGACGGGACTTAATTTTTCACTCCTTGCAACACCGGCCGAGGGACTTTCGGGACGTTTTGTACGTATGGACGCTAAAAAGTACGGCATTATCGAGGGTGTTACAGACCGTGATTATTACACGAACTCGTTCCACGTGCCTGTTTATTACCCAATCAGCGCATTTGAGAAGATTAAGATTGAAGCTCCGTACCACGAGCTTACGAACGCAGGTCACATCAGCTATATCGAGCTTGACGGTGACCCGCTTGAAAATCTCTCTGCATTTGAAAAAATCGTGCGCTGTATGAAGGAAAGCGGAATCGGCTACGGCGCAATCAATCACCCTGTAGACCGTGACCCTTGCTGTGGATTCACAGGAATTATCGGCGATACCTGCCCTTGCTGTGGAAGAAGCGAACACGACGGCGACTTTGCATTTGACAGAATCCGCCGAATCACAGGCTATCTCGTCGGCACACTCGACCGCTTCAACGACGGCAAGCGTGCAGAAGAAAGCGACAGAGTAAAGCACAATGTCTGATTTACTTAGAATTGCCGGAACTGTCAACGATTCAATCGTTGACGGCGAGGGCATACGTTTCACTATTTTTACTCAGGGATGTCCTCACAACTGCAAAGGATGTCACAATCCGCAGACCCACGACTTCAACGGCGGTGAGCTTGTCAGCCCTGATATTCTGCTTGAAAAAATCAAGGGTAATCCTCTGCTTGACGGTGTTACGTTCAGCGGAGGAGAGCCTTTCTGTCAGGCGGAAATACTTGCTGAACTCGGCGGAAGAATAAAATCGCTCGGGCTGAATATAGTCACCTATACAGGCTACACCTTTGAGGAACTCTATGAAAACCGCAATAAAAACGGCTGGGGAAGGCTTCTGCAAGTAACTGATATTCTTATTGACGACAGATTTATTTTTGAGCTTAAAGACTGGCAGATAAAATTCAGGGGAAGCAGTAACCAGCGTTATCTTGACTGCAAAAAGAGTCTGGAGCAGGGCAGGGCAGTAGAAATTGAATAGATAAAAAAACAGCCTTTGTAGATAATACAAAAGCTGTTTTTATTTATACAGTATGAGTGAGAATATATTCGCATATTTTGCTGTAGCCTGCTCCCGAAAGTGCGAGATTTTCATACGAATAGAACTCTTCCGCAAGCATACCGTTTTCGCCCTTGAGAGCCGTATTTGTATCGATACAGTAAATGCCGACAGTATTGCACATCGCAAGAAGCTTGTCGTTGTACTCGTTAATCATATCATTCGTCAGAGCCTCGCTGTCATAGATAACAGGCGGAATCTGCATAATATATATCTTCATATCAGGCAGAGCGGAGTGAAGATTATTTACGAGCATAGTATAATTTTTAATCATACTGTCAGTATCAGACGTACCCAAATCGCTTCCGAGCATAATATAAAGCGTGCTTGGCTTCTTGTTTTTGATTATATCATACACGCTGGAATTTCCGAAGGTGCTGTCAATTTTAGTGGTGTTGCAGTTATCGGCATTAAGCTCAGCGCTTCCGAAAACATTCGTCTTGCTGAATTTGCCGTAAGTTCCCATTTCAATAAGCGTGGAATCGGTTATCAGGCAGGAGCTGTTGAAATAGCTTTCCTCCACAGCTTCGGACTGCGGAACAGGGTTTGCAACTGCTGACGGCTTGTCTGCCTCGTCGTCGGTATTATCAGCACTGCCTGTGGTCTGCGGAATATCATCGCCGACATCCTGAGTACCGACAACAGGATTGTCCTTAAATTCGTCCTTAAAAAAGTCGTCATTGAAATTCGCCGCAAGCATATACAATACAAAGCAGGCGATAAACGAGAGGGCAAAAATGATAAACATCACCCAAAAATTAAAGCGAACCTTTGGTTTTTTCTTCTTTTTACTGCTTCTACGCTGTATAGTTCTGTTTTTTTCCATATAATCTCCCTAACAAAGTTTATTTAAATATATTATATCTCATTTCGGAGAAATTTGCAATAGTTTTTTATTATTTAATTGTTTTATCAAAAAAGCGGTCGCTGTGACCGCCTTTTATTATGTTGTATATATGACTTTCTTACAGCCGTGAAATGCTTCTTCACCGATTTTTCCCGATATTCCGAGCCTTTCGGGTACTTCAATCACAAGATTGGTACACCAGCTGAATGCACCACTGCAAATCTGCTGAACACTTTCGGGGACTGTAAACTTTTCAAGATTTCCGCAAAAAGAGAACGTGTGATAACCGATACGGTTTATGCTGCCGATTTCAATAACTTCTGTATAAAAGCACGAACAAAAAGCATAGTCGCTTATTGATTTGCAGTTCGGAAAATAAAATCTTTTTACATATCTGCAATTTCTAAATGCACTGTCGCCTATACTCTGTACGCTTATGCCCGAAATATCGCCGACAATATTTCCGCAATTCCAAAATGCCCTGCACCCGATTTTTCTCAACACCTGCACCAAGCACAAGATTTTCAAGTCCCTGACATTCCGCAAAAGCGTCATTCCCGATAGTCTTAACGCTGTCGGGAATAACAAGTTTTTCAAGGCAGTTACAGCCCCAAAATGCCTTTTTCTCTATGCTTACGAGACTTTCGGGAAGTACAATATTCCTGATACGGCTTGTCCAAAATGCCTTTTCGCCGATTGATACAACGCCTTCGGGAACGACTGTTCTGTCGGATTTGCCGTCCTTAAACTTGAGAAGTACACCGTTTTTTATCGTAAAATACTTGTTTTCAAGGTTCATCAGTCAAGTATCGGGAGATAAGCAAGGGCATTGAGTTCCTGAGCTTTTGCCTTTGCCTGAGCGAATGTAAGTTCGTCTGCCATTACGAATGCAGTGCCGTTGTCATCGTTATATGCGCCCTCGCCGACAGCCTGACAATCAGCAGGAACACGGAAATACCATTTTGCGGAAAGTTCCTCAACAGGAGCAATAAAGCTGTCGTCCTCCGAAGATTCCCACGACTGTGAAAA
The DNA here is from genome assembly GCA_023663905.1 of Ruminococcus flavefaciens. Classification (GTDB taxonomy): domain Bacteria; phylum Bacillota; class Clostridia; order Oscillospirales; family Ruminococcaceae; genus Ruminococcus; species Ruminococcus flavefaciens_AD. The sequence continues at coordinate 5,198 of JAMPGO010000026.1, forward strand.
GACAGTAACCTTGTGCTTTACAGCCTCGATTACATCGCCGAGAACAGCGCTTGCCGTCGGAAGCTTACCTGCTCCACGACCGTAGAACATAGCCTTGTCAATACCGTCGCCGTAAACGAGAACGGAGTTGAAAACGTCGCTGACTCCCGACATAATATTTTCGTGAGATACGAGCATAGGCATTACAGCAGGAAGAATGCGACCGTCATCAAGTCGTCTTACGGAAGCAATCAGCTTTACGGAATAGCCCAGAATATCAGCGTCGGCAACGTCGCAGAGCTGGATTTCAGAAATACCCTTTGTGTAAACGCTGTCGGGGTAAACGTGCTTGCCGAAAACGAGCGATGATATAATGCAGATTTTACGGCAGGCATCGTGACCCTCAACGTCGGCAGTCGGGTCTTTTTCGGCATATCCGAGTTCCTGAGCGAGTTTAAGCGCTTCATCGAAAGCCATATTATCGTTGTACATTTTAGTTAAAATAAAGTTTGTCGTGCCGTTGAGAATACCTGCAACCTTGTCAATGTCATTTGCAGCGAGACAGCGGTGAAGAGGACGGATAATCGGGATAGCTCCGCCAACGCTTGCCTCAAAGAAGAAGTTGCAGTTGTGAGCTTTGGCGGCTGCGAGAAGTATATCGCCCTTCTTTGCAACAAGCTCCTTATTGGATGTAGAAACGCTCTTGCCTTTTTCGAGACAGGCTTTTACAAAAGTGAATGCAGGTTCAACACCGCCCATACATTCCGCAACAGCAGTTACTTCGTCGTCATTGAGAATATCGTCGAAATTTTTGGTGAATTTATCACTGTAGGGCAGGTTCGGGAAATCACGCAAATCGAGAATATACTTTATATCCATTTCACATCCTGCACGCTTCTCGATATTCTTTTTGTTTTTGTAGAAAAGTTCGGCAACACCCGAGCCTACAACACCATGACCTAAAATAGCTATTTTAACTGACATAATTATAAAACCTCCGTTTTTTTATTCGGCTGAGAGGATTTTAACCTCAAGTACGCCATCAAGTTCAGAAATTGAACTAAGTGAGCTGAGTTCTTCCGATGATGATTCCGCAGTAAGGCGGAGCGAAATATTTACCGCCGCCACACTGTCTATAGGTACGCTCTGATTCACAGTCATTATATTTGCGTGAAGATTGTGAAGAAATACCAGAACACTGGAAAGCACTCCCGGACTGTCATTCAGAAGAAGATACAGGTTGACAATTTTGCGGTTGAAAAGCTCCTCATAGGAAAAAACGCTGTCCTTGTACTTATAATAAGTGCTTCGTGATATACCCACACGCTTGCAGGCGGAAGCGAAACTTTTTTCGCCCTTTCTTGCCATAAGTTTTTTAACTTCGAGAACACGGGTAAAAACATCGGGAAGAATCTGAGCGTCAACAACAATAAGCTGGTTTTTCTGTTCCATAAAAATCACCTGAATTTCTGAAAATCGTCCGTCACAGGAATACAATTGTATACTCCACTGAATACTATACCACTTTTTTAAGTATTTGTCAAGAATTTTTTTCAGTCAGAATCATATTTGCTTGACTTTTTTCTGAAACAGTGGTATTATTACAAGAGAATGGGAGGTTTTGAAGATGATTTATACTGTTACTTTTAATCCTGCTGTTGACTATGTAGTGCATACCGACAGCATAGAAACGGGCGCTGTCAACCGTTCAGAGTATGAGGAGATATATTTCGGAGGAAAAGGAATAAACGTTTCGCTTATTCTTGCGGAGCTTGGGATAAAATCAACAGCTTTCGGCTTTGTTGCGGGATTCACAGGCGAGGCTATTGAAAACGCTGTCAGAAGTGCGGGAATTGAAACTGATTTCGTTCACCTTGACAGCGGATTTTCAAGAATCAACATCAAGATAAAGTCCAATTGTGAAACTGAACTCAACGGTCAGGGTCCTGAGATACCTGAAGAAAAGATAGATGAGCTTTTTGCACGTCTTGACAGGCTGACTGACGGCGATACTATTATTCTTGCAGGAAGTATTCCGTCATCTCTGCCGTCCGATATGTACGAGAGGATTCTTGCACATCTAAGCGACAGGAAGATAATGACTGTTGTTGACGCTGAAAAGAATCTGCTGTTGAAGGCATTGAAATACAAGCCTTTTCTGATTAAGCCCAATAATATCGAGCTTAGCCAGATTTTCGGTGTGGATTTTGAAAATGCCGAACAGATAGCAGGATACGCACTTCGGCTTAAAGAAATGGGAGCTGTGAACGTTCTTGTATCAAGAGCTGAAAACGGAGCTGTTCTTGCCGACGAACACGGAGAAATCCATATATGCGGAGTGTGCAGTGGTACTGTAAAAAATTCTGTGGGAGCAGGTGATTCAATGCTTGCGGGATTCATCGCTGGCTGTCAGAACGGCGACTATAATTATGCTCTTAAGCTCGGTACTGCTTCGGGAGGTGCAACTGCATTTTCGGAGGGTCTTGCAAAAAGGGATGATATTCTCAGGCTTCTGCATACTCTTGAATAGCTATTTATAAGGAGAAGATATGATTATTTTAAACGGAAAATATAATTCAGCTAAAATTTTTACCGATAATATTGACGAAACTGCAATCGCACAGATTATTGAACTCTGTAATCAGCCTGTGAGCGAGAATGCGCAGATTCGTATTATGCCCGATGTACACGCAGGAGCAGGCTGTACAATCGGCACTACAATGACTATCACGGACAAGGCGATTCCCAATCTGGTCGGAGTTGACATAGGCTGTGGTATGGAAACGATTGTGCTGAAAGAAAAGCACATTGAGCTTCAGAAGCTTGACAAGCTCATCTATGAAAAGATACCGTCGGGCTTTGATATACGTGACAAGCCACACAGATACAATGACAGAATCGACCTTACAAAGCTGTACTGCTATCATCAGATTAACCCTGTGCGTGCGGAAAGAAGTATCGGAACGCTTGGCGGAGGCAATCACTTTATAGAGGCTGACAAGGGCAGTGACGGAAAGCTGTATATCGTAATTCATTCAGGCTCACGTCATCTTGGTGTTGAGACAGCAAAATACTACCAGCAGGAAGCTTACCGCCGTCTTAACAAGAGTTCCAAAACTGATATTGACGCACTTATTGCACAGCTCAAGGCGGAGGGCAGACAGAAACAGATTCAGTCGGAGATTACAAAAATCCAGAATACCAAGCGAACCGCAGTTCCACAGCACCTTGCCTACACCGAGAACGAGCTTTTTGAGCAGTACATCCACGATATGAAGCTTGTGCAGGAATTTGCTATGCTTAACCGTCAGGCGATGATGGACGAGATTGTCAAGGGAATGGGATTCCACGTGACTGACAGATTTACAACGATTCACAACTATATTGATACAGAGAATATGATTCTCCGCAAGGGCGCTGTATCGGCAAAGGCAGGCGAAAGGCTTCTTATTCCGATAAATATGAGGGACGGAAGTCTCATCTGTACAGGCAAGGGCAATCCCGACTGGAATTTCTCAGCACCTCACGGAGCAGGCAGAATAATGTCACGTTCCAAGGCTAAGCAGACTTTTACCGTCTCGGAATACAAGAAGCAGATGAAAGGCATATATACAACCTCTGTAAATTCGGGAACTATTGACGAATGTCCTATGGTTTACAAGTCTGTCGAGGATATTGTGGACAATATAGGCGATACTGTTGAAATTAACGACATTATCAAGCCGATATACAACTTCAAGGCAGGAGAGGAATAATAAACAGAAAGCACTTTGTCCGTCAGAACAAAGTGCTTTTGTATACTTATTTAATAAATTTCTCACAAGTTTTTTCCATAATATCTCTTGCTTCCTGCGGAGTTGCAACATCAAGCTCACAGCAGGCGGCATTGAAGTGACCACCTCCGCCGTGAATACTGCAAATCTCATTCGCCGAAATATCGCCGTTTGTACGTGTGGAACATCTCATTCTGCCGTCGGGAAGCTCACGGATAGTAACACCGATACGCACGCCCTCAATCTGCTCAACCATAGAGTTGATACCCTCAAGGTCGGAATCAAGAACATTGGCAGTTTTCAAATCCTGCAAAGTGATTATGCCTGTAACAACCTGATTATCGCAGGTAAAGTGGAAGCTTTTGCGGAGAATATCTTCAATTTCAAGCCTTCCTGCTGACTTTATAAACATATTGAGTCTGCCTATCTTATAAATATCCGCACCAAGTCGGGCAAGCTCCGTAGCCGTTTCAAATGACTGAACGCTTGTATCGGAAGTGCGGAAACACATCGTATCAGTTACAAGCGCAGTATAGAGGAAATCAGCCATTTGCTTTGTAACCGTGATTCCCATAGTCTTAATCAGCTTGAATATAATCTCACTGCAAGCACCGCAGTCCTGCTCGACATAGCGGTAATCGGCAGAGCTGAAAGTATTTGCGTGGTGGTCAATACAGAAAGTAAAATGCCTGTCGGAAAAACTGCCGACCCTTTTCGGCGAAGCGGAATCAACAGCGATATACACGGGATTCTGCACCGTATCAAGCTTTACGTTATCTGTCATATATCTGTGTACACGTGGAATATCATCCTGACCTACAACATCGCATTTCTTGCCTGCTGACTGCAATGCAAGAGCCAGTGCGAAAGCAGAGCCGATACAGTCGCCGTCGGGACGGATATGGTAAATAATTCTGTATTCATCGTGTTCCCTGAGCTTTTCAGCCAATTCCCTGATTGAAATATCCATAATTACACCTCAAATTTCTGCGTGGATTTTAAGTACCTCTGTATTCAGTATAACACAGTTCGGGCGCATTGTCAATTTATTTTTACTAAAATTTTTTTAAAATTTTTCAAAAAACTATAGACAAATACAATTTTTTGTGATATAATAAATGAAGATTATATCTGTTTTGTATATTATTTTGCATATATGGTATATATTATTTTTATATTAGGGTGAAATTACTATGAGATTAAAATTTTTAGTTGCCTCAGTACCTGTCCTGCTCCTGTCCGCATATTTCACTTCATCGTTTCCGACGGTATATGCCGAAGAAGATGATGAGACAAGTATTATTGTAAGCGATAATTTTGATGACGAAAGCGCAGGAAACTGGGTGATGTTCGGCGGTGGTAATCTGGATATTGATACTACTGTGGCGCATTCAGGAAATGCCAGCATAAAAGCCGTCAACAGAAAAGAAACTTATCAAGGTCCGTCGCTTCACTGCGATACGCTTCTTGTTGCAGGAGAAACATACGATTTTGACGGCTGGGTTTATCACGAGGGCGATGTTTCAACAACCATATCCTGGACGGCAAGATTTATTGATGCCGAGGGTACAACGTCGTACGCTCAGATAAAGGGATTGGAAGTTCCTCCGAATGAATGGGTAGAGCTTACAAACTCTATGCTTATTCCCGAGGACGCTGTAAATTACCTTGTTTATTTTGAATGCACAGACGCTTCGGCTGAATTTTTCATTGATGATATTACCATAACAGGCAAAAGCAATGAATCTCCGCAGACTTCCGTACAGCAGACATATAATTATCAGGAGCAGTATTCATATGACTTTGAGACTGATACTGAAATGTGGGGACCGAGAGGCGAGATAAAGATTATTCACACCGACGAATACAGCAATACAGGGTCGCATTCCATATATGTAACAAACAGAACAGCGGTCTGGAATGGTCCTTCGCTTGCGGTTTCAGATAAAGTGCGCAAGGAAGAAAGCTACCATTATTCCGCAAATGTTATGTACAACGGCGACGAATATGAGGATTCGCATATATTCCGCCTTGAAATCCAGTATACAATAGACGGTGTTGATAATTATAATCTTATTGCCGATAAAAAGGTTAAGAAGGGCAAATGGACTACGCTGGAGGGCTACTATACAGTTCCTGCAAATGCGGAGAATATTTCCATATATATTCAGACAGATAATCTTGAGGAAGGCAATGAGGCTACTGCCAATGACCTTATGTCGTTCTATGCTGATACAATAAAAATCACTGAGGGTGCGATAGTGAAGAAAGAGGAGACAATAAAGACGATTGTCACCATAGCCGTATCGCTGATTATTCTTGTTATTGCACTCTTTGCGGTACTGAAAACGGCAAAGCGTATCAGAAAGAACAGAACTGCCCTGAAGCTTGTTTCGATTGATGCGATGACTAAGGTGTTCAACAGAAATTCCTATGAAAAGAAAATTGAGGAGCTGGAGAACGACGAGGAGCAGTGCAAATCGCTTTACTACGCATTGTGCGATGTTAATTTTCTTAAGTATATCAATGATAATTACGGTCACGAAAGCGGAGATGAAGCCATTACAAGATGTGCAAAAATGCTCTCGGAAGCTGTCGGAAATGAGGGCAAGGTTTACAGAACAGGCGGAGATGAATTTGTGTGCATTTCAAAAGTGCCTGTCAGCGACAAAATCAGAAATGCTGTCATAAATGAAGCTAAAAACGACAAGGGCTATCCTTTTGCAGTAGCCTGCGGTTTTGCGGAATATAATGAAAAAGTCTGCACGGATATAAAATCTATAATTGCAGAGTGCGATAAAAATATGTACACTGATAAACAGAGGATTAAGTCAGAGAATCAGGAATTTTCAAGGAAATAAATTAAAAGAAAAGCCGAAATTGATACACTTAATCAAAATCGGCTTTTATTATTCCATTTCATTTGTGAAATATCAATAAAAATCAACGTTGTTATTTTGCTAATATGTATATAGAAAATAAGTTTAAAAAATGATATAATATTATCAGTAAAGGAGATGATTATATGAAAAAGACAAGAAAATCTCCACTGCTGGCTATATTCCTGTATATGCTGTTAAGCGTACTGCCGATGACATCATATGCCGAGGAAACAACGGAAAAATCGCTTCTCTCATCTTCCGATTTTGAATCCGACAGTTTTCAGGGCTGGATTGCTTTCGGCAATAAATCGACGATTTCTATAGCCAATGAAACATCGCACAGCGGAAATCAATGTATAAAATCAACTTCAAGGTCATCATTATGGAGCGGTCCTTTACTGAACATATCCAATATTGTAGTTCCGGGAACGGAAATCTCATTTCAGGCATACGTCAGAAACGCTTCCGATGACGATATGAATATCATAATGTCTACGAAGCTGATTGATACAAAAGGCACGGAAAGCTATTTCAATATCGATACTAAGCTTACAACAGAGGAGCAGGACTGGTATTTTCTCGAAGGTACATATACAGTACCTGAAAATATGTCCGAGCTTATGCTGTATTTTCAGACCGATGACAATATGGGCGATTTTTACGTTGACGATATAAAAATCTTCGGTGATTTGAAAGAAATCGTTTCTGCGGATGACAACAGCAATGAAAACGGATATGAGTTTGATTTTGAAAACAGCCTTGACAACTGGCTTCCAAGAGGGGATACAACTATTCTTGCAACCAAAGATTTCAGCTACAGCGGAGACTATTCGCTGTATGTATCAGACCGCAAGGATTTCTGGAATGCGCCTATTGTACATCTCGATAAAATCAAGCCCGGAGTCAGCTATAATTACTCTGCATATGTTATGTACAATGGTGCGGAATACGAAGATAATCACGTATTTTCGCTTAAACTGCAATATAACATCAACGGCTCGGAAGTTTATTCGGAAATAGAAAGCAAACCGCTTCATAAGGGTACGTGGTCTAAGCTTGAGGGCGATTTTACCGTCCCGAAAAATGCGGAAGATATAGCCCTGTATATTCAGACAGCTGACATTCAGAATGCAGAAGCCGACAAAAATGACCTTATGTCGTTCTATATCGATAATATCGTGATTTTTGACAGCACTGTACTCAACAGGCAGAAGCTTATAAATACAATCGCAACCTTTATTCTGTTTGCCGTTTCGCTGACATTGGCAGGAGCTGTAATATACCTGATTGTCAGGAAGATGAGAAAGACAAAAGCTGTTCTTCTCTCGGCAAGTATGGATGCTATGACAAAGACTTTCAACAGAAATACCTATGAGGAGCGGATGAAAATCCTTGAAACATCGCCCGAAAAATGCGCCAAGCTGTATATTACTGTATGCGATGTTAATTTTCTTAAATATATCAACGATAATTATGGTCACGAGGCAGGAGATAAGGCGATTGTACGATGTGCCGAAGTTCTTCTCAGGACTATCGGGAAAAAGGGTAAGGTGTACCGCACAGGCGGTGATGAGTTTATGTGTATCACGAAATGCGACCTCACGAATGACATAAAAACCGAGTTCTCCCTTGAAGCTTCACATTACAGAGGCTATCCGTTCTCCGTAGCCGTCGGTACTGCTCATTACGATAAAACTATTGACTTTGATACTCCTGACGTGAAGGCTATCCTTATAAGAAGCGACAAGGAAATGTATAAGCACAAGCAGGAAATCAAGAAGTTTACTAAAGAATTTGCCCACGAGATGAAATAAAAAATCCCGCAGACTGCGGGATTTTTTTACGGCTGTTTCTGTGTAAGGTTATTCAGCCAGTTATATTTCACATAGTGCTTGTATACTGCGGGAAGCTTGACGATTTCGTCAATATTTATAGCGATATACACGGCTAATACAGGCATTTTCAGCAGGAAGGCGAATATCAGACCAATCGGGACGGTAACGCACCACATTGTGATTGTATCGCATTTGAAACCGAAGCGTGAATCTCCGCCGGCAGGGAAGATTCCGCCGATTATCGTCATATTCATAGCTTTTCCTACTACATAGTACGAACATACGGCAAGCATTATTCGCAGATAATGCTGTGCTGTACTGCTGATTGTATCAAAGAGCGGTACAAACGGTATTATGCAGAGTACCACAAGTCCCGAAGCTATACCGCATATAAGCGAGATTCTGCACAGCTTCGAGCCGTACTGCTTTGCGGTATCAAGCATTCCCTTGCCAAGCTCCTCGCCGATAATTACAGCGGAAGCAGAGGCAACACCCTGACATACGCATATTGAAAGATTCTTTATTATATTTGCAATCGAATTTGCAGCAGCAGCGTCGCTTCCGAGATGACCGAGAATAACAGAGTACATAGTAAAACCAAGACCCCACGCAAGCTGATTTCCAAGCAAGGGAAGCGAGTATTTCATATAGTCTTTGGTGAATGCCTTGTCGCTGTGAATAACATATTTAAGCCTTATTTTAATACTGTCTTTTTTCAGCATAACTACTATCGTTCCGAACAGTTCAAAGGCGGTTGAAATTGCCGTAGCAAGCGCCGCACCCTTTACTTCCATACGAGGAAAAGGACCTACACCGAAAATAAAAAGCCAGTTCAATATGATATTCAGGATAACGCCCAGCGAGCTTATAAGCGAACCTGTTCCAGCCTGTCCGCAGTTTTTCATAATACATAAGTACAGCTGTGAAATGCCGATGAAAAAGTATGACGGAGCTACAACTCTCAGATATTCCGTACCGATTGCTACAAGCTCTTCATCGGAGGCGAAGCATTTCATAAGCAGTTCCGGGAATATAAATGCCACAATTGTAAAAAGTACGGAAATCGGCGCAATAAATTTGAATCCTATTGCAAGAACTTTCTCGACAGTATCCTTGTCCTTTATTCCCCAGTATTGCGCAGCCATAATGGATACACCGCCTGTTACTGCGAAAACAAACAGGGTCAGCACAAACTGTACCTGTCCTGCCAGAGATACAGCGGACAGCGAGCTTTGATTCAGAAAGCCCATCATCACGGTATCTGAAACACTTACGAGGGCGAGCATAAAGTTTTGCAGAGTAATGGGAATGACAAGCTTGAATAGTTTGTTTTTAAAATCGTCTTTCATAAAAATCCCTCTTTTCGGTAAAAATTACAAGTACCAATATAATACATCGCCGTGCAGGATTTGTCTACTAATAAATTGTTAACTATTTGTAAAATTATTTTTAAATAATAAGAATATTTAATAGCTTGACAGAACAGCGAATATAATGTATAATTACATTAAATAATTGATTTGAGGGAGATGATATTTGGTGAAACAATTTAATTTCAAGTACACGGACGTGGTATCGTTTGAGAGTGAGCTTGAGCAGTTCAGAATGCAGTTGGATTCTATGAGCTTTTACGGGATGATGTTCTGTATCTATTTCGAAGTCTTAGAGCCGTCAGTTATCGGGGCAGTAGGGGAGTCGATTGAAAAGGTTTTTCCCGATGCTGATTATATGGGCTGTTCAACAAGCGGAAATATAGTTGACTGCACGCTTGCTTCCATAATATCAGTAGTATGCACTGTGTTTGAAAGTCCATCATCTAAGTTTATGATTCATAGATTTGACCTTTCGGCAGATAATACCGAGGCTGTAACCGACAGTATAAACGATATTATCATTGCAAATACGTGGATAAAAGCTGTTGAGATGTATTTTACAATTCCTGAGAACTCATATACGAAATTCTGCAATGGTATGAATAAAATATCACCTGAAATCCAGATTTTCGGCGGTGTTGCGTGCAGTGATGATATAACGAGCAGTGATTCGTGCGTATTTACAAAATCGGAGGGATTT
>JAMPGO010000027.1 GCA_023663905.1 Ruminococcus flavefaciens
TTTGTGATATGTGTGCAATTTTTAAAAATCTATTGCTTTTTTTCGGGAAATATGTTATAATAGTAAATGTTAAAATTTGGAGAAAGGGAAGCGGTCAGTATGAGAAGTGTGAATTTTATTTGTTCGGGAAATGAGAATCCCGAATCTCTTATCAGTGCGGAAGGACTTCAGCCCGAAAAAGAATACTTTATCAGGGTGCATACCTGCATTCATACAAGGGATAACGTTATGCCGTTTGTTGAAGCTATACTTGCCTGCCTTCCGAAATCCAGAATCATCGGGTGCAGTACGTCGGGAGTTGTATGCGGAGGAGAAATCCGAAGCGACTGCTGTCTCATATCGGTTACAGAATTTAGCTGTTCGTCTGTACGCACGGAGCTTGTAGGCCTGACTGATACTGTCGGGGCTGAAATCCGTGGAAGCATTTTGGCTGACAGAACTGTCGGCTCTGTTATTACTGCAAGCTCGAAATATATGTTCGCTTTTTTTGCATGTCCGTTTATGAAAATCAGCAGTTTTATTGAGCGTATCAACGAGGCTTCACGAAAAATACAGATTATCGGCGGAATTGCCAACACGCCTGTAAAGCCTTTTATAAATCTTGAAAAGAAGTCGTTTGTATTTGATAACAACGGCGCTTCCTGCGACGCACTGGCGGTTGCCGTGGTTGATTCCGATAGCCTCAGCGTTTACAGCGATATGATGTATGTCACAGAGCCTGTCGGAATAAGCCACACCATCACCGATGCGGACGGTATGATTATCAGGACTATAGACGGCGAAAATGCGGTTGAGTGGTACAAAAAACAGCTTGGAATTACCGTCAGTGATATTATTGACGACGATATGACAACGCTTTTTCCGCTTATAAAATCGGATAACGGCGATTTACCGTGGGCTTTGTCTTATTCTCCGCAGAATGAAAAGCGCCGTGTTTTTCCCGATGAGCCTGAGCCTGTAATGTTTGTCCCGAGCGAGGCAAGGACAGGGGAGAGGGTCAGAATCGCCTATTCGAGCGTTCAGAAGAATATTGAAGTCTGCGAGGATGTCTGCAACAAAATCAGCGAACATCCTGCCGAGGTTCTTTTCGGCTATATCTGCGTATCTCACAAGGATTTATTCAGCAACTGCGCAGAATGGGAAATCCGACCGTTCAGGAATACCAATATGAGCGGATGTTTTGTCATCGGCGAGATAGGCAGTACGCAGAATACAAACCGCTACTGCAACTATTCCTTTGCCGTCTCCGCACTGTCCGAGAGCAACAGGAGAATCAGAATAAATGCCGATATGCTGAGGGAAAGTTCTGCTGATTTGATAAACAGTCAGGAGCATATTGTAAACTACCTTCTCAAATTCAGCCGACAGGACGCTGACGAATCGCTTTTAAGTCACAGGTACGAAATTGAGGAGACCCTTTTCAAGGACGACGATACGGGAATCGATAATATCACGAAGTTCTCGTATGATTTAAGTATGGGCAGATTCGACAAGATATGTATGATTACTTTCAGGAACGAGGGACTGCTCAATGCGTTTCTGAGCAAGTCAAAATTCCAGTCGTGCCTGAACCGTTTTTACAGAAGAGTTATTGAATTTATTGACAACAGCTCTTTCAACTGCTATGTATACAAGAAAAACTCGCTTATAATCACGGCAAGCCCTGATTTATGCGACGGTGAATTTATAGATATAATGCATTCCGTGCAGGAATTTGTCTCGGAGTTTAAATTCTATTCGTACGTACCTGTTACCGAGTTTTCGATTGTTATGCACGAGGAGGATATGATTAACAAGGCGGAGCTGGCTCTTGTGAGTATGCGGAGCAAGAATATTTTCTTCCTGCAATACACATCCGATTTGGGGCTGGAGCAGATTCACGCACGCAAGATGAAAATGCTTATGATTTTAAACGACGCTGTTACAAATGACAGGGTAGTGCCGTTTTTTCAGGGAATCAGGGATAATAAGACTGGAAAAATCGGTATGTACGAATCGCTTATGCGTATCAGGGATTCCGAAGGCAATATCTATGTTCCGTACCGATTTATGGACATCGCCAAGGAATACGGCTTTTATCCCGATATTTCGTATATGATGATAAGCAAGGTGATGAAACAGTTCCGTGACAGGCAGGATATTGTTACAATAAATCTGAATATCAGCGACATATACGACTACAAAATCGTGCATTTCATACTCGATTTTCTGCGTATCGCACCACGTCCGCAGAATTATGTGTTCGAGCTGACGGAGACAGAGGAAATCGAGGACTATCAGATTATCGCCGAGTTTGTTGAGAGAATACATCAGGCAGGCGGAAAAATTGCCATAGACGATTTCGGAAGCGGTTTTTCAAATATTGTCAACATATTTAAAGTAAAGTCCGACTATATAAAAATCGACGGCGAGATTGTTAAAAATATTAAAAACGATGTTTTTGCCCGTGAGTTTCTTGAAATGATAGCGGGCTGGGCTGAAAAGCACCATAAGGAAATCATCGCTGAATTTATTGAAAACAGTGACATTCAGGCGCTTATTGAAGAGAACAGCATAAGATATTCGCAGGGTTATCTTTTTTCAAAGCCGTCTGATACACTGCAATCTGACTGATATAAAAAATCGTCTGTGCTTCGGGTGCAGACGTTTTTGCAGGTATCGTTTTATCATTATATAAGGAATAAAAATATGAAGAAAAGTATTTTAGCAATGTTATGCTGTACGGCATTTCTTTCGGCGTGCGGTGAAAAATCCGCCGTAACAGTTCCCGACGGCAGTCTCGACCCCTGCACTATCCGCTTTTCGTGGTGGGGCGGAGATGACAGACATCAGGCGACTTCCGAGGCGATAAAGCTGTGGAATGAGCTTCACCCTGAAATACAGGTTGTCGCTGAATACGGTGGCTGGGACGGCTGGACGGAAAAGGTTTCCGCACAGCTCAGCGGAGGCACTGCTCCCGATATAATGCAGATTAACTACGACTGGCTTGTTACTTTTTCGCCGGACGGCTCGGGCTTCTATAATCTCAATCAGCTCTCGGACTGGATAGACCTGTCCCAGTTTGACAGCGACGTTCTCTCTTTCGGCGAAGTTGACGGCATTCTCAATGCTGTCACTGTATCTGTCAGCGGTCGTGGACTGTTCTATAATTCAGAGATTTACAGGCGCTTCAATGCGCAATATCCGTCAACGTGGGACGAGCTTATTGCGCTCGGCGAAAAATTCAGCCGTGAGGATATTTATCCCATTGATTTGGACATACAGTCGGGCGGAACAGCCTGGTATCTCGCCGTTGTCTATGTCCAGCAACAGACAGGCAGAGAGTTTATTTCAATGGACGGCAAGCTTGGATTTACGGAGGAGGATATAAAATCCGCCCTTGATTTCTACAAAAAGCTCGAAGATAATCACGTTATCCGCACAATTGATGTCCGAACCGATGAGGACGGAAGCGTTGCGCTCTACCAGTCGCCTGAATTTATTGACGGCAGGGTTGCAGGTGTTCTGGAATGGGGAAGTTCCGTAGGCAAGTATGAAATGACCCTGCCTGACGGTGTGCTTGAAACAGGACCTCTTCTTGCGGACGACAGCGGAAATAATTCGGGCTGGCTTATAAAGCCCTCGATGATGTATGCTATTTCAAAAGATACGAAATATCCCGATGAAACGGCGGTTTTTATGGATTTCCTGCTTAACAACAAGGAATGCGCTGAAATTCTCGGCACAACACGTGGCATTCCCTCATCGCATATTGCCGAACAGCGACTTGAATCGAGCGGAAAACTGGTCGGACTTTCGCAGGAGAGCGACATTCTGTTTGAAAATGCCGATACAGTCACAATAAGCCCGTATATGGAGCTTTCGCAGATGAAGGACTTCTACAATACGGCGATTGAGAAGGTCTCGTACGGCAAGGCTGATACAGCGGAAGCGGCGCACGAAATGTATGAATCAATCAACGAATATCTGGAGAAAATCAGGAAATGAAAAAGATTTATCATAATCCCGTAGGTGTCGGGAAATACACAGGGCTGATACTGGTACTGCCGTTTATAGCGGGATTTCTCCTGTTCACGCTTTATCCGTTCGTGTCGTCGTTCATACTTGGACTCACGGACTACAACGGCATAACCCAGCCGAATTTCACAGGGCTTGACAACTACACAGCAATGTTCGGCGATGAAAAATTCCGAAACTCTCTTGCCGTGACCCTGAAATATATGGTGATTCTCGTACCGCTGAAGCTGATAATCTCGCTTCTTGTGGCGCTCGTGCTTAACCTCGAAATAAAGGGCATAGGCATATACCGCACAATCTTCTATATACCGTCGATTCTCGGCTCGAATCTCGCAATAGTAATAATGTGGCAGTTCCTTTTCACGAGCAATGGTCTGGTGAATCAGTTTCTCGGGACTGACATAAGCTGGTACAGCAGTCCGACAGGCTCAATGGCGATAATCATTCTGCTAAGGCTGTGGGAGTTCGGCTCGGCTATGATAATCTTCCTCAACGCACTCAGGGATATTCCCAAAGAATACTACGACGCTGCAAAGGTTGACGGCTGTGGAAAAGTACGCTGTTTTTTCAGCATAACATTGCCCTTGCTGAAAAACGTCATCTTCCTTAACCTGATTCTACAGCTCATATCGGCAATGCAGGAATTTAATGCGCCGTATATGATAACAGGCGGAGGACCTCTGAAAAGCACCTACACAATCGGAATGCTTATCTATGACGAGATGTTCAAGTACCACAATGCAGGTTATGCGAATGCGGTTTCGTGGGTACTTTTTGTGCTGATAACAGTCATTGTGCTGACTGCATTCAGGCTCACGAACAGGGAGGAAAATAAATGAAGAAAATCCCTGTCTATATACTGCTGACGTGCGGAGCGGTGGTGATGATATATCCGCTCCTGTGGCTTTTCGGGGCGAGTTTCAAATCGAACGACGAAATTTTTTCGTCCGTGTGGTTTATGCCCGAAAGATTCGATTTTTCTGTATATGTCCGTGCGTGGCAGACCGTTACGGGGCATAATATGGGGCATTATTTCCTCAACACGTTCAGAATAATCATCCCAAAAACGTTCTTTGCGCTCGTATCGTCAACGCTTGTTGCATACGGCTTCGCACGGTTTGATTTTCCGTTAAAAAAGCTGTTCTACGCACTTTTTATGGGTACTATGTTTATGCCTGCAATTGCCGTAATAATGCCGTCGTATCTTATGTGGAGCAGGGCAGGACTGCTTGATACATACATACCGCTAACGCTTCCCGCACTTTTCGCCACAGAGGGTACATTTGTGTTTATGCTGATTCAGTTTATCAAAAACGTCCCGAAAGAATATGACGAGGCAGGACGTATTGACGGCTGTAATTCGCTCCAGATTCTTGTATACATACTCGTGCCGTGCATTCGCCCTGTGCTTGTATCAATATCGGTATTCACGTTTCTGTGGACGATGAACGATTTTCTGAATCCGCTTATTATAATAAGCTCGGTGGAAAAATATCCGCTGTCGCTGATTCTTAGACTCTCTTCCGACAGCACGGGAAACGGCTATGAGCAGAGCAAAATACTCGCAATGTCAGTGATAGGGCTGATTCCTTCATTAGCAGTCTTTTCGCTTGCACAGAAAAAATTTATAGGCGGTATAACCGCAGGAGGTTTGTCAGGATGACAGACTTAATAGTTAACAAATATATCAATGAGCTGGTGCTTACTTCCGAACCGCTTAACCCGAAATGGAACAGAGAGAACTATATTTTCAGAAAACAGCCCAAGTGGAATTATATGGATGGATGTATGATTCGTGCATTGCTTATGCAGGAAAATCCACCGCTTGACTATATAGTTAAATTTGTTGACAGCTATGTTGACGAGGACGGTGCAATACCGACGATGAATCCGCTTGACTTCAACCTTGACAATATCTGTGGCGGAATGAATCTCATAAGGCTTTACGAGCTGACAGGAAGGGAAAAATACCGCCTTGCCTATGAGCGAATCTATACGGAACAGCTTCTCCGACAGCCACGACTTGAATGCGGATGTTTCTGGCACAAGGCGATATATCCTCATCAGATGTGGCTTGACGGCGCATATATGGCGCTTCCGTTCCTTGCTTCATACGGAGTAATCAGAAGCGACGAGACTGTAATTGCCGACGCAGTGAATCAGATACTCAGCATAAGAAAATATATGCGTGACGGCTCAACAGGGCTGTACTATCACGGCTATAACGAAACAAGGGATATGTACTGGGCAGATAAAATAACGGGGCTGTCGTCGCAGTTCTGGCTGAGGTCGAACGGCTGGCTCTGTGCTGGATTAGCCGACCTGTACGAGATAACAGGCGAGCAGGCGGTAGGGGAAATGCTCCGTGAGCTTGTTGAAGCTCTGGCGAATTGTCTTACGGCGGAAAATATGCTCCTCCAGCTTCCTGCACGTCCCGAGCTTGCTGGCAACTATCCCGAAACAAGCGGAACGCTTCTCTTTGCGTACAGTGCGATGAAATCCCACAGAAACGGCATTTCTTCCCAATCCATAGCGGAATCGGGTAAAAATGCGCTCAAAGCGGTTACAGATAAATATATTGACAAAAGCGGTGATATACCTGTGCTGAAAAATATCTGTCTTATGGGAGGACTTGGCGGAGAAAAGCGCCGTGACGGTTCAGCGGAATATTACCTCAGCGAGAGTATCATAGAGAACGATGCAAAGGGCATTGCGCCGTATCTTATGGCTTATGCCGAGCTGAAAAAATACAGTCCGTGATGTAAAAATCACGGACTTTTTTGTGTATCTTATACATTGAATCTGAAAAGAACGATGTCGCCGTCGTTCATAACATACTCCTTGCCCTCGAGACGGACGAGACCCTTTTCCTTGGCAACAGCCATTGTACCGCACTCCATTAAATCATCGAAAGAAACGACTTCCGCACGGATAAAGCCCTTTTCAAAGTCTGTGTGGATTTTTCCTGCCGCCTGTGGAGCTTTAGTACCCTTTTTAATAGTCCACGCACGGACTTCGGGCTTGCCTGCGGTGAGGAATGAAATGAGACCGAGAAGCGAGTAGCCCTCTTTGATGATTCTGTTAAGACCCGATACTTCCAGACCGAGTTCGGCAAGGAACATAGCCTTGTCCTCGTCGTCCATTTCGGCAATCTCGGCTTCTGTCTGAGCGCATATCGGAAGTACGGCGGAATGCTCCTCTTCGGCAAGCTGACGTACTTTGCAGTAGTTCTCGTTATTCTCGATATTGCCTGCAAAATCATCCTCGCTGAGGTTGGCGGCATAGATAACAGGCTTAGCCGAGAGCAGGGGAGTGGATTTTATAAGCTCACGCTCATCGTCGGTGAAATCGAAAGCCCTTGCGGATTTTCCTGCTTCAAGATGTTCCTTGAGACGTTCGAGGAAATCAACTTCCGCAAGATATTTCTTATCGCCCTTTGAAGCCTTTTTCGCACGGTCAATACGGCGCTCAACCATTTCAATATCGGAGAAAATCAGCTCAAGATTTATCGTCTCGATGTCACGCAGAGGATTAATGCTTCCGTCAACGTGGATGATATTTGTATCCTCAAAACAGCGCACGACGTGGACGATAGCGTCAACCTCACGTATATCGGCAAGGAACTTGTTGCCGAGACCCTCGCCCTTTGAAGCGCCCTTTACAAGTCCCGCAATATCCACAAATTCGAGCGTTGCAGGAGTGAATTTGTCAGGCTCATACATTTCAGCGAGCTTGTCAAGTCTTTCATCGGGAACAGAAACTATGCCGATATTTTTTTCGATTGTGCAGAACGGATAGTTTGCAGACTCCGCACCTGCATTTGTGAGAGCGTTGAAAAGCGTACTTTTGCCGACGTTCGGCAGTCCAACCATACCAAGTTTCATAATTTTTAATACCTTCCTTAATTGATTTTATGTTCAATTCTCTTGTTGTTGACAAGCGAATTTATCTCAGAGTTCTGAATCTGGACAGTACCGCCGTCCGAGATTATATCGTGCGGATTTCCGCAGAGCATATTTATATCAAGCCTGGAATCCATAATAAATATATTTCCGTTGCCGTGAGCGTCGCCGATACCTGTAGCAAAATCGCCCTCGGAATCAATCACTATTTCGGAGTTCATAATTTTTGTGTTAACGCTTCCGCCGACAGTTCCTATGCAGGACTGTTTTGCGGAGCGCATTTTTATGTTGATTTTACCGCCGTTGACGAGAATACTGCCTTCGCCCTCTTCGAGAACACCTATTCCGACAGCCTGTGCGCCTGTACACGAAATTGTAACGTCGCCTGAAGTGGAAATAGTGGAAATGCCCTTACAGCTTCCGATTCCGTTGATTTTTATGCCCGAAACAGTCATATCAAGCTTGCAGTCCCTGCCTATCTCGATATTTGAATCGCCGTTGAAACTTCCGACGGCAAGACCGTTGTGACTGTACATATACACCCTGATATTGCCCGAAAGAAGCTTGATTTCCGAATCCTCATCGTTATATCCACCGCCTATGCAGACCGTCTCAACGCTGTTGCATATTATTTCAAGCGTACCCTGCATATTGACCGTAATATCGCCGAAGCTGTGGTCGTAGTTATTGCCTATGCCGACGCCGTCGGAAGCGTAGCAGTCAATAGCGAGCGAGCCTTTGCCCTTAAGTTCAAACTGCGAACCCATAGGGACGTATATTCCCGCATAGCCGAGCTTGTTGGTTTTTGATACGTTAAGTACGAGCCGTGCATATTCGCCGACTGTAATAGTAGGCTTATTATTTCCGCTCACCATATTCACATTGCGGAGCGTGAGTTCACAGCTGTGATTATCCATAATCGAGATATTCATTTTTACAGATTTATCAGGGTCGCCGACGATAGTAAGCTTGCTCTGGTATACGTGAATATCTGTGTACTTTTCAAGCGCAAGGCGGAGCAGGTCTATTTCGGTATCATTCTGAGCAAGATAGACTTTTTTGCTTCCGCTGGGACGGATTTCGAGATTGGTTTTTATAATCTCATCCTTGACATCCTTTGCAATGCTGTCGAGGAACAGCGGTTTGGGCTTGGAAGTATAATATCCCTGAATATAGTCAACACCAAGCCTGATAACGGTTTTCATTTCCTGCGAAGTCTCAACACCTTCCGCAAGCGACTGAAGCTGATTATCCTTGCAGAACTCGATAATCTGCGTAACGAGCTGTTGCTTTTTCAAATCGTTGTGAATATCCGAAATAAGAGCGTGGTCAATCTTGACATAATCGGGATGATATTTCAGAAGGTTAGAGCTGTTTGAATATCCCGTGCCGTAGTCGTCAATAGCAAGCTGTGCGTGGGTGAAATTCAGTCGCTTTTTGATAGTCTCAAGAGCTTCGGGAGTAGCGTCGCTGTTCTCAACAATCTCAATCACCACTTTTTCAAGAAGCTCGCCGTAAGTGAGATAGAGTTCGTTGAAATCCTCCTCAGTAAGCAGGTAGTCCGACATCGAATTTATAAACAGCTTCTTGTTTTCAAAAACCTGCTGATTCTCGCTCAGCATTTTCAGCGTATTGAAGAACGTCAGTTTTTCAACGGCATAAAGATTATTCTGGCTTGCGGCGATGGAGAGAATCTGTTTAGGCTCCATTTTCATATCGCCGACAGTACGCATAAGAGCTTCATAGGCAACGATATTTCCCGTCGTCGCCTCAACAATCGGCTGGACATAGTAAGTAATCTGATTTTCCATAATCATACGGTTGAAAATCTGCGCATTCTTATAGGCATCCTTTTCACGCACATAATTTTCTTCGGAAAACCAGTTTATAACGTATCTGCGGTCGGTTCTCGCTTCATAAAGGGCAAACTCCGAGTAATTCACAAGCATATTGAAATCGGAAGCCTCATTTGGATATGACGAACAGCCTATTGAAAGGCTGAGCTGGCTTTTGTCCGATATATCAATGATTTCGCCGAAATCGTCGGTAAGCACGCAGGTCTGCACAGCGTCGTCCATACCGTTGAGCGTGTTGTAGATAAACATACGGTCGCAGTCAATAAAGCAGGCGAAAAGCTCGTAGTTCGATTTATAGCCGATGATGACTTTTTCGCTTGCATAGCTGTTCACGACTTCCGCAACAGACGAAATACAGCAGTTTGTGCTGTCAACCGTCAGAAACGAGCCTAGCTTTTCGATACCGTTTATGTAGAGAGTGGCGAGACAGCAGTTCTGCACGCCGGGCAGAATTTTCTTGACTTTCTGTGAAAATGATGTATAGGCAGGCAGGTGAGTTATGGAATCGTATTCAATAATGCTTTTTTCCTGTGATTCCGAAATCTGGCGGGTAAAATCCTGAACGAATCCGAGCCATTCGTCGCTCGATTCGTATATGTTCATTTTGATATATTTTGTAACGTTGTTGTTGGTAAATCTGTATATATGCTTCTGTCCCTCAACGGGCGATTTGGAAATCTTTTCGAGAAGATTAAAAAATTCAAATTCATTCAGCTTTGTGCTTGTGCAGGAAAGCATACGGCAAGCCGATTCGTCAAGATAAGCTGATTTTTCTTTTGCAATGTAAGTAAAAGCCCCGATATTTCCGACAAACTGCTGAAAAACTTTCCAGTCACGGCTAAGCTCAGGCGGCTTTTTCGAGAGGTCAAAAATGCTCATAAACGCTCCTGTAATCCATATAAATATGGAGCTGTTTTTCAGGTAAACAGCATACCATAATTTTCAAAACAAATATATAATAATTATACAACATTATACTGCCGATGTCAAATAAATTTGATTTTTTTAAAACAATTATCAATAAAAAAGCCTTCCCTGCAAAAATCAGGGAAAGGCTTGGAATTTTATGTAAATGCCGATTAATCAAGAAAATCCTTGACTTTTTTGCTTCGGCTGGGATGGCGGAGTTTTCTGAGTGCCTTTGCTTCAATCTGGCGGATACGCTCACGTGTAACGTCAAAACGCTGACCCACTTCTTCAAGAGTGCGAGCCTTGCCGTCCTCGAGACCGAAACGGAGCTTCAGAACCTTTGCTTCCCTGTCAGTAAGAGTAGCGAGAACCTCGTTGAGCTGTTCCTTGAGGAGCGTGTGCGAGGCAGCTTCAGCAGGAGCAGGTGCATCGTCATCGGGAATAAAATCGCCGAGATGACTGTCCTCTTCCTCGCCGATAGGAGTTTCGAGCGAAACGGGGTCTTGTGCAACACGCATAATCTCACGCACCTTGTCAACAGGCATATTGAGCTTGTCAGCTATCTCCTCGGGGCTTGGGTCGTGACCGTTTTCGTGCAGGAGCTGGCTGGACACCTTCTTTACCTTTGTGATAGTCTCAACCATATGCACAGGGATACGGATAGTTCTTGCCTGGTCGGCGATTGCACGTGTAATAGCCTGACGAATCCACCACGTAGCGTATGTGGAGAACTTGAATCCCTTGGTGTAATCGAATTTTTCGACAGCCTTGATAAGACCGAGATTGCCCTCCTGAATCAAGTCAAGGAACTGCATACCTCTGCCGACGTATTTCTTGGCGATACTTACAACGAGACGGAGATTGGCTTCGGAGAGACGTTTTTTAGCGTATCTGTCGCCCTTTGTCATACGCTGTGCAAGCTCGATTTCCTCTTCTGTCGTGAGAAGCGGAACACGTCCGATTTCCTTGAGATAGATTTTAACGGGGTCGTCGATAGCAATGCCCTCTGTTGAAAGTGCGATTTCCAAATCGTCGGTGATAGCTGAATCCATAGCAAGCTTGAGGTCGGAGTCTGCACTCATATCCTCAACGATTTCGATATTGAGAGCGTCGCACTTGTCATA
The DNA here is from genome assembly GCA_023663905.1 of Ruminococcus flavefaciens. Classification (GTDB taxonomy): domain Bacteria; phylum Bacillota; class Clostridia; order Oscillospirales; family Ruminococcaceae; genus Ruminococcus; species Ruminococcus flavefaciens_AD. The sequence continues at coordinate 11,809 of JAMPGO010000027.1, forward strand.
GAAGTTATTGAGCTGTTCAACGTCAAAGTCAAATTCCTCGAGTGCGTCGGTGATTTCCTTTGTAGTGAGCTTTCCACGTGCCTGTCCCTGCTCGATAAGAGCGTCAATAGTATTCTTTTTTGAATCCATATTTGTTCCTCCTGTTAATGCTTTTTCGACTTGAACGCACTTAATAAGTCATCGTCGGAAATATTGTTTTCGCCTGCAAATTTCCTGTGATTTTTAAGAACGTCTGCACAATCTGCAAATACTTCGTGATTTATAATCAAATCTCTGTTCCGTGCCGTTATGCCGATTATTTTTCCCATTTCATCTGTAGAAAATTCACTGTTCAGCAGAGAAAGTGAAAAATTTTCAATGCTTTTCATAGCGTTGAGCAGAGAAATATAAACTTTTTTATTGAATGATGTAACAAAAATATCCGACGGAGCTTCGGCTTCAACAGCCCTGTAATCCTCGGGACGTTCCAGAAGATAGCATATTATCTGTTCTTCCGCCGCTGCTTCCTTCCTGAACTTCACGGCTTCGGGATTTATTTCATCCTTCGGCGCAATGGTCTGCGATTTCACAGCTCGCCATTCGTTGTTTTCCTGAATATTGGTATTTTTTTTAACAAGACCCTCAATATAATCTTCCAGAACATTTATGGGAAAATCATATTTTTTAGCCATACGTGAGATATAAACCTGCCGTTCGATAGGATTTTTCATTCCCGAAATGAACTTTGAAATCCTGTCAAGAAGCTCGATTTTTCCCGCTTCGGAGTTAATATCAAGACCCTTTTCGCAGTTATCGAGCATAAAATTATTAGCCTCGCCTGAATTGTCAATCAGCATACGGAAACGGTCTGCACCGAATTTCTTGATGTACTCGTCAGGGTCTTTTGCGCCGTCCATATGCAGAATACGGGTCTGCACACCTGCATCGGAAAAATGCCTGATAGCCTTCTGCGTGGCATTCTGTCCTGCACCGTCGCTGTCGTATGCGATAATAACCTCGTTGGCATAGTGGCTCATAAGCCTTGCCTGGTCTGGAGTTATAGCCGTTCCGAGCGTTGCGACGACGTTTTCAAATCCTGCCTGATTCACGGCGATGACATCCATATAGCCTTCGCAGAGAATAAGCCTTTTGCTGTCGGGATTTTTTGCGAAATTGAGCGAAAAGAGATTCTTTCCCTTGTCAAAGACAGGAGTTGCACCCGTGTTAAGGTATTTCGGCTTTGAATCATCAAGAACTCTTCCGCCGAAGCCTATTATATTTCCACGCAGGTCAACTATGGGAAACATCACCCTTTTGCGGAACATATCGAAGATTTTCCCTGTTTTTCGGGAACGTCCTCCCAGCCACGCTTCAATTATCTCGTCGTCGGTAAATCCCTTTGAACTAAGCATATCCGTCAGCTCATTCCACGAATCGGAAGAGTAGCCGAGACCGTATTTTTTTATAGTCTGCGGAGTAAGCCTGCGGTCATAGAAATACTGAAGCCCCGATTTGTCCTTGCCCTTGACAAGATTCATATAGAAAAAATTGGCGGAAAGGCGGTTCATTTCATAAATCCTGTCACGCTTTTTGCTGTTGATAGTATTCCCCGATTTTTTGTCAGGAATATCAATACCGCTTTTTTCGGCGAGGAATTTTGTAGCCTCCGTAAAATCGAGGTTTTCGGATTTCATAACAAAAGTAATGACATCTCCGCCTGAGCCACAGCCGAAGCAGTAAAAGCTCTGCGTATCGGTGAATACAGTGAACGACGGTGTGCGCTCCGAATGAAAAGGGCAGTTGCAGACGTAGTTTCTTCCACGTCTTTTCAGCGAGACGTATGAGCCGATGAGCGTTTCTATGGGATTCGCATTCCTGAGCTTTGTAAGGAAGTCATCATAGTTTGCCATATAAGCCTCACTTCCAGAATTTAGGCACAAAAAGCTCGGTATACAGGTCAACGGCATAGCCGTCGCTCATACCCGAAATATAATCGCACACGGCACGGTCGGTATCGGTGATTCGTGCAATCGACCTGTACTGTTCGGGCAGTTTTTCGGCATTTTCCTTGAAATAGCTGTAAAGCTTCCTGATAAGGATTTCCGCCTTGCCCTCTTCCTGTTTTGCGTCGGGATTGGTATAAACTTTTCTGAACATAAAAGCCCTTAAATCATCGTGAGCCTTGCGGATTTCGGGCTGAAAATCGATTGTTTCAGCGCCGTGTTCAACGACAGAGCCGATAAGCGTTGAGATTCGCTGGGATTTTGTATTGCCGAGAATGCCCACGCATTCCGAGGGAAGTTCCGCAATACTGAGAATACCGGCACGGATTGAATCTTCAATATCGTGATTGATATAGGCGATAGTATCGGCGAGACGTACCACACAGCCCTCTCTTGTATCGGCAGTCATATTGGTGTGGCATTCGATTCCGTTGAGTACCGCTCTGGTGAGATTAAGTCCCGCACCGTTTTTTTCAAGCACTTCGGCAACACGCACGCTCTGGAGATAATGCTTGAAGCCGTGCGGACAGATTTCGTTGAGAACGGCTTCACCACAGTGACCGAAAGGGGAGTGACCTAAATCGTGACCGAGCGCAATGGCTTCCGTCAAATCCTCGTTGAGCCTGAGACAACGGGAAATAGTTCTTGCAATCTGCGATACTTCGAGTGTGTGCGTGAGACGTGTGCGGTAGTGGTCGCCGACAGGTGAAAGAAAAACCTGAGTTTTGCGCTTAAGACGGCGGAAGGAATTACAGTGAAGAATGCGGTCACGGTCACGTTGAAAATCCGTTCTGTAAGGGCATTTTTCCTCGGGATATTTACGCTCTGTCATCTCATCATTCATATTCGTGCAGGCATATCTGCTAAGAATTGTCGATTCCGTTATCTCATACTGTTCACGCAATGTCATAATATCACTCCTGTAAAAAATTGGAAAATACCTTCTATAATACTTATACTCAGGCAAGCGGAAAATCCCTTTATTTTTTTATAATTTCTGAAAAATCTTCATAAAGTTCACCGCAGTCGGCAACATCAGCCGAGCCGTTGGTGATTTCAGTCAGTTCCTTCATAAGAGCCGTAAGCCTGTCGCTCATCACGAGAATTTCAAGCTCAACATCGCTTCCGAAGTCTGAATTTACTGTCAGGGTATCGAAATTCGGCAGGATATAGCTGATTTTTCCGTACATATTGTAGTCTGTCCTGATTTTCAGCCTGTGGCAAAGGCGCATATCCATAATATGTGCGGAATCGCAGGTGAGCGAAGCAGTGTGCGAATATGCACGTACAAGACCTCCGCCGCCGAGAAGTATTCCGCCGAAATATCGTGTGACGACAATGCATACGTCAGTAAGACCACGCTTTTGCAGAACGTCCAGCACAGGTACTCCTGCCGTTCCCTGCGGTTCGCCGTCGTCGGAATAGCGTGTGATGTTGTCATTCCGCAGAATATAGGCATAAACGTTGTGGCGAGCCTTTCTGTGCATAGATTTTATTTTGTTAATAAATTCAACAGCCTCGTCGTTTGTCCTGACAGGAGCGATATAGCCGATAAACTCCGATTTTTTCTCGGTGAACGAACTGCTTGCCGGCTGTGAAACGGTAAAATAATTCATATTAAAAGTCCTTTTAGATGTAGGAAAAAGCCGCCCATTTCCAGAGCGGCTTATAAAACTTACTTGTCCAGATTGAAACGCTTTTTGAATCTCTCAACACGTCCGCCTGTATCAACAAGCTTCTGCTTACCGGTGTA
>JAMPGO010000028.1 GCA_023663905.1 Ruminococcus flavefaciens
ATACACTAAATATATACTTTATTTTATTTTTTATATAAGATAAGTAAGAAAATAGTGAATATGCACCCTTCCACCACCCAAATATGATTTACCAGCTATGCTTCACGAAATTTTAAGTCAAATTATTAAATAGAGAGGATTTTTAAAAATGCCGATGAATCTTATAAAGGAACTTCCTCACCCTTCGGAAATAAAAGAGGAATACGCAATATCTCCAGAGCTTGCTAAGATTAAAGCTGACAGGGATGAGGAAATCAAGAGCATTTTCCGTGGAGAGTCCGATAAGTTCATACTGATTATAGGTCCTTGTTCTGCCGACAGCGAAGAGCCTGTACTTGATTATATTACACGTCTCAGGGCTTTGCAGGAAAAAGTTAAGGACAAGATTTTTATTATCCCGAGAATTTACACAGGCAAGCCACGTACCACAGGCGACGGCTACAAGGGTATGCTTCACCAGCCCAACCCGACTGCTATGCCCGACCTCGCTGCGGGTATCGCTGCCGTAAGAAGCCTGCATATCAAAGCTCTTGCCGAAACAGGATTCACAGCCGCCGATGAAATGCTTTACCCCGAGAATTACAGCTATCTTGATGATATTCTTGCATATGTTGCTATTGGTGCAAGGTCGGTTGAAAATCAACAGCACAGACTTGTTTCAAGCGGAGTTTCTATTCCTGTCGGAATGAAAAATCCCACAAGCGGTGACATTTCCGTTATGATGAACGCTATTACCGCCGCACAGCACGCTCACGCTTTTATCTACCGTGCAAGCGAAGCCAAGAGCGACGGCAATCCTTACGCACACGCTATCCTTCGTGGCTATGTCAACGACCGTGGGCAGTCATTCCCGAACTATCACTACGAGGACTTGTACAGACTGGCTCAGGTTTACGCCGAAAAGAATCTCAAAAACCCTGCCCTTATCGTTGATACAAATCATTCTAACTCGGGAAAGCAGTACCTCGAACAGATTCGTATTGCCAAGGAAATCCTGCACAGTATGCGCCACAGCAATGATATTAAAAAGCTCGTTAAGGGACTTATGATTGAAAGCTATATCGAGGACGGCTCGCAGAAAATCGGCGAATCCATTTACGGCAAATCGATTACCGACCCTTGTCTCGGCTGGGAAAAATCAGAGCGCCTTGTACTTGATATTGCCGAGCTTCTCTAATCAATATGCATATCCGTACCTTTGAGGAAAAATATCAACAGCAGGTTACCGACCTTATTCTTGCGATACAGAATGATGAGGCAGGAATTAACCTCAGCATTGACGAACAGCCCGATTTGCTTGACATTAATGCCTGCTACAGGGCTGACGGCAGTGAGTTTTGGGTTGCTCTGTCGGACGGAAAAGTAATCGGCACAATCGCTCTTATGAATAAAAAAGACGGCAATGCCGTGCTGAAGAAATTTTTTGTTGATAAGAATTACAGAGGGCAGAAAATCGGGCTTGATTTATATCGTCATCTGCTTGATTTCGCCGAAAAAAATAACATTCACCGCATAGTGCTTGATACACCGTCCGTTGCGGAAGCTTCCCACAGATTCTATGAAAAATCGGGATTTATGAGAATAAGCAGAGCTGAAATGCCGTTTCCGTATGATTTTCCCGACAGGGATTCCCTGCTTTATCTGCTTGAATTATAAAAAAACAGCTGTACTCTGAGAGTACAGCTTATTTTATTCCCGACAAATCAAAATCGGGAACGTATTTTTCATCGGAAGATGATTTCTCCTGGACAAATCCGCATATACCAAGGTTACGGGCATACCGCACAACGCTGTTGTATTCCATTTTCGTTACTTTACGGCGGAGTTCCGAACAGCTCTGCGGAATGAAATCAAACGGCGTATACTGGCTCATAATGCTTACAAGAACCTGCTCCGGGTCGGTATTTTCTGCAATCCAGTCCATAATTTTCATACTGTCGTGGCGACAGCCGGGCAGTACAAGATGACGGATAATCGTTCCCTTGACAAGCCCTCCGCCGTCGTTGTATTGCAGTTTTCCTGTCTGGCGAATCATTTCCGCCACAGCTTCCGAAGCACGCTCAAAATAATCGGGAGCTGATGAGTATTTCTGCGATATATCGGCGGAAAAATACTTCATATCAGGCAGATACACATCAATATATCCGTCCAGCATTTTTATTGATTCCGCAAGCTCATACCCTCCGCTGTTGTATATGACAGGGATTTCAAGCCTGTTTTTTGCCAAATCAAGCGATTTTACAATATCGGGCAGAAAATGCGTCGGAGTGACAAGCTCGATGTTGTCAGCTCCGCTTTCCTGCAAATTCAGATATATTTCAGCAAGCCTTTCCGCCGTTATCTCCATACCGAAAAGCTCGTTGCTTATGGCATTATTCTGACAGTAAACGCAGTGAAGATTACAGCCCGAAAAAAATACCGTTCCTGCGCCGTTCCTGTACGATATACAAGGTTCTTCCCATTTATGAAGCGAAGCCTTTGCGCAAATCGGGAATGCTCCTGCTCCGCAGAATCCCGTTGAATCATAGCGGTTTACTCCGCATTTTCTGGGACATAATTCGCATTTCTCGTATGGATTCATAGTTAAATTTTGGTCAGGTAGTCTCGGGCGATTTTATTACCCTGAGCTGCGGAGAGCCTGAATAATTCCCTTGCTTTTTCAGGGTCTTTTTCAACACCCTTGCCCGTGTAGTAAAGAATGGCAAGATTGCACTGCGCTCCCGGAACACCCGATTTTACGGCTTCCTTGTACCACTTCACAGCCTTAGCCATATCAGCCACAACACCTGCTCCTCTTTCATAGCATGAAGCAATACAGAACTGTGCGTTGGCATTGCCCTGAAGTGCGGCTTTTACGTACCAGTACACAGCCTTGCCCATATTCTTCTCGATTCCCGTGCCGTTCTCATAGCACCTTGCAAGCTGATACCTTGCGTCAATATGTCCCTGTGTAGCTGACTTGCTGAACCATCTTACCGCCTCGCCCCAGTTTCTGCGGACTCCTGTGCCGTCCTTATAGCACATCGCAAGGTCGTACTGCGCAATTGTATTGCCCTTTTTTGCGAGAGTTTTATATATATCCACAGCCTTTGCCAAATCAGCCTTGACACCTTTTCCCTTTTCATAGCACTGCGCAAGATTAAGCTGTGCTTCTTCGAGACCGTTTTCAGCCGCTTTCTCATAGAGCTTGAAGGCATAGAATAAATCCTGCCCTGTACCCAGCTCCTCATAGCATACGGCAAGATTGAACTGCGCCCTTATATCGCCCTGTTCAGCGGATTCGGTAAACCACCTTTTGGCTTCAAAGAGGTCACGCTCAACACCTTCGCCCTTGAAATAGAGTACACCGAGATTATACTGCGATTCCGAATGACCTTTGAGGGCGGCGCTCTTGAACAGCTGGGCAGCCGTTTTTATATCCTCGCCTGTTCCCTTTCCCGATTTATATAATAATGCAAGATTGAAAATCGCTTCAACAAGTCCCTGCTTTGCAGCTTTTGTGTACCATTTTACAGCCTCAGAATAATTCTGCTTTATGCCGTCGCCGTTTTCGTAGATACAGGCAAGATTAAACTGAGCTTCGGGCATATCCTGCTCCGCAGATTTTTTATACCACCTGACAGCTTCAGTGCTGTTCTGTTCAAGAACGATACCTTCGTTGAAATAAAAAGCCAAATCAAACTGAGCTGTGGCATTTCCGCTTACGGCAGACCTGATAAGCCACATAATATGCTCGGATATACTATCTATCGATTTATAATATTCTGCAAGTTCGTACTGTGATTTGGAATTACCTGCCTCCGCACTCCTTATGAGTTCGTTAAGTAATTCGTTATTATTTATACTCAAAATAAACAACCTCCTTTTGATATATATTATAGCATACATATTTCCAAAAAGCAAGTCCTATTTCCTGAGATAAGGGATGTTATAATCTGTAATTTTTTAAAAATTAATTGTAAATTTTATTTAAACGGACAGACGTATGTCCGCTATGTATGATATAATATATATTGAAATTAAAATTATGTGCATAAAGCATAAAAATGCGAGGAGGATTTTTTTGTATGGAACAGAATAAAAATAACAGGATTATGGAAATTTTTTTCCGTGCCTTGCGTGGCGAGACTATCTCCGTCAGGAAAATTGCAGGAGAATTTAATGTATCGACGAAAAGCATAGGCAGAGATATTTCCGTGATTCAGCAGTTCCTTTCCGAAAACCGTGAGCTTATGCAGAATGCGGAGCTGGTTTATTCATACAAGGATAAGGCTTATGTGCTGAACAGCGATGAATTTCTTAAAAACAAGGAGCTTTTTGCCCTGATAAAAGTAATGCTGGGATGCCGATGTTTCTCTAAGGAAGAGGTTATTACGCTTATTTCAAAGCTGAAAAGATTCACAACCGTTCAGGACAGAAAACTGCTCGAAAATCTCATACACAAGGAGATTTATCACTACCACGAGGTGAAATCAGACTGCGCAGGCGTGATTGATAATATCTGGAAAATCGTTCGTGCTATCGAGGAAAAAAATATCATAACCATTACTTATTACAAGATGAACCGCAGTGAGGTGAGGCACAGGATTATTCCCGCTTCGGTTATGTTCAGCGAATACTACTTCTATCTCATCGCATATAAGGTCGGCGACGAGAGCTATAAGCCGATATATTTCAGAATCGACAGAATTTCCGCCATTACCGAGAACCGTGAAAAGTTCCTGCTCGAACGCAGGTATGATTTCGATGAGGGCGACTTGCGTGAAAAGAATCAGTTTATGTTTCCGGGCGAAAATGAAAAAATCCGCTTCGAGTTTTCAGGACCGTCATTGCAGGCGGTTCTTGACAGGCTTCCGACGGCAAAAGTGGTTGACAAAAAGGGCGGTACGAGTATCATTGAGGCGGAAATAAATCACGGTCGTGGCATTGTGATGTACCTGCTTTCACAGGGTTCGTGGGTGAAGGTTCTGTCTCCGAAAAGTCTGGCGGATGAAATCAGGGACGAGGCGGAGAAGATAGCGTATTGTTATAAGCAGACAGATTCCGTTGATTTTTGTTGAAAAGATTATCGGCAACTTACGGCGCAAATAAAAAAACTTGTAGTTTGTGACACTATATTGGAGTTTGTGACACAGCTATTGACTTTTGCAACTCCGCAGGTTAAAATAAAGCTATAAACATTTACCGTTTTCGGACAGACTTTGCAATGCCACATAAAATTTTTACTACATATTGACTTTAAATGAAAAATGTGTTACAATAATATTGTAGAAATATTTGTATTTCGGTTAATCTGATTATGGTAAAATGTTTAAAATTTATTTTTCAGGAGGAAATACAAATGAAAAAATTAATTTCTACCCTCGCAGCTTCTGCTATGATTGCTGCTTCCCTCTCTTGCGTATCGGCTTTCGCTGTGGGCAAGACTTCAAACGGTCTGAATATCAAGACCGAAACCCTTTCCTGCGATGTTATGGCAGATAACGGAATGGTCGTTCCCGCAGGCTCTGTTGCTGTAACCGTAAGCATTAAGAACAACACAGGCTTTGACTCCTCTGCTAACAAGTTGACAGTAGGCGAAGCATACAGCTTTATTGCTGAATCTGAATTAAGCCCCGCTATCACAGCCGGCGAAGCAATGGGCGATTCTATGGTCTGTGCCGTAGAAAACGGCTCGGAAATCGTTGTAACAAGCGCTTCCGCTAAGTACAACTATGCTGACGGCGCAATGTTCACGTTCTATCTCGAAAAGAATGCCTATTCTTCTGACACAAGAATTTCATTCACAGAGATTCCCGAGGAGATTGTTATTCCTGTAACTTCTGTCGCTTCCACTTACAGCACCAACGCAACATACCTCAACTTCTTCTATGGCGATGTGGATGCTCCGTTCACTAGTGTTTTCAAGATAACATCTACAGACGCTTCTGCTGTAATGCGTGCAATCAATAAATATATGGAAGAAAATCCTAATGCAAAAAGTCCTGACGAAGAGGACGGTGGTATACCATTAGATGTGGTTAATGCCAATGTTGACAAATACTTCCCTAAGGCTGTATGTGGTCAGGCTGCTGATGTTAATAAGTCAAAATTTATTAACAATGCTGATGTTGATGATATTCTGCTATTCTATTCTTGCGCTTCTTCTTCAACTCCTGAGGATATGCTGGACAGATATCACGAAAAAACTAACAATGGACACTGCGGCGAACTTGGATTTGTGCAGGCTTCTACTGTAACACGCTAACAAGAGGAGGATTAACTATGAAAAAATTCATATCACTCTTAACCTCTTCCGTACTTCTTACCACCGTATCGGCTTCCAGTGCGTTCGCCGAAGAAACAGGAACAGACTACGAACTGACATTAAACAGTTATGTGGGTTCAATATACAATGTCACTGCTACCAATTCCGACGGAACAACATACAACCCTGCTGAAGACAGAGATGATAGTCTCTCTGAATATCTGACTTATGTAAACGGTGCTGTTGAAATACGTGTGGATGAGGAGTCACGCTATGGAGACACTATGTCTAAGTATTTTAAAGTTGGCTTCAAAAACGAAAAAAGAGACATTAATGTTGAAAACTGTTTCCCTGCAAATATTTTGACTAATGACAAGGAACTGATTTTTCAAAATCATTTTTCCAGCCCCTATGACCAGAGATATTATATAATCGAAATTGCTTCGGGCGAAAACAAATGGTCGTTTGACGGCTACCTTGAAACTGACGAAGAGATTAAGATTACTTTCGTTGACAACGGTTTAATTGTAAACTCAGATTCAGAAAATCCCATAAACATTGATTTGTTAAAAAAATCCGATGAAGATGACTGGAAAAACTGTGATAACTTGGGAGTTACAGGCAGTTTTATGTTAACCGCCGATGAGAATAACACTGCTGTGCTGTCTATTGACCCCGATAATGATGGTGTTTACGATGCAGTTGAAAAGGGCGATGTCAATAACGACGGTGTTGTTAACGCTTCCGACGCTTCTGCTGTTCTTGCTGCTTATTCACAGCTCAGCACAGGCGGAAGAACATATATTTACTCCTATGCTGCTGACTACAACGGCGACGGTATTATCAACGCAAAAGACGCTACAGGTATTCTTGCTGCTTATGCGGAATCTTCCGTACAATCATAAAAAACTCCACATACACATTCTGTAGATTTTTCAACATCAATGATTGCTAAAGAAAATTTTTAAAACCTATTGACTTTTTAATAAATATATGGTATAATAAAAATGGTTAAAAAAAAAACTATAGCAAATACTTAGTTGAAAACCGCATTATGTTTAAAAAATTATTTAAAGGAGAAATGAAAAAATTCATATCACTCTTAACCTCTTCCGTACTTCTCACCGCCGTATCGGCTTCGAGTGCGTTTGCCGAAGAGACCGGAACAGACTACTCACTGATAATAAACAGTTATTTGGGTTCAATTTATCACGTTACTGCTACCAATCCCGACGGAACGACATACGACCCTACTGAGAACAGAAATGAGGAACTCCCTAAGTATCTGACTTATGTAAACGGTGCTGTTGAAATATGCGTGGATGAAGAGGCATACTATGAGGACTATATGGCTAAGAGTTTCAGAGTTGGCTTCAAAAACGCAAAAAGAGATATTTATGTTGAAAACAGTTTCCCCGGAAAAATTGTAATCAACGACAATGCGCTTACTTTACAGAATCCTTCCGCCAACCCTTATAACCAGAAAGATTATGTATTCGACAATACTTCTAACGGAAAAAGATGGATATTTTCCAGCGACCTTGAAACCGATGAAGAGATTAAGTTTAATTTCGCTGACAACGGCTTTATTGTAAACTCAACTTCAGAACATCCTGTATACGTTGATTTTGGCAATGACGACTGGAAGGACATAGAACAATTAAAAGCTACAGGCAACTTTATGGTAACTGCCGATGAGGATAACGCTGTTGTGCTGTCCATTGACCCCGATAACGACGGTGTTTACACGGCTGTTGAAAAGGGCGATGTCAATAACGACGGTGTTGTTAACGCTTCCGATGCTTCTGCTGTTCTCGCTGCTTATTCACAGTTCAGCACAGGCAGCGACCCGATTATTTACTCCTATGCTTTTGACTACAACAGCGATGGTATTATCAACGCAGCCGACGCTACAGGTATTCTTTCCAAATATTCGGAATCTTCCGTACAGTCATAAATATATTTTTTTACACAAAAAAGCTCCTCTTTATGAGGAGCTTATTTTTATCACATACACATTCTGTAGATTTTCTCAACATCATCGGGAGTGAGATTTCTTGGTCCTGTAATTTCACCACCCTTGCAGGCGTGTTCTGCCATAGCTCTGAAATGCGTATCATCAATTCCAAGCTCTGTAAGAGTGCTTTTCAGTCCCAGAGTTCCGAAACAGAAGCCTGAGACAGCTTCAATAGCCTTCTTTGCACCTTCCATAGGGTCAGGATTTTCATCCGTGCCGAAAACTTTTACTCCGAATCGTGCGATTGCAGGAGCTGTTGTTTCGTCCAGAATATATTCAAGCCAGCGTGGTGTAACAATTGCAAGCCCGTGACCGTGGGTGATGTCGTAATAAGCCGATAACTCGTGTTCCATTGCGTGGCACGCACAGCCGTGTACCGTTCCTGCATCGAGAATTGTATTCAGCGCCATTGAGGAAGCCCACATAAGATTTGCCCTTGCTTCGTAATTCTCAGGCTCGTTCATTGCAACAGGCGTCCACTTTACAACGGCACGCATAACTGCTTCCTGCATTTCAAGCACCATATCAAAAGTTGCTTCGCCTGCAAGATAATAATTATCGAGGACGTGGTTGAAAATATCGAAAGCACCGCACGCTGTCTGGTAGACAGGAAGCGTATAGCTGTATTCAGGATTCTCAAATGCGGCTCTAGGAATAAGCGCAGAACCGCCCAGACCGATTTTTTCGTTGGTATCCATATTGGAGATAACTGCCCAGCCGTCCATTTCCGAACCTGTTGCGGCATTGGTGAGTACAGCAACAACAGGCAGTGCGCTTGTTACCCAAGTACCGTTGCTTACCAGCTCCCATACGTCTCCTGATTCGATTACAGCAGCCGCAGCAACACCCTTTGCACAGTCAATAGTTGAACCTCCTCCGACTGCGAGGACTACGTCTATCCCCTCTTTTTTGCATATTTCAGCACCCTTGTTGGCTGTGGTATGGCGAGGGTTAGGCTCAACTCCGCTAAGCTCGAAAAGGGTGATATTATTATCCTCCGCAAGCTTTTTCACAAGGTCATACAAGCCGTTCTTTTTAATAGAACCTCCGCCATAGACGAGCAACACTTTTCTGCCGAATTTCAACAGTTCCGTCGGCAGATTGTTCATCTGATTCCTGCCGAAATATACCTTATCGGGATTGTGGAAAACAAAATCGTTCATAATCAAAATACCTCCGTTAAATATCAAGGCTGTCTGCCCATACACGCAGTTCATCAACAGACGGATTGCCGTTAAGCAGTCTGCCTTCCCTGATTACAGCAGTCTCAGAAACGCTGTCCTTGAGTTCCTGAACCGTTCTGCCAAAACCGCTTCCGCCTGACGTTGCAAACAGAATAATGGTTTTTCCCGAAAAATCGTAGCTTTCAAGGAATGTGTTGATAATCGTCGGGGCAACATACCACCATACGGGAAATCCCACAAAAACAGTATCATATCCCGAAATATCTGCGTTTTTGTCAGCGATTGCGGGACGGAATGACTTGTTCTGCATTTCAACACTACTGCGTGACTGCTTATCCATCCAGTTTAAATCCGCCTCTGTGTACGGTACTTCCGGCTTGATTTCGTAAAGGTCTGCACCTGTTGCTTCTGCAAGTTTTTCTGCGACCTTTGCGGTAACTCCGCTTGCCGAAAAATATGCCACTAATTTTCTGCTCATAATTTATCCCTCCTGATTCTCCGAAGCGTATACTTCTTTTGCCATACGCAATGCAGCCCAAGCTTTAGGCCAGCCTGCATAAAATGCTGCGTGAGTTATGATTTCAGCCATTTCTTCCGCCGTAACACCGTGATTTCTGGCATTACCGATATGGAACTTCAACGAGCTGTCAAGTATTCCGCTTGCCATAAGGCTGACAACTGTTACAATGCTTCTGTCCCTTGCGGAAAGCTTATCTTCTCTCGCCCACACTTCGCCGAACAGTACATCGTCGTTCAGCTCGGCAAATTTCGGGGCAAATTCGCCCATCTCGTCACGTCCTGCCGTTACTTTTGCCATAAAAAATCCCTCCTTATCTGATAAAATTTGTACGCTCAAAAGGCTCTTTTTCGGGTAAACCGTAAGCCTCTTTGCCAAGCGCAATGCTCTTCATCAAAAACGTCATATTTCTTGCAAGCGTTCTCATAGTCTGCAATCCCTCAGCATCCTGCGAAGCTTCACCCTGCTCTCTGCCGTGAATGCTGTTCCAGTACTGACCGCTTGCAATCGGCATTCCGCAGATTGTGAAGTATTTGTTAAGCTCGTCAAATGTTGAGGAAAGACCTCCACGTCTCGCCGCAACCACACTCGCTCCGACTTTCATTGTCTTATCAAAACCCGTGCTATAAAAAAATCTGTCCAGAAATGCAATGAGCGTTGCATTGGCGGAAGCATAATAAACAGGGCTTCCGACCACAAGTCCGTCGCAGGCTTCAAATTTCGGGGCAGTCTCATTCACTATATCATCAAACACGCACTTTCCCTGCTTCATACACGTATTGCAGGCAATACAGCCCCTGACAGCCTTGTTGCCGACGTTGATTATTTCCGTCTCGACATCGTTCTCCGCAAAAATCTTCGCCATTTCATTAAGGGCGATATAGGTATTTCCCTTTGTGCGAGGACTTCCGTTTATCATCAAAACTTTCATACTGCATACCTCATTTCAGATTATTATAGTCGTCGTCATTAACAGGTTCAAGCCATTCTGTTCTGCCGTTTTCAGCAGGTACTTCTACAGCAAGGTGCTGAAACCAGCTGTTCGGAGCTGCGCCGTGCCAGTGCTTTACTCCTGCAGGAATATTGACAACATCTCCTGCGTTAAGCTCCTGCGGTTCTTTGCCCCATTCCTGATAGTATCCTCTTCCCGCAGTTACAAGGAGAATCTGTCCTCCGCCCTTGTCAGCGTGGTGGATGTGCCAGTTATTGCGACAGCCAGGCTCGAAAGTTACATTGCCTATGCCGACCTGCTCTGTGGAAAGCATATTCAGATAGCTCTGACCTGCAAAATACTGTGCAAATGCGTCGTTGGGTTCACCTGTCGGGAACACGCTTAAATTCTTTTCGTTCATAACTGAATTACCTCCTGTTTATTCATTGGGTTTGAGTTCGCCGTAATAATATGATGCCGTTGCTCCGCCGTCAATAAGGAATGTAGAGCCTGTAATAAAAGCTCCTTTTTCGCTCATAATCAGCTCCGCAACATTCGCAACCTCATCTGCTGTACCGGGTCGTCCTGCGGGGCATTTTGCAAACATATTTTTATAGAAATCGCCTCGTGGTCCGTTAAATTCGTCAATCGCAAGCGAAGTTACGATAATTTCGGGCGCAATTGCGTTCAGCCTTGCACCCTTTCTGCCCCATTCAACAGACTGTGCCATAACCCTCTTTTCATTACAGCGTTTTGCAAGCTGGTATGCGTGGAGCGTATCTCTGATATTTTTGGGCTGTAATATATCCAGATTCAGCAATTCTTCCGTCGGAGTAACTGCAAGCTGTTCATCTTCCTCCGCTGTGAGTGCAGGCATACGGAATCCCGACTGACTTGAAATAGTCACGCCTGTACCGCCTCTGCAAATCACATTGCCGACTTCTTCAAGCAATACAGCTGTGCCGTATAAATCAACTTTGAGAATGGTTTCAACAGAAGCCTGACTCGGCGAAACTCCTGCCGCATTGACAAGCATTGAAATATCGCCGTATTTCTGTCCCTCAGAAATCATACTGCGTATAGACTGACGTGACGACAAATCCATTTCAACTGCTGTGGTATCGAATCCTGCACTGTTCATAATTTCGGAGATAGTTTCTGCGTTTTTGAGATTTTTATCGCCGATTACAATTTTCCTGCCATATCCCATTCTTCTGGCAATCGCCATACCAATCTGCCCTGCTCCGACAAGGAGCATAACTTCTTTATTCATCTTCTTTATCCTCCCAGGAAAGTATTCCTGTTTCAACCGCAATTTCATATCGGCTTATCTTATAATTCAGGCGGTTAATAGTAGCGTCGATTTTTGCTTTCTGCTCAAGAAGCTCTTCACGCTGTTCTTCAAGCAGATGTAATCTTGCGGGAATCGTCGAATCGCCCTCCTGCGTGAGCTTCACATATTCTATCATTGCTTCAACAGGAAGCCCTGCGCTCCGCATACATATTGCAAGCTCAACCCAGCTTAAATCCTCCGCCTGATAATCACGTATTCCGCCTGTGGTACGTGTTACGTGCGGTATCATTCCCACACGCTCGTAGTACCTCAGTGTGTCCTGCGAAATATCAAACTTCTCGCTGACTTCTTTTATAGTCATCTCATTCACCTCACCTGCGATTTGCTGTTATTGATATTATAATACCTGGAGTTAGCTCCAAGTCAAGGATTTTGTGAAAAAATCAGCATATTATACAAATCGTCCGCACACGATTTGGTGACTTCTACGAAATACAAAAAACTTCAGCAGTGATAAACCGCTGAAGCTCTGCGTTTATTTGAAGCCGATTTCCGAGGAGTTTTCACTCTTACGGCATTTTTCAATCGTCTGGACAAGTAAATCTTCTGATAAATATTTCACGGGAAGAATCTCCGAATTATACCCATTTTTGAAGAAGTTCCAGAGCAAAGATACCAGCCAGATATTCAGAATATGATAGCTGAGGTCACGCTCGTATTTTGTCAGGAGCTTTTTCAGCAATTTTTTGCCGGGATTAGTCATCAATACAGAATAGAAACCGCTGTTCATCTGTGCAATAAACCAGTCAAAATAGTCGTCTGCGGTAAAGGCAGTCAGATTGTGCCTGACTGTAAAGACTTCCTTTTCAAGCAGATTCTGAATTTCCGCAACATCGGATTCGCCACAGGAAACAAAGAACAGGAAGTCTTTCTTGTACCTCTGAATATCCGTAAAAAACTGCTTCCACCACAAACAGTCCTGCGGTATATCTTTGAAATTGCGGATGTCAATCATAACAACACCGCTATCATAGTGGTTTCTTTTGCTGATATAGGCAAGCCAGTTTTCAAGACCTGCTTTGAAAATTCCCGAATCATTGTATAATCCCGACTGACCCTCCTGACGGTTGTATGCGAGAGAAAGTCCGAGAAATATATGCGATTTTGAAGAGAAGATTTCACTTTTTTCAAGGTCAAGGCACAAATCATCCATAAAGTAATGCAGGTAACTGCCGTTCTCCTCAACATCCGACAATAAATACACGGGACTGAGCGCAAAAAGCTCTTCTCTGCTCACTTTTTCGCCTATTCTGCACAGCTCGTCTCTTATTTCATTAATCATAGAATCCGCCCTCCTTAATCATCAAAATCAAAAGATTCAATCTTAATCTGAGCCCTCAGCCTGTCACGCACGCATTTTATTACAGCAAAACAGCTTGAAGAAACAGGCTTCATATCAGGGATAGGAAATTCGCCGTATTTCGCCTGCGGATAAACCGAGAAGTCTTTTACCCACGAGATAAACGGTGCGATTCCCGAACGCAGTATCAATGCCTGACTGTCCTCCCAGCCAATCTTCAACCTCTGCAACTGTGTAACCGTAAGAAGCGGATACTGCCTTCCATCAACCTCGGCAACACCGCATAATTCCTCAATCTCTTTCAGCAGATTCAGTTCCCTGCACGACAGATATATCCAGTTCTTGCAGTTCGATTTTATCGTTTCCGCATCGTCTCCGTACTCCGTCAGAAGCTGTTGCTTACTCTGCACTACCAGCAAAAAGCGCATATTTCGGCTTCGGGCTGCTGAAATCATAGCAGGCATATCGGCAATTTTCGGGAAATTGGAAAACTCGTCCATAATAAAATTAACACGGACAGGCAGACTGCCTTTATTATAATTCTGCGCAATATCAATCAGATTTTCATAGCACTGCTTGACAAAAACGCTGACCAGAAAATGAAACGTCGTTTTTTCATCCGGAGTAATCAGGTACAATGCGGTCTTTTTCCTAGTTATATCGCCGAAATTGATTTCGCTCGTGCTGATTAAATCCATAAGCTTTTTATTGAACATAAAACTTCTGAGCATAGAATCCATTGTGCTTATAACGCAGTTAAGCGTTTTTTCCACGTTGCGCAGGGAATAAACAGAAGCCAGTTTATAGCGCACAAATGAGTGTTCGGGAAAAGTGCGGATTAAATCCCAGAAAACACTGCTTTTAGTCTCTGAGGAATCTTCAGGCTCAATGTACATCCTGAGTCGCTGAATGCTTTCCATATGGATTTTATCTTCGTCATCTTCGCACTCAAACAGCATAAGAATCATTCCGAGCAGAAGGTCCATTGCCTGATTTTCCCAAAACAAATCCTTTTCCGAATGCACCTGAGCTTTCAACTGCATACACAAATCGGAAATCATCTCGGCTGCCTTGTCAACGTCGCCGTATCTGTAATAACGATACGGTAACATAAGAGGATTCCACCTTGAGCTTTTCGACATATTTCGCAGATTCAGCACCTTAATGGAATAGCCCTTGTGTATTAAAAATCCCGACGTATTTCGATAGATTTCGCCTTTCGGGTCGGAAATAATCATCGATTCCCCAGCCATTCCGATTGT
>JAMPGO010000029.1 GCA_023663905.1 Ruminococcus flavefaciens
ATCCATTCCCTTCTTCTCAAAGAAGCTTCTCGCAACATTCGGGTACTTTGTGGCAATCGTCTTTATGCCGTAACCGCTGTAGAAATCATAGCCCTTTTTGGTGGCAAGAGCGAATTTGCACCTGCCGAAGCCCAAATCAACAAGCTCAAAGAATTTGCCGTGCATTTCCATAATGGTATCTTTTCCGACAACACCCATATCGCATACGCCGTGTTCAACATAGGTGATAACGTCGTTAGCCTTTGCGAGGACTACTTCTGCATTTGCGTCGGGTATGGGAAGAATAAGCTTTCTGCCCTTTTCGTGAACTGCTGTGCAGTCAAAGCCGAGCTTTTCAAAAAGTCCGACGGTATCTTTTTCAAGTCTGCCCTTCGTGAGAGCTATTCTTATTGGCTTGTTCATTATTCATCCTCCTCAGTATCGTCGCTGTCAATGACAACAACTCTTGCAATCTTCTTTTCCTTAGCGTACTCACGGACGGATTCAATATCGCCGAAAAGTGCGTTCTCGACAACAAGTCCCTGCTCACGGAGTTCTCTCGCCGTCTTTATTCCAGCAACTTCACAGCCCTCTTCTGCAAATACGATTACGTCAGCGCCGTGAACTGCGGGAAGTATGCCGTTTTTCTCGATAACTTTGGAAATCGCATTCACGTTTACCGCAAATCCCACAGCAGGAACGTCATAGCCGTATTCTGCAATAAGCCTGTCATATCTTCCGCCCGATATTACTTCTTCACCGTGACCTTTGAGATAGCCCTTGATGATAAGTCCCGTATAGTAGTCGGTCTTGTTGACGAGACCCAAATCAACAGTAATATTGCCGTCGTTTCCGCAGAGTTCAGCCACAGAAACGTATATATCACGGAGTTCGTCAAGGATATGCTTGACGTTTTCGTCGGGAATAAGCTCCTCAGCCTTTTCAAATACTTCCTCACCGCCGAAAAGCGCAGGAAGCTTTTTAAGTGCGGAAGTAACAGGGTTGCTGCCGAACGTATCAAGGAAATCGTTGAGCGCAGGGAAGTTCTTGTTCTCAATAAGCTTGCGGATATAGTCCTTGTCCTTGTCATCGGCTTCAAGCTTGTCAACAAGCGTTCTGAATACTCCTATGTGACCGATTTCAAGCGAAAATTCCATACCAAAAGCATTGAGCGAATCAACGGCAGTCGAAATAACCTCCAAATCCGCCATTTTCATCTGCGAGCCGATAAGCTCGATTCCGGTCTGCACGGTCTCATCGCTTCTGCCCTTGAGTGCGGATTCGTTGCGGTAGACCGTCTGATTATAGCATAATTTGAGCGGAAGCACTGCGTCACGGAGACGGGTTGCGACAACTCTTGCGATAGGCATTGTCGAATCGGGGCGCATAACAAGAAGCCTGCCCTTGCTGTCGGTCATCTTGTAAAGCGCTTCCTGCGGAAAATAGCGTGATTTCTGATTGAATACATCGAAAAATTCAAGTCCCGGAGTAATAATCTCGCTGTATCCTCTGCTTCTGAAAAGATTCAGCAGGGTATTTTCGATATTGCGCCTTACAATACATTCGCCGAAAAGCAAATCCTTAGTGCCTTCGGGAGTGATTAAATCATAGTTTTTCATATATTAATCCTTTCTGTTGTTAATTATCTAAGAAAACCGTGCAGACGATTATTCACTTTAGCGTGCTAACACGGTAATATGATAACATAATAGCACGATAAAGTCAAGTCAAAAGAATGACATTTGCGAAGATTCAGGCAATTCGCCGAAAGCTCCTATGGTTTTCAACATATCTATTGTTGTTTTTGATACACCGCTCTGCTCCTGAAACTCTTCAATGGAAATAAATCCGCCGTCCTGAACAGCCTTGTAAATGCCCTTTGCAACAGTATCGCCTACTCCCGACATTGCAGAAAACGGTACTCTCAGCTTGTTGCCCTCAATGAGATAGTCTGTTGCGTGGGATTTGAACAGCTCTATCGGCAGGAAGCTGTACCCTCTCGACAGCATTTCGTTCGTGATAAGCAGAATATCATACAGGTCGCTCTCTTTCTTGGAACGTCCGTTGCCGAGTTCTTTAAGCTCGTTTATTCTCGCACGCACAGCTTCCTTACCCTTTATTGCAAGCTCGTAGTCAAAATCCTCGCCTCGTACCGAAAAATACGTTGAATAATAGGCGAGCGGTTCGTAAAGCTTGAACCAGCCCAGTTTTATCGCCGCAATTACATATGCCGCTGCGTGAGCCTTCGGGAACATATATTTGATTTTAAGACAGCTGTCAATATACCAGTCAGGCACGTTATGGCTTTTCAGCATATCAATAATCTCCTGCGTAAACTGCTTCGTCGCCTTGCCCTTTCTCGTCCACTCCATAATCTGGAATGCCATATGCGGTTCAACACCCTTGTAAAGCAGGTACGTCATAATACTGTCACGTGTTCCGATAACGTCCGAAATCGTACATATGTTCTGGTCAATCAAATCCTTTGCGTTGCCGAGCCATACATCCGTACCGTGAGACAATCCCGAAATCTGCAAAAAGTCGCTGAATTTCGTCGGCTTTGCATCGAGAAGCATTCCTATAGTGAAATTCGTACCCATTTCAGGTATACCGAGACTTCCCGTTTTGCAGTAAATCTCTTCCGCAGTAACTCCAAGAACGGAGCAGTCAGTACACATCCTGATAACGTCAGGGTCGGCGGTAGGTACGTCTTTTATCTTCTTGCCTGTCAAATCCTCGAGGTGCTTGTAAAGCGTTGGTACAACGTGACCCAGCTCGTCAAGCTTGAGAATAGTATCGTGGAGCGAATTGAAATCGAAGTGCGTTGTGATTACGTCCGAGTCGGTTGAATCGGCAGGGTGCTGGACTGGAGTGAAATCGTATACTTCATAGTCCGACGGCACTACAACCATTCCGCCCGGGTGCTGTCCCGTAGTACGCTTTATTCCCGTACATCCGGCTGCAAGACGTGACATCTCGCAGTTATTCAGCGTTATGCCCTTTTCCTCGCAGTAATTCTTAACATAACCGTAAGCCGTTTTTTCAGCTACAGCCGAGATAGTACCTGCCTTAAAAACGTTGGATTTTCCGAACAGCTGTTCTGTATACCTGTGCGCCTGCGACTGATACTCGCCCGAAAAATTCAGGTCTATATCAGGAGCTTTGTCGCCGTCGAATCCGAGAAAAGTCTCGAACGGTATATCGTGACCCTCACGGAGCATATCAGTACCACATTCGGGACAGCTTTTTTCGGGCATATCAAATCCCGAGCCGTATGAGCCGTCCGTTATAAACTCGCTGTGACGGCATTTCGGGCATATATAGTGCGGTGGAAGCGGATTTACTTCGGATATTCCTGCCATTGAAGCGACAAATGATGAGCCTACCGAGCCACGTGAGCCGACAAGATAGCCGTTCTCAACGGAGTTCCACACAAGCTTCTGTGCGATGATGTAAAGCACCGAGAAGCCGTGCTTGATAATGGACGACAGCTCACGGTCGAGACGTTTTTCAACGAGTTCGGGAAGAGGATTGCCGTAGATTTCATATGCCTTGTCGTGCGTGATTTTAACAAGCTCCTCCTCTGCACCCTCAATCGTCGGGGTAAACGTTCCCTTCGGAATCGGGCGGACTACTTCAACCATATCGGCAATAAGATTTGTATTCGTTATAACGACTTCCTTCGCCTTTTCCTCGCCGAGATAAGCAAATTCCGCAAGCATTTCCTCTGTGGTGCGCAGGTACAGCGGAGCTTGATTTTCAGTGTCCTTAAAGCCCATTCCTGCGAGAATTATCTTGCGGTAAACAGCGTCTTTCGGGTCAATAAAATGCACGTCGCAGGTTGCGCAGACGGGAATATTCAGCTTCTCGCCGAGTTCAATAATACGGCGGTTGTAGTTCTGCAACTCCTCGATATTTTCCGCCGAGCCGTCACGAATCATAAATTCGTTGTTGCTTACTGGCTGGATTTCGAGGTAATCATAGAATTTCGCAAGCTTCTCAATATGACTTTTGGACTGTTTTGCAAGAATCGCCTGAAAAAGTTCACCTGCTTCACAGGCGCTTCCGAAAATAAGTCCCTCACGGTGCTGTTCAAGTACGGACTTCGGAATCAGCGGTTTTTTATAGAAATAGTCAAGGTTGCTGATTGAAACGAGCTTGTAAAGATTTTTAAGTCCTGCCTGATTGCGGACAAGAATAATCTGGTGATACGATTTCAGCTTCTTTATCTCAATATCGCCGACAAGCTCGTTGAGCTGATTGAGGTGCGTGTAATTTCTCTGCGATTTCAGTCGGCTTATCAGCTCTATGTAAATCTTCGCAAGAATAAGTGCGTCCTCGTCGGCACGATGATGTTCAAAACTGCCCAGCTTCAGGACTTTAGCGACATAGTTGAGCCTGTGACGTGCGACTTCGGGAAGCATAGCCTGACAGAGAATCAGCGTATCAATATAGTTATAGTCAAAATCTATGCCGTTTCGCTTGCAGATTTCATTAAGCATTGTGGTATCGAAATCGGCATTATGGGCGACAAGTACCGGATTTTCTCCGCAGAAATCCATAAACTGACGGAGCGCTTCGGCTTCTTTCGGTGCGTCCTTAACCATATCGTCAGTTATACCCGTAAGCTGTGTTATTTTTTCGGGAATTGGCTTTTCGGGATTTACATAAATCTCAAAATTGTCAACAATCTGCAAGTTACGGACTTTTACGCCCGCAATGCTCGTCAGCCTGTCGTTTGAATAGCTCAGTCCCGTAGTCTCCACGTCAAAAACAATAAGCTCGCCGTTGAAATCACGTGAATCGGGCTTTTTAAGAATCATCTTGCGGTCAATATCGTTGACGACATAAGCCTCACAGCCATATATTACCTTGAAATTGTCGGGCATATTGTACATACAGTCGGGAAAAGCCTGCACACAGCCGTGGTCGGTTATCGCCATAGCCTGATGCCCCCATTCAGCCGCACGCTTTATGAGCGTTACAGGGTCGGTTACAGCGTCCATAGCCGACATATTGGTGTGGCAGTGAAGCTCAACACGCTTTTCGGGATAGCTGTCCGTTCTCGGGATTCTCTTTACTTTTATGACAGAAGCAAAACTTATACAGAAATCGTGTGCGTAGTTATCGAAATCGATTTTGCCCGATACAAGAACAGTCGTACCCTTTTTAAGCGTGAGTTTCGCTGTCTCGTCCTTGTCGGATGTCTTTGTAAAATTCTTTACAATAACCGAACCGCTGTAGTCCGTTATGCAGTAGGTTATGACGGTCTTGTCGTTGCGCAGTTCCTTGACTTCAACGGCAAAAATATCGCCCACAACAGTTACGTTCGTACCCAGCTTTTCAAGCGCTTCCGAGATAGCTATGGGTGTTTCGTGGATTGCCTTGCCCCTGACAATTTCAGCCGATTCCGTATCAAAAT
This sequence comes from Ruminococcus flavefaciens, assembly GCA_023663905.1. Taxonomy (GTDB): domain Bacteria; phylum Bacillota; class Clostridia; order Oscillospirales; family Ruminococcaceae; genus Ruminococcus; species Ruminococcus flavefaciens_AD. The sequence goes on from JAMPGO010000029.1 coordinate 5,402, forward strand.
TCTTGTCAAGGCAGGATATGTCAACCGTCTGTACGGGAACAGCTTCCTGACGGACTTTCTCGGGCGGTTCGGGCGGTTTAAGCTGACTGCTGTAGTCGGGCATTTCGGAATCGAGCTTATTGACAAGCTTCTCGTAATCCTCACTGCTGACAGTTGCACCGCCGATAAGGTTCACCTGTATTTTTATGCCGAACTGATTGTAGACAAGCTGTGCAAACTGTCTCTCGAAGTTGCAGTGTACCAGCATATCACGTCCGCCGTGCATAAGCGTGATGTTCAGATTTTCGCCGTCAAACTGCATATCAGCGTCATTGAGAAATCCGTTTACTACAGAAACATCCCTTTTAAGAAGCTCCACAAGCTCAGGCAGGCACGCAGGAGTAAAAAGCTCCTTGTTATATCTCGGCTTAAGCCGTACGCTCTCGGTCTTTATGGCATCGGATACTGACGATTCAAACAGAAAAATATCCTTTGTCGGAACTATACTGTCGAAAAACGCAAAAAACCTGATATGCTTCATATCCTCTGAATACGAGATTCTGAAAATACTGCCGTTTTTTGCGGATTCGGGAATATCAGTACAAAATTCATCCAAAAAATCGGATATTTTCACCGTCATAAATTTTCAACCTCCGCAAGAAGCTCGGCAACAATATCTTCCTCCCTGATTTTACGCTGTGTACCGTCTTTCCTGAAAATCACAGCACAGCCGTCGCCTCCTGCAATTCCAACGTCGGCTTCCCTTGCCTCTCCGGGTCCGTTAACTACACAGCCCATAACCGCAACCGTAATATCCTTGTCAGAATCGGCAAGCGCCTGCTCTACTTTCTTGGCAGTGCCGATTAAATCGATTCTCGTACGTCCGCAGGTCGGGCAGGAAACTATTTGCACACCCTTTCTTTTGCCAATACATTTAAGTATATCCCTTGCGGCTGAAATCTCCTTGACAGGTTCGTCCGTCAGCGATACACGGATAGTCTCGCCGATACCGTCGCAGAGAAGCGAGCCTATTCCGACAGCCGACTTGATAAGTCCCATACGCTCCGTTCCCGCTTCTGTAACACCGAGATGAAGCGGATAACTGCACTTCTCGGAAGCAAGCCTGTATGAAGCTATCATCCTGTTCACGTCAGAGGACTTGATAGAAATAACAATGTCATCGAAATCAAAACGCTCCAGAAGTTTTGCGTGATTCATTGCGCTTTCAACGAGTGCTTCGGGAGTCGGCGAGCCGTATTTTGCAAGAAGCTCCTTTTCGAGCGAGCCTGAATTTACGCCGATTCTTATGGGAAGATTTCTTGCACGGCAGGCTTCAACAACTGCCTTTACCCTGTCCATACCGCCGATATTTCCAGGATTTATGCGGATTTTATCAACTCCTGCGGCAGCGGATTCGATTGCAAGGCGGTAATCAAAATGAATATCGGCAACAAGCGGAATCTTTACCGCCTGTTTGATTGCAGGAATAAGCTTGACTGCGTTCATATCGGGAATAGCCGTGCGGATAATCTCACAGCCTGCCTTTTCAAGCTCAACAGCCTGCTTAACGTTTCCCTCAATATCATCCGAACGTACGTTCAGCATTGACTGTATGTATATATGCTTTCCGTCGAGGACAAAATCCCCGACTTTTACAGGTTTTACGTTTCTCATAGTTTTTTACTCCTTTGTTTATCCGTGAATAAGTCTCATTATATCATTGAAGGTTGCAAAAATCATAACTCCGAAAAGAAATACCATTCCTGCAAGGTGAACATAGCCCTCGTGTTCGGGCTTGACAGGCTTTCTCCTGACAAGCTCGATGAAGCAGAATATAAGCCTTCCGCCGTCAAGTCCCGGAATCGGCAGAAGATTGAATATGCCCAGATTTATGGTAATCAGGGCGGTCATATACACAAGATTAAAAACTGCGTCGCCTGTGCTTTCCGCCTGTTCAGTCGAATCACTGATAGCCGTAACAACCCCGACAGGTCCGCCTATATCTTCTTTTTTTGCGTGACCCGTTATCAGCTGTTTGAGCGACATTCCCACGATATGACCCATTGACATAAAAATATCGCCCGAGCAGTCCATAACCGTCAGAAAATTCTTGTCTTTGGTTACAAGCCCGAAATCAAGGGTATCGCCCGAGTTTTCGTCGTGAAATACAACTCCGTCAAGCTTAATCCTTTTGCCGTCACGCTTCACGACAAGCTCGTGAGTATCCTGCGTTGTGGAATCGAACATATAGTTGAGGTCGAGTATGCTGTAGATTGCCGTTCCGTCCATTTTCACGATAACGTCATCGTGGCGCAGACCTGTCTTATAGCTCTCCGCATAGTAGGTCTTTGTGCCGTCATCGTTGAGAACACCGCTGAATCCACGAATCTGGGTAGTTGGGATTGCATCGAACATACACGTCATAATAACGACCATAACAAAACCGAGTACAAAGTTCATTATCGCACCTGCGGCAAGGACAATCATTCTCTTCCAGAGCTTGGCATTGCGGAAACTGCGTGGATTATCGCCCGATTCGTCCTCGCCCTCCATTGAACAGTAACCGCCGACGGGAAGAATCCTGAGCGAGTACATTGTTTCGCCAATCTGCTTCTGGAAAATCTTCAGACCCATTCCGACGGAAAACTCCAGAACTTTTATTCCGCTGAGCTTTGCGCAGATAAAATGCCCGAACTCGTGAACCGTGACAATAAGCCCGAATATAATCAATGCTATAACAATACCCATAGTAAATCCTTTCTCAAGCTATAATATTTCTGACATACTCTCTCGCCTCGCCGTCAGCCTTCATAACATCGTCATATCCCGATATAGTCGTGAACTTGAATTTGTCAAGCACGGACGAGACAATTTCTCCAATCTGTATAAATTCAATCTCGTCATTCAGAAATGCCTTTACAGCTTCCTCGTTTGCGGAATTTACAAGGCAGGGATAAGCTCCGCCGAGAGTAATCGCCCTGATTGCCGAGTTAAGGCACTTGAACGTCTCATAGTCAGGCTCGGCGAATGTGAGTGTGCCGTAATCCGTGAGCGAGAGCGGTTTTGTCGGGCATTCAAGTCTCTCGGGATAGAGAAGCGCATACTGTATCGGGATTTTCATATCAGGCACGCCGAGCTGAGCTATAACGGCAAAATCCTTGTATTCAACCGCAGAATGTATAACGCTCTGACGGTGAACGACAATTTCAATCTGCTCGGGAGTTAAATCGAACAGCCATTTCGCCTCGATAAATTCAAGTCCCTTATTCATAAGCGTTGCGGAATCAATAGTAATCTTGTTGCCCATACTCCAGTTCGGGTGCTTAAGTGCGTCCGCCTTTGTCACGCTTTTAAGCTGTTCGTAAGTATAGCCGTAAAAAGGACCGCCCGAAGCCGTAAGTATAATCTTGTTGAGCTGTTCACGCTTATTTCCCTGCAAACACTGGAATATCGCCGAATGCTCGCTGTCAACGGGATAGATTTTCACGTTCTTCTTATTTGCAAGCGACATAACAAGCTCACCGCCTGCAACAAGAGTCTCCTTATTTGCAAGCGCAACGTCTTTTCCCGCATTTATCGCAACAAGCGTGGGAAGCAGTCCGACCATACCGACGACGGAGTTAAGCACGATGTCGTTTTCGTCAAGCGAAGCAATCTCGCACAGACCGTCCATACCGCAGAGAACCTTTATATCAGTATCGGCAAGACGGCTTTTAAGGTCATCATACCTGTTTTCGTTGTAAATTCCCACATATCGGGGCTTGAACTTCCTCGCCTGAGCCTCCAGCATATCAACACTGCTGTGAGCGGCAATGGCAACAACGTCAAAATTATGCTTCTCGCAGACTTCAAGAGACTGCGTGCCGATTGAGCCTGTTGAGCCTAAAATTGAAATTTTCTTCATAAATATTATATCTCCTTATCAGGATAATTATGTATTAAAATACGAAAGGCAACGTTATGTCGCCTTTCATTTGTTTTTATATTTTACCAGCTGATATTCACAATGCCTATAATCTTGATGAACACATAGAACGTCGGCAGTACAAAAAGCACGCTGTCAAATCTGTCCATAAGTCCGCCGTGACCGGGCATAATCCTGCCGTAATCCTTGAAGCCAATCTGTCGCTTTACCATAGATGCCGACAAATCGCCGACCGTACCGATTACAGCGCAGACCATTCCTGCAACGGCAACAAGAATATATCGCACTACACTGAGTTCAAGCGGATTTTCTGCGATAAATCTGTTGTACACGAAAAATGCCGCAACAAATACGACTGCCGTCGAAATAATACCGCCGACAAAGCCCTCGATAGTCTTTTTCGGGCTGATTTCAGGGCAGAGCTTATGCTTGCCGATTGCAACTCCCGTGAAATACGCACCGCTGTCGGCAATCCACGCACCGCACAGACCCATTACAATAAAGAATACGCTGTGTTCGCCTGCCTGCTTCTCAATAAGCACCAGCGTTGACATAGACTGCGGTACAAGCACCATACACGCAAGCACGAAAAACACCTGTCCGTACTGTATTTCCTTGTGCTTTTTCAGCCACGTTATGAATATGACGAACGCACACGCAAGCATTATGCCGAACGTGATGATATTATGTGCGTCAATAAAGCCGTTGTACCACTCTTTTTCGTTATATAAAGTCCTGTACCAGAAGCAGTAAATCAGCGGAAGAGATACTCCGCCTATTTCAGTAGCAATCAGTATGGGATAGCACTTTTCAAGCTTTACCGCCCTGACGAGTTCAAACAGCATTATGCCTATAACCAGCGCAATAGCTATCGGGAGAACAATTGTTTTGTGCAGAAAAAGTATCGTTACTGCAATGGCGATTCCGACAAATGCCGATATAATACGAGTAAGCAAATCACACACCTCCGAAACGGCGGTGACGGTTATCGAAATCAATCAGAGCCTTGTCAAGCTCAGCAGGAGTAAAATCGGGCCATAAAATATCCGTGAAGTAGTATTCCGCATAGGCGCACTGCCAGATTAAATAATTTGACAACCGCAGTTCGCCCGACGGACGGATTACCAAATCAACATCGGGAATGCCCTTTGTGTAAAGCTCATCCGCAACGGACTGCTCGGTAATGTCCTCGGGTCGGATTTCGCCGTTCACAGCCTTCTGCGCAAGAATACGTGCCGAACGTGCGATTTCATCACGACCGCCGTAGTTAACCGCCATCATCAGGGTCATTTCAGTATAATGCGCCGTATCTTCCTCAAGCTTAATCATCTTCTCCTGCAAATCCTCGTCAAATGCCGATTTATCGCCGAGAAAAATCATCCTCGTATTCTCGCTCAGAAAGTTTCTTACGTCAACGATATATTCACGGAACAGGTTCATAATAGTATGTACCTCGTCATCGGGTCTCTGCCAGTTTTCCGTTGAAAAAGCATAGAAAGATATATTCTGCAAGCCTATATCCTTGCAGTAGCGGACGATTTTCTTGAAATTCTTAGCACCCTCCTTGTGACCGAAAGGACGTGGCAGACCACGCTTTTTCGCCCATCTTCCATTGCCGTCCATAATAAATCCGACGTGTTGCGGAAGCTTCTCGGGAAGGGTTCTGATTTCCTCTTTTTTACCGAATATAGCCATATTACACCGTCATAATTTCCTTTTCCTTAGCAGAAACAGCCTTGTCAGCCTCTGCGCAGAACTTGTCTGTCAAATCCTGAACCTTCTTTTCGCAGTCCTTGAGGTCGTCCTCTGTGATTTCGGAATTTTTCTTCATAGCCTTGAGCTTATCCATAGTATCACGGCGGACAGAACGGATTGCGACTTTTGAATCCTCGCCGATTTTCTTGATATTCTTGCAAAGCTCCTTACGTCTCTCCTCTGTGAGCTGTGGGAATACAAGGCGGAGTACGTTGCCGTCGTTTGTCGGGTTGATTCCGATGTCGGAAGCCTGAATAGCCTTTTCAATGGACTTCAGGGCGGACTTGTCATAGGGCTGGATTACGAGGATTCTTGCTTCTGAAACAGAAACGGAAGCCATCTGGCTTACAGGAGTGAGAGTTCCCCAGTATTCAGCCTGAACCTTGTCAAGAACGGCAGGGTTTGCACGTCCTGCACGGATTGCTGAAAATTCCTTGTCGAGAGCTTTAAGGCTCTTATTCATTTTTTCCTTTGCATTATCAATTGTAGCTTTCATAGTTAAAAATTCCTTTCAAAATTATTCGGGCAGAACGACTGTTCCGACATTTTCGCCCATAGCAGCGTCATAGATATTATCGGGACGGCTGAGGTCAAACACCAGCATAGGCATCTTGATTTCACGGCACATAGCAGCCGCCGTGCTGTCCATTACACCGAGATTGTTGTTGATTACCTTTGCGATAGTAAGAGTATCAAACTTAACTGCGTCGGCATACTTGTGCGGGTCTTTGTCATAAACACCGTCAACAAGAGTAGCCTTGAAAACGATATCAGCCTCGATTTCAGCCGCACGGAGAGAAGCCGCAGTATCGGTTGAGAAGAACGGACTGCCTGTTCCACAGCCGAAAATAACGATTCTGCCCTTTTCGAGATGACGGACAGCCCTGTTGCGGATATACGGTTCAGCGACCTGCTGCATTGAGATAGCAGTCTGCACACGGACATCACAGCCAAGACTTTCAAGAACATCTGAAACGGCAAGTGCATTCATAGCAGTTGCGAGCATACCGATATGGTCGGCACGAGTCCTGTCCATACTTCCGCTTGAACGTCCACGCCAGAAATTGCCACCGCCGACAACAACAGCAACCTGAACTCCTGCCTTTGCAGTCTTGCAGATACTTTTGCAGATTTCAGTTATAGCGTCGAAATTAAGCCCTGTTTTGTTGTCTCCTGCGAGAGCCTCACCGCTGAGTTTCAATAAAATTCTTTTGTATTTGGGTTCTGTCATAATACACACCTCTTCAAAATTATTACTATGTATATTTTACACTAAAATCGGGAATATGTAAAGCGAATTTTTGAAATTTCACCATTTTTTGCAATTTTAGTGATTATAGATAAAAATATCATCAAATTGTTGAATATTATCTGTGCATAAAACCCTTGACATTTTTGAAAATCCGTGATATAATATATATCGTTGAGTGACACGGACGTGACACAAAACAAACTGAATATCACAAACACGGAGAGGTATCGAAGCGGTCATAACGAGGCGGTCTTGAAAACCGTTTGCCCAAAAGGCACGTGGGTTCGAATCCCACCCTCTCCGCCATATTTTGCGGATTTACCCAAGTGGTGAAGGGGCTCCCCTGCTAAGGGAGTAGGTCGGGAAACCGGCGCGAGAGTTCAAATCTCTCAATCCGCGCTTATCAAAAACCGCTGTGTATTGCTGAAAATGGCAGTATACAGCGGTTTTCTTTATGTTCAGATAAAATGTAAAGCAAATAAACAATCACAAAAGATTAAGATTTTTATCTCAAAGTTTTATGATTTTAACTAAAATATGACACGAAATATGACACGGATTTTCACTGTGCTTTGCCGATATTACTTCATCTTCTTGTCAATACTCGAAACGTGTTCAAGGATTTTTTCAAGAGTATTTTTGTCGGACGGCGATTCAGAGGACGAGGAATCAGCAGAAAAGCCGTTCAGACCTGCACTCTTTATAATAGAGGGATAGTCTTTGTAAGCGTAATCCAAATCGACATCGCCTGAGATACCGTTGATTTTTCCTGTCCAGCTGTACTGCCAGATGCCGTAGTTTCCGCTGTAGTCCGTCTGCTCAACACCGATATGGGACAGGAAAACATCGTACTTTTCTTTTATGGTACTACTGATATTGCAGTCAAAAGCCGATTTGAAACTGTAAATAGCCGTGTAATACCCTGCTTTTTCGATTTCAGAACAGAAAGCGTTACACAGTTCATCCGCATTTGCAAGGCTGTTCTTTTCCTCAATATCAAAGGCTATCGGGTACTCAAACTGCTTTCCTGCAAGCACTGACAGGCAGACAGTCGCTTCCTGAACAGCTTCTGCTGCGGTAGTAGCGTAGCTGTACCAGTAAGCACCAACAGGGATATTAAGTCGCTTGCACTCACTGTAATTGCGTTCAAACTGCCTGTCAACCTGACTGCTCTCCTTGCCGTAACCTGCACGAAGTATCGCAAACTGCACCCCGTCTGACTTGACCTTGTCCCAGTCAATCACACCCTGATGTTCCGACACGTCTATGCCATTTGCAACAATTTTGTTAGCTGATATGCCGAAATAGCTGTAAAAATCGGAAGTCACGGTGTTGTTGCCGGTCGTCTCGTCACCGAAATAAGTACCGTTCTCACGCACATCAAGGTGTGTGTAGATGTACTCGCCGTTGATGTTCGTAATGCCTGTAAAGCCCAAATCCTGAGCCTTACAGCAGACAATTTTACTGCTAACAGGCTTTCCGTCCTGACCGTAACAGCAAACGTCCGCCGCTGTACCTCTGGTGTGCTGACCGCAACCGTTACCGCCCACGTTCTTGTCAGCATCGTGTTCGGGACAACGGTAGCCGCTTGTAACGATAATTTTGGAGCAGTCCAGCACCGCAAACAGTTCCTCAAGTTTATTTATCAGCTCGTCCGCAAGCAGAATATTGTGATTTTTCCCACATTTACAGCGAAATTCCTGTACATTGAAATGCTCCGAAAGCTGTATATTGTCTGAATTGCTATATGTTTTTACTGACATAAAATGCTCCTTTCAGAAATTTATAGATTTTACATTGAATATTTTTATTAAATATTCATATAATTTAAAGTATATAATTGTGAGAATAAACAAACTTTATTATAAACAATTGACATTCTAACAAAAATATTATAAAATATATAATGTGTATTTGGCAAAATTGTAAGGAGTGTTTCCGATTATGAAATTAAGTATAAAAAATATTGGAAAAATCGAATCGGCTGATATAAAACTTGATGGAATAACCGTAATATGCGGTGAAAATAATACAGGTAAAAGTACTGTTGGAAAGGTACTTTTTTCTTATTTCAATTCAATGTGTGATTTTGAAAACAAAATTAAAGAGCAGAGAATTATAGAAATCAGAAACTGTTTATTTAAATATGATGCATCAAGAGCAGCGTTTAAATATGTAGGATATGGTATTGAAGATGAAATAAATAAATTTATATGCTCTGAAAATGATATTACTATCAA
>JAMPGO010000002.1 GCA_023663905.1 Ruminococcus flavefaciens
GACGGATTCTGCAACGATTGCGAGGACGGTATTGTTAAATATAACGGCAGTTTCAGAATCCCAAAAGTCAAAAAATTTATTTCTGCGTTTGAATACAACGACAAAATATCTTCTGCGATTTTCATTATGAAAGACGGTACAGGCGGAAATGCTCCGTACGCTCTGGGTTCAGCTATGGCGGAACGTATACGGGCTGAAAAAATTACACCCGATTTTATAGTGCCTGTTCCTCTGTACCGTGAAAATCTCAGAAAACGTGGATTCAATCAGTCGGAACTTATTGCAAAGGAAATCAGCCGTATACTTGATATTGAAACACGCTCGGATATTGTAATCAAAAACAGGAAAACTCTTGCACAGAAAAATCTTACGAGGGCGGAGCGGAAAAATAATCTCAAAAATGCGTTTTCCGTCAACGATATTTCAGCAGTCAGAGATAAGCGCATTCTTGTTATCGACGATGTATGCACCACAGGCTCAACGCTTGCGGAAGTCGCTAATCTGCTGATAAATTCAGGCGCAGGTGAGATTTACTGTGCCTGTGCGTGTAAAACTCCTGATTTGAAACGAGGTGAGAAAAATGAATCACGCTGAAAAAGCCTGTCAGCTGTTTGCTGAGGGACGGAACTGCTCGCAGGCGGTTTTTACTGCTTTCTCAGATGTAACAGGTATCGATGAAGAACTTGCACTCCGACTTTCGTCGTCGTTCGGCGGTGGTATGGGAAGAATGCGTGAGGTGTGCGGTACTTGCTCGGCGATGTTTATGGTTGCAGGCATACTGTACGGCTATATTTCCGTAAACGATATTGACGAAAAGGCTGAACACTACCGCCGTATTCAGTACCTCGCACAGCAATTCAAAGACCAACACGGCACTATAAACTGCCTTGAACTGCTTAAGCACCTGAACGTCAACAAGAATCCCGAGCCTGAAAAGCGTACCGAGCAGTATTATAAAGTACGTCCCTGCATTAAATTCGTACGCACAGCTGCTGAAATTCTCGATAAATATATTGCGGAACACCCGTATGATAAAAAGAACGTCTAGACGTTCTTTTTATTTTTGCAGGCACTTGACAAACCGCTTTTTATGTGATATAATCTAAAAATGAAAATGATTATCAATTTTAAAATGGAGAGTATTATGTTAAAAAAGTTTATTTCAGCTGTCTCGGCTGTAATTATTTCAACCGCTGTTTTCACAGGCTGTACTTCCGCTCCTGTTGAGGACGACGGAAAAATAAACGTCATCTGCACTGTTTTTTCCGTGTACGACTGGACAAAGAATATCGTCGGCGACAGCGGTAATATAAATCTTACTTATCTGCTCGGCAACGGTTCTGACCTGCATAATTTCCAGCCGACTGCCGATGATATTATAAAAATCTCAAGCTGTGACGTTTTTATCTACGTCGGCGGTGAATCCGATGAATGGATTGAAGATATTCTTGACAATGCCGTGAATCAGGATATGAAGGTTGTAAATCTGCTTGATGTTCTCGCCGATTCTGCTGTTGAGGAGGAAATAAAAGAGGGTATGGCTCACGGCGATGAGGATTCCGATGAAACAGAATACGATGAGCATATCTGGCTTTCTCTATCAAATGCCAAAAAATGCGTATCTGAAATAACAAGCGTAATCATATCTGCCGACAGCGACGGAAGTGCGGAATATACGGCGAACTCCGACAGCTATATTGCGGAGCTGTCAGCTCTCGACAGCGATTTTCACAGCCTTTTCGATAATAATCCGCAGACCCTTATTTTCGGCGACCGCTTTCCGTTCAGATACTTTGTTGAGGACTATAATCTTGACTACTTCGCCGCATTCACAGGCTGTTCCGCCGATACTCAGGCAAGCTTTGAGACTATCACGTTCCTTGCGAAAAAAGCCGATGAGCTTAACGCTGATACGGTTTTCACCATAGAAAATTCCGACTGCACCATTGCCGACGCTGTTATTGAAAATACGTCGTCAGAATCGCAGAATATCGCTGTTCTCGATTCAATACAGTCGGTTACGGATAAGCAGATAAACGACGGTACAACTTATCTGTCTATTATGAAGAAAAATTACGACATTTTACAAGAGGTTTTTAAATGAGTAAACAAATTATTTGCAGAAATACCGCTCTCGGCTATGAGGACGGCATTGTTACCGAAAATCTGAATTTTACCGTCAACAGCGGTGATTACCTCTGCATTCTGGGCGAAAACGGCTCGGGAAAAAGTACGCTGATTAAGGCTCTGCTCGGTCTTAAACCGCAGATAAGCGGTGAAATCAAATGGTGCGACGGCTTTTCCGCAAGAGATATAGGCTATCTTCCTCAGCAGACTCCCGTGCAGAGGGATTTTCCTGCCTCTGTGCGTGAAATCGTACTTTCAGGCTGTCTCTCAAAAAAGGGATTCCATCCGTTTTATAATTCCGCTGAAAAAAAACTTGCCGACGATAATATGAAACAGCTCGGCATTGAATCGCTCGCAGGGCGCTGTTACAGAGAGCTTTCAGGCGGTCAGCAACAGCGTGTGCTTCTTGCAAGGGCATTGTGCGCAACAAATAAAATGCTCCTTCTTGACGAGCCTGTCACAGGTCTCGACCCTCTTGCACAGACCGAGCTTTATGAACTCATCGCAGGACTTAACCGCAAGGGAATATCAATAATTATGGTCTCGCACGATATTTCGTCCGCTCTAAAATATGCTACCCATATACTGCATATCTCAAAAAAACAGCTGTTTTTCGGGACAAAATCCGATTACCTCAACAGCGAAGCAGGACGTGCTTTCATAGAAACGGAGGGATTCTGATGCTTGCCGAACTTGAAAATTACTTCTCATATCCGTTTGTGAGATACGCTTTTATAGTAGTTCTGCTGATTGCACTGTGTTCGTCGCTTCTCGGCGTACCGCTTGTGCTGAAGAGGTTTTCGTTCATCGGCGACGGTCTCTCACACGTCGCATTCGGCGCTATGGCAGTCGCCGCAATCACAGGAATAACCAACAGAATGATTATTGTTATGCCTGTCACTGTAATTTCCGCCGTTCTGATTCTCAGGACAGGACGAAATACAAAAATACGTGGCGACGCTTCAATCGCTATGATTTCGGTGAGTGCGCTGGCTCTGGGCTATATGCTTATGAACCGCTTCCCTTCCTCGTCAAATATCTCCTCCGATGTATGCGGTTCGCTCTTCGGCTCAACCTCAATACTCAAGCTGGACAAATCAGACGTAATCCTCTGCACGGTAATGGCTGTAATGGTTCTTGCGACTTTCATGCTGTTCTACAACAAGATTTTCAGCGTGACTTTTGACGAGAATTTTTCCAAAGCAACAGGAATAAATTCCGACGGCTATAACCTTATGATTGCCGTTATAACTGCAATTATCATAGTGCTTGCGATGAATCTGGTCGGCTCTCTGCTTATTTCCGCACTGATTATCTTCCCGGCACTCTCGGCTATGCGACTGTTCAGAAGCTTCAAGAGCGTTATTGTCTGCTCGGCTGTCATTTCAGTAGTCTGCGCAGGTGCAGGAGTAATTATTTCGCTCATCTGCTCAACTCCTGTCGGTGCAACCATAGTAGTCTCCGACCTCGCCGTTTTCCTGATATTCTCGGCAGTCTCAGCTTTTGCACGCAAATAATAAAAAAATCCCTGTTCCTAAGAACGGGGATTTTTATTACTATAAAAACAAAGAAGCCCGTTTTTACGGACTTCCCTGCTCATTATGAAAAAGACTTACACCATAGACAATGTGGTGGCGTGCCTGGAGGGATTCGAACCCCCGACCTACTGGTTCGTAGCCAGTCACTCTATCCAGCTGAGCTACAAGCACATCAATATCAACAATATATATTATATACCATAAATACGGAAAAGTCAAGTGTTTTTTAAAAATTCGTGTATTTGCACTGCTTTTGGGAATAAAAATCCCGTAAATTTGTATATAATCACGTTTTTCAAATATTTATCTTGACAAACCGTGAATTGTATGATATAATATATTACGTTGTGTGAGACATTAGCTCAGTCGGTAGAGCATACGCCTTTTAAGCGTAGGGTCAAGGGTTCAAATCCCTTATGTCTCACCAATTTTTTTATATTCACGAAAATAAATCCAAAAAAGTCCGTTCAAGACGGACTTTTTTATTTATGTCAGAATCCATTCAGTTATAAAAATACTGGTATGCCTGACAGGAGTCGAACCTGCGCACGTGACGTCGGAGGTCACTGCTCTATCCACTGAGCTACAGGCATATTTTTTATAATATTATGCAAAAAACACACAACAATATTATTATAGCAGAAACTATTGAAATTTGCAAGTGTTTATGCTATAATTATTTTAGAAAATTTTTTTGTGTGCTAATATTCATAATTGGGGTGATATTTTGGACTACATATATATTATAGTTGCACAAACAGGAACGAAGCCGGCAAAATTTTTCAGATTTTTTACTAAAAAGCCTTACAACCACGTCTCGCTTTCAGGAAGCGAGGATTTATCTGAAATGTACAGCTTCTGCCGTACATACCGACCGTTTCCTCTGCCTGCAACATTCAACAGGGAAATCGTCGGCGAAGGTACTCTTGGCAAGTTCGGCTATATACCGTGCGAAATCTACCGCATTAAAGTTACTCACAAGCAGAAGAAAAAATACAACAGGATTATCAACCATTTTATTAAAAACCGCAGAATCTATTCCTACAATCTTCTCGGGCTTATCGCCGTATATCTCAACATCAACTGGAAAAGAGACCGCTGTTTTGTATGCTCGCAGTTTGTGGCTTATACTATGGACAAAATCGGCATTCCTCTTGAAAAGCCGTTCAGTCTCTATATACCCGATGATTTCCGCAGATTTCCGGGTGCGGACTTATACTATTCGGGTGAGCTTAACTGCTTCTACAACGGTATCACGGAAAGCAGGGCTGTTCCCGAAAAAACAGCAGTTCTGCCCTGAGTTCATCGGGCGAAAAAAGATATGCGATAAAATAAATTCTGCTGTCAGGCGATATTTTATCAAGGCTGAAATTATATGTCCTGTTCAGAATTTTCAGCTCCGCACTCTCTTCGCCTACAATCAGGCTCGCAGGTGTAATCTTCTCATCCGTCAGCCTGTTGTACGAATTTGTATACGCATAAAGAAACATCTGCATTCCAATGGTCAAAACGATATACACCAATATCGCCCTGACCATTGTTTTGTTTTTTATCCTCATAATTTCCTACTCCTTGATACTGTTAAGTAAATTACACAATGAACGTCCTATCAGCTGTCCCGAATACTGCACCTGCTCCAGCGTGTTTCCGTGAGAACCGACCTCAATCAGAAGACTTCCGTTTGTCAAATCCTGATTATAGTGACGGTAATCAAACAGTATCGGACGTGTGAAGCCGGGATAGTCTCTTTCAAACTGCTGTTGAAGATTGCAGGCAAAGTGGAAGTTATTCATATAGTTCGGCATATCAAGCGTACCGTCATCACAGCCCGATATAATCATAATCTGCGCCGCTTCCTTTCCGTCAATTTCAATATACGGCTGGGCGGCAAAATCTGAATTTGAAATAGCGTCACGGTGAATATCAAGTGCGACCTTTATGCTCGGGTACTGCTCAAGAATCGGCACTATACTCTCTCTGCTCCGTCCGTACGAGCCGTTATAGGACGGATAGTCGTGAATCTCCGTGACGTGTATAACACCTATTCCCTGCGCCTCAAGCTCCGCCTGAATCGCATTGCCTACCATTATCATATTCTTTGTCTCGTCGGTAGTCCTATAGTTGAAATCTGCGTCAAGATTATCACGGACATACGGCTCAAAGCTTTCCGTCGTGTGGGTATGATAAATCAGAACCTGCGGTTCGTCCGTATCATCTATAGTGAAATCGGGCGACATACAGCTTTCCCTGAGAAGCAGTTCGTTTGTCAGCGACGTTTTATTATTAACCTGTCCGCCGTTTGAGAGATTAAAATAAGTCGTTCCGCTGTATTCGCCGTATGTAGTGCGTGTAATCGGCACTCCGCCTTCCGTCCAGTCCTCTTCCGACGGATAGGGCTTGTCACCGGGATTATCAGAAACCATATCAAGCGGACTCTGCAAATCTATATCGGCAGGAAATTCCTCCGCCTCAAAGCCGTAGCCCTCAGATAATATAATTTTGCCGTTGAGAACGTCCTCCGAAGCTTTTTCGTGTGAAAAACTATATGATTTCTGCACAGGCTGTTCATCTGTTCCGCCAACAGAAATGCTGTTCATTCTTTCCGCCAGCAGTTTTACCGCAGGTATGCCCTTTGCAAGCCCTGCCGTACAGAACGGCACAAGCATTAATGCAATACATTTAACAGCTCCCGCAATTTTTCTGCGCTTAAAGCGTGTCATAAGTTCACCTCATTATTATAACCTTTTATTTAAATATATTCACATCGGGAAAAAAATATTACCGCACAGGCATTTTAAAGAATCCCGATGAATAAATTATAAAGGGTGATTTTTATGTATAAGTGCTATAATATAAAAAGATTTCTCAACCTGCTTATCATAGACGCAGTTATTTTTTCAATCTGCTCGGTATTCTTTTTCGTCGGAAAAATATTCCTGTCGTCGGCACAGGACAATGAAAATGCCGTATTTCTGCCCGTGATTATGTACCACAGCGTTTACGGCGATACGCCCGAGGAATATATTGTAACTCCACAACAGCTCGAAAGCGACCTGCAATGGCTCAGCGCAAACGGCTACTCAACCGTTACGGCGGAAGATGTGATAAATTACACACGAAGCAAAGCGAATCTGCCCGAAAAATGCGTGATGATTACTCTTGATGACGGATTTTACAATAATCTCTCCGTACTTGTCCCTCTGCTTGAAAAATACGATATGACGGCGGTTGTCTCTGTCGTCGGAAGCTATACGGACAATAATGCCGTGCTTGACCCTCATAATCCGAAATACTCCTATCTTACGTGGGATGATATTACCGAGCTACAGAACTCGGGTAGGATAGAGCTTGGCAATCATACATACAATATGCACTCTCTTCAGGGCGAACGTGTTGGCTGTGGTATTTCCGACGGCGAAACGGAAGCGGATTACAGAAAAAAGCTGGGCGATGATATTGCACAGCTCCAGAACGGATTTATCGAAAACATCGGCACTGCTCCTGTTGTATTCGCTTACCCTTTCGGCAAAGTCAGCCGTGAAAGTCTGCCTGTGATACGTGAAAACGGCTTCCTTATGACTCTTACCTGCCGTGAACTCCCGAATTATATCACACGTGACCCCGACTGCCTTTATGGTATAGGTCGCTACAACAGAAGCGGTCTGTATTCTACCGAGGAATATATGGCTAAACTGCTTGCTGAATAAAAAAAGTCCTGCACTGTCGTGCAGGATTTTTTTATTACTGTTTTATTGTTTCCTTAAGATACTCATCATCTGAAATCCAGCCTGTTACAGAAATCTCGATGTCAGATTCATCATTCAGTTTATATGCCTTTGTAACAATACAGGTAACACCGGGCTGTACGTCATTCAAGGACTTATTCAAATCAATTTCACTGTCCATACCCATAACAACAAAGCTGTCGCACTCAATACCATTCTGAAAAGCCTTGTCCGTAAAAGTCGTTGCAAATGATTTAGCCTTCTTCTCGCCGTTATAAAATTCATAATCAACAACAAGAATATCTGCGCCGCTGTAATCAACATCAAAAGAATAGTCGGCTATCTTTACAGACGTTTCCTGCAAATCATCATCCGAAACAACGTTACCGTCGCCTCCGCCAAGGTCAATTTTTTCATCAAGAACAGGCGTATCATCGAACGAAAACGCCTTTGTAACAACAATATTCGCCGTTGTCATATCCTGTAAGACATATGCAACCTTGATATTATATGTAACTCCTGGCTGTACGTCCCTGCTCTGCATACTGCTGTCAACACTTTCGCAGCCTATTGCCGTTTCGCATTCAATACCATTCTGAAATACCTTGTCATTCAAAGCAAGCATAAACGATTCAGGCTCGTCGCCGTCGTTTGTCCACGCATATTCAACAACAAGCGCATCTTTTCCGCTGTAGTCCTTATCAAGTGACCACGAAGCTATAGAAATTCCCGATTCTTCGGATTTTTCCGCTTCAGATGATGATTCAGTCGGCTCAGTCTGCTCTTCTTTTTCCGAAGTCTCGGACTGCTCAGCTGATTCTTCCGATATTTCGGAACTGCTGTCAATATCAGAAGCAGAAATGCTTTCAGATAATGAATCCGTATTTGCCGATGAACACGAAGCGAGACTTCCCGCCATAAAAACTGCAATACATAAAGCAAAGTGTTTTTTCATTTTTTAATTCTCCTCTATCTTTTTTGCACCTATATAGGTGCAATATTATTATAAAACAAATTTATAATAAAGTCAATACCTTTGATTTAAAATAGGTATAAAAAATTCAAGGAGGATTTTGTTGAAAATGAACAAAGAAATTGAAACCAAAATCGGCAACAATGTGAGAACACTGCGTGAAAAGCAGAAGATGACTCAGGAGGAGCTTGCTTCCAAGCTCCAGATTCACGGCTGTGACATCACAAGAAGCTCTGTTGCCAAAATCGAAGTAGGTCAGCGTCACTTGTATCCCGATGAAATTATTTTAATCAAAAAAATTCTGAACGTAACCTTTGACGAAATTTTCAATATATAGGCAAAAAAAGTCCTGCACTGTCGGTGCAGGATTTTTTTATTACAAATCCACAGGACTTTCGCCGAAATCATTAAAGAAATCGTCGCTGTCATTGTCGTATCTGTCGCTGTTATCGCTTCTGCTGTTGCTGTAATCGCCATAGCCGTAGCGTGAATAGCTGTCCATAAAGCCCTCCATATAGTCGTCAAAGAACTCGTCGAAGCTGTCGTAGCCCATAGCTTTCCACCAGCTGTCATACTCAGGGTCGCAGTACTTCTGAAAATCCTTCGGAACGTCGCCCGTCTCCTGATATTCCTCGATATATTTGTCGGGACTCATTGCAAATTTCATCATATCCTCATAAGGCTCTTGAAATTTGCTCATAAAAACGGATGAAATTATTGTGAGTATAAGGGCAAGCGACGAAATTACAATTCCAGCAATCGCCAGCCCTTTTCCTGCCCATTTTTTCGCAAGGGATATGATTCCCAGAATAATTGAAACAGGCGCAAGAATGTATGTGGTACAACAGCACAGCACGATATTCACAAGGCTGAGTACGAAGCTTGTCACGGATGCCCACATCGGCTTTTTAGGCTGTGGAATATTATACTGACTGTAGTTATATGGATTATTATACTGTCCGTCCATTTGAATCTCCTTTTAGTAATCTGTTTCCCAGGTCCAGTTTCTTATTTCAAGCTCGTTGAGATTATACGGTGTGCGCTGATAAACGCAGTAGTTAAGCCAGTTCGAGAACATAAGGTTAGCCGTACATCTCCACGAAAAAAACGGCGTATTTTCGGGATTATCTTCCGGAAAATAATTATACGGAATCTGAATGTCAATCCCTTTTTTCACGTCACGGAAATACTCGCTCGCAATGGTATCTCTGTCGTATTCCGAGTGACCTGTAATAAAATACTGTCTGCCGTTTTTGTTGGCGATTATATGCACGCCTGAAAGCTCGGAGCTTGTAAGAATCGCAAGCTGGCTCTCCTTTTCAATATCCTCACGGCGGATTTCGGTATTACGGCTGTGAGGAACATAGAAAACGTCATCGAATCCACGCAGAAGCAGGCTGTTTTCTACTTCCGTTCTGTGCGGAAAAATCCCGAACATCTTCTTATCAAGCGTATATTTCGGTATGCCGAAATGATAATAAAGCCCTGCCTGTGCTGCCCAGCAGATATGGAGCGTGGAAAATACGTGGGTTTTCGACCACTCAAAAATCTCGGTAATCTCCTTCCAGTAATCCACCTGCTCATAATCAAGAAGCTCAACAGGTGCGCCCGTTACTATCATACCGTCATAACGGCAGTCCCTGATTTCGTCAAAAGTTTTGTAAAACGATTCAAGATGATGATGTGAAGTATTTTTTGAAACGTGCGAAGCCATTTGCAGAAGCTCAATATCAACCTGCAAAGGTGTATTGCTGAGAAGCCTGAGAAGCTGGCATTCGGTCTCAATCTTCTTGGGCATAATGTTAAGAATTATAACTTTAAGCGGACGTATATCCTGATGTTCCGCACGCTCTTTTGACATTACGAATATATTTTCTTCTCTGAGTGTTCTGAATGCAGGAAGCTCAGAAGAAATTCTTATCGGCATATATCAATCCGCCTCCTTTTTGTTTCCGCACGATTCGCAGGCATTCATAAATCCGTCAAGATTCTCACAGATATTGCCGTTTTCCGAAATAAAGCGGAGTTTCCTGAGATTTTCATACCTGTCTGCGTTTTCAATATCAAAAATCATTGTTTCAATGCCCTTCAGAACGCTTTTGAACATAACAGAACGCACAAGACCATCGCACAGCATAAGGTCGCCGTTATCGTCGTAGTCGTATACAACAACGGATTCCGCCTGATATGAATATGCAATAAATCCGACAGCCCTGCCCTGCTCCATAGCTTCTGTTATGTGCAGAATATGAGTTCCTGCCCGCTTTACAACCGCTTCGTATCCTGTAGTATCAAATTTTTCCTGAATTTCAAGCATTTACTTCTCCTTGCCGATAGCAGTCCTTATAGCACGGAGTTCGTCAGCCGTAAGCTCTCGCCACGTGCCTGGCTTGAGCATACCGAGCTTGAGCGGACCAACGCTTATACGGCGGAGTCTTGCGACTTCCAGACCGACTGCCTCACACATCTTGCGTATCTGTCTGTTCCTGCCCTCTTTGATAGTGATAAGCATAACAACTCTGCCCGGCTGTTTTTCCTTTACGATAACAGTAGCAGGAAGCGTCATTCTGCCGTCAATCTCAACACCCTCGGAGAGCTGTACAAGCTGTTCGTCGTTAATATCAGGGCGGACTGTTACACGGTAAGTCTTGGTGATGTGCTTGCTCGGGTGCATAATATTATTGGCAAATTCGCCGTCGTTGGTGAACAGAAGCAGTCCCTCGGAATTTCTGTCAAGTCTGCCCACAGGATAAACACGCTCCTCAACATCGCCGAGCAAATCCATAACGCATCGCCTGTCAAGTTCGTCCGAAACGGTTGTGACATATCCACGTGGCTTATTCATCATAATATAGACGAAATTCTTTTTTCTGGGCATATAGATACGCTCGCCGTCGATAGTGATAATATCCTTGAAACCGCACTTGTCGCCCAGCTTTACAGGGTGACCGTTAAGCTTGACCCTGCCCTTTGACATAAGTTCCTCAGCTTTTCTGCGTGAGCAAAAACCGCTGTCGGCAATCATTTTCTGTATTCTTATTTTTTCCATTTTGTCTCCTCTCAGGAGAAAAACTCCTTGATTTTAGTAATAAAGTTCTTTTCTTTTTCGGGTTCGGGAAGTTTATACTCGGCATTTTCCGCAGAATAAAGCGGAATCTGCTTTATTTCCCGATTCTTGTAGTATATACTCATAGTGGCAAGCTCCTCGCCCTCGCTGACAGGAGCGTAGATAAACGGCGGAGCGTTGACAACGCACTCAAAATCGCCTGAATCTGCCGAAAGAGACGTAAAATCGACAGATTCAGCCCTGACGGAAATTTTATCCCTGTCGCTTCCTGCAATATCAAGCTGTATATTTTCAGGAATATCAGGCGAAACAGTCTTTGCAAGCTTAAAGCACTCGTCATACATAGCTATGTGGTCATTCCAGTCGTTGCGGTCGTTGAGAGTAACGCAGACGAGATTTTTCCCGTCACGCTCGCACGCAGATACAAGACAGCGCCCTGCTTCATCGGTAAAGCCTGTTTTTACGCCGTAAGTACCGCTGTAAAGCGAAAGAAGCTTGTTGGTATTTTTCAGCCAGCGTGTGTAAGGCGGATTGCCGTATTCGAGCTTGATAGTCTCGCTGGAGCATATTTCCCTGAATATATCATTCCGCAGAGCTGTTGAAGCAAGAACAGCCATATCATAGGCGGATGAGCCGTGCCCTTCGCCCTCAAGTCCCGACGGTGTGACGAAATATGTTTTCGTCAGCCCTAATTCCTTTGCCTTGTCGTTCATAATATCGGCAAAAGCTTCAATGCTTCCCGCAATCTTAACCGCCGTCGCATTTGCAGCGTCGTTTCCTGAAGGCAGAAGCATTCCACAGCAGAGAGCGTATTTCGTAACCGTGTCGCCCTCCTGCAATCCCATAGACGAACCCTCAACGTGAATTGCATCGCTGTCCACAACAAAAGGCTCGTCAAGATTTCCGCTCTCCAGACAGATAAGCGTAGTCATAATTTTAGTCGTACTCGCCATAGGAAGCTTTTCACTGCTGTTCTTCTCAAACAGGATTTCACCTGTATCGGCAGAAATCACAACAGCCGCCTTTGCAGATATTTCAATTTCTTCCGCATACACATCAGAAATCCGCATTCCGCACAAAAGCAGGGCGGACGATAAAATCACAGCAAACTTTTTCATAACGCATACCTCCGCAAAAAATATCTTCTTCTGCATAATATGCGGAAAAGCTGTGCCGTATTACATCAATCGCTGAAAGAAACCTCGCTGATTTCTTCTTTTTCGGCTTTCTTCTTTGCAATAATATTCTGGATTTTCTCAATAACAGTCGGAACGGCATTGATTGCGCTGTTGATATTGTCGTTGCCTGAATCAACAGTAACCATTCTTACGTCACCGCTCGGAGAGATAACAAGGAATCCCTCGGGCTTTATGCTTATTCCCGCACCTGCTCCGCCTGCAAAAAGGTCCTTGTCGTATTTGGACGGCAAATCCGAACCGCCCGAAGCGAATCCGTAGGTAACCTTTGAAATCGGGATAACTGTAGTACCGTCGGCTGTGGTAATCGGGTCGCCGATGATTGAATTGACATCAGCCATTTCCCTGACTTTCTCCATAGAAATACCAAGCAGTTCATTTATAGGTGTTTTCTTATCCATATTATAAAACCTCATTTCTTTGATTTTTTTGATTTTCTCAGCTTTTTTTCCTCCATTTTCTGAGGAATAAAGAATCTGAACATATATGTTATCAGGAAACTGATTCCTGCAACAATCGGAGTAATAATTTTACAGCTGAACTTCGCAGAAATATCCCAGCGACATTCTTTTGCCTTGAAATCGGGAAAAACATCGACCGTTTCATATCTGACGGTACAGACCGAACCAAGCCAGCCCAGTATATTATACACAGCACCGCTGATTCTGCCATAGTCCAGCGCACATTTATATGCGTCCTCGTCGGCAATCATAAAATCAATATAAACCCTGCTGAACCTGAATCCACGACACAGATAAAGCAAAGGTCTGTCGGCGGAACGGAGCATATCAAGCACTGTTTCAATCCTGCTCTCGTTTTTATCGAGCTTGTCAAACAACTGCTCAAGCCTGCCCTCGGATTCCTCTTTTTCGGGCTTATCGGATTTCTCAGACTTCTCGGGCTTCTCACTGCGTACTTCGTCAGTATCGGGGATTTCCGATTCAGCCGTATCGGGATTTTCAGCTACATCGCCGTTTTCGGTATTGTCATAAATCTCGTCAGGCTCAGGCATTTCCGAACCAACAGGCTCGGCAGTATCTTCCGTGAGCTTCTCGGGTTTATCCTTCCGCCGTGATTTCCAATTCATAAATTTAACGGCAATGCCTTTTCCGTCGGAGTCAAAAAGATTAACAAATCCGTACCTGATTTTATAAGTAAACTTTTTATCTATATAGGCTGTCTCCGCACTTACAGGTATAAAAAGAATCAGCAGAATAATTCCCAGAACGGCAAGAACTATCCACAACAGAATTTTTAAAACTATCATTCCTGCTCCTTTCGGTCGGATTCATCGCCTTCAAGCTCAAATTCGAGCTGTCGGGAGGGCTGAAAATCGGCAAGCGGAGGAAGCTCCGCAAGAGAGCCAAGCCCGAAACATCGCAGAAAATTGGACGTTGTGCGGTAAACAAGCGGTTTTCCCGGAATATCAAGCCTTCCTGCCTCTTCGATAAGTGCCTTTTCAACAAGATTATTCACCACAGACGAGCTGTCCGTTCCACGGACGTTTTCAATAAATCCCTTTGAAACAGGCTGATTATATGCGATAATCGTGAGGACTTCAAGTGCGGCATTGGAAAGCGGAGTGTTCCGCTTTGTCTGGAGTGCTTCACGAATCTGCGGAGCAAACTTCTCACGGGTACACATCTGATAGCTTCCGTCAAGATTTTTTATACATATACCGCTTCCGCAGTCGTCATAGCGTTCATTCAGCAGATTTATCATCGACGGAACAGCACCTGCGTCAATACCGCAGGACTGCGACAGACGGCACAGCTCAACAGGTTCACCGCCCGCAAAAAGCACGGCTTCTATAGCTCCGAGTTTTTCTTTGACTTCCACTTCCTTCTCTCTCCTTTGAAAAATATAGTAGTATTGTCATCGCTTATTGTAATCCTGCCGAAGCGTGTGAGTTCAAGCACGGCGAGAAATGTTGCAACACGTTCCGAGCGGTCACGCACGCCGTCATAAAGCCTGTCCATTGATACCTCGCCCGTTGAATAGAGTTCACGCAGAATATGCACGACTTTTGTCATAACAGGCACGATTTTACGCTTCACAACAGCGTTTATCTTGTTTTCTATGTGTACTTTTTTCATTTCCGCCCTGATTTTCTGCGGTGAAATGGATTTATAAGCCTCTGCGAGAATTTCGGGGTCGTGAATAAGCGAGTAGGTCAAATCCGCCTTTATCTTCATAGGCTTGCGGACAAAAATATCCGCCGTACTTCTCTCAGCAAGCGCTTTTGCGGCAAGTCTGCACAATGAAAGCTCAATAAGTTCGCCTTCAAGTTCCTTTTTGAGCTGTTCGGCTTCTTCAGGTCTTGGAAGAAGTGCGGCAGTCTTTATGTAGATAAGTCTCGCCGCCATTTCAAGAAATTCCCCTGCAAGTTCAAGATTCTGCCTGTGCGCCTCGTCAATATACAGCATATACTGTTCAAGAAGCTTCGATATTTCTATATCATAGATATTGAGCTTGTGCTTCGTTATAAGATTTAACAGGACATCAAGCGGTCCTTCGTAAATATCAAGCTTGTACGTTATTTTTTCCATAGTCATCAATGAAAAACAAGCGGAATCCAGAGTGTTGTGAGGTTAAGAACCCACTGCACGAGACTGATAACCCAACCGAGAGGGTCGAGAAGTCCGAATGTAAGTCTCGGCAGGAAGAACAGCGCAAGGAGAATTATTGTTGACCACTGATTTATCTGTCGATAATTTCTGAAATACCAGTTGTGGAATTTCGGCGGTGCAAAGTGATTGAGGATGTTGAATCCGTCCATAGGCGGAACAGGAATAAGGTTAATAACTCCAAGGCAGATATTTATTCCTGCAAGTGCGGATATTATATAGACAACCGCAAAAGCCGTCGTGCTGTA
Organism: Ruminococcus flavefaciens; assembly: GCA_023663905.1. Taxonomy (GTDB): domain Bacteria; phylum Bacillota; class Clostridia; order Oscillospirales; family Ruminococcaceae; genus Ruminococcus; species Ruminococcus flavefaciens_AD. The sequence goes on from JAMPGO010000002.1 coordinate 15,502, forward strand.
AGTCAGCACCCTGCTGAGGATTTCAGACAGATTCATAAGAATAATCGCCGAAATGAAATGAGTTACAGGACCTGTGAGCGAGATGAGCAGTATTCCTTTTCTCGTATCACGCATACGGTTGAAGTTAATCGGCAGAGGCTTCGACCAGCCGAATCCGCACAGCATAATCGCAAGCGAGCCGAGCAGGTCAAGATGCGCCATAGGATTGAGCGTGATTCTGCCCTGCACTTCGGCGGTATCATCGCCCATCCACTTCGCAACAAGTCCTCGGGCGGAGTTGGTTATCGGCAGAACGAGAAACAGCATTAATGCCCTTGAAAAAATGCTGAGAAACAATTGTAAAGCAGTACTCATAACATACACCTCGTTAATTTCATTAATTAATTTTGCTTCTGTAAAGCTATGTAATATTTATTATACTACAAATGCACAAATTTTTCAAGTCTAAATTGCAAATTTACAGCTTATTAAAAAAATTTGTATTTTTTTTCAAAAAGCTCTTGCATTTTTCAGAATAGTATGATATAATGTAAAAAGTATCTGATAATATTCTGATATTATCGATGTTTATGATTTTTTTAAGGAGGTGTAGCCTTATGGCAAAATGTGATATCTGCGGAAAGGGAGTTACTTTCGGAATTAAAGTTTCACACTCTCACAGACGTACTAATAGAACGTGGAAGCCGAACGTAAAACGTGTTAAGGCAGTAGTCAAGGGAACTCCTTGTCATATCTATGCTTGCTCGAGATGCCTGCGTTCCGGTAAGGTTGAGAGAGCTTAATCAATCTGCAATATTTTAAAAGTATCGGGCGTTCTTCGGAGCGTCCTTTATTCTCTGCAAAATCAAAGCTCCGTAAGCTGAATTACGGAGCTTTTTTGTTATTTTATTTTACGTGTTCGGCAAGACCTGCAATCTTCTGCGATTTTACATCGCCTGCAACAAGTCCTGCTACTGCGTTCGCACCCTCTTCACAGAAGTGCGTGCCGTCAGTCGAACCCTCAACCACACCCATAAGGTGATATGTAAGCGCCTTGTCGTAGCCGATTGAGTTGTAGTGATTTACCATAAGCGTATTCAGGTCAATGCACGGTATATTGTACTTAGCCGAAAGCTGTTTGCACGCATTGCAGTATTCTGAATAGCTGTTGACAAACTGTCCGCCCGAATATGCCTTCATACCGATAACAGTAGTAACAAGTATCGGTGTTGCGCCCTTTTCCTGTGCGGATTTGATAAACTCTGTCATATACCACTCATACGAACCGTCGGACGGATTATCAATATTTCCGCAGACAGGTGCGTATCTGTCCTCATTTGCCTTGCCCGAGTCGTTTATAGCAAACTGCACCATTACATAATCGCCCTCTTTGAGACTGTCGGCGATTGTCTGCCACCTGCCCTCGTCGTAGAACTTCTTTGTGGAACGTCCTGCGATTGAGTGATTTGCAACCGTCACGTTTTCGTCAAAATAATCGGCAAGATAATATCCCCAGCCCTGCTGTGGAGCATAGGAAGCACGATAGCTCTGTACTGTCGAATCGCCTGCAATGTAGATTGTGGGATTATTATTCTCAACAGGCTTGTTGTTTTCTTCGGGAACATAAGTCTCCGCAAAAGGCTCGTCAGTAAGCGTAAGCGTGATGTAATCGAGATTAGGACCGCCGTTTTCTGTGGCTGATACAAGCTGTATTGTGTTTCTTCCTGCAACAAGCGGAAGAACTATGCCGAACTCTGCCCACGTACTCCACGCTCCTGTGCCTGTGAACGACTGTACCCAGTAATCCGTTGTATTGCCGTTTACGTATACCTTCATTTTTCTGTCGGAATCAGTACCATTGGCGAATCTTATATGGGTCATATAATTGCCGTTGACAGGTACTTCAACATCAAAAGTAACACTGCTGTCAAGCATATTGTCAAGGTTGAGATAGCCTGTTACCTCGCTTTTTTCTGTGGGCGATGTTTTTGTGAAGCCCTCGTTCACGGTTTCGGCAACACCACTGCTCCACGACTGGTCAACGGCATAATAATGCGGGTCTGCCGTCGTTGTTTCGGCAGCTGTCGGAGGAACATACACGGGAAGCTCATCAAGTCCCGCTTTTACACGCTGAATAAGCAATGCATCCATACCCGTAACACCGTCGCCTGTATTATAAACATCGGCATTTATCTTGCCAAGTGCGCTCAGAGCATACTTGTCCTTGTTGCCGAGCGACTGTATAATTGCGGCTGCGTCGGCTATATCAACAACACCGTCGCAGTTTGCGTCGCCGAGAAGAATCCCTGTATCAGGCGCTGTGGTGGTAGTTGTCGTAGTTGTAGTCGTTGTGGGAACGGATTCTGTGGCGGTTGTGGTCTCTGCAATACTGCCCTTTTCAATAATCCAGTCCTGACAGTTTGCGCCGTTAACTTCCCACTGCTGAATATTAGCGCCTGCTTCTTTAAGTGCATCGGTTACTTCAACTGCTGATTTGTCACCCGAAACTTTTGTGCGGATTTTATAAGTGCCGTCCGCATTCTTCGTGAACCTGAACTGCTGGTTATCAGTACCCTTGAACACATAAAGCCCGATATTCTGTCCGTTAAGTGCCTTGTTTCCTGCAACGTCAAGATAAACATCGTCGCTTAACGCAGGAAGAATATAATAATAGCCGTCTCCTGCCGATTTCAGTCGCCATACATTATAAGGCGCTGGCTCAGTCATTCCCCACTGCTGAACGTTTGCACCGCTCTCTATTTTACCGTCCGCAACTTCCATATAAAGACCACTGTTCACGTTCCTGAAGGTATACATAACGCTCTCGTCAAAAACTTCTGCCGTAAGCGTTCCTGCATTGTCAAAGTCGTAAAGCTGTGATACAAGCTCGGCAAGCTTAAGTGAACCCTTCTTGCTCTGGTGCAGGTCATCCGCTGAGCCGTCCGCCTGTATTGCGTAATACTCGCCCATACCGTCATAGCCGACAGATATGCCGAAATCCTGCCAAGGATTAAACAGGTCGATAACCGTAACGTCCTGCTCCGTGCCAATCTGGTCAAGCTGTCCGCCGAACCAGCGACCCGAAAGCAACGGGCTTCTGTTGAGGTCGGCACGTCTGCCCTGCTGTTTTACAAGTACAACGTCCATACCCTTTGCCTTAGCCTTTTCAACCATATCGGTAACAGTTTCATAGTATTCGTCCTTGTTGGAATAATTCGTATCGTTTATGCCGATTGAGATGACGTAAATATCGCCCTGTTTGCCGTAAGTTTCAATAGGAGCGAACTGTCCCGCATCAACAAAGCCCTTTGCATACTGACCGCTTGCCGCCATATTACGGATTTCCCACTTGTCGTCAACATAATTGCCAAGAAACTGTCCCCAGCCGTGCTGTGCGCTATCATCAACATTGTAATAATTCGCAACTGTGGAATCACCGCAGAGCCATATTGTCGGATTCGTCTCGCCTGTACTGTTGAGCTGTTTAATCTCAACAGCCGAAATTGAAAACGGCGTATTCGCTCTGCCTGCAACAGCCTGAATATTAAGCTGACCGTCAGTAACAGGAATCTGAACCGTCTCGACAGCGTTGTTTCCTGTAAGGTTCATCATCTGGAGTATGCCCTCCATTTTTATTGATGTGCGTGAGCAGTCGCCTGTGATTACCGTAACCTCATAAAGTCCATTCGGCAAATCAACGTTGAAAGTATTTGCGGTATCTTCCGATTTGAACTGTACTGCGTCGCTGTATGCGCCTGTTCCGCTTGATTTCACGTCGGCGACATTGGCAGTCTGTGCAAATCCATAGCCCTTTGAAGCACTGTAGCCGTCTTTTGCCGATACTCCTGTATAGCCCGATTCTGCGCCGTTTCCGCCAAAATCAAACTTCCAGTCCGTCGTAACTGCCTTTGAAACAGGCATATTCTGCACGGATACTCCTGCAAATACCGAAAGCGACATAGCAAGAGAAGTAAGACCGCCTAAAAATCTTTTTGCTCTCATTATAAAATAAAACCTCCCGTTCCATACGGCTGTTGATTCCGTAAGCCGTACTATTTTAGCTGTTTTAATTATATCATATCGAATTTACAAAGTCAATGCAATATATATATACTTTTCAATCCTCTTTATGATATTTTTTAATCACAGCTCTATAAGATATATAAAATAATCTTTTTTATCTGCCGTCAAAAAAGTAATATTTTGAACGTGAACGCTATTGCAAATCATCACGTTTTATGATAGAATTAATTTTGTATGAATAAATCAAGGAGAGATAAATGGAGAAAAAGAATCTGCACGAGGGTCACAGGGATAGGCTCAGAAAGAAATTTATGACTCTCGGTGCGGAAGCACTGCTTGAACACGAACTTCTTGAACTTATATTATTCTATGCTATTCCTCGTGTAAATACAAATGATATTGCACATAATCTTATAAACCGTTTCGAGAATCTCAACGGCATACTGAATGCGGATACAGATGAGCTTACGCAGGTAAAAGGTATCGGAAAAACCTCCGCAGAATTTCTTAAACTGCTGGCGGATATATGCAAAGAATACAACAACTTTTCTACAGAATCGGTATCTGTTCTCTCTGTGGACAGCCTGTCGGATTATTTCACCAACTATTTCAAAAATTCAAACGCAGGTGTCTGCCTGATTCTCGGTATAGACAATAATCTCAGGATTACCTGCAAATACAGTTTCACAGAAATCAGCCTTATCAGGAGTAATGCGGAAATCCGCCGTATTATTGAGCTTCTCATAAAAAATAACTGCACAAAAATCGCAGTCGGTATAAATCACCCTGAAAGGTCGGCTGTTCCCGATAACCGTGACTTTATTCTTGCAAGGAATCTCGCCGAAAAGCTGTCTGTACTGGGCATATCCTTAATCGACTGTATAATCTGCAATGAGAAAAGTACATTTTCTATGAAAAAATCCGGCGCATTTACATTTTTTTAACCATTATGAAAGACAATAACAAAGATTTAATCAAACTGCTCAGGCAAAAATACAGGTCGGAGGGCTATGATTCGCTTACAGACGAGGAAAAGCTCCTTCTGTTTATTTCATATTCCGAAAAAGCAAAAAATGCTGCCGTGACTGCCGAAAATATTATCAATACTTACGGAAATATCCACACTGCCACCGATTCCGACGCTCTTTTTCTTGTAAACGTGTGCGGAATCAGCACATCAAGCACTGCTCTGCTGAATATTATTCCTGCTGTCAGCAATATGCTTGCCCTGAATGAATGCAGTAATCTCAAGCTTAATTCATCCGAAAATGCAGGGAAATTCTTCTCCGCACTTCTGAAAAACAGCCGTTTTGAAAAATTCGTGATTACTGTTGTAAACAAAAATTTCAAGGTCAGACAAACGTGCGTTCTTGCTGAGGGCGAACCCGACAAGGTTAACGTACCTCTGCGCAAAATCTATGAATTTGCCCAATGCTACAAAAATAACTATACATTCATCTCTCACTGTCACCCGAACAGCAGTTCCAGACCGTCAAACGATGATATAAATACGACGTTAAACATAATAGACATCCTCGATATAGTCGGCGCTCCGCTTGCTGACCACATAATCGTCGGCTGTGACGGCGTGTTTTCAATGCGTGAACATTCGCACACGATTTTTTCGGATGTCCCGAAATATACAACAAATCCTACCACGGATGAATAGTAATTGCCTGACTGCCCAGCTCCTTGTAGCGTTTTTCGGCAGTTTCTTTTTTATATGCAACAGCTGAACCCTTCTGCGGGTCGTTGAAATAGTAATTCTCGCTGTCGTATCCGACAAGCACAAGGCAGTGTTCGTTTGAAATCCAGTTGAACTTCTCGCCCGTCTCCTTGATAATCCACGTCTTTTTGCTTTTTTCCGTAGGCTTCATATCAATACTCGCCCACACTACAACAGGCTCACCGAAATCAATATATTCCATACACAAATCGGGCAGACTTATTCCCGAAAGATTTGCAACGTCAAAATATTCGTCCTCAAGATATTTTTTCAGACCGTCAAAAATCACAGGAGCATAGCACCCATAGCCACTGTCAGTGTGAGGGTCGCCTATAAATTCCTTATTCGGGTCGGCGCAATATATTATATCCCTGTCCTTGCTGTCGGCTTCAAGTTCCCTGTTCTTTATGTAACCGTTGTCAATAAGTCCGCCTGCTGTTATATCAAATCCGTAGAATCTCAACAGCATTTCCGTACTCACAAGCTCACAGCCTGTAGGATAGTCCTCGTTCTGCGAGATATACGGAACATCAATACATACGAAATCATCATCAGACGCAGTTTCAGCGACGGTTGTTGTTTCTGTGGATTCAGATTCCTCCGCAGTCGTTTCTGCACGGGAAACGGTTTCAGGCGGTTCAGTCCGTTGACGCTCGGAAATATCGGGGATTTCAGGAATTTCATAAAATACGGACGTAGTAACAGGCTCGGTATATTCCTCATATTCGTCCTCATAAAAAGAATTTTCGGCAAACATAGTCTCCACAGTTTCTTCTTCGGCGCACGAACACAGACTTAATAAAGCCACAGCGTAAACAACAGATATTTTAACTTTTTTCATACAATTTTCTCCCTGTGAAAAAATGCAAAAAAATTGCAAATTTTTTCCTGTTTCTTTGACATATCAGAAATTTTTTGATAAAATTATAGTAGACTTATATACTATTATCAATTATTTTCACGAAAATGTCAATACTATTTTTAAAAAAAGGGTTGGTTATTTATGATAAATATATTAATTATAGAAGATGATGAGAATATTGCGAAGATGATTAAAGCTGCTTTGCAGATGGTGAATTATGACAGTTTCTGCTGTTATGACGGCAAATCGGGTATGGCGGAAGCTGTAAAAGGCGGTTACGACCTGATTCTGCTCGATATTATGCTTCCCGAAATGAACGGCTTTGAAGTAATGGAGAGAATAAAGGGATGTGGCGCACCTGTTATCTTCCTTACGGCAATGCAGGATGTTACGGACAAAGTGCGTGGCTTACGGCTTGGTGCGGAAGATTACATCGTCAAGCCATTTGAAGCCCTTGAACTTCTCGCACGCATTGATGTTGTACTCAGGCGCTCCAACAAAACGCAGAATATTCTTACCTATGAGGACATCGTTGTTGACATAAGCAAGCATATTATCACTCAGGGCGGTGAACCTGTTCAGCTCACTCCGAAGGAATTTGATGTACTAGTTTATTTCCTCCAGCATCCCGACATCGCAGTAACAAGAGAATGTCTGCTGTCAAATGTATGGGGATATGAATTTGCAGGCGAGAGCCGTACTGTTGATATACACGTCCAGCAGTTACGGCGCAAACTCAATCTCAAGGACAAGCTTATAACCATATCAAAACTGGGCTACCGTCTGGACAGTCAGGAATAAGCTATGAAGCTATGGCAGAAAATTTTTCTCAGCTCGCTTATGCTGATTATACTTACGCTGAATATAGTTTCCGTGATACTTCTTAACAACAGCCACAGGCTTATTATTGAGCGTGAACAGCTACACGCTATTAATGAACACGTCTCTTTTATAAATGAAATCAATTACACAATAACCAATGAAAAAAATATTCTGGGTGTAATTTATTTTGATAATTTTGAGATTTCAAAATTAGCTGTGGAAATAGTAAACAGGCAGAAAATGAATACTGCGATTTACTACAGCGACTCAGAATCAATCTGTGCAAGAAATATGCCCGATACGCTCAATTCTCTTGTGCGCAATAATTTCATTGATACTATCGATACAGACGGAAGCGAGTACAGCACAGCTGTTTTTACTGTTGACGGTAAAAACATAATGGTTATCGGCTCGGCGATTGAGATTGAGGACGACACATACTATATCGTTACGGCTAGCGATATATCCGAAATATATCTCCTTAAAAAACAGCAGTCCGACTTTGTAAGGCAGGTCAGCATAGTTGCTTCCGCCATAGTATCGCTCATCCTGCTTGTTATGACAATTGTGCTTCTCAGACCTCTTAAACGTCTGAATATATACACCAAAGAAATTGCGGGCGGTAAATATAATATGCGGATTAAGCTTAAAGGCAGTCTCGAATTTCGCCAGCTTGCAGAAAATATGAACTCTATGGCAGAAGCTGTGCAGTCCCACGCACAGAAGCTCGAAAACGTTGCCGAAGCCCGACAGACGTTTATTGCCAATCTTGCCCACGAAATGAAAACGCCTCTTACTTCAATTCTCGGGTTCGCCGACCTCCTGCGTATCAAGAAGCATATCTCCGACAGCGACCGTATGGAATATGCAGGTACTATTGTTGAGGAGACCAAAAGACTGCGTTCGCTGTCGGGAAAACTTATGGAGCTTATTACCGTCGGCGGTACTGATATTGAGAAAAAGCCTGTCAGTCTGCCTAAAATTATTACCGAAACAAAAACGGCACTCACTCCGCTTCTGGACAAAAACAAGGTATCGCTCATATGCAACTATGAGAGCATAAATTTCTATGCCGATGAGGAGCTTTTCAAATCACTGCTGTACAATATCATCGAGAACGCTGTAAAAGCTTCACCTATGGGCGAGAAAATCATACTCAACTCCGCAATGTACGAGGGCGACGCTGTTATTACAATCACCGATTTCGGCATAGGAATGAGCAGAGAGGATATGCAGAGAGTGTTCGAGCCGTTCTATATGGTTGACAAATCACGAAGCAGAAAGGCAGGCGGAGCAGGTCTCGGACTTGCCCTGTGTGCCGAAATAGCGAAACTGCACAACGCTGTGCTTGAAATTGACAGCAAGCTTGGCGAGGGTACGACAATATTTATAACAATTTCAGGAGATGAATGTATATGAAACATAATGTTATTTTCGCCGTTCTTACTGTCCTGATTCTCGTTTTCGGCTTCTTTGCTATGGATATTATGCAGTTTTTCAGCCCTGAAGAAGTACCACGGAACATAAGCAGGGACGACAGCAATGCCATTTATCTTTCCACACAGCGTGATATTATACAGCCTATGAGCATTATAACACCCTCAGATAAAGCGATTCCCGAAATACAGCGTTATGCAGCCGCAGGAATGGTAAAGGCGATGTCACGCAACAGCAATACCACCTATATAGCGTGGGGAATTGATATTCCGAATCTTGATGAAGCGTGGAAGTCGGGCGGAAAAAACTATATCTATGTTGAAAAGTGGCGCTATATGAATTACGGAAGGCAGGAAGAACGTCTGCTCGACTGCATTGTTGATACGGTAAACTATAACATAGTATATATACGGTTTTACTCTGATAAAGAATACGACGTATCAGCCAATGAAATGAATTATGCCCTTGACAAGTTTGACGCTGAATCCATTGCTTTCTATACAAATGTTGACAGCATTGCAAACTGGATTGGCGACAATGTGTATGACGAAGAGCGTGAAACTGATTCTCCGATTCTGCCCGGTATAATTTCAGGTATGTTTATTACAGACCCGACAGTTTATTATGTAACATCCTATAAATACTTCAACGAGCAGGTTCTTAACATTACGGACTTACGGCTTGCTTCATTCTGGCTTTCTCCGCTCGGCATAAACAATTACGCATACCATATAAATGCTCTCGGAGATATAGAGCTGGTTTATCCTACTTCCGCCGTTCTTGAAGAGTTGTCAGCACATTCGCCGTCGTGGATTAATCCCTCCTACTCGGCTGTAAACGGAAGAATCTATCAGACCATAACGATGAATAACAGAAAATTAACTGTTATCTACTGCGTTGAAGAGGATATTATTGAGGGATATTATTTTGAGACATAAAAAACCGAAGCTATAAGCTTCGGCTTTTTTATAATGCACATCAGAGATATGAAAAATCCCTGTTCATATCGGTAATAAATTCGGGGTTATCCTTCCTCATAAGCTCAATCAGAACCTGTATATTGCCGATGTCCTCTTTGATTGCGTTCAGCTCCGATTCTGTTATTCCCACAAACTGGACGAATCCGACTTTGCCATTAACAGTATCGAGCGTATCAGCCGATGTATCGGCAACTGTGATAAGGGCGGTAATCTTTGAATCCGTCCCTATATGCAGTGGTGTGCCGTTACCCGGCACGCATTCTTCGGGGTCATAATAATTCTTGGTTCTGAACGTATATCGGGCAAGATTTGACAGCATATCCATTGCCCATATACAATCCTCCGCATTATCAGCCTTCAGCTTTATGGTCATTTCATAGCCCCATTTGCTGTATTCCTCACCGAACGCTTCTTCATCCGCATACAGCTCGCTCATACCGAAAGTAACGATATGCTGATAGCCTTTTCCCGAATCATAGGCGGAAAAACCGTCAAGAAACTCATCTCCGCCACATATTGCCCTTGACTGAATGCCTGTAGCATAGTGAGCAGGCTTAACAGCGGGATAAATCCGCTCAAATTCAGCTTCTATCGCATCCCAGCCCGGTGACCATTCGCAGTCCTCGTTCTTTTTCCTGATATATTCTTCTTTAGTCATATTTTTTACTTGTTGAGAGCCGATTTCAGGGCTTCTGTCCTGTCAGTCTTTTCCCAAGCAACACCTAAATCCTCACGTCCCATATGACCGTATGCGGCAAGCTGTCTGTACTGCGGTTTTCTGAGGTTGAGCATTTCAATAATAGCTGACGGTCTGAGGTCGAACACTTCTGAAACAGCCTCGGAAAGTGCGTTTTCATCTGCCTTGCCTGTGCCGAATGTATCAACGAGAATCGAAATCGGCTTTGCCACACCGATAGCGTATGAGAGCTGAACCTCGCACTTGTCGGCAAGTCCTGCGGCAACGATATTCTTTGCGATATATCTTGCGACATATGCTGCGCTTCTGTCAACCTTCGTCGGGTCTTTTCCGCTGAATGCTCCACCGCCGTGACGTGAATAACCGCCGTATGTATCAACGATGATTTTACGTCCCGTGAGACCGCTGTCACCCTGCGGACCGCCTACTACAAAGCGACCTGTGGGATTGATATAAATCTTTGTATTCTCGTCCATAAGTTCAGCAGGAATAACTTCACGGATAACCAAATCCTCGATGTCACGGCGGAGCTGTTCAAGAGAAACGTCTGCCGAGTGCTGTGACGATACAACTACAGCGTCAACTCTGACGGGCTTGTCATCGTGGTATTCAACAGTAACCTGCGATTTGCCGTCGGGACGGAGATAGCGGAGTGTGCCGTCCTTGCGTACCTCAGTAAGCTTGAGCGCAAGTTTGTGTGCGAGAGAAATCGGGAGAGGCATAAGCTCGGGAGTCTCATTGCACGCATAGCCGAACATAATACCCTGGTCGCCTGCACCGTTTGAAAGACCGTCGCTGTCGCTGTTCTGCTCACGGTATTCGTAAGCCTCGTTAACACCCATAGCAATGTCGGGCGACTGCTCATCGATTGAAGTGAGTACGGCGCAGGTGTGAGCGTCAAAGCCGTATTTAGCACGGTCATAGCCGATGTCGGCAACAACATTGCGGGCAATTTTCGGAATATCCACGTCTGCCTTTGTGGAAATCTCACCCATACACATAATCATACCTGTTGTTACAACTGTCTCGCAGGCAACACGGGAATACTCGTCCTGCTCCAGCATAGCGTCAAGTACAGCGTCTGAAATCTGGTCGCATATTTTATCGGGATGACCCTCTGTTACAGATTCAGAAGTAAAAAAAACTTTTTTCATATATTTTGACCTCCATTGAAAATAAAAAAAGCACTCCGTCCGGAGCGCTTTGATTTCTGTAAAAATCCTCATCTTCCGGAAATAAAACCGCAGGATTTAGCACCTTGATAGTCAGGTTGCCGGGCTTCACAGGACCTGTTTCCTCCACCACTCTTGATAAGGTTATATTATGCTAACATTATATCACAAAAATCCGCATTTGTCAATAGGTTATGCAAAAAATATTCAGTATACGAAAAATTTCATCAAATTATCACAGAATTATCACGCATTTTTTTTTTTTTTTTTTTTTTTGTAGAATTGACACAATGGTTTAAAATGGAAGGAGATTTTTATATGATTCACGCTATTCTTGAAATCATAATGCTTTTTGTAGTGTGCATACTGCTGACCCTGCCACCGCTTTTGGCATACATATTAAAGGCAACAGAAGAAGATATACCGATTATGATATTCCACATTCTGTCGCTCGGAGTTACTGTACTCAACGCATTGCTTATTATATTCCTTGATATAGGAATAGGCTGGAAAATATTATTTTTCATCTTAATTCTTTTGCTGAGAAAATTACCGCTTACGCTGACATTCCCATATCTTATGAACTGTATGTTTCCCGGAGCAGTTGAAACAGCTCTGGACAACCATTTTCTCCCGACATTGTGGCTCTCCAATAAAGTATATATGATGTCCGAACTCACACGTCCTGACATCGGAAGTAAAATTGTACTGTTTATATTCTGCATACTGATTCTTCTCGCATTTATAAATGTCAATATTGATATGGATTAAAACAAAAAGCCTGTCCGCACGGACAGGTTTTTTGCGTATTATATACCCTGACGTTTCTGCATTTTCCTCCAGCTTATAAAGCCGTATATATCATTCACAAGGAAAATCACGAAGCAGACAACAACGGATATGTACGATATATCGGCAAACGAGGCTAAAATCCACATAACAATAAGCACAATATCGTTAAGGGCATATGCCAGCGCAAAAAGCGGACTTCTTCTGGCTGTCAGGAAAATCGCCATAAAGCTCGTCGTGACCGATATGGTGCTTGGGATTATATTCGCCGTGTGAAGTGCCGAAAGAATGAAGTAGAAAATCAGCGTGACGACCGCCGTAAGAATAATCATAAGCGCAATATCAACCGCCCTGAGCCTGTTTACCTGCACCTCCGATTTATTGCCGTTATACGGATTCCTCAGCCACGATATGAGCGAGAAAACCGCCATAGGCGCTGTCATTCCGAGATATGTAATCATCTCGCCGTAATATGCGAAGCCGAACGAGATTATTCCGTAAAACACGCTGAAAATCACGCAGAGAAGCTGTCCTACGGGATTGCCCTTTGCGTTGAATATCAGCGACGTTACACCAATCAGCGAAGCCAGCAGGGTCGTAATATTTTTCCTGTCAAAAATGATAAAAGATATGACTATTGCGGTGACGGATACAGTCCACAGCGTGATTTCCGCCTTTGTGAAGTAATTAAGTTTTTTCAGTATCATAAAATTCCTCCCTCAAAAAAACAAGCACCCGTTTACACATCTTCAAAGACCTAACGACGTGTAACGAATGCTCTCTACCCGGTGGCAGACTATTTATTGCCGGATTATTATACCACATTAACAGCGGAATGTCAATAGCTCGGGAGAAATTAAATATTTTTATCAACAGAAAGTCGGTTTTTCATAATCTTTACAGATTTTATTATAATCACAGCGCTGTAAACACCCACTGATAGCATAGAAATCCTAGAGAAAAAGAATCCTATTGTATGTCTTATCGGAATAACAATACCCAGCCAGCATACAACAGAAAGAATTATTGAAATGACAGGGTGTACCTTTTTCTTTACAAAAACAAAAGCCAAAACCGCACTTGCAATTCCTGTAAGAAACATTACTCCTAAAACAGCTAAAAATGTAGTAACAACTTCGTCCATTATTTACCCTCCTAAATATAATTTATATATCAGCTCTTCTTTCTGTAGCCTGTGGGAGTAACTCCCACGATTTTCTTAAACTGCCGCATAAAATGCTCCTCGTTCTCGTAACCGCACATCGCCGAAACCTGCGAGACCGTACAGCCTGTTTCGCTTAGGATTTCCTTCGCCTTCTCAATTTTTCCGCTGATTACATCCGTCATACACGATACGCCGAAAATCTCACGGTAGACGTGCTGGAAATATGAGCGTGACATATTGACATAAGCCGACATCGTATCGACGTTCCACTTCATCTGCGGATTGCGGTAAATCTTTTCACGGAGTTCAATAAGCGAGCTGAAATGCGGTTCTGCCGATGTCTGTATATTCTCTCTGTGCGTACAGCTTTCCGCCACTTTCATAAGCAGGGTTTTCATCATAAAATCAAGCATTTTTATCCGCCTGCCGTTCATAGAATAAAACTCCGCCGTGATATTCCTGATAATCTGGCTTATAAAATCGCTGTCGGAATTGGCTGTCGGGGTATTGAAATCAAGCTCAGCGTCAAGAAAATCCGTATCATTATCAGCCTCAAAGCAAATCCAGTCGCACACAAGAAAATCGTCTGCCGTCGAATAATCAACGGAAACCGTGCCGTCGTATATTATAATTGTATTCTTCGGCATAACCTCACCGCCTATGCGGATTCTGCTCCGTGACAGCACGAACAGGAAGATATTTTTCCTGTCGGACTTGTAATTATAACCGCTGTCGTAAATGCAGTTCCAGCCGACTGAAACTATATTCAAATAATCACTCCTTTTCGGCTATATACCGCCATTTCTTATTGCGCCAGTATTCGCCTGCATAATCAATTCCCACACGTGGCGCAGTTTTTATCTTCGCAACAAATCCGTCGTCCTCAATCCTGATTTTATCGTTACCGCAGATTTTTTCGCCGTTAAAACTGCCGTCAATTTGCAGATATTTCGTCAATTTGGCAGGACCGTTATGCACATCCCCGCACCTTATCAGTATACCTTGTGGCTGACCCTTTTCGCCCGTAATCACGTTCATAAGCCAGTGCATACCGTAGCAGAGATAGACGTAAATCAGACCGCTTTCGCCGTAAAGAATCTCCGTCCGCTTAGTCCTGCCCTTTGAAGCGTGACAAGCCTTGTCCTCCTCGCCACGGTACACCTCAACCTCCGCAATACGCTCACGGATTTCAGTTCCGTCATCAAGCGTGCGGACGATAATCTTCCCGACAAGCTCAGGAGCGACTTCCGGAGCATCACGGTGAAAAAATTTTTCTGTAAGAACCATAATTATACCCTCAGTTTATTTTCAAGTTCCTCATCCGGCTTGACAAATGCGGTCTTATAATTGGTGAAAATCACTTTGCCCGGCTTTGCACCTGACGGCTTCTTGACGTACCTTGTAAGGCAGTAATCAACAGGCACAAGGTCGGAGCTTCGTCCCTTGCTGTTGAATGCCGCAATAACCGCCGCCTCTTCAATCGTCCTGTCAGGCGGAGTTTCGCCGTCCGTGACTATTATAACGTGCGAGCCTGTTATATTCTGCGTATGAAGCCATATGTCCGATTTTTCGGCGAATTTAAGCGATAATCGGTCGTTCTGGTGATTGTTTCTGCCGACAAGAATCGTGTAGCCGTCGCTTGATTTATACTCCAGCGGAGGAAGTGCCTTAGGCGGTTTGGATTTATTTCCGCCCGATTTTATATAGCCCTGTTCACGGAGTTCAAGCCTCAGCTGGATTATATCATTCTCGGAATCCGCACGTGTAAGAGAATCAAAAACGCTGTCAAGATACTGTAATTCCTCCTCGCCTTTTTCAATCTGAACGGCAAGCTTCTCCTCCGCTGTAACACATTTTTTATACTCGCTGTAATAATACTGTGCGTTCTGCGACGGTGTTTTTCGCACATCAAGCTCAATGGTAATCTCGGGATTGCTCTCGTCATAAAAATTGATTACAGTCGCCGATAAATCGCCCTTTTTTATGCAGTACATATTTGCGGAAATCAAATCACCGCAAAGCTTGTAATACTCTTTCTCGGCGCATTCCGCAAGCTCCTGTTTCTGCACGGCGATACGTCGGGAGGTTCGCTCCGTGAGGTTAACCAACAGCTTGAAAAGGTCGTTTGCACGCTGTTTCGTCCGCACAACCCTGTCCCTTTCGCAGTAAAAATAGTCCAGAAGCTCCGAAGCCGTTGCAATCTCCTTGGTGTACATAAGATTTCCGAACTGGCTGAGCCTTATAAAAGAAAAATCTTTTAACATACCCTCTTTTGTACTCGCAGCCGAAAAACAGCACTTGCCGTTAATAAGCTGGTCACGTGTTTTCTTGATGATAAAAAGCAGTCTGTCGAGCTGGTCGCCGTCAATCGTATCGCTTTGCAGATGACTGCCACGACCTGCAAAAAACGTCCATTCCCTTGCGAGAACAGGCGAAATACCCTCGAAAACACGTATCAGAGCCTTTGACAGCTCCGCAGGATTGGTCTCCCGAAGCCGTTCGGTAATCTCCTCCTGTTCAGCCGTCAGAAAATTCAGGCGGTCGTCTCTCGGCGGAAGCGTATATTTCATTCCCGGAAGCACCATTCTTTCTCTTGACATTTCCTCGTCAACACGCTTGATGCTGTCGATTATACGACCCTCGTCGTTTATTATAATCAGGTTGGAACAACGTCCCATAATTTCGCAGGCAAGAGTTATTACAACAACGTCGCCCAGCTCGTTCACGCATTCAAAATCCATAAACAGGATTCTTTCAAGTCCGTCCTGACGGATTGCAATGAGCCTGCCGTTGCCGATTCGCTTACGCAGAAGCATACAGAACATCGGCGGAGTCTGCGGATTATCGGGCTGTTTCTGCGTTACGTGTACCCTTGCGTTACCTGCGTTTGCCGAAATATAGAGCTTTTTACGGCGGATTGAAATAACAATCTCCTCACGTGAGGGCTGAGAGATTTTCTCAACACGTCCGCCGACAAGCTCCTGCAATTCATTTTTTACCGCATAAAGAAATGCTCCGTCCAGAGCCATAAAATCAGTCCTTTGCTATTTTTTTATAAGTCAGGATTTCAAAATCCGCCTGTGTTTCGAGAAAATCCAGATTATTAAGGCGCTCCTGCTCGGTCTTTCCCGTCCTGTAATAATACGGAGTCATCGAAAACAGTCTCTGAATATCCGTGCTGTTATCAATTTTCATAGTGAAGCTCACACGCTCCGCACCTATATGGCGGAATCCGTCAAGCTCATAGGGCTTTACCTCGTTTCTGTAGGGCGTATCATAGACCGCCTTTTTGAGTTCCCACAGATGATTTTCCGACGGTATAGCCATAATCATAGTGCCGTCGCTTTTCAGCACACGGCGGTATTCCTCGCCACAGTACGGAGCGAACATCGTGAGCAGAATATCACAGCTTTCCGCCTGCACGGGAATATGAAACACGCTTGCGACGGCGAAATTTATATCCGATTTGCGTTTTGAAGCCATTTCAACGGCTTCTTTGGAAATATCAATGCCGTACATCTCAAGTGCGGGATTTTCCGCCCTCACTGCCGATGTATAGTAACCCTCGCCACAGCCTGCGTCAAGCAATATACC
This sequence comes from Ruminococcus flavefaciens, assembly GCA_023663905.1. GTDB lineage: Bacteria > Bacillota > Clostridia > Oscillospirales > Ruminococcaceae > Ruminococcus > Ruminococcus flavefaciens_AD. Next base: position 32,748 of record JAMPGO010000002.1, read on the forward strand.
GCCGTTTTCCGAGTATTCCGCAACAGTTCTGCAAACGGATTCACACAACGGCGAATAATAGCCCTTTTCAAGAAATTCACGTCTCGCCCTCAGCATAAATTTATTATCGCCGTGAACCGCACCGTGCTTTGCAAGCAGAAGATTAACATAACCGCTTTTCGCCATATCGAAGCTGTGATTTTTCGGGCATACGTAACTTTTTCCCGATATACCTAGCTTTTCACCGCATACGGGACAAATAAACACACTCATTCCGCACCTCAGATATATTCAAACGGAGCTACGGAGCGTTCAGCGATTTCAATATCGAGCAGAGGAAATTTCTCCTCCAGAACACGTCTCAGTTCCCACAGCACGATATTTTCCGTGTGGAAGTGACCGCAGTCAAAAATAGTAATATAGCTGTTTTCTGCGTCAATCCAGACATCGTGCTTAACATCGCCCGTAATAAGCACATCGCAGTCCTTTTCCTTTGCGAGCCTGAAAAGCGAACCGCCCGAGCCTGAACAGATTGCCACCCTCAGTATGCTTCCCGGCTGATTTCTACTAACCCTTATATGCTCGTTAATGAAAATTTCCTTTAATATAGCCGAAAAATCGTCTGTATCAATTAAATCCTCAAACTCAACAATATAGCCAAGTCCGCTGTCCTCAAAAGGTTCGGTCGAAGCAATCCTGAATTTCTCCGCCAGTTTTTTGACTATAGTCGTATTTGTACCGCCTTCCGCAATATCAAGATTCGTGTGCATACAGATTGCCGACATTCCGCATTGAATCAGGTTAAAAACAGGGCTGTTGCTGTCGATTTTCTTCAGCGGATTGAATATAACAGGGTGGTGGGAAATTATCAGCCTCGCATTTTTGTCGTTCGCCTCCATTATAACATCGTTGGTTATATCGAGGGTGAGCATAATTTTCGACGTTCCTGCGAATACATTATCCACAAGCAAGCCCGAATTATCCCATTTTTCCTGCAAAGAAAACGGAAATTTTTCGTCAAGGAAATTGTATATATCCCTGATATACTCACTGCCTTCGCCTTCCGCAAGCTTCCTGCTCAATGCCCTGCAATGAACAGCGTCGTTGATTCTTCCCGATTTTTCAAGCGATACCGCCTTTTTTTCAAATCGTTCGGACTGCTTACGGCGGTATTTTACAACCGTTTCGTCAATATCGTCAAAAAATCCCGCCAGCGCTTCGTATTCCGACGGCACACCCGACCGCTGGTCATAAGCCATATCAGCACAAATAACAGTATAAATCCTGTCGCCGTCCTCCACCGCCTTCTCGGTAATATCCTCCCTCTGCATTCTGTGGCAGAGCCATTCCCGAAGTATTTCAGGCTTGGTCATCGGCTGTAGAATAAGCCTGATACCGTAAAAATCAATTGATTCCAGTATATGAACGATAGTCTCACCGCCCATTCCTGCGATTACAATATCGCTCACATCGTCGAGACTGATATTTTCGAGACCGTCCGACAGCACGAGTTCGATTTTATCCGAAAGTCCGTATTTCTCCACGGTTTTCCGTGCGGATTCAAGCGGACCTTGATTTATATCGGAAGCAATAACTTTACTGCACTTCCCTGATTTTATAAGCTCAACGGCAAGATAGCCGTGGTCTGTGCCGACATCGCACACAACACCCTCACCGCCGACCAATTCCGCACATAGTTCAAGTCGTTTATCAAGCATAATTTAATCTCCTGTAATAAAAATTCAGGCGTACCGAAAATCAGTACGCCGTTTATCTGCTTACGCTTTCTTAGCAAAATGCTCGTTCAGCTTTGCAACAAGCTCGTCGGGGTCTGTACCGTGAACGGCGCAAGCCTCTTCGATTGATTCGCCTCTTGATGCAGGACAGCCGAGACAGTGCATTCCCATTTCGAGGAAATAAGGAGCAACTTCAAAATCAGCGTCAAGAATATCGCCGATAATAGTATTTTTAGTAATTTCCATAACAGATATACTTCCTTTCGGTAAAATTTTTATTCAATTGGTGCAGTTTCCGGGTCTCGCCCCGAAATCCGCCATAAAATGCTGTCCCTCCGCTTTCACAGAGAGAACAGCAAGTGTTTGCCAAGGGATAAAATCAGTCCTCGTTGAGACGGGAGAAGCAGTCGCTGCAATAAACAGGTCTGCCGTCCTTAGGCTCGAACGGAACTTTTGCTACGCCGCCGCACGTTGCACAGACTCCTGTGTATAAAACACGCTCGCCTCTGCCTGCATTTTTTCTCGCATCACGACAGCTCTTGCATCTCTGCGGTTCGTGGGTAAGACCCTTTTCTGCGAAAAATTCCTGTTCGCCTGCTGTGAAAACGAATTCATTTCCGCATTCCTTGCAGACTAAAGTCTTGTCTTCGTACATTTTACAATACCTCGCTTATTAAATTTGGACCACGACAGGAGTTGCACCCGCACCTTTGAAATACCTTGCGATAAACAACGCTCTTAATTGAGCTACCTGGTCATCAATATTTTCTGAAATGCGCACGGATTTTTCTTCTCGCCCTCTGCATAGCATTATCGACAGCTTTATCGGATATACCCAGTATCCGTGCTGTTTCGCCATAGCTTCTGCCCTCGATGACGAGAGTGAAAATTTTTCTCTCTGTTTCAGAAAGAATGCTGTCCACAGCGTGCCATAACTCAGAAAAAAATTCTTTGTCAATATAAATACTCTCAGGAGTTTTCTCCTCTGAAATTGAATCCGCCGAAATATCGTCCAGACTCTCGCAGGAAACGGGATTTTTCCTTGATTTTGCAAGAAAAGTTTTCATCTGGTTGACAATACAGACTTCCGCAAAGGTAGAAAATTTCACACCTCTGTTCATATCAAATGAAGCAATCGCTCTCAGAAGTCCCATAAGCCCTTCCTGTCTAAGGTCGTCCGAATCAGTTTCAGGAACAGTATAAATTCCAGCTTTAAAAAAAATCAGTTTCAGATAGCGAAACACAAGAGTACTTACCGCTTTCTTGTCGCTTTTTGCGATTAAAGCAAGCTCTTCATCAGTTTTACCGCTGAATTCATTCAAATTGAAATCCAAATCAAGCAAGATATTCACCCAACAATCAATCTTATCTGTATTCAGTTTTAAGAGTATTATTTATTATTCCCGACAGTCCGCAGGAAAACCGCAGACCGTCGGAAATAAAATTTACAAATCAGTCTGAATTTTTAGCTGCTTCTTCCTCGGCAGCTTTCAGTAAGTCAGCCATATCAAATCCGAAGTTTGCGGGCTGTTTTTTCGGTGCAGGTTTCGGTGTTTCACGAACAGGCGCAGTTTTCGGAGGTGCTGTATTTACAGCGGATTTATTTATAACAATATCGTCCATTCCCGACTTTGCAGGCGGAGGAGTTGTTGCGGGCTTGTTATTATTCTGCTGAACCTTAGGTGCGTCGGCAGGCTTGAAATCAGCCTTTTTAACATCGGCAAGCTTGATGGAATCGCCCTTACCTGTTTCAACAGCCTTCTTAGCCTCGCTGATGATATTATTTGTCTCCTTAAGCTTGTCAGTTGTCTGTGAAGCGAGCTTGTTAACAGCGTCGGTCAGACTTGTAAACTTGCTGTTTACGCTTTCAATCTCGTTAAGAAGGATTGTACGTACAGTAGACGACATATCGTTGAGCTTCTTAGCCTGTTCATTAGCTTCCTTGACAGCCTTTTCAGCCTCGGCATTAGCCGTATCAACAGCCTTTTTAGCCTCGGAATTAGCGTCGTCAACAGTTTTCTTAGCCTTTGTATTAGCCTCGCTGATAGTCACGGAAGCCTTGTCATTAGCCTCCTTGATAATCTTGTCAGCCTTAGCCTGAGCTTCCTTGATAGTGGATTCAGCCTTCTCTTCGGCTTCCTTCTTGCTCTTCTCGGCAGATTCCTGAGCGTTATTCAGAATATTGCTCATAAGGTCGTTAAGCAGAGCGGTCGGGTTATTCATCTTTTCATTGAGCTGTGAAATCTCGCTGTTGAGCTTGGCAATTTCCTCGTCCTTCTTCTTGACATTCTCACCGCTCTTCACGAGTTCCGCAATTTTAGCGTCCTTGTCGGCAGATTCCTTTGTCTTTGCAGTAAGCTGGTCGGTCTTTGTCTTGATTTCAGCAGTCATCTTGGCAATATCCTGCTTAGCCTTTGTAAGTTCAGCATTTATTGCAGAATTGTCAACGGCAGGAGCTGCGCCCGGCTTCTGTGCGAGCTGAGCCTTAAGTCTGTCGATTTCTTTTTTTGCAGCTTCAAGAGCCTGCGACTGTGCCTGATTATTCTGTGGCTGTCCTGCATTAGTTGTGGACTTCTGCTGTGCAAGCTGAGCTTTAAGTGCGGCAACTTCCTTTTTGGCAGCGTCAAGTGCAGCCTGATTTCCGCTGTCTGTGGGAATACCCTTTCCAGCCTTAATCTGGTCAATCTGCTTTTTCAGCTCGTCATTTTCTTTTCTGGCAGCTCTCCATCCATTATTTGCAGTATTAAGTTTTTCCTGAAGATTATCAATCTGAGTTCTGTACTTTGCAATTTCCTGCTGGTCAACGGCAGGCTGTTTCTGTCCGCCTGCTTCTTCCAGTTCTTTTTCAAGCGATTCAATTTTTGAATTTAATTCGTCGAGATAAGTAAGAACATCTTCTTTAACAAATCCTCCGCCTATTTTAGTGGTTCTTAACACGGTTGGCTGTTCCATAATTTCACTCCGTTCTCCGCAGGGATGCGGAATTAATTCAAGGGCATAAAACGCCTCATAATAATTATATCACAATTTTCCGACAGATTCAATTACTAAAATGTAGAATTTTTCAGTCGATTTTCGTGAATTTGAACAAAAAAGCAAAAGACGACTGTGAAAACAGTCGCCTTTTTCAATCAGTTTCCAAGAATTTTAAGAATATCATCGAGGTCATAGTCCTGAGCAGGTGGCTGTGGCTGTCTCATAGCGGAGCGTTCCTCGTTAACGCCAAGACCGTCAATAAGCGGATTATCGATTTTAATAACGTCCTCCACAGGCTCTTCAACAACAGGAGCGATAATTTCATCGTCCTCCTCAATCGGCGGAGCATTCGGGTCATCAAAGCCCGCAGCGATAACGGTGATAGTCATCTCGTCCTGCATATCTTCCTTGAATGCCGTACCGAAGATAAACTCAACACCCTCAGCAGCTGTATCGGTAATCATCTTTGTAGCTGCGTCAACATCGGAAGAGAGAATATCTTCAGACATAGCGATGTTGATAAGAAGTCTCTTAGCGCCTGAGATTGAAGTTTCAAGAAGCGGGCTGGAGATAACGGCATTTGCAGCCTCCTTAGCCTTGTCCTTGCCCGAGCCGTGACCGATAGCCATATGAGCGTAGCCTGCGCCTCTCATAATCGTAGAAACATCGGCGAAATCAAGATTTATGTAGCCCTCTTCAACGATAAGGTCTGAAATACTCTTTACACCTGTTTTAAGAACATCATCAGAAAGTGAGAACGACTGTTTCATCGTGAGCTGCTGTTTGCCGTCAAGGAGCTTTTCATTAGGGATAACGATAAGGGAATCGACATATTTTCTGAGTTCCGAAATACCTTTTTCAGCCTGAGCCATTTTCTGCTCTCTCTCGAAAAGAAACGGCTTTGTAACAACCGCAACGGTAAGGATGTCCATTTCCTTTGCGATTTTAGCGACAACAGGAGCAGCACCCGTACCTGTTCCTCCGCCCATTCCGGCAGTGATGAAAATCATATCTGCGCCCTTGAGATGTGCCTCGATTTCATCCCTGTTTTCCTCGGCACTGCGCTGACCGATTTCAGGCTTGTTTCCTGCACCTCTGCCCTTTGTGAGCTTTGCGCCAATCGGGATTCTTGTCGTAGCCTTGGACTTATTCAAAGCCTTTGCGTCAGTGTTCACAGCAATATACTCGATATTGCTTACACCTGAGTCAACCATACAGTTAACGGCATTGCCACCGCCGCCGCCAACGCCTATAACCTTTATATTAACATCGGGTTCCATTGCTTCCTCGTAATTGAAATCTGACATTTTGAAACTCCTCCTACTTTTCATCATTCTGTGTCTGTAAAATTTCAAGCTATAAATACACTTATCATTTTATCATATTCCGCTGATTTTTTCAAGTCTCATAGCTATTTTTTTAAATTTCTGCACATTGTACAATTTTTTAATATATTTTAATTAAATTTTTATGAATTATCCCCATTGGTCTGGTATGCCGTCGTAGTCATAATCCGTGTAGCCGTAATCTGGAATGCCGTCGCCGTCAACATCCATCCATACTTCCTGGTCATCGGGAATACCGTTGCCGTTGTAGTCATTCGGATAATCGGGATAACCGTCGCCGTCGTAATCCGCAAAATACTCGCCGTACTGGTCGGGTATTCCGTCTCCGTCCTCGTCAGTCAGACCATTAAGATAGCCGTACTCGTTGTAGCCGTTATCATAGCCGTTGTTATTGTAATCAACAACAGCCTCGGTAGTGACGGCAGTGGTGGTGGTTGCAACTGAGGTCGTCGTCATCATATCCGTACCCGTCGTGGTTGTAACCGTAGTTGTTTCAGCCTCGCCGTTTCCTCTGAAACTGCACTGATTCGAGCCTACCATTTTAAGCCAGCCCTTTTTGCCCTTGATATTGTCATCGTTCATAACATTCTGTGCGAGGTCGAGCTTATATTCAACATCGCTCCAGTTGCCCATTTCAAAGACCACACCGTTTCTGTAATTAACAACAATCTCATACTCGTTCGTTATGTCAATCGATTCAATCTGCGTATTGTCATCCCTGTCAAAACGGCTTATAATCTGGGAAAAAGCCTCATACTTATTCGGGTTGACGGATTGAAGCGCCGTACCTGCTTCCGTGCTGGCTGGTTCAAGACCATAGATTACAGGCAGATTCTCAATATCGGAATAGAAATTATTATCAGAGAGAATTTTTCCCTGTCGGCTTACAAGCAGAACACCGTCGTCATACTGGACGTTATATGCGGGAATACAGCGTGTTACGTTTATTCTGAGAGTGGACGGAAAATCCCTGTCCACCTCTGCCGTTTCAACAAAAAGCAGAGAGTCAAGTATCTGCTTTTCGGCTTTTCCTGTACTCAGCCTGAGCATATTATCTCCGCCACGCACTCCCGAAGCTTCCACAATCTGCATATAGCTATACGTCTGCGATTCGCCCGATACTACAATTTCATCCACATTGAATAAAAAAGTAAAGCACATTGTAATTCCGATAGTCAGGACAAGCAGGACAACGGCAATGATATACACGCTCATCATACGTTTTCTCCGCCGCATACGCTTACCGCTGTTCTGCCTTTCAATATTAGTCTTTTCAACATCATTCATATTAACTTCAAACCTCCGCCCTTACTCTCTGCGGATTTTTCCGCCGAGAGACGAAACAGCTTCTTCAAATTTTTCATAACCTCTGTCTATGTGATGAATATTGCTCAGATGAGTTACACCCTCAGCCGACAGTCCTGCAACAGCCATTGCAGCTCCGCCACGCAGGTCGGTCGCTTCAATATCAGCACCGTGAAGTGTCTGCACACCACGTATTACCGCTACTTTTCCCATAACCTGAATGTCAGCGCCCATTTTTACAAGTGCGTCAGTATGGCGGTAACGGCAGTCAAAAATATTCTCCTCAAAAACACTCGTTCCGTCAGCAGTAATCAATGCCGACATAAGCACCGCCTGTGCGTCTGTGGGAAATCCGGGATGAGGCATTGTGCGGATTCTGTCCTTCAAGGCTCGCAGTCTCGCACCCTTTCTGACATAGATTCTGTTCTCCGCAAGATAAATGCCACAGCCGGTCTGCTCCATAACGGAAATAAACGGCTCCATTTCGGAAATACACGCATTTTTAAGTATCAGCTCGCCACCCGTCGCAGCAGTCATAGCAATATAAGTAGCACCCGCAATCCTGTCAGGCATTATAGTATACTCACAGCCGTGCAGTTTCTCAACGCCGTTTATAACAATCCTGCTTTCGCCGTCGCCCTTTATCTCAGCTCCGCAGTGCCTTAAAAAACGGCACAAATCGCAGATTTCAGGCTCTCTGGCAGCGTTGTTTATAATCGTCTCGCCGTCTGCCGTGACAGCGCAGAGAATAATATTCTCCGTTGTGCCGACTGACGGAAACGACAGCGAAATTTTAGCTCCGTGCGCTCTTCCCGACGGTATAAAGCAGTGAATCCTGCCGTCCCTGTCAGAAATCTCAACACCCATTTTCCGCAGTGCGGCGAGGTGCATATCAATCGGTCGAGGACCAAGCTCGCATCCGCCCGGAATGCTCACCACGCATTCGCCCATCCGCCCGAGAATTGCGCCCATAAACATAATTGACGAACGCATTTCACGCATAAGCTCTTCGGATATTTCACAACCGTACGCACCCGAAGAATCAATCACGGCACAGCCCGATGACAGACGGCATTTACAGCCCAGATTATTCAGAATCCTCGACGCAGAATACACATCGGTAAGCACAGGACAGCATTTAAGCACGCATTCACCGCCCGAGAGCAGAGTTCCTGCCATTATCGGCAACGCACTGTTCTTGCTTCCCTGTAGATTTATTTCACCGCTGAGACGATTTCCGCCGTTAATAACAAATTTCTGCAAACAAGACCACCTCACAGCTTTTTTGTTTATATTATGCTGTGAGACGGATTTCAGTTACTTTGCCTTTGCAATAAGTTTATCGATAACGGCAAGAATGCGCTCGTTTGTATCGTCGAGGTGCAGATTAAGCGCACTCTGCGACATAACCTCAACCTTGTCGGGATTATTATACAGCTTTTCAATTTCCGTAATTATCTTCTGCGGAGTAACATCCTTCTGCTCGATAACCTCCGCCGCACCAGCCTTTCCCAGAACCATTGCATTGTGATACTGGTGATTTCCTGCGACAATCGGCGAAGGAATAAGTATGGAAGCCTTGCCCGCAGCTTCAAGCTCCGCAAGAGTTGAAGCTCCTGAACGGCAGATTACAAGGTCAGCCGCCGCAAGGCACACGTCCATATCGTTTATGTACTCGGTAATTCTCAGACGGTCGCTTTTAAGCGGAATACCTGCGGATTTCATTGCCTGCGGAAAAGTATCCTTGCCCATACCGCCGTAACCGTGAATATGGTTTATCTTAAGCTTCTTGCCGTAATGCCACTTGACTGCCTCCGTCATCGTCTCATTTATACAGCCTGCGCCGAGACTTCCGCCGAAAGAGAGTATCGTGAAATCATCGTTGAACCCGAGTTTTCTGCGTGCCTCAGCCTTGCTGATATGATTTATATTACTGCGCACAGGCAGTCCCGTAACGCTGTATTCAAAATGGCTTTTGTCCATAAAATCAAGGGCTTCCTTGACAGTAAGCATAACGTAGTCAACTTCCTTTGAAAGAAGCTTGTTTGTAACTCCGGGATAGGCATTCTGCTCGTGAATAGCCGTCGGAATACCCATTTTTGCGGCTTTTCTGATTACAGGACCTGCGGCATATCCGCCTGTGCCTATAGCAATATCGGGCTTGAAATTACTTATAATCTCCTTTGCACGCTTGCCTGAAGTTGCGAGATAAGCAGCCGCCTTTATATTTCTGCCGACGTTTTCGAGAGAAATTTTTCTCTGAAATCCTGCGACTTTTATAGTCTCCATTCTGTAGCCTGCCTGCGGTACAAGTCTGGATTCCATACCCTTCGGAGTTCCTGCGAAGAGAAATTCCGTATCGGGATATTTTGATTTTATTATATCGGCAATTGCAAGTCCGGGATTGATATGTCCTCCCGTACCACCGCACGAAATAAGAACTTTCATAAATTTTCTCCTTTTTATAAGCGTATAGGTAATTATTACTCTTCTTCCTGCACAACCGCCGTTCTTTCGGGCGGATAGTACCTGTGTTTTGAGATATTCAGCATAATTCCCATTTCAACCAACTGCATTATGAGAGCCGTACCGCCGTAGCTGAAAAACGGAAGGCTGATACCTGTGTTAGGAATCAGGTTGCTTACAACGGCAAGATTCAGCACCGTCTGAATGCCTATCTGCGTTGTAATTCCGACAGCAAGAAGCATACCGAATCTGTCCTTACAGCGTACAGCTATTGAATATCCCTCAACAACGAGGAGAAAGAATACGATTATAATTGCCAGCGCACCTATAAATCCGATTTCTTCGCATACAATCGGAAAAACGAAGTCGTTTTTTGTTTCGGGAAGATAAAGATACTTCTGTCGTGAATTTCCGAGACCAAGCCCGAAAAGTCCGCCCGAGCCTATAGCGATAATTGAGTTCGCCGTCTGCCACGTATCATTGAGAACGTCGGCAAAAGGGTCTCTCCACGATTTTATACGAACCTGAACATAGCTTCCCGGAACGTTGTACTGCCAGAAAATATATCCCAGCGCACCCGAAATCGCAGCAACTCCGAGCGGAATGAAATGCTTTAGATTCGCACCTCCGCAGAGAATAAGGGCAATTGCGATTGAGGTTATAAGAACCATACCTGAGATGTGCTTTTCAAGTGCGATAAGCAGAAGATAGATGCCGAGAAGTCCTGCATATTTGAGAATACCATATCTGAAGGTATTCATTTTTTTGCCGTCCTTCTCCATACTGTATGCGAAAAAGACGATAATTGCGAGCTTTGCGACTTCCGACGGCTGAAGGTTTATAGGACCGATGTCAATCCAGCGCTTAGCACCCATAGAACCGCCCTCCGTGTTGCCCCAGATAAGAACAGCCACAAGAAGCAATCCGACAGAGATATACATAATTCCAGCAATATTCAGCTTCCTGAATATCGGGATTTCAATCTGCTTGAAATTGTGATAGTCAAAATTCATAAAGAAAATCATCGCAACAAAGCCGATTCCGGCATTCATAGCCTGATTCTTCGCATAATAAAGACCGTCGCCGTGTTCGCTGTAAGCCCACGCATAGCTTGCGGAAGCCATCATTACAATTCCGACGACAAGGAGTATCATAACATAGGCAAAAAACGACAGGCTGACATCGCTGTTTTTTCCTCCGCCGAAAAGTGCCACGAATATTCCTTTTCTTCTTCTTTTTTTCCTCATAGTTTTAGTCACAGCAGGCATCTCTGTCTCCTCTCGCATTTAAAATACTAACAATGTTACTATTCCTATAATTCCGAAAATAATTCCTGTAATGGAAAAAGTTATAACTATCTTATATTCGCTCCATTTGCTCATCTCAAAGTGATGATGTATAGGAGTCATCTTGAAAATACGCTTGCCCTCGCCTGTTTTCTTCTTGGTGTACTTGAAATAGCTTACCTGAATCACGACGGAAAGCGCCTCAATGATATACACCATAGCGACGAGTATGAGAAGCAGGTGCTTGTGGAGTACAAGTGCAACTCCTGTCACGGAAGCTCCGAGGAACATCGAGCCTGTATCGCCCATAAAGCACTTTGCAGGGTTGAGATTCCATATAAGGAATCCGAGACAACCGCCTGCGAGAGCCATAGTGAAGCAGGAGATTTCATTCTGCCTGAGTATTGCACAGCAGACCGTGAAAATCAGCATAGCCGAAAAAGTAACCGAACCGCACAGACCGTCCACACCGTCCGTAAGATTTACAGCATTTGTCAGATATATTATAACAGGTATCATTATAATATAGTAGAAGATTCCGAGCTGTGGCGATACCCAGAAGCCGAGGTCAATCGCCGTTGAGCCGTTGCCGAATTTATAGAGCATAAAAAGGAATCCGAGTCCGAAAAGAGTCTGTAAAATGATTTTCTGAATCGCCGAGAGTCCGTCGTTGTTTTTTCTTGCAACTTTTGTGTAGTCGTCGATAAATCCGATAAGACCGAACAGGAGCGAGAATATCAGCACGCTCAGAAGCCTGTAGAAAGCATTGTGCGTTTCAGGGTCGGTTGCGTCAAGCCCTGCCTGTATGCGGTAAGCCCAGTAGCCCGCAATAGTCATAATCACGGACGAAATAATGAACATAAATCCGCCCATTGTCGGAGTACCCTGTTTTTTGGCGTGCCATTCAGGACCGTCCTTGACCTTTATCGGCTGACCAAACTTTATTTTGTGCAGGAACGGCACAAGCCATTTTCCCGATATTCCGGCGATTCCAAAGGAAATCAGCGCCGTCAGCAAGTTAATTATCCAGAATGACATTTACAAAAACAACTCCTTTTTATCTCCTGTTACAGCAGTTTAAGACCCTCTGCAACAATTTCTCTTTCATCAAAATGAATATGTTTCATACCGGCAAGAATCTGATAATCCTCGTGACCTTTTCCTGCCAATACTATTATATCACCTTTTTCAGCAATTTGCAAGCTATGAAATATAGCTTCTTTTCTGTCAACAACAACATCGTAGGGAACGTCCGTGTTTTCAAGTCCTGCGAGTATATCGCCGATGATAGCTTCAGGCTCTTCGTTTCGTGGATTATCGGAAGTAACAATAAGCCTGTCAGCATACTTTGAAGCAGACTGCGCCATTTTCGGTCGTTTCGTGGAATCCCTGTTTCCTCCGCATCCGAAAAGGCAGATAAGCCTGTTCTCCGTGTATTCCTTAACACTCCTGAGAATATTTTCAATAGCGTCGGGAGTGTGTGCGTAATCGCAGATAACAGTGAAATCCCTGCCTGTCGGGATAACCTCGCACCTGCCCTTTACACCGTTGTAATTCTCAACCGCAGTTAAAATACTGTCTCTGTCAATTCCAAGCTGTTCGCATACGGCTATAGCCGATGTCATATTCGAGACATTGAACATTCCCGGAATACGTGAGTTTACAGCCATAACACCGTCGCCCGAAATCAGGGTAAATATATTTCCTGCGGACTTTATCTGCACGGAATCGGCTTTATAGTCGGCACAGCTCTTGTCAATACAGAACGACAGCTTATTGCAGTCAACCTCATCATAAAGCCTCTGTCCGTAGTCGTCATCGATATTGATTAAAGCAGTATCGCACATACCGAACAGCAGTTTCTTTGCCTGATAGTAGTCCTCCATAGTCTTGTGGTAGTCCAGATGGTCTTGTGTGAGATTAGTAAACACAGCTAACTTAAAGTGCGTTGAGCCGATTCTTTTCTGGACAAGTCCGAACGAGCTTACCTCCATAACGACATACTCACAGCCTGCTTCCGCCATTTTTGCAAGCACTTCCATATACTCGAAAGTAAGCGGAGTTGTATTCTCGGTATGAAGAATCTCGTCGCCGATTTCGTTCTGTATCGTGCCGATAAGACCCGTCTTATGCCCTGTACTCATAAGTATGTGCTTGATTATATTCGTTGTGGTAGTCTTGCCGTTTGTGCCTGTAACTCCTATGAACGTCATCTTCTTTTCGGGATGACCAAACCACGCTGAACATACATCGCCGTAAAGCCTGCGTGAATCAGCTGTGATAATCTGCCTGTCGCCGAGTCCCAAATCACGCTCGCACACAACGGCTTCCGCACCCTTTTCAAGCATTTCAACCGCTGAATTGTGACCGTCAAAATTTCCGCCCTTTACGCAGAAAAACAGACTTCCCTGCTTTACTTTTCTTGTATCGTCAGTGACAGACGTTATTTCCGTATCGCCGATTGAAGTGACGGCATTGTTTTCAAGTAAATCTTTTAATTTCATAGCTATTCTCCTAAAATCAATCTCCGCTGTCGTATACCATAAATTCAAGCTCAACCGTCGTGCCTACGGGAACAGGTTCACCCGCTTCGGGCGACTGCTTTTCAACGATTACACCCTCACGGTTGATTGAAGCGCCTGTTGCAACGTAATTGAGACGTGAGTAAATAATCGATTCGTTGGCGACTTCAGGTGATACGCCTATCAGGTTCGGAACTACCGTGTATTCAATTATCGGGTCGGAATCCGTATAGAGGTAAACCGTGCCGCCCTTTGCGATTGACGAGCCTGTTATCGGCGACTGCTTCACTACTGACGTTCCCGAGCCTATAACTTCATATTCCGCACCAAGTCCGTCAAGTGTAGCCTTTGCGTTTTCAAGCGAACCCTCAAGAAGCGGTACTTTTATATCAAGCTCTGCAAGCTCTTCTTCCGTATATTCAGGGCTGATTCCGAGATAAGGCAGAACCTCTGTAAGGATTTCCCTCGCTGTAGGCACGGCAATCTGGCTTCCGTAGTAATTGTTGCCGTTATTTTTATAGTCGGGCATATCGGCAAGCACAAGAAGTACAATTTCAGGGTCGTCGGCAGGTGCGAAACAGACGTATGAAGCGCCGTATTCCTGACGACTTGCGTCCTCAATCTCACCCTGCACAAGAGTATGACCCTTTTCAGTCTCGGAAAGTCTCTGCGATGTGCCTGATTTTCCGCCGATTGCATATCCCTTGATTGTAACATTGCCGTCGGTTGCGACATTGTGGAGTGCCTCACGCATTATAGCGGATGTCTCCTCAGAAACAACCTGCCTGCGTACTGTGCGCTCGTTCTTTAAAACAACATTGCCGTCCTCGTCAAGAACTTTTTCTACAACATAGGGCTGGAGCAGATAACCGCCGTTTATCGCAGCACAGTATGCGGTAATCATTTCAAGCGGAGTAATTGTGTGGTTCTGTCCGATTGACGACATCGCCAAATCGACGTTTGTAAACAGGTCTGCGGACTGTATATTGCTGGAACTTCCCGATTCTGCGGGAAGGTCTATTCCCGTAGGCTCTTTCAGACCGAATGCGTCAAAGTAATACTGGAACTTATCCTCGCCCAGTCTTGCGCCGATTTCCATAAACGCAGGGTTGCAGGAATGTGTTAACGCTTCCTGATATGTCTGTGCGCCGTGACCGCTTGTATCGTGGCAGTTTACAGCCTGCGCCATACCGTCAAGCTTTACAAAGCCGTTGCAGAAAAAGCTGTCCCTGACTACATCAATAAGATTTTCTTCAAATGCGGCGGCACTGGTGATAACCTTGAATACAGAACCCGGCTCGTAATTCTCGGTAACGCACTTGTTGCGCCACTGTGTTTCCCTCGCCGCACCCTGAATCCTGCTGTATTCCGCATCATCGGTTATGGTCTTTAACTGCGCCTCAACTGAAGAATCGGCAATTATATAAGGATTATTCAAATCATAGCTCGGGTACTGCGCCATACCGTAAATTGCACCCGTCTTTGCGTTCATAAGAATAGCACAGCTCCTGTTTTTGACCATAGCATTATTGGACATCTCTTCCAGATTCTTTTCAAGATAATACTGGATAGTCATATCAAGAGTAAGATAAACGTCGTTGCCGTTCTGTGCAGGATAGGTCTTGGAATATCTGTACGGAAGCTCGTTTCCGTTGGAATCCTTTGCAGAAATAGTCCTGCCGTCCGTTCCTGAGAGATAATCGTCATAATAAGATTCAATGCCGTACATACCGTAGCCGTCGGAAGAAGTGAATCCGATAACAGCGGCGGCAAGCTCATTCTGCGGATAGTAACGCTTTGTATCTTCCTCAACATTAAGGCTTGTAAGGTTGTACTGATTGAATAGGGCGAGAACCTCATCGGCAACGGGCTTTTCAACCTGCTCCTGCAAAACGCTGTACTGGTTATTGGCTTCCATAGCCTTTGTAACCTTTTCGGCTGTGATTCCGAGCTTGCCCGAGAGAACCGCAACAGCTTCCTCACGGAAAGCTTCGGCAGATGACGGCAGGGTCTCTTCAACGATAACCTGAACTTCCTCGCCGTTCTCGTTCGTGGAAATCTGCACTTCGGGCTGATATGTACCCTCTTTTATCTGCTCGCTTCGCTCGTCAATACGGTTCTGGAGATTCTCCATATCCTTCTTGAACTGCTTCGGGTCGAGGAAAACTTTATAAACGGAAGCGCTTTTTGCAAGAGCCATACCCTTTGAATCATAAATCGAGCCACGATGTGCGGAAATCGTAATCGAGCCAAAATGCTGGTCGTTAGCCATTGCCTGATACTTCTCGTTATCAATTACGGAAATCACGAAAAAATTTCTCGCCACAACAAAAAACAGGATGAGAAAAACAATGGTCATAACAGACTTCGCCCTGATTTTCATTGACTTGGTAGGCAGATTTTTATTATTAGCCATAAAATCTCCTTTCTGTTGAAACTTTCTGTATTAAAAATAGAATAAGGCAGGGTAATTCCACTGCCCCGCCTATGACATCTTCTTTTTATATGATGCCTGATTGTCTATTAAGATACTACGCTTGGAATAACGCTTATAAACGAGGAATCAGCCTCCTCCTTCTCACGTCGTCTGAAATGAATCGGGAGAAGGTGATTCCGTATATTTCCGTTCACTCGTTTGTATCTCCGTGTTCTACATATCACTGCGACTGTATGTCTCTCGTCGCAGGCACAATATCAGGGGCAGTCTGTATTATATTTATATTTGTACTACCCTCTGAAATATTCCACACAGGAATCAAAAAACCTCTTGAGTTTTGAGAGCAGACTCTCGTCCTGTTCCGGAATATTTACTACGTCATCGGTCTGTATCTCGATGTACTGAATCTGCGATGAATCTATTTTCTGCATTCCCAGCACATTCTCGGCATAATCCTCAACGTTTTTAGCAGACATTTTGCTGTCAAGCTCCGACTGAAGCCTGACGTTTTCAGCTTCGGCAAGATTCAGCTCGCTGTTGAGAGAGGAGACCTTGCTGTACATAGTGTTTCGCCTGTCGAAGCTGTAAATGACCGTGCCAAGCATTACTACGGCAAGAGCGGATACAAGAATAATGGAAAACACAGAACCGCTTTTCGTCTCTGTATTGCTCACATTGATATCGGGCTTCTTTTTGGGATTCTTCTGCTTTTTCTTCGGTTTGGAAGTTTCGGCAGTCTCTTCCGCATAATTATCGTCAAGTTTCCTGACAGAATTATTATCAGCCATTGCAATCCGCACTCCTTTCTATAACTCTGAGTTTGGCACTTCTGCTTCTGTTGTTTTTTTCAAGCTCGTCCTGAGCCGCCTCCAAAGGCTTTCTGTTCACAAGTGTTCCCTGTGGCTTGTGACCACATACACAAACGGGAAAATCAGGCGGACATATACATCCTTTACACCATCCAGCAAATCTCTGTTTGACGAGTCTGTCCTCAAGGGAATGGAAGGTGATGACGGCAAGTCTGCCACCGGGTTTCAGGCACGCAAAGGCTTTGTCAAGTCCTTCTGAGAGATGCTCGAACTCTCCGTTTACGGCAATGCGTATAGCCTGAAAAGTTTTTTTACAGGGATTTTTATCTCTGCGGGCTTTCTGCGGAACGCTTTCCCTTATAATGTCGGCAAGCTGTAAGGTCGTTTCAATCGGAGCGGTTTCTCTTGCTTTCACAATATTCGAGGCAATACGGCGTGAGAATTTCTCCTCTCCGTACTCAAAAATTATATTCGCAAGCTGTTGTTCCGAATAGGTATTGACAATATCAGCCGCACTCGTTCCTGTTTTGCTCATTCTCATATCAAGAGGAGCGTCAACGGAATGATAGGAAAAACCTCTGCTTTCTTCGTCGAGCTGATATGACGAAACTCCCAAATCCATAAGGATTCCGTCAACTTCGCTGATTCCAAGCTCATAAAGGACATCGTCAAGCTCCGAGTAATTACGGTGAATGACAACGGCATTGCCGAACCCAGCCAGTCTTTCCGAAGCCGCCTTCACAGCGTCGGGGTCACGGTCGAGGGCAATAAGCCTGCCTTTTCCGCTTAAATTTGCAGCAATTGCAGAGGAATGTCCGCCTCCTCCGGCAGTACAGTCAACATATATGCCGTCGGGATTGATATTAAGTCCCTGAATACATTCAGCAAGAAGAACAGGTGTATGTCTGAATTCCATAAAACAACTCCTTAATCCAAATGCACAAACAAGCTGTATTGCAACAGCTCAATTGCGGTATTGGTGAATCGCCGTCTGCGACCGCTTTCACGGTATGCACATCGCAGAAGCACGGAGGAAAATCCACGCACCTGCGACTGACGGCAGTCAGTGTTTCGTCTTTCAGTTCTGTCCTTGCTTTATACGGCGACAACATGGCTTCGGAATCCGCACCTTCCGCAGACATAAGGATTTTTCAATCCGCTGTCGGCAGAGATACACAGCCGAGTCACAGGTCAGATTCTGATTTTGCGGTGAATACCGTGGTTTCTGAATCCGACAGCCGTAGTATTGCAGGAACGCTCGCAAGAGTGAACGGCAGGTGTGATTTTTATAACGAAACAAAAATGTCTGCTTAAAATACGTCGTTTCCGTCAATAATGAATCACATCCGAAGCCTTTCAGCCCCATAACTTTATTATAACGCATTCATCAAAATTTTACAATACGTATTTTATATAATTATAAACTGAAAAAACGAGATTTTTTTGTATATATTAGTTAAAAAACAATTTTTACCGCCATACTAAAAACATATGTTCCTTTTGTTTAGTTAACTATTATAATCTTTTGTATAATTTTTTTCATCAAAAGCAACGAAATTACAGAATAAGCACCGCAATATCAGGAATCACGGGCTTATTCTGCATATTTCCATTATTTTCTTACCACAGAGGCTCGTCGTAATATTCAGGCTCTGTCCAGACGGGTTCATCATACCACTCCGGCTCAGTCCAGTCAGGCTCTGTGTAATCGGGTTCTGTAAAGTCAGGCTCATCCGTCGGCTCTTCAGGCTCAGGCTCGGTTACTGTTCCGATGTCTGTCGGATAGCTGTTCGGATAGTAAACGGCAGGAGTCTGCGTATAATCGGGGTCAACGACTATCGGAACAGATGTTCCCTCGGGAATTTCCTCGCCGTCAAGTCTAGGAGTATAGAAAACATTAAACTTCGACGATTTCAGTCCTATGGCGAGCTTGAAATCATAGCCCTTTACAGTAAGCTGGTCGTCAATATTGACGTATGTAACATAGCCCGTGGATTCAGAATACTGCGGTTTAACCCAGTTCTGCGGATTGTCCGAGAGTTCGATGTTATATGCCGATTCAATCATATTGCGGAGCTGAAAATCGTCAATATATGTTACTGTTCCGTAGTGCGGGTCATATGCAGGGTCGTAATCGCTCGAAACCGACCGCAGATATGGCAGGTCTGAATAGAAAACTTCCGAGCAGTTAGCCGTTATTCCACCGCTTGAAGCCGAGAACATCGTGAGGGCATAGTAGTCGTTGTAGTAGAGTGCCTGTCCGAGAACCTCGGAAACAGCGTCAACAACAACCGACGGAGGATTAGGCTTGCATCGCAGGTCTTTCGCATCGTTGCCGTTATATTTGCAGTAGCTGTAAACGGCAACAGCCTGTGCCTTGATAGCCTCATAGCTCATCGTTCCGCCGACTTCATTGTAAACAATCTGCGAAACCATTGAGAGAACATCGCCCGAAACACCGTTCACCGTTATCTCCTCTTCTTCGGCAAGACCTGTATTCATAAGATAAGTATCGGGATAGTAGTGGAAAAGTATATCCTGATAAGTCCAACCGCTGTACATCGCATAGAAATTAGCGCCGTTCTGGCTCATTCCCACACCGTGACCCCAGCCGTATGTAACAACAGCAAACTGCCCCGGTACGGATTCAATAACAGGTTCGCTTTCCAGCCACGGAATATCGCCGACATAACCGCCTGTAACGTTAAGCTCAACAGGAGTAGGGGTTTTGGATTTTCCCGAAGATTCGGGCGAGGATTCATAGCTTATAAGCGAGAGACTGTCGTCATATTCATCAAGCTCCGCCTTGAACCACTCAATATCTTTTTCTTCCACAGGATTTTCAGATTCAGACGGCATTGAATCAGCCGAAGCCGTTGTTGCTGTCGTCTCTGTAACCGTTGCTGTATCGGTTGCGGAGGTTGTTTCCGTTGTGGATGATGTTGTTGTATCTTCCGCAATTGCCGTTACAGGAGTACTGCTGAGAGTAAGCACTGTTCCGGCGATGACCGCCAGAGTTTTCTTAAATGAAATTTCATTCTTCATTGGTATCACCTCATAAATTTGAAATATATTTACTGCTCTGTATGTGCTTTTTTATATTCCTCTGTCCTCTCGACAGTGGATAAATCTTCCGCCGATTCGCCGTCACGGAGTCGTCTTGCGATTATACAGAATCGTGAGTTGTCCTCATCGGCATAACAGGTTGAAAGAGTGAGAAGCTTGTCGCCGTATTTCACATCAACACCTGTATCAAAAAGCTGTTTTACCCTTATGCTGTCCATATAGTAGTTGAAATCCTCTTCGCTGTCAAGCTCCTCCATATTCCAGTAAGTAAAATCGGAATACCAGTTTCCGCCCGTAATTATACAGGCGAAGATTACATAGTCGTAGTCTTTATAGTTGGAACTCAGCTCGATGAACGGATATTTCTCGAAGTAGCTGTAATCCTGACGGTAACGTCTTATAGAGCCGAACATAGTGTTGTTAGCCATATTATGACCATAGATGACGATGTTTTCGGACTGTTCGTCCTCAACTCCGCCCAGATTGTCACGGTAGTCCATATAGAGCGAACCTGCGAATTTATAGCTTCCGTCAATGTCCCTGTGGAGATAATATTCGTTTGCTTCATAGGCTTCTCCGCCGTAATATGCAACTCCTGACGGAATCTCGCCCGGGTCTTTCAGAAAAGGATAGTCAACGTTAGTACCCTCGATTTTAAGCCAGCCTGCCATATCCTTATTTTCCTTGAGGAGCATTTTCGCCCTCTCTGTCATTCCTGTTTCGGACGGAACATAGTCATAAAGCGGAAGTACAACAGGCTCTGTCGTCGGAGGTTCTGTTGTGACGGCTGTCGTCGCAGGAAGGGTAACTTCGTTTACAACAGGCGTTCCCTGCTCCTGCGGACGGTTTAGGTATACAACTGCGCCAAGACCGACAGCAATCAGAAGTGCGGTACAGGCTGAAATAATTTTTGCTGTTTTGCTCATTTGTTCAATCATTCCTCAGTTTTGCTGGATTTTTTGGCAGGACCATACGGTACAAACGGTGCGTCGGGGTCGTATCTCTCGTTGGTTCTGGTCTGATAATAAAGGGACGGGAATTTTATATTGGGATTGGCTTCGCTCTCCGTACCCTCATACAAATCCTCTCCGGGACGTACCTGTCTCGCCATAATAATAAGCCTGCCGTTGTCGCCGAGAAGCGTGTTGCAAGTTGAAAGCGTTAAAAGCTGGTCGCCGTACTTCACATCGATATTATTTGTGCGGAGCGTTCTCCTCTTGGCTTCATTGACGAAATCATAGAAATCCTCTTCGCTGTCAAAGTCAAGCTTGTTCCAGCAGTCGTAAGCCGTTTCGGTCTTATCAAAAGCGTCAAGAATAAAGCAGGAGAATATTTTATATGCATATGTCTCATATCTCGATTCAAGATATATAATAGGATGATTATCGTAGTAATCATTGTTCCTGTAGTAGTATTTCAATGCGCCGAACATACTTTCGTCAGCCATATTGTGACCGTAAACAACAAGATTATCGGAGTTCTTCACGGCAAGGTGGTGGTCTGCGCCTACTTCGTCAAAATTATTGCGCCAGTCCATAAAAAGCGTTCCCGCACGGGATTCTCCGCCAAGGAAGTCCATATTCAGATACTTGTCGTTGTCCGTCGTCTTGACTATCGGAAGCTCAAAAACAGGGTCGCCGTCCTTTGTGGGAAGCGTTATAAAGCCGATATACTCGGGATTCATATCGAGAAGCTTCTGCGCCGATACAAGTTTCTCGTAGTATTTCTCCTCAACGTTCTCTTCAGGCTCGTCCGCTGTTGACGGAATATAATTGCCCTTGCTGTATGTACCGTGTATAGCCGAAAACTGGTCGTTGCGCATACCGTTGCGCCATAGGTCGAGGTAATAATCGCCTACCATATATCCGCAGACTACTATTGCAACAATAGAGGCAAGAAACACGACTTTTCTTATGCTTTCAAGTACGCTGTCGCCTCTCTCCGGGAATAATCCCCTGATTTTCTGCAAAAAAGTCTTTTTCTTCTTCTTTTTCGGGACGGTCTTTTTCTTAGCCGTCCTGACAGCAGAATCCTGACTGACATTCTCTTTTCTGACACGATGTATGGGCGGAAGCTGTTCACGTCTGCGCAGGGATTCGGGTATCTCCGCATCTTCAGGTCGCCTTCCGCTGTCAACAGCCTTGCGAATCGCCTTTATCTTCTCAGCCCTCGCCATAGCTTCTTCGTCAATATCGCTGTTAAATCCGTTGTTGTTTTCACTCATTTAAGATTTTTCACCTCCGCTGTGAAGTACATATTATAAATAGGTATCAAATATATTTTACACTATTGCATTATGCTTGTCAAGTCGCAGACCTGAATTTTCACAAGATTACCTTTAAATTTGTAGAAATCATTCATTTTTTATGTTATTCTGCACAAACAAGTCGTGCAGATTTTGTGCATTATACTGTTATCTGCGGTAATCAAAAGTTTTCAGCTCCGTACCCTCAACAGCTTTCTGAATAAGCGGTTCAAAGTCAAATTTTGCCTGCGCTTTCTCAATATCCGCAAGTCTCGGCTTGACTTTAGGGTGACGAGGAGTGAATACGGTACAGCAGTCCTCATAAGGCTCGATTGAAGTCTCAAAAGTATCTATTTTACGTGCGATTTCAATAATCTCGGTCTTGTCCATTCCAATACAGGGACGGAATACGGGTATACGGCTAACTGCGTCCGTACAAGCCATAGCCGCCATTGTCTGGCTTGCAACCTGTCCCACGCTCTCGCCTGTAATCAGGGCAAGGCAGTTGTCTTTTTCGGCGATTCTCTGGGCAATCTCCATCATAATACGGCGCATTATTATAGTGAAAAATTCTTCGGGACAGTTGTCCTTTATGGCTTCCTGTATTTCAGTAAACGGCACGCAGAAAAATGCTATTCCTCCGCAGTAATCCGTAAGCTTCTGACAGAGAGTTTCAACCTTCAGCAATGCCCTGTCGGAAGTGTACGGCGGACTTACATAGTGAATCGCAGCTATATGTACTCCTCTTTTCGCCATCATATATCCCGCAACAGGGCTGTCGATTCCGCCCGAAAGAAGCAGAAGGGCTTTTCCACTGCTTCCCACAGGAAGTCCGCCTGCGCCCTTGATATTCTCGGCGTGAACATACGCATTCGTATCACGCACCTCAACAGTAACAGTAACCTCGGGATTTTTTACGTCAACCGTAAGATTCGGGTACTTCTCAAGAAGCACTCCGCCCAGCTCCGCACAGATTTCAGGCGATTTCATAGGAAAAGCCTTGTCCGAACGCTTTGCATTAACCTTGAAAGTCTTTGCGCTGCTGAGTATCTCGTCAAGATATTCAAACGACTTTGCCTTTATGTCATCAAAATCCTTTTCGCACACGCACGCACGGCAGAGTGCGGAAATGCCGAAAATCTTGCCCACACGGTCAATAACTTCGCCCAAATCTATATCCTCGTCAAGCGGAGTGATATATGTTGTGGACTGCGCCGATGTGAGCTGGAAATGACCCAGACTTTTAAGCCTGCGCCTGATATTCTTCGTGAGCATATCCTCAAATGTACGCTTATTCAGTCCTTTGAGAACCATTTCGCCGTATTTTACAAGTACAATTTCTTTCATTTTAATTTCTCCTTATCCTCTTATTGTGCTGATTCCTTCACGGAGCGCCTTTGCGAACTCGTCAAGCTCCTGCTCGGTAGTCTCCGCCGTAATGCTGATACGAAGCGCACTGTCGGCATTTTTGCCTGATACACCAAATTCGCCGAGTACACCGCTCTGCTGTCCCTTTGAACACGCTGAACCACTGCTTACGTAAATTCCCTTGCTTTCAAGGAAGTGAAGCATTATTTCCGAGCGCTTGCCTGCTGAGATGTTTATTACATACGGCGAAGCGTCAGCGTGAGAATTTACCGATACTCCGTCAATCTGCGAAATATTTTCAAGCAGGTGGCTTTTCAGTGCCGATACGGCTTCAAACCGCTGTTTTACTGTCGGGCTGTACTTCTCAACCGCTGAGCCGAATGCACATATGAGCGGTACGCTTTCAGTGCCTGAACGGATACCCTTTTCCTGCTTTCCGCCTGTAACTATCGGCAGAACACGTATTCCCTTTTTTATGTACAGCGCTCCTATACCCTTTACGCCGTGAATTTTATGTCCGCTCAGGGAAATCAAATCGGCATTAAGCGTACCTGCCCTGAATGCTATTTTCATATAAGCCTGCACGCAGTCGCTGTGAGTGATAATATCGGGATATTTACGCTTTACCGCCGAAAAAGTCTCTCTGACAGGAAGTATATAGCCCGTTTCGTTGTTGACGTACATCATTGTAATCATAACGGTATTTTCATCGCAGGAATCAACAAAATCCGCTGAATAAAATCTGCCGTCGTCTCTCGGCGATACACGGACTACTTCAAAGCCCGATTTTTCAAGCGCCGACAGGGTTTCATCAACTGAAGCGTGTTCAACGGAAGAAGCTACTATTCTGCGCCGTTTCCTGCCGTATGCGGAGCAGATTCCACGCAGGGCAAGGTTGTTGCTCTCAGTCGCTCCCGATGTGAATGTAATATTGCCCGGTTCAGCTCCAAGCGAATCTGCAATTATTTTTCTCGCATTGTCAACGGCAAGCTGTGCGTCAAGTCCTGCACGGTGCAGGGATGACGGATTGCCGAAATTTTCGGTCATCGCCACAACCGCCGACTGCACGGCTTCCGCACAGGGCTTCGTCGTCGCCGCATTGTCTAAATATATGAACATATAATCACGCTTTCTTATCTGTATTTCCGATAACTTCATACATATGCTGTATAGTACCGCTGTTGTAAAAAATATATCCTCTGTCCAGTTTTTCAGTCCTGAAAGGATTTTCACGGATATTGTTTTTTTCCGTAACGGCAAACGGCAGACAGTTCGGGCAAACTCCCGATTCAAGCCGTGAAATGCTTACCGAACAGTCGCTCTCCTCAAGCTCCGTCTGAATTGCCCTCACATACGGAAATTCCCATATTTTTACGGCAAGTTCTGTAATACCGTCTGTTTTTTCCCTGCAAAAAATACTCTCTTTACCACGATAAATCACAAGCTCATCTTCGGGAATGATTATCTCATAGGCAAATTCGTTTTTTTCGGGATAATTATTCAGCCAGAAGCCTCGCACTTCACTGTAACCGCCGAAGCTGTAGTAAATCTGCCTGTAATCAAAGGAACGGTGCTGTGTGAATCCGAGTTCAAAGTTTTCGTCAAGCTTTTTCTGATTAATATCGGCAATATCATCACAGCTGTATTCTTCACCGCATTCCACGCCCGATTTGAAATTCAGTCCGCATTTATCAAGATGAGCATAAAAATCACGCACAAACGTACTGTAAATATCGCTTCTCACAAACTGAATTGTTATATCAAAATATGCAGGCACATCATTCACCTCCTTACTGCTTCTGTAAAATATTATTATAACATATTCTGTCGAAGAATGCTATAGGAAAAATATATATTTAATTATTTTAATCATAAAAATCTGAAATTTTTTTCAAAAAAGACTTGACAAGCCGATTTTTATGTGATATACTGTAATTACCTCGTTTGGGGCTATTTTTTATGTCCTGTGAGGGAGGCAAACAACCTATCCCCATTTTTTCGGGGAAAGTAATTTTTTCAGGAGGTGCCGATATGAGAGTTAAGATTACATTAGCTTGCACTGAGTGCAAACAGCGTAATTACGTTTCCAAGAAGAACAAGAAGAACGACCCAGACAGAATCGAAATGATGAAGCACTGCAAGTTCTGCCGTAAACATACTCTTCACAAAGAAACAAAGTAATCGGAAGGAGTATTTTTATGGCTAAAAAAGACAAGAAAAATACTGCTGACGAAGTGTCCGAGGCTTCTGAAAAGCCGAAGAAGGACAAGAAGAAATCCGAAAAGAAAGAACCCAACAAGGTTGCCAAGTGGTTCAAGGATTTAAAAATTGAGTTCAAGAAAGTAGTATGGCCCGACAAGAAAACTGTCGTAAACAACACAAGCGTCGTTCTTGCCGTTGTTGTCGCTTCAGCTATCGTCGTAGGTCTGCTTGATACAGGGTTTCTTGCCCTGATGAGACTCATCTATCAGCAAGGTTAATTATTCGGGAAATCTGAGGAGGATTCGTTATGTCAGAAGCAGCTAAGTGGTACGTCGTACACACATATTCGGGCTATGAAAACAAGGTTGCCCAGAATATCGAAAAGGTTGTTGAAAACCGTAAGCTTCACGACCTTATCCAAGAAGTCAGAGTTCCTACCGAAAAAGTTATTGAAACTGTCAACGGTAAGGAAAAGGAATACGAGCGCAAGACCTTTCCCGGCTACGTTCTTATCAAAATGGTTGTTACCGACGACACGTGGTATATCGTGAGAAATACCAGAGGCTGTACAGGCTTTGTCGGTCCGGCTTCCGTTCCTACACCGCTTTCAGAAGAAGAGGTCAAGAAAACATTCGGCGTTGACGTTTCCGCCCCGATTGTTGAGGTCAACTTCAAAGAGGGCGACAGAGTTCAGATTTCCGGTACTGCTATGGACGGCTTTGTCGGCATTGTCCAGAGCATCAACTTAGACGACCGCACTGTCAATCTTCTTGTATCAATGCTTGGTCGTGAAACGCCTACTACTGTGGCTCTTAATCAGGTCATAGCAGTGGATGAATAATCAAGGTCAAAAAGAAACCGAAGGTTTCAGTGGGAGAGGTAAAATAAGTCTTGCCTCGCCATTTACCACATTTATGGAGGTGCGAATTTTATGGCACAGAAAGTAGTTGGCTACATTAAGCTTCAAATCGCAGCAGGAAAGGCTACTCCTGCACCGCCTGTTGGTCCGGCTCTCGGTCAGCACGGCGTTAATATTATGGCATTCACCAAGGAATTCAACGAGAGAACAAAGAACGACATCGGTATGATTATCCCTGTTGTTATCACTGTTTATGCCGACCGTTCATTCTCTTTCATCACTAAAACTCCGCCCGCAGCAGTTCTCATCAAGAAGGCCTGCAACATCAACAGCGGTTCAGGAGTTCCGAACAAGACTAAGGTCGCTAACATCACCAAGGAACAGATTCAGAAGATTGCTGAGCAGAAAATGCCCGACCTCAATGCAGGTTCTCTCGAGGCTGCTATGAGTATGATAGCTGGTACTGCTCGTTCAATGGGCGTTGTAGTTGTTGACTAATCAAATTTAACGAATGATGCACGGGCTAGCCCCGTTCAGCGTTCTATTGGTGGGAGGAAGATTCCGCTAGCCGTTCCGCTATATGCGTGCGGTATTACCACTTAAATAGGAGGAAATATAATGAAACACGGCAAGAAATATGTTGACAGTGCAAAAACTGTTGATTATGCAAAGCTTTATGAGTCCACTGAGGCTCTTGAATTAGTTTGCCAGAATGCAAAGGCAAAGTTCGATGAAACTGTTGAGGCTCACATCCGTCTCGGTGTTGACTCTCGTCACGCTGACCAGCAGGTAAGAGGTGCAGTTATTCTCCCTAACGGTACAGGTAAATCCGTTAAGGTTCTCGTTTTCTGTAAGGAAGATAAGTATGAGGCTGCTACAGCCGCAGGCGCTGATTATGTCGGCGGTATGGATATGGTTGAGAAAATCCAGAAGGAAAACTGGATGGACTTCGACGTTGTTGTTGCTTCACCTGATATGATGGGTCTCGTTGGTCGTCTCGGTAAGATTCTCGGACCTCGTGGTCTTATGCCGAACCCGAAGGCTGGTACTGTAACTCCTGACGTTGCCAAGGCTGTAACAGAAGCTAAGGCTGGTAAGATTGAGTACCGTCTCGACAAGACAAACATCATTCACTGCCCTATCGGTAAGGCTTCTTTCGGCGCTGCTAAGCTCGAGGAGAACTTCACTGTTCTTATGGAAGCTATTGTTAAGGCTAAGCCTGCTGCTGCTAAGGGTACTTACCTTAAGAGCTGTACAGTTACTTCAACAATGGGTCCCGGAGTTCCTGTTGCTACAAACAAGTACGGTGTATGATTGAATCATAAAAATATCGTCCCTGATTTTTCAGGGACGTTTTATTTTTTATGAACACTCGCTCAGATACGTGCCTATCCTGTCATTCAATATATCTGCGCATTCCTGCGGAGTTCTTTCGCCTGCAAAAACCGCACCGCATTCTTCGTCGATTATGTTCTCAATCTGTGAATCCGAATACGGCTCAAGCTTCACGCTTCCTATGTATTCCGCAATCTTGCTGATTTCCTCGTCCGTGATTTCAAATTCCTCTCCGCCGTCGGGATAGCTCGAACGGGTGCGGATTGAATTGCCGATATAAGCAGAAGTATTGTTGCAAAGACGGTCAACAGCTGTTTTTGTTACAGGGATTCCACGAAAATCAAGACTTTTCTGTTTAAGATAACCGACATCAAAAAAACTGCTGAGAAATTCCCACGCACCCTCTTTATTCTCGCTTTTTTCGGTAATACCGTACATATGGTCAACAATTGTATACGCTCCTGAACTGTTACTGCTCGGCATACCGACAAAAGTAAAATCCTCGCCGTAAAAAGGCATTATATTATACGCACATCCGAAATTTATGCCGTTTATCTCAAAAAAATTAACTACCGCCCTGTCATCACGGAGCATATTTTCAAAATCATCGGGCAGATTCATTGTCTTGTATCTCGATCCAACCGTCTTGGAACTGCTTATGAAATCCATAACTTCGGGAATAACCTCGCTGAAATCACACGAATTATTTTCAATATCGATACAATCCAAAGTCATTTTCCTCGTTATATAGCGACGAAACGTGCCGTCGTCAAGAAGATTGTACAGAAAATCGTGATTTTCGTCCTGCGGAAGTTTATTGTATTCCGCCGACATTTCCTCAAAACTCCAGTCCGCAACATCCCCGACAACACTCTTCTTAGCCGCTGCCGTTTCAAGAAAAAATGTATTGTAAAGTAACCTGATTTCGCCGTTTTCCTCAACGCTTTCACGCACATTGTCAAGCAAATCGTCTCTCTTCAAGCCGTCGTAATTCTCCATAAGCGCTGAAACGTCGGCAAAATAGCCCTTGTTTTTCATAATACGTGCCTTTTCGGGCGGTAATATTACCACATCGGGCGTATTTCCCGACAGAATATCACGGCTGAATCTGTTGAATGCGCTGTTGGCATAATAATCCTCATAATCGTAATAAACAGTCAGATTTACATTGTATCTGTCGCTGGAATTACTGAATTTTTCGGCTTTGTCCTGAATGCTTGCGCCTCTCTGCGGATTGACTATGAACGAAACATTTATGTCCGTCTTTCCTGCGATTTCAGGAGATATTTCCGATGATTCGCCCGAACTCTCCTGAATACTGCTACATCCCGATAAGACCAGAACCGCACATAATGCAATAAACTTCCTGAACTTCATAATAAAGCCCTCCTTTTTTGTAATCATATACAAGTGATTTTTAAAGCCCGAAAAGACGAAATAAATTTTAACTTTGTCTAAATACACAAAAAATTCCGCCGTGCATTCTGAATAATCATCAATTGTAACGATTATCATTATAATTTACGGAAATTACTTGACAAATCAGCAATTTCCCGATATAATATTAATTGGTTAGCAAGCAATAACTATATAGGAGGATATGCTTATGACATTGAAGGACGCTGTAGAAGGTAAAGAATATGTCGTTCGTGAAATAAACAGCGACGACGAAGAACTCAATTCTTTCCTCTTCTCTCTCGGCTGTTACAGCGGAGAATGTATCACAGTTGTTTCGCACCTCAAGGGCGGATGCGTCGTTTCTATCAAGGACGGCAGATATAATATCGATAAACAGCTGGCTGATGCAATTGTTGTGGATTAACAATCGCTTACGATTGTTAATTTTTTTGAACTACTGTTAGCATATAATAACTCAATGTTATTTATTATAAAATTATATTAAAGGAGGAACTCTTTATGAGAATAGCCTTGACAGGCAACCCAAACTCGGGTAAAACCACGATGTTCAACGCACTGACAGGTAAAAATGAAAAGGTCGGAAACTGGGCAGGTGTTACTGTTGACAAAAAAGAACACGCAATCAAGAAATCCTACTGCACAGGAAGTCAGGAACTTATTGCCGTTGACCTTCCCGGCGCATACTCAATGTCACCGTTCACAAGCGAGGAAAGTATTACAAGCTCTTATGTAAAAAAAGAACACCCCGACGTTATTATCAATATCGTTGACGCTACCAACCTCAGCCGTAGCCTCTTCTTTACTACTCAGCTCCTTGAACTCGGCATTCCGATTGTTGTTGCCCTCAACAAAAGCGACATCAACAAGAAAAAAGAAACTAAAATCGATTCTGACAAGCTGTCCGAACTTCTCGGCTGTCCTGTAGTCAATACAAGCTCGATTTCTGCCGAAGGTCTTGCCGAAGTCGTTAAATCTGCTACCGAACAGGCAGGCAAGTCACAGACTGCTCCGTATCATCAGGGCGACATTGACCTCACAGACAAATCCGCTGTTGAAGCCGCTGACCGTAAGCGTTTTGATTTCGTAAACAAGATTGTCAAGGGCGTTGAAAGCCGTAAGGTTCTTACAAAGGACAAGAATATCAACGACAAGATTGACGCTGTACTTACAAACAAATTCGCAGGAATACTTATTTTCGCTGTAGTAATGTTCCTTGTATTCCAGATTTCACAGGTATGGGTTGGTCCGTTTATTGCCGATACTCTCGTAGGCTGGCTTGAAGCATTCCAGGAATGGGTAGGCGGACTTCTCGAGGACGCTTCTCCGCTTCTCTCCGCACTTCTCGTTGACGGTGTTATCGGCGGTGTTATTGCCGTTCTCGGATTCCTCCCGCTCGTAATGATTATGTATTTCCTGATTGCTATTCTCGAGGACTGCGGTTATATGTCCCGTGTTGCAGTCGTTCTTGACCCGATTTTCAAGAAAGTCGGTCTCTCAGGAAAATCCGTTATCCCGTTCGTTATCGGTATCGGCTGTGCTGTTCCCGGAATTATGGCTAGCCGTACAATCCGCAATGAGCGTGAAAGACGTGCTACAGCTATGCTCACACCGTTTATGCCCTGCGGAGCTAAAATTCCTGTAATCGCACTTATCGCAGGCGCATTCTTTGAGGACGCAGGCTGGGTAAGCTTCGTTATGTACTTCACAGGTATCGCACTTATCTTCCTCGGCGCACTTCTTGTAAACAAAATCACAGGATTCAAGGCAAGAAAATCTTTCTTCATCATTGAGCTTCCTGAATACAAAGTTCCGTCACTTCTCGGCGCATTCAAGTCAATGTGCAGTCGTGGATGGGCTTACATAGTAAAAGCTTCAACAATCATCCTCCTCTGCAACACAGTCGTACAGATTATGCAGACATTCGACTGGAGCTTCCACGTTGCAGAAGAAGCAGACAACTCTATTCTCGCTTCAATCGCAAATCCGTTCGCTTATCTCCTCGTTCCGATTGTCGGCGTACTCAGCTGGCAGTTGGCTGCTGCTGCTGTTACAGGCTTCATCGCTAAGGAAAATGTTGTAGGTACTCTCGCAGTATGCTTCGTAGGACTTGAAAACCTCATCGATACAGAAGAACTCGCACTTATGGAAGGTGCAGGCGAAAGTGTTGCTTCTGTTATGGCAATCACAAAAGTTGCCGCTCTCGCATACCTTATGTTCAACCTCTACACACCGCCCTGCTTCGCAGCTATCGGCGCTATGACTTCAGAAATGAAGAGCGGAAAATGGGTATGGGGCGGAATCGGTCTCCAGCTCTGCACAGGCTATACTGTAGCTTACCTCGTATACACAATCGGCACACTTCTCACAGCTCCGTCATCTCTTAATATCGGCGCTGCTGTTGCAGGTCTTGTTGCTATAATCGTTATGATTGCTGTAATCGTTATAATCGCAAAACGCTCCAACAAGAACATCAACGCTGAATACGCTCTCGCTAAATAAGCTATGATTGAAAACATTATAATTATAGCGGTTGTTGCTGTAATAATAACTGCTATCGTGATTTATCTTGTCCGTGCAAAAAAACGTGGCGAACACTGCATAGGCTGTCCGTATGCCAAGCAGTGCGGTGGAAACTGCCACGGCGACTGCAATAATCACAGCAATAAAAAATAACAAAAGCAGGAAACAGGGATTTTTATATTCCTGCTTCCTGCTTTTTTATAAGGAGTCAGAATTATGGAGAATTTTATTATAATCGGAATAATTATTATCGTCATCGCCGTAGGAATATACAGCACTGTCAAGCATTTCAAGGGCGAAAGCGGATGTTGTGGCGGTGGAGGTTACAAGCCACGCAGAAAAAAGCTGTCCCACGTAATCTACACCAAAACATTCAGCATAGACGGTATGCACTGCGAACACTGCAAAAACCGTGTTGAGGAAATCGTCAACGATATAGACGGCACTGCCGGTCGTGTTGACCTGAAAAAGGGCGAACTTAAAGTATCCTACGAGCAGGACGTTGCCGACGAAATTATCAGAAGCCGTATCGAAAAAGTCGGCTATGTTGTTACCGGAATCACAAAAGACTGATTATAATTCAAAAAAACTATTTACATCGCCTGAAAAATATGATATAATAAAATAAACTTATTAATTCAAGGAGGCTTTTTTATATGAGTAATTCTCCTAAAGAAATTCTGAAATTCGTTGAGGAAAACGATGTTAAATTCATACGTCTCACTTTCTGCGACATTTTCGGAAATCTCAAAAATATCGCTGTAATGCCGAACGAGCTTGAACACGCTTTCGCTTACGGTATTCCTTTTGACGCTTCTGAGTTCGGCGAGAGTAAATCCGACCTGTTTTTAGTGCCTGATATATCAACTCTTTCCGTTCTGCCTTGGCGACCCAAATCGGGCAGGGTTGTACGCTTTTTCTGCACTCTCAAGAATCCTGACGGAAGCGATTTTTCAGGCGACATACGTACAAATCTGATTAATTATATCAACGAACTCCGCCTTAACGGATATTCCTGCGAAATGGGTACGAGATGCGAGTTTTATCTCTTTGAGCTTGACGAAAAAGGCAACCCGACAGTTATTCCGCACGACAACGGCGGTTATCTTGATGTCGCTCCGCTGGACAGGTGCGAAAATGCAAGACGTGAAATCTGCCTTTCACTTGAGGAAATGGGACTCCGCCCGAAAAGCTCCTGCCACAAGCACGGTTCGGGACAGAACGAGATTGACTTCCACGAGAATGAGCCTGTAACCGCCGCTGACGATATGGTGCATTACAAGACCGTCGTCAAGTCGATTGCCGCACAGTGCGGACTTTTTGCTTCGTTTATGCCCAAACCGCTTCCCGATGAACACGGAAGCGCATTGAATATCTCGATAAGCCTTAAGAAAAACGGCGAACATATTTTCGGTGATACACCCGAGAATATTTCATTCGAGGGCAAGTGCTTCATTTCGGGAATACTTAAAAGGATAAACGAAATCACGGCTTTTCTTAATCCGACGACAAATTCATACAAGCGTTTCGGTGTCGGATATGCTCCCGAGTATGTGAACTGGTCGTCCTCAAACTGCTCGGCACTTATAAAAATACCACACATCGCAGGAACTCCGCCAAGAATCGAAATCCGCTCCGCCGACGCTTCCTGTAATCCCTACATAGCTTTCAGGCTGATTCTTGCCGCAGGAATCGAGGGAATAAAGTACGGTGACTGCTCGTTTTATAAGAACAGCGACGGCAAAAAGCTTCCCGAAAATTTTCAGGAAGCCGTATATAAGGCAAGAAAAAGCTATTTTGTACAGGCAAATCTTCCGCAGGACGTACGACATAACCTGTTCGAAAGCTTTGAAAATCAAATCAGGAACAGCAAAAAAAGCAGTCATTTTGAGCAGGACTATTACTTTAAACTGTTATGAGTAAGGCTATTATTATATCGCTTCCCTGCGAAACGGCTGATTTGATTGAACTGACGGCTAAAAATGCGGGATTTTCGACTACAGTCGTTTCGGGCGGAAGCGAAACGAGACGAATCATCAGAAATAATTATAATCCCGATTTGATTATAATAAACACGCCTCTTTCCGACGGATTCGGGCAGGAACTTGCAGAGGACTGTGCCGTTGAAGTATCTGCGCCTGTTATTTTAATCTGTTCGGGCGATATTGCAGGAGAGCTTGTTGACAGGCTTGCGGATTACGGAATAACAGTCCTGACGAGACCGATAAGCCGTGAGATTCTTGCCGAGTATATCAATCAGGGCAATGAAATCCGTGAGTCAAGCGAGGTACTCAGCAGGATTGACGATATACGGATTATCAGCCGTGCCAAGTCCGTTCTTATGAAGTATCTTAAATTTACCGAACCGCAGGCTCACCGCTATATTGAGAAGCAGGCTATGAATAACCGCTGTACGAGACGGCAGGCGGCGGAGAAGATTATCAATACTTACGAAAAATAAAATTACCCCTGAGAAATCAGGGGTATAATTTTATCTTGTGGAAGCGATAGTTCCCGTAATCACAAGAGTGCTTGTGCCGGGCTGGATTGCCCACGCTCCTGTTGTTGCGTCCTGTGTGTACGTTGCCGAAGGTACTGTGATTCTGCCGTCAAGCGACTGGAAATCGCCTGTTGTCGTATCATAGCTGTAGTCGGTATTGCGTACCCATTGAGTGCCGTTGAAGGTAACGGAAGAGATGTTCAGTATGGGATTGAAAGTATCTCTGAATATTACGTTGTCTGTGGTATCAGCAGGTGTGCTTCCGTAGTTCTGAATGTTGAAGGTATAGGTTATTGTGCCGTTCTCGGGAACTACAGCAGGGTCAAGCGATTTGCTGATAGCGAGATTTGCATCGTCGCTGTGAGTAACAACAGCCTCAGCCGTAACAGGTGTGACAATGCCGTCGCCTGTAACTGTAGCAGTGTTCGTAATCTGTGCGTTTTCGCCGAGCGGTGCAAACGGATTTGTCCTTACTGTGTAGATAACAGCCGAATTGCTTCTCGCTGGAACGTTTATTCCCTCAACTGTAAGAGGGTCGTTGTCGGAAACAGTCGGATTCGCCTGCCTTACGCCGTTTACGTAATAGCTCACGGAATCGGCGATATAATTGAGCGGAACAAGACCTGCCGGGAACTCGTCGGAAGTATATCTGCCGAGATTATCCGTAACAGTGAGGTTTGTGAAGTCCGTATCTCCGCTGTTGATTATATTAACCACATAAGTCACATTGCCGTTGCTGTTGTAATTATCAGTGGTGGCATTTTTGTTTGCCGAGATAACCCCGACAATCTCGCCCGTCGTTATATTTGAACCGGTTACGTTGCCGTTATAGGACAGCGTAGCCTGATTATAAAAAGTCGCCATAAAAAATCCTCCCTTTTTGTGCAGTATGCTTACTGCTGTTATATTGTATGCCCTTTGGAACAAAATGGTGAAAATTTTATGAAAACCCTTTTATTTTTCCGCAGAATATGATATAATAATATTCAGTCAGTTTAAGGAGGACAAAATGAAAAACACACTGAGATATTCACACTGTACAAAAGAAAAGTATCTTCTTGCCTTTATGCTCGGATTTCTGACCCTGCTCGTCGCCCTGCTTCCTGTGATGATTGTCGATAAGGGATATTTCATCTACTACGGCGATTTCAATGCACAGCAGATTCCGTTCTATAATCTCGCAAACGACGCTGTACGCTCGGGACAGTTCGGCTGGAACTGGTTCACCGACTTAGGCTCGGATTTGCTTACTTCATATTCGTTCTATCTGATTGGCAGTCCGTTCTTCTGGCTGTCCGTGATTCTTCCACGTGGGCTTGTTACGTATGCTATACCGTTCCTGCTCGCAATCAAGCACGGTCTTGCTTCGCTTACAGCATATATCTATATACGACGTTTTGTCCGCAGTAAAGAAGCTGCGCTGACAGGTGCATTGCTGTATGCCTTTTCGGGATTCCAGATATTCAACCTCTTCTTCAACCACTTTCAGGACGTTACCGCACTCTTTCCGCTTATGCTCATTGCAATGGAGGAAAATATAAACAACCGCCGTCGTGGCTGGTTCGCCCTGATTATCGCTGTAATGGCTTGTATGAACTACTATTTCTTCACGGGACAGGCTGTATTTTTGATTATTTACTTCCTTATGCGCCTGCCGTGCAGTGATTTTCACGCTACGTGGAAAAAATTCCTGCTCCTGCTTCTTGAAGCTGTACTCGGTACGGCAATCGCAGGATTTATCCTGCTTCCGTCCGCTGTCGCAATTCTCGGCAACTACCGTGTAAATGAACGGCTTTACGGCGAAAACTGGATTTTCTACTACGAAAAATCAAGGGTTTTAAGAATCATACAGAGCTTCTTCCTGCCCTCGGATGTTCCCGCACGTCCCAATCTCTTCAAGAGCGACGGTTCAAAATGGTCGTCTATCGGCGGATACTTCCCGCTGTTCTCAATGCTCGGAGTAATCACCTTTATGAGGTCGAGAAAAAAGCACTGGGCGGTGAGAATCTCGGCATTCTGCATAATATGCTCGTTCATACCGATTCTCAACTGTATGTTCTACACGTTCAACGCATCGTACTACGCACGCTGGTTCTATATGCCGATACTCATCTTCGCAATGATGACTGCACAGACTCTTGACGATGATGACGCTGATTTTAAGCCCGCAATAAAAATAACCGCTGTGGTAATTCTTGCGTTCGGTGCGGTTTCATTCATACCCGAGAAAAAGGGCGAAAAGCTTAGCTGGTTTACGCTTCCGAATGATTTCGCATACTTCTGGCTGACAACAGGTATCGCTGTCGGATTCCTAATTTATGCGGTATATATAATCCACAGGAAAAACAAGGGGCTGAAATACGGCAGTCTTATGGTGTACAGTACCGCCGCCGCAAGTCTCATATGCACGCTCGCTACTGTGATTTACGGTGCGGTAACTCCGGTCACTGCCGAAAATTATATCAATATGGCTATCGACGGCAAAAAAAGTGTTGTTGAGGATGTCTCGGAGGATAATTTTTTCCGTGTGGATATATCCGAAAACAACGACAACTTCCCGATGATATGGGGACTTCCAAATATGAGGGCATTTCAGAGTGTTGTTGAGACTTCGATTATGGAATTTTACGACCAGATAGGCATTCAGCGTGATGTTGCCTCACGTGCCGATATTTCGCACTACACGCTCAGAGGACTTCTTTCAGTAAAATATTTTTACCGTGAAAAGGTGGACGGCTATACACTGCCCGAGCTTGCGGAAATGGAACTCAACGGCGAATCGCTTGAAAAAGATGAAATCAGCGACAAAAACGGCATAAAGGCTTCCCACGTTGATGTTACTGAATATCTTCACGGCTTCGAGCTTGTCGCCGAAGATGATTATTTCGAGGTGTACGAAAACAAGCTGTATATTCCTATGGGATTCGCCTATGATACGTACATTTCGGAGACCGAAGCCGAACAGCACGCTGAATCCGCACGTGAAAAGCCATTGATTAAGGCTCTTATACTCAGCGATGAACAGGCGGAGAAATATTCAGATATTTTAACAAAGTCCGATGAGGATATATGGAATATGACGGAATACGACTACGAAAAAGCCTGCCGTGAAAAGCAAGCTAACTGCTCCGATTCGTTCAGCTGGGATTCACACGGCTTTGAATCCGAGATAACGCTTGACAAGCCGTCGCTCGTATTTTTCAGCGTTCCGTACAGCTCGGGATGGTCGGCAGAGGTAAACGGCGAACCTGTTGACGTTGAGAAGGTCTCGTACGGCTTTATGGCTGTTACGGCGCAGGAGGGCGAAAATACCATTACCTTCCGCTATCATACTCCGGGACTTAAACAGGGCGTGTATATTTCGGTTTCCGCAGTTATTATACTTGCTGTTTATCTTGTAATCTGCCGTTTCAGCGACAGAAAAAACACACCGAACAGATTTTCGCACAGCTATGACTACAACTCGTGCCAAAAAATTACAGCTTCTGAATTATACGTCAGAAACTGTCACAAAAATAAGGAGGATTAATTATGCATCTTGACGAAAAAACAATCAACAGCGACGTTATCTACGAGGGAGTGATTTTCACCATAACTCACGATACCGTTGAGCTTGAAAACGGCAACACGGCTATACGTGATGTTCTGCTTCACAACGGCGGAGTATGCGTTATTCCTGTCACCGACGAAAACGAGATTTTTCTTGTAAAGCAGTTCCGCTATCCGTTCCATACAACTACAGTTGAAGTTCCTGCCGGTAAGCTCGAAAAGGGCGAAAACCACTCGGAATGCGGAAAACGTGAGCTTCTTGAGGAAACAGGCTGTACCTGCGATGAATACATCTATCTCGGCGAAATGCTTCCCACACCTGCGTACAACTCGGAAATCACCTATATGTATATGGCGAGAGGTCTGCACTTCGATAAGCAGAGCCTTGACCCCGACGAATTTCTTGACGTTGAAAAGATTCCGCTTGCAGAGGCTGTAAAGCTTGTTATGGACGGCAAAATCCGTGACGGCAAAACACAGATTGCCATACTCAAAGCCTCAAGAATCCTCGGTATCTGAACGAAAAAGCCCTGCCGTTAAAGGCAGGACTTTTTTATCAATATGTAGTAGTACCGTATTCCTCGGGCTTGTACACTGCACTCTCAGCTTCAGCAGCAAGAAGTGCGGTCTGGTGTTCATAAGCCTCAAGGATTCTCTCCTCAAAGAGCTTTCTTGCGTCCGGTGAAATGGGGTGAACGATGTCACGGAAAATGCCGTTCTCGTCCTTACGGCTGGGCATTGCTACGAAAAGTCTCTCCTCGCCCTGCACTACCTTGATGTCGTGGACAGCAAGCATATCGTCAATTGTAACCGAAACAACCGCACGAAGTCTTCCGCCCGACATAAGCTTTCTGATTTTTACGTCTGTAATCTGCATTGTTTTCCTCCTTATAAATAACAATAAGACATATGTATATACTCCAAAACCCTTCTTGCCTGTCGAACAGACAAATTATATGTCTAAAATATATTATAAACCATAAATTAAAAAAAATCAATACAAAAATAAAAATATTTCTC
This sequence comes from Ruminococcus flavefaciens, assembly GCA_023663905.1. Classification (GTDB taxonomy): domain Bacteria; phylum Bacillota; class Clostridia; order Oscillospirales; family Ruminococcaceae; genus Ruminococcus; species Ruminococcus flavefaciens_AD. The sequence continues at coordinate 71,693 of JAMPGO010000002.1, forward strand.
ATTTACAGAAATTAAATTGCAATTCACTATTGAAATAATCAGGAAAATATAGTATAATAATAGAATAGGTTAATTATGCGTATAATAACTGTAATGGCATAAAGAAAGGTTGATTTATTTTGGACAGAAATATTTTAAACGGCAAAAAGCATATTCACTTCATAGGAATCGGCGGTTCGGGAATGTATCCGCTTGCACAGATTCTTCACGGGCAGGGCTATTATCTCACAGGCTCGGACAATAACGAGACCGAAACCCTTGACGCTGTAAGAAATATGGGGATTCCCGTTTTTATCGGTCAGAGGGCGGAAAATATCGAGGGTGCGGATTTAATCGTCCACACGGCTGCTATTATGGCTGACAATCCCGAGCTTATCGCCGCAAAAGCAAGCGGTGTGCCTGTTCTGGAGCGTGCCGACCTGCTCGGAATCGTTACGGGCTGGTATGACAGGGCTATCTGCGTTTCGGGTACTCACGGAAAAACTACCACGACTTCTATGATTACTCAGATTATGTACACGGCAGGAATCGACCTGTCTGCATATATCGGCGGAAAGCTTCCCTGTATCGGCGGAAGTGGTATTGCAGGAAAAAGCGACATTCTTGTGTGCGAATCCTGCGAGTTTGAAGACCATTTCCTGAAATTTTTCCCCGATATTTCTGTTATTCTCAACGTTGACGCCGACCACCTTGATTATTTCGGCACGCTTGAGAATATAATCAAATCTTTTCACAAATTCAGCGAAAACACTTCAAAGTGCATAATAGTCAACGGCTCGGACGAAAATTCGATGAAATCAATCGAGGGAATCACGGGCAAGGAAATCATAACTTTCGGCAACGACAGTTCCTGCGATTATTATCCCGCAAATATCAGGCACGAAAACGGTATGCTCACAACCTACGACGTAATGTACAGGGGCGAAAATCTCGGCTCTATCACGCTTCACGTCGCAGGAATACACAACGTTCTCAACTCTCTCTCTGCTGTTGCCGTTTCACTCTACTGCGGAGTTGATTTTGAATCAATCGCAAAAGGTCTGGAGGATTTCCGTGGAGCTAAACGTCGCTTTGAAAAATTCGGCGAGGAAAAGGGCATTACTGTTGTTGACGATTACGCTCACCACCCTGCCGAACTTGAAGCAACGCTCAATTCCGCTATGGAAATGAATTTCCGAAAAGTATGGGCAGTTTTCCAGCCGTTCACGTACAGCCGTACAAGTATGCTTCTTGACGATTTCGTGCGTGTACTACAGATTCCCGACTATGCCGTACTCACGGATATAATGGGAAGCCGTGAGAAAAACACCTACGGAATCTTCACACGTCATCTCGCCGAAAAGATTCCGGGCTGTATATGGTTTCCGCAGAATGAAGAGGAAGAATGGACGGACGAGCGCAAATATTACAATTTTGAACAGGTATGCGACTATATATGCGAAAATGCACAGTCAGGCGACCTTGTGATTACTCTCGGCTGTGGCGACGCTTATAAAATCGCAAGAATGATATTGAATAAACTATCTCAGGAGGATTAAATTATGTCAAAGGAAAAGGAAATCAAGGTTTTTAACTTTATCAGAAGCAAGCTCAGCAGTGGAATTTCTCCGTCTGTAAGGGAAATTATGGATGCTATGGAGTTCAAATCCACCTCAACCGCACACAGATACATCAACGCTCTTGTTGCAGAGGGACTTATTGAGAAAACCGACGCACTCAACCGCTCGCTCAGGCTTCCCAACAGTAATTCCGCAGCTGTGCCTATTATGGGTACTGTAACGGCTGGTCAGCCTGTAACCGCATTTGAGGATATTACAGGATATATCAGCTTTGAAGCGCCGAATTATGACCCCAATGAGCTTTTCGCACTTAAAATAAAGGGCGAAAGTATGATTAACGCAGGTATTCTCGACGGCGATATTGTAATCGTCCAGAAGGATACCTACGCTGAAAACGGCGATATTGTCGTTGCATTTATAAACGGCGAGGACGCTACTGTGAAGCGTTTTTACAAGGAGAACGGCAAATACCGTCTCCAGCCCGAAAATGACAATATGGAGCCTATTATACTCGATGAGTGCGAAGTTCTCGGCAAAGTTATCGGTCTGAAACGCTATTATTGATTATCAGCAAAAGAAAGGATGTCATCATAAAATGCTTAACGACGTAAAAGTAATAATCTGCGGAAAGGAATACAAGCTCAGAACAGCTGAATCGCCAAACTATGTATTCTCTCTCGCACGTTCGCTCGAAGGCAGAATCAACGAGCTTACAAACAACGGTACTTCTCCGTATACTGCCGCTATTATGATTGCCCTGAGTCTCCTTGACGACCTCAACAAGTCCAATCAGAGGGTTGAAAATATCCGCACCCAGACTAAGGAATACGTTGACGAGGCAGGCAAGAACCGCATTGAGCGTGATGCGGCTGTCAAGGAAATCGAGGCTCTCAAGGCAAAGATTGTACAGCTTGAAAATATGGTCAAGCTCAAACAGCTGAAGGACAGTATTGAATGAAACGTCCCGAGATTCTCGCTCCTGCCGGAAGTATGGAAACGCTTATTTCCGCACTCCGCACCGGTGCTGACGCTGTTTATGTCGGAGGAGAAAAATTCTCCGCAAGAAACAATGCCACAAACTTTTCCGAAAACGAGCTTGCCGAAGCTGTCAGGCTGTGCCATAAATACGGCGCAAAAATCTATCTCGCTGTAAATACGATTATTGCAGACGACGAGACCCACGATTTCTGCCGTTATATAAAATCCACTTCAAAAATGGGTATTGACGGCTATATTGTGCAGGATTCGGGCGCACTTGATATTATAAGAAACGCCGTTCCCGACGCTGTACTTCACGCTTCAACACAGATGTCCGTACATACCGCCGTCGGAGTACGTCTGCTGAAAGAAATGGGCTTCGTCAGGGCTGTTCCTGCACGTGAGCTTTCAGCCGATACGCTTGAAAAAATCTGCCGTGAGGATATTGAAACAGAGGTTTTCGTTCACGGCGCTTTGTGTATGTCAGTTTCGGGGCAATGCTATATGTCGGCGGTTATGGGTTCACGCTCGGCAAACCGTGGCTGCTGCGGACAAGCCTGCCGTCTGCCCTTTTCCGCCTGCGGAATCAGCGAGCGCAACTGCCTTTCGTTAAAAGATTTGTCGCTCATTGAACAGACCGCCAAGCTTACGGAAATAGGTGTGGATTCGCTTAAAATCGAGGGAAGAATGAAACGACCCGAGTATGTCGCTTCTGCTGTAAATGAGCTGAAAAAGGCGCTCGGCGGTGAAATTCCCGATACGGATATTCTTATGAAAATCTTCTCCCGAAGCGGTTTTACGGACGGCTATTTTACGGGAAAACGCTCGCAGATGTTCGGCATAAGAGAAAAAGAAAATGCCATATCAGCCAGACAGATATTCCCGAAAATCCACGAACTCTACCGCAGCGAGCGTGCTGTTCACAGGGTGGATTTCTATGCTGAAATAAAATCGGGCAAGCCTGTATTTTTAAAGGCGATGTGCGGTGACATTTCTGCTGAGGTCTACGGCGAATGTCCCGATACCGCCAAAAATTCGCCTGTTGATACAGATACGCTCGGAAAACAGCTGTCAAAACTCGGAGATACTGTGTTTTATTTCGGCAGTCTCAATGCTGATATTGACGGCGGACTTTTTGTGCCTGCGGGAAAACTTAACGAACTACGGCGGAATGTTACTGAGAAGCTGTCCGAGCTTGTTACGGAAAAAAATACCCCGAAATATACGATAACGGACTACACTCCGCAGAAATCAGCTGTCATACGTACCGAAACGGCTGAAAAGCTTCCTGTGCGCACCTTCTGCCGTACTATGGAACAGGCACGTACAGCTGTTGAGATTTCCGATTATGTGGTATTGTCTCCTGTTCTGAGCATATCAGAGCCTTTTCTTGCGGAAATGTCGGAATACAGGGAAAAAATAATACTTTCAGCTCCGAGGTTTATTGTTGACGAGGAAAAAATTACCGCACGGCTTGCCGAAATCAAAAAGCTCGGATTCAGTCATCTCCTCTGCCATACGCTCGATTCTGTGGCAATCGGAAAAAATCTCGGTTTCAGGCTTCACGGCAATTTCACGCTGAATATATTCAACTCGTTCAGTGCGGAATATATGCGTAAACTCGGGCTTGAGGACTGCATTTTTTCGGTTGAGGCAACGCTCGGGCAGTACAGTCAGGTGCGGACGGAACTGCCGTTAGGTGCTTTAGTTTATGGCAGGCTTCCGCTTATGCTTACAAGAAACTGCCCTGTCAGAAACGAGGTCGGCTGTAAAAAGTGTACGGGATGTATCATTGACCGCACATCACGGAAATTTCCTGTCGCCTGCTCCAATGACTATGTTGAGATTCTTAATCCCGATATTCTCTATATGGCGGACAGAATCAACGAATTTTCCAATATAAGATTTACCGCCGTCCTGCTCCACGACGAAAATGCTGAGCAGACCAAATCCGCTGTATCAGGCATAAAGCCGTGCGGAAATATTACAAGAGGACTTTACTACAGAGGTGTTAATATATGAAGCTGACGTTTAAAAAAATTGACGAAAAGGCAATTATTCCATCGAGGGCGACGGCATTCAGTGCAGGGCTTGATTTATGTGCCTGTCTGGATGAGCCTGTTGTACTCGCACCCGGCGAAATAAAGATGATTCCAACAGGTCTTACGGCTATGACGGACTGCAACGATGTTGCTATGCTGATTTACCCACGCTCGGGACTCTCCGCAAAATACGGCATATCGCTCGCAAACTGCGTCGGAGTTGTTGACAGCGATTACCGTGGTGCGTGGTTTGTACCGCTGATAAATCACGGAAAACAGCCGTTTACAGTCGAACACGGTATGCGGATTGCACAGCTCATCCCTACTAAGGTACTTTTCCCTGAAATAGAAATAAGCGATACCCTGACCGAAACAAGTCGTGGAGAAGGCGGTTTCGGCTCGTCGGGACTTAAATAAAAACAAGGAGATTTTTTAATGAAATATGCTGTATATATGTCATTTCTTACTGTAGCCGCATTAGTTATGGGAAGTATGCTCGGAAATAAAGCAGTCGGAACACCGGGTTTCAGCTGGCTGGGATATTCCAAGACATTTGCCTTTGAACCCGGCACATTTCTTGACCTTGATGTTATAAGACTTACTTTCGGAATAAGCATAACTATAAGCGTAGCCCAGATTCTGCTTATTATAGTCGCAATTATTGTCTATTATAAAACCGCACCAAAGCTTTTTGCAAAATAATGTACATATTTTGTTGCTGATACAAGGAAAAATTTTTCTGTGAAAAATATTGTCTATTTGCAGCATTAGTGATATAATAAATAATGAATTATAGAAAAATTAAGGAGCTTCAGAATGTTTACAAAAGATATTGGTATAGACCTCGGCACTGCAAATACTCTTGTTTATCTCCGTGGAAAAGGCATCATCATACGTGAACCGTCCGTTGTTGCCGTAAATACGAGAACTGACAAGACCCGCTATGTCGGTATGGAGGCAAAGGAAGTCATCGGCAGAACTCCCGGCTCTATCGTCGCTGTCCGTCCTCTCAAGGACGGTGTTATAGCAAATTTTGAAATTACTATAACTATGCTTCAGGAATTCATAAAAAAGGCGCTTAAGGGTACAATACTGACAAAGGCTAACGTTATTATATGTATTCCCTCGGGTGTTACTCCTGTGGAACGACGTGCCGTGCGTGAAGCCTGTCAGAAAGCAGGCGCTAAAAACGTCCTGATTATCGAAGAACCTATGGCGGCGGCTATCGGCGCAGGACTTCCCACAACCGACCCTGCGGGAAGTATGATTATTGACATCGGCGGAGGTACGAGCGAGGTTGCCGTTATATCTCTCGGCGGTATTGTCTCTTCACGTTCCATAAGATGTGCAGGCGACCAGTTTGATATGGCTATAATAAATTACATCAAGAAAAAATATAACCTTCTTATCGGCGAACGGACGGCGGAGAATATAAAAATAGAAATCGGCTCGGCTTTTCCTGGCGAAAAAGAGGACAAAATGGAAATCAAGGGCAGAAATCTTGTAAACGGACTTCCCGAAAACGTTGTCGTCAATTCTGCTGAAATACGTGACGCTCTTGTTGAACCGCTTGCAAAGGTCATCGACGCTATAAAAACCACGCTGGAGGAAACTCCGCCTGAACTCTCCGCTGATATAATCGACCACGGCATAACACTCTCGGGCGGCGGCGCTCTGCTCAGAGGTCTGGACAAGCTCATCAGCCGTGAGACAGGTATGCCCGTGTATATCGCTGAATATCCGCTTGACTGCGTTGCGGAGGGTACAGGAAAGATTCTCGAGAATATCAGCAAATATCAGGACGCACTTACTGAAAACATCAAGTATTATTAAGGAGACATTTTATGCGTGAATTTCTGAAAAGCACACGATTCAAAGTCCTGCTTGCATTTATTGCTTTCCTTATCGGCGTTATGATTTATTCCGTAACAAAAGGCGGATATGCTTTTTCCGGAGCTTCTTTTATAAATACAGTCACCAAACCGCTGAGAACTGTTTCAAACGGCTTTTCGGTAAAAATCGAGACAATTATCGACAGATTCGAGAACTCCGACTTCTATTATACCCAGAATCAGGAACTTCAGAAGAAAATAGGCGAACTCAACAAACAGCTTGCCGACTATGAGGATTTAAAAGCTGAGGTCGAGGAACTCCGCAAGCTCGCTGTAATCAAGGAGGAACATCCCGACAGCGTTTTTTCACAGCCTGCCGAAGTCCTTGGCTATATCGCAAACGACCCGTTCAAATCATTTACCATTGACAAGGGCTATGCGGACGGCATTGAGCCTTACAGCCCCGTAACTACTCCCGAAGGTATCGTGGGAATAGTCATCGAAGTATCGCAGTACACGGCTACAGTCCGCACGATTCTCTCTCCCGATTTATCCGTCGCTTCTGTATGCTCCGCAACAAATGCGGATTTCGGCATTGTTGAGGGTACTGTTATCACTGCTGAAAACAATAAGACAAAACTTACTCATCTTAATATCAATCACGAAATTAAAAAAGACGACCTTATCATAACATCGGGAAGCAGTGGACTTTTCCCGAAAGATTATCCCATAGGTACAGTTACAAAAATCGGAGTTGAACCCAACGGTCTTACAGCTTATGCCGAAATAGAGCCTTGCACGGACATTTCCCGTCTCCGCTCCGTGTTCGTCATAACCGACTTTGCAGGAAAAAAGGAGACAGAATATGAGGCTGAAAACACCCCGTGAAAAACGGATTCTCTATATAAAAACAACTGTCCGCTGGGTCTTGTATCTTGTACTGATTATGCTGTGCTTTACAGCGATGACTACAGGTACGTGGACAAAACCGGTGCTTCTTGTACCGGTTGCTTTGTGTATCGCCATAAGCAACGATACTATGATTTCCGCATATACAGGTGCGTTCTGCGGATTTCTCATCGATATAGCCTGCGGACGGCTTTTCGGCTATAATGCCGTACTCCTCACGATTTTCTGTGCGGTCGTCTCGCTTGTGTACGAGCTTTATCTGAGAAAAAAATTCTTCAATTATCTCTGGATTACCGCTCTTGTCTCATTCCTGCAATGCTGGCTTGACTATAAATTCTACTATGATATGTGGGACTATGAAGACGTTGAGCTTATATTCAGAAACATCACGCTGAAAGTATGGCTGTATACCGTGATTTCATCCGTCGTTATCTATATAGTCTTTGCCGTGATAAATAAATTCCTTATGCCGAAAGAACATCTCTCTATTGAAGATGTTATAAGAATTAACTAAGGAGGATATGATTTTGCACAAAATTTCCGATTCTATAAAATCATTTATCATTATAACTTTAGTGATACTTCTCGGTACTCTCGCATCATCCAAGCTTATGAAGCTACAGATTGTCGGCGAAAACGAGCTTGCTTCCTCGCATAAATACGATTCAGGTGCGTTCACCTTCGAGCGTGAAGTATCTGCAACGAGAGGTGAAATAATCGACTACAGCGGTAATGTCATCATCGGTAATGATTCACGCTGTGATATTGTCCTACAGAAGGCATTTTTCCCAGACGATTTGCAGGAAGGCAATCAGATACTTCTTGAAATATATAACGCTCTGCTTGACAACAAATATATATTTGAAGAAGTCCTGCCGATTACCTTTGAAGAGCCTTATGAGTACAAGGAAGAGGATGTTTCAAGGACAACCGAGCTTCTCAACCTCAATGTATATGCCACTGCAGAGAACTGTATTGACAAGCTTATTTCAGACTACCAGATTTCCGACAAATATTCGGCAAGGGAAAAGCGTATGATTGCGGGAATGCGTTATGCAATGCTCGAAAAGGAATTTTCCTACAGCAACGACCTTATCCTTGCCACTGACGTTGACGACGAAACTGTTATACACCTCAAGGAACTCAGCAATCTGTGCAAAGGCGTTGAAGCTGTAAACTCCGCCGAAAGAACGATTGTGCGTGGCGATATACTTCCGCACGAGATAGGCACGGTCGGTCCTATATGGGCTGAGGAATACGACGAACTCAAGGAAAAGGGCTATGCTATGAACGATACCGTCGGCAGAAGCGGTATTGAATACGCTATGGAAAAGGAACTTCGTGGCGAAAGCGGTACGGAAGAGGTAACAATCCTTGACGGCTCTATTGTTGACATCAGAACGACCAAGGAGACTGTTCCGGGACAGACTGTCAAGCTTACTGTTGACGGCGCATTTCAGAGCAAGCTACAGGGTGTGCTTGACAATTTTCTTGCGAATTACGGCTGGTACAACGGCGAAGCGGTAACAAAAGGCGCACTTGTTGTGCTTAACGCAAAAACGGGTGCGGTGCTGGGAATGGCGAATGCTCCGACATATAACCTGAAGGATTTCGCCGAAAACTATGACGAGCTTCTTGAAGCCGACGGTTCGCCTATGTTCGACCGCTGTACGCAGGGACTTTATCTGCCCGGCTCAACCTTCAAGACGATTACAGCCACAGCAGGTCTTAACGAGGGCATTGTTGACGGCGGTACTTCATTCTACTGCGGAAGATACTACGATTTTTACGGCGGAAGCTTCCAGTGTACAGGCTCGCATTCATATATTTCGGCAAGACGTGCCATAGAAGTCTCCTGCAATATTTATTTCTATGAACTCTCCGCAAAACTGGGCATTGACAATATCACAAAATACGCTGAACTTTATGGTCTCGGCTCAAGTCTCGGGCTTGAAACAGGCGATGAGGAAGGCTTTCTGTGTAATCCCGAAACGTTCGCAAAGAGAAATCAGGAATGGTATATCGGCTATGTTATTCAGGCTGGTATCGGTAACCAGGACTACGGCATAACTCCGCTACAGCTTGCTACGGTTGCGAATACAATCGCCAACAGAGGTGTGCGCTATAAGCCGTATCTCGTGGACAGCCTCTATACTTACGGTTCAAACAAGCTTGTCCGCCGTACAAAGCCCGAAATCGCTGAAGAAATCGAACTCAGCAACGACAGCGTATATGACTATATAATCGGCGGTATGCAGGACGCAGCGAAAAACGTTCCTTATCCTTATTCGCTGTCAAATCTCGGCTACAGCGTTGCCATAAAAACAGGTACTCCGCAGACAAGTCAGGATAACAAAAGCAAGCAGAACTCCGTATTTATCGGCTTTGCGCCTGCCGACGACCCCGAAATTGCCTTTGCAGGAGTAATCGAGGGCGGTGAGTATTCAAAATATATGGTGCGTGGAATCCTTGACGCATACAATGAATGCTACGGCATAAACGGCGCTGAACCTGCCGAAAACAGCAAGGAGCTTCCGCCTGAAATGCGCAACGGCACTACCGATACAACTGTAACAACTACCACCACAACTACCGAAACGACGACGACCACAACTGCGAATACCACTACGGCAACAGCTACAGCAACCGATACCTCCAGAAAATCCGATAAGCAGTCAACTACAGGCAAAACAACATCCACTGCAACCACGACCACGACTGTTGCAGTTACCACTAAAAAAAGGGACGTTTAAACACGTCCCTTTTCGTTGTATGTATCAAGAAAATTATGTGTGCCGTCGCCGTCCTTGTAGGCGATAATCGTGTTGAGGTTGACGTTTTCAACGCTTCGGAAGATATTCTTCTCAACCTGCGGGTTGATTTTTTTCAGCTCCGCAATAAGATTCTTCACTTCCATACGCTTTGAAACAGAATGCCCGTTATCATCAACCGTTGAGCAGGTCTCAGTAAATCTGCACGCACACTGTATAAAATGCAGGTCATTGTAACTGCACCAGTGCTTTACGTCGGCTTCTCTGATTAAATACATAGGTCTGATAAGCTCCATACCCTCAAAATTTGTGCTGTGGAGCTTCGGCATCATCGTCTGCACCTGTCCGCCGTAGAGCATACCCATAAGAATCGTTTCAATAACGTCGTCAAAATGATGTCCGAGGGCGATTTTATTACAGCCGAGTTCCTTAGCCTTGCTGTAAAGATAACCACGTCTCATTCTCGCACAGATATAGCAGGGATTTTTCTCTATATGAAATACCGAGCCGAAAATGTCGGACTCAAATATTTCAACAGGCACGGACAGTATTTCCGCATTATACTTGATTCTCTGTAGGTTCTCATCGTTATAGCCGGGATTCATTACAAGGAAAACGAGTTCAAACGGAAATTTGTCGTGACGTTTGAGTTCCTGAAAAAGCTTCGCCATAAGCATTGAATCCTTACCGCCCGAAATACACACAGCTATTCTGTCGCCGGGCTGTATGAGGTCGTACTCATTTATAGCCTTCGTGAATTTACACCAGATACTCTTCTTGAATTTCTTGCGCAGACTTAATTCCGCCTGTGCTGTAATATCATTTAACATTCAATCACCCTATGTAACTCCCCTTTATAACAGGGGAATTTATTTTAATTAATTGCGGAAAGCGGGTCTATATAGTTGCCGTTGTGCGTAACCTCTATGTGAAGATGAGGAGCTAACGCACTTTCAATATCAGCCGTATTTCCCACAGTGCCGATTAAATCACCGCTCACCATAATGTCTCCACGCTGTACTTCAAGCCCGTTGGACAGACCGCAGTATTTCGTCATAAAGCCGTTGTGGTGGTCGAGAAGCACCGTAACACCCCATACAGCGTCATTCTCAATCTCCATAATCTCACCGCCTGAAATCGCATAAACCTCGTCGCCGACTTCTGCCGAAATGTCAACACCGTTGTGGGTCTGCCACGAACCTGTCGTTATGCTCTTGACAAGCTCACCGCCACTGAAAACGCCGATAATATCGCCCATATCTGCCAGCGGAGCTTTTACGTTCTCCATTTTTGTAACTCCGGCAGGCTGTATTTCCTGTTCCTGCTCAGGCTCAGCGTTAACAGGCTCGCCGTCCTGTTCGTCGATTATTTCAGCCGACGGAACTGTCACTACAGGCGGAGTTGTTACAATGGGCGGAGCGGTAGCGATAACCTTTGTCGTTGCGGTTGTCGGAGCTTCCGTCCTGTAGGAATAAGTTGCCATTGTAACTTTCGGTACGTCGTCAACGTGCCTGTCAACCGCTTCGTCAGGCTCGGAAACGCTGTTTTTCGCCGTAAATTCCTCTGTAAGCTTCTCGCCCTGGTCGTACGCAAAATAACAGGCTGAACCTATCATCACCGCACTTATGCCCAGTGCCGTATAAAATCCTTTTGAACCTTTTTTGTTATCTGAAAATCTTTTCACGCATAACACCTCCGTCAATATTGTTGACGGAATAAGGTAAATTATACGCATTTTTTCAGAATTTATATCAGATTATGAAACAGGATTAAGCAAATCGAGCGACAATTCTCTTGAATTAATATCAAAATAGTCCTCAGCCTCTGCAACATAGTATCTGAAGCAGACCTTGCCGTTGAATACAAGCACATCGCCCGATTCAGAAATGCCGAGACTTTCAAGCTGTTCGTCTGTAAGTTCTTTGAGCGGTACACTGTAATCCCTGCCGATGTCAAAAAGCGTGTAGCCAAATTCATCAAGGTGCGATTCATTGAATATCTCTATGCCCTTTGAATCAAGCTCGCCGAGATAAACCGTATCGCCTGCGCTTTTGTCCGTATGCTTAAGAAGTTCTGCCGACGGCTCAAGGACATAGTATCTGCCCGTGCTGTCTCTTCCCATATCAAAAACGGCAAGCTGTTCGTCGCTAAATGAATCGAGGTAAATCGGCTTTACGTCAGAAGCAGTAAGTCCCGCTTCAAACAGATAGTATATATTTACGTCCGAAATCTGAAATGCGTTGTCAACAGTATAGCCGAGACTCTCGTACTCACTGCGTGTAACATCGATTTTTATATCGCCCGAAACCTTGTTGAGGTCGTCTGTTATTTCAGCACGCTTCTGCTCCTGCCATTCAAAGCTTATCTCCTCGCACATAGGTCGCTCCATATAAACGGTATGCTCCATATTTTTAAGTCTGAAAGTGACAAAAGGATAAACGACATCAGCATAGTTCGGCTCGATTATTACCGATGTACTGCCGTTTGAAGTATCTTCCGTGTTGACTATCTCAAATCTGTACTTTCCCGAAGGTGAGAATCCTTTTTCGATGATTTCGGTCTTTGCGGTAGTAATAAAGAACGACGTGAACAGGAAATATCCCAGCGCACCGAAAATGTATATCAGAAGTATAATTGTGCCGACGACAGTTTTAGTACCCTCTCCTGCGCCCGACAGAAGCAGTATTATGATGCCCGTAAGCACAATGGGAATAATCAGCTCCTTTTCGCTGAAATACATCACCGATACAGGAAGCATCGCCGTCAGTATCAGGAAGCTTGATATTCTCGTAAGTATCTGCTTGCGTGTGTACAGCATAAGTATCAGGGCTATCACAGATACCGCCGATACGACGAGACAGAGCGATACACGGTCGTCAACATAGATTGAAAAGAAGATGGCATAATAAGCAAGTCCGCACACACCCACTGTATAAAGCGTTGCTATAAGCGATACAACACGTTTTGTCCATATGTTTGAAAAGAAAGCTTTCATTTTTACCTCCGAAAATAATTATAATGTCATATATTTTAAAAGCTGTATTTTATCATATACAAATATATTATACCATTTTTGAAATAAAGTTACAAGTAGTTTTTGGAATAAATGGTTACTAAATGGTTACAATTTCCCAACTCTTTACAAATCCGCTTTTATGATGTATAATATATTTAATAATCAGGAGGAGATATTTCTATGAAAAAGCTGAAAAAATCACAGATTATTTTTGCCGTGCTGACTGTTGTTATTATGGTCTGTATATTTATGTTCTCGTGCGAAAATTCTGACGAATCATCCGAGACGAGCGGTAATTTTGTTAAAATCATAATCAATATTCTTTACAGCGATTTTAATGATATGACGGAATCCGAGCAGAATGGAATTTATAGCAGTATCAGCCATATAATCAGGAAAACTGCGCATTTCTCGGTCTATACGGCTCTGGGACTGTTTTCGTCGCTCACCGTCGGGCGTAAAAAGCTGATAAGCCACAGAAGTGCGGGTGTTATACTGTTCTGCTTCCTGTATGCCTGCTCCGACGAGCTTCACCAGTATTTCGTCCCGGGTCGTGCGTGTATGTTCACAGACGTGCTTATTGATACGTGCGGAAGTATCACAGGGCTTATAATATCCGCCGTAATCCTGAAAATAACCGCAAAAAAATATGCTGTGCCAAAGTAAGCACAGCATATTATTTATTCTTCTTCTTTTTTTATCTTGAAAATCACACGCAGTATTCCCGATAAAAACTTCGGACTTTTGATTATAACTACTTTCATTATGTACCCCCTTTTTTCAGTGATGTATTATATTATATTCACCGAAAAGGATTTGGTTACATTTCTGAACGCACTACAAGAACGAGTCCTGATTCTATTTGCAGAACAGCTTCGTCAGCCTTGATTTCATTGCTCACACCTATAGGGAAGCCTGATTTGAGCAGATAATCTTCCAGCGGATATTTCACACCGCTGTATTTTTTTATCAGCGCCGTATCAGTCAGGGAAAATATCGAGAAATACCAGCCGTCACGCTTCCTGTAATGCCTTTCGCCCGAACCCTGCACCGTAATCTCGTTATCAGCGTCAATAATACTCATCGCACAGCCGTTTTCAAAGGCATAAACAAGGGTCTGGATATTGGCAAAAGTATGGTCAAATCTTTTTCCGAGCGCACCATAAAGCACGATTTCATCACAGCCACGCAATATCGCCGTTTTCACCGCAAGAAGCGTATCTGTATCGTCCTTTTCGGGAATGCTCCTGTAAATTTCGGTATTATCAGGAAATCCGCCCGTATATGAATCAAAATCGCCCATAATTATATCGGGAGTTATTCCAAGCTTTTCGGCATATCTGTAACCGCTGTCCGCACAGATAATCAGTCCGCATTCAGCCGTTAATTCTGCGGAATCTATAAAGTCCGTGTTTTCTATAAGACCGCCTGCAAAAACCGCACACTTCATTTAAGTTCCCACTCCTTAAGCTGTTTCGCCTCGTCATACATAGCGCAGTAGCTCTCGTGCCTCTGTTTCGGAATATCACCGCATTCAACCGCTTCAATCACAGCACAGCCCTTTTCACAGGTGTGCGAGCAGTCACGGAAACGGCAGTTTTCAGTAAGCCCTGAAAATTCACGGAAACAGCCTGCGAGTTCCTCCTTGCGGATTATGTCGTAGCGGTTAGTCTCAAACGTCGAGAATCCCGGAGTATCGGCAATATAACCGCCTTCTGCAAGCTTATAGAGTTCTGCGTGACGTGTGGTGTGCTTTCCTCTGCCGAGCTTTTTGCTGATTTCGCCTGTCGGAATATCAAGCGATGAGTCAACGGCATTAAGAAGCGTTGATTTTCCTGCTCCTGAATTTCCTGTGAACGCACTTATCTTACCGCTCAGAAGCTCACGGACAGCCTGTATTGATGATTCGTCGTCGTAATTGACTTCCAGCACTTTTATGCCGACTGCGTTGTAAATCTCACGCACTGGTGTGCTGTCGCCCAAATCAGTTTTCGTGATAATCACAACAGGCTCGATTTTCTTATACTCGGCAATAGCAATAAACTTGTCAAGAATAAGAAAATTCGGCGACGGACTTACGGTTGAAACAATAAAAATAATCTGGTCAAGATTTGCAAGAGGAGGTCTGATAAGGAAATTTTTTCTGCCGTCGATTTCAGATATAACACCGTTTTCCACGGTTACGTTATCGCCGACCGCAGGGCTTATTCCTTTACTGCGGAAAACACCTCTCGCTTTGCACTCAAAAATGCCGTCAGGGGACTCCACTGTATAGAGTCCCCCTAAGCATTTCAGTATAATTCCGCTTGTTTTTTCGGAACTTATCACCACTGACCGCCGATACTTCCGTTATACCAGTACCAGAAACCGTCAGCGCCCCAGTCGCCGTTTACACCTGAATTATACCATTCCCATACGCCGTTGTGGAAATCGCCCTGAGAATACTGAACTTCGTCATACCATACCCAAGAACCGTTTCTCCATTCGCCGTTTGTGCCTGTAGTATACCAGCTCCATACACCGCCTCTGTAATCGCCGTTTGTGCCTGCCTTATAATCAACCCAGTTGCCGTAAGCATCATAATCGCCGTTTACGCCGGGCTGGTGAGCATCAGGCGCTGTTGTTGTAGACTCTTCAGGCTCATCCGGGTCGTCATTCTGCGGGAAGCCGTCAACCTGCTGGAATGCTGATGTAATATCTCCGCCTGCTGTACATACTGCTGTACCTTCGGCAAAGTTAAATTCATAAGTTCCGATAGTAGCTCTCTTCTGATTGCTGAGGTTTGTAAGCGAGATTGTTACGCTTACGCTTTCGCCCGAACCAACTACATTCTGTGTGTATGATGAATATTCAGGACAATAGAAAGTAGATGTTTCCTGTATATTCATTGTGCCGTCCTCGTTCGAGAACATAAATGCAATAACGAAACGTCCGTTTGCCTCTATCGGGAAATCAATCTGGAAGGGAATTTCGCCGTCAGGCTTCTTGCCGTTGCTGAAATAAAGCGTGATTTCAGTCTCAACGTCAACCTTCTCGCCGGGTTCAATGCTCTGCTTTACAACCTTGCCCTCGTCCTCATAAGAAGCCACATCCTCGCTCTTTACGTGGAGACCCTTATAGGCGGCAAGCATAGAAGCGTCCTCAATAGTCATACCTACCCAGTCGTCAACCTTGACCTGACTTAAATCCTTTCCCATACTTACGTAGATGATAACAGTCGAGCCTTTGTGTGCCTGCTGACCTGCCTCGGGTTCGGTCTTTATTACATAGCCCTCTTCAATTTCAGTGCTTGACGAGGTTTTTATTTCGCCGACAAGACCAATCTGTTTGAGCATATCCTTTGCAAGCTCGCCGTTCTTGTTGGACAAATCAGGTACTTCAACAGTCTCCATACCCTTGCTGACTTTAACTTTAAGAGTATCGCCCTTCTTGAACTCAACACCTGCGTCAATATCCTGCTCGATGATAATACCTGCTTCGGCTTCGTTGTATTCCTCGCCGTCCTCTACAAACTTGATGTTATTGCCGTATGAGCTTACAGCGTCGTTGAAATCCATACCTACTACATCGGGCATTCTCCAGTCGTTCTGACTTGTCTTTGTATCCTTAATCATACCCGAAAGAAGCATTGAGATAACGATAACACCGACGATAATAACAACAACTACTACAGCGGTAAGTACAGGAACGGCAAGCGATGAGCGCTCCTCTTCTTCGTCGTCATCATCCTCGTCCTCATCATAATCGTCATCGTCATAATACTCGTCATTGTCATATACATTTCCGTATGCCTGAGACTGTGCGGAATAACGTCCGTCGCCGTTTACAGAAGCATAGACGTTCTCCTGAACGCTGTCGTCAGCATAATTATAACCGCCGACATACTGCGTTTCTGCATCGTCGTCAACAGATTCTTCCTGATAGTAGCCGAAAACAATATTGGGATTCTCCTTGAATCTTGCGATGTCGGCAAGCATTTCGTCAGTGTTCTGGTATCTGTCAAGCGGGTCTTTTTCCATAGCCTTAAGAACTATTTCCTCAAGTCCGTCGGGAATATCGGGGTTCAAAGCTCTCGGGCGCTCGGGTATATCGTGCATATGCATAACCGCAATTGCAACGGGATTATCGCTGTCGAAAGGCTTCTGACCGGTAAGCATTTCATACATCATAGCGCCGACAGAATAAATGTCGCTCTTCTGGTCGGTAACGCTTCCGCTCGCCTGCTCTGGGCTGATATAGTGTACGCTTCCGATAGCCTGGTCGGTAGCGGTCTTGCCCTCCTCACGGGCAAATTTGGCAATACCGAAATCCATCACCTTGATAGTGCCGTCGCTGAACATCATAATATTCTGCGGTTTGATGTCCCTGTGAACGATTCCCTTGTCGTGAGCGTGCTGTAATGCACGGAGAATCTGAATGACAAAGTGAATGGTATCCTTCCACGTGAGAACCTTTTCTTCCTCGATATACTCCTTGAGAGTTATGCCCTCAATATACTCCATTACGATATACTGGAGCTTCTCGGAGAATCCGACATCATAAATCTTGACGATATTCGGGTGAGAAAGAACTGCTATTGCCTTTGATTCGTTTCTGAAACGGCGGAGGAACTCCTCGTTTTCCGCATATTCCTTTTTGAGAATCTTGATAGCGACAGATTTGTTGTCAATAACGTCAACGCCCTTGTAAACCTCAGCCATACCGCCGACGCCTATAAGCTCTGTTATTTCATATCTGCCATCGAGTTTTTTGCCAATGTACTTATCCATTGTCTTATCCTTTCCTTTAGATTTATTAATTTATTATAAAAATTATAACAAAACATTAATCAGCAGAGATAACCGCAACCGTAACATTATCCCGACCGCCCTTTTCCAGCGCAAGTTTAATAAGGGCTTCTGTCATATTTTCAAATCTGTTGTTTGAAATAACGTCGTATATCTCATCGTCACTGCAATATCCCGACAAGCCGTCCGAACAGAGCAGAATATTTATACTGTCCTCATACTGAAGCGTAACCGTATCGGTCAGAACAGTCTTGTCAACACCTACCGCCCTGATAAGCATATGCCTCTGCGGATGAGTCTGCAATTCATCCTCCGTAATCTCGCCACGCTCATACAGCAGTGTGGCGACGTTGTGGTCGGTAGTAACCTGATACAAGCCGTCCTGAGTAATCACATACGCACGGCTGTCGCCGACATTTGCAACAACTGCCGTTTCAGAGCTGAGAAATACCGCAACACACGTCGTACCCATTCCGAAATTCTTGAAATCAAGCCTTGCCTTTGTGTAAATCACAGAATTTGCTGCCGAAACGGATGAAATCATAAGCTTGCGTATATCGTTACTGCTCAGATTCTCCTTATAGCCGTCCCTGAAACGCTGAAAAAACTCATTTATCGCCATTTCACTTGCTTCTTTTCCGGCACGTTCTCCGCCCATTCCGTCGCACACAACAGCGAGAATGTTATTTCCGAAATATTCGCACCTGACAGCGTCCTGATTTTCGTCACGTCTCAGTCCTATATCAGTACCAAATCTGAATTTCATATATCTGCACCTCCGTTCGAATGCGTTTCATTTACGGCGTCACGTCTCAGCTGACCGCAAGCCGCTTCAATATCGTTTCCGAGAGTTCTCCTCACAGTGGCATTTATTCCACGCTTCCCGAGCCGTACGACAAAATCCGAGACTGCGTTTCTGCCCGTGGAATAATTCCTCTCCTTAACCTTATTAACAGGAATGAGATTCACGTGGCAGTTTATTCCTCTCAGCAAATCCGAGAGCCTGTCCGCATCTGAATCCGATGAGTTAACATCGTCAATCACGGCATACTCAAAAGTAATCCGTCTGCCTGTCTTTGAAATATAATAACGGCAGGCTTCAAGAAGTTCCTGTATATTATATGCACGGTTTACAGGCATTATTTCACTTCTTGCGGTATTATCGGCGCTGTGAAGCGAGATACACAGGGTAAGACCGAGACGGAGTTCCGCAAGCTCATAAATCTTCGGGACTATTCCGCAGGTTGACAGCGAAACGTGCCTGAGACTGAAATTATTGCCGTCCTTGTGCGAAAGCAGGTCAAGAAATTTCAGGACGTTATTATAATTATCAAGCGGTTCGCCTATTCCCATAAGTACAAGATTTGAAATCTTCACACCTGAATTTTTCTCTGTCTCATAAATCTGCAAAAGCATTTCCGACGGCTCAAGATTCCTGACAAAACCAGCAATAGCCGAAGCACAGAATCTGCACCCCATTTTGCACCCTACCTGCGTTGAAATACACAGGCTGTAGCCGTAGCTGTATTCCATAAGAACAGTTTCAATAAAATTGCCGTCGCTAAGCCTATAAAGATATTTTACAGTATTATCCATACAAGATTCAAGTCTTTTCTGCACAAATAGTCCATTTATACAAAATTTTTCTTGCAGACGCTCTCTCAATTGTATAGAAATATCAGTCATCCTGTCAAAATCGAGAACCTTTTTAACGTGAAGCCACTGAAAAATCTGCTTTGCCCTGAATTTCTTCTCATTCATTTCAGCCAGAACGTCCTGCAATTCCTGTAAACTGAGACTCAAAATATCAATTTTTTCCACCGGCTCACCTTCCTGTCAATATTTTTTCCTGAGCTTTGCTATAAAAAATCCGTCACAGCCCTTTACATTGAACGGAAACAGCGTAAGCGGATTTTCCATAAGCTCAATTTCAGGGTGATTATCCAAAAGCTTCTGCACAACGTCATCGTTTTCGGCTTTGCGCACCGTGCAGGTTGAATACACCATTTCACCGCCTGCACCAAGATATTTCAGTGCGTTTTCGGCTATTTTATACTGGATTTCGGGCAGACCTGCAAAGTCCGCAGGATTCTTGTACCTGATTTCGGGCTTATTCCTGATTACACCGAATCCCGAGCAGGGAACGTCGCAGAGAATCTTGGTATACTTCGGCAAATCGGGATTAAATACAGAAGCGTCGCCTGTTTTTGCCCTGATATTAGCCAGTCCCAGACGTTCCGCACCGTCACGTATAAGCTTCACTCGCTTTTCGTGCAGGTCAAATGCGTGAATCTCGCTCTTGCCGTTCATCATTTCTGCCGTTGTAAATGCCTTTCCGCCCGGAGCTGAACATATATCAAGCACAAGGTCGTTTTCCGTCGGATTCAGCACCGCACAGCACATCTGCGAGGATATATTCTGGACGTGGAAAAATCCCGATTTAAAGGCTTCCGTATTTATTACATCGCCGTTTCTGAACGTATAGCACAGCCCGTCGTCTGTCTGAATTTCAATTCCGTCAAGAGCCTTTACAAGCTCCTCGTGAGTGCATTTCAGCGGATTTCTGCGGATATGGGTAAATTCTTCGGATTCAGAAATACTGCGGAAAAACAATTCCGCCGTATTCATACCATAATCGTCGGCAAAGCTTTTAATCAGAGGCACGGGAACGGAATACTCCACAGAAAGGGCTTCGATTCCCGATAAACCGCAGTCAATCTTCTTGCCGTTTCTTATAAAATTACGCAGAACCGCATTTATCATTCCGCCCGCACTCGTCTTTCTGAACTGCTTCGCAAGGTTAACGCTCTCGTTTACCGCCGCATTATCGGGTATGCTGTCCATAAACAACAGCTGATAAATTCCACAGCGCAGTATAGATACAACTATGCTGTCCATTTTTTCAAGCGGTCGTGAACAGTATTTTGTTAAAATATAATCGAGAGTAATTTTCCGCTGAATCACTCCGTAATAAATCGCCGTACAAAGTTTCCTGCCCTGAGAATCAAGGTCGGATTTTTCAAGTCCGCTGTTGAGCTGGATATTTGAATAACTTCCGCTGTTTAAAGTCTTGTCAACAAGCTTTACAGCAAGGTAACGTGGATTCGTCATCTCTTTACCCTCGAAAGAAGGCGGAGAAGCTGTAATATCGACGTTACGAGCGATACAACGTAAGTCATCGCAGCAGCCGTAAGCACTTTTCTTGCGGACGGAATCTCATCCGCTACAAGCAGTTCGTCATCCTCAAGAATTTTCAGCGCCCTGTGACTTGCATCAAGCTCCGTCGGAAGCGTTACGAGCTGGAAAATTACCACCGCACTGAACATCGCAATACCGAGATAAACAAAATAATACGATATTATCAGCCCGAGGACGAATGCAAGATACCAGAATCTCGAACAGACGTTCACTACAGGGACAATCTTCGAGCGGATTACAATAGGCGCATAATTTTCAGCGTGCTGACAGGCGTGACCGCATTCGTGCGCCGCAACACCGATAGCTGAAACGGATGTTTTTCCGTAAACAGAATCGGAAAGGCGGACGACGTTTTCTGTCGGAGAAAAATGGTCAGTCAGATTGCCCGAAACTCGCTCGATTCTGATATGATTCAGACCGTTGCTGTCAAGAATATGGCGAGCGACCTGTTCAGCAGTCAGCCCACGGTAATTCTCAACCGTACTGTATTTTTTGAACGTACTTGTAACACCAAGCTGTGCAAGTATCGGTAGCACAAGCATTAAAAGAAGCAGAATTATATCCATATAAAGCCTCCTATCCGAGTCTGTCGCCTTTTGTCAGTTTTTTTCCACGGAGGAAATCAGCCGTTTTCATACGCTTACTGCCCTCCAGCTGAACTTCATTGAAGATTATAACACCGTCCTGACAGCTCACACCGAATTTTTCGGTATCAACAATAATACCGGTCTCGTCGGAATTACTGCGGGACGAAATCTCTGAGGAAAAAACTTTTAACCTTTTGCCGTTCAGCGTAGTATAGCCCGTTACACCTCTTATGGTATTGTGAATCTCCTCCGCCGTTTTCGTGAAGTCAAGCAGGCTCATTTCTTTTCTAATCATCGGCGAATAACAGCTCTGCGAATCGTCCTGTTTTTCGGGATTGAGCGTACCTGCGATAATTCCGTCAACAGTTTCCATAAGAACTTCTCCGCCCATTTCCGCAAGACGGCTGTATAACTCGGCATACGTCTCGTTTTCGCCGATTTGAGTGGATTTTTTTATAAGCATATCGCCTGTGTCAAGTCCCTCGCTCATCTGCATTGAAGTAACTCCTGTTTCCTTTTCGCCGTTGAGAAGTACCCAGTTTATGGGCGCAGCTCCACGGTATTTCGGCAGAAGCGATGCGTGGATATTGATACAGCCGTACTTCGGAAGCTCAAGGATTTCTTTCGGCAGAATCTGACCGTAAGCGGTAACAACAATAAGCTCCGGAGCGATTTCCCTGAGAATCTGCATTGCATTTTCAGCGTCCTCGCCTTTACGGAGCGAAATCGGCTGATATACAGGGATATTGTATTCAAGTGCGGTTGATTTTACAGGCGTGGGAATCATTTTATATCCCCTGCCCTTCGGTTTATCAGGCTGAGTAAAAACTCCTGCAACCTCGTGTGCGCTTTCAGCAAGCTTTTTAAGGCACGGAACTGCAAAATCAGGAGTTCCCATAAAAACTATCTTCAAACTCATTCCTCCGGTACAAAAAATTCCTCAACAATTTCCGTAAAAACGTGACCGTCAAGGTGGTCGTTCTCGTGAGCGGTACACTGTGCGCCGAGTTCGGTAAATTCCATTTCAAACCAGTTGCCGTTCCTGTCCTGGGCTTTAAGGCACACGCTCATCGGTCGTGTAACATATCCCCAGACATTCGGGCAGGACAGACAGCCTTCCTGCACACGCTGTTTTCCCTTGCGCATAGTGATTTCGGGATTTATTGCCTCAATTCTTCCCTCGTTTTCAAGGTGCATTATAAAAATCCTTCGGCAGATTCCTATCTGCGGTGCGGCAAGTCCCACACCCTGCGCCTTGTCGAGAGTTTCGTGCATATCGTCCAGAAGTCGGGCAAGCTTTTCGTCAAATTTCTCCACGGGCTTGCATACTTTGTGAAGCATTTCATCTTTATCAGTTAAAATTTTTCTAAGTGCCATAATTAATATATCCTTTTTACTGTATTATACACCAACATCGCCGTT
The DNA here is from genome assembly GCA_023663905.1 of Ruminococcus flavefaciens. Lineage (GTDB taxonomy): Bacteria > Bacillota > Clostridia > Oscillospirales > Ruminococcaceae > Ruminococcus > Ruminococcus flavefaciens_AD. The sequence goes on from JAMPGO010000002.1 coordinate 94,794, forward strand.
TATATCGGCATAGAAGGTGATTTTTTTCATTTCCTTAAGCTTTGCACCCTCACGGAGGACTGTGCTGATAAACCTGCGCATTTCGGGATTATTCTTGAATTTCATAACAATTCTGCGACGGTATCTGCCGTTAATCTTTGAATGCGAAGCTTTAAGCGGACCAAGAACACGTACAGGCGTTTTCGGCTGTAATTCCCTGAGCCGTTCATTCATCAGCATAAGCACTGCGCCTGAAGCCGTTTCAACTGCACCCTCATCTTCTCCGGAAATACAGAAAATACACATATCGCACAGCGGAGGAAAAATCATCATACGTCTTATTGCGATTTCCTCATTGTAAAATCCCGTGTAGTTCTGTTCCGCAGCAAGATTCATAACATAATGCTCGGGAAGAAACGTCTGCAAAACCGCCCTGCCCTTTTTTCCGCCTCGTCCTCCACGTCCGACAACCTGAGTTATAAGCGAAAATGTACGCTCATAGCTTCTGAAATCGCCTGAATACAGCGAGGAATCAACCGAAAGCACTCCCACGAGAGTGACGTTCGGGAAATCAAGTCCCTTGCCAATCATCTGAGTGCCTACCATTATATCATACTCGCCGTTTCTGAATGCTGTGAAGCTATTTTCGTAGGAATATCTTGAAAAAGTGGTATCAGCGTCCATACGGAGAATCCTTGCGGACGGAAAAGCGCTGTTCAGCTCCTCTTCCAGCTTCTGCGTGCCGAAGCCCATTACTTTCAGCTTATCAGAACCGCATTGCGGACATTTTTCAGGGACTTCACTCGCATATCCGCAGTAGTGGCACATCATCTTGCCGTTTTTCTTGTGAAACGTCAGCGGTACGGAGCAGTTTTTGCAGTAAACAGGCTGACTGCACTTGCGACAGCTCATTATAGTATGGAATCCTCTCCTGTTCAGGAGAAGAATACTCTGCTCGCCGTTTTGCAGATTACAGTTGATTTCATCCGCAAGCTCACGGCTGAACTCGGATGTATTTCCGTCCATACGTTCAGCGGTCATATCAACAACAGAAACCTCGGGAAGAACGTTTGTTCCGTAGCGGTTTTTCATCTCAATGAGATTATAAATGCCCTTCTGTGCGAAGTAATAGCTTTCAATTGACGGTGTTGCGGAAGCAAGCAGGAGAACGCTGTTGTTGTGCGCACACCTCTGCTTTGCAACATTGTGAGCGAGATAGCGTGGCGAAATGTCGGATTTATAGGTGCGTTCGCCCTCTTCATCGATTATAATAAGCCCAATATTCTCAACAGGTGCAAAAACAGCGCTTCTCGTGCCTATGACAATATCAGCGTCGCCCCGCCTGATTCTCTTGTATTCGTCAAGTCGCTGACCGAGAGACAGTCCGCTGTGAATAACGGCAATTTTTTCGCCGAAAAGCGACCTGAAACGGTGCATAACCTGCGGAGTGAGACTGATTTCGGGAATAAGCATAATAACACGTCTGCCGATTTTTATCGTGCTGTCAATCAGCTTTTCAAAAACCGATGTTTTACCGCTTCCCGTTACTCCGTGGAGAAGAAATACCGACGGCTTGTTTTCAGTAATACCGGCAAAAACTCTGTCGTAGGCATTCTGCTGTTCCTCGGAAAGAACGGTTGCGGAAATGTCGATATGCTCCTCATCGCCGTCCCAGACGGAGCGGAGAACTTCCGTTTCGTACTCCTCCACCGCACCCGACAGAATGAGCCTTTTTATTACAGAGACCGTAAATCCGCACATATAGGCGACTTCGCTGATTCCTGCCGAGCCGTATTCCTGTAAAAATTCCACAGCCTTTTTCTGCTTCGGAGTGAGAGAAAATTTATCGGGATTTCTGATATACAAATCGCTCAGGCGAATCATTTTCATAGTTGCGTCGCCTACAGCCTGCCTGAAATCATTTGCCGATTTAACCGCCTCGGAATCAAGAAGCTCGTCAACATAAAGTCTGCCGTTTTCAGAAATATAATTTGTAAGATATTCCGTAAGCAGACTGTCGCTGTCGATTGATTTCAGAATTTCAAGAAGCTCCACGGCTTTTTCGGACAGGATTTCAGAATCCGTAAAATTTTTTGCGAGACTGAAATGCTCCTTAGCCCTGATACTCATCGCAGGCGGAAGCATAGCCCTGACAGCATCGAAATAAGTGCAGAACGTATATTCGTGAAGATATTCCGCTATTTTCAGCTGTTCCGCCGAAATAACAGGCTTATTGTCAATCTGTGCAATAACAGGCTTCAGCCCGGCAGAACTCTTATCGCCCAGCCGTATAACAACTCCTACACGTCGCTGATTTCCACGACCGAACGGCACAAGAACCCTGCAACCCTCGCTGAGAGCCATATTCGCAGGAACACTGTAGCTGAACAGCATATCAAAAGAATAAGCCGTTCCGCTTACAGCAACTTCCGCAGTCACCGACATATTATTCCTCGCCGACAGTGCTGACTATTCTGCATTTACCGCTTGCGAGTTCCTCAACGGCAGTTTTTACGGGCTTTTCCTCCAGTGTCTGCTCGTTTGCATAAAGTTCGTCGGAAATCTCTCTTGCACGTTTTGCAACGGCGATTACGAGAGAATAGCAACTCTCATTCTTTGAAATAATCTGATTTACTGCTGGTCTAAGCATAATTAATCACCTCTCTGTAAATTTACCCTTTGCTGACTTTCAGCTGTTCCGCACGGATTACCGCAAAGAAATCGCTGACAGCATCCTCAAGGGCATCGTTGACAATATCATAATCATATTCGGAAGCACAGGACAGCTCTCTTTCCGCCTGAGCAACTCTCTTCTCAATAATCTCCTCTGATTCAGTGCCGCGCTTTCTGAGACGACGGCGGAGTTCCTCAACAGAGGGCGGAGAGATAAATATAAACAGTGCGTCGGGTCTGATTTTGCGTATTTTCATAGCGCCCTGCACTTCAATCTCCAGAATCACGTTAATGCCCTCATTCAGCTTGTTTTCAACCTCCGAAACAAGCGTTCCGTAATAGTTGTCGCAATAGCAGGCATATTCAAGAAATTCATTATTCTGGATTTTGCTCTCGAAATCCTCTTTTTTAAGGAAATAGTAGTTCACGCCGTCAATTTCGCCCTCACGGGGACTGCGTGTCGTGGCGGAAACCGAGCAGTAGAAATTCTTATCCTTAAGAATTTCAGCGAGCATAGTTCCTTTTCCACAGCCTGACGGAGCAGAAAAAACAATAAGCCTTCCTTTATTCGTCATCGTCTGTACCTCCGGTTTCATTTATTCTCGAAGCAAGAGTTTCCGTGACAATGGACGACAATATAATGTGACCGCTGTCCATAATTATCACAGCCCTTGTCTTTCGACCATAAGTAGCGTCAATTGCCCTTCCGCCGTCTTTGGCTTCCTGAACGAGCCTCTTAATCGGGGCGGAATCGGGACTTACGATAGTTACAATTCTTGTTGCGGAAATCATATTTCCGTAGCCGATATTAATCATCTTCATAGCTTTTTACTCGATATTCTGAATCTGCTCTCGGATTTTTTCAAGCTCCGCTTTCATAGCGACAACAAGCTTTGTTATATTCAAATCCTGCGCCTTTGAGCCGATAGTATTGACTTCACGGTTCATTTCCTGCACGATAAAATCAAGCTTTCTGCCGATAGCTTCGCCTGAATCAAGCAGGTCGGTGAGCTGAGAAATGTGACTGCGAAGCCGTACTGTTTCCTCATCAACAGCAACCTTGTCGGCAAAAATAGCGGCTTCGGTAATAATACGCTGATTATCGATGTCCTTGCCGTCAAGAAGTTCCCGAAGCTTCTGATAGAGCCTGTTGCGGTAGTTTTCAGTGGTTTTCGGGGAAAGCTCCTCCACCTTGCCGACCATTTCAAGAATAAGAGCCGTTTTTTCAAGAACATCCGTGCGGAGCTTCTCGCCCTCTTTTTCACGCATTTCAACAAACTTTTCAAGCGCCTCGCCTGCAACTTCGGCAACGTCATTCCAAACCTGCTCTTCGTCGTCAGGAGTTTTCTGCACATTGAAAATATCGGGAAGCTTAATCAGCTTGGAAAGAGTAATATCATCGCTGAGATTAAGCTCCTCGGCAACACTTCGCAGGGCATTAATATACCCTTCAGCCACTCCCTTGTTAATGGCAATCTCCGTGTCTCTGCCCTCGATGTTGTTAATGCTCACGTTAATGTCAATTTTTCCACGTGAAACCCTCGATTTCAGCAGAGCCTTGAGTTTTTCGTCAATATAGCTGTAGGTTCTCGGAACTCTTGACGAATATTCATAATATCTATGATTTACGGAACGGATTTCCACAAGAATATCACGTCCGTTAAGGATTTTCTGTGTACGACCGTAGCCTGTCATACTTTTAAGCACATAACCGCCTTCTTTCATAAAATTTCGCATAATTACACTATTCTATTATACCACGAATGCAAATAAAATGCAAGCCTTTTTTATAAAATAAAAGGGACGCCGAAGCGTCCCTTAAAAATCGTATGAGCAAAATTTATTTAAGATTACTTGCTGAGAGCATCGAACTGTGCCTGTGTAATCGGGAACTCAGGCTGTGTAACCTTGCCTGCTGCCATATACTGGAGAGCAAGTGCGTCGAGACCTGTTACACCGCCACCGTTGTCAACGATGTCAGCATTGATAGCGCCCTGCTTACCGAGAGCATACTTATCCTTGTTACCAAGAGACTGGATGATAGCAGCTGCGTCAGCAACGTCAACTACGCCGTCCTCGTTAGCATCGCCCCAGAGAGTCTTAGTGTCGTCGCCGCCTGTTGTACCGCTTGTTGAAGGCTTTGTAGTATCGCCCTTTTCAACGTTAGGAGCAACGTCGTCCATATAAGATGACATCCAAACGAGAGGAGCGTTCCAGTTGATTGTGATTTCGTTTACAGACCAAGCTTCTGCGTTGTCAACGAAGCACTTCTGAGGAGCAAGTGTACCTCTCTTCATACCGAGACCGCCGATGTACGGGTCCTGCATACCTGAACCAGGACCACCTGAAAGGATACCGGCAGGAGCCATCGGGAATGATGAGTCAACACCGTGACACCAGAGTCTGTGGTGAGGATATGTGAGAGTGATGTCGCCGTAGCCTGAAACATATGAGAAGTCGTTTCCGTTACGTCCGTAGATGTAGTCGAGAGCTTCAGCAGCACCGTCGATATACTTCTTTTCGCCTGTTGAATCATAAGCATAAGCCATAACGATAGCGTTGTTGATAACAAATGAGTTTGAACCCCACTCGTAACCGTCGATTACCTCGAGAACGCCGTTCTTGTCAGCAGGAATGTTTGTAGCATCTGTGAATGTTGTGCCGTGATAAGGAATACCCATACCCTGATTAGCCTGTTCCTTGAGATATTCGTCAGCAGCTGCAGCGATAGAATCGTTAACCATCTTAGCCTTGTCAGCTGAGAGCTTATCCTGGTTGAGGTAGAGTGAGAGTGTTCCGAGACCTGATGTACAGCCCCAGTTGAATGAGCTGAGTGAACCCTTGTTCTCGCCGCCGCCGAGGTTGTAAGTAAGGCTGTATGCCTTATCTGTACCTGTTGAATCGTTCGGGTTGGAGTAAGTTTCCATCATTTCCTGATACTTTGTATCGCCTGTTGTAATGAACAGCTCAGAAGCAGCCCAGTACATATCATCGTATACGTATGTATCACCGTAAGGACCACCGCCCTTTGCCTGGTCGAGAGGAGCAAAGTAAACATCACTTTCCCAGCTTCCCTCCTTAACCTTCCAGCCGTCGCCGGAGTTAAGAACAGCCTGATAGCCAGCCTCAGCATACTCAAGACACTTCTTAGCATATGCGGAGTCATACTCTTCCCAAAGACGTGAAGCCTGTGCAGCACAAGCAACCATATTGAGAGTAGCTGCATACGTCGGAGGCTTAACGATACGGATACAATCCTCGAATCCTTCGTAAGCCCACGCGTGAATAGCAAGACCTGTCCACTTGTGGTCGTGGAGCTTGTGGTAAACCATACCTGCATCCTTACCATAGTACGGGTCTTTGGAATCAACAATCATATCGAAGAACCAGTCAAGCTCAACCTTAGCTTCCTGGAGTGCGTCAGGAATATTGTCGCCGCCCTCAGGGATAACAACTGAACCGTCAGTCCACTTGCTGTCTGTGCCAAGCTTCTTGGACATTTCGTAAGCGTTCTGGAGTGTCCATACAGATACACCGCCGTTTACAACGTATTTACCGTGGTCACCTGCGTCGTACCAGCCGTATGTTGCTTCAATCTGATATTTCTTGTCAACGTCTGTACCTTCACCGTTATAGAGGTCCTGCCACTTCGGCTGTACATAAGCCTTATCCGGGTTGTGACCGTACTCGCTGTGAGCAAGTGTAGACTTGTCGCCAGATGTGATATAAGCGGACTCTATCGGAATACCTGAACGGTTCTGATAGTAGTAGTTAAATGAATCTCTGAGAACACCATCATAGATAGAGTTGTCAATGCGGAACTCGTGTGACTCGTTCATTACGTAGTCAACATTAGTCTTCCAGTTTGTCCAGATAACCTGGTCGCCGCTAATCTTTGTATCGTAAGCACCTACAACAATACCTGACTGTGTGCCTGAAACACCTACTGTATCGTGAACGATGAGCTTGTATGTACCAGCTTTGTCAAGTTCAGAGAAATCACAGATATGAACGTTAGCACCTGAATCCTTGTATCTTGTACGTGTGATATTAAGACCGCCGATTGTAACCTGTGTATCTGCCGATGTACCTGAATCAGGGTCAGCGCCGAAAACAGTTGTCTTGCCTGAGTAAACAACTTCGCCTGATGTGGAATCAACAACATCGAAATCGAGAGCTGAAGAAGCGTCTGTTACATAAGAAGCCTTCTTGCTGAGAGCCTGATAGTAACCAACCTGATTGAGACGAACGTTTGTCTTAGGTCTTACAACACCGTACTCAGCTGTCGGGTCTGCGTCGTTCTCGTTGCTTGTTGTATCGATAAGAGAAAGGTTATCGAAAGTAAGTGTAGAGCCGTCAGGCATACCTGTATCGTTGTTGCCGTAAGCGCCGTTGTTGTTAGCATAATGGAAAGCCCACTCTGCAACTTCAAGAGTTTCACTTGCTGTGAAAGTATCCTTGAATGTAAGAGTCTGACCTGCAGAAAGCTGAACAGGCTGCCACTCCTGACCGGAGATATTGTGCCAGAGTTCCTTATTACCTGCATAGTTACCTACCTTGGAATAGAGCCAGCCTGCTGCTGAAGCAGTAACCTCACCGCTGATTTCATAGGTGTGACCTGCAACAATGCTAAGACCTCTGTGACGGAGCTGAAGGTCCCAACGACCATTACCGCCGTTCTGATTGTCGATAGTAACGATGTACTTACCGTTTTCAATGTCAAAGTGCTGTTTTGCCGGAGCTGTTTCGCAAACGTGCCAAGGAAGACCTGTGCCATCCTCGAAGTCAGTCTGACCGAGCTGCTGACCTGCGGAAGCAGTCATCGGAGCGATGATGCTTGTAACAGAAGTAGCGAGCATAGCAGCAGACATAAGACTTCCGGCAATTGCCTTAGAAATTTTCTTGTGCATTTGTATACCCTCCCAAAAGATATAAAATATAAATTTTTTATAACGCAGTATCAGTGCAAACACTGCGGTTATACTGCTTATTAAAGTCAACGGGGTCATCCATAACGGACTGCACCTGTTTTACCCGTTAATCATATTATATTATATTCGCATAAAAAAGTAAATAGCTTTCCTGAATTTCGTTTATTTCTATAATATTTTTATGCATTTTTTGTGCAATATTACAATTTTTTGGATTAACAAAAGGAGTAAAAAACTCCTTTTGTTAACAAATTGTGAATAAATTATTTTTCAACAGGGAATTTGGTAATCAGACCTGCTCTCAACTGCATAATCGTCAGAGCGTCATTGCCTGTAACACCCTCAACTCCGTCGATGTCGGCATTGATTGCGCCCTGCTCGGAGAGAGCGTATTTGTCTCTGTTTCCGAGGTGCTGGATTATTGCGGCAGCGTCGGCAACGTCAACTTCTCCGTCCTCATTCGCATCGCCCCAGAGAATATCTCCGCCTGTGGTTTCGGACGGCTTCGTCGGGTCTGTTGTGGGCTTTGTAGACGGCTGTGACAAATCGGGAGTTGTGCCGTCGGGTTCAGTACCCCACACAAGAACATCATCAACATACATAGTGATGTGGTCGTTGAGCGAATCAGGCTTCTTGAGGTCTGTTGCATCTTCAACACCTGCATATGACCAGTCGTTTGACGGGTCCCAAGCACCTGTTGTAGGCTTGCCGTCAACAGCGTCGGGAATTGAAACTCTGAACTGAACTTCGTCACGGTGTTCGCTCTGTCCTGTCGGCTGAATAGCTCTGCCGTCTGCGAATGCGATTTCAGCATAGTAGGTATTGCCTGTCGGGTCGCCTTCATAAAGGAAAGGTCCATCAACCGTTGCATAGCCCTGATTGCCTTCCTGATACTGCTGAGAACCGCACTTTATTGTAATATCATTAACGGAAAGACCTGCTGCAAGCACTTCTGAAACATCGAAATAATATCTGTACTTGATATTTTCAGCAACTCTTGCAGGCCAGGCAGTATGGTTCATAGCCCAAGCCTTGATTTCCGTATAGCTGTTGCCCGAGCCATTGAGGACAGCCGCAACTTCCCATTCTGCCCACTTCGGAGTTTCAGCAGGCGGAAAATCAGCGAGAATAGTTCCGCCGTATTCGTCAACAAATGCACAGAGAGAAGCGGTAAATCCTGCATTGTAGTCGATTGCAACTTCTGAATACTCATACTGCGAAACGTTGTTTGTATATTCACCCGAGCTGTTCGGACCGCCTACAAGTGCGCCGTAAAGCGTGTGTGCATATTCAGTCTGCCAGCCCTCGTTGCTTGCTTCCTGTCCGAGGTCGTTCCAGTGGTCGTCGTGAATACCGGAAGCCGTTCTGTGGTGGAATGCGGTAGGCTGTTTGTCGCCCATACCGAGAATATAGCTCATCTCAAGATTATTGTCGCCGAACGCATAGTTCATCTGACCCTTGCCCCACTCAGTATACTTCTTGATTTTTGCCTCATCGCCCTTGAAAATAGTATCGCAGGCAACTTCTGAAATCCACACGGTATTAGCCATATGACGGAGCGAACCCCAGTTCATAAGATAAGCAAGACCGTCGGGAGTGTACTGAACCTGTTTTCCGCCATAGCCGTCAATCCAGTAGTCAAGATGATGTGCAATGTGGTCTATCCATTCCTGCTTGCCTGTGTTGATAGCATAGAGAAGCGCAGCGCCCTGTGTTGTATCGTCCCAGCAGAATCCCCACGTATACTTCTTGTCCGTTGACTGGCTTTCGGTCGGGAACTGCGGAATATAATCGCTTTCGCACAAATCAAGGTATTTCTGGTCGCCTGTAGCCATATACATCCAGTTTGCGGCATACATCAGGTCGTCAACCCAGGTAGTTGTGGGATAGAACTGCTTCTGCACACCCTGGTCGTCATTGCTTCTTGTCTTATCGGCAAGCTCAAAGAGACTTTTAGCGTGTTCAAGGTACTCCTCAGCCTTTGCAGGGTCGGAATCCTTGAACATAATATAGCCCTCTGCAAGTGCGGCTGCGGAGAGTGCAACAGTTGTCGAGTCTGTAATCATATCATACGGACGTTCTTCGTCGTCGAACTTGAGCTTGTGCTTTCTCATATAGACTTCGGCACTGCACCACACAACGTGGTCATCGGAATCGCCGATAGTGCCAACAACGCTGTCGCCCTTATCACAGGCAAGAACGTAGTCAATTCCCCACTGCACATTGTTTCTGTAGACATCGCCGAGACCTGCTTTTTCAATTGCGTCTTTATACTGGATATATCCCCACGCAAGAACAGAAGCAGTATAGGCATTTGTCAGTGTGAACTTGTAATGGTCGCCTGCATCGAACCAACCGCCGTCAACAACATCGGCAGGAGTGCCGTCCTCTTTCACCATTGAATCAGCTCGCCACGAAACAGAGTTCCATTCGGGCAGAATACCTGCCTGCTGAACCTCATAGAAGAACATAGACTTCTGGAGTGCCTCAGCATAATTATAGTCGCTGTCGGCTGCGTTTACGGCAGGAACTGCACTCAGCATAGTAGCTGACATTGCGATTGCAGACAAGCCTGCCATAATTTTTTTGAATTTCATTGATATTACCCCTCTCGTTTACGGTATTATACACCTTATTATAATCTAACTATACACCATTTCCGCTGATTTGTCAAGCAGAATTTTTTATTATTCAGTTATAAAGCATTGCAATGCCGATACCTGCTATAATACAGATTATGCCGAACATCACTGCGGGACTGACTGCTGTGAGATAATAGAATCCCCGACGTGGCTTTTTACCGCTTCGGGCATACTCCTCCGTAAGAAGATTCACCCTGTCCCATACTTCCTCGCCGAAAAGCATTGTACGTCTCCGTGCGTAATTCTCGCTGTCCGTTAAAAACAACTGCACAATCGGCGTAAAATCGGAATATCTTTTCAGATAGCCTGCTCCTGCATTAATATCCTTTACAGGTCTTTTGCCGTACTGATACACGTTCGAGGTGACAAGGCGCATACCCTCATACAGATTATATTTCTCCGCAAACTGTTCAGGAAATTCCAGAAAAACAACCCCGTCCATTTCGTCTGAATATGCCGAAATAATCAGCGGTTTTACGGAATACACAACCGCAGGCTGGGTATCGCCGTTCATCATATAGTCGTTTATGCGCTCGAAATTGCTGTTGTACGTCGCTTTTACCAGAAACGGTACTTTAATTATACCATAAAGTACCTGTATGAATTTTTCCGCTGAAAGTCCCACATTTCCTGCATTTTCGGCAAAAGTTCCCGGGTCAACATAATTGCCCATAAGTATCACCTCTAATCAGCAGTTTCTTCAAGATAGCAATACTGCATTTCAAGTATCTCGCCGTCTTTAAGCGTGACTTCGTTGTCATCTTCGTAATAGTGGTATGAGAAATCAATCTCGTCGTAGTCAATGCTGTCAATATCCTCGTGAACCGTCCACAAGGGCGGAAGATTTCTTTCATCAATCGGTATAACCTTGTAAGTACCCGCAGGAACATCCGTTCCGACCCTGAACATTCCCGAACGCTCAAAGGGATTGTTTTCGCCGTCAAACGTATCAAGCGAATATGCGTCGCACCAAGCCATATCAATATAGCTGTATTTCTCAAGTTTTACAAATGACGAATACAGAAAATGCTTGCTTATTTCATTGGAATAGCCGTATACATCAAACCCTGCGTCGCCGTATGTATCATATATGCCGTTGTATACGAGAATATAGTAGCCCTCGGGAATTTCATAACCAACCTTGTAAGTTCCGTTCGGATAAAATCCCTCCGCAGTTTCTTCCGTCGTCGGCTCGGTCTGATAATAAGGCTCGGTAACAGGACGGGAAATCTCCGCACGTTCAGGTTCGGCAGTCCTGTTATGGGATTTAATAGTATCTATTGAAATAACAGGCATCATCATAAGCGCAAGAAAAGCGGTTGAGAGCGCCACAAATATTATTCCACCTGCTGACGGCGGTCTGTTCGTATTTCTGTCCATAGTATCTGTCCTTTCTTTAAAGAAAAAGGCTATACCTGAGAGGTACAGCCTTTTATAAGCATAATCAGAAATTATTCAGCGTCACTGCCTTCGATTAAAGCACGCATTGAAATGCTGATTCTCTTCTTAGCGGAATCAATGTCAATAATCTTTACATTAACAACATCGCCTACAGAAAGAATGTCGTTTACGTCATCAACCTTCTTGTCAGCAATCTGTGAAATGTGGATAAGACCGTCAATTCCGTCGATAATCTGAGCGAATGCACCGAACTTTGTGATAGATACGATAGTAGCCTCAGCAACATCTCCTACACTGTACTGTGAAGTGAAAACTTCCCACGGATTGTCCTCAGCCTTCTTGTAACCGAGAGAAATTCTGTTCTCGTCCTTGTTGAGGTCCTTGATGTAAACTTCGAGAGTATCGCCAACGCTTACAACCTCGCTCGGGTGCTTGATACGCTTCCAGGAAAGCTCAGAAATGTGAACCATTCCGTCAATACCGCCGAGGTCAACGAATGCGCCGAAGCTTGTGATGGACTTAACCTTGCCCGAGTATGTCTTGCCTACTTCAGCGTCAGCCCAGAATGCGTTCTTAGCCTCTTCTCTCTTAGCAGACTCAACGGCTCTGATTGAACCTACAGCTCTCTTCTTACCGCCCTCGTCAACTTCGATAACCTTGAACTCAACCTTCTTGCCGTTGAGCTGTTCGAGGTCAGCGTCTCTCTGGAGACCTGTCTGTGAAGCAGGGATAAATACTCTAACACCGAGATAGTTAACGATAACGCCTCTGTTTACAGCACGGCTTACCTTGCCCTCGAGAACAGTGCCGTCCTCTTTAGCCTTGACGATTGTATCATAGCCTGCAATTTCGTCAACTCTCTTCTTTGAGAGAGCAACAGTGCCGTCGCCGTCGTTTACCTTGATAACGATAAGCTCAATCTCATCGCCGACAGAAACGATGTCTGCGGGCTTCTTGGATGTATCGTCTGTAAGGTCTTCAAGCTTAACGTAGCCTGTCTGCTTGATTCCAAGGTCAACAGTAATCTCAGCGTTGTCAACGCTCATTACAATACCCTTGACTTTCTCTCCGTTATGTATTTTTTTGAACGACTGGTCGATAGCCTCGGCAAAATCGATATCCTCGTCCTGATTTGCAGTAAGATTAACATTTTCTGTCATAGTGGTTTGTACCTCCTTGATTATATATGCCGGCGTTGAAGCCCCGGCAGTTATGCCGATTCTTCCGGCACAGGGCAGTTTCAAAGATGACAGCTCGTCCGAATTTTCTATGTGATACGTTTTGCAGTAACGACTGCACACCTCATAAAGCTTCACGGTGTTGGAGCTGTGCTTTCCGCCGACAACAAGCATAATATCAGAACTTTTAGCAAGTTCAGCCGCATCTGACTGTCTTGTGTCGGTTGCGTTGCATATTGTATCAAATATGACAATATCAGGGGCATTATCAGGAATCACCTTTAAACATTCTTCCCATTCTATTATATTATACGTTGTTTGCGCAACAAATGCAAGCTTTTTTTGAAAAAAATCAGGATTTTTTTCAAAAACGTCCTTTAGCTCAAAACTGTCCTTAAAAACAACGTAATTTTGTTCACAATGTCCAATAATACCCTGCACCTCGGGGTGATTGACATCGCCCGCAATAAAAATCATATAGCCGTCACGGGTTTTTCCGGCAACGATTTTATGAATCTTTGAAACAAAAGGACAGGTTGCGTCAAGCATACGGTTTCCCTTTCCTGCAATCTGCGTGTATATATCCCTGCTCACACCGTGCGAACGGATTACAACAGTCTCGTCGGGAAAAAGCTCGTCAACGGACTCGACAACCCTTGCACCTCTCGCCTTCATATCGTTCACAACGTCCTGATTATGAATTATAGGACCGAGAGTTGCCACCCTTGTATTCTTCTCTAATTCATTATACACCATTTTTACGGCTCTGTCAACCCCAAAACAGAAACCTGCCGACTTTGCAACAGTAACTTTATTCATATTCATTCTCCATTCTTGTTTGCCGTGCTGTCAGGCTCGCCCTCGACAAGCTGTTTTATATCAGCCATATAGCGGTTTTTGAGCTTGACAAGCTGTCTCGGATTCGGGTCGGACGGCTGGTCAATGTACTCGCTCGGGTCTATCGGCTCGCCGTATTTAACCGTAATTTTTGTGCGGAATTTCAGCTTTTCGCCGAAAACAATTCCGACAGGAATAATTTTTTTCTGCGATTTTGCCGATATTACAGCCGCTCCTGAATGCCCTCTGTGGACTTTGCCGTCCTTTGAGCGTGTACCTTCGGGGAAAATTATAAGGCTTCTGCCGTTCCTGAGCGCTTCTATGGCAGTATCAAGCACACCTGTATCGCCCTTGCCTCTTGCAACGGGAAACGCTCCGAGACTTCTTATCAGCCACGCAAAGAACTTGTTTTTAAACAGCTCCTCCTTAGCCATAAACGCAAACTTACCCTTTGCCCTGCAAGCTATAAGCGGAGGGTCTGCGTTTGTCCTGTGGCTGGAAGCGTAAATAACAGGCTCGCCGTTCGGGATATTCTTTCTGCCCTCATAACGCACGCTGAATGCGATTTTGAATGCGATAAAAACAATAACTTTTATAAGATAATACATCACGTTCTCTCCCTGATTATTTCTGTAATTCTCTCAACAGCCTGTTCAAGCGTGAGATTTGTGGAATTAACAAGAACTGCGTCGTCCGCCTGTTTAAGCGGAGCTGTCTCCCTGTGCATATCCTGATAATCACGCTGGATTATATCCTTCAGTATCTCGTCATAAGTCGGGCAATCGGGCTTCTCCGCAAGCTCCTTGAAACGGCGGTTGGCACGCTCCTCAGCCGTAGCCGTGAGGTAAATTTTAACGTCGGCATTGGGCAGAACCACAGTGCCGATGTCTCTGCCGTCCATTATCACGTTATTTTCACGTGCAATCTTCTGCTGTAAGCCGAAAAGGTGCTTTCTTACCGCAGGGATTGCAGAAGTCCTTGAAGCCGACATTGAAATCTCGGGAGTCCTGATAAGCCCTGAAACATCCCTGTCGCCAAGATACACACGCTGTGCGCCGTCCACGAATTTAAGCGAAACATCGGCATTTTCAAGCGACTTTTCTATGTCCTCGTCTGCTATGCCGTTCTCCGTGAGATAAAGCGCAATCGTCCTGTATAATGCGCCTGTATCAACGTAAATATAGCCCATTTCAGCCGATACCATTTTCGCTATTGTACTCTTTCCTGCTCCGGCAGGACCGTCTATTGCAATATTTATTGTACTCATTTTTTACTCTCCTAACAATTTATTAACAGATATAACCAAATCAATCAGAACCGCTGTAACGGCAACGGCACTGAACCCGATACACACAGGCTTCGGCAGTTTTTCGCTCAGTTTTCCCGATATTCTGTGAAGCCCGAAAAAATATATCAGCGCAAACAAGCCGAATATCGCACTTGACAGCACGCTTGAACGGTCAAGTATCGAACCCCACCACGTTCTGTATGTCCAGAACCGCTTGTGGAATATAAATTCCAGCAGATATGAAGCTCCAAGCTCGAATATTGTGGTTATTACCGCCGAAAACAGGAATATGTATAGCGGACTGCGCTTTTTTTCGCCCATTACCGCAAGCAACAGAAATGCTCCTACCGCATAAATCGGCACTATCGGCATATGTAACATTCCTCTGTTATCGAAATAGCCCCACATAATCCATACGGTTATTACTTCATAAAGCCAGCCTATGAATCCTGCAACGATAAATTCAAAGACATAGCGGAATGCTGTTCCTGAAAAATCCTGCTTCATAGGTACATTGCGCACGAATATGCCGTAGAAAAGGCGATTTGCAGATTGAATCCGCCTGTGTATGCGTCAACGTCTATGACTTCGCCCGCAAAGAAAAGTCCGTTCACAAGCTTCGATTCCATAGTTTTGGGATTGATTTCCCTGACCGAAACGCCTCCGCTTGTTATGATTGCCTGTTCTATCGGACAGAATTTCGAGATTCTTACGGGAAAAGCCTTGATAAGCTCACCGAATTTACGGCGCTCCTCTCTGGTGATACTGTTTACCTTGCGCTCGGGCGAAATACCCGAAAGGCGCACAATCACGGGTATAAGCTTCGCAGGAAGAAGATTTCTTATGCCGTTTATGAAATCCCTGTTGAGATTTTCCGCAAAATCACGCTGTATTCTTGAATCAAGCTGTTCGGGCGACAGCGCAGGTTTAAGGTCGATAACAAACTTATAGCGGTTCTTCTGCATTTCCCTTATATGACTGCTCGCACTAAGCACAAGCGGTCCGCTTACTCCGAAATGAGTGAACAGCATTTCGCCAAGCTCGCTGTAGATGACTTTTTCCCTGTCGTACAGCTTCAGGGTTACGTTGCGGAGCGATAATCCCATAAGTTCCGCACAGAATTTATCCTCCGAAACAATCGGCACAAGGCTTGGCTTAAGCTCAGTAACCGTATGCCCTGCGCTTTCCGCAAGCCTGTAGCCGTCGCCTGTTGAACCTGTCGTCGGGTACGATTTTCCTCCGCACGCTATAAGTACACTTTCGCTCCTGTATTCCCTGCCCTGTGCGATAACTCCGCAGACTGCGCCGTCCTCGATAATAAGCGATTCAACACGCTTGTGAATTATCCTGACATCAAGCCTTTTAAGTTCCATAGCAAGTGCGTCGGCAATATCATCCGCCCTGTCGCTCACAGGGAAAACTCTGTTGCCACGCTCCGTTTTCAGCGGTACTCCGAGTTCCTCAAAGAAATTCATAGTATCCTCCGCCGAAAACATCGAAAATGCGCTGTACATAAAACGGCTGTTTACAGGGATATTCTTCATATGCTCCTCAACAGGCGAATTATTTGTGACGTTGCACCTTCCCTTGCCTGTGATACGCAGTTTTCTGCCGATTTTCTCGTTAGGCTCGAATATAGTCACGCTCCTGCCGTATCTTGCGGAAAAAATCCCTGCCATACAACCTGACGCACCTGCTCCGATTATTATAACATCCGTCATTCCGCACCTCCTGTCAGTCTGCGGAAACGTTCCGCCATAGCCCTGCGCCGTTCCGCTGTCGCCTGTCCGTCAATGATATAGCCGTTGTCCGTCAGCATTATAACATCGCCCTCCGCTGTGTTTTCGGGAAGCAAATTCCTTGAAATATCAAGCATACCGCCGTCCGTTTCGGCAACAGCAATATCGCCCTCGAATCTGTCTATTATAATCATCCGCCATTTTCCTCCGTAACTGTCAGCTCCTTGCCGTCCGACGTAATCACAACGCTACCGCTAATGTCAGTACGGTAAACCTTGTCAGTGTACTTGCTCAGCTTTTCAAGCGTTATGTCGCACGGATGACCGTAGGAATTGCCCTCACCGCAGGAAATTACCGCAATATCGGGCTTTATTACTTCAAGAAATTCTTCCGAACTCGATGTATCGCTTCCGTGATGTCCGACCTTGTAAACGTCAATATCCTGCAATTTGCCCGATTCAATCATCTCTTTCTCGGCAAGCTTTTCAGCGTCGCCCGTGAAAATAAAGCTGTTTTCGCCGTAAGTCATTATAATTCCAACAGAATAGTTGTTCGCATTGCTGTAGTCGTCACTGCACGGCGCTATAAATCGGCATTCCGCCGTGTTTATCCTGATAACCCTGTCGGCTTCTGCCTCCGTGATTGTCATTCCCTTGTTTTCAACCGCTGTCAGAAATCTCTCGAAATATTTCGTCGTCGGAACGTCGCTGTCGTCAAGATGAGGGAGAATAATCTCGCCTATATCGTAATATTCCACGATTTTATCCATACAGCCCATATGGTCGGAATGCGGGTGCGTGCCGATTACATAGTCAATCTGCGTTATGCCGAGATTGTCAAGATAAGCCTTAACCTCGTCGTCCTTGCCGATTTCTCCGCAGTCTATCAGCATTGTATCTTCGCCCGACTGTATGAATATGCTGTCGCCCTGCCCTACGTCTATGTAGTGGACTTTCAAGGGTTCAAGCTCCGCACCAATCTCACCGCCGTCGTCGTCATTACGGCTGAACCCGAAAATAACTCCTGCAACAACGGCTATAATAAAGCCGATTACCCAGATTATACCCTTTTTCTGCGATTTTTCTGCGGACTGCTTTTTTTCTTCTGCCATTGATTACCACCGCCTTTGTTAGTATTGGTTTTTCTTGTATTATCCTCAACCAGACATTTCGGAGAACTGCCGATTAAATCAAATCTTTTAGCCTTTTTCAGCGCCTTAAGCACGATTTCCTTGTTCTGTGGTTTGAAATACTGGAGCAAAGCCCTCTGCATAGCCTTTTCCTCCGCAGTTTTTGGGACGTACACCTTTTCCATTGTATACGGGTCAAGCTCCGTGTAGAACATACACGTTGAAATCGTTCCGGGCGTTGGATAGAAATCCTGCACCTGTTCGGGACGGATTTTGTTGTCACGCAGGAATAATGCAAGGTCTATCGCTTCATTCAGCGTGCTTCCGGGATGAGACGACATAAGATACGGCACGAGATACTGCTCCTTATCTATACTCTTTGTAATCTCATAGAAACGCTTCTGAAATGCCTTGTAAGCCTCGATATGCGGTTTGCCCATTTTGTCCAGCACTACCGCCGAGCAGTGTTCGGGCGCAACTTTAAGCTGTCCGCTTACGTGGTACTTTATAAGCTCACGCATAAATTCATCGTTCTTGTCCTGCATAAGATAATCGTAACGTATTCCCGAGCGTATAAAAACACGCTTCACACCCTTGACCTTGCGGATTTTCCTAAGCATTTCAAGATATTCCCTGTGGTCGGCTTTGAGTGCGGGACAAGGAGTCGGCGCAAGGCATTTCTTTCCCATACAAAGTCCTTTTTTAAGCTGTTTTTCGCAGGAAGTATGGCGGAAATTAGCTGTCGGTCCGCCTACGTCGTGGATATATCCCTTGAAATCGGGCATTTTCGTTACCCTCTCCGCTTCGGCAAGCACGGATTCCTCGCTCCTTACCGTAACACGTCTGCCCTGATGTAAAGCAATCGAACAGAAATTGCAGTAGCCGAAACATCCTCTGTTGTGCGTAATCGAGAACCGCACTTCCTCAATTCCCGGAACTCCGCCCTCGCTCTCATAACTCGGGTGGTATCTCCTCGTATACGGCAGACTGTAAATATAGTCAAGCTCTTCGGTTGTCAGGCTCTTTGCAGGAGGAGTCTGCACAAGCATCATATTGCCGTGCCTCTGGACTATGGTCTTGCCGTATACCTCGTCCTGCCAGTCGTACTGGATTTTAGTCGCCTTTGCATACTCCTTTTTATTGTCCCTGACCTGCTCGAACGACGGACACTGCGCCGAACCTATCGGAGTATTGACAGGCTCAGTCATATAGCAAGTACCTCGTATATCGTGGATTGCGTGAATGTCCTCGCCGTCCACAAGCCGTCTGCACAGCTCCTGTATCTGATGTTCGCCCATACCGTACATAAGCAAATCCGCACCGCTGTCTGCAAGTACCGACGGACGGACTTTATCGTCCCAGTAGTCGTAATGGGCAAAACGGCGCAGTGAAGCTTCAAGTCCGCCTATTGCTATCGGCACGTCGCCGAAATACTCTCGGAGCTTCTGACAGTACACTATAACAGCTCTGTCGGGACGTTTTCCTGCCTTTCCGCCTGCCGTATATGCGTCGTCCGAACGCTTTCGCTTTGCCGCCGTGTAATGCGCCACCATAGAATCAATATTGCCCGAAGTCACCAGAAATGCGTACTTCGGCGCACCGAACCGCCTGAAATCTTTTGGTGTTCTCCAGTCGGGCTGGGATATTATTCCCACAGTAAAGCCCATTGCTTCTATCAGACGTGTTACTATCGCCGCCCCGAAGCTCGGGTGGTCAACATATGCGTCGCCTGTTATGTAAATGAAATCGAACTGCGCTATGCCCTGCTCGTCCATTTCTTTTTTAGTCGTAGGTATAAATTTATCGTACATCCGTTCACCTCAGTCCATATCGAAATCAATTAAAACTTTTGAAAAATCAAGATTTTTCAGGTCAGATTTTTTCATAATCCAGTAAGTATGAAATATCCAGCCCTCAAAATTATCATAGCAGTCAGACTGAAAAAGATTTACTTCCGTTTCGTCAATCTGCGGAGGGTTTACACCCTGCGGATAGCCGAATATCTTATCCAAATCACTGTTATCACGAGAGTTTTCATACTCTTTGCCATAATCAAATTCAACAGAATGTTCAGCAAAACACTCGTCAGGATTATAATATCTGCTGTAATACGGGAATGGCGGTGCAGTGCGTTTCAGCGTTGACATATCGCCGTCCCAGTAGATTACTTTATGAAGTGCGGTTTTATCAGGTTCATCACAGTGAATTTCTATAGATTCTGAGCTTTCAAGTTCAAAAACTTCATCGCTCCAGAATATGTAAAGCATACCCTTTTTTGGCAGAAGATTTTCAACGTCCGCACCCGATTCTGCAAGTTCATACAGGTTAATCTGTGCGACCAACTGCATTGCCGATTTT
This sequence comes from Ruminococcus flavefaciens, assembly GCA_023663905.1. Lineage (GTDB taxonomy): Bacteria > Bacillota > Clostridia > Oscillospirales > Ruminococcaceae > Ruminococcus > Ruminococcus flavefaciens_AD. The sequence continues at coordinate 114,949 of JAMPGO010000002.1, forward strand.
TCATAACGGTGTGTATTGTTGATAAGAGCTTCTTCTCCAAATAAGCGACACATAACAGGATTTGTGATTTCAGTGATGCCACTCATAACAGGATATTCGATTTCAGGCGGTAAATCGGGATAACCGCCCAGTTTACTCGCTCCTATAGGTATTTCGCCTTCTGCCCTGCTGTATTTCAGTAAAATCGCATTTCTGTAGCTCTCTTTTAGAATCTCCGATTCTTCGGTGTAGCCGTCCCTTGCAAGCTGTTCAAACAAAGTTAATTTTTCTGACATATTATTTATCCTCCAGTTGTCTCATTTTCCACTCATCAAACTGCATTTTCGACATAAGCACTTTTCTTGGCTTTGAACCTTCGGGCGAACTGATAATACCACACTCTTCAAGCTCGTCCATAATCCTTGAAGCCCTTGCATAGCCGAGTTTAAGCTTCTTCTGTAGCATTGTAGTTGAAAGCTGTCCCGCATTTACGGCAACTTCCGCAGCCCTGATAATATAATCCTCATCGCTTCCCGCTTCAAATCCGCTGTCGGACAGTGCCTTGTCGCCCTTGCTTCCCTTTGTCTGCGGTACAAAATTCTCCACAGCTTCAATAATCTGCGGATTGTAACTGCTCGTCGCCTGAGAGCGTATAAATTCGAGGGTAGCGTTTATGTCCTTGGATGAAGCAAAACAGCCCTGCACTCTTATGGGCTTGCTCATTCCTATCGGCATATAGAGCATATCGCCGTTGCCGAGAAGCTTGTCCGCTCCTGCCATATCGATGATAGTTCGTGAATCCACCTGAGACATAACGGAAAGGGCGATACGGCTTGGGATATTAGCCTTGATAAGTCCCGTGATTACGTCCGTCGTTGGTCGCTGGGTTGCAACAACAAGGTGCATTCCTGCGGCACGTCCCATTTGTGCGAGACGGCATATAGAATCTTCAACTTCCTTTCCTGCAACAAGCATCATATCGGCAAGCTCGTCAATAAATATAACAATCTGTGGCATACGTTCAAAACCGCCGTCGTCCGCAAGCTCGTTATAGGATTTCAAATCGTTCGCTCCTATATCGGCAAACGTATTATACCTCCTCATCATCTCATTCACAGCCCAGTTCAATGCACCTGCCGCCTTTTTTGCTTCCGTAACTATCGGAATAAGAAGGTGCGGTATGCCCTCGAATATCTTGAACTCAACAACTTTCGGGTCAATCAGAATAATCTTTACTTCATCGGGTGTTGCGTTATAAAGTATGCTCATAATTATTGAGCGTGTGCAGACGGATTTACCCGAACCTGTCGTACCTGCGATAATAACGTGCGGAAGCCTTGTAATATCGCCGACAACTGCGTTGCCTGTAATATCCTTGCCGACCGCAAATGCCAGCTTGCTTCTGGAATTTCTGAACTCGGCAGATTCAAGAATCTCCCTTAACATAACGTCGTCCTTGTTTATATTAGGGACTTCTATTCCGACTGCCGCCTTTCCAGGAACAGGCGCTTCAATACGCACACCCTGCGCCGCAAGGCTCAGCGCTATATCATCCTCAAGTCCACGTATTTTCGATACTTTTATGCCCGAACCCGGCTTAACTTCATATCGGGTGATTGCAGGACCTCTGAAAATATCAACGATGTCAACTTTTACCGCAAAACTGTCAAAAGTTTTTACTATAGTATCAGCCTTTTCAAGCATTTCCGCCTTAGCTTCAACACTGCTGTGCTTGTTGGGCGACGGTGTGAGAAGTGCCAAATCGGGAAGAACGTACAACGGCTTCTCAATGTACTCCTCGACGGTTTCGTCATCATCCTCCGTCGGAATCACCGCCTGCTTCTGCACGGATTTTTTCCTTGAAGCGTTCTCGATAAGTCGCTCCAGCTCGCTGAATGACCTGTTTTCCTCGGGATTATCGTCTATATCTATATCAATGACAGAATTCTGAACCTCGGGCTTTTCGGCAGATTCGGGCTGTGCGGATTTTTCGTCGGGCAAGGGTATATCAAAGAACATACTAAATTCTTCTTCCTCTTTTGTGCGGTAATCATTTTCGCCGATACCGTGAATCTCGGGAAGAGGACTTACCTGAACGCTGTCGTCAGCAACATCTTCAACAACAATATCATCGTCCTCATCGTCATCTTCCTTGTCATCCCTGTCGGCATATTCGTCATCGTCGTCATCTTCATCGTTCTGATAGTATTCATCATCGTCGTCGCTGTCTTCTTCACCGCCGATAAAGAAATTGTATGCAAACTTGAACGGCGCTGTTATAACGTCAAAGCAGTCCTTCAGCCCTTTGCCCGATAAAATCAGGAAAAGAACTGCCGAGAGCAGGACTATTACTATTCTCGCTCCCATTTTTCCAAAAACCACAAACAGTATTCCAGCAACAGGAAGCGAAATAACTCCTCCGCCTCTCAGCCTAGTGCCATCACTGTAAAGGCTTATTATATAGCTAAGCAAATCCTGCCCCGGAATTTCGCCCACTGTGAATATCTGCAATGCCGAACTCGCAAGAACCGTCCAGCCGATTCCCCACAGGGCTTTTGCAAGTATCTCTTCCGCCTGTCTGCCCAGTCCCATAAGGACGGACGAATATATCAGAAGAATCGGGACTGCAAAAACTGCCCAGCCACAGATTCCCCACAGCGCATTGTGCATATAGCTCCAGCCAGCAGAACCGGGAATCAGCGTTATAAGTGCAGTGAGAATGCCCATTCCGAACATCGCAACGGATACCACACGGCTCATCTCGCTTATGTAATCGGTATCGCTGTATTCCTCCTCGCCGTCGTCATTATCAGGCTTTTTAACGGGCTTACCCTTGCGGGTATAGCCCTCCTCGTTAAATTCCGCACCGAACGGAGTTTTCTTTTTCTCTGCCATTCTGCCACCTCCGTGTTATTTATATCTCTTTTCAGTATTTTCAATCATCTCATAAAGGCAGTCCATAGCGTCGCCGAGACTTCCGAGCCTGTCAATAAGCCCGATTTCCACCGCCTTTTCGCCGTCCACAACAGAACCCACATCAAGGACAAGCTCGCTCGTGTTCATCATAAGAGTACGGAACTCGCTTTCCTGCACCCTGCTGTTGGACGTAACAAAACTGACAATCCTGTCCTGCATTTTATCGAAATACGAGAGAGTCTGAGGAACTCCCAGAACAGTGCCGTTCATACGTACAGGGTGAATCGTCATTGAAGCGGACGGAACTATAAACGACATTTTCGCACTGACTGCAAGAGGTACGCCTATGGAATGTCCTCCGCCGACAACAAGCGAAACCGTAGGTGTTTTCATACCTGCGATAAGCTCGGCAATGGCAAGTCCCGCTTCAACATCTCCGCCGACCGTGTTGAGTATGATGATAAGTCCCTCAACGCTCCTGTCCTGCTCCACAGCCACAAGCGCAGGGATGATATGCTCGTATTTGGTACTCTTATTCTGCTCGCTGAGTACATAATGCCCTTCAATCTGCCCTATAATAGTAAGGCAGTGAATAAGGTGCTTGGTATTCTGCACATCAACCTGAGCCTCGCTCTCGGCAACGTTTATTTCTTCCTCTGTTTTCCTGTCTTTTTCGTTGTTATCCACGATATACACGCTCCTGAATTTATTTTAAGTTATTATAACCATTCGGCAAGCGGGTATACATTAATATTATATACTATTTATGGCACAAAGTCAAGACAGACGGCAAAACTTTTGTTTCGTTCTGCGGTAATAGCAAGTTCAACACAATCTGCATATTATAATATATGCCATAAAGCAAAAACTCAATCCCTGACTAACAAGAGGAGGGATATATATGATTGAATATATTGCGGAAATGCCCTCGTACACCTATGCTATGAAAGCCGAAAGACTTCTTAAGGCAAGAGGGATTCGCTGTGAAATAAAAAGACGTGAGGAGGGCTGTGGATATAATCTGCACGTCTATAACAAAACCTCACTGGAAATTCTCAGGCAAAATGCTGTTCCGTATAAGCTGAAACAGCCGGAGGTATAATGATGATTATTAATTTTGACAATTCCGCCACAACTTTTCCGAAACCTGCCTCCGTCAGAAAAGCAGTCGTCTCCGCTATGGAAAAATACGGAAGCTCAGGCAGAGGCGGTCACCATATAGCTTCCGAAACTTCAAAGGCTGTTTTTTCAGCTCGTGAAACAGTTGCGGATTTTTTCAATGCCGAACCCGAAAATGTCGTGTTTACGCTCAACTGCACTCACGCTCTCAATATGGCTATACAGGGCATTATGAAAAACGGCGGTCATATGATTATCAGCGGAATGGAGCATAATTCATCCGCACGTCCTTCCGCAAAGCTTGCAGGCGAGAAGAAAATCCTGCTTTCCGTCGCTCCTGTATATCCCGAGGACGAAAAGACTATCGACAGCTTCCGACGGCTTATCAGAAGCGATACAAAAGCCATAGTATGCACCATAGCAAGCAATGTTACGGGACAGATTCTGCCATACCGTGAGATTGCCGAGCTTTGCCGTAAAAACGACATCTGCTTTATTGCCGACGGTGCGCAGGCTTGCGGAATAATCGATGTGAAGATGAGCGACGGCATAAATATTCTATGCACGGCAGGTCACAAAGGACTCTACGGCATAACAGGAACAGGACTTCTCATCTCGGACGGCAGATATTTTATACCTCCAATAATGCAGGGCGGTACGGGAAGCAGTTCCCAGAGCCTTGTTCAGCCCGATTTGCTTCCCGAAAGCCTTGAAAGCGGTACTGTCGGTGTTATAGGCATAATGTCAGTTAAAGCAGGCATAGAATTTATTCAGAGAATCGGAACGGACAGAATTTTCAGGCACGAGGACAATATATGCCGTAGATTTATTTCCGAACTACGCAGAAATAAAAAGATTACCGTCTATCGTCATCCAACCGCCGAATATGTCCCGATTGTATCGTTCAATATAGAGGGTATGAACTCCGAAGCCGTCGCACAGATTCTTGCAAATCAGGGATTCTGTCTGCGTGCGGGATTCCACTGCTCAGCCCTTGCGCATTCACAGCTCGGGACTGATACGGGTACTGTCAGGTTTTCGCCGTCGGTTTTCAGCCGTGAAGCCGATGCCGTCCGTCTTGCCGAAGCAGTGAGCAGGATATGCAAAAAATAATTTGTGATAATTTTATAAAAAATCAGCAAAAGCTATTGAAATTCTCGCAAATTGTTGGTACAATATATATAGACGAATCCGAGGCGGTCGTTTTCCGCCTCCGGATTTTCCGACTATCCGCAAAGGACGTGAGAATATGCCATCTCTACAGGAAATAAAATATGCCTTCTTCAGCCTTATGAGTACAATTGAGCTGAAAGATATTATAGACCTCGCCGTGCTTACATATCTTGTCTACCTCCTGCTTAAGCTTATCCGTGAAACACGTGCAGGTCAGCTGATGAAAGGTATCGTGCTTCTTATTCTTGCTTATGCCGTCAGCAGTTTCCTTGAGCTGACTGTTATGGAATATCTTCTCCAGCAGGCTCTTGACATCGGTCTTATTGCTATGCTGATTCTTTTTCAGCCCGAGCTGAGACGTGCGCTGGAACAGTTCGGTCAGACAAAGCTCGGTATAAAGCTTATCGGCATAGGCACGCCGTCCAATGATATAAAACAGCGCTGGAACGAGACTATTGAGATTATCTGCGATTCGTGCGTTGAGCTTTCCGCAAGCTGTACAGGTGCGCTGATTGTAATCGAACGACAGACAAAACTCGGCGAGCAGATTGAATCGGGTACGCTTATGAACGCTCTCCCGAGCAAGCAGATTTTCGGCAATATATTCTACCCGAAAACTCCGCTTCACGACGGCGCTGTTATAATGCGCAACGGTATGATACTTGCGGCGGCTTGTTTTCTTCCGAAGGCACAGAACGACAGGCTTATTGACAAGAGTCTCGGTTCACGTCACCGTGCCGCTATCGGAATGAGCGAGAACTCCGACGCTGTTGTCATTGCCGTCTCCGAAGAAACAGGGCAGATTTCCGTTGCAATGAACGGCGTACTTACCAGAGACTATACCCGTGAAAAGCTTAAATCAACCCTCGAAAAGGAAATCTTCTATGAAAATCCCTCTGACGAGGAAAACTCGGGAAATATTCTCTCCTCTGTTCTCGGAAGGAGGAAGAAGAAATGAATATCATTGAAAAAATCAAGGCGAAGTTCCTGAAAAATAACTTCTCGCTTGCCATTCTCTCTGTTATAATCGCCGTGATTGCGTGGTTCTACATCTCGATGACCCAGTACCCGACCGTTCCGAAAACGATTGAACACATCCCCGTTTCGCTCGATATTTCGGGTACTTCCGCAGGGTTGAACGGTCTGAGCGTTATTTCGTGCGATGTCAAGGACGTTACTGTTGAGCTTCTCGGAAGCCGTACTCAGGTCGGAAATCTCAATAACGAAAACCTTGAAGCTTATTTTGATGCCGAGAACGTTTCGGCAACAGGCACAAAGAAGCTCTCTATTAAAATCCGCAACAAAAGCGGTATCAAATACGAGGTCAAGTCAGTGAGTCCGTCATCCGCAACGATTGTCTTTGACAAGATGGATACAAGGGAATTTGATATATATCCGCAGATTCCCAATGTTTCGGTCGTTAACGGCAAGGAAATCAACATCGAGGAGCTTTCCTGCGAGCCGTCCGTTGTACGCATAACAGGACCGTCCGCACAGCTTGACAAGATTTCAAAATGCTATGCCGTTTCCAAGAAAAATATGAGCCTCGATTCCTCGTACGTACTCACAAATGACGAAATACAGCTGTATACGGAGGACAACGTGCTTATTGACCAGTCCGCACTTACGTTCAGCAACACGAACTTCAATATAACTATTCCCGTGCGCACTCAGAAAGAAGTAAAGCTTTCCGTTATTATCAATGCTCCCGACAATTTCGACAAGAGTAAAATAAAACTCAATCTTTCGGCGGATTCGATAATACTCGCCTGCAACAACAGTCAGACGGTTATTCCCGATACTCTCGATATAGGCGTTATCTCGCTCAATGAGCTGAAACCCGGCTTCTCAAAGATGTTCACAATAAATACAAGTCTCGAAAACAGCGAATACATCAACGTTTCGGAGCTTGAAACAGTCACAGTCACGCTTGATGACGAGGGACTTGCGCAGAAAGACCTTACTATTGACCAGAACAGAATCTCAATCAGCAACATCCCCGACAGCAGTTACGAGTACAAGGTTCTCACGCAGAGAATGAATATCACTGTTGTGGGTTCGGAGGAATCCGTAAACGCTATCAATGCGGAGGATATTATTGCTGATATAAATCTGCTCAACACGAACGTCACGACCGAGCATTTCAACGCAAATGTCACCTTCTCCTGCCCGACATACGACGATGTATGGGTGATTACCAATTCAAAGGCTTCTGTTCAGCGCACAAAGACAGAACCTGCGACGACTTCCGATGAATCCGCAGACCTTACGGATTAAGCCAAGCAAAACCGCTGTTTTATTCAGCGGTTTTTGTTATAATAACCAAAAGATTTCCTGAAAGTTTGTATATTTTTTCATAAATATTAATTTTGTGTTCATATTCTGGCAATATTTTTGTGATATAATATAAAATACAAGAGGAATGTACAAAAATTTATAATTATATTTTAAGGAAGGAAGATTACTTATGAACAATATCACAAAACGTATGCAGGCTGCTGTTATGAGTGCTGTACTCGCTGCCGCTGCTGTTCCTGCATATATGATGTCCACAGCTTCGGCTGTATTCTCACCCTCTGTTGTTGAGTCTACAGCAAAAACTGCCTCAACCGTTCTTAAAGCAGGCGTAGACCTCCCGAAGACAAGTATTCCCAAAGAGTACACCACTGCAAATCCGCTTAAAAATATCATTGTAAATATCAACAGTGAGATTGACGGCGAGGTTTCCTTCTCCTATGGTGTGGGAATCACAGGCGAAAAGGGCTGGATGGAATTTACCGAGGACGGCAAATGGACAACAGGCGAGGGAAGCGGTTATGCTATCAAGCTCAAAAAGGGCGAAAATAAAGTCGCTATCGATGTTTCCGACATCAATCTCCAGTACGGCGAATACGGCAACTTCGAGTTCAGATGCTATTACTGCGCTCACTGGGACAACAGCAAGGGCGATATGGTAGACAATACAGTTACATTCACAGGCTTCTCATATAACGACGACGCTTCCGTTACCGACCCGGGCAATACTGATACACCCGATGACAAGCCCAATCCCGACGACAAGAAGGAGAGTATCGTTCCCGACAACAACAAGCACACTAACGGTACTAACAGCGAAAGCGGTAAGAACTGGAGCTTTGTTGACAACGGCGACGGCACTGCTACTATCTCCTCAACTGTTGCAAAGCAGATTGACGGCGAGGCTCTCGGCGACATCGTTCTCACAAAGGGCTATGACGAGGATTACTATGCCGCTAATCCGAGCGACGACCCCGACAGACCGATTAACAGCCACAAGTTCAAGTTCTCTGATTTCGGTCTCACTGATATGGTCGGTGTTACTATTGAGTCACTTACCTGCACAATCGAGAGCGACATAGAGCTTGACCAGATTGTATACGGCGGTGGTATCAATGTTAAGAAGGGAAGCCCTGCCGATACTGAATACGCTAAGCAGGTTGCAGGTATCGAGGGCAAGGAAACTTCAGCTTACTGGTACAACGATATGGGTGCTGAGGGCGAAGGCTCTGTAGATTATTACGAAGGCGAGGGTGTTAAGTTTGAAATCACTCCCGGAAACGGCGGAACACTCGTAGGCGCAGGTACTTATGCCGAAGTTTACTGGGAAGTTCCCGCAGAAGTTCAGCCCTATGTTTCAGAATCATCAACAGATACACTCTCCTTCCAGTACTGGTACGGCGATACAACTGCCGACGGTGAATATGCAGAAGTTGAGAGCGTAAGACTGACAAACGCTGTACTCACATACACAAAGACTGTTACTGTTCCTTATACTGATTCAGTAGCAACTGCTGTTAAAAAGACTATCACTCACACAGGTTCTGATTCTGCAAAGAATCTCGAAATCGAATATGCTGACCTCGGAGTTGACGAGACCAAGGACGTTTATGCTATCAAGTTTGAAATCTCCGCAAACGCTCCTATCGGCAAGCTTATCTACAATGTCGGCACAGGTGTTGAGAAGACTGTAAATGAGGATTACTGGTTCCAGGAAGCAGGCAACTACGCTATCCTCGACGCTGACAAGACTGCCGATATTATGTGGATTGCTCCTGTTGCCCTTGCAGGCGATGAAACTCGCCCGAACGGAATCAACACAAAGGACGGCAAGCTTCTTATCGGTTACTACTACGGCGAGGCTGATTCAATCTCCATTGACAACATCGAGATTTACTATGCTGACGAGCCGACAACAACTACTACAACCACCACAACTGCTACAACAACAACTACAACTACCACAACGGCTACTACAACCACTACAGCCACTACTACTTCCACAACAACAACAGAAGCTACAACAACTACCACAGAAAAGGTTCTCACCGTTACCCTTTGGGGCGATGCAAATGAGGACGGTGTTGTTGATATTGCCGACGCTGCCGCAATCATCCAGTCCCTCGGAAACAAGGACAAATATGCTCTCTCCGCACAGGGCGCACTTAATGCCGACGTTTACAACAACGGCGACGGTGTTACAGGTATGGACGCTATCACTCTCCAGAGAGTTGCCGCAGGTCTGGTTAATCTCTCCGACCTTCCTATCAGCGAAAACTAAATATTATTTAAAGACTGTCAATATTGACAGTCTTTTTTTGTCGTTTTTTCTGAAAATATCGGTTATTACTCTCCAATTAACATAATATCCTTGATTTTTCAGGAAAAAAGTTGTATAATATATTTTATTGGCATTTGCCATAAAAAAAATATATAAGGAGAATTTATGAAAACAAAGGAATTTTTAGCTTCAGTAATGTCGGCTGCACTGGGCATTACTACCGTTCTTTCGATTGGCTTATCAGAACCCGGCATTTCTGCCGTTCCGTTCGTTGCCTATGCAGATGACGAGGAGTACACTCTCGGCGATGTAAACGGCGACAATGCAATTGACGCAGGCGACGCTTCAATCGTTCTTGCCGAGTATTCCGTCCTTTCAATCGGCGGAGACGGCACATTTAAGAAGAATCAGAGAAAATCCGCCGATGTTGACAAAAACAATATAATCAACTCGGCTGATGCAACGCTGATACTTGCTTACTACTCATACACCTCAACAGGCGGAAAGCTTGATATGCAGTCTTATCTTGACGAGCGCAATAATCAGCAGTCCGTAACCACAACTACCACACCCAAAACCACTTCGACATCATCAAAAACCACCACTACTGCGGTAAAAACTACCACCACTGCCAAATCAACCACAACTACCAAAAAGACCACTTCAACCACAACAACCAAATCTACCGCTACCACCACAAAAACTACTGCCACTACTACTTCCACATCCACTTCCGCAACCACTGCAAGCACCACTGTCTCATCAACTACCACGACGACAGTAACAACAGACCCGTACAAAGTCTCGGCTATACGGCTTACCAGAACTGAAATGCAGATTAAGGCAGGCTGTGGCGAACTCTCCGCCTATGTCACTATGCTTCCCGAGACGGCTTCAAATAAGGGCGAACGCTGGTCAAGCTCCGACGAATCAATTGCAGTCGTTGACAGCGAGGGCTGGGTAATAGCGAGAAAAGCAGGAAAATGCCTGATTACCGTACACAGCATTGACAACCCCGATGTATCGGCTACCGTAAGAGTAACAGTGTACGACGATGAAAATCCTCCTGAATCAACAACGACTTCAACAACAGCAACTACGGCTTCAACAACAACCACAACCGAAACTACTGTTACATCAAATATAAAGGTTGAGGAAATACGGCTTTCCAAGTACGAGATGACCATTCCCGTCGGCAAAGAGGATATTTCAATGGTTACGATGCTTCCGTACGACGCTATAAACAAGGACGAAATCTGGATAAGCTCCGACGAGAAAATTGCAACGGTCAATAAATACGGCTGGGTAAACGGCGCTTCCGTCGGCGAATGTATTGTAACGGTATACAGCGTATCAAATCCCGCAATAAAGGCTGAAATCGCTGTTAAGGTCGTTCCTGCCGATACAGAAGTTCCCGACCCCGATATTAATTTTAGCTACGTTATCGGCGATAAATCGGACGACAGAAATCTCGCATTCTATACTCCTTTTCCGAAAAATGCTTCGGGTCGCTTTGTAATCGACTATGTTATTACCAATTCAAACGGCACAGTCAGGACGATTTCAACTACAACGCTTCTTGCGCCCGAAATGAGTTCGGTAATCACAATGCTTACTGCTGATACCAACAGCTTCACAGTTGAGGAATACATAACAAATCTTGCTACGAATGAACGTGCAAAGATAGGTAAATACAGCCTCAGTCTCATTCCACGCAATGCTTCTTCGCTGGAGGAAGATATAACCTCCGCATTCTCATTGATTCACGGCTTAGGCAATTAATATAAAAAATACAGCTCCCGATTATTTTCGGGAGCTGTTGTTTTTTTACTTGACTTATTCAGAAATCTGTGATATAATGAATTAAATTCAAACTTGGAGGTGAATATGTATGGAAAATTTTATCGTGACAATTATTGAACTTTTTGTGTTTCTGATACTATTTGCCGTCGCTGTATGTGCAGTAGTCGGTATTGCAGTCAACAGAAAAAAGAAAAAATCAATCACCAAAACTGTAACTGTACTCGTTTCAAGTATGGCACTTTTTGCGGTATCTGCTTTCTTCGCCTCGTCCCATAAGACTTACTACAAATACAATGATTTTACTATATCCCGAAGCAATATAGCTGAAATCATTGAAAAATACGGTGAATTTGACATCGGAAATTACCATAAAGGCAGTTCGGGACGTGCAGGATATTATATTTACACTGACAACGGTCCTGTTATGCCTGACCATTTACCGCATTATTACTACATCGAATATGATGAGACAGGCGCAGTAACAAAAATTTTCGACGGTCTCGCTCCCGGAGGTTAATATAAAAAATACAGCTCCCGATTATTTTCGGGAGCTGTTGTTTTTTTACTTGATATTCCAGATATTTTCAGCGTAGTCCGCAATAGTTCTGTCGGAGCTGAATTTTCCTGCGTTGCACATATTAAGCCACTGCTTCTTGGCAAATTCCATACGGTCTGTGCCGTAATCGGCATTGGACTTGAGCTTAGCCTCAACATAGCTTTCGAGGTCGCCGAGCAGATAGTAGTGGTCGGGTGCGTGCCAGCTTGCGCCGTCAAGAAGCGATGTGTAAAGCTCACGGAAATCACCTGTGCCGCCGTCAGAAACCGTGCCGTCAATGAGAGACGAAACAACCGCCTTAATCTTGGGATTCTCAGCGAATACCTTACGGCTGTCGTACTCGGGAACGATTTCCTCCAGCTCTTCAACTCTTGCGCCGAAGATATAGTTGTTCTCCTCGCCTGCTTCCTGCACGATTTCAATATTAGCACCGTCATAAGTTCCGAGAGTAACTGCGCCGTTGAGCATAAGCTTCATATTGCCCGTACCGCTTGCCTCTGTACCTGCTGTGGAAATCTGCTCAGAAATATCTGCTCCTGCAACAAGCTTTTCAGCATACGAAACATTGTAATTCTGCACGAAAACAACCTTGAGCAGGTCTTTGGTATCAGGGTCGCTTGAAACGATTCTGCCGATTTCGTTAATATACTTGATTATTGCCTTTGCACGGCGATAGCCCGGTGCGGATTTAGCTCCGAAAATGAACGTTGTGGGAGTGAAATTCTTGATAGAGCCGTCCTTTATGCCGTTGTAAATCCACAGAATCGAGAACGCATTGAGAAGCTGTCTCTTGTATTCGTGAAGTCGCTTAATCTGTATATCGTAGATTGATTCGGGGTTGATTTCAACACCGTCACGCTCTGCAATAAATCCTGCAAGCTGGGTCTTTTTATCCTGCTTGATTGCGATAAATCTCTTCATCACGTCCTCGTCGTCGGCATACTTTGCAAGCTCTTTCAGCTTGTCAAGGTCTGTAACCCAGCTGTCATCGCCGAGAAGCTCAGTAATAAGTGCGGACAGCTCCATATTACAGAGCGCAAGCCAGCGCCTCTGTGTGATTCCGTTTGTCTCGTTGCGGAAACGCTCGGGATAAATGCTGTACCAGTCCGCAAGAACCGTATCTTTAAGAATCTGTGTGTGAATCTCGGCAACACCGTTGATGTGGCTGGAAGCGTAGCAAGCCATATCAGCCATATGAATCAGCTCGCCCTTTATAATCTTGATACGGTTAATCTTGTCCTTCTGTACGCCGTTTGCGTACATCTCTGCAATAAGCTCCTCGTTAATCTGAATGATGATTTCGTAGATTCTCGGGAGCAGTTCCTCAACAAGTCCGACCCACCATTTTTCAAGCGCTTCCTGCATAACGGTATGGTTTGTGTAGTTAAACACTTTCTTTGCGATTTCAAGGGCTTTTGCAAAAGTATAGCCGTTTTCGTCAACAAGCTGGCGGATAAGTTCGGGGATTGAAATAACAGGGTGAGTGTCATTGAGCTGAATTGAAATATAGTCAGCGAGATTATCAAGCGTACCATGGCGTGCCTTGTGCTTCTTAATGATGTCCGCGAGTGACGCACAGCTGAAGAAATACTGCTGTTTCAGGCGGAGCTTCTTGCCCTCGTTTGTATCATCGTTCGGATAGAGTACACGGGAAATATCCTCGGCGAAAATCTGTTCCTTTGAAGCTTCAAGATAATTCTGACGGTTGAACACATCGAAATCAAATTCCTTGACAGGCTCGGACTGCCATAATCTCAGAGTACCGACATTTTCGGTCTTACAGCCGAATATCGGCATATCATAAGGTACTGCCTTGACCGTCTGTCCGTTGTAATTAACAAGAACCGTGTCCTCGTCACATCTCTTCGACCAGCAGTCGCCGTATTTTGTCCAGTCGTCAATGTCCTCTTTCTGGAAGCCGTCAACGATAGACTGCTTGAAAAGTCCGTATTTATAGCGGATTCCGTAGCCGTCAAGCGGAAGATTGAGCGAAGCCGCACTGTCAAGGAAGCACGCTGCGAGACGACCAAGACCGCCGTTGCCGAGAGCTGCATCCTCGATTACTTCCAAATCGGCAAGATTAAGTCCGAGTTCGCTGAATGCGGAATTAACCTCGTCGTAGATTCCGAGACAGAGCAGGTTGTTGTACACGGCACGTCCCACAAGAAACTCCATTGAGAGGTATGCGGCACGTCTCTTGCCGAGATGTTCCTGACGGCTCTTGTTCCAGTTATCGGAATAAAGCTCCATAACTGTATCGCCGAGAGCGTTGTGCAACTGCTGAGGAGTTGCGGACTTGATGTCCTTCGGAAGTCGGGCGGTGAATTTTTCAATAAAAATATTCTTGTCCATTGGTTTATCCTCCATTTTTTTAAATAAATTACCTGTTGTACATCTTGTTAAGCTTGCGGATTTTCTTTGCAAGCTCGGGAGTAAACTGCTTTGATTCCGCACGGAACTGCCAGTTACTGCCGAGAGTTGAGGGCGTGTTCATACGTGCGTCTTTCGGGCTGTCAAGGAAGTCCTGCATTTGTGCAACAACAACCTCCGCAACGCTTGCCCACGCTGAACGTATCAGAGCCATAGGAATTTCGGACTTTTTCTTGACATTCAGGTACTTCTTCGCAAATTTCAGCGACTTCTTGTCAAGCGTATCAACCCAGCCGTTAAGCGTTTCGTTATCGTGAGTACCCGTATAGGCAAAGCAGTTTGTTGTTGTAAAGTTGTGCGGTAAATGCTCATTTTCGCCGTCGCTGAATCCGAACTGCAACACCTTCATTCCGGGATAACCGCAGTTGTCAAGCATTGCACGGACTTCAGGTGTAATAAAGCCCAAATCTTCGGCAATAATATTCAGCTTGCCGAGTTTTTCCTCAGCAAGGCGGAAAAGCTCATAGTCAGGACCTTTTTTCCAGTCGCCGACCGTTGCGTCCTCGCTTCCGTAAGGAATCGTATAGTAGCTCTCAAATCCACGGAAATGGTCTATGCGGACAATATCGTAAAGCCTTGTTGCGGAATCAATGCGGTCAATCCACCATTTATAGCCTGTTTTCCTGTGATAGTCCCAGTCGTACAGCGGATTTCCCCAGAGCTGACCCGTCGGCGAAAAATCATCGGGCGGACAGCCTGCAACCCTGACAGGACGGCACTTTCTGTCGAACCAGAAGAGCTTGTGTTCAGACCAGGCTTCAACGCTGTCCAATGCGCAGTAAATCGGAATATCGCCCACAATTTCAATGCCATTCTCGTTGGCATAGGCTTTCAGCGCAGTCCACTGACGGCTGAACTGGAACTGAATGAATTTATAAAAGCCGATGTCTTTTTTGAGTTCCTTGCGAGCTTCGGCGACGGCTTTTATTTTATGCGTGGAAATATCGGATTCCCATTCATACCACGCTTTTCCGCCGTTCTTGGATTTAAGAGCCATAAACAGTGCATATTCTTCAAGCCACGACTTGTTTGCCTCGCAGAATTTCTTGTATGCGGGAAATTTGGATGCCCTGAATCTCGAATATGCCGTTCTCAGCACGTCAAAGCAGTGGTTGTATATAAGGCTGTAGTCAACTTTTGTCGGGTCGCTGTCCCACTGTATTTCAGCATACTCCTGACGTTCAAGAAGTCCGTCGCCCTCCAGTATCTCGAAATCAATAAAATAGGGATTTCCCGCATTTACCGAGAACGACTGATACGGAGAATCGCCGTAGCTTGTCGGAGAGAGCGGAAGAATCTGCCAGCATTTTACTCCGGCACTTTTAAGGAAATCCACAAACTCAAAGGCGTGCCTTCCCATTTTGCCTATGCCATATTCTGAAGGCAGACTTGAAATGTGAAAAATTATACAGCTTTTACGCATTTTTTATAAACTCCTTTGTTTTTATATGTATATTTTTTACAGCATACACGCATAATACAGAAAAAAAGTGAGGTAATACTTATGAAATATGCACAGTATCTTTTTACTTTTCTTATGGGATATTTTCTCTACGGTTTTGTAGAGGTCGCAAGCCGTGGCTACACGCACTGGACAATGTGCCTTACAGGAGGATTTGCCCTGTCGGTGCTTTATGTCATAAACAGCCACAGGACGATGACTCTTATAAAAAGCTGTATCATCGGTGCGGTCGTCATAACCTGCATTGAGTTTGCCGTCGGACTTTTCGACAATATAATTATGGGCTGGAGAGTGTGGGACTATTCAGACCGCCCGTTTAATCTTCTCGGGCAGATATGTCCGCTTTTTTCAATGCTGTGGGGCTTCCTCTGCATACCCGCATTTTTCCTCTGCAAACAGATAAGAAAAAAGTTTAATTAATATCCCTGCTGTTTAAGTTCGGCAACAAGATTGATATAAAATTCACGGACATCATAGCCCTCGATATTTTCCCTGAAAAGGTCTATCGTATCGCCGTGGCTTATTCCACGTATGCCCGAAGCTTTCACCAGTTTAAATTCGCCGTGCTTTGCCGAGCCGACCCACACAAGCCCGTCATTATCGCCGTTAAGCTTCTTTACAGTCAGGTGACCTATGATAAGCGGTAGAAAACTCGTTGAAAAAACGTTCTTCATAACGGACATACAGCTTCTGTAGGAAACGTCGGGCGAATCAGCCATTTTATCCTCGAGTTCTTTAAGTCTGGACGGCGAGAGGTCTTTTATTCCTGCCATAAAGTCGGGTTCTTTGTCGCCAAGCACCGTGAATATCTTGTTATACCGCCTTGCAACCCAGTTGCAGAATTTAGGCGAAAACTTGCCGAGAAGATAATCAACCATATCACAGCCTCCGTGAGGAGTGTTTATAGTGGTAAGCGTTGCGACGTACTTGTCAAGCCCGAGCGAGCTTATGGCATATCTCGTATCAAGTCCGCCTTTGGAATGGGCTATGATATTGACTTTTTCCGCTCCTGTCTCTGCGATTACCTTCATAACCGCCTGACGTAGCTCCTCTGCGCTGTCGGGAATCGAGCGTGCGGACTGCTGATTGCCGTAATAGACATCCGCACCGTTCCTGATAAGGCTTGCGGGAACTCTTCCCCAGTAATTCATCAACTGCCAGTCACGGAAAAAAATCCCGTGAACCATAACGACAGGGTACTTCGTTTTGCAGATTTCATTCTCGGCACGTGCGTTTTCAAGCTCAAGCTTGTCCGTCTCGAAAATATATTCCTTTTTGGCTTTGCAGTAGAATCGATAAATCAGGATAAGATTTATTACAGGAGTCCACCAAAAAATCAGGAGGAAAATATAATCCATAAGTTTTATCTGCTTCGAGCCGATAGCCGTCCGCAGAAATCCAGCCATAAATACCAGTATTATTGCAAGAATCGGCATTACGACGGCGAAAATCTTCGGAAGCACTGTTGCGTCCGAGCAGATGAGGTATACAATTATCACCGCCGTCTCGGGTATTATAGCCATTCCCGAAATCCATATCAGGCTTGTGCCACGCTTCACCGAACTCAGGCGGAAGCTTTTTACAGGGATTTTCTCGCTCCTGATTAAATCAACAACGAACATCAGCGACAGCACAACGGTCACGGCGGTTTTAATTTCTGTGGCAATATCTAGCTCCGTCCACAGCGGAATAATATTGCAGAATATAAGTAAAAAGATTAAATCCAGTATTTTCTTCATTTCATCTCACTAAAAAACAGGCTGTTCCAAAGCCGGAACAGCCGTTTATCTTGCTTGCTATGAATTATTCAAAATCGTCTGTGCTTTCAGGAACTTTTGTTCCGCAGTAACCACAGAATAACATACTCTCGGCAACTTCACGTCCGCACTTGGTACATACCTTACGTCCCTTGATTCCGTTGAGCTTGAACTCCATTTTCTTGATTCTTCTGCGTCTCTGGTCAATATCGTCGCAGAGTTCCTTCAGGGCAGCAGGGTCGCCTTCGGGATTCTTGTAATACTTCTTGCCGATGTCAGCGAAGATTTCATAGATTCTTTCCTGCTCATAGAGAATCTTGTTCTTGAGGTCGCTTGTTTCAGCAAAGCTTTTTGTCTTATCGGAAACGCCTCTGCTGACGTCGCCGAGTTTATCGATGATGCTCATTGCTATCACTCCTATGAAAAAAATATACGTTCATACAGGGATTTACATAAGCCCTGCATATCTGTAATTATATTATACAGTTTTTATATCAATTTGTCAAGTCCTTATGCACATTTTTTAATCGTGCAGTTTGCGCCTGTCAATAACCCTGACCGCCTTGCCCTCGCTTCTGGTGATTGACTTCGGGCTTACAAGGTGAACTTTCGGGTTGATTCCGAGCATAGTCTTTATTGCAAGCGCAAGAGTTTTCTCGTACATCTGAATATCCTCGCCTGCTGAATCAGCCTGTGTGGGATTCATTTCAACCTTGATGTCAAGAGTATCGGTGTTGTTTACTCTGTCAACCTCGATAAGATAATTCGGCGAATAGCCCTGCTCGATAAGTACGGTTTCAATCTGCGACGGAAAAACGTTTACTCCACGTATGATAAGCATATCGTCGCTTCTTCCCATAGGCTTGCTCATCTTGACGAGAGTACGTCCGCAGGAGCATTTCTTGCGTGAGAGTACACACAAATCCCTTGTTCTGTAGCGGAGAAGCGGAAATGCCTCTTTTGTTATGCTCGTGAACACAAGCTCGCCGACTTCGCCCTCGGGAAGCACTTCGCCTGTTTCGGGATTGATAATCTCAGGAATAAAATGGTCCTCGTTAATATGCATACCTGTCTGCTCGGAACACTCAAACGAAACACCCGGACCGCTTGTTTCAGTAAGTCCGTAGATGTCGTAAGCCTTTATTCCCAGCGATTTTTCAATAGAACGGCGCATTTCCTCCGTCCACGGTTCAGCCCCGAAAATTCCTGCTTTAAGCTTGATGTCATCCGTCGTATAGCCCATATCGTGAAGAGTTTCGCCGATATATGCGGCATAGGACGGCGTACAGCAGAGAATTGTAGCGCCCAAATCACGCATAAAGGTAATCTGCCGTTCCGTGTTTCCGCTTGACATAGGCAGAGTAAGACAGCCGACCTTGTGCGAACCGCCGTTCAGTCCCGGACCGCCTGTGAAAAGTCCGTAGCCGTAGCATACCTGACAAACATCCTCATTAGTACCGCCTGCCGCCGTGATTGCCCTTGCACAGCAGTCCTCCCAGAGGTCGATGTCGTGCTGAGTATAGAACGCAACAACACGCTTGCCTGTCGTTCCGCTTGTGGATTGTATTCTCACGCAGTCGCTCAAAGGCTTTGCAAGAAGTCCGTAGGGATAAGCGTCACGCAAATCGGATTTTGTCAGGAACGGAAGCTTGTGCAAATCGTCCGTTGATTTAATATCCTCGGGCTTGACACCTTTTTCGTCCATAAGATTGCGGTAATACTCGACATTCTCGTAAACGTGCCTGACCTGCGCCACAAGTCGCTCGTTCTGGAGCTTCTTCATATCCTCACGGGACATCGTTTCGATTTCCTGATTCCAATATCTTTCCATTGGTTTCATCTCCTTTTTATGTAAATATTTTAATAATAATCATCTCATCAACGACTGATTTTTAATCAACAATCTCCTCTTCCTTGTAAAGCACAGTTCCGTTATTGGCATTAATAATAACCCTGCTTACATCCGAAGCCGTCAGGGACATATCCCACGCAAGCTTTTTCTCATATATCACGAGTTCAGGCTCGCCGTAAACGTCTGAATTATAATTATCCGCAACGATTTTCACAGCGTCATCTCTTGCAATTTTCGGCTCTGTATCAAGATTAAGGTCGGGCTCGTAGCTGCTGTGAATATCTATGCGCTCTGTGTGTTCACGGTTGACAATTATCCTGACATTCGCCCCAAGTACCTTTATTCCCTCGTAATACTGCGAAAACTGATAAAGGTCGGTAACTATGCCCTCGGTATTTTCACGGCTTGCACTCTCGTCAAACCTGAAATCCGTTTCGGCATTTGCAATATCCAGAAATTCAGCTATGCCTAGAAAAGCCTCGTAAGCCGTATATCTGTCAGTAACGGGAAAATATGCAAATTCGCCGTCTATCATACCTATCCTGCCGTCGGAATTATACTCGATTTTCAGATTGTTTCCGTTCAGTTCCGTCAAATCGTCAATTGTAATCGTCCTGTATTCGGGAACGCTCATCACGCTCTCCGATTCAACAGGTTCAGCAGATTCCGCACAGCCACAGAGCATTGCACAAAGGCTCAGCGCAAGTATTATATTCCTGATTTTCATTGTATCACTCCAGTTCGTATTCTATAATATTGCTGACTTTCACATAAGCGCCGTTTATATAAGCCGTGAGGTATATTGTATACTTGCCCGATATGTCGCCGACCCATTTGTGAGTATCAAGAGTAAGTTCGTTTTCAGCCAGCCTGTCAAGAACCTGAATGCCGTCACGCTCGATATGCCAGCCGAGATTTGTGTAGCCGTCGTGTTCGTCCCTTGTGATTGTGTAATCGCTGTTGAGTGTGATATTAAAGTCCTCTATGTCGCCGACATCAGCAATGCGCTTCTGCCTGTATGACAAATACTCAAAAGGCTCGCCGTTCACTTCAACATCGGCAGAGCAGTCCGTAAAAGCAGTACCTGCCTCACGACCTATAATCGGGGCATAGTCATCGCTTCCGCCGATTACTTTTCCCGAAACGTGAACGTTCGTCCATTCGTCAGAAGAATAAATCTCTCCGCCGACTATTCCCACACAGCCTGTCGCCATTATATCCGCATTCGTAAAATTAATATTTTCAACAGTAACACCAAGTCCGTAGCCGATAAATCCCGTATCGCAGTAGCCCTCATAAATCGTCAGACCGTTTATTGTGTGATTCTGTCCGTCAACGCTTCCGTAAAATGCCTGTTTATTCCAGCCCATAGACTTCCACATATAGCCTGACAAATCAATATCGCTTTCAAGCGTGAGCTTAATACTGCCGTTCACTCCGTTGGCATACCACACCACAGAAGCAAGCTCCTCTGCCGTTGATACGTGGAAATCAGGAGCATTTTCCATAGCCCATTCCTTGTCGGCAAGAGCTATAATATCGCCCGTATCGTTCTCACGTTCCCAGTCTGTGGGATAGTCCTCCTTTTTTACCTCGTATGCGTATTCAGAAACGTCCATTCCCCAACAGCCGTACCAGAAATAAGCGTCCGCAAGAAGATACACACCCTGCTCATCTATTTCCGCAGAAACAGTGCAGTTGTCTGTATCAAGCACGGATTTTACCGTATCATAGAAGCTGTCCTCCTCGTTATAATGAAGCAGGACGATGTTTTTTTCGGGCATTCCACGCAGTTCGTCTTTATTATAAGTAAAAGATATAACAGGGTCGGTCACTTCGTCATCATATTCAAGCTCAACAGGCACACCGACAAGCCCGACAACTCCGCTGTGCAGGACGTTTATATTAAAAATATCCTCCGCACGTGCGTGTTTCCTGATATTGTCCGCACACTTTCCCGAAAACGAAAACCTCACAACTTCGGGCTTTTCATCGTTGCTTATAGTCTTATGGCATTCCTGCAACTCCGGAGAAGCTTCCGAAGTTTCCGGGATTTCTGAATCCTCTGCAACTGCTTCGGTCGTCTCCTCTGCCGTCTCTGTGGTAATTTCCGATGATTCGCTTACATCCACCGCCGTTTGATTTCCGCACGATACAAGCGATAATGCGAGAATCAGCGATGATAATACTAACAAAAGCTTCTTCATAAATTCTCCTCTATATCCGTCAATCTGTTCTGCAAATCAATTATTTCATTCCGCCACTGCTCAAAAACACCGTCATTCCGCATTTTTTCAGCCAGCTCCGAGTTATCTGATAACCATACTGTGTCAAGAACGTCAACAGCATTCCGTAAAATTTTTGGTATATTATATCTTGGCTTGAAGCTCATAAACGCTTTCCTTGACAAGTCCTTTTTAAGATTCTCAACCGCCCTGCTGTACAGCTCTTCATAACCTGTGCAGTATACCGAATAGTCGATGTCATTGAATACGGTATCATAAAGAAGTGCCGATGCCCATATCTCATAACCCATATCAAGAGAAATCGCCTCTTCTTCAAGCCAATCGTACTCAAAAGAAAAATTATTCAGCAAAGCTGAGTCCTTTGAGTCCTTGGCAATTCCCTCAATATGTTCCCTTATCCATTCATTCTCAAAAGGTGTAATCACGCATTTTTACCAAGCTCAAACGCCTTTTTGTTAAGCTCCAGGAATTTCGGCGGTACGCACTGTTCAAGCGCATTCTGCCAGAGTTCATCCGCAAAATCCATTTTTGAAGCAAGCACGCCCATAAGCACAACGTTTGAAGCCTTTGCCGTACCTGCCTGCTCCGCAAGCGAAAGTGCGTCTACTGCCGTGATGTCCGCACCTGCCGATTTCAGCTTCTCAACAAGATTCTCGGGATATTCCATTGCGCCCGTGATTACAGGCATAGGGTCAATCTGCTGTGTTGATGTAATCAGCTTACCGCCCTTTTTGAGATACGGCAGACAGCGTGCGGCTTCGAGAAGCTCAAAAGAAATCACTGCGTCAGCCTCGCCCTTTTCGATTACAGGCGAATAAACCTTGTCGCCGTACTTGACATATGTAACAACAGAACCGCCACGCTGGCTCATTCCGTGTACCTCGCTCACCTTTACGTCATAGCCCTGTGCGAGAAGTACGTTTCCGAGAAGTCTCGAAGCAAGAAGCGAACCCTGTCCGCCTACGCCTACTATCATTATTGATTTAGTTTCCATATCAATTCTCCTTATATTACTTAATCATTTCAAGCTCGCCGTCAACAAAACCGATTGCAACAGGTTTTGCGGACAGAACATCGCAGTTCTTCATATATTCCTGCACCCATAATTTTATAAGCTTCTGTGCGGAGTTCCAGTCTCTGTCCTTTTCGTCCGAGAGTTCAATGCAGAAAATATCTTCCTCACTGCTCCAGACTTCCTCGCAAGCCCAGTCAGGGTCGGCAGGGTCAAAAGCATTGCACGCAACAAGCTGTACGCTGTAAACGCTGTCCTCAACGCTTTCCTCGTAGAGATTGAAGCAGAATGCCTTTGTATCGGACGGCATATCATTTTTGAGCTGAGTATTCAGCCATTTTTCAAATTCTGTGTAAATTTCGTTATAATCAGCCATAATAAAAACCTCTCTTTTATATGAATGTATGATATGTATGATATGAACCGATTTTATATAATCTATATAAAAAATTTTTTATAGTAAAGGTTATAAATAACGGTTTATCATACATTATCATACACAAGTATTATTCAATAGCGCCAAATTTGCACTGTTCCTTGCAGATACCACAGCCAACGCACTGGGTATGGTCGATGACTGCCTTCTTGTTTTTGATTGAAATTGCAGGACAGCCGAGCTTCATACAAGCCTTACAGCCTACGCACTTTGCTGAATCCACCCTGAACGGCGCATTGTGCTTGACGTATTTGAGCAAAGCACACGGACGACGTGAAATGATTACGGAAGCCTCGTCTGCCGAGAGTTCTTCCTTGATAGCCTGTTCAGTCTCGGCAAGATGATACGGGTCAACAACACGCACTCTCTTTATGCCGATAGCCTTGCAGAGTTCCTCAAGATTTACAGCAGCCGCAGGGTCGCCCTTGAGATTCTTGCCCGTAGTCGGGTTCTGCTGGTGACCTGTCATTCCCGTGATTGAGTTATCGAGAATGATAACAGTTGAATTTGAATTATTATAGGCGATGTTGACAAGTCCTGTCATACCACTGTGCATAAACGTGGAATCGCCGATAACTGCAACGCTTCTGTGTTCGGATTCCGCACCACGAGCCTTGTTGAAGCCGTGAAGTCCCGATATGGAAGCGCCCATACAGATTGTTGTGTCAATTGCATTAAGCGGAGCTGCTGCGCCGAGAGTATAACAGCCGATGTCGCCCGAAACAGTCAGACCGAGCTTTTTAAGGCAGTAGAAAAGTCCACGGTGCGGACAGCCTGCGCACATAACTGGAGGACGTACGGGGATATTCTCGTCAAGCGATACGGATTCCTTCTTCTCGCCCAGAAGCTTTTCAGCAATAGCAGACTGATTTATCTCGCCGATACAGCCGAAAATATTCTTGCCCTCAATATTACTTACTCCGATATTACGGCAGTGCGTTTCAATAATGCCGTCGAGTTCCTCGATTACTACGATTCTGTCGTATTTTTCAGCGAAATCTCTGATAAGCTGTACAGGCATAGGGTTAACCATTCCCAGTTTAAGCACGGAAACCTTGTCGCCCAGAGCTTCTTTAACATACTGATAAGCTGCGCCGTTGGTAATTACACCAAATTCTGCACTCTCCGAAATCTCCACACGGTTCAGAGGACTTGTCTCGGCATATTCAGTAAGCTTCTGTGTGCGCTCCTCAACAAATACGTGGCGACCCTTTGCAAATGCAGGCATCATAACGTACTTCTGCGGAGTTTTTATGTACTCTTTAAGTTCAAGCTCCTGCCTGTCCTCAGTATCAACAATGCTCTGCGAGTGCGCTACTCTTGTTGACATTCTCACGATTACAGGCGTATCAAAATTCTCGGAAATCTCATACGCAAGCTTTACAAATTCCTTGCACTCGCCTGAATCGGACGGTTCAAGCATAGGTACTTTCGAGGCAATAGCGTGATGACGGCTGTCCTGCTCGTTCTGCGATGAGTGCATACCCTGGTCATCGGCTACGGCAATAACAAGACCTGCATTCACTCCGCTGTAGGAAGCCGTATAGAGAGGGTCGGCGGCAACGTTAAGCCCGACGTGCTTCATTCCGCAGAAACTTCTTGCGCCTGCAATTGACGCACCCAGAGCCGTTTCCATAGCAACTTTCTCGTTGGGTGCCCATTCAGCATAAACCTCGTCGTACTTTGCAACTTCCTCAGTAATCTCAGTAGAGGGTGTGCCGGGATAGCTCGATACTACCTTACAGCCTGCCTCATATAAACCTCTTGCAAAAGCTTCATTTCCTAACATTAATTTTTTCATTTACTTTGCTCCTTTATAATATCTATAAGTTCATCTGTACTGACAGATTTTTCAGTTTTATTATCGCATAGGACATAAAGTCTGCCGTTTTTCCATTCCTTGAAATCAATATCATCATATAAATCATAGTCAGGGTCTATAATATCGTGCAGGCTTATCAGGTGCGGATTGAAATCAAGCGGATTTGAGAAATCGCCTGCCATAATATCGCTCGGAGCAGCCCAATAGCAACCGCCGTACGCTATAAGATTTGATTTCTCATCATAATGAACATCGGTTACTATAAAGCTCTCTCCATACGGATATTCTTCAGAATGCTCACAGCCTTCGGGAATATAGCTGTACACTTCCAGCGTATCAATGTCCAGACAGCTTATGCCGTACAAATCCACTTTGAACAGGTAATACCTGTGCCCGTTGCTGTGGTGAATAATATCTTTAAACACAAAGTTGTGGCTGTCAAGACAACAGTATTTGTAAATCACTTTGCCCGAATTTCTTAATATACATTTATAAGCCGATGATATTCTCTGCTCTTCTGTCTCTTCATATTCGATTATTTCAAGCGAAAAACCGTCTGATAGCTCATAGTTTTCAGTATCGGCAAAAAATTTATCGTCCAGCAAATATCGCTGTCTGCCGATAAATTCGCTGTATTTTTCACTGCCGTAAACATTCTTATACGAAAAGCCCATAATTACCTCCCATAGTTTTCGGCAATCCACCTCGCAACACCGTTATTGTCGTTGGTATCAATAACAAAATCCGCCTTTGCTTTAAGTTCGGGCTTGGCATTTCCGACAGCAATTTTAACATCTGCCTGACTGAACATACTCAGGTCGTTCAGGTTATCCCCGAACGCCACAACCTTAGTAAAGCCGTACTTCTCACGCAGGAATTTAATACCGTTCGCCTTTGAAGCTTCGCTCGAAAAAGTCTCCAGAAACCACTTGTCCGTATATGTATCCTTATAGAATGCAAAATCCGCACCATCAATCTCTGCAACTGCGTTTTTTACAGGAAACAGGCTGTCGTAACTGCCTGTTGAGTTGATATATATCTCGCTTCCGTCAATTTCGTTAGCCAAATCGTCGCACTCAAAAAACGGCTGTAAAAACTTGCCCTTGCGCTCGGCAACATAGCTCTGCATAAGCTCGTCAGTCACCTTGCCATAAAAAGTGCTGAGCTTATTGTCAACAAATTTAAACATAAAGCAGTACAAGCCGTTATCACGAAACGCAGACAGTACCTTTTCAGCGGTATTCCTCTGAAAATAGGCATTTTTCACATACTCGCCAGACTTCATATCATACACGCTTGCGCCGTTGTTGAGTATGCACGGAACGTTTATATTAAGCCGTTCGGTCAGCGGTTTTGCGGAATAAATCGTGCGTGCGGTTGCAAAAGTAAAGTTCATTCCGCCCGAAATAAGCCGATTCAGCGTACTCACGGTATACTCCGAAAGTTCGCCGTCGTTATTGAACAGCGTGCCGTCAAGGTCTGATATAAAAAGTATCTTCTCCAAAAAATCAACTCCTGACTATTAATAGATTATATTATATCATATTTAATAAAAAAAGTGAATATATTATTTGATGTTTCCAAAATATTTGTCAAAGTGAACAGTTTTTTGTCACTATTAATGTATATTATGAACAATGCAAATTTCTGCTTGACTTTTGTATTTTTTTGTTGTATAATAAATCCGTCGGAGTTCTTCCGTCATAATTCATTAAAGAGTAAAAATGCGTTCGTAAAGTGCCTGCCGGACGGGGAGTTGTCGGCGGGACGAAAAGCTTTGCTTGCGGTTCGCATTTTGCATCCCGCTTTATATGACATACTAACTGCGAGTTATCTCCTCTTTCTTGTCGTATGATGTGGAAAAGGAGGTTTTTTATTTATGTACAGCAAATCAAACAACAACACTGCCGGAAATCTCAGGCTCTTCGGCAACGTCCGGGTTATGATTATCTCGGGACTTTTCGTCGCCCTGAGTATCGTTCTCGGAAAATTCCTGCAAATACCAATCGGCGACAGCATACGTATCAGCTTCGAGAATCTGCCGTTGATGATGGCAGGAATTTTCTTCGGTCCGTTTGTGGGCGGTGCTGTCGGGCTTGGTGCGGATTTAGTCGGCTGTCTCCTCAAGGGCTATGCCATTAACCCAATTATCACTCTCGGTGCGGTAAGTATCGGCTTTTTGTCGGGTCTTGTCTATATGATGACAGCAAAGAAAAAAAGCGCCTCAATTCCTGCCGTTTTTATGTCAGTTTTTTCCGCTCACATAGTCGGCTCAATGCTCATAAAAACAATCGGACTTTATATTTACTATTATACTCCAATGGAAGTGCTTTTCTGGCGTATTCCCACATATATCGCCATAACTGTTCTTGAAACCGTAATCATATCTTTACTGCTCAGAAACAGGGCATTTTCAAATCAGCTTGATAAGGTGTGCAACAATGGCAGATTATAATAACATTCTTGACTATCTCAAATCGATTTCAATCAGCAAGCTCGGGCTTGAAAGGACTGCTGAACTCTGCGAACGTCTCGGCAATCCGCAGGACAGGTTTAAAATAATCCACGTCGCAGGTACTAACGGCAAAGGCTCGTTCTGCACAATGCTTTCGGCGATTCTGCGTGATTCGGGCTACAAAGTCGGCGGATTTTCCTCGCCTGCGCTCACAGAAGTGACAGACAGCTTCCGCATAAACGGCAATGAGATTTCCCGTGATGATTTCACTGAAATTATGGCGGATATTATTCCGCACTGCGAGGATATGGACGACAAGCCTACGGAATTTGAAGTACTGACCGCATTTGCATTCGAGCTTTTTGCACGCAGAAACTGCGATATTGCCGTAATCGAGTGCGGAATGGGCGGCGATACCGATTCGACAAATATTATAAGCTCTCCGCTTTTGTCGGTTATCACCAATATTGCCCTCGACCACACTGCTTTTCTTGGCGATACCATACAGGAAATCGCTTGCCATAAGGCCGGTATCATAAAGCCTCGCAGACCTGTTCTGTACGGCGGAAATAACAGCGAAGCGTGGGAAATTATCAGCGCTTCTGCCGAAAAAAATCACTCGCCGATTAGAGTCACACGGCACAGCGATATGCAGAATATAAAATCCGATTTATGCGGTATTTTCGCCGATTTTCAGGGACTTCACATCGAAACACGTATGACGGGAACTTATCAGCCGTATAATATTGCAAACGTCCTGACTGCTGTTGAAATGCTCAGGAGCGAGGGATTGAATATCCCTGAAAATGCCGTAAAATCGGGACTTTTCTCTGCACGTCTGCACGGTCGTTTTGAGCTGATTTCCGAGAAGCCTGTAATTATTTTTGACGGCTCGCACAATCCCGACGGAATCAGGCAGACGGCGTACAGCATAAGAAAATATTTTGACAAAAAAGTCGTTCTGCTCATCGGAGTTATGGCGGACAAGGACTATGAACTTTACCCGAAAATGCTCGGCAAGTACATTGCCCGTGTGTATACGGTAAAGCCCGATAATCCTCGTGCATTGGACAGCGGTATTCTTGCGGAAACTTTTGCGGATTACAGCATAGAAGCTGTACCGTCGGAAATTTTAAGCGACGGTGTAAGGTTTGCAGTCGATTATGCGACGGAAAATAATCTTCCGCTGATTGCTTTAGGCTCGCTCTATATGTACAAGGATTTTATCAGAAGCCTAAATCCTCGTAATCTTCACGGATAAATCTGTGGTACGTGACGTGACAGCCTTCGTCCGTAAGGCAGTAGCAGTAATCATCAACACCATAGACAAGCAGGTCAAATTCGTCGTTGCGGATTTCCTTTACAGTGAGATTGTCGGAATATCTGCGGAAAATGTCAAGCACCTGCTCCATAGTAACTCCGTGATTTCTTACCGCCGAAACAAGCTCCGTCATAAATTCATACCCTGTTAAATTATTCACATAGGATGTACCCTCAGCAGGAACAGTAATACACCAGCCGTCACGGATTGCCCTGAAATCAATCTTTCCGAGACGGCTTTGTGCATATTCCGCAAACTCCGCAAGCACGGATTCCGTACACTCAGCGCCGATAAGGTGATTCAGCGAAACAGTCATATAATTCAGGCTCATCGGTCTGCCGTCGTAGCCAAGCTTAATCTGCGCCTCCTTGATGTTGTCAGTCAGATTTTTTTCCAGTCTTGAAAAATTCATAAATATCATCTCCTGATTATATATTATAACACGCTCAGGCATAATTTTCAAGGTGTAAAATTTCTGCAAATTATCGTGAAAAGTGTTTACAAAAGTCCGAAAATATGTTATTATAATAAAAAACATCGTGGAGGGCATAATATTGAAACTTAATAAAATAAACTTTCTGAAGGCTCTGGCAGTCGTTCAGACGATTATAATTCTCATAATGTTCATATTCATTGTATGGTTCTGCTTTATAAGAAATTCAGGGCTGGCAATCACGGCAAGCAAGCCGCAGCAACGCACACGTCCTGTTATTGAAAAGGAAGAGACTTTCTATCAGTACGACGGCAGGAAAATTATTCTCCACGACAATACTCTCGGCGAAACTTTTATTCCTGTTTACGGCGATGTTCCTGCAAGCAGTCTCAATCCCGACAGCTTTATCCAAAACGCAAACGGCTTTATTGACTACAGCGGTACAGAGGTACAGAATACCACGACAGGCATAGATATTTCCGAACATCAGGGCATTATTGACTGGGAACAGGTTAAAAATGCGGGTGTTGATTTCGCTATGATTCGTATCGGCTACCGCACATACGGCGGTGGACTTATCACTATCGACAGCAGTTATGCAACCAATATCGAAGGTGCGCTGAATGCAGGGCTTGATGTGGGAGTATATTTCTTCTCTCAGGCGACAAATACCGACGAGGCTATTGAAGAGGCTGACGCTCTGCTTGACGCAATTTACGGCTATGATATTACATATCCCGTTGTTTTTGACTGGGAACTTATTTTCAACGACCACGCACGCACGGATGATGTCGGGGTTGAAATGCTTGCCGACTGCTGTGTGGCTTTCTGCGAGCGTGTGAAATCGGCTGGCTATAAGCCGATGATTTACCAGAATACTTCAACTGCCACTCATAAGCTTGATTTGCCACGACTAAAGGATTACGACTTCTGGCTTGCGGAATACGGCACAAAACCGTCGTTCTATTACGAATACGATATGTGGCAGTATTCAAACTCCGGAACAGTACCCGGCATTGAGGGCGAGTGCGACCTGAACATCTGTTTCAAGGATTATTCGGAAGAATAAACAATCCACCGATTGCTCAGTGGACTGCTGTTTTTATCTGAATTTACTGCCCGAAAAACGCATTATTTTCAATGCGCCCCACGCAAGTACGGCTATGGTAAGAAAAATTGTCTCTATAATAAAATTTTTTATCATTTTCATAACAATCTCCTCCGTTTTTTTATTATCTTAACATAGATTGCAATTATACGCAAGATGAAAAATGTCATAATTTTGGTGACAAATGTAATTTTTTTGAAAAAAAGGAGTGATTTTATGCTTGCCAATTATCATACCCACACTGTGCGCTGTATGCACGCTTTCGGAGATGACAGGGAATATATTGAGAACGCTATAAAATCGGGAATGAAGGTACTCGGCTTCTCCGACCACTGCCCCTGGATTTACCCCGACGGCTATGTTTCGGGAATCCGTATGTCGCCCGATGATGTTGACGGCTATTTTTCCTCGCTGTCGGCACTCAAAAAAGAGTACGCTGAGGATATAACCATATACATCGGCTTCGAATCAGAATATATTCCCGAACTTATTGACAAGCAGGACAGATTTCTTGCCGATTATCCTGTTGACTATATGATTATGGGACAGCATTCCACAGCTCCTGAGAATATTTCCGAATATATGGGTCGCCCTGTGAGCGATGACGCTGTTCTTGAAAAATATGTCAGTCTCATTATCGAGGGTATGGAATCGGGACGTTACAAGTATGTCGCTCACCCCGATTTGTGCCGTTTTATCGGCGATAATGAAATCTATATCAGGCATTACACAAGGCTCTGTCAGTATCTTAAATCAAAAGATATACCGATTGAAATAAATATGCTCGGGCTTTGCGGAAACCGCCATTATCCGTCGCAGGAATTTCTTAAAATCGCTCATTCCGTCGGCAACAAGGCAATCATCGGCTGTGACGCTCATTCGCCTGAAATGCTCAGCGATACTCACGGTATAGAAAAGTGCAGGAAGCTTGCGGAAATCTGCGAACTTGAAACCGTTGATTATATTACGGGGCTTGAACCGTGAAATTTCTGCAAAATCCCTTGACAAAAGCTGACATATAGGCTATAATATAATATATTTCTTGAAAAGCAGGTGAATTTCTTAATGGACAGTACGCCCGACGGGTGTAATCCCCAAAAATCCGTAAAAAATGTATCGAGGCACAGTCTGAATAAATGAGGATTGTGCCGTCAGCAGATAATAAAATATTTTTACGGAGGAATTTTTTATGTTATGGCAGATTGTTCTGCAAATTTTTCTTATCGCTCTCAACGCTGTTTTTGCCTGTGCGGAAACAGCTGTAATATCAAGCAATCCGACGAAGCTTGAAAAGCCTGCGAACGACGGCGACAAGAGAGCAGTAAAACTTCAGAAGCTTATAAATGAATCGCCGAAAGTACTTGCAGGAATACGGACGGCTGTAACTTTTTCGGGATTTATCGGTTCTGCTTTCTGTGCGGATTTCTTTGCCCCGAAACTGGTATCGCTGGCACACAATATCGGACTGAACGGCTGTGACAATATTATACACCCTGTTTCCGTCGTGGCTGTAACGCTCATTCTGTCCTGTGTTATGCTCCTGTTCGGCGAACTCGTCCCGAAACGTATGGCGATGAAAAATCCCGAAAAACTCGCCCTTTCAATGACAGCAGTAATAAATGCTGTGAGAATTATTTTCGCTCCTCTTGTATGGGTTCTCAACTTCCTGACCGATATAATCCTCAAGATTATGGGTGTGAATCCCGAAAACAAGAACGCTACCGTTACGGAAGAGGAAATTATTATGATGTCGGACGTAGGTGCGGAAAAGGGTACTATTGACGAGACCGAAAACCGAATAATCAAGAATATTTTTGCGTTCGATGATATGACGGCGGAACAGATATGCACGCACAGAACGGATGTTTCGGTTCTCTGGAGCAGTGATTCCGTTGAAACGTGGGAAGAGACTATCCACCGCACTCGCCATTCCCGATTCCCTGTATGCGACGAAAATATTGACCACATCGTTGGTATACTTAACGCAAAGGACTATTTCCGTCTCGATGACAAGAGCCGTGAGAATATTATGAAAAACGCTGTCAGAGAGCCGTATTTCGTCCACGAAAATATGAAGGCGGACAGTCTTTTTGCTCAGATGAAAAAAAGCGGAGGTCATCATTTTGCCGTTGTTGTCGATGAATACGGCGGTATGTCGGGAATTATCACAGTAACCGACCTTGTTGAACAGCTCGTAGGCGATTTCGATGACGACGAACTTAATCAGCCCGAAGTGAAATTCCGCAGAACAGGCGAAAACGAGTGGATTATCCCGGGTATCACAAGTCTCTCCGATGTCTGCGAGGAACTGGAAATCTCGCTTCCCTCTGACAAATACGATACATTCGGCGGTTACGTGATTGATTTTCTCGGCGAAATCCCGAAAAACAGCACAACCACTTCTTTCAACTGCGACGGACTTCACATCGAGGTACTTGAAATCCACCACCACCGCATAAAAGTCTGCCGTGTAACCAAGATTACGGAATAAACAGCAATCCCCTGAAATTTCAGGGGATTTTTTATTATTTTTCCTTTGTATCTGCACAGCACATACCTGCCACGCACCAGAAAACTGCGGAATAGCATATATTACTGCATCCTATCAGGAATAACAGCACGCCTCCTGCGGTAAGTATCAGCATACACAGCGACTGCCATTTTCCTGTTTTTCTGAATCTCATAAATCCGATTGCAAGGACTGAGACAAGAATCACAACAAGTGCGATTCCCGACGGCACTCCACGTGTTGCCGTTGTATAGAGGTACTCGTTGTAGACCTTATCAAAAGTACCCTTGTTGTCGGCGACTATATCGCTTATTGCGCCCTCCTCGCCCGATGTTCCAAACGTGTAAAGCTGTGGAAATACAAGCTGTTCAGGTCCTGTACCTGTAAGTGCGTTGGATTCTATGATATTCATAGTCCTGCGGTTGAGATAATAGTACACGTCGCCCGTGCTGTCTATGTCAAGCACATCGGAATTGAAATTTCCGCTCGCTGAAATTCTGTAGTAAGAATCGGCAAACCATAATATTCTTCCGTCGTAAAGCCTGTACTGCGTAATATTGCCGATAAGTCCGCACTGCACCAGTATCACGGACAAAACCGCAGGGATTATTACGGCAAGCACGGATAAAAGCCTGATTTTCGGCGATTTCATTGCAAAAACCGCTATGATTACCGAAATCACGGCAAAAACTACTCCGCATATGCCTATCAGCGAATAGGTGAACATCATCGTGAACGAGAATATGCAGGCGGAGATTATACAGAATATCCGCCCCGATTTTTTTTCGAGGAACAGGAATCCCATAAGAGAAGCCGTCAGCGAGAGAGTAAGGAGCATTGCGAGAAATAACGGCGACTGTGCAAGTCCTGACGCTGCATTTGCCTGAAGCTCCATAGAGAGCATACGATAGTTGCTTAATTTTCCTGTAAATACCTGTATCAGGGCGAATATCGAGTTAAGCAGACCTGCTCCGACGATTCCGTAAATCAGCGTTAAAACGGATTTCTCACGCTTTACCGAAAGTGCCGTGCAGAAAAAACAGGCATAGAATATAATCGCAAGCAAGCCCTCTCCTCTGCCTGTGTAGCCGTAAAACGCTATATTCACATCATACGAATTTATCAGGGAAATCACACCCCATATCAGCATAAATCCGAACGCACAGACAGGAACGAGCGTTTTTTTGCCGATATACTTCTTTATTGCACCGATAAGGGCGAGAATCATACAGATTACTCCTGCAACGGCAAGTCCCACAGCGGAAAGCGCATACATCTGCTGTCTCGCAATTACAGGAATCGCCGTCAGCAGTGATGTTGAGAAGCAGGCTGTAAGCAAGCCGAATGAAGCCAGTTTTGAATATTTCTCCTCAGTGAGGTTAAGTATAAAGTTTGAATTTTCAGATGAATTGAACAGCTGTTTTGCCATATCAAATCCCCTTTCCTGTTTTATTTGGTGCTTACAGTAACTGTGCAGGTATCGGCATTTACTTCCCCTATTTTCACCGTAATTCCGGGATTAATCGTCATATTGCCGTCAGAGTCGTACCAGTTGAACTCAGGGACGGAGCTGTCGATTACATCACCCGAGCCGTAATAATTATCCGTGCTGTCCGTACCTTCGCCGACAAGCCTTATAAAACGTCGTCCGTTGTTGTAATTTGTCTCCGTATCGTTTCCGCTGGAGTACCTGAATGTATTGTACCACATATCGCCTGTGACTTCTGCGCTTACGTGATACGCACGCACACCCTCGCCTGTAGCTCTCCACCACTGTCCTGTAAGTCCACTGTTATTCTTTTTAAGTCCTGCATATTCAAGTATGAAAAACTCGGAATAATAGTTCTCGTCAAGCTCACCGCACGGAATAATCAGACAGCCTGAATCGTCGAGTGAGGCTTCGGTCAGCGTAAAAGTCTTACTGCCCATATTTTCATTGTATACCTGAATCTGTTCGGGCTTATACCAGCCGAGCATTAATTTTGAAACCGCACCGAAATCGCATATAGCGTCGTCCATAAGTTCAAAGCCAGCCGAGCCGTGCATACCCTGAAAATCTTCAACACCGTATAAATAGTAGTCGGGAAGTCCCATACAATGACCCATTTCGTGCAGATATGAGCTGTTGAAGTTTGAGTAATTGTCGGCGGATTTGATTTCAGCATTGCCCACAATAACGTGACCGATGTCCATTCCGTCAGCCCTGTTGCGTGAATCACCGCCGAACATTCCGGCAGAAGCCCACCAGTTATCGTCGCCTGCTGATTCAGGAACGCTTATAAGAATGCTGTCTATTATCTTATCGTTATCGCCGTCAAACTGCGAAAAATCGACAGTCGAATCAAATTCGGCGATTATCTCGTCAATAAGCGAAACGTGCCATACATCACCCTCATAATAGGATTTGTTATTCTTGGCTGTGTATGTATAAGCCTCGCCTGTCAGATTCATTGCACCCTTGGATGAACGCTTATAAAATGCGCTCATACTCTCAAAAGGATAGTTGCCGTCATCTTCATTTTCCGAGCCGAAAGCAATATTCTCAATCTGCTCGGTTGAAGGAAGATAGCTGTATTTGCAGTCAGGGAAATCGACATAGAAGATAACCGTCCTTGCTTCGCCCTGCGACGGCATAGAACCGTACAGGTCGTATATAGGCGGATTTATGAAGTTTTCAGAAGCTGTGACGGTAGTCGTGGTGGTGGTTGATGTCGTCGCCGTTGTTGAAGCAGTCGTTGTTGCAGGTTCTTCAATCCATTCAAGCACGGGAATGCCAGTCTGCGAGATAATATATCTGCGGAGCATAATCATATCGTACACATCAACTCTGCCGTCCTGATTCAAATCAGCCGTTTCAAGAAATTTCTTTGCAAGAAATCCCTCTCCGCCGTCTATGGATATAACCTTTCCCTTGACATCATAGCCATTGGAAGATGTAAGCTTGCTTTCGCCGAGAAGATGTTTTGTCATAATTACAGCGTCGGCAATACTTACCTGATTATCGTTATTGAGGTCGCCGAGAAATCCCAGCTGTTTCCAGTCGGCAAAAGCATTTGCCGAAGCGATTCCCGTATAAACAGCAGTAAATGAAACAGCAGTCATAAAAATACGTCTGAAAAATTTACCCATAGCAATTCTCCTTTTTTATAAAAAAACTGCGGACGAACACCGTCCGCAGTACACGCTTACTTAGCATAGTCAGTAACTCTGCTTTCACGAATAAGGTTAACCTTAATCTGTCCGGGATAATCCATATCGTTTTCAATCTGCTGTGCAATCTGTCTTGCAACAAGCACCATTTTTTCGTCGTTGATAACCTCCGGGACAACCATAATTCTGACTTCTCTGCCAGCCTGAACGGCAAAACACTTTTCAACGCCCTCATAGGACTTGCATATTTCCTCAAGTTTCTGGAGACGTTTGATATAGCTTTCATAGTTCTCGCTTCTTGCGGCAGGTCTTGCTGCTGATATTGCGTCGGCAGCCTGCACAATACAGGCGATAACGGTTCTCGGCTCAACGTCGTTATGATGAGCTTCAACAGCGTGGATAACGGCGGCACTCTCGTTGTATTTCTTACACACGTCAACACCAATCTGAACGTGCGAACCCTCGATTTCAGCGGTGAGAGCCTTTCCTATATCGTGAAGAAGTCCCGCACGACGGGCAACGTTAGCGTCAACTCCAAGCTCGGAAGCCAGAACTCCGCTGAGCTTTGCAACTTCAATCGAATGGTCAAGAACATTCTGCCTGTAGCTTGTGCGGAATTTCAATCTTCCGAGAAGCTTTATAAGCTCGTGGTTGATTCCGTGAACGTTTGTCTCGATAACAGCACGCTCGCCCTCCTGCTTGATACGGTACTCAACCTCTCGGCGAGCCTTGTCAACCATTTCCTCAATGCGTGTCGGGTGAATACGTCCGTCGGCGATAAGCTTTTCGAGTGCGATTCTTGCAACCTCTCGGCGAATCTGGTCAAAGCACGAAAGCGTGATGGCTTCGGGCGTATCGTCGATAATCAGGTCAACACCCGTGAGCGTTTCAAGGGTTCTGATATTACGTCCTTCACGACCGATAATGCGACCCTTCATCTCGTCGTTAGGCAACGGAACAACCGAAACTGCCGACTCTGAAACCTGGTCTGCCGCAACTTTTGCGATAGCAAGGGCAATCTGATTTCTCGCCTTTTCATTGCACTCGTCCTTGAGCTGCTGTTCATAGGATGCAATTTTAACAGCCTTTTCGTGAACAAGGTCGTCTTCAAGCTTGGACAGAATATATTCCTTAGCCTGTTCTCTGGTGAGTTCGGAAATTCTTTCGAGAACGTCCATTTCTGATTTTTTAATCTGTTCGGCTTCTCTGAGTTTTTCTTCGGCACTCTTAATCTTCTGATTGAGAACGTCCTCTTTTTTCTCCAGATTATCAGTTTTTCTGTCGAGATTTTCCTCCTTCTGCTGCATACGTCTCTCCTGACGTGACAGCTCTGCTCTGCGGTCCTTAATTTCCTTGTCTGCTTCTGAACGGAGCTTGTGGATTTCATCCTTAGCCTCAACCAAAGCACCTTTTCTCTTATTATCTGCGTCCCTCTCAGCATCGTCGATAATACGTCTTGCCTGCTGTTCAGCCGAACCGAGAGTTGTTTCAGCCTCACGCTTACGCTGTTCTATGCCGGCAGTTATACCCTTTTTATAGGCAACAGACCAGCCGATTCCTATACCGGCTGCGAGAGCGACAATAACAAGTACAATAGTAATAATAAGTTCCATACAGTGCATTACCTCCTTTTGCAAATTAAGTTTGTATCATAAAAATCAGCTTATTGCACAGGCGGTAAATGCCGCATCATTTTATTCATTTGTAATATATATTGACAGAAAGCATACTCCAAGGCTTTCTGAAACAGCGGACTAAAAAACGTCCGTAGGGATATATCATCGGCTTATATATGTATCTGAATCAGCCGAAATGATTTAAAACAAGCTGCAATTACTGCCCAAAGCAATTTTTTGCAATAAATACAACATCTTTATTATACACTTATTTCACAGATATGTCAATAGATTTTCGTCAATTTATTACAAAACAGAAAAAATTAAATTTATCAACTGTTTCGGTATACATTTTTTTCATAAAAACAGTTGAATTTTCCTGATGGTTATGATATAATAAAGAAAGGTATTTATTTCGGCTTGGCTGTGTGCCGTAAAAAAACAGCCCTTGGATTGGAGCAGATTATGATAAATCCGAATATTTTTCTCACTATGGCAGAAAATCAGATGGAATCACCATCGTTTTTTCCGTTTTCAATGCCTCTGCACATCGGCTTCTGCGTGCTTGCACTGGCATTCTTTATACTAAGATTTGTAACCGATAAAAAGCCGTATCAGCTCATTCTGGCAGTCGCAATACCGCTCTCTCTCACCCTCTGGATTTCCTCAAGCAGAACGTGGTACTATATTCTCGGGCTGATTGAACTTATACTTATTATCACCGCCTTTGTCTCGTCAGTTATCTCCAAAAGAAAAGGCAAATCCGAAGAAGTACAGACCGTCGGCGAGGAACAGGAATGAAAATAACTATACTTGACTGGGCGACAATGGCTCAGATTGGCGATATATCGGCTGATTCCCTTAAAAAATACGGCGAGCTGACAGTTTACGACTTCACATCGCCCGAACAGACCGCCGAACATATCGGGGATTCCGAAATAGTCCTCTGCAACAAGGTGCTTATCACACGGGATATTATTGACAAATGCCCGAATCTCAGATATATCGGGCTTTTCGCCACAGGGTTCAACAATATCGATACAGAATATGCAAAGTCAAAAAATATAACTGTATGCAATGCGGGTCAGTATTCCACAAATGCAGTCGCACAGCAGGTTTTCGCCTATATTCTGGACTTCGCAAGCCGTATCCGTGAATATGATTCCGCCGTTAAGTCGGGCGAATGGGAGACTTCGCCGTGCTTTTCGTACTTCCCGATTCCGACGGCTGAAATTGCAGGAAAAACGCTGTCTGTCGTGGGTTACGGCTCAATCGGCAGACGTGTTGCGGAAATCGGCAATGCTTTTGGTATGAAGATAATCGTCAGCACAAGAACAGCGCCCAAGAACTGCCCGTATGAAGTTACCGACATAGAAACAGCAGTGAAAAATGCCGATTTTCTGACGTTTCACTGTCCTCTTACCGAGCAGACAAACGGTATTGTAAATGCCGATTTGCTGGGACTTATGAAACAGTCGGCAGTTTTAATCAACACATCAAGAGGCGCTGTCGTAAATGAAAACGACTTAGCAAACGCACTTGACAGCGGAAAAATTGCCTTTGCTTATCTCGACGTGCTTGAAAAAGAACCTATGTCGCCCGATACTCCGCTTAAAAATGCCCGAAACTGCGTAATAACTCCGCATACTGCGTGGGCGCCTTACGAGACGAGAGAACGTCTGTTCGATATAGTATGCGATAATATTGAGAAGTGGCAGAACGGTATGCCACAGAATAAAGTTAACTGATTTAAGGAAAGATATGACTATGCGAAATATTTCTGATAAAAAAAGAATTGTTATAAAATTAGGTACTTCCACGCTCGCACACAGCACAGGCAGGCTTAATATCCGCCGTATGAACGACCTTGTGCGTGTGATTTCCGACCTGCACAACTCGGGTAAAGAGATAATTATGGTCTCGTCGGGTGCTGTAGGTCTCGGCACGGGCAAGCTCGGGCTTTCAAAGCGACCTAAAGATACCAAGCTCAAACAGGCTGTTGCCGCCGTCGGACAGTGCGAGCTTATGCACGTTTATGACGATATGTTTGAGAAATACAGCGTAACTGTTGCGCAGATTCTTCTAACAAAGACTATCATCAATAATCCCAACCACTGCGAGAACTTCAGGAATACTATTGAAACGCTCGTAGGTATGGGTGTTATCCCGATTGTCAACGAGAACGACTCTATCTCTATTGACGAGCTGGAGCTTGAAATCGGCGAAAACGATTCCCTTTCCGCACTTGTCGCTTCACTTGCCGAAGCGGATTTGCTTCTTATTCTCTCGGACATTGACGGTCTGTACAATGACGACCCGCATAAGAATCCCGATGCAGAGCCGATTACTGTTGTTGAGGAAATCACTCCCGAAATAGAGAGAATAGCAGGCGGTGCAGGTTCGGGACTTGGCACAGGCGGTATGTCAACAAAAATAAACGCCGCTAAAATCGCTTCGGAAGCCGGTATTGATATGGTTATTATGAACGGCAAAAATCCCGAACTTCTTTACGATTTGTTTGAAAACAAGGAAATCGGCACTATTTTTAAGGCTAAAATTTATGAGTGATAAAAAAGATACTGAATTAGAAAAGACTGAAAAAACCTTGAACAGGGTTCTTATTGCCATAATTGTAGTTATTTTACTGCTCTTCGGTGCATATAAGCTATTTTTTGACCTTGATATTACATATCACATTTTCGGAAAAAACCGCAAGGCAGAAATGGAAGAAACATTCGGTATTACAGTAACAGATGACATAAAGCTTGAAAGATATAATGAATTTGGCTGGCTTTCATTTACTTATACTCTTGACATAAGCAATATAGCTGATTGTGACAAATTTATGCAGGACAATGTAAAAGGTAAACTTGCAAGAAAAATCGAAAACGGTATTATCTATAATTATGAAGACAATACTCGGGAGTTTTCTGATTACTATGAACAGTATCATAAAGACGAAATTGAATATATTTATATATGGGGCAACTCTGAAATTTATGCGGATTTTTATGACCATAATAATGATGGATATTATTCAGCTACTCTTTATAAGTGTGAATAAAAAATATTATGAGGTGAAGTATTATGAATTACACACAGGGACTTGGCATTAAAGCCAAAAACGCAGAACCTGCAATCGCAGGCGCATCGACAAAAATCAAGAATGACGCACTCTCTGCCATTTCACAGGCACTTATTGACAACACGGAACTTATTATTTCAGAAAATGCCAAGGATTTACAGAATGCACAGAAAAACGGTATGTCCAAGGCTATGCAGGACAGACTTAAGCTCGACGAAAACCGCATT
Source organism: Ruminococcus flavefaciens (assembly GCA_023663905.1). Lineage (GTDB taxonomy): Bacteria > Bacillota > Clostridia > Oscillospirales > Ruminococcaceae > Ruminococcus > Ruminococcus flavefaciens_AD. The sequence continues at coordinate 155,992 of JAMPGO010000002.1, forward strand.
GCAGGTATGGCAAAGGGTGTTGATGAGCTTGTTGCTATGAACGACCCTATCGGTCAGGTGATTGACGGATTTGTCCGTCCGAACGGTCTGAGAATCACAAAAACACGTGTTCCGCTCGGAGTTATCGGCATTATCTTTGAATCCCGACCCAACGTTACCGTTGACGCAGCCGTACTCTGTCTCAAAGCAGGCAACGCTGTTATCCTCAAAGGCGGTAAGGAAGCTATCAACTCCAATATCTGTCTCGGAAAGATTATGCGTGAGGCTCTCGAAAAATGCGGACTTCCTGCCGATATTATTCAAGTTGTGGAAAATACATCACGTGAGACAACTAACGAACTTATGAAGCTTAACGGCTATGTTGACGTGCTTATTCCTCGTGGAAGCGCAGGGCTGATTCAGGCTGTCGTTACAAACGCTACAGTGCCTGTTATTGAAACAGGTGCGGGAAACTGCCACGTATACGTTGACAGCTCGGCTGATATTGATATGGCTGTTGAGATTACCGACAACGCAAAAACGCAGAGACCGTCCGTCTGCAATGCTATTGAAAGCCTGCTCGTACACAAGGATGTGGCTGAAAAATTCCTGCCTGCAATTGCCGAGAGATTCAAGTCCCACAACGTTAAAATCTATGGCTGTGACAGGACTATTGCTATTCTGGGCGATGTTGAAAAGGCTACCGAAACCGAGTACGCTACGGAATTTAACGATTATATTATTGCCGTTAAAGTGGTTGACGATATTGACGAGGCTATAGCTCATATCAGAAAATACAGCACACGTCATTCCGAGTGCATTGTTACAAAATCGTTCGATTCCGCACGCAAATTCCAGAATGAAGTTGACGCTGCTGCGGTTTATGTCAACGCTTCAACACGTTTCACAGACGGCGGTGAGTTCGGATATGGCGCTGAGATAGGAATTTCAACACAGAAACTCCACGCAAGAGGTCCTATGGGACTTTCTGAACTCACGACCGTTAAATATCTTATTGACGGAAGCGGCCAGATAAGATAAATATTTTAACAGGAGGTATTTATGGCTACAAAAAAAGACCTTGACAATATTATCAACAACGGCAAATCGGCGAAAAACGGTTCATCCTCTACTGTCAGAACTCACGGCGGAAGCGGTGTGGACAATATGTCTGTTGACGACCTGCTGACTACATTCACCGACAGTAAATCCGCTATCAAATCCGATGCGCCCAGAAAACTCGCTCCGCTTCCGCCGAAAACATCCGGCATAAAGCCTGCCGGAAGCAAAAAGCGAATCGTAATCACAAACGAGCTTCCCGATTATGACGCACTCCGAGAGCAGGAAAAAGAAAAACAGCGACTTGAAGCTGAACGCAAGGCACAGGAAGAGGCTGAGAGACAGCGACTTGAAGCTGAGCGTAAGGCTAAGGAAGAGGCTGAGAGACAGCGACTTGAAGCTGAGCGCAAGGCTAAGGAAGAAGCCGAGAGAAAACGTCTCGAAGCTGAGCGCAAGGCTAAGGAAGAAGCCGAAAGACAGCGCATTGAAGCGGAAGAAACTAAACGACGACTTCTTGATTCCGCCGAAGATTTTACTGTTGAAGAAATTACAGAAATCAAAAACTCCGAAGAATACGATGATGAATATGACGATTACGAGCTTGACGACGATTCCGACCCTGTAGGCTCGATGATAAACAATATCCGTGAGGACGCTGAAAAGGCGGTTGCTGATATTGAAAACAGCGTTAATTCCGACGATGACGGCGAGGACGATGAATCTCCCGATGATTCCGACGAAGCCGATATTGAGGCTAGCTCATTCGGAATTTCAGCTGTTCTTGAAGATATTCTCGATGAAAATCCCGAAGAAATAATCAACGAAAGAAGCGAGAAGCCTGAATCCGACAAGGCTAAGAAGCCCAAGCTTAAGCTCAAGAAGAACATCTACACCCTTCTCGGACTTGTTTTCGCCGTTCTTGCCTGCGTGGGACTTGTCACTGTAATCTCAAAGAGCGTAAGTCTTATCGGCGGATTTTCTTCAGGCAACAGTAAAAAAAACGGCTTTGAATCCATCGTCTACCCTGCTGTAATTATGGACATCGAATCCTTTGAATCGCCTGCCGAACTCTCGTCGGAGCAGGTAATTACCGCTTCAATCTGGTCTATGATTATGTCTGAGAACGCAATAAGCAAATATGAAATGACTTTCGACGTGGTAAAAATCCCAGCCGTTGACGTTGAATCCTATGCCGTGAAGCTGTTCGGCGAAAATCTCCCTGTGCTGAATCACACAACGGTCGGTCCTGCTGAATCACGCTTCTACTACAACGAGGAAACGAAATCCTACAACGTGCCGATTGCTCCGGTAACGTACACATATTCGCCCGAAATCAAGGGCGCAACCAAGAGCGGTGATACCTACACGATAGTTGTGGACTACATAGATGAGCTTCCCGAGTGGCTTCCGAAGGCTTCATCAAAATCCGTTGAATTTAAACTCACCGAAACAAACGACGGCTACATAATCAACTCAATGAAGGTGCTTTCAACAACGAAAAGCGCATTATAAAAATCCGTGCCGTATGGTGATTCCGTACGGCACAAAATTTTTTTCAAAATTTTTGAAATTTTTTTCAAAAAGTACTTGACAAATCCGTTTTTATGTGATATAATAATAAAGCAGTCAGGAAATGATACAAAAATAAAAAATGCGAGTGTGCTGGAATAGGCAGACAGGCACGTTTGAGGGGCGTGTGTCGAAGGA
>JAMPGO010000030.1 GCA_023663905.1 Ruminococcus flavefaciens
AGTCGTCTGAGGGATAGCCGTCCGTCATCAGGAAGATAACAGGTGCAAACGACAGCGAGGGCGAATTGAGGAAGCTGTTTCTTGACATTCTTGAGGAAACCTCCTCAAAGGCAGCTCCCATACTTGTAACGCCCGAAGCTTCCAGCCTTGTCCACTGGAACTCTTCAATCGAAACAGGTGCGGAATACATCCATTTTACGTCCGTCGAGAAGGTGAGGACAGCAATCTTAACGTCCGTATCAGCTTCTCCTACACGTCTGATTTCGGGAATAAGCTCCTCCATAACGGTATTAAGCTCACCCATTTTCTTACCTCGCATACTCGCAGATGTATCAATCATAAAAAATATAACGAGACTTTTTTTAGAAACACTCGTTGCACCAAGCGGGTCGTCATCATCAAAGTCAAGCAGACTATCCGGCACAGTATTTTCTTTTATATTGCTCATTTTATATACAACGTCCTTTCAGATAATTAAATTTTTGCAGTAACTCCGCCGAAATCAATTTCAAGCTCTTTCCAGATAGGACAGCCTTTGCCCGGAGTTACATCATAGAAAATACCATCGGGCATTTTTACTCTCCATAAATTTTCGGAACAGTTCTTTATACCAAGTATTCCGGGCTTAAGCTTATTCTCAACAAGCTCGCCTGAAACGGTGAGAAAATCGTCGCAGTCGGGATTTATCTCGCACTCGTAGAACTTTCGTCCCAGATAAAGCGGAACACGGTTATCGCTGTTTGAGAAGCCGATTGTGGCAAATTTCATACCGCATTTCGGGCATCTGTACGTCTTTTCGTCGGGCTTTTCAAACATCGAGGTGAAGTTAGTCCTTCCACATCCGCACATAATAATCTCGGAACGGAGACGGATAAACAGCGTCTGCCATTCGTTCTCAATAATGCGCTTGTCAGGGTCGGAAACTCCAGTTGTAAACGAACGTACAAAAGCTTCTTTTATATAGTCGGGATAGAGTCTCCAGAACTTTATAACATTGTCGTGAATACCTCTTACGGGACGGTTTGAAGCGTCATACGGGTCGTAGACAAAAAGTGCGTTCTGACCATAGTGTTTAAGCTCAGAAATCTCCGTGAGGCACACGTCCCTTACAACACGCTCGCCCTCCATAGGGTCGCCCCTGAACAGAAGCTTGAAAAGTACAACGGCGAGCGAATATTTATCGGTCTGCACGTCAGGTCTTGCAACTCCACGGACAACCTCGGGAGCCATATAGCCCGGCTTTCCGCCGATTCCGAAGTTACTGCCCTCGGGTGCGATATTGTCGCAGTCGCAGACGAGTACAGCTCCAGTATCAACGTTGATGAAAAATCCGCCGTCGTTCAAATCCTGATAGCTCTTTCCAGCACGGTGAAGCTGTCGGAATGCGTTGACGATGTTGATAACAGCCGTAACCATAGCGTAAAGCGTGGAAAATCTTACGGTTTTCTTTGTCGCACGACCTGTCAGAGGGTCTATTACAAGCTTGTATGTGTTCAGAATATCGACGAACGAATCGAAGCTGTCGGGCTTGAGTTCCATAACATAGCCGAAGCTTCCGTCAGGCAGAACCTTTGTGAGGTACTTGGGCCAGAGGAAACGGTTGCTCGGCGCACCGTCAGAAATATTCTGCTGAATGTTTCGGCGAAATTCCTCCGGTTTTCTGATTTTGTCTATGTCGTACCATTTCAATGCCCATTGCATTCCGTTGAACTCAACAAGGTAAACAACACCCTGTCCACCGCTTCCGATGATTCCCAGAACCTTTGCTTTTCCGCCAAATTCCAAGTCAACTTCCTGTCCGATTTTAAGTTCAAGCATTTAAATAATCCCCTTTCTTTAAAATTCAGCTCTCAGGTCTTTGCCGACAGGAACAGTCTCGACCTTTATGTTGTTGTCAATGCAGTACCTATGGGCATATGAATTTTCATAGCACCTGATAGTAAGCTCGGGACAATACAGGAAAGCGTTTTCGTCAATAAATTTAATACTGTCGGGCAGATAGAGCTTCTTGAGCTTCTCACAGCCCGAAAATGCCTGCATACCGATACTGCTGACCGTCGTCGGGATTTCAACTATTTCAAGCGATTCACAGCAGAGGAACGTATTATCCTCGATTTCGATAACACCCGAAGGAATAGTTATTTTTTCGAGTTCGGTACACTGGCTGAATGCGCCCTGGTGAATCAGCCTTACGGAATCGGGAAGCTCAATAAGTCTGAGGTGCTTACAGCTGGAAAAAGAATACTCACCGATTTCAATGATAGTCGGCGGAAGCTTGACTGTGCGGACAAGCTTGTATTTGTCAAAGCAGAATCCCTCGATTTTTGTATAGTTTTTTGAAATGACAATATTCTTTGACAGCCTGAATTTTACAGCGTCTATCGGGCGGAGAACCATTTCGGGAACGTTCACACGCACGCTCTCGGATGATTCGGATTTTTTATTCAAAACAACAGGAGCTTCCTCGTGTTTTTCCTCGACGACGTGAATTTTATACGGCCATTTCAGCATATATGTCAGGCAGACAAGAACGAACTCCGCCGCCATTTCTGAAATAAAGCACTCGCTTATCAGACAGCTTCTCGCACGCATTACCGCAATTTCCTTGTTTTCCTCCGCAAGCATATTCTTAAGCACTCCGGATTCAATTGTATAGATAAGCAGACGGCATTCGGGCTTGAAATCAGTCAGATAGTCCCTGAGCAGGGCGATAAGGCTTCTTGCATTAACCTGAGAATTTCTGAAATTTTCTACAATGAGCTTACGCAGAATCCTCTGTATAGCCATAGTATTTTCAAATCCCTCTACGTTTTGCAATATCGGCGCACCGCACTGATTGCACACTAAATCACCGGGAATAAGCTCCGCATTACAGATTTCGCATTGCATAATAATTCTCCTTATAAGTTGTTTCTCATATTCATTGTTTCGACAAGAGTTTCGTTGATTCCGTCAACAAGATTTCTGATTTCAAGAATTGACTGAATAATAAGATTTGAACTTGCGTTGGTTGTATTCACGTTTTCGTCAAGGGTACTGAATGCCTTGAGAGTGGTTTCAAGGATAACAACCATCTGCTTTACGCTGTCGGCATCCATAGTCTCGTTGCCCTCGCAGAATGCAACGATATTGGTAAGAAGCTCATTTACAACGTGCGCTCTGTCGCTTGTCTTGTTGGTGGATTCGCCTATTGTATCGATATTCTTCTTGATTTCACGGACGTTGTTTTTAAGCTCTTCCGAGAGTGCAAGGCACTTCGATGTGATTTCCCTGAGCTTCTCGTGCTGTGCAGTCAGCTCGCTGTGACGTGCCGTGAGGACTGATTTTGCGTGGACAATACAGTTGTCGGGTGTGTTGAGTCCTCTGCATATAGCCGTAGCCATTTCACGGCAGGAATGATAACCGCAGGCGTGGCAGTCAAAATGCCTGTCAGCGTCGGTATGCTTGCCCATAAGCTCAAAAACTGCGTCAAGCTGTTTTTCCGACGGCAGAGGCGAAGGAGTAATACGCTTGTATGTTCTCATAAAGTCAGAGATTCTGAGTTCCTCATCGAATTTCTTGAAGAGCTTATCCTCGCCTTTACCGAAAACACCTGTTTTACGGCGCTTTTTAGCTTCTCTCTCAACTTCTCGCATAGTCGCCATAACATCGAATACAGTCTGGCTTGTACCCGAAGCAGGACCGACATTACAGCCGAACTCGCAGGAGAGAACATCAAATACTTCAGGGTGCTTGAACTCGGGCATAGCAGCGTACATATCAAGCTCGGGATAAACCTTGTGAACACCTTCGGAAGTGGTTATATTTATATCGGGATTATGAAGCCAGAGGTTATCACGAAGTCCGCCCGGACGTGGATAAACAGCTCCCAGCTGTCCCTGCTGGTCGTCGAAATTATATTCAAAATCGTGTTCTGAATTTGTGTGGACTTTTATGCCGTTTGCATCGAAATAGTCTTTAAGCTTGCTGAAAGTAACGTTATAATCAACAAGACCCGTCTCCTGAAATTCCGTCTTTTTGGCGATACACGGCGAAAGAACGGCGACAGGATTGGTACGTCTGAGGTATTTTTTAATATATGTAACCGCACAGGCGATAGGGCTGTGAATCGGCGAAAGATTATTCAGCAGTTTCGGCTGATAAATCTCAATATATTTAACAATAGCAGCGCACGGCTGTGTAATCAGGTTGCCGACCTTGCTGTTCTCGATAGCTCTGAGGTGCGCCCACGTGCATATATCAGCGCCAAGCGAAACGTCGTAGATGATACATCCCTTGTTCCTGAACCAGTCAAGAATGCCCATCCACTGATTCGGGAAAACGGTCTTGATTGCAGGTGTGGCGAGAATAATGAGCTTCTCTTTGGCAAGTCTCTGCATACATTCCCTTGTATCGTCAATATAGTCTCTTGCGCCGTGATTGCAGGTTCTTACGCATTCACCGCAGGTTATACACTTGTCGGGATTTACTGTTGTTACAAATCTGCCGTCCTCCAGCATTTTTGTGATGTTCGCTTCAGGCGCAGGGCAGTTTCTTACGCACGCATTACACCCCACACATTTCTCGGGCTTTACGATAATAATTTCATTCATTTCTAAATTCTCCTCACAATAAAATTCAGCTGTCAAGTGCCTGTGCCTGTTTCATTAAATCGGCAAGGCTTAATCCGCCTTTTTTTGCACCTGAATTTTCGGTTGATTTTGCAGGATTATCAGAAACGTTTGTTTTGCTGTTCTGTGCTTCCGCCTGCTTTGTCAAATCATCTGAATCCGCACCGCCGATAGCCTCCGCCATAGCCTGTAGCTTATCAAGCTCGGCACGTTTTTTCTCCGGAGCAGGTGCGGGCTTGGGTTTAAGATACACAGGTTCTTCGGGATAATCGGGCTTGATTTCCTGAGCGGTTTCAAACACGGGAATACCACCGCTTTTAAGTGTTTCATCCGCAGATTCTATAATATTTTCGGCATTGAGCAGTTTTGCGACGGTATAATTTCCGAACTCCGAGATAGTTTCTTTGATTTCAAGAATTTTCGAGCTTATGCCGAGCATTTCCGTATACATAACAGATTTCATATTATTTGAAGAAACCCTGATTTGCTCCGCCTGATTTCTTGCTTCGGCAACAATTTCAGCAGCCTGTCGTTCGGCAGTGTAAATAATCTTTGAAGCCTGATTATTGGTATCGGTTACAAACTCCTCAACAAATCTCCTTGTGCTTTCCTCGCAGGTTTTGGCTTCTTCCTTTGCGGAGCTGATAATAAGCTCACGGGATTTCTGCGCCTCGACAAATATCACACCGAGAGTCTCGGCACTGTTCTGGCTTTTCATCGCATTTACGGTAAGCTCAGCGTCGGCAAGCTTGCTCTGCAAAGTCTTGACCGTCTCACGGAGTTCGGCATTTTCAATCTCTTTAAGACGTGCTTCTTCCTTAATACATTTATTTTTCTCGGAGAGATTCTCATTTTTAACCTGAACCTGAGTAATCATAGCTCTTTCGGTGGCGAGAACAGTCTCGAAATTCTTTTCGGCTTCTGAACCCTCCTGATATTTTTTGAGCAGAAGTTTCGATTCACGCAGTTCGTTTTTCAGGTCATAGACCATATTATAGAGAAAATCGAGCCGTTTGTCCACGTCAGCTTTATTATATCCGCCGAAAGCAGTCGCTCTTATAAATTTTGTTTCTGCCATAAAGTAGCCCCCAATAACTTTTTAAAATATTCTGTAATTATTATAACATTTTATCATAAAAAAAACAATAATAATTTTGCATATAATTTCCTGCTGAATTATGTCAAAAATACACAAAAAATATATTCGGTTTTTTGTAATCACAGCATAATTTTACCAATTATCCGCACACATATCAACCATTTTCCTGACTTCTTCGTTATAGTACAGCCCCAAATCAAACAGCTTGTCCGCCTGAGCCTTTGTTATTTTGCCGGTAACGGAGTAGACAAACTGACCGTGCTGGCGCTCCGTGCCGTTCCACGAATCAATCACCTTGAGCCAGCCCGCATTGCCGAGAGTTCTCTCGGGAAGAGATGTGTTCGGAAAATACTTTGCGCATATAGCTATAGCCGCCTTTGTGTGACCCGTATAACTGCACGAGTATGTATCGCCGTCGGGCGAAATCCAGCCGAGCTTGAAATTATCGTGATTTTTAAAGTACATCTTTTCCAGCGGAAGAGGACAGTCCTTATCCGTCTCGACAATCTCAACAAAACAATAGTCACGCTCTGTAAATTTATAATATCCGCCGTTGCCGTCAAGAACCACAGGAAGCTTGTCCTCCGTCACGATATGTTCCAGAACAGTTCCTTTGAGCTGTTCCAGACTTTCAACATATTCATAATAGTAAAAACCCGTCTCGGATTTGTAAACCGCAAATTTATTCATCATATTACTCCGCAAACATATAAAATCAATATACTAATTATATCATAAAGCGCATAACTTTTCAAGTAGTATTTCAACTTTTCAGTATATTTTTTTCACAGATTAAAAAAATCGCCATAAATATGTAAAATTTTCGTGTACTTATTGATTTCTGCAATACAAAATGATATAATAAATATAACATATACAAGGAAGGTGAACGCATTGAAAATCAACTGGAATGAAAAATACAACACGATTTCTCTTTACACAATCCTGACGTTTACAGTGTGCATACTCGTCTATGCCGTTATCTTCAACTTCACGATTGTCGGGGATATAATAAGAACGGTCTGCTCTGTTACCGCTCCGATTATATGGGGTCTCATCATTGCCTATCTGCTCAATCCGATTATGATGTGGACGGAAAGACAGCTCGGGAAGATTGACAAGAAAAAGAAAATCCGACCAAAACTCAGCAGGGTTATTTCCGTGATAATCACAATGGTTATATTTCTTGCAATGCTCTCAGCCCTCTGTGCGATAATTATTCCGCAGGTTACCGACAGCATTCAGGGAATCATAAACAATATCGGCACTTATGTCAACAATTTTGAGAAGTGGATAAGCGAGATTCTTGCGAAATACCCCGAAATTCTCTCAAAAATCTACAGTCAGATTGAAAACTTCGAGACCACTATTATGGACACCGTAAACAGGATAGCTCCTGAAATCAGCGATATTATGAAGAAAGTCACCGACAGCGCACTCAGCTTTATTATTGCAATAAAAGATTTTATCATAGGAATAATCGTTGCAATTTATTTCCTGATGGACAAGGAGCATTTCCAGGCACAGCTTAAGAAGATAATCTGCGCATTGCTTCCGCAGAGGGCTTCATCGGGATTTTTAAGGGTCTGCACACAGGTCAACACCTCAATCAGCGGATTCGTTTCGGGAAAAATCGTCGATTCCATAATAATAGGCTGTCTCTGCTTTATCTGTATGACTATTATGAAGCTCGATTTCGCCGTTCTTATTTCCGTACTCGTCGGAATCACAAATATAATTCCGTTCTTCGGTCCGTTTATCGGCGCAATCCCGAGCGCACTGCTTCTGCTCGTCTCTTCGCCGAAACAGGTAATTCCGTTCCTGATTCTCATACTCGTTATCCAACAGCTTGACGGCAATATCATAGGTCCGAAAATTCTCGGTCAGTCAATTGGTATCTCGGCATTCTGGGTGCTTTTCTCGATTCTCGTCGGCGGTGGATTATTCGGCTTTGCAGGAATGATTTTAGGAGTACCGATTTTCGCCGTAATCTATTCGCTCATCGATGAGTATGTCACATACAGGCTCGAAAACAAAAACCTTCCGACTGCTACGCTCGATTACGTCCCCGAGCCTCTGCCCGATGACAAGAAACCTGAGATAAAGAAGAAATCCAAAAATAAAAAGAAATAACATATTCCAACAGTCTCTGCAATCAACAGGGACTGTTTTTTTCTGAAATTTTTTTCAGATACCTATTGACAAATCAGGAAAAGTGTGATATACTTTTTATATAGTCTACTAAACAGGTAGAATTAATATGAAAGGATTGAATAATTATGAGCAAGAAATATAAATTTGAAACACTTCAGCTTCACGTCGGTCAGGAAAATCCCGATTCCGCAACGGACGCAAGAGCTGTCCCGATTTACGCAACAACGTCGTACGTTTTCAAGGACTCCGCACAGGCTGCCGGTCGCTTCGGACTTACAGAGGGCGGAAATATCTACACACGTCTTATGAATCCCACTTCCGACGTTTTTGAAAAGAGAATAGCTGCACTGGAGAGCGGTGCTGCTGCTCTGGCTACTGCTTCAGGCTCGGCGGCTATTTCATACGCTATTCAGAATATCGCTACAGCAGGCGACCACATTGTCTCCTCAACTAATCTGTACGGCGGTACATACAACCTTTTCGCAAATACGCTCAGGGAACAGGGTCTTTCCACTACTTTTGTAAATCCGTCCGTTCCCGAAAACTTTGAAAAGGCAATCCAGCCCAATACTAAGCTGATTTATGCCGAAACTCTCGGAAATCCCAATTCAGACGTTATAGACCTTGAAGCTATCGCTGAAATCGCCCACAAGCACGGCATTCCGTTTATCGTGGACAGCACTTTTGCTACACCTTATCTCATCAGACCGATTGAACACGGCGCTGATATTGTAGTTCATTCAGCTACGAAATTCATCGGCGGTCACGGTACTGTAATGGGCGGTGTTGTTATTGATTCAGGCAAGTTCGACTGGGCGCAGAACGACAAATTCCCTGGACTTTCCCAGCCCAATCCCTCATATCACGGCGTTGTATTCACGAAAGCCTGCGGAAATATCGCATATATTATGAAGCTCCGCACAACACTTATGAGAGACCAGGGCGCAACAATTTCGCCGTTCAATTCCTTCCTGCTTTTACAGGGTCTCGAGACTCTCTCGCTCCGTGTTGAACGTCACGTTGAGAATGCGCTTAAAGTTGTGGATTTCCTTAAAAATCACCCGCAGGTTGAAAAGGTAAATCATCCGTCGCTTGCAGAGGGCAAGGAAAAAGAACTCTATGATAAGTATTTCCCGAACGGCGCAGGCTCAATCTTTACTTTTGAGATTAAGGGCAGTGCCGATACCGCAAAGAAATTTACCGAAAGCCTTGAACTCTTCTCGCTTCTCGCAAATGTTGCCGACGTAAAATCGCTTGTAATTCACCCTGCTTCAACTACGCACTCGCAGATGACGGAAGAAGAACTTCTTTCCGCAGGAATCAAGCCGAATACAATCCGCCTTTCAATCGGCACGGAGCATATCGACGATATTATTGACGACCTGAACCACGGTTTTGAATCCGTAAAATAAAACAACAAATCCCTTGCCTTTGCGACAAGGGATTTTTTATTTATACCACTGCTTTGCGGATTATAGCTCCCGACGGAAAAACGGTATCGCACCTGAATGAGAATTTCATCATAGCGTGATTTGCCGTTGCAATTTCATCGCCGTTTTCATCAAAAAGCTTGTCCAGCACCATAACCACGGGCTTTTCCGCAGGAGACATTATTTCAACTTCATCGCCTGCAAAAAATCTGTTGCGCTGAGTGCAGTACACCGTGCCGTCCTCGCACTTCTCCACGACTGCGACAATATCATAGTTGCGGATATATCCGCTGTTCTCGTAATACTGCGAGTTTTCGGGTGTGCCGAAGAAAAAGCCGTTGCAGTACTTTCTGTGGCTGACTTTATAGACTTCATCACGAATCCAGTCGGGAAGTCTGAAATCATACGGATTTTTGTAGTATTCATCAACCGCCAGCCTGTAAGCATTTGTCACTACCGATACATAGTAAGCCGATTTTGCCCTTCCCTCAATTTTAAGGCTCGTAACTCCTGCTTCGGCAAGCTTGTCAATATGCTCAATCATACACATATCCTTTGCGTTGAGAATATATGTACCCTTTTCATCCTCAAAAATCGGGAAAAACTCGCCGGGTCGCTTTTCCTCGACAAGATGATAACCCCAGCGGCAGGGCTGTGCGCATTCTCCACGATTTGCGTCACGGTTTACAAGATACTGCGACAGCAGACATCTTCCCGAAAACGATACGCACATAGCACCGTGTACGAAGCACTCAATATCCATATCGGGACTTGTTTTCGCACGTATCTCGGCAACCTCGTCAAGCGTAAGTTCCCTTGCAAGCACGATTCTTTTCGCACCGAGATTATAAAGCTCTCGGGCGGTAGCGTAATTTACAATTCCTGTCTGCGTGGAGATGTGTATCTCCATATCGGGCGCAAATCTTTTAATCATCATAAGCAGACCTATATCCGCCACAATAAGTGCGTCAACCTCAGCTTCTACGGCTTCCCTGACGAATTTTTCAAAGAACGGTATCTCATTGTTGCGTGGAAGCGTATTGCAGGTGAGATATACTTTAACACCCTTTGCGTGCGCCGATTTTACTGCGCTGACAAGCTGTTCAAAATCGAAGTTCATCGGCGATGAACGCATACCAAACTGCTGTCTGCCGAGATAAACAGCGTCTGCACCGTAATTGAGTGCGGAATTGAGACGTTCTTCATCTCCTGCTGGTGCAAGAACCTCAAGTTTATTCTTCTCCATTCAATGCCTCCTCAGCGTACTGCTGTTCAATAAGTGCCTGATATTCCTCGTGCTGTTCAAGAGTCTCGGAGAAGTACGTAACCTTTGTGTTGATGTTCGCAATAAAGTAGAAATACGATGTCTGCTTTGCTTCAAGAACAGCGTCAATAGCTTCGATTCCTGGATTGCAGATAGCTCCGGGAGGAAGTCCGGGACTTTTGTACGTATCGTATGCGTTGATAATCGTCTCGTTGTAATACTCTATATTCGGGCGCACAACGTCATTTGCATAGTTTGATGTAGGGTCGGACTGGAGAAGCGGGAAGTCGTCATTGTTGTTAAGACGATTCCAGAAAACAGAGGCAACATCGCTCATATCGGCAGTTGTCGCAGCCTCTTTCTGCACTATTGAAGCAAATGTAACAAGCTGGTCAAGACTGAGATTAAGCTTACGCATTTTTGCAAGTCGCTCGTCGGTCATCTTTGATTCAAAGTTATAATAAATCTTCTGGCAGACCGTTTCGACGTCGCTGTTTTCGTAGAAGAAGTACGTATCAGGGAATAAATAGCCCTCCATACGCTCGAATTTAAGCGAAGTATCAACAGGAAGCAAATCCTCGAAATCAAGTCCGAAACCGCCTGAATTGAAGTAAAATACAAAGTCCTCGGCATCGCAGATACCGTTTTCTTCAAGGATATTGCTTGCTTCAATAAGAGTAACACCCTCTGGGAATGTTACTTCAATAGAATCGCCGAGTTCTTCCGTCGGAAGCTGTGTAAGCTCGTTTACAAGCGTTTCATAGGGCATATTCGGGCGGATAAAATGCTCGCCTGAAATATATCCCTGCTCCTTGTTGCGCAAATCAACAAACAGCTTGAACGCTTCGGACGATTTGATAATACCGTCATCCTTAAGCATAATGGCGATTTCCTCAGTCGTCGCACCCTCAGGTACAACAAGAAGATGTGTTTCCTCACTCTTGCCTATGCCGAGCATATCCTTGCCATAGCCGATAATTACGAGCGAGCTTATAATAGAAACGCCGAAAATAAGCGTAACGAGAATCAGAACACCCGGCAGACGGCTGCGTTTTCTCTTCTTTTTCTTTTTCTTCTTGCTCTTTTTAACGGCACGCTTAGGCTTCTCGGGAACAGCAGTGTACTCCGCCTGCTCCTCTGCGTACTCAACAGTATCGGGAATCTCGTCGGCGACTTCTTCGGCGGATTCTTCGGGCTGAATATCATAATCCGTACCGCCGTCAAGTTCATTCATAATCTGATTGCTCTGCTCGTCAATTCTGTCAAGAATATCGCTTACAGCGTCCTGACCGTCCTTGTTTTCGTCAAAATTATCACTCATTGCAGATTATTGTCCTTTCTTCTGTAATAACAGATTTGATTTTTATATCATACTCCGCCAATGGCAGACTTTCGGCAATACAGTCTTCATAGGCAAGCCCTATTGTATAGATTTCGGGATGTTCCGCAAGAAATCTGTCATAGTATCCTCCGCCATAGCCCAGACGACCGCCTTTTTCCGTGAACGCAAGCGCAGGTACTATGCACACCGTCCTGTCCGTAATTTCAGGCTGTGGAAGCGAAATATCAGGCTCGCAGATACCATAATATGCGTCGTCAAGCTGATTAAGCTCGCTGACAATATGGAACGTCATAGTATTATTCTCTCCGCACTTCGGATAGGCAATCCGCACATCTTTGAACAGAAGATTCTGTGCAATATTCCACGTATCGACTTCCGAACCAAAAGAAGCATACAGCAAAACGGTATCAGCCGAGCGGATTTTTTCATCCGCAAGAATTTTTGCCGTTATTACGCTGTTTTTCAGGTCGCTTTCCGCCGATTTTCGTACCTCTTTGAAGTGCCTGCGGAGTTTTTTCTTGTCAGCCATATTATTCACACATCACGGCTCTGAACTGCCTGTCGCTTTCAGCCTTTGATACAGCCTTTTCCACGAGCGCAAGGGCAAACTGCATAGCCACTCCTGCTCCTCTTGCCGTGATGATGTTTCCGTCAACGGCAACTGCTCCTGTACCTACTTCCGCACCGTCCAGCTGTGATTCAAAGCCCTCATAGCAGACAGCTTTTCTGCCTTTTAATATTCCCTTGTGACCAAGAATTGACGGAGCTGCACATATTGCACCTATCGGCAGATTTTTTTCCATACAGAAGTCAATTGCCTGCTGGACATACTCGGACTTCTCCAGATTGAGAGTACCGGGCATACCGCCGGGAAGCACTATCATTTCAAGCTCGTCAGTCAGCGGTGCTTCCTGTGCAATCGTATCGGTTACAACAGAGATTCCGTGCGAGCTGGTAATTATATTATCGCCGATACCGACAGTAATAACCTTCTTCTCGGCTCTCCTCAGCATATCAATCGGAGTTATTGCCTCAGTCTCTTCAAATCCGTTTGCAAGATAGACGTAAATCATATTAATTATCCTTTCATTTAAAAGTTAAAACATATTTATCAAGAAGAAAACACGGGTGATACGAGAGTTTAGCCTTGCGCAAGCCCTCAATCCCCAAATCCTCTTCACGGTTGACGTACTCGAATCCGTCCATACAGGCTCGCACAAAGCAGTGGTTTATGCCTGCGTAGATTCCGTCAACAGCCCTGTCAGCCTTTTCGATGTGTACACAGAACGTATCGGAATTAAGCGGTTCGCCGATTGTCACCGCCGAAATTTTTCCTCCAGTCCGTATGATACCGCCGACAAGTCCGAGTTCACTGAAATAGCTGAAATACGTGTTTATAGCGTACTGTTCGGCAACGGCAGAGTGGTCGGTTTCAGCCTTATTGTTATAATTGTCAGTCAGAAAATATATGCACTCGTCAAAATCACGCTCGTCAATCAGGGAAAATTCATAGTCAAGCCTGTTGAATTTCGCAAGATGACTGCGTTTCTGGTGATATTTCCTGCCCGACAGCTCAGCAAGACTGCTTCTTTTATAAATGTAGTCAGAACCGTCCCTGTCGAGCTGGGCAGTGAACTCATCGGGGAAAATATCCCCGAGCATTTTCAGCGATTTTTCAGTAACTCCGCTTACTCTGAGCGGACATCCTGAATTTTCGCTGAATTTCCGCATTTCACTGAATAATTCAGCATAATCGCCATCGCCCGACGGAAAAGTGAAAACAGGTATTCCGTCATCATTTCCGAAGGCGCAGATGATGTAGAAATCCTTGCAGAAGCAGATTTTTGAATCGGCAAGCCTGCACCACGCTAGATTATTCGCAAAAGAATACTCACAGCCCATAAAATCGGACTTTTTCAGCGCCCTGTTTATTCTGTCCCTGTCGGCAAGCGAAATATGCCTGAAATCAAGCAT
>JAMPGO010000031.1 GCA_023663905.1 Ruminococcus flavefaciens
GGAAGCACTACGCAGACATTCCCGAAAAATGAGGGTTCTACCACAGATTTGCCTGCAAGCGACAGATTTTCACGAGACGGATTCAATCTCGTCGGCTGGCTTTCCGATTACGACGGCGAGATTTACAAACCTCTTGCAAGCGTAACCTGCCCCGATGTTGATGTTACTTTCACTGCCGTATGGTCGCCGAAAAACTATAACGTCATATTCAAGCAGGGCAACGGCGGTGCGAATCTTAAAGTTGCGGGTCTTACTGATACGCAGATAATCTGCCCCGAACCCGATATTACCGTTGCAGGCAAGTATTTTGCAGGCTGGCAGGACGATAAAGGCGATATTTATCCCGCAGGAAGCGAATATACTATTCTCGGCGCAAAGCCCGGTGTCGGCATTATGCTTACCGCTGTGTGGGAAACAGGCGAAGCACCCATAACTACAGAGCCTGCTGTTACTACTACAGAACCCGAAACTACTACAACGGCAACTGTTCCGCAGGAGATTCTTCTCGGCGATGCCAACGAGGACGGCGTTGTTGATATTGCCGACGCTGCTGCTATAATCCAGTCGCTCGGCAACAAGGACAAATACGCTCTTTCGGAGCAGGGCGCAAAGAATGCGGATGTTTATAATCCCGGCGACGGAATTACAGGTATGGACGCACTTGCAATTCAGAAGCTCAAGGCGAATATGATTACATCACTTCCCGAAATCGTTGAATCATAAAATAAAAATCCCCTGTTTTTTCCTGAAAAGCAGGGGAATTATTTATCAGAGGAGGAATAATTTTGGCTGAAACTATCCTGATTATTGAGGACGATACTGACATAAACAATATGCTTCAGATACTTCTGAGGCAGAACAGATACCTGACGGTGAGTGCGTATTCGGGTACAGAGGGACTGCTTGTGCATAGCAGTAACATCGACCTTATTCTGCTTGATATTATGCTTCCGGGTCGGAGCGGTGATGATATTATAAAGGAACTCAAGGCTAAGCATAACGTTCCCGTTATTGTTATGAGTGCGATTCACGACATCGGCAAGAAAGTTGACCTGTTTTCGCTCGGTGCGGATGATTATATTACAAAGCCGTTCCATAATGATGAACTGATTGCAAGAATTTCCGCAAGATTGAGAAATGCACAGAGTATTATTCCTGCGCACAGAAAGCTTACATACAAGGAGATTGAGCTTGATAAAAGCAACTTCTCCGTCACCTGTTGCGGGCAGTTTATCGAGCTGTCGAAGCACGAATTTGATTTGCTGTGCCTGCTTATGGAGAACTCGGGGCGGATATGTACAAAGGCGATGATTTACGATACTGTATGGGACTATGAAAATTCCGCCGATGACAATACGCTGAACGTCCATATAAGCAAGCTCAGGAAGAAGCTGAAATCCTGCAATCCCGATACGGACTATATCGAAACTGTCTGGGGAATAGGCTATCGGCTGAAAAAATAAAATTTAAGACTTTTTTAAGAGTTGATTTAAGTGTTTTTTTATAAATGCCTGTTATAATGGTTATATCAACAACAGGAGGTTAAATTATATGCGTGAAGTTGTACTTAAGACAGAGAGACTCTGCAAAAGCTACAGGAATTTTACTGCGCTTGACAATGTTGATATGACTGTATATCGTGGAGATGTTTATGGTCTTATCGGCAGAAACGGTGCGGGAAAGACTACTATGATGAAGATTATTACAGGTCTTACCGAAAAATCGGGCGGAGAGTTTGAGATATTCTCGAAAAGAGGTTCGTCAGCCGAAAAGGAAAAGAGACGTATCGGCTGTCTTATTGAAAACCCTGCATTTTTCGGCGGACTTACTGCCTATCAGAATCTTAAATATTACGCTCTCCAGAAGGGCATTACGGATATGAAGCAGATTGACGAGGCGCTTGCACTTGTCAGTCTTACGGAAGTGAAGAATAAGAAATTCCGCAAATTTTCTCTCGGAATGAAACAGCGTCTCGGAATTGCCTTTGCTATGCTGGATAATCCCGACCTGATTATTCTTGATGAGCCGATAAACGGACTCGACCCTATCGGCATAAGCGAACTGCGTGAGACATTCAGGAAGCTCAATACCGAGCGTGGTATTACTTTTATAATTTCAAGCCACATTCTCTCGGAACTCTATGTTACAGCGAATCGTTTCCTGATAATTGACCACGGAAAAGTGCTGAGAGAGATTACCAAAGAGGAACTCGACCTTGAATGTATGCGCTGTGTTGCGGTAAAAACGAGCGATACAAAGGGCGCTGTTACTGTTATGGAAAAATCGGGCATTACTGATTACAAGGTAATCGACAGCACGGAAGTCCGCATTTATCAGGACAATGTAAATCCCGAAGAACTCAATAAAATGCTGATAACAAATAACATCGGTGTTTCGTCGGTCTATGAAACGGGTATCACGCTGGAAGATTATTTCAAGTCGCTTGTCGGGGAGGAAAAATAAGATGATTAACATAATTAAGGCGGATTTATACCGCATTGTCAGAAACAAGGCATTCTATATCGCTGTTGCAATACTTCTGCTTATGCTTGGAATGAGTATATATATGGTACAGCCGGGTATGATTGGTATGACTACTGCTTCTCCTGAATATGAAAGTATGGGAGAAATGAGCGATATGTCCTATGAGGAACTTAATAAGCTCACTATCACCGATATGCGTGAAATGATGTTGAAAACAGAGGACTACGAGCTTGACAGGGACATCGCAGGGCAGAATATGAACCTCTACTATGTGTTCATTTTTATTGCCTCAATTATAATCACCACTGACTTCTCCAACAAGTCCGTAAAAAATACGCTCTCTTCGGCAATCAGCAGAAACAAATACTTCTTCTCGAAAATTCTGCTTGTGAACCTGATATGCGTTGCCCTGCTTTTACTTAACAACTATCTCGCACATTTCGGCAATATCATATTCAACAGCGAGGATATATCCGCAAGTATCGGCGACATCACGAAAGTAACCCTGTTGCAGATTCCTCCTGTACTGGCAAGCACAAGCCTTCTGACAGGATTTGCATTTATGATAAGAAAAAATGCCGTTTTCAATACAGTTTCGATTCCGTTTGTAATGGTATTCCAGGTAATCGCATCTCTGGCAGTACAATTGCTTAATATATCGCCGAAATTTCTGAATTACGAGCTTCAGGCGATGTTTATGTACCTTTCAGGCGAACCGACTGACAATTACATAAGAAACAGCTTTATAGTCTGCGCAGTTATTGTTATCGTATTTAACGCAATCGGCTATATGTGCTTTAAGAAATCGGAAATAAAATAAAAAGGAGGGACAGCCTATGGAAGTATTGCTTGTGATTTTCGGGATAATACTTGTGATAGTGCTGTTCCTTTTTATTCTGCAAAAGCGTGAAATAAAGAGTATTTCGCAACAGCTTGAAAGAATACTGTCTCGGGATTCAAATGAGCTGGTGCATTCCGAAAACGGCGGTATATCCAAGAATCTGATAAACAGCATAAACAGCTCGCTCAAGAAAATGCGCCGTAATCAGATACTCTACAACAAGAAGAGCCACGACCTTGAGCAGATGATAACAAATATATCCCACGACCTCCGTACTCCTCTTACGTCGGCTATGGGATATATAGATATTATAATCAGCTCGGATATGCCCGATGACGAAAAGCAGAAGATGATATGCATTATTGAACAGCGTTTAGTCCGTCTGGAAGAGCTGATTAACTCGTTCTTTGAGTTCTCAAAGGTTATTTCAGGCGACCGCAAGCCCGAAATATCATCTGTCAACCTGATAGAAATATTGCAGGAATCCGTTGTGCATTATTACGACTATTTTGTCGCTCAGGAACGTGAGATTATTTTCAACTGCGATATGCCGAGAATTTTAATAAATTCCAACAGAAATATGCTTATGCGCATTTTCGATAATCTCATCGGCAACGCTTACAAGCACGATTCGGGTAATCTTACAATCAGCGTTTTCCGTGAGGATAATATAAGAATCTGCTTTGAAAATCGGCTGAGCGATTCCTGCATAGATATAGACCGTATCTTTGATGAGTTCTATACAACGGATATTTCACGCACCAAAGGCAATACAGGGCTGGGACTTGCGATTGCACGGCAGTTTACCGAAATGCTGGACGGTGAGATTTCCGCAAAGTACGAGAGAAATATTTTTTCCGTTACTGTAAAAATCAACAAATGATTTACTCTATGCCGTCCGAGCGGAAGAAGAATTTCACCTGTCCGTCGGTATCGTCGCCGATACCCGAAAACGATTTGTAATTTACCGAAACTGATTTCACAGTGCGTATACGTTCCGCAAGACCGCTTAAATCGCCGTCAAATGCACTTACAAGCTTCTGAATGCCTTTTTCGTTGAACTCGTCAAGACCGTCGGAGAGCTGTAATGCGCCGTCACGGAGCTGGGTAATGCCGTCAATAAGCGCAGGCGTGCTGTCCTGTAATTTCTTGATTCCGCTGTAAAGGTCGCCCGCACCCTTACTGAGCTGTGAAGCGCCTGATTTTATGGAATCCACACCGCCCGAGAGCTTCTTTGCGCCGTCGGCTGCCTGTGAAACACCGTCCGTGTAGCTGAGAAGTCCCGAGTAAAATGCGTTGTAGCTGTCAAGCTGTGATTTCAGCGAGATAAGCGACTGCACACCCGAAGAAGCGCTTGCAAGCTTGCCCTGTACTTCATCGGACGACATATTTTCCGCAATCAGCTTCTGTACCTGCAATTCCGTCTGCTCGCTTATGGCAGACTGCACATCATCCGACTTCATCTGCGTATCTGTATTGCTCTCGGTCAGCGTAGTAATCTGTGCCTGTACCTCGTCGCTCTGTAGCATTTCGTCCGTAAGCCCTTTGTCCTTCATCTGCTGGATTACAACCGCCCTGACCTGTTCCGTAACCTGCTGACGTACAGCCGTTTCAACCTGAGAGGCTATATAATCCCTGTTCGAATTTACAGCTTCCGTAACCTGAGAAAGCGCCTGATTGTACACGTTTGTCTCATCGAGCGAAGAAATCGTTTGATTAAGCACGTCGCCGTAATTCTCAACAGTAAGCGCAGGTATGGAAAGTCCTGCGGATTTTATCTGACTGTCAGCCGTCGCAAGAAGCGTATCAAATACCTGCCTTGCACCGCTGTTGAGGGTATTGTTATTCTTCACAAGGGTCTGAAGTCCGTCGTTGAGCTGAGCCGTACCCGTCTGTAGTTCGGCAGAACCGCTGTCAAGTGATTTCGCACCGTCCGCAAGCGATTTTGAACCGTCTGCAAGCTGATTTACTCCGCTGACAAGCTCGCCCGATTTTTCAAGCAGAGTGCAGAGACCGTCATATAATTCCGTTGAGCCGTCTGTAAGCTGTTTCATTGCGTCCGTGAGTTCCGTAAGCGAATCGCCCAGACCGTCTGCGGAATCAAGTTTATCCGTATCAAGCTCGTTGAATATCTCGTTTGTGGCAACAGTAGCAGTCATTCCCATTCTGAAATCCGTCACATCGGCGGTAATCTCAATAAAATCAGGGATTTCAACAGTATCTTTATCAATACCGAGACTGCTCTGCAATCCAGGAAAAGCAATTCCTGCAACAACCGTTCTCATACCGTCGTTGACAAGCCTGCCGTTCGTGACTTCAACATTGCGGAAAACGTCGTTGTCAAGAATCATTCCCGTAAGCATTGCAAACGGAACATATATCTTCTCCTTTTTGCCGTCGATTTCACGCATTTCAAAGGCATTGTTGCTGTAATCGACGCGGATTTTCACTTTACCGCTTTTTCCTGCGAGATTCTCGGGAGAAATACTTCTGCCGTCGAGTTCATAGCTTATTGAAATACCGACAGGAAGCTCGTTTTCCGAAATGCCCTGATAATAAATATCCTGACCGCCTGCTTCCCACACAAGCTCGTCGCTGTTCACCGTAAACGATTCATCACCCTTGACGTTCTCAATATCCGCAAGCACGGAAACGTCGTTCAGCTTATCAGCTTTGGCGGTATTTTTGAGCCAGTCGCTGACGATGATTTTATTAACGCTTCCGTCCGCACCAGTCATAACCCACACGGTTTCATCTTTTGCAATATCAGATGAAGCTTTTTTCGTCTCTTTTGTTACTGCCGATTCCGTTGCGGGATTATCCTTATCCGCACCCGATACGGCATAGAATCCTGCGCCGACCGTGCCTGTAATAAGAGTTGCACAAAGTAAAACCGAGATTATTTTTTTAGCTGTGTTATTCATTAGAAAAAGCCTCCTTGAATCTGTGAAAACGATTTTTTCTGTTCATTCCTATTGTTGTGGAGCATATAAGCTTGTCGCAGAGCATAAGCCACGCTGGAAGCATAACTGTTACAAGAATCATACTTACTACCGCTCCTCTTGCCATAAGCATACACATTGAACTTATCATATCGATGTCGGAATAGACTGCAACTCCGAAAGTTGCGGAAAACAATCCCATTCCGCTTACGAGAATTGACGGAATCGAAGTGTAAAGCGCTGTATGGACGGCATCTTTTTTGTCAGCTCCTGACGTGCGCTCCGCCTTGTATCGTGTAGTCATAAGAATTGCGTAATCAACCGTTGCGCCAAGCTGAATCGTGCTTATACAGATAGGTGCGATGAACGGAAGCGACTGACCCATATAATGCGGAAGTCCGAGATTTATGAATATCGCAAGCTCGATTACTGCGATGAGTATGCACGGAAGTGAAAGACTGCGTTCAACAAGCAGGATTATTACGAAGATTGCGATGATTGATACTGCGTTGACTACCTTGAAATCGTGGGCAGTTGTTTCAATCATATCTTTGGTGCAGGGCGCTTCGCCGATGAGAAGTCCGTTGCCGTCGTATGTCTTTAAAATACTGTTCAGCTCGTCAAGCTGTGCGTTTACCTCATCCGTTGCAACTCCATACTCGGAATTAATCAGGAGAAGTTCCCATTTGTCGCTTTTCAGGATTTCAGTAACGCTTTCGGGCAGGATTTCTTTAGGCACAAGAGGTCCTACAATCGATTCAAGTCCCAGAACGTACTTTACACCGTCAACCTGTTCCATTTCGTCAATCATAGAGCGGATTGCCTTTGGTGAGACTGTACTGTCGGCGAGAATCATATGAGTTGACGAAATATCGAACGTCTCGGAGAGTTTTGTGTTTGCAATAACATACTCCATATCTTCGGGCAGACTTTCGCCGATGTTGTAATATACTTCCTCGTCGGTTTTGTGATAGCCGTAATATGCAGGTGCGATGGCAAGTGCAAATATAACAAGGCTTATCGGGAATATCTTTATAATGGCTGACGAAGCTTTTTTCATATCGGGAATAAGCGACCTGTGCTGTGTTTTTTCAAGAAGCCTGTCGCATACAAGTATCAGGGACGGCAGGACTGTAACACAGCCGATAACTCCGAAAATAACACCCTTTGCCATAACTATTCCCAAATCCTTGCCGAGAGTGAACGACATAAAACAGAGGGCTATAAATCCTGCGACGGTTGTTACCGAACTGCCTACCACGCTTGAGAGGGTCTCACGGATTGCCTCAGCCATAGCCGTTTCCTTGCTGTCGGATTTGCCTAGCTGTTCGTGATAACTGTGCCACAGGAAGATAGAATAGTCCATTGTTACGGCAAGTTGCAGGACAGCCGAAAGTGCCTTGGTGATATATGAAATCTCGCCGAAAAATATATTCGTGCCGAGATTGAAGAGAATCATCATACCTATGCTTGCGAGAAATACAAACGGTATAAGCCAGTTGTCAAGGAGCAGGAGCATTGCCACTGTTGAGAGTACAACGGCGATTGCGACGTATATAGGCTCTTCACGTTCGCAGAGGTCTTTGAGGTCTGTGACCATAGCGGACATTCCCGAGACGAAGCACTGTTTATCCGCAAGCGAGCGTATTTCACGGATAGCGTCCATTGTAGCGTCGTCAGAAGTCGAGGTATCGAAGAATACCGCAATCATAGTAGCGTTTTCGCTGTTGAATGCGCTGTACAGCTCGTCGGGAAGAATCTCCATAGGCACTGACAAATCAAAAATTGAATCATACCACAGAGCTGTTTCAACGTGGTTAACCTGTTCGATTTGCGATTTCAGTTCCGCAACGTCTTTTTCTTCCATATCCTCGATTACCAGAAACGAGAACGCACCTTTTCCGAAATCATCGAGAAGTTCCGACTGCCCTTTTACCGTATCCATATCCGCAGGAAGATAATCCAGCATATCGTAGTTTATTCTTGTGTTAGCCATACCTAGCAACGCAGGTATCATAAGGACAACAGCTGTAATCAGAATCAGCACACGGTGCTTTACAACTGCATTTGAAAATTTCATATAACCCATTCTTCCTTTCAGTCAATATAGTCATAGTCGGACGGTTTAATCTCGACGATATTCTTTCTGCGGATTTTTACAGCTATAACAGCCGTCAGCATATTCAGTACACCTTCGGCAAGCAGTGATATTCCGAACAGTATCATCAGAAATCTTGTGCTTTCCGTCGGTCTGAACAGCATTGTAAGTCCGACTGCGCAGGTAAGAACCGCTGTCAGCAGAATACATATCCACGAGCGCAGTCCGAAGCGCTTTGCGTCTATGGAAATCTGTATTTTCATAAGTCCGTCGGCAAGAATATATACGCCGATTACCGCACATACAAAGTGAATCAATCCCGACGGTCTGAACAGCATTACAGCCCCGATAGTTATAAGAAGTATGCCGAATGCGAGGTCGTATTGAAACACAAGGCGGTACAAATCCTTTGAGAAGTAGCCGATAATCCTGAATACTCCGAACGCTGTCAGAATACCTCCGCATATTCTCGTCGCCAGCGCCACAGAAAAATCGGGTACGGCTATAAGCAGTATGCCCAGTATGCAGAGCATAACGGAGAAGGCTATATATCCTGCTTTTGCGGTCTTTGTGTAATTCTCGGAAATCATTTTTTTCACCTCTTGAATAAATCTTCGGGCGGTTTATTTCCTGCCCGTGATTACAATAATACCACATCATCCGCAAAAAGAAAACAGACAGGAAAACCTGTCTGCCAAAAATATAGTCATTTACTTGTTTTTGTCTGAATTTTCCTCGCACCGCCTGAACATCTCTTTCGTCATACCACGACGTATATCGCAGAGGATTTTCAAATCCTGCATAATATCCTTCTTCATACCGCTGTTGAGCCAGTCCATAATAAGCCCGAAACATTCGCATTTGTGGAAGTTTATAATCACACGCTTGTTATCGTCGGAGATGTTATATTCCGAAAAAGCCGTGTTTATATAAGTCTCCGCAACGTGACCGCATATCTTCCAGAGGTACTGCTCATACATCTCACGGTTTGCGGAATTATGTATATGAAGCACAGCCCTTTTGTTTTCCAGAGCAAACGAAATTGCCGTATTAAGTCCCTCTTCAATACTCTCGATTCTGGAATAATTCCTAATCAGCTTATCCGCCTCGTCTGTAATAATCTCCTCGATAAGCGACGGCAAATCCTGATAGTGATAGTAAAAAGAGTTGCGGTTTATTCCGCAGTCCTCCACAATATCCTTGACTGTAAGCTGATGATACGCTTTTTGATTCAGAAGCTTTATACAGGAGTTGCGGATTGCCTGTTTTGTGAATCCTGCCAAAATATCTGCTCCTTTCTGTTGATTGATAATCTTATTATAGCATATTCACGGAACTTTTTCAATAGTCCGCATATTTGTATGATTGCACAAAATCACGTGTTGGTTATTGGCTAAACTGCCGTTTTCGGACTGAACAGGGTGGGGGTAGGTGGCGATAAGTGGGGATAAGGTGGGGATAAAATCTACACCCACCTACCTGCACCCTGCATACACCCTCAAAAGAAAAAGTCCCCGAAATGGGGACGATTTTTATACAAAGAATCTTTTTGTCATCTGCTCTTTAAGCTTCTTGTTTCTGTTGATGAGCATAAGCACAACACCGACCGCCATAAACGTAAGGCAGGGATAAAATGACCATATAAAATCTATTCTGTCGAAAAATACTTTGTTTATGAGAAATTCTATGAGAATGCAGTCCGCACCCGTAAGTATAAATACAACGGCGAATACAAACAGGTACGATTTATTTACAAATCTTTTTATCAGAATCGCCGAAAAAGTAATCAGCACGGCTGACAGTATTAACGGCATTGCGAACGGAAGGAACCAGTTCTGCCCGAGCGTGAACGACATATACCACATAAACAGGAGCAGGGCGGAGAAATCAGCCCCAAGATAAACCAGCACGTCTTTTTTCGTGAAAATCATCGGTATGAATATCAGGCTGTACAGGAAGCACACGGAGCTGAATACTATATCAGCCCATATGATTTCAGAGTTTATTTTATAGTCGCATATAAATGTGAGAATTGCGGGAATAAATATGCAGATTGTGGCGATTATAATCTTGTACTTGTTATTCATTTCCCTGAGAAGAATTATATGCTCTTCGGGATAAGGCTGTACGGCGCTGTCAGGTATCTTTATATCGGGGTGATACACAGCAGTCCTGCACAGAGGGCATTGCTTCTCGCTGTCCTCCAGTTTAACTCCGCATTTTACACAATAAGCCATTTGCAACACTATCCTTTCTTATTGCTTTCCACAGAAACGGCTATTCCGTGACTGACAAGATTCGAGAAAAAAAGCCGTTCGAGTTCTGATTCCTCGATATTTCTAATCATATTGATATACAGCTTGTCCTTGTATGACAATATACCGCAGTTGTTTGAGCCTGTATACTGCACTCCGAGAGAAAAATCGAAGCGCTTTACATAGTCAGCCATTTCATCGGGGATATTAACCGCTCCGAGATTGGACATAGTTATGCTCGATTTCCGTTCGCCGACCATTAAGAACGCTGTTTTTATACCGATATTCTTGACAAACAACGGCAGAAATTTAAGAAATCCGTTTTTCTCCGTCCTGACGTTTGCTGTTATCTTCGCCCTCATCTGCTTCTCAGTCAGCTGTAATTTCATCTGGTGATGGACAATGCTTACGATTTCATTGAAATCAAAATCGCCCATATTTGAATCAATACCGGGTGAAATACACAGCACGAAATTCCGCAGGGTATCGCTCTGAAAATACTTGCGCAGATTGACGGGAACAAGAACCTTGACAGGCTTCTGCTTTTTCTTGTTGCGGATTTCCCTGTCCTGTATCTGCTGTATGGAGTAAATCATAACCGAGACAAGAAATGCAGTCAGGCTTACTCCGTAGCTTCTGGCAACTCTCAATGCGTCGTCAAGATTTACTATTCCCGTGATAATATGCTTGAAATCGCTGGTTTCTTTTGTACCCGACAGCTGATATGCCGTAGCTTCCCGACGTGAGCCTGATACAGAGCCGTCGTATTTCAGGAAGCTGTCCTCCATTTCGGCTTGAACAGGCTGTTCAGTGCGGTCGAACACGCCTTTTCCGTACGGGATTTCAATATTATTGCTCTGCGAGAGATACTCCGCCGTAAGAGTTTTGAGGAATATAAGTCCGCCGTTTCCGTCCGTAAGCGAGTGAAAAAATTCCACTGCTATGCGGTTTTCGTAATACAGCACACGGAACGCACATTTTCTCAGGTCTTTCGGAGTCATTTTACTGCACGGATACGGTCGCTCGGGAATAACCTCGGGCGCTTCCGAAGATTCGAGATAGTACCAGAAAAATCCCTTGCATAGCTTCATTGCTATGGACGGAAATCTTTTTACGGTCACATCAAGTGCGGATTGCAGAATATCGGGATTTATTTTCTCCTGCAAAGTAACCGACAGTCGGAAAACGTTGCTCCAGTTTTTTGTTTTGACAGCAGGATATAATTTAGCGGCATTATCCAGCTTAAGCCAGAGCAGACTGTTATTTGCCATTGAATATCTCCTTAACAAATTCGGGAATAAGCTTTATATCCTCTTTTGCCTGTTTTGTGCCGTAAAGCAGGTATATATGCCACATTTCGGGAGCGATATGAAGCTTGGATGAACATCCCGAGTTGCACAGCTTAGCGTGCAGGTCGGCTGAATCGCTCAGCATAACCTCATCACCGCCGACAAATATAAGCGAGGGCGGAAGTCCTGTAAGGTCGCCCGAAATCGGCGATACGAAAGGGCCGTGCGGATTATCCGTATAGCACCGTGCATAGCATTCAAGCCTTTTCCGTGTCATCGAAGGGTCGGCTTCGCTGTTTGTCTCATAGGATTCGCCCGACATCGTAAGGTCAGTCCAGGGCGATATTGCAATAATACCGCTGGGAAGCCCGATACCCATATCTTTTAATTTAAGTGCGAGAGCGTAGGCAAGTCCACCGCCCGACGATTCACCGCATAGTATTATTTCCGACGGAGAAAAGCCGTCCTCCATAAGCTTGCGGTAAGCGTTCACAGCGTCGTCAAGTGCCGACGGATAGGGATTTTCAGGAGCAAGCCTGTATGCGAGACAGCACACACGGATATTATTCTGAACCGCAAGAATTGTCCCGAATCCTTTGGCATACTGCAAATCGCCCGAAACATAACCGCCTCCGTGAAGGTACAGGATAACACCGTTATAGTCAAGCCTGTTCGGAATCACATATTCAGCCTGAAATTTATCCGATTCAACGGCTTCGTAAGTTACTTCGTCAATATATTCGTGAGCCATAAAACCGCCTATTTTATCCTGTAAAGCACGCTGGACAGTGTGCGATTTTTCGGAGGAGCATACGTCGGCAATCTTATTAACCGCCGAAATCTGCCCTCTCAGCATTTTTGTAAATAATTCCATAATTTCTCCGTTCCTGGTAACAATTATTTTTATATAGTATACCATTTTATTTCCTGTTTGTC
>JAMPGO010000032.1 GCA_023663905.1 Ruminococcus flavefaciens
GCTGTTCAGGCGGATAAGCTACAGATACATTCGGCATAGTAGCGTCGTACTGAGCCATACATACAAAATTAAGCGGGAAGAATCCGTTTTTGCGTGTGAAGCCTGTGAAATCGGGGTCAACGAATGCACGTGTAATCTGTCTTGCACGGTCGGGGCGGAAGTTGAAGAAGATTACGCTGTCGTCAGCCTTGATACTCTCACCGCCTGCAATAACGGTCGGGAGCATAAACTCGTCCGTAACTTCCTTTGCATAGGAGTTCTTGATAGCCTGTACAGGGTCAGTTTCCTGCACGCCTTCGCCGTAAACGAGTGCGGAATAAGCCTTTTCAACTCTGTCCCAAGCATTATCTCTGTCCATTGCATAGAATCTGCCTGAGATAGTGGCAACCTTGCCTGTGCCGATTTTTTCGAGTTCAGCAACAGTTTCAGCCATAAATTCAGCGGCAGACGACGGCGGAACGTCACGACCGTCAAGGAATGCGTGGATATATACCTTGTCGAGACCGTTTTTCTTAGCCATTTCAACAAGTCCGAACAGATGTTCCATATGACTGTGAACACCGCCGGGTGAAAGAAGTCCCATAAGGTGAAGTGCGGAATTTTTCTCCTTGCAGTTGTCCATAGCAGACTGCAAAGCCTTGTTATTGAAGAAAGTACCGTCCTTGATGTCCTTGGAAATCTTAACGAGCATCTGGTAAACGATACGTCCCGCACCGATGTTGGTGTGACCTACTTCGGAGTTGCCCATCTGTCCGTCGGGAAGTCCTACATCAAGACCGCTTGCACCGATAAGGGTGTGAGGTCCTTTCATATATTTGTCGAGGTTCGGCTTTTTTGCGGCAGTGATAGCATTGCCGTAATTGTCAGGATTATAGCCGAAACCGTCCATAATAATAAGAGCAACAGGTTTCTTTGACATTTTTATCAAAACCCTTTCATTAAAATTTAATGTTCTAAAATCTGTGGATTAAGCCATATGTATACGAATATGCAGACAACTGCCGAAACATTCACAAGAAACAAGTATATTTCCGCAATTGTCCGCACTTTTTTTATAATCGGGAAGTTCTGTAGTTTCCTGCTGAAAAATACGAGCGATATAAAACCCGTGAAAATATTTGCATAGAAAAAATAATGCAGAAAGTCATTTTCTTTGGCGATACCGTTGTAAACCGCACAGAAACAGGCTGTGGAAATGCACAGCAGAACTCCGCCGTTGATTTTCATAATCAGCCTTCAACAGCAGCCTGAACGATAGTATTGAAATCCTCAGCCTTGAGTGAAGCACCGCCGATAAGACCGCCGTCGATGTCGGGCTTAGCAAGAAGCTCAGCGCAGTTCTTAGCGTTCATTGAACCGCCGTACTGGATTGTAATGCCGTCAGCGATTTCCTGATTGAAGAGACCTGCGATAGTCTTACGGATAAATGCGCATACGTCCTGTGCCTGTTCAGGAGTAGCAACCTTGCCTGTGCCGATAGCCCATACAGGCTCGTAAGCGATAACAACGTTCTTGATACACTTCTCGCAAGTACCCATAAGAGCGATTTTTGTCTGCTTTGCAACAACTTCTTCAGTAATGCCCTGCTCTCTCTCTGTGAGAGTTTCGCCTACGCATACGATAGGCTTGAGACCTGCGTGAAGAGCTGCAAGAGTTCTCTTGTTTACAGTCTCGTCAGTCTCGCCGAAATACTGTCTGCGCTCGCTGTGACCGATTACAACGTACTCAACACCGAGTTCTGTGAGCATAGAAGCGGAGATTTCGCCTGTATATGCGCCCTTTTCCTCAAAGTGTACGTTCTCTGCGCCAATCTTAACGTTTGAGCCTGCTGTTGTATTGATAGCAGTTTCAAGGTTTGTGAAAGGTACACAGGCGATTACTTCAACATTGCCCTCAGCATTTGCAACGAGAGGCTTGATAGCTTCGAGAAGTGCCTTAGCCTCGGGACGTGTGTTGTTCATTTTCCAGTTACCGGCAATAATAGCCTTTCTTGTTGACTTGTTCATTGTAATTAACTCCTTTGTTTAATTTTTATCAAGGTAAATGTCGCTGTCGTTCTTGTCATTTTTGGATTTCAATAATTTATCCGCACTGTTTCCCCAGCCATTGAACCAGCCGTTATAGCTTCCGATTGTTACACCGTTCTTTGCAGGTGAAGCAATAAAGCCTGCCGTCAGCCCTGCCAGAAAACAGACAAAAGCCAGAATCATAACTTCAGCGGAACAGTTTTCTTTCATTTTGTCAATAAATTTCATTTTCAGTCCTCGTCATCGTCATCATCATCTTCGTCGTTGCTGATAATAGTATTATCATTTGCAATGGAAATGCCGTTCTTCAAGGGTGACAATGTGAATCCGAGTATAATTCCGCACAGAAATACAACTGCTGTAAGAAGCATAAGAGTAGTCTTGTCTTCCTGTGCCTTTGCGATTAATTTTTTCATAAAAATTCTCCTCTCAGTTCGGAGGTTTTGCTCTGCCAATATCAACTATCGGTTTCAGCTCAGGACAGGCATTTAATACAGAAGCAAGAAGCATCACCATCATATTACCGACATATTCAGCTTCGTCGTCGATTATCTGCATATTCTCAACAGAAGTTTTTGTATTCGTTTCGGGATTGACTTCTGAGATACCGTCGTCAGTGATATATAAATATGTTCCGTAACCGCAGACTTTTGTAAAATTATTTATCAGGCGCAGAAAACGCTCCTCATCTTCATAAGGGTCGTAAACACGGTACGCATTATCATAAGAACGCTCATCAATAATAACTTTTACATTCTCCTGAATGCGGAAACACGGATTCACCGTCCTGAGCTTGCATTTCAGCGGAATATTTCCCTCAGGAACAGCCGACGGAATGAAAATAACACTTCTTTTTTCCATATACCTGACCTCCTTAAAACCCGACAGAGATATGACATTCTTTAATTAATTGCAATAAAGGCGGATATTTCACCGCCCTTATTGAGGTTATATCTTACTTTTCAGCGATTACTGCAACACCCGGAAGAACCTTGCCTTCGAGGTATTCAAGTGAAGCGCCGCCGCCTGTTGAAATGTGGCTCATCTTGTCAGCGAAGCCTAACTGCATTACTGCTGCTGCGGAGTCGCCACCGCCGATGATTGTTGTAGCGTCTGTTTCAGCAAGTGCCTTTGCAACTGCGATTGTACCCTTTGCAAGAACAGGGTTCTCGAATACGCCCATAGGTCCGTTCCAAACAACAGTCTTAGCGGACTTTACAGCCTCAGCAAAGATTTCCTGTGTCTTTGTGCCGATGTCAAGACCCATCTTGTCAGCAGGAATCTTGTCGGAATCAACGTTCTCAACTTCGATTTCAGCGTCAATCGGGTTCGGGAATGCGCCTGCAACAGTTGTATCAACAGGGAGGAGAATCTTCTTGCCGAGAGACTCAGCCTTTGCGAGCATTTCCTTGCAGTAGTCAAGCTTTTCGTCGTCAACGAGAGATGTGCCGATTTCACCGCCGTTAGCCTTGATGAATGTGTAAGCCATACCACCGCCGATGATGAGTGTATCGCACTTTTCGAGGAGGTTTGAGATAACGTTGAGCTTGTCTGCAACCTTTGCACCGCCGAGAATTGCAACGAACGGTCTCTCAGGAACTTCTACAGCATTTCCGAGGTACTGGATTTCCTTCTGCATAAGGTAGCCTACAGCAGTTTCCTTAACGAACTTTGTAACACCAGCTGTTGAAGCGTGCGCACGGTGAGCAGAACCGAAAGCGTCCATAACAAAAACTTCGCCGTCAACGAGGTCAGCAAGCTCCTTTGAGAAATCCTCGCCGTTCTTTGTCTCTTCTGCGCCACGGAAACGTGTATTCTCAAGAACTACGATTTCGCCGTCAGCCATTTCAGCAACAGCCTTCTTTGCATTGTCGCCTACAACTGTATCGTCAGCGGCGAAAACTACCTTTGTATTTACAAGCTCAGCAAGTCTTGCAGCAGCGGGAGCGAGTGAGAACTTAGCTTCCGGACCGTTCTTGGGCTTGCCGAGGTGTGAGCAGAGAACTACCTTTGCGCCGTTCTCCACGAGCTTGTTGATTGTCGGAAGAGCAGCCTGAATACGGTTGTCGTTTGTGATAACGCCGTCCTTGAGCGGTACGTTGAAATCAACTCTTACGAGAACCTTTCTGCCCTTTACGTTAATGTCTTCTACAGTAACTTTGTTTAATCCTGCCATTGGTATGACATCCTTTCGTTAAAAAATATACTCTGTAACTGTTGTTAATTAAATAACAACCATAACTATATTTTACACTATTCTGAAAAAAAAAGCAAGTCTTTTTGGAATATTTTTCAAAAAAATATTTTTAATTGATTATTTCAGTTAAAAAAATTATTTTTTTCAAACCTCTTGACAAAACCGCTTGGATGTGATAAAATAAAATCAAATCGAATATTAAACCGTTGAGGCGGAGATAAAGCTGGTTATGATTTCACAGAGAGTCCGGGTGGCTGTGAGCCGGATAAAACACAGGTCAGCAAATGGACCGCTGAGGGTGCAGTCAAATGTATATGCGCTATACAGAGTATTCTGCAACGTTATGATGTGCGTCAAGCATCGGGGATATGCTTGTATCCTACAGAGTGCATAGCTTCTGCTATGAATCAAGGTGGCAACACGGATATTGTTTATTCGTCCTTGACAGATTGTTTCTGTCAGGGATTTTTTATTTTCTACGGAGGTGTTTATTTAATGAACTTTATGCCCGATTACAATACTGCAAAGGAAATCGCAGACTGCGGAAAATATGATATTCTGCCTGTAAGCTGTGAAATCCTTTCGGATATATGCACACCGATTGAAGCCGTTTCCATTCTCAAAAATGTTTCAACTCACTGCTATATGCTTGAATCCGTTGCCGAGAAGGAAAAGTGGGGACGTTATACTTTTCTCGGATTCGACCCGAAAATGCAGTTGACTGCCGTCGGAAACAAGGTTACTGTCGGCGGTGTGACTATGGAGACGGAAAATCCGAGCATTCAGATTCGCCAGATTCTTTCAGGCTACAGAAGTCCGAAATTCGACTATCTCCCCTCTTTTACGGGCGGATTCGTCGGCTATTTCTCATATGATTTCCTTTCGTACACTGAAAAGTCGCTCAGGCTCGGTACGGAAGATACCGAGAATTTCAAGGACGTTGACCTTATGTTTTTTGACAAGGTAATTGCGTTTGATAATTTCCGCCAGAAGATTATACTTATCGCCAATATGTCGCTTGAAGACCCTGAAATAGGCTACAACAAGGCTAAACTTGAGCTTCAGCAGCTTGCAGACCTGCTCCGTCACGGTGAACGCAAGCACGAAAAGGCAGGTCATCTTACTACGGAAGTTACTCCGATGTTCAACAAAGAGCAGTTCTGCGATATGGTCAATACAGCTAAAAAGCATATCTTCGAGGGCGATATTTTCCAGATTGTGCTTTCCAACAGGCTCAGCGCAGGATTTGAAGGAAGTCTGTTTAATACTTACCGTGTACTCAGGACGACTAATCCGTCGCCGTATATGTTCTATTTTTCGGGTACTGACGTTGAAATTGCAGGCGCTTCACCCGAAACTCTTGTAAAGCTCGAAAATGGTGTGCTTCATACGTTCCCGCTTGCAGGTACACGTCCACGTGGTAAGACCGAGGAAGAGGACAAGGAGCTTGAAATCGGCTTGCTTAAGGATGAAAAGGAACTTTCCGAGCATAATATGCTTGTTGATTTGGGAAGAAACGACTTGGGCAAAATCAGCAAATTCGGCAGTGTTCAGGTTGAGAAGCTCCACAGCATTGAACGCTATTCCCACGTTATGCACATCGGCTCTACCGTAAGGGGCGAAATCCGTGAGGAATTTGACGGTCTCGACGCTGTAAGCGCCGTGCTTCCAGCAGGTACTCTCTCGGGTGCGCCTAAGATACGTGCCTGTCAGATTATTGCCGAGCTTGAAAACAACAAGCGTGGAATTTACGGCGGTGCTATCGGCTATATTGACTTCACAGGCAATCTTGATACCTGCATCGCTATCAGAATCGCATACAAGAAGAACGGCAAGGTCTTTGTAAGAAGCGGTGCCGGAATCGTTGCGGATTCAGTTCCCGAAAATGAATATCAGGAGTGTATAAACAAGGCGGCTGCGGTCGTTAATGCACTTAAAATCGCAGAGGAGGCGGATTTATGATTTTGCTTATTGATAACTACGACAGCTTTTCGTATAATCTTTTTCAGCTCGTCGGCGAAATCAATCCCGACATAAAAGTTATAAGAAATGACGAAATGACTGTGCAGGAAATTGAACAGCTTGCGCCCGACAGGATTATTATTTCACCCGGTCCGGGCAGACCCGAAGACGCAGGCATTATAATTGAAGCCGCAGGAACGGTATGCCGAAAGATTCCGACCCTCGGTGTGTGCCTTGGTCATCAGGCTATCTGCTCGGCTTACGGCGCAGAAATAACCTACGCAAAAACTCTTATGCACGGCAAGCAGTCAAGAATAAAATTCAGCGGAAACAGCCCTATTTTCAGCGGAATTGACGAGAACGCTCCTGTGGCACGCTATCATTCGCTTGCGGCAAAGGCTGATACAATCCCCGACTGCTTTGAGATTACCGCAGTTGCCGACGACGGCGAAATTATGGCGGTTCAGCACAAGGAATACAGGATTTACGGCGTACAGTTCCACCCCGAGTCTATTATGACTCCTGACGGAAGAAAAATGTTAAGTAATTTTATTAATCTTTAAGGAGATGCTATTTATGATTAAAGAAGCTATTGTTAAAATCGTTGACAAGCAGGATTTATCCTATGATGAAGCTTATCAGGTAATATCGGAGATAATGTCGGGTCAGACCACTCCCACGCAGAACGCTGCATTTCTTGCTTCGCTTTCAACAAAGAGCGCAAAGGCTGAGACTATTGACGAAATCACAGGCTGTGCAGCTGCTATGCGTGACGCTGCTGTGAAATTCGACAATAACGGTATGGATTTGCTCGAAATCGTCGGTACAGGCGGAGATAATGCCCACAGCTTCAATATATCAACAACTTCCGCTATGGTTATCGCCTCGTCGGGTATACTCGTATCGAAGCACGGCAACCGTGCCGCCTCTTCGCTTTCAGGTACTGCTGACTGCCTTGAAGCTCTTGGTGTAAATATTAACCTCGACCCTGAAAAGTGCCGTGAAATGCTCGAAAAGACAAACTTCTGCTTCTTCTTTGCACAGAAGTACCACACTTCAATGAAGTACGTCGGCGGTATCAGAAAAGAACTCGGTATCCGCACTGTTTTCAATATTCTCGGACCGCTCACAAATCCTGCTTCACCGAAACATCACCTCTTGGGTGTATATGATTCCTCGCTTCTCGAAACGGTTGCGCAGGTTCTTATGAAGCTCGGCTCGGAAAGCGGTATGGTTGTTTTCGGCAAGGATAAGCTGGACGAGATTTCACTTTCCGCCCCGACTATGATTTGCGAATACAGGGACGGCTGGCTCAAAAATTACGAAATCACACCCGAGCAGTTCGGCTTTGAACGCTGTACAAAAAACGACCTTCTCGGCGGTACTCCTGCGGAAAATGCCGAAATCACACGTGGCATTCTCTCGGGCGAAATCAAGGGTCACAAGCGTAATACGGTACTTCTCAACGCAGGTGCTTCAATCTACATCGGCGGTAAGGCTGATACTTTTGAGGATGGTGTTAAGCTTGCAGGCGAGCTGATTGACAACGGCAAGGCACTTGCAACTCTTGAAAAGATTATTGAAGTTTCAAACAGCTGAGGTGCGCTATGACAATACTTGAAAAACTGGCTGACTATGCGAAATTCCGCACGGAACAGGCGAAAAATACGCTTCCGTATGATATGGTTAAATCGCAGGCGCACGCTCTCCCTATGGGCGGATTTGAATTTGAAAACGCACTGAAAAAGCCCGATATTTCTTTTATCTGCGAGTGCAAAAAGGCTTCTCCTTCAAAGGGCATTATTGCGGAGGATTTCCCGTACCTCCGCATTGCAAGGGAATACGAAAATGCAGGAGCGGACTGCATATCCGTCCTGACAGAGCCGAAATGGTTTCTCGGAAGCGATGACTATCTTCAGGAAATCGCCCATACTGTCTCGATTCCGTGCATAAGAAAAGATTTCACCGTTGATGACTATATGATTTACGAAGCGAAAATTCTCGGCGCAAAGGCTGTTTTACTGATATGCTCGATTCTCTCGGCGGAGCAGATAAAATCGTATATTGAAATCTGCGACAGTCTGGGAATGTCCGCTCTTGTTGAAGCTCACGACGAAAATGAAGTAAAAACGGCTGTAAACTGCGGTGCAAGGCTTATCGGTGTTAACAACAGGAATCTCAGCGACTTTTCTGTTGATACAGGCAACAGCAGAAAACTCCGTGAACTTGTTCCGCCCGAAATTCTGTTCGTATCGGAAAGCGGTGTAAAATCGGCGGAGGATATTACACTTCTGCGTGAAGCAGGTGCGGACGCTGTTTTAATCGGCGAAACACTTATGAGGGCGGATGACAAATCAGCCAAACTTGCGGAATTAAGGGGCAGATTATGATTAAAATAAAAATGTGCGGTCTCAGACGTGAGGACGATATTGAGTACGCAAACACCCTGCTTCCCGATTACATCGGCTATGTCTTTGCGCAGAAAAGCAAGCGCTATGTAACTCCTGAAAAGGCTCGTGAACTTACTTCCGCACTTGACAGTAGAGTTATTCCCGTCGGTGTTTTTGTTGATTCGCCTGCGGAGGATGTTATAAATCTCGTGGAATGCGGAGCTATACAGATTGCACAGCTTCACGGCAATGAAAATGCGGAGTATATTTCACGGCTTCACGATAAGAATATTACTGTAATCAAGGCTTTTATAGTAAAATCAGAAAACGATATTGAGCTTGCAAATGTTTCAACTGCCGACTATGTGCTTCTTGACGCAGGTATGGGCGACGGCAGAACTTTTAACTATAACCTGCTGGAAAATATCGCAAGACCGTATTTCCTTGCGGGCGGACTGTCTCCCGAAAATGTTTCAGAGGCAATAAAGCTTAATCCGTTTGCCGTCGATGTCAGCTCGGGTATCGAGACGGACGGCTTCAAGGATTTTGTTAAAATGAAAAAATTTATTGATACCATAAGAAAGGATTGATAGCAATGTCACAATCTAAAGGACGTTTCGGTGTTCACGGCGGACAGTATATCCCTGAAACGCTTATGAACGCTATTATCGAACTCGAAAACGCTTATAATCACTATAAGGACGACCCTGATTTCAACAGGGAACTCACCCAGCTTCTCAATGAATACGCAGGCAGACCGTCTAATCTTTACTATGCCGAAAAGCTTACGAGAGAACTCGGCGGAGCTAAAATCTACCTCAAGCGTGAGGATTTGAACCACACAGGCTCACATAAAATAAACAACGTACTCGGTCAGGCTCTTCTTGCAAAGAAAATGGGCAAGACAAGGCTTATTGCCGAAACAGGCGCAGGTCAGCACGGTGTTGCAACCGCTACGGCGGCGGCTCTGCTTGATATGGAGTGCGTTGTATTTATGGGCGAGGAAGATACCAAACGTCAGGCTCTCAACGTCTACAGAATGAAGCTTCTCGGCTCGGATGTCATTCCCGTAAAGACAGGTACTGCAACGCTCAAGGACGCTGTTTCCGAAGCTATGCGTGAGTGGACATCAAGAATAAGCGATACCCACTATTGCCTTGGCTCTGTTATGGGTCCTCATCCTTTCCCGACGATTGTCCGTGATTTTCAGGCTGTGATTTCCCGTGAATCCCGTCAGCAGATTCTTGAAAAAGAGGGCAGACTTCCCGACGCTGTAATTGCGTGTGTCGGAGGCGGTTCAAACGCTATCGGAAGCTTCTATCATTATATTCCCGACGAGAACGTCAGACTTATAGGCTGTGAAGCCGCAGGTCGTGGTATTGATACTTTTGAGACTGCTGCAACTGTCAACACAGGAAGTATCGGAATTTTCCACGGTATGAAGTCATATTTCTGTCAGGACGAATACGGTCAGATTGCGCCTGTTTATTCGATTTCCGCAGGACTTGATTATCCCGGAGTAGGTCCGGAACACGCTTATCTCCACGACATCGGACGTGCGGAATATGTCCCGGTAACTGACGACGAGGCTGTAAATGCCTTTGAATATCTTTCACGCACAGAGGGTATTATTCCTGCCATAGAATCAGCGCACGCTGTTGCCTATGCAATGAAGCTTGCCCCGACTATGGACAAGAACAAGATTATTATTATAACCGTCTCAGGACGTGGCGACAAGGACTGTGCCGCTATAGCAAGATACAGAGGAGAGGAAATTTATGAGTAATATCAGAAAAGCATTCGAGAACGGCAAGGCATTTATTCCTTTTATTACGTGCGGTGACCCAGACCTTGAAACTACCGCAAAAATTGTACGTATGGCAGAAAAATCGGGCGCAGATTTGATAGAACTCGGCATTCCGTTCTCCGACCCGACTGCTGAAGGTCCTGTTATTCAGGGTGCGAATATCCGTGCATTATCAGGCGGAGTTACTACGGACAAGGTTTTTGAACTCGTGGCTGATTTGCGCAGGGATGTTAAAATTCCGCTCGTCTTTATGACGTATGCCAACGTTGTTTTCTCGTATGGTGCGGAGAAGTTTATGAAACGCTGTCAGGAAACAGGTATCGACGGAATTATTCTTCCCGATTTGCCCTACGAGGAAAAAGACGAATTTGCAGAAGTCGCAGAGAAATACGGCATTGATATGATTTCCCTTATCGCTCCGACTTCCGAGAACAGAATTTCTATGATTGCAAAGGAAGCCAAGGGATTTATCTACATAGTTTCAAGTCTCGGAGTTACAGGCGTGCGCAACGAGATTAATACTGACATAAGCCATATTGTTGAGATTATCCGCCAGAATACGGACGTTCCGTGTGCGGTCGGCTTTGGTATCTCCGAACCTCGTCAGGCGCAGAAAATGGCTGGAATCTCGGACGGCGCTATCGTCGGCTCTGCTATAATCAAAATCATTGAGCAGTATGGCAAGGACGCTCCTGATTATGTCGGCGAGTACGTCAGACTTATGAAGGACGCCGTTTCGGGCAATCTTTAAATAATACGGTGTATGATTATGTATGATAATCTCTTTATTCTTACTTCTCTTATAAAAAAAATAAAAATAAAAAGAAGTATATATACAGCGCATTATCATACATCTTCATACACCAATAATAATAAAATGAGGTTTTTTCGATGAATGAATTTATTACACCGCCTAATCACATTAATTTCAAGGCAAAAAAATTATTCGGCGACTGTGGAAAAATCATTGACGGCTCTGTCGCCTATATTTCACTGAACGGCGGTGGTCCTGTTGAACAGCATACGCACGAACATAATCATCTTTTTATAGTCATTCAGGGCGAAGCTAAAATTCTTCTGGCTGATGAAACTATAATCATAAAGAAAAACGAGAGCTTTCTTGTCAACGGCTCAATTCCTCACTCCGTATGGAATAATTCCGACGGTGAAACTATTATGATAGGAATTACAGTGGCATAAAATTTACTTGATTGGAGCGCAAAAATTATGGCTTTTAAACTTGACAGCGTAGTTCCTTGGGGACGGAATTTCAATGAGTACCGAAAAATGTTTATGCTTTCTGATAATGATATGAATCTGAAAATTGCAGGGTTCGGCGACGGTCCTGCAAGCTTCAACCGTCAGGCTGCTGAACAGGGATTTTCTGTCACATCTTTTGACCCGATTTATAAGTTTACAAAAGAACAGATTTCTGAACGGATTGAAGAAGTCCGTACCATTGTAATGGCTCAAATGGCAGAGAATACAGAAAACTATATCTGGACTGACATAAAAAATCTTGATGAACTGGAAAATCTCCGTATGTCAGCTATGAAAAAGTTTTTAGATGACTTTGAACAGGGCAAGGCTGAGGGACGATATATTTGTCACGAACTGCCGTCGGAAGTCAAAGCTCCCGATAATTATTTTGATATAGGATTAAGCTCGCACTTCCTGCTTATGTACACATCGCTCGGCTATGATTTCCATATCAAGTCAATAACCGAAATGCTCAGGGTCTGCAAACAGGTACGCATTTTCCCGATTGTTAACCTTGACGCT
>JAMPGO010000033.1 GCA_023663905.1 Ruminococcus flavefaciens
TATTCAAGGGAACTGCGGTCGGTATATTTTTCCTTCTCGTATATCTTTGAGGCGGCAACACGGTCGCAGAACATCTCGAAGATATATTCGT
Source organism: Ruminococcus flavefaciens (assembly GCA_023663905.1). GTDB lineage: Bacteria > Bacillota > Clostridia > Oscillospirales > Ruminococcaceae > Ruminococcus > Ruminococcus flavefaciens_AD. The sequence continues at coordinate 92 of JAMPGO010000033.1, forward strand.
CGGGCATTCGCACAGGGTCGAGAGTACCTGTCTTTATGCTGTAGTCCGTCCAGTATTCAAAGTGGTGCTTATTCCTGCCCTTGTGGTGAATCCAGGCGGTAGAATAGCCGTTTACTTCACGCTCACGCTCGTTGGGACTTCTGTTGCCCTGAAAATAAAGCACACCCGGAATAAATTCAGAGGGCGAATATTTTGACAGGTCGTGAAAAAGCCCACGCTTTATGATTCCTGCTTTAAAGCAGTGGCGCATAACAAGATGACGATGAGCGGTGATAGTTCTGAGATGACCGAAAAAATTTTTAATCATAGCTTCCTCCTTATATCAAGAACGCTGTCCTTTTCGATGAGTTTTCCGCCTATAATACATCTTCCTGCACTGTAAGAAGAATCAGCAAGCTTCTTTTCCATTATTTCAACGGCAGAGGAAGCCATTTTATTAATATCAACCTCAACAGTCGTTATTGCGGGAATGCATATATCCGAGACAGTATAGTTATCATAGCCGACAATGGAAATATCATCGGGAATACGCACATCCTTTGACCTGAGCGCCGATATTACACGGAATGCCGTCTCATCGCTGTTGCAGACAAAAGCCGTCGGCATATTCTCTGGGAAATCCAGCCTGTCAAAAAGTATTCCCGTATCATCACGGTCGTCAAGTCTCCATTCGGGACGGTATGTTATATTATTCTCAATAAGGCATTTAAGATAGCCGAAAAACCTGTCGTTTATACTGCTCGTCACGTTAAGATTGCCGATAAACCCGATATTTCTGTGACCGTTCTGAATAAGATAATCAGTAAGAATATATCCGCCCTGATAGCTGTCGGAATTTACCGAATCGATATTATATCTGCCGTCGTAGAAATCGACGAAAAGAAGCGGAATATCCGTCCTGCTGAGTTCGGCGATATAACTGCGTTTAAGCTGACCGATGACAATAATGCCGTCCGCCTTATGTTCAAGGGCAATTTTCGGCAGAACAGCTTTGCGCTCGTTCTCTCTTGTAACGCACTCATAGACCGTGAGGATATTGAGGTCGGAAAGCCTGTTCGATATGCCTGCGGTAAGTTCCCAGTAAAAAGTACCCATAGAGCCGACAAAACGCTCGGAAGTGATGATACCCACGCTTTTTCCCTGAGTTTCGGGCTTTTTCGTGGCATTGTTATTGGACGGACGATAGCCCATTTCCTTAGCCGTATCGCATATAAGCGCACGCATTTTGTCGCTCACTCCGTCACGTCCTGCAAGAGCATTCGAGACCGTCACAACGCTGACACCCAGTTTATTGGCAATATCAATCATTTTAACTCCGTTTTTCATCTAAAGCCTCCTTAAATTCAGATTAACTTACTTAAATTATAGCATATAGTCTGAATTTTTGCAAGGGCTTTTTAATTAAAAAAATCAGGAGCTGAAAAAACTCCTGATTTCTGATACGGCTATGCATTGTCTGACGGCAGATAGGGATAAATCTCCCGATAGGAGTCCCTTGTATTCTTGTCGGTCGGATTTGCAGGGATAAGTCCTGTCATATCGCCCCACGATGCAGACGGACAGACGTATTCAAGCTCCTGCGGATTCGGGTCGGGTACGGGAATTTTTTTCTTCTTCACAGAATATCATCTCCTTTATAATTATTATAGTCATAAATATAATTATTATTCAGCGAAAAAATTTTCAGAATATTACCAAATCTTTAAGATTATTTTAAGAAATCGGGTATATAATCATAACCATAGTAAAGAAATCGGACAAATCGATATAAAAATTTATTAATAAGGAGTATGATTATAATGAAGAAATCAAACAAAAAGCTCATAACTGCTTTCTCAGCAGTTCTGCTTTCGGCACTTTCACTCACTGCTGTTTCGGCTCAGGCAGAGGGTACTTTATTATACGGCGACGCTAACGAGGACGGTGTTGTTGATATTGCCGACGCAGCTGCAATTATCCAGTCTCTCGGCAACAAGGACAAATACGCTCTTTCTCCGCAGGGTGCGGACAATGCCGATGTATATGCAAGAGGCGACGGTGTTACGGGTATGGACGCACTTGCAATCCAGAAGCTCAAGGCAGGACTTATAGAGTCTCTTCCTGAATCGTGGCTCAACGGCAACGGCAATGAAACTCCTGCGACTGACGGCACTAAAATCCACCTTAACGGCGATTCCGCTACAGTTGAGGGCGATTATGCCGAAGTAAACGGCGGGGTTGTTACAATCAGCCACTCAGGTTCGTTCTATATCGACGGCACTCTCACGGACGGTCAGATTAATGTAAATATCGCCGATGAAGTTGCCGACCCTGAGACAGTAAAGCTCTTCCTCAACGGTGTTAACATTACAGGCAAGTCAGCTCCTGCTATTATGATTACCAATGCCGAAAATACGTCAATCAACATTATGGACGGTACTGAAAACGTTATTTCTGACGGCGATACGGCTTATTCAGGCGACTGGCTCGGCTGTGCTGTAATCGAAGCCAAGGACGATATTACAATCAAGGGCGGAGACCTCGGCAACGGTACTCTCGATATTACCGCAAACACTCAGGACGGTATTGTCTGCAACAACGACATCAAGATTAACGGCGGTATCACGACAATCACAACCCTCAACTCTGCTGACAAGACAGACGGTATCAAGGGCAAGAAGTCCGTTACTGTAAAAAGCGGTACTCTCAATGTCGATGCAGAGGGCGACGGTATCAAGTCAAGCAAGGGCAGTGTTGCCGTTCAGGGCGGTACTGTTAACATCAAGGCAGGAAACGACGCTGTACAGGCTGAAACGACTATCGATATTTCGGGCGGTACTGTTATTGCAGGAGGCGACAGAGGTCTCACGGCTGTTACAGGTACAGCTATTACAGGCGGTACTGTTATCGCTACAGCTACGGACAATCAGACAGACGCTTCGATTTTAAGCGCAACTCAGGGTACAATGCTTCTCAACTGCGTTGCTTCGAGCGAGACAGACGGTTGCTGGAAAAAGGCTAACGCACTGACAGTCGGTGATGTTAATGTATCTAAGTGGCAGAAAAAGTACGCTTATGTACTTATCAGCGACAGCTCAATCAAGGCTGACGGCACATATAAGCTCACAAATGCTTCGACCTCGGCAAATGCTACAACAGGCGGTTCGGCTGATTTCAAGATGACAGGTTCTGTGACAGTATTCGACAGCGTTAATCCCGCAAGCGACGGCACTGCAACTGATACTCCTGTTGATTCGGGTACATATTCCATAACTCTCAACGGCACTTCAATCCAGTCCAATGCTCCTGCTGATACAGCTACAGTTGAAAACGGTGTTCTTACCATAAAGCAGGCAGGTGTTTATGCAGTATCGGGCGAAGCAAAAGACGTTCAGATTGTCGTTAAAGTTGACAAGACTGCAAATCCCGACAGCGTTGTTGAACTCGACCTTATGGGCGCAGACATCTCCAACAGCACAACAGCTCCGATTTATGTTGAATCAATCGGCGATGAGGTTCAGATTGTTGCAAAGGCAGGAACAGTAAACACAATCTCCGACGGAACTTCACATACCCAGACATATACGGATTCCGACGGCAATGTCAATACGGTTGAGGGTGCGGTTTTTGCAAGAGATGATATAAAATTCAAGGGTTCGGGTACGCTCACAATCAACGGCAACACCGACGACGCTGTTGTGTGCAAGAACGACATCAAAATCTATAACGGCAATATCACGGTCAATGCTGTTGACGACGGTATCAGAGGCAAGGACAGCGTTACAATCGGCAACGATACTGCCACAGACTATTCGGGACTTAACCTCACTGTCAAGACCCAGCAGGGCGACGGTATCAAGTCAACTGCAACTGACAGCGATACAAAAAAGCAGTACGGTATTGTTACGATAAACGGCGGTACGGTTAATATAAACTCATACGCAGACGGCATTCAGGCTGAGCAGGATGTTGTAATCAACGGCGGAGACATTACAATCTACACATATCAGGGTTCAGGCTTTACAGGCTCGGGTTCGTCATCAGGCTCAACAGGAGGCTGGGGCTTCGGCGGTGGATTCGGCGGAGGTATGCAGGAAGGCAACTCCAACAAAACCGATATTTCCGCAAAGGGCATTAAATCTGTCGGTCTCTATGATACAGCAGGAACGACCTGGCAGAGCGGTGGAAACATCACAGTAAACGGCGGTAAGATTACTATTGACTCTTCCGACGATTCGCTTCACTGCGGAGGACAGATGAATATTAACGGCGGTGTGTTCAAGCTCGCAAGCGCCGATGACGCTATGCACTCCGACCACGATTTGATTCTCGGCACAAAGAACGGCTCATACAGCGATTTTGAAGTATACGTTACTAAGTGCTACGAGGGCATTGAGGGCGGAAATATCTACCAGTACAGCGGTACTGTTGCAATAAAATCCGACGACGACGGCTATAATGCCGCAGGCGGTGCTGACGGTTCAGGCTCGGGCAACAATATGGGCTGGGGTCAGGGCGGCTTCGGCGGAGGAATGGGCGGTTCAAGCGGAAATATCCTCCAGATTGAGGGCGGTATTGCTATCGTTCAGTCCGCAAGCGGCGACCACGACGCTTTCGATAGCAACGGTCCTGTAAATATCTCGGGCGGAATTATTATCGCAAACGGACAAGAGCCTATTGACTGCGGAGACGGCTACAGCGAGAGTATCACAGGCGGTACGGTTATTGAATGCTCATCGCAGGTTTCGGGTTCAGTGCAGGAAGGCACGCAGTTCACGGTTGCCGACAGCTCGGGCAATGTAATCGTATCATTCACAACAATGCGTGCTATGGGTTCGCCGTCCTTTACAAGCGGAAGCGGTATGACCTGCTACACAGGCGGTACAATCACAGGCGCAACAGACCTCGTTACTTCCGACGATTCTATGAAGGTCTATGCAAACGGCTCAATCTCAGGCGGTTCGGCTGTCAGCGCAGGCTCTTCGGGCGGAAATCAGGGCAATAACAAACCTCGCTAAGTTTATAACTAACCCTCCCAATATATAAAAAGTTCCCTGTAGTGATACGGGGAATTTTTTATGCCCTGAAAGTGAGAATGATTCTTATATTCATTTCCTTTCAGAAAAGGGTTTCAAGGGTTTGAGCCGTTTTCTATAAAGTATTTTAAAAAATTTTTTTGAAAAAGGTTTTTATAAACCACATAAACCCTTTTCTACCCTTTTCTGTAAATCATTTTACTAATGATATACCAAAATAATATTTGCCACCCAATATTTTTCTGTGAAATTTTTTCAAAGGTCTTGCAAAATTATTAATACTATGATATAATAAGATGTAAGTGTGCTTATGCACAAATATAAATCTATGAAAAGAGGAATCTATATGCCTGCAAATATTGTTGTTGGAACTCAGTGGGGCGACGAGGGAAAAGGAAAAATCATTGACATAATCTCTTCCCGTGCTGATGTTGTTGTCCGTTCACAGGGCGGTAATAATGCCGGTCATACTGTTGTAAACGACGGAGAAGTATACAAGCTTCATCTCATTCCGTCGGGTATTCTCTATAAGAACACTCTCTGCCTTATCGGTGCTGGTGTCGTTCTCGACCCCAAAGACTTCATCGGCGAGCTTGACAGCCTTGAAGCAAGAGGTATTTCAACCCGGAATCTCAAAATCGACCCTCGTGCGCACGTTGTTATGCCGTGGCACATCACTCTTGACGGTCTTTCAGAGGCTTTCAGAGGCGGTAAGGACATCGGCACGACAAAGCGTGGTATCGGTCCTACATATATGGATAAGTACGAGAGGTGCGGTATCAGGGTTTACGACCTCGTTCACCCCGAAGTCCTTGCCGAAAAGATTCAGGCTACAGGCAAGCTGAAAAACAAAATCATCACAGAAGTTTACGGCGGAGAAGCCTTCGACCTTGAAGCTGTTACTGCTGAATACACAGAATACGGCAAGAGACTTGCGCCGTATGTTGACGATGTTTCCGTGCTGACATTTGAAGCTGACAAGGCAGGAAAAACAATTATGTTCGAGGGCGCACAGGCTACCCTTCTTGATATCGACTTCGGCACATATCCCTATGTTACGTCATCTCATCCGCTTTCCGCAGGTGTTTGCGTCGGTACAGGCGTAGGTCCGAAGATGATTACAAACATAATCGGTGTTGCAAAGGCTTATACAACAAGAGTCGGCAAAGGTCCTTTCCCGACAGAGCTTGATGACGAAACAGGCGATAGAATCAGAAACGTCGGCGGTGAGTTCGGCACTACCACAGGCAGACCGAGAAGAACAGGCTGGTTCGACGCTGTAATCGTCCGCCATTCCGTAAGAGTAAACGGTCTCGACAGTCTCGCTATCAACAAGCTTGACACGCTCTCGGGTATCGGCACGCTCAAAATCTGCGTTGCATACAAGAAACCCGACGGCTCTGTTACTGAGCATTTCCCTGCAACTCTTGAAGAACTCGAGGGCTGTACTCCTGTCTATGAGGAATTTGAGGGCTTTACAGAGGATATTTCAAAATGCACAAGCTTCGATGAGCTTCCCGAAAACTGCCGTAAGTATATCGCCAGACTTGAAGAACTCGTCGGCTGTCACGTAAGTATGGTGGGAATCGGTCCTGACCGTTCACAGATTCTTGAAAGATAATTGATTTAACTCAGCGTATCCGCAGAAGAATAAAACATATGTTTGCCTTATGCGGATGCGCTCCGCTTTTAATGGGGAGGAAATATTATGAATCCTGTCAAAAAAATTCTATCAGCTTTTCTCGCTCTCTCACTTATCACAGGAATATCAGCTCCGACCGCAAACGCTTATGTAAATCCGCAGATTGACATTATATCCGCAAAATCAGAAGCCGATATAAATGACATCGCTTCTGAAATCAGGAATCATCTTGTAAACAGAGAGACTGATTTTACAGTAAATATTCCGTTTGAAGTTATAACAAATCTCTCGGACGATATTGACAGGCTTATGGCTCTTGCCGTCAAGGATACAGCGGACAGCTCGCCTGTTGAGGGCGACTATCTCGCCTGGACTACAGGCGCTTCGGCATTCGGATTTATTCCCGACAGAACGAACGGATATTACAAAGCTTCATTTTCTATGAGCTACCACACAACGGCTGAACAGGAAGCCGAGCTTGATGATAAAATCGCCGAAATCCTTGATGAACTCGACGTTTATAACTCGTCCGACTACGAAAAAATCAGAGCTGTTCACGACTACATCACGGCTAACGTCAGCTACACAACAGGCGGTTCAAGTCTAAAGTATACCGCATACGGCGCAGGTGTTCAGGGCAAGGCTGTCTGTCAGGGCTATTCGCTTCTTATGTACAGGCTTCTTTCCGAGCTTGGAATAAATGTCAGAAATATACCCGGAACTGCAGGCGGTCCGCATATGTGGAATCTCGTTGAGCTTGACGGAAAATATTACTATGTTGATGTCACGTTCGATGCAGGTATGGGCGGAGATTACTATTTTCTCAAAGGCTCGGAAGATTTTGACTCCGATTCATCCCCGTCAAATACTCATATATTCGATTCGGAAATTTACGATTCTCCGCTTTATGCCGATTATGCCGACGGAGATTTTCTCGCTCGCTTCGATATTTCGCCTGTCGCTTACAGCGCAGAAGCTGTCAGTTACAAGCTCGGCGAACTGAACGGCGACAATAAAATCGACGCTAACGACGCTACAATCGTACTTTCAGCCTACACCCTGATTTCAACAGGAAACGCAAGCGGTCTGACTGAATCGCAGGAACTCTCCGCCGATGTAAATTCCGACGGCAAAATTGATTCCGCTGACGCTTCCCTGATTATCAGGTACTATTCAGCTGTCTCCACAGGAAGCTCCGAATCGCTTGAGGATTTTATTTCCGCAAAAAAATAACCGAAGGAAGGTGGAATAATGGACGAAAATATTTTCGGCTCATCACTTGATGATATTGATTATACTGCTCCTGCTCCGAAAAAGGGCGAACCTGCCGGAATATCCGCTCCTGTTCTGGACGATTTCGAGTATGTCGCTCCGACAGGCAAAAAAGGCGCTCCTACAGAAGTAACTGCGCCTGTTCTCGATGATATGGACTACTATACTCCTCCGCCGTCGCAGAAAAAAGGCGCACCCACAGGTGTTTCCGCTCCTGTTCTGGACGATATGGGCGATTACACTCCTCCGCCGTCGCAGAAAAATGGCGCACCTACAGGTGTTTCTGCGCCTGTTCTCGATGACAACGACGTGCCGTATCAGGCGGATGAACCCGAGGTTCTTGTAATGACCGACGAGGAAATTATTGAGAAATTCTCTGCCGACCAACTCGAAACGTATAACAGGCTTCCCGACGCAAACAAGCAGAAAGTCCTTGATTTAATGCGCAAGCAGTTTGGTGCGGTAGCTCCGCCCGAACCGCCTGTTGAAGTGACTGCGCCTGTTCTTGACGAGGATAATTATACTCCTCCGCCGAAGCCTGAGATAAAAGAAGAACCTGTTCCCGAAGCGCCCGTTACTGCGCCCATACTGGATGAAGCGCCCGAACCGCCGAAATACAAGCCGAAATTCGTTGATGAGGATTTGGAAAGGGCTAAGCGTGAGGGTGCTAAACAGGCTGTATCCTCTCAGCTCGTTTCCGACCAGAAGGATTCCAAGGAAAGCCTGCGTATGATGCTTGAACTTAAAGAGGAACGCCGACGTGAAGAGGCTAAAAAAGGCTTCAAATGGGTCATCGCTCTTGCCGTTGTCGGACTTATCGGCGCTGTTGCATTCTATCTGCTCTACACAGGCTCGCTCGGTCTTGCGTACAAGGACGGCATAGACGGTTTTGCAGGAATAATCAAGGATTCCGCACTTTACATAACGATTGCAATGGGTGCGACTTCGCTTGCGCTCGTCTCGGGAATAGGCTTTTTCAAGTCGCTTGCCTCGCTTGCATTCGCAGTCTCGGGTATAATCCAGATTTTCCCGGGCTCTGTTATGATTGCCCAGCACGAAGGAAGTCTCGGGCTTGCCATTGCGCTCTATATAGTCTCGATAGTATGCACTATAGCCGTTTTTGCGGGACTTTCCGCCGTCGAATCCGTAAGCCTTTATTTCAGGCGAAAAGAATTGTGATTTTTTTGAAAAATATCTTGACATTTCAATAATTATATCTTATAATAATACTATACATCTTTTGCAATTGTGAACAGGAGGATTATTTAAATGGGAATATTTCAGAGAATAGGCGATATTATCAACTCCAATGTCAACGACCTTCTTGATAAGGCTGAAGACCCTGAGAAAATGGTCAAGCAGATTATTATTGATATGCAGAAGGAGCTTAATTCCGCTACTCAGAACTACGGCAAGGCGAAATCAAGCGAAATGCTCTCAAAAAGACAGCTCGACAATGCCAAGAAAATCTCTCAGGACTGGGAAAACAAGGCTAAAGCTGCTCTCTCTCAGGGTAATCAGGACCTCGCAAGAGAAGCTCTCTCCAGAAAAGTCAAGGCTGATGAGGACGTTGCAAGCTATCAGGCTATGTATGATTCAATCTCGGCTCAGACTCAGGAAATCGGCAATCAGGTAGAAACGCTCAAGGCTAAGCTTGAAGAGGCTAAGTCCCGTCAGGCTATGCTTATTGCACGCTCACAGATGGCTGATACAAAGAAGAGTCTCGCTTCATCTCAGGGCGGTTTTAACAGTTCAAGTGCGCTGGAGAAATTCAACCGTATGGAAGAAAAGGTTATCCGCAAAGAGGCTGAAGCCGACGCTTTCCACGAGATTGCAACAGGCGGTACTGAACCAAGCCTTAATGATTCTTTTGCAGAAATCGAGAAGAACGCTAAAGTTGAGGAAGAACTCGCAAGACTTATGGCAGGTATGAGCGAAGAAAACTAAGAGGATATGGCTATGAGTGATAAAAAAAATGATATGACTCCCAAAAAGGTTTTCAGTATGCTTATCCCTATTGTGGGTGCGATTTTTATTGCCTGCGCCTCTATTCTGTACATCCTGTACAAGAGCTGGAGCAATAAGGCTTACTTTGAACGCTGGAAAGATTATGAGGATTGTGGAGTATAAAAAACGACCGGCAGACTTGGTTTCTGCCGGTTTTTCTGCTGATATACCAAAAAACCGGAGCTTATGCCCCGGTTATTTTTTTACTGTAAACCGCCCTTGTTATAGAAGCCGTTCTGAATAATCAATGCACATCCGCCGAGGAAGTTGTTCTTGCCGTCGAGCTTGCTGAGTACAACCCTGTCTGCGATGTCCTCATTGATAAGGCGAACCATTTCACGCTTTACATAGTCAAACTGCTTTTCGCTGAGCTTGTAGTTGTGGAGAACGATTTTCTTTGCAAAGTGGCTGATAGCGATATTGTTGATAAGAACAGCGTACTTCGCAATAATATCATCAACGAGATTCTTTACGGGTTCTTCGCCTCTCATAAGAGCCATAAATACAGCGTCAACGCTGATATTCTTCTTGTCGCCCTTTATAATATCCCAGAGAATAGGCGTTTTGTCGCTTGAACAGATATTGCAGACAGCCGAAAGCATTGCGGGCTTGGAAAGTTCCGCTCTGACTGAACCGTCGGGATAGCCCTCGAGTTCCCTGCCGTTCGGAGCAACAATGTACTTCTCAATCATAGAAGTATAGTAGATATAGTCGCTCGAAAGTTCGTTCTTGTTGACAATAGCAAGGTTAACCTGATTTCCGTTGTGCAGGAACGCTGTATTTGTCTGATAGCCGTTCTGCGCCTTGAACTCGTTGCTTGCGAGAGCCATAAGACCGATAGCATTTCCGCACTCGATTTCAACATCAAGTCCTGCGGAGAGCTTCTCGATAAAACTGCTGAAATCAAGAACGCCGTCCTTATAGAAAATCTTGAGCTTGCCCCACATCGACGGAACTACTCCGACACCGAGACCGAGAATCTTGTCCTTCGTCAGTGCGCTGTTTTCAATCATAGTATTGCACGCTCTGATTATGTAGTTGATGATGTCCTTGCTCGTTGTTCTGTCATCGATAGGCATACTTGACTTGTCGAGAATATCCGAGTTGAGATTAGTGAGACCAACGCTGACTTCCTTTTCATCAACAGTTGCACCGAGTGCAAAACGGCTGTTGACGTTGATGTCGATGAGGATTTTTCTTCTGCCCTTCTGAAGCTTTTCAGTGTTAACCGGAGCTTCTCCGATTTCCACGAGAACACCCTCTTCAATCATTTCGTTGGTGATAATAGTGACTGCGGCTCTTGTGATTTCCAACGCACTTGCAACGTCTACTCTTGAAATAGGACCGTATTCTCTGATTATCCTCAGGATTTGCATTCTGTTGCGTCTTTTCAAATCCAGTTTGCTTATTCCTCTTTTTTCCATTTGCATAAACTCCATTCTTTTATATTATATTTAGGTATAGTGAAGAGAAAAATAGGAGTAATCAATGGCGGTAACCGAAGCTCCTTAAAAACTTTCAGAAGCTAAGGTGCCTAAAAAAGATTACCCAAAAATAACAATTATATTATAACATATTTCAGATAAAAAATAAACCTTTTTCGTAAAAAAACTTTAAAAATCAGCATTATT
>JAMPGO010000034.1 GCA_023663905.1 Ruminococcus flavefaciens
TGTCACAGCGGATGAGATAATAAAAATCCTGTGATTACAGAAAACACCGTCTGAACTTATTTCAGACGGTGTTTTATTTTACTTGCAATTTTATATGAAATAATATATAATAGAAAAGGAGGTAATAACAATGTACAGACTGATTCCGAAAAGGACAATACAAATACGTGACGGTGACAAAACAGATTATGAATTTCAGCATACGATTCTATGCCTTGAACTATGTCAGGAGGCGGATGATGATTTATGGAAACAACTTATGATTTGTCATCTCGATGAATTAAGTATATTAAACAGCCGTGACGGAAAACGTATCAGAAATGAAATAAGGAGGAAATTGAATGGAATATGATGTGGATTACGAAATCTTCAAATATATTAACAAACAGGCAGACCATTATGTACCGCTGAGTAAAATTCTTGAAGAAAATCATTGCACGTTGGCTGAGGCAAAACAAAAACTGGAGTGCTTCAAAGCGGATTTTTCAGAGCTTCTGAAAAAATATCAGATTGGCATTGAAAATCCTGTTATGATGTACTGTGATTTAATGAATTTGGCGGAGGAAATGCCTGAAAACCGGGATTTACAGTACATATATATCTGTATGATGACGGACAGCGGACTACTGAACGAAATCGACTCCTATGAACGTACAGATGAGCAGAATGTACGAAATTATTTCCGCCAGAATGAGAAAATACGGCAACTGTCGGATTTTCTTGAACTACAGATGAAATATCGTGATAAAGTGCGATATATCAAGGAAAATATGAAGAAATTCAATGATTTCCAAGGCGATTTCAATGAGGAATCAGAATTGCTGTATCAACTGACGCTACAGCACGATTTTATTGAAGAAAGCACGGTATATCAGGATAATCTGAATGCTCTGCTGAATTATATCAATCACGACGAAAATATGAAACTTCTGAAACCGTATCTGATTTTTGCCGTACTTACACGCAAGCACGGTATGATGCAGAACCGTGCAGGATTTATTCCGAATCTGAAAACGGTTTTTCAATATCAGGAGTACAATATCCGTTCCAACAACGGCAAAAATTTTAACAACTACAAGTCCTATCTGGAACTGTACGACCACCTGCAAAGATTCTATGCAGATGACGATGAGGTTGATATTGAACTATGCGGATTCTGCTTTTCTAATACAAGTCCGCTGAGCGAATGGTATTATAAGCATTGTCAGACAGATTTTGAAATGCCTGTATCATTCGCTCAGAAAGTCAAGGCTTTGAAGGCGATCAGTTTTCCTGTACTTTATTGTAGTACAGATTATGATGATGTTGTGAATACTGACGAATTTGACAGTGAATATTCAAAAGTTTGCCGTTCGTTCGATAAATTTGTAGCGGATAATCCGCAGATTGTATATGATTTTATTTATGCAGTTTACAACGGCAGTCCTTTGCAGGAATACACTGACCAGTTGCCGTATGGTAAGGATTTTCCGCAATATGCCGAGTTTTTTCTTTATGTTGAAGCGGAAATTCTGATAAACAATACTATGCTCGGCACAGGAAGTATGTTTACCAAAATATAGCCATGCAAGACAAAACAGTTCCGAAAATGAATATTTTTCGGAACTGTTTTATATTTACTATATCCTGTAAGCTTTGCGGTTAAGTTTGCCGTTGTACATACGGGCAATCTCGTCAACTTCCTCGCACTGTTTCGGGATTTTATATGCTTCGAGTTTTGCCGAAAGCTTTTTGCGAATCGCAGACGAATCGAGCGTTCCCTTTTCCTTCATCACAAGCAGTAATTTCAAGCCACTGCCTGTAAATTCATCTTCGGAAGCGATACAGATACAATCCTCAACTCCGTCGAGCGCAATCGCCTCCGCCTCAACTTCATCGGGTGCGACTTTTAATCCGCCGACATTTATAACATCGTCAGCTCTGCCTCTTACGTAAACGAAGCCGTTTTCATCGATATATCCGTAATCGTTCGTGTAAATCACTCCGTCCTGCATAATCGAGGCCGTTAATTCAGGCTCGCCGTAATAGCCTTTCATCAGCGAATTACTGCGGAAAGCAAGCGTTCCCATATTATTCGCAGAGGAATTTATCGGATTTCGCTCGTCGTCAACCACGATAACTTCCGTATGCAGAAGCGGTTTTCCTATGCAAAATTCAAGTCCGGGATACCGGTCAAACTGATATGAGCAGAGGATTCCGCCCTCGGATGAGCCGTAAGGATTGTGGAGTGCGGTATTCGGGAGAATTTCCAAAATCCGATTTTTCTCGTACTCCAAAAGAGGAGCAGTTCCGAGCTTTATTGCGCCGATTTTGTCAGCTCTTTTCGCAAGCTCGTCGGGAACCATTGACAGCAGAAGGCGGAGATTTGCGGGAACGAGCGACAGAAGCAGTTTTTTGCACGGATAATCAAGGGCAGTGAAATACGCTTTCAAATCGAGCATTCCGTTCAGCAGATACACACTGCCGCCACATCGGAGCATTCCGCCTGTTTCCCAGATACCTTTTGCGTGATTAAGCGGTGTGGGAGTGACAAACAAGCCGTCCTCCGCATAGTCGTGCATTCCCAGAAAATGCACGATTTTTTCCTCGGAAGCCTGCATTGCACGGAATGTAAGTTCCACGCCTTTTGAAGCGCCCGTAGTTCCTGTTGTGAACATTATTAGCTGGGTATCGTCAGCGCTCGGGAAGGCAAATTCCGAATCCTCATTCACGGAAATTTCAGCCAGTCGCACGGTTTTCATAGATATGAAGCGGATATGTTCTTCAAGCTGAGCCGTGTGAAGATTCGTTTCCGAAATCACGAAATCAGCGTGGATTTTTTCAGCCGTCTGAACGACTGTGGCGGAAGGTGTATTTCGTTCGAGGCAACAGGGAATACCGCCCGACAGCTGAATTGCATAATAGCAAATCAGGTAATTTGCGTTCTGCGCAGCTTTTATTACAACTTTTCCGCCTTTTTTCAGTCCGCTTGAACGCAGAAATTTTGCGCTTTTACGGATAGATTTCCAGAAATCAGCGTAAGTCAGAGTTTCTTTTTCGCTGATAACAGCGGTTTTTTCGGGAATCTGCGCCGAATAACCGGCGAGTACCTCCAATATTGTCTGTTTCATAATTATTCCTCATAATTCACAGCTGAAACAATTTCGCTGCAAAGTTTTTCTTTTATGTCGTTGCAGTAGAAATGACCGCCGTCATAGGCTGTAACACGGCATTTTCCGCAAGTATAAGCCGACCAGTGTTCCATATCGCAGTTTTGCAGAAAATAATCGTCCTTGCCGTAAAAAATGCTGATATTGCACGGAAACTGAAAATCCTCCGCAGAAAGATAATAATTTTCAGTCATTCTGACATCGGCGCAGAGAATTTCCGCCATAATATTCCACAGCTGTTCATTTGCGGGATTTTTTTCCATAAACAAACCCTTTTCAAGAAAAAACGAGATGATTTCCTCATCCGTTTTTCCGCTGAATTTCGGGAAAACAGTGCAGGCGGTATCAACAGCACAGCGACCCGACAGAAAAACGTGTTCGGGCGAAGGAAGCCCTTTTTCAATAATCTGCCTTGTGAGTTCAACGGCGAGCATTGAACCCATACTGTGACCGAATATTACATACGGCTTATGGATTTTATCGCCGTATTTTTCAAGCAGGTCGGTGGCGCATTCAACGATATTACGGCAGAAATCCTCCTGACTACGGCTTCCTCTGCCACGAGGTTCAAGCGGTACTACGTTCCAGTCTTTCGGAAGATAGCGTTTCCAGCTGCAATAACTTCTCGCCGAACCTCCTGCGTGTGGAAGAAAAAATAACGTCATCCGAAATTAAGCCTCCGAGGGTGTTCCCTGTTCAACGAGCAGACGGAAAATTTCGCCGACCCTGCTTACCGTTGCAACGGAAGAAAGCGGAAGGTCAAGGTGAAAAGTTTCGGTTATGTGAGTGCCGAGACCGAACACACCGAGAGAATCGAGATAAAGGTCCTCGTAAACGTCGGTTTCTTCGGCGATTTCGTCGGCTTCAACGCCTACATAGTCTGAAATTGCATTCTTAAATTCGTCCCACGATAAATTATTCATTTTTTATACTCCTTTTTTCTCAGGTATTTGAACTGAATTTTGCCGATGTCCTTCGGAATTTCCTCGACAAGAACCACCTTGTCGGGAACTTTATATGCCGATAATTTGCCGTCAAAATATTTAGCCAGCTGTCCACGTGTGATTCTGCTGTCGCCTACTGGCTGAATGTAAGCTACAATCTGCTGTCCGATAGCTGCGTGTTCTTCGGCTGTTACGGCTGCGGCGGCGATTTCGGGATGAGTGAGCAGGCAGGCTTCAACTTCCTCTGCGTGAACGAGATTTCCGCCACGCTTGATGATTCTCTTGCTTCTGCCTGCGAATCTCAGACGACCGTCCTCCTGTTGCTGAACGAGGTCGCCTGTGCAGAACCAGCGCTTGCCGTCGGTCTCGTCCGTGATTATCTTTTCCGCCGATAATTCGGGATTTCCGAAATAAGAAGTGATAACCGCATCGGTTTTCACACATAATTCGCCGACTTCGCCGAACGGAACTTCCTGCTGTTTTGCGTCGATAACCTTAGCGTCGGTGAATGGCAGTTTGCGGAAATCGCTGGGGTCAATTTCGCCGTCTTTTGCGGAATCCCAGACTACCATAGTAGCCGTTTCAGACGAGCCGATAACGTTGATAACTCTGATATTCAGCTTCTTCACGAAAATATCGGCAAGCTCCTTGGGCAGGACTTCGCCCGCAAAATAGCAGATACGAACGCTCGAAAGGTCGTAGCTGTCGAAATCCGGAGTTGAGAGCAGAACCTTGGCAAGCGTGGAAGTCAGCTGGATAGCCGTTATCTTGTATTTCTGCACGGTTTCAAGGAACGTTACGGGCTGGAACTGTGGCTGATAGAGAACCGTTCCGCCTTTAAGAGTCATCTGAAGTCCCATTCCGAATCCGCCTTGATGATACAAAGTCATTCCTATCATCATTACATCATCCGACGTAAAATCGAGGTAGCTTCCCATATCCTGCTGTGAAACGAGGAATCCGTAATAGGGAACAGAGAGGATTTTCGGGATTCCCGTACTGCCCGATGTGCAGGCGAGCGACATTGTATGACCTGATTCAGGAACGAACCAGTCGCATTCGTCGCCACAGAAGTTATCACGGAATGCGCTCTCTGTAATAAAGTTTTCAGGCGAATTTTCGGGAAGATTTTCTGTAAAGCAGATAATTTTTCCGAGATTCAGCTTTTCGGGAATAAGTTTTAACAATACCTGAATAATGGGATTATTCCTGTATTTTTCAGCCGCAAAACAGATTTTCACGGTAGAAGCGGGAATAAGGCGGGAAAGCTCCATTTCTCCGCTCTGAGGGTCAATCGGAACAGGCTGTGCGCCGATTCTGATTGCCGACCAGTAGACAACGTACCACTCGATACTGTTGGACATAATGAGTCCGACCTTATCGTTTTCGCCGATTCCAAGGGCTTTCATACCCGAGGCGACACGTGCTGTTTCACGCATAAATTCGCTGTAGGTTATTGTGTTGTCGTCAATGCGAAGCAGAATTTTGTCGGGATTCTTACAGGCATTTTCATTGAAAATATCAAAATAAGTCTGCATATTTTACTCCTTTTCTGTAAGTCGTGAGGCGAGAAAATCGGCAGCTTTATGCTGAATCCAGTGGAACTGCTCTCCTACGGGCATTGCGTGCATTATGGATTCCTCAGAGACATAGGCAGGCTTTTCATCAACAAAAATTTTCTCTTTATTGCCGAGTGCCTTTTCAAAAAGCGACAGGGAAGCTTCGGAAGTCATCCAGTTGTCATCGTCGCTGTAAACCATAAGGAAATCAGCCGAAATCGTACCTTCCTCGAGAATCTTCATACCCTCAAGGTAATTTTCATTCTCCTGCGTCATATCAAGACCGTACTGGAAATTCGACCATTTGCCACGCTTCATCCAGATTGGGATTGAAGTCATATCCGCAATATTAAGAAACAGCGGAAACAGACTTGCACAGCATTTTATTTCGGGGTGCTTTGCTGTTGCACGGAATGCATAACCACCGCCCATACATAAGCCGAAATTGCCGATACGTGATGAATCGATTTCAGGTCTCTGCGAAATAAATTCAAAAGCAGAATCAAAAGCAGGGTCGAGCATTTGTGCGTTGCATTTCAGACCGTGGTGGAAGAGTGCCGAACCTGTTCCGGGCATATCAGTAGCGAGAACTGCGATTCCACGCTGAATGAGAGGTTCAGCAAGCATTTCAAGCTCTTCCTTACAGCTTCCGATTCCTGAATAAGTGATAACGCAGGGATAATTTCCCTTGCTTCCGTCGTCGGGATAGTGCAGATAAGCGGGCATTATTCCGTTTGCCGTCGGAATTTCAACATACTCCGTGCGGTTTTTCTTGAAAGAGAGATAGACTTTGTAGCTCTCCATAAGCTTCTCGTAGATGTTCTGTTTTTTCTCAACATCGTCCATATTAATCATATAGCAGGCATAGTAACACTGGGTTTCAAGCTTGCTGTAGGCGCAGGCTGAGACTCGGTTGCCGAGAGAAACGGCTTCCTCCGCCATTGCGTGGTATTTATCGGCTTTGGCATACCATTCGCCGAGCCATACGTTTTTGATTTCCTTACCACTCATTGTCTTGATAGCGTCCATTCTTTTCAGGACATATTCCATATCAAAGGGATTCGTTCCGTAAAGCAGAGAGCGTGTCATAACGGGATTGAGCAAATCACGAATAGGCCACTTCATTTCTTTTCTCCTTTCTCAATATAACGCCAAGCTCCGTCACGTGGCATTTCGGTAAACTGCATATAAATTCGATACGGGTCAACCTGTGTGTATTTCTGAATCAGCGACAGCATACGGTCGGCGAAATATTCAAGAAATTCAGCTTTTTCATCGGCTGAAACAAAATTTTTAACGTATCTGAATTCAGCGAAAAATACGGTATCTTCCGACCTGTTCATATACATATGGGAGTCCGTCAGCATAACCATTACGGCTGGCAGTGGCTTTTCAAGAATTTCCGAGAGGGTCTGCGCAGTTTCGGCAAGAAAAGCAGTGCGCTGTTCGGATTCCCATTTGAAATTGGTCTGCATCTGACATATAGGCATATTTTTTTCCTTTCATATCTGAGATTCCGTGTGAAATCACAGAAAAGCTGTTAATATTTTCCGAAAACAAGCGTGGAATTGTGACCGCCGAATCCGAACGAATTGCTGAGGGCGGTGCTGATATTCTTCTTTCGTGCCGTGTTCGGGACAAAATCGAGGTTGAGTTCGGGGTCAGCTTCATCAAAATGAACGGTAGGCGGAATTATTCCTGTTTCGATAGCTTTTATCGTGGCTATAGCTTCGAGAACTCCTCCTGCCGCAAGTGTGTGACCGATTGACGGCTTTATGGACGATACAGGGATTTCACTGGCTCTTTCGCCGAAGAAATTCCTGATAGCTGTTGTTTCGTACTTATCATTGAGTGAAGTTGACGTGCCGTGAGCGTTTATGTAGTCGATTTCGTCTGCGCCGATACCTGCGTTTTCCACTGCGAGCTTCATTGAATAAAGCATTCCTTCGCCGTCGGGTGCAGGTGCAGTCAGGTCGGAAGCTTCACCGCACATCGAAGCTCCGAGGAGACGGCAGTAAATCTTGGCATTGCGTTTCAGTGCGGATTCTTCGGATTCAAGAATTATCGTTCCTGCGCCCTCGCCCATAATGAATCCGTCCCTGTTTTTTGTGAATGAACGGCAGGCTGTTTCGGGGTCGGGATTAGCTGACATCGCCATTATCTGATTGAATCCTTTCAGAGTGGAATGGCTTACGCTCTGACCTACTCCGCCGACAACAACAAGGTCGCTTGCACCCGATTCGACGAACATTTTTCCGAGCGCAATAGCATAAGCCGACGAAGCGCAGGCGGTTGAGAGATTGAAGCTCGCACCACGGAATCCGTACTTGATTTCAAGCATAGCAGGAAGCAGGCTCGGCATTTCCTTGAGAGTGAGGTGCATTTTGCTTTCGGTTTCAGCGTCACGGAAAGATGAATCGATAATGCCGTAAATGACGGAAACACGGCTTTTGTCGTACGCTTCAATGTCGATTCCGCAATCCTCTATGGCTTCGCAGGCGGAAGCAAGACCCATACGAACCGTTCTCGTTGTGGGATTGAGCTGTCTTTTCTTGAAATGCTTTTTCACAAGCGCTTCAAAATCGTCGTCCACCTCAGCCGCAACCGTCGTATCGTGTTCTTCTGTTGAGATTCTGGTTATAGTTCTCATTCCGCTTTTGCCCGCAATGAGATTTTCCCAATATTTCGGGACGGTCTCGCCGATAGCCGTAACCGCACCCAATCCTGTGACAACAACATTTCTCATAGTTGTTTCTCCTTATTAAAATAATTCTCCCATTTTTCTTCCTCGTTTGGCTGTGGGAAGAAATCGGGTCTGTATCTGTGAAGCTCCGCAATCATATTCCGCAGAGCATTTCCGCCGATTTTTCCGTAATATTCAGCAAAAGTTTCAGCAGTTCCGACGGATTCCTGCAAGGCTTCAAAAAGCATTTCGGGTTCGATTCCGCATTCATCGGCGGTACTGACAGCTTCGTTCATAAGCAGGGCGATGAGATATTCGGGCGGAAAACAAATTTCTTTTTCGGGAATATTTTTCTCACGCTCGCAAATCTCCGCAAGAAACGTGTTCGGCTCTTCTGAAAAACCGCTGTCTGTCCATTTTTTCATCTCCGAAATGCCGTAACTATGAAGATTTTCAGTCCGCTTCATACGGAATGCGCCTGCATTTTTCGTGAGAAGTTCAAGCCCGATACTGTCAATAAGCCCGAAAATTCCGCCTGTCGGAAAGAATTTCCCGAACGCATTTTCCAGCTGATTTACAGGACAGCCACTTTCGTTGCGGAAGAAGATTGCCGTAGAAATTGCCGTGAAAATAAACTGGTTGAGGTACATATGGTACGGCTCACGGAATTTAAGAGCGCACTTTCTGTGGGATTCAACCCACTCACTGACGCACTCTGCGATTTCGGGCGGATTCTGTGGCAGGAGATTGAGTTCCACAAAAGAAGTAAGTTTCAGCGGATAGAAGAAATGAAGTCCGAAACAGCGTTCACGAGCGGAAATATCGCCGAAAATCCGCTCTATTGACAGCGAAGAGGTATTCGTCAGAAGCAGACAGCCGGGAGTTACAATCTTCTCCAGAGCGGTAAATATTGACTTCTTCACATCAATATCCTCCGCCACGCTTTCAATTACCATATCGCAGTCGGAAAAATCGCTCAGATTGTCGGTAAACCGCAGATTTTCACGCTGAAATTCAAATATTTCCTCCGTAATTCTTTTTCTGCGGAGCATTTTCTGCAATTCCCGTTCAAGGTCAGCACGGTGCTGTTCCTTGCCGTGACGGCAGAAAACTACAAATGAAGTATTTTTGCATTGCGGATAGTAAAAATGAAAAATCTCTTTTCCCATTTTTCCGTATCCGACTATTCCGATTTTATTCATTGCAACTATTCCTCTCGTTCAGAAATTCCGCAAGATACCGTGGTTTTTCAGACGGGTCAAAATGCTCTCCGAGCGTGGCGATAAATTCAATAAGCTTAACAGCTTCGCCGAAGCTCTTCTTCTTATCCGTTACCATATCCGCCCAGTTAAGCCCGTACGCTTCAACAGCCGTCAGCAATTCTCCGCTGTAGACCATTTTTATGGCATTTTTAACTCCGCAGATTTTTATAGTATCGGCAATTCCTCCGAGTGCGGAAAGAATCCCGAACGTTGATTCAGGCTGACCTACACGTGCATTTTTTTCGCAGATTCTGAAATGACAGGCGGCGGCAATCTCACTGCCCGAACCGATACAGAAACCGCCTATCGCCGCAACAACAGGGAACGGCATTTTCTGCCAGGAAGTTACCAGCTTTTTCTGACGGATGTGGGTTTCGGGGATGACTATTTCGCCGTCCTGCATTGCTGAAAGCTCCGAAGCCGAGCGTTCAGTCAGCGCAGAAACGTCAGCTCCGACGCTGAAATGCCTGCCTCCTCCGTGGATTATCATACCTTTTATTGTCTCGTCATCCTTGAAGCGGAGAATCGTTTCCTCGGCTACTGCTTCGTAATTTGTCAGAAAATCCGCCGTCATAAGATTATTTTCGGGTGCGTTCATAGTGAAAATAACGATATTGTTATTTATTTCAACTGAAAACCAGTCCTTATTGTATTCCATCCTGCGCCTCCTTTGATTTTCTCTGCATAAGGCGGTAAAACTGCAAAGATTCCTGCTCGAAAACAGCTTCGGGCGAATCGTTTCTTGCCGTGCGGAAGCATTTCGCAAGCGCATACAGCTGAAATTCGTCCTTATCTTTGGCGAGAGATTCAAGATACTGCTCGGTTTTCAGGCGGAAATCATCCTCACCGCTTAAAACCGTGAAAAAATCACCGCTTATATCCTCGCCCTGAGAATACCTGTAAGCTGAATTTTCACCGCACAGCACGGCACACACGGCATTAACCTCGTCGTCTGCATTCGTTACAGGCGCAGGTTTTTCCGTGATTCTCAAATCAAATTTCGCAAGAACAGCATTAGAAACCGCCGATAAATTTCCGCCCGCAATTACCGTGAGGGCAGATGAGTTTTTCAGGATTTCGCTGTCGGAATCTGATAAATCCGCAGGATTTTCCGTAAATAACACGATTATCGGCGCAGTTCCGGAGCGGATTTCATCAATAAATTCTGCGGTATTTTCTGTTATCTTTGTTTTCATCAGGCATTGTTCTCCATATATTTTATCATATTTTCGGGAATACTGCAAATGATTTCGTTCCTGTCCACCAGCGCAAGCTTCCCTGTAACTTTGCAGACTTTCTGACCTGTGGCTTCGTTACGGAAAATGTGGGAAAATTCCACAAGTCCCATACTGCATTTCCAGTCAGTGTCAATGCGCACCCTGTCAAGAAGATGAAGAGCGTGGAGATAGCGCACGTGGTTTTCGAGTATCACGGGAAAATATCCCAGCTCCTTAAGCTCGCTCCAGAGACCGCTGTTGTGGAAAAATTCCCACTTTGCGGTCTCTGCGTACTGCAAATAAACGGCATTATTCACGTGTCCGAAAGAATCAAGCTCATACCCTCTTACCTGAATAAAGCAGACGCTTTTCATCGGGACTGCACCTCTTTTAAGACATCGGCGAAAGAATTGCCCGACGGGTCGGAATCGCCACGTATAGTTCTGTTTACAGTCTCCGTTATTGCTCTTATCTGCAAATCGGATTTGCCTTTCAGGAGTTCGTCAAGAAATTCAGCGGTTTCCCCGAGAGCGTTTTTCTGTTCCGTTATTTTTGTAACAAGCCCGATTTCAAGTGCCTGCTGAGCGGTCATTATTTCACCGCAAAGGCACATTTGCAGGGCTTTTTCCTTGCCGAGAAGCCGTACGG
>JAMPGO010000035.1 GCA_023663905.1 Ruminococcus flavefaciens
AAGGAACAGCTGTCTGTAGTCCGTCTCGGGTACTTTTGCGCCCGGTATGCAGTCATCCTTTTTAATCTCTTCCACGTGCAAAGCTTCAACCGCTGATTTCTCATATACTTCGCCGTTTGCTTTTCTCACATAAATTTTCAGGTCAGGCGAGCAGTTCGTAAAAACCTTTGTTATGTCAAGATGTTCGGGAACAGTCACTTCTTTAAGCCCTTTACAGCCGTCAAATGCCCCTGTTCCTATCTCTGCAACGCTGTCGGGAATATTAATTTTCTCCAAAGAAGTACAGCTCGCAAAAGCAAATCGTCCTATTATCTTCAAATCATTAGTAAAAAAGGCAGAACCAAGCGCACTGAATCCTGCAAAAGCACTGTCCATAATAGTTGTAACTCTCTGTAAAAACAAGCTGTTTCTTTCCGCATACGGCGAAGCCTTTTCATATCCGAATACTGTACTTCCTTGCTGAATAAGAACCATAATTTTAACCTCCGTTATTTAAAAAATCCGTTATATATATTATACCATAATATTGAATAATGTCAAGAAAAATTTACATTCCGTGACAGGAACAGCTCACTAGCATATTCCACGTTATGGAATCAACCCTGCCGTTCTGCGGTATAGAACATATCTTCTGGAATTTCATCACAGCACGCTCAGTATCGTCATTGAAATTTCCGCTGACTTCTATATCAGGGAAATTATCGTAGCTCTGTCCCATACCGTAAAGAATAGCCTGAATTATATACACTAGCTTTCCCGAATCTCCTTTTGCGCACACAAAGCTCTCCGACGGAAATGCAGGATAAGGCAGGGGCTGTATTTTAAACAGTCCCCGATAAACCGCAACAACTTTATTCCACGTTGCCGAGTCCGTGTTTCCTGTTTCGGCGAGATGATATTCACGCTGAAAAGCCTTTACCGCCGATATTGTTTCCGCCCCGTAAATGCCGTCGGGAATTATCGTCGGAATCCCTCTGTCTCTGTCCATAAGCGATATTGCGTGCAGGTATCTCTGAAGCTCGGCAATATGCTGTCTCTTCTGCTGATTTGAAAAAGGCATAAGCAACTCTCCTAACTGATAGTATATCCGGGATTCTGATATGGTCTTTTGTCGAATCCGTAGCGCAAATCCGAGTAAACCTCCGCAATAGCGTCCCACGTAACTCCGCCGACAAGACCTGTCGGATTTATGCCGAACTGCCGTTGGAATGCCATAACGGATTGCTTTGTAAGCGGTCCGAAATACCCTGTATTGTTAACCGCAGGAATATCATTGTACGTCTCGTGAATAAGCGAGAGATACTCCTGCAATATGCGCACATAGTCATTTGTTTCGCCCTCACGCAGTACAATTCCTGGATAGAGCGCAACCTCCGTATACTCGGGGCGCACTGTCTCGGCAATACCCATATACGCACGGTAAATATCATTTCTTGTCTGCCTGTCAAGAGAACCCGTCTGCGGAATACCAAATACACGCTGGAATGATTTCAGCGATTTTTCCGTCTCCTCGCCGAAATAGCCTGTAATCTCAACAGGCTGGACAGCTGAATAATAAGCGCCGATTACCGCAAGAAGATACTGCAACTGGCGCACTTCATTTCCCTGCATACCTATTGCCAAATCCTCCATATACTGCGGAGTTACATCCTCGAGCGCAACACCTTCGGAATTGAGTTCCGCAAGTCTCTTCACGCTCGTATAGATATACAGAATCCTGTACCACGTCGCCTCGTTTACAATTCCCGTCACACCGAGGTCAAATACTTCCTGAAACACACGGACGGCTTCAACCGTAGCGTCGTCATAAATGCCGTCAGCCTGCGGAATTTTGGGAATTGCAGGGTAATTTCTTGAAACTCTGTTAAGAAAAATCTGTAACGACTTCACATCGTTGCTTGCCGAACCGTACTGCAACGGAATACCCGGATATGACGGCATTGCGGATTTTACAGGTGCGTCCCTCACAATATTTATATCATCTCCATAATAGTATTGAAGTATCTCGTACGGCGAAAAACCGCTGTTTGCGAGGTCAACAGTACCCCACTGCGACAACCCTGCGCACGTTGACGTAGTACCGTTGCAGAATGCGGTGAAAAGCGGTTCAATACTTCCCTGCCTCTGAACGTAGTCATTGAAAAGCTCATCAACAAGATAGCTGATATTCTGGAAATACTCTCTTCCGCTGATAAATTTCTGGTCGTACTGCGTAGTTGACGTAATATCAAAATCGTACCCTCTCGACCTGTACCATTCAGTGTAGATACGGTTAAGGGCGAAGCTGACTATGGCGTAAATATTCGCACGAAGTGAGCTTTCAGGCCACGTCGGGAAAATCTCGCTCGAAGCAACATTCTTGATATAGCTCGGAAAATCAACCGTAACATTAGGAGCATTTGAATCAGGAGTTCCTAAATGCACAGTAATTGTTTCCGGGATAAACGGCATTCCTGTAAGCATATTTCCTCCTTATAAATTCGGCTCTTGATTGAAATAAGTAAGCGTTTCGTCACTGCTTTTCATCAGAAGCGGTACAGGTATCATATTGAAATTCTGTATTGAAGTAATTCCCGAAAAAACAGGCACATCAACGCTTCTTGCATTGAAATATCCGTCCGCTCTCACGCTTATATCAAACAGGCTGTAAGGTCTTGTCTTTGAATCAGGAGCTTGCGAATAAATAATATCGGGCGCAGGAGTCTGTAGCCGTATCGTCGCTCCGCTTATATCAGTCAGTCCCGAAGCAATGATAAACCTGTTGCCGTCAACAATAGCCGTAATCATCACAGAAGCATTTTCCACAGGATATGCCTGATTTCCCGTCCTCACATTAACGAGGATATAGCCAGTTGAATCGCCCAGGCTCTCCTCAGAGACATATGACGGCACAGGGTATTCTCCGGATTCCAGTCCTGACAAATCGGGTTCGGGAAACCGCTCCGCAACATTGGCTTCACCCGAATTTTCAGCGCTGTCTTCCGCCGTATCATCATCCGTCGCTGTCTCCTGCTCCGTATCTTCCTGCGGTACTATTTCAGCCTGCGGTATTTCAGGCTCGGGTGCTGTTTCAGGTACGCTCTCCGCCACCTTTTCGGGTACTTTTTCGGGAATATCCGACGGTGTTCTTCTGCCATAAAGTTTCATCATATCCCTTTTATACTGCTCAATATCCATTGGACTCATATAATCGCCTCCATTGCTGAATTATATTCACAAAAATTCCGTCATATACATAAATTAAGAGAAAATTAAGTTTATTTTCGGTTTTATGTAAGATTGGTGAATTATAATATATACATTCCGAGAAAAGAGGGTTATATTATGAAACAACTTACAAAATATTTCAATTATTCGCTGACAGCAGTTTTTTCCCTGTGCATTCTTCTTGCGGTATACGGTCTAGTTATCAGCAGGACTGCTTCTGTTCCGCTGTCGTGGCTGACGATTCCGTCAGGAGCGTGTATATGCTGTTTTCTTGCAAAGAAACTGAACAGCCTTGAAAATCTGCCGATAACCGTACACAGATACAGGCGGATTTCTGTTGCAATGTGCCTTGTGCTTTTCGCCTCACAGCTGATAATTGCACTGTGCGCCGATTTTACGCCGATGAGCGATTTGTCATACGTATGTACTGGTGCGAAAAATATTATTCTCGGACGTGATATTTCCGAAAATCTGCCCGATTATCAGCCCGATTACTTTGAAATATATCCCAACAACCATATGCTTTTTACGGTAATTTACCTGCTGTACAAGACAGAATACGCACTCACAGGGCATATAACCGATACGCTTCCGACGGCTGTGAACCTCATCGGACTTGCCCTCTCGTACTTCTTTATGTGCCGATGTGCGGAAATGGTACACAAGCCGTCACGTGCGCTGGTATGTGCCGTACGTGGAATGCTTTTCACACCGTTTATTACATACACATCATTTTTTTACACGGATTCTATGGCAATGCCGTTGGCGACTTTTTCCGCATATCTTTACCTGAAATACAGGAAATCGGGAAAAATACCGTTTCTTGCTCTGTTCGGTATTTTCACAGGCTTAGCCTACAGGATGAAAGGCAATTCGCTCGTCCTGCTCGTTGCGGTAGTCATCGAAATGGCTGTGAATCGGGATAAAATCAGGAATTTTTTTATCGCCGTTATACCCTGCTTTGCTTCCGCAAAAATAATATCAGAAACCGCACTTAAAATCCTGCATATCAGCCACGAAACTATCAAAGAAAAGGCTTTTCCGCTTATTCACTGGGTTATGATGAGTGCCGACGGCAGAGGAGGATACAACAGGGATGATTTCCTGTTCACGCACGCTCTCGGGACAGAAAAAAAGTCCGCCGATTTCGCACGGCTCACGGAAAAACTCAGTCAGCAGGGCTTCAGCGGATTTATTGCGCACCTTGCCGAAAAAATAAGCTATACGTGGGAAAACTGTACGTTTATGGCTGGGTATTACTACAACGGCTGTTTTTCGTCGAAAGTATTCTGCATAACCGCATTTTTCTGTCACTTCACCCTGCTTTTCTCGATTCTTGCGGGCATAAAAAAATGCACAGACAAAACATTTCTGTTCCGCCTGTGCCTGTTCGGGATGATAATTTTCCTGCTGATATGGGAAACGAGGTGCAGGTATCTGGTAAGCTTTTTTCCGCTGTTCCTGCTGATTTAGCCCTCAATCAATCCCTTTATGCCGTCCTCCTTGAAACGCTGTCTGTAATATGCAAGCTCGTCCTCAATCAGGTCGTCAATCACGTCCATACCCAGCAATTCAACAGGAGCTTTATCGTCAGTCAGAATCCTGTCGCCTGCCGTGTATTCAACAAGCCCGTCATTCACCCTGCTCATAAGTGCATAGAGGTCACCGTTTTCAAGTGCGGTCGATTTTTCCCTGAAACGCTCAATCATCTGCGTATCGTTTGAAGCGAAAAGCTCACGGTTGGTAGTGCTTCCGACATCGACAGTGTACACCTCGCTGAACTGCGAAGCGATAGTATCGGCAAGCCACGCATTTATGCCGTCCTCGCTGTCCGAACGCATATTCATATTGACTACCATAACACCTCCGTCGTTGAGATGTTCACGGACGAGGGCGAAAAATTCCTGCGACGACATCTGAAAAGGAATCGTTATATCCTGATAAGCGTCAACCATAATAACATCGTACTTTTTTTCGCACACGTTCAGAAATGCCCTGCCGTCGTAAGTCGTGACGTTTATATTTTCGGGAAGCTCAAAGTATTCGTGCGCCAGCTCCGTTATTTTCTCGTCAATCTCAACGCCCTCAGCCGTTACGCCGTCAAAATATTCCATACACTGCTTTGCGTAAGTCCCTGTACCCATACCGAGAACAAGAATATCCGTGCTGTCGTCGGTATCAGCCATAAGCGGAGCTGCCATAGCGTAATCGTAGTACATACCTGTAAGTCCGCCTGATTTCATATACACCGACTGCACACCGAAAAGCACGTTTGTTGACAGCGAGGTTCGGCGGTCATTTTCCTTCACCTGCAAATAATTGTATACCGATTCACCCTCATAGGCTAAATCTTTTTCCCAGAAGGCAAAATTCAGCGAGGGCGATACCGCACAGCACACAACGAACATAACCGCCGAAGTTACCGCCTTTGCCGTGCCTCTTTTTGAGCTTAGGAAGTAGACGATTCCGAGGATTAGAAGTATGCCCGCAAAAATCAGGAACGTCACGGCAGTACCGACGGCAGGTATTGATATAAACGTCGGAACGAATGTTCCTATTATGCTTCCTATCGTATTGAACGCACCTAGAGTACCGACAGTTTTTCCGCTGTCGTCAAGGCTGTCCACCGTGTACTTTACCAGTGACGGAGTGACAGTACCGAGCAGAAAAAGCGGATAGACGAACACGACCATACAGGTTATAAAAGCCGCCCATATCAGGAAATTTGTGCTGACCGTTACCACGAGAAGAGCCGATATTCCCAGTATAGCGAGCTTGCCTATAAACGGAATCAGCGCAATCCACACACCTGCGACAAGTATTCTGCCATAGAGCTTATCGGGATTCGGGTTCTTGTCGGCACTTTTTCCGCCGTAGATATTTCCGAGAGCCATAGCAATCATAATCGTGCCGATTATTATAGTCCAGACAATCTGCGACGAGCTGAAATACGGAGCGAGCAGACGGCTTGCGCCGAGTTCAACTGCCATTACCGACATTCCCGAAAAAAATTCCGTCAGGTAGAGATACCACTTGTTAGTCAGGATTTTCGGGATATTTTCTTTAGTTGACATAAATTACCTCCTGTTTAAAAAAGTTAACAGAATAATTATATCACATACCGCCGTTTTTGTAAAGAAAAAAGCAAGCCTGTCCGCAGATTTTTTTGCAGACAGGCTGTTTTTTATGAGAATATGCCTAAATCACTGATTTCTTTGAATGAAAGCGGATTGAGATGAGCGAGGGCATTTCGTGCGCTTCTCATTTTCTTGAGCTGTTCACGGTCGCTGTATTCGCCGATATTTTTCTGCTGACAGAGAGTACACAGCTGGCTTATTTCGAGGTCGTTGACTTCCCTGATTACCTCGTTCATAGAATTGGTAATCGGCAGGCTTTTCCTGAGCTGGCGCTCGTATTTTTCGGCAATCCTGCTTCGGAAATTCTCCAGTCGTGGAAATACAAGCCTTATCTGCGCTTCCCACACACCCGTATTCACCTTTTCCTCAAGCTTCGTCGTCTTTATATGGTTTTCCTCAAAGATTTCCGTCGTGATTTCCAGCGGATTTTCAATCAAATCCGTACCGCTTGAAGCAAGAAGTCCTGCGATTTCAATATTATTGTCGGCGATATTGCTTGCGACTTCGGCAATATACAGCTTCTGGGTTCGACTGCATTCAAGCTCCGAAATAGTCGTAAGGCACAGCATCATACAGTCGTAATCGGTGATATAGTCCGAAAACTGTAGGCATTCAATGCAGTCCGAGCTTCTGACGTTAGCGTCCTTCGTCACGAGAATAAAAACACCGTGTTCTTCCAGAGTAGTATTCCTGAGATATTCCGTCGCTGCGCTTACCCAGCCCGACGAGCTTTTTGAATCAAGCCCGACAATGCAGAGAAAATGGCGGTTGAGCTTGGAATTTTCAAACGAAGCCAGAAAATTAACATAGCTTTTATGAGTTGTCGGCCAGTATAATTTTTTGTCCTCGTCACTGCAAAATTCACGGAAGAGGAAATCGCCGGGCGGAAGAATCTTGTATTCGCTTTTCTTCTCGGAATCAGCTTTTTTACTGTAATCGCTTTCTTTAATAAGAACAGGAACGCTCGCATCACGCACAACAAACGATTTATCCGTCGTCATACCTATGCGCTGACTCAGCTCTTCAGTCAGAATTTCGCCCCACGGTACAGAGCCTGAAAAATTCAGGATAACAGACTTGCCCTCAGCAATTAAATCTTCTGCGTCGTCGAGGAAGCGCACGGCATTAACCATACGCCTCCACCACATTTCGCCCATTATCATACGCTCTCACCTTCTCCGGTATATTCTTCTATACCCTTGGCAATCTCATCCTGACCGCCGAGCATTTCACGGAATCCTTCGGTTGCAAAGCGGTAGTATTCACCCTCATTGGTAAGTACGTTCAAATCCCACATCTCGTGAAGAAGCTCGTCAAGCTGTTCACGCTTCGCATTTTTCAGACGTGTGAGGTTGTATTCCTCGGCGACTTTGATAATGTCGTCAATATTATAGCCCTTTTCGGACGGAGAAGTGTAGTACAGATAGGAGAAAACAAGTGCGATGATATGATAGAAGCTGTGACCTGTTTCTTCCGAGAAGAGCGTGATTTCAAGCTTCTCGTTTACGTTATACATAAACTGGCTGTCGGAAAGAACCTTCTTGAAGTGCTTTTCAGTCACTCTGTAAGGCGGTGTATTTGTCTCATCATAGCCTGCATAATCGTCCTTCATAGCTTCAATAAGCTTCTGACAGTAGAGCTGTATAAGACCCGGGAAGTAGTTTGTTTTGGCAAGAATAAGCGATATTACGTCGTCGTTGAACTTGAATCCGAGATAAGCAAGCGTATTTGTGAGGAGCTTTGTAGCCTCGGGACGTTTGAACGGTCTTACAATCATCGGCTTGAGGTGAATGAGCGTGGAGTTGTTTCCAATCATCATCTGGTGATTGTAACGGCTGAGGTTGTGAAGTCCTGCCATAACAAGCTTGAAGCGTCCTGCAAGCTGGTTTGACGAAAGACTCTTGAGCGCAGTAATCGGAATATTTCCATCTTTGGTGCTTGTTTCTATAAACGTATCGGCTTCATCAAGCATAAGGAGAAGATAATTTATTCTTGTCTCCGGATTGTCATCCATAAGTCGTCTCTCGATATGCCCCGCAAGCGTCATCCAGTCGTCGCACTGGCATTCCTCGCCGAGTATTCCTGCAATAATCAGCTTTGAAGAAACAACCTTTGCAGCCTCAGTATAGTGCATATCCTTGACTTCAACAATAAGCGCACGGTCATTGTTTGCGTTGCGGTCAATATTGCGCTGAGCCATTTTAAGAAGCGCACTCTTTCCGAGCTGGCGACCGCCGTAAACAAGGTTAGCGCCTTCAGGAGTTTCGATTAAAGCAAGCTCCGTTTCACGACCTGTAAACAGCTCGGGAGGCATAGGAGTGTTGGGAGATTCAACAAACGGCTGATAGTAGGCAAATGGCATTGTAACAGCCATAAAAATCTTGTTTATATCGGTCTTTGAGTAGTGCTTTGCAAGATACATCAGCACAACACGGTCAATCACGACAAACGTTCTCGCAAAGGATTTCTCTTCCTTGAGCATTCGTGCCAGTTTTTTGCGGTCGTCCTGATTTATAGCCAAATCGAGGAGAACGATAGTATTCTTGAAAACGGTATTGATGTTGCGGAACACTTCCATAAGACCCTCTAATGTGAACGTTCCGTACAGGCAGAGTACCCTGAATCCCTCGTTCTGTGCGTCGGAGCTGAACGCAGGTATCGGGTGCGGATAGTTAATCTTGCCCGTCTGCTTGTTGCAGTAGACCATATAGCACTCTTCCGAGGCGGTCTCGTCCTTGGTGACGGTACAGCTGGAAATGCCGAGAAGTCTGAGGAATTTTTCAATCCTCTCAACACCTGCGGGAGAACGTTTAATCCAGTAGTTTATGAGATTACAACCGCCCTTGACATCCTTCGAAGCGTTGTTTGTAATCTGTCGCATAGCTCTTTCGAGATTCTTACAGCCTGCATATTTAAGCACGTTGTTTTCAAGCGTATTTCTCTTGTCAGCCGTGATACGGTGATTTGTGGAATGCTCGTTCATAAATCCCGCAAGATAGGTAAACGGCTCAATAGTATAGTCCTTGACCTTCTTGGTATCACCGCTTCTTATGCAGTTAAGCATATATTCAGCAACAGTATAGTTCGGTTCTTCAATCATCTTTGCGATAAGCTCTTTTGAGTATATGCCGAAATCATATTCGGGCTTGTCGGCAAGTTCTTCAAGCTGTCGCATAAGACGTTCACCCTTTGCAGCCGCATTCGCAGCAACTCTGTCACGGATTACGTTAAGAAGTCTCGCATAGAAGCCGTAATCGTTTGTAATACGTGTGATTTTATACCACTGGAGGGCAAGATTAAGCAGATTTGTCTTTTCGCCGTCAATGTTGGAAATACGTCCGTAGCTCTCGTACATCTCCATTTCGTCGTTGAAATCATAGTAAATGCTTTCAAAACGCTGTTTAGCCTGTTTGAGACATTCGCCGAGCTGTTCAAAATCCTTGTGACCCGAAATTGATTCCATCTGCATATCGTCGCCGTAGTTCCTGATAAGCTTGACACTGCGGAAGTTATGCTTGGTTTCGTCGTCAATAAGAATTTCGGATATTCTCTCTTCAAAAGAAGGGTGCTTCTGTGTTGCGTGACGTTCGATACGGCTGAGTATACTGAAATCCTTCCAGCCACAGAAAGTGGACTGAAGCTCGGGCAGATACCTGTCATTGAGCAAGATTTCATCGCCTGTAAGGAATCCGACGAACATATATTTTCTTGTGCGTGAATCATAAGTACCGTTCATCTTTGAAAGAAGCTCTTCTGCTGTTCTGCGGATACTCTCATTGCCCCAGTCAAAGCCGTTTTCAGCGGTATGCTTCTCGCAGGATTCGATAAGCTCCGAGAGATATTTTACAACAACAGGTGCGGTATTATCGTATATTCCCTTAGCAAACTCGTTGTCGTTGTACTCGAAGTTCTCGGCGGCGGAAATCCAGTTGCACACGCAGGCAATAATTTTATTCATTGAGTTGACAATATTTCTGCGCTTCTTGCCCTTAACCTTGTCGTGCGGTCTGGCAATATGCCTGTTCTCTTTAAGAATAACATCACGGGCATAGAACCAGTATTTATCGATATAGTCGTCAACCTTGTCCTTGCTGATATTGTCAGCGTCGATAGCCTTGCCGTTGCGGATAAACAGCTCCGTCATCTTACCCTTTGCATAGCCCAGACCGTTAATATTGTTTGAAGCGACTATATCAAGGCATTTTCTGAGTTCGCTGTCCTCGCTAGAGAATATAAACTCTCTCGTCCTGCGAACCTGTCCCTGACTCTCGTATATATCATTGCGCATATCAACAGCTTCACGGCAGGCATTTGCTTCGGCAATGATTTTATCCATAACAGAGCCGTTGGTTTTATAATCGGCAAAAACGTCAATACCGTAACCTGTTTTCGTCCTGAAATCGCAGAGCGTATTAATCAGCGGAAGAAGTGCCGGATAAGTCTCGCCGAGATTATATTCCTCAACAACAACAGCAAGGTCGTCAATGCTGTAGTCAGGAAGTGCGGGATTATTGAAAAGAGCGGTCATAGCCGAAGCAGAGAACATCTGCCTGTTAATGTCTTTTATAAGTCGCTGTGAATTTTCAAAGACGGAGATAATCTCAGTGCTTGTGTATTCTTTTGACAGAAGAGGACTGTTAAAGGCATATCCGAATGCACTGTTAAGGGACTGGAGCGAACTGCTTATATAGACCTTCACATCGTTTTCGTCGGTATATTCAGCAGTTGAAGAAGCCGAAATATTAGCGGCTGCCTTAAGATAAGTA
>JAMPGO010000036.1 GCA_023663905.1 Ruminococcus flavefaciens
AAATGATTCCTATTCCGTTGCTGTTATAGGCAATCTTACAATTATGCTCCGTGAGGCGCTTGAAACGGCAGGAATCACGGAATACGACGAGGCAGGCGACTATAAACAGGTACTTCTTGACCGCCTTAAAGACGGACGACAGCTTGCCGAGCCGAGCGATTATATTGTATTGAAATAAATCACACGAAGGAGAACACGCTATGAGAAATAAACATAAAAGAAAATACCCTGCTCTGCCAATTGCGCTCACAGCGTGTCTGCTCGTCTTTTTTCTGCTCGGAGGATTCTTTTTTGCGAAATATCTCGGCTCACAGATTTTTGACGAGCGCACTTCACAGCTTGTTGAAATCACTTCGCAGGTTCGTGTAAATCTCAAAAATGCCCTCGATACCCATTGGAATTACCTTAGCTCTGCTGTGAATATTATGGAAGAAAAGGATTTTGAATCCGCCGAGCAAGTTCCGCAGTATATCGCAGGGCTTGAAAAAATCATCGGAACGGAAAATTACGGTTCAAGAATTATGCTTCTCGACAGCTCGGGTATCTGCTACGATTCGGAAGGCAGTCACGGCGTATGGAACGATATTGATATGATAGCAGGCGGTGACAGCCGTTATACTTTTATCTCCGACAGCGAGTTTTATAACGGAAGCTTCTGGACGTTCGTGCAGAAACTTCCCGAACCTCACGGGACTGACAATGACAGCATTGTTTTTACTCATCTTATTCTGCTTAAGGACGTTCAGAGCTTTTCGGAATACTATGACAGCGTGGCTTACAGCAGAAAAAACGAAACGTATATTCTTAAAACAAACGGCACACGTATGCACGATGATTTCTCGCAGAATAAACTGA
The DNA here is from genome assembly GCA_023663905.1 of Ruminococcus flavefaciens. Taxonomy (GTDB): domain Bacteria; phylum Bacillota; class Clostridia; order Oscillospirales; family Ruminococcaceae; genus Ruminococcus; species Ruminococcus flavefaciens_AD. Next base: position 856 of record JAMPGO010000036.1, read on the forward strand.
TTCAGAGCTATAATGTGCTTAAAGTTCTTGAGGAAATGGACGGTCAGCGTTATACTGATATAAAGTCGGTTCTTGCGGAAAACGATACCATAAGTGCGAATTTTAAAAGCAACGGTGTGGAATATTACTACTGTATTACATCGCTCGACGAATATGATACACTTCTGCTGTTTCTGATTCCGTCCGAGTATGTTGCTTCGGGAACGGTAAATATGATGAATGCCGTCGTGCGTACTCTTCTTATTTTCGCTGTGGTTATGCTGTTACTGTCAGCTCTTGCCGCTGTATCATTCGCCCGTCAGCAAAACAGTGTACGGCTTTTCAAACAGGAACAGATTAACCTGAGACGGCAGGAGGAGCTTAATCAGAAGCTTGCGGATTCCAACAGTATGCTTGCTTCCGCAAAAGAAACGGCTGAACAGGCTCTGCGCATTGCGGAGGAAGCCAACCGTGCAAAAAGTTCGTTTCTTTCAAATATGAGCCACGATATACGCACTCCGATGAATGCAATTATCGGCTTTTCAACTCTGCTTGAACGTGATGCAGAAAATTCCGCAAAAGTAAGGGATTACACCGCAAAAATCAAATCTTCGGGACAGCACCTGCTCGGACTTATTAACGACGTTCTTGATATAAGCAAGATTGAAGCAGGAAAAACCACTCTTAATCAGGCTGAGGAAAATATTTTAAGTATAATTTCCGAGCTGGACAGCATTATACGTCCGCAGATGAAATCCAAAGGGCATATTTTTGAGATATTCAGCAAAGATATACAGCACGAATATATTATCGTTGACAAACTGCGTGTTAATCAGATTCTTCTTAATCTGCTGTCAAATGCAATGAAATATACTCCCGACGGCGGTCACGTCAGGCTTACTGTACAGGAACTTCCGCAGATGACAAGGCAGATTGCAGGCTACCGTTTTACCGTTGAGGATAACGGCTATGGTATGTCGCCCGAATATATGACGAAACTTTTCCAGACGTTCTCACGTGAGGAAAACAGTGTCACAAATAAAATTCAGGGAACAGGTCTCGGTATGGCAATCACAAAAAATCTGGTCGATTTAATGGGCGGTACGATTTCTGTGGAGAGCGAAAAAGGCAAGGGTTCGATATTTACCATTGAACTCGCTTTTCCTGTCAGCGAACAGGAAGCCGACTGCGATTCCAATACTCAACAGCACGGCGAAAAAGATTCTGTCACCACTGCAACAAGCGTTCTTGAGGGAATGAATATCCTTGTTGCCGAAGATAATGAAATTAATGCCGAGATACTTTCCGAACTGCTCGATATTTCAGGCGCAACCTGCAATGTATGCGAAAACGGTCAGCTTGCGGTTGAGGAATTTGAACGCTCCAAGCCCGGCGAATATCAGCTGATACTTATGGATATTCAAATGCCTGTGATGAACGGCTATGACGCTACCAGAAAAATCAGGGAACTTAATCACCCATACGCAAAAACAATCCCCATAATTGCTATGACCGCAAACGCTTTTGCCGAAGATATACGTGACGCTCTCGACGCAGGTATGAACGCTCACATCGCAAAGCCTGTGGATATGTCGGTTCTTAACAAAACTATCGGAGAGGTGCTGGATAGTCTGAAATAGTCCCATAAAATCAAAAACATCCTCTGTTTACTGAAAAGACAGTAAGCAGAGGGTTTGATTTTGTGGGCGCATATCAAGCCTGTCTCACAAAAATTATGCACTGTCAACATCTGAAAATGTACATCATTACGAAAAGAAAATATTTCTTGAAATACTATTGACTTTTCGGGAAAAGTGTGATATAGTATAATCATAGTAATCACATAGGAATAATCGCAGGAGACTTCAAAGGAGAGTAAATATGAGAATATCAGCCAAAGGAAGATATGCGTTGAAAATGCTTGTCGACCTTGCAGAAAACAACAGCGGAGAATATATTTCACTAAGTGATATTTCAGAACGTCAGAATATTTCAAAGAAATTTCTTGAACAGATTGTTCCGATGCTTGTGAAAACGGGAATGATTCGTGCAAATCGTGGCAACCGTGGCGGTTATAAGCTTAAAAAGCCTGCCGAGATATGTTTTGTCGGCGATGTCCTCCGTGCAACAGAGGGCGAACTTCTTTCGGTTGACGAAGCAAATTACGAATCCGACCGCAAAATCGCCTTTGTTCTGGAGGGTCTGCGTGATACTTTAAATAAGTATGCTGACAGTATATCTTTGCAGGATATTATTGAACATCAGGATGAATTTTATAATTATTCGATATAAATTTTTTTGAACCTAAATCATACTTTTCAGATATGATTTATATTAATTTGGAAGGAAGTAATACATATGCAGAAAAAAATAACATCACTTATACTTACAGGAATCCTTTCGGCAGGACTGCTCGGCGGCTGCGGAAGCACAAGCCCTGAAAATACCGTAAAAATCGCATACCTGCCGATTACCCATTCGCTTGCGGTACTTGAAGAGGCGGAAGAGCTTGAAAAAGCCGACGGTGTAAAAGTTGAGCTTGTAAAATTCGGCTCGTGGCCTGAACTTCTTGACGCTCTCAACAGCGGAAGAGTTGACGGTGCGTCGGTTCTTATCGAGCTTGCTATGAAATCAAAGCAGGAAGGCGTTGGAATAAAAGCTGTCGCACTCGGTCACCACGACGGCAACGTTGTGATTGTATCAGATGATATAAATTCCGCTTCTGATTTAAAAGACAAAACTTTTGCAATTCCGCACAGGCAGTCATCGCACAACATCCTGCTTAACGAAACCCTCGCAAAAGGCGGACTTACTGTTGACGATATAAATGTAACAGAGCTTGCCCCGACTGAAATGCCGTCGGCACTTGCAAGCGGACAGATTGACGGTTACTGTGTGGCTGAACCGTTCGGCGCAATGGGTGTTTCGATAGGTGCTGGAAAGGTGCTGTATTCGTCCGAAGAACTCTGGGAGGATTCAATCTGCTGTGGACTTGTGCTTACCGACAGCTTTATAGACAGCCGTCCTGACGATGCGAAATCGTTTGTTGAGAATTACAAGAAAGCCGGCAATTCTCTTGACAAGGAAACTGCAAAGACTACGGCAAAGAAATATTTCAGCCAGAGCGACGACATACTTGATACATCGCTCCAATGGATTTCCTATGATAATCTTGACATCACGGAAGATACATATAACGTGCTTGCCGAAAAAGTAAAGAGCTATGGGCTTTCTGATAATCCGCCGTCGTACAGCGAATTTGTTAAGAATGACTGGGGTGATTAAATGAAAAAAATATTATCTGTAAAAAACGCTGTCATATCAATTGCGGTGCTTATCGGCATATGGCAGTTGGCATATATGTTCAGCAGTTACAGCGACGCTCTTTTTCCGTCGCCGTATCAGTCGCTTCTTGCACTGGGCGAGATGATACAGAACGGCTCGCTGTTTGAAAATATAAAAACAAGTATGTACCGCTTTGTATCGGGATATGTTACCTCGGTTATTTCCGCCGTAATTCTCGGACTGGTTCTCGGCAGGCTTCCTGCGGTATTCAAGTACGTGAATCCTGCGGTTCAGCTCCTGCGACCAATTTCGCCTACTGCGTGGATGCCGTTTATTGTACTTCTCTTCGGTATAGGCGATATTCCTGCAATAATCATCATTTTTATTGCCGCATTCTTCCCTGTTCTGCTGTCAACTGTTTCGGCTGTGGGAAGCATTGACCCGATATATTTCAAAGTCGCCAAAAGCTTCGGTATCAGACAGCCACAGCTTACCTGGAAAGTTATTTTTCCTGCGGCATTTCCGCAGATTGCAAGCGGAATACATCTCGCTATCGGTACTTCGTGGATTTTCCTCGTTGCAGGCGAAATGGTAGGCGCACAGTCGGGACTTGGCTATCAGATAATTGACGCAAGAAATAATATCTGTGCGGATATTCTGCTTGCAACGATTATAGTTATCGGTGTAATAGGAATTATTCTTGATGGTCTGCTTAAATTTCTCGAAAACAGAATTATGAAAGCGTGGGGAGGTCAGCAGTAAATGGCTTATATTGAAGTGCAGAATGCCTGCAAAAAATATGTCCAGAACGGCACTGAAACCACTGTTCTCGACAACGTTTCACTTGACATCGAAAAAGGCGAATTTATCTGCCTGTTAGGTCCGTCGGGCTGTGGAAAAAGTACGCTCCTCAATGCTCTTGCCGGATTTGAAAAAGTCAACAGCGGTAGTGTGAAGATTGACGGAAACGAGGTTACAGAACCTTCGGAAAAAAATATAACTATCTTCCAGAATTACGGTCTGCTTCCTTGGAGGAACGTTCTGAAAAATGTTGAGCTGGGACTTGAATCAAAGAAAATCCCGAAAGAAGAGCGCCACAGAATCGCCGAGGAATACATAGAGCTTGTCGGACTTAAAGGCTTTGAAAAACGTCATCCCCGTCAGCTCTCGGGCGGTCAACAGCAGAGGGTTGCAATTGCGAGAGGGCTTGCGGTGAATCCCGATATTATCTTTATGGATGAACCCTTCGGCGCACTTGACGCTATCACAAGAATGAAGCTTCAGGACGATATTCTGCGGATTTCACGGGAAGAAAAAAAGACCATTATTTTTGTCACCCACGATATTGAGGAAGCGGTTTTTCTTGCCGACAGAATCGTTGTTATGATGGCGAATCCGGGAAAAATCAAGAGTATTGTAAAAGTTCCGCTTGGCGATTACCGCAACAGAACGAGCAGAAATTTCCTCTATGTCAGAGACAAAATCTTTGAATTGTTTAATCTTAAAACGGATGAATACATCGAATATGTAATTTAAGGAGAATATCTATGAGCGAACATAATCACGAACACGGACATCATCACGATGATATTTCACATATCCACTCGCACAGAAATCTTATCGGCTTTGACGAACACGGAATCCCGACAGTTACGCTGAAAGCTTCACATCACGGCGACGAGGATGACGATAATCCGCAGGCTTTTATCAAGGATTATATGACTGCCGTGAGCGAATACCGCAAGACTTTTCCCTCAAAACAGGACGTTATTGAACAGACTCCCGACCCTGCTGTCAGAGAAATGCTTCTGCGAATGGAACAGCTCGGCATTGATACCGCATTTGACAGATTTGACAGTCAGAAACCGCAGTGTAATTTCGGACTTGCAGGTATATGCTGTAAAATCTGTAATATGGGTCCCTGCCGTATTACTCAGAAGTCTCCGAAAGGTGTATGCGGTGCTGATGCGGATTTGATAGTTGCAAGAAATCTTCTGCGCTCTGCGGCTGCGGGTACTGCTCAGCACGGTATGCACGCAAGAGAAGTAATGCTCGCATTGAAATATGCTGCGGAGGGTAAGCTTGATATTCCCATTCTCGGTGAGCAGAAAATCAGGAGTACCGCCGAAGCCTTTGGAATCAAGCAGAAAAACAGACAGCTGAAAAATGTTGCAAAAGACCTCGCTGACGCACTTCTCGATGACCTGTCAAGGACAGTGCCGGGCGAATATAAGACTATTTCAGCCTGTGCCGTTCCCGAACGTCAGAAAGTCTGGGAGGAGCTTGATATTCTTCCTGTCAGCGCATACCACGAAGTATTTGAGGCTTACCACAAGTCGGGCTGTGCGACTGACGGCGACTGGAAGTCAATTATGCAACAGTTCCTGCGCTGTGGACTTGCATTTACTTTTTCAGGTGTAGTCGGCGCTTCAATTGCAACGGATAGTCTTTTCGGTGTAGGCGACAGAGTGACTTCAAAAGTCAATATAGGTGCGCTGGAAAAGGGCTACGTTAATATTGCGGTACACGGACATCTTCCGCTTCTTGTAAGTCAGATAGTCGAGGCAGGCAAGCGTGAGGATTTGCTTGAGCTTGCAAAATCGAAGGGCGCAAAGGGAATAAAATTCTATGGAATATGCTGTTCGGGTCTATCGGCTATGTACAGATACAGCGGAGTTATTCCGCTGTCAAATGCGGTTTCAGCCGAACTCGTTCTCGGAACAGGTGCGCTGGATTTATGGGTTGCCGATGTTCAGGACGTTTTTCCGTCAATAATGGAAGTTGCAAAGTGCTTCAAAACCGTTGTCGTAACAACAAGCGAATCTGCAAGATTACCTGGTGCTGAGCGATTTGAATACGACCATCATCATTCAAATATCGGCGAAACAAAGGAGCTTGCCGAAAAAATCGTAAGACGTGCAATCGAGAGCTTTGAAAACAGAAAAGGTATTCCCGTTTATATTCCGCCGTATGAGGTCGAAGCCGAAGTAGGCTTTTCTGTTGAGTACATCCACAGGCGCTTCGGAAGTATGAAACCGCTTGCAGAGGCAATAAAAAGCGGGCAGATTCTCGGTATCGTCAATATGGTCGGATGTAATAACCCGAAGGTGCTTTATGAGAAGTGTATTGTTGACGTTGCAGATACGCTTCTGAAAAATAACGTGCTTATCATCTCAAACGGCTGTGCATCGTTTCCGCTTATGAAGCTCGGCTATTGCGCTGTTTCGGGCAAAGAAAAAGCGGGCGACAGTCTGCGTGAATTTCTTGAACCCGATTTACCGCCTGTATGGCACGTCGGAGAGTGCATAGACAATACACGTTCAAGCGGAATTTTTGCAGGAGTTGCAAATGAACTGGGATATAAGATGTACGAAATGCCGTTTGCATTTTCTTCTCCTGAATGGGGCAATGAAAAGGGTATTGACGCAGCGCTCGGCTTCAGACTGAACGGAATCAGCTCCTATCATTGCGTTGAAGCACAGATTTACGGCTCTAAAAACGTCATCGAATTTATGAAGCACGGCACAAAGGAACTGCTTGGTTCAACAATGAATGTGGATACCGACCCTGTGGCTCTTGCGGAAAAAATAGTTGCTGATATGCGTGAAAAGCGCAAGGCTCTCGGCTGGGATAAATAATAATCGGAGGTAAATATTATGGCTTGTTTTATTGTACCCGCAACAGAGGCTGTTGTTACTACTGTTGTATCAAAAATTCTTAAGAAAAAGGGTTCAGGCACGGATGATAATTCGCTTAAGCTGACCGACAGACTTGACCGCCTTAACGGTCTGCTCTGGGGCGGTTCGGGACTTCTTGCCTTTGAACATCTCTGGCACGGCGAAATCACACCATTCTTCCCATTCCTTACGAATGCGGTAAATCCTGCTGACAGAGCGGAAATGTTCGCCGAAATGTCTACGTCGGGAGTGGCAATGGCTGTAATCGTAACCGCAGTATGGACAGTGAGCGTTGCTGTTGAAAAGGCTGTGTTAAAGAAATCCGCTGTTCAGGAGGTAAGCAGGATATGACTCTTCTGATTACTGTTTTCGCCGCAGTTATTACAACGGTTGTATGGTACACAAGCAAATCGGCGAGAGAGCTGAAATGCGGTACTCTCTGCTATATGTTCTGGGGTGCTTCGCTTATGTGGCTTGTGGACGCTGTTGTTGAATATATTGAAATCGGTGCGGAGTATTTTCAGCCCAATGCACAGGATATGCTTAATGATGCATTTCTCGGCTTCTCGGTAATCGCCGTTGCACTGGTAGCGTGGCTGGTGATATTGCTTGTAAAAGACCCGAAAAAACGTATTGCTAATAAATAAACAAAAAAGAGACAGGTTTCTGTCTCTTTTTTATGCTATGAAAACTTCCTGCAAACTATGGTAACACTCATATTACCGCCCGATATTTCCGCAAAAATATCGCCTCCCATAGCGCTCATAAGTCTATGGCAGATGTACAGTCCAAGTCCGCTTCCCTGCCTGTTCTCCGCATTTGAACCTCGCCAGAAGCTGTCGAAAATATGTGGAAGCTCACTGTCGGCAAGAGTACATCCGCTGTTTGTAACGGTAATAAGGCGGAAATCCTCTTCTTCGGAAAAGCTGAGGGAAATATAGTGACCGTCGCCGTATTTTATCGAGTTTTCAATGATATTCTGCAAGACTTCTTCGGTACGGTCAGGGTCGCCCGAAATAAGGCAGTCCGTGTACTCTTTTATGCTGAAATCAGTCTCGACAGTACAGAGCTTGTCCGTGTAATATGCCCTGATTTTCTCAATAACCTGCGACAGATAAAATTCAGTTGTATTTATTTCAAAGTTCATAAAATCGCTGTTGAGATTTCTGATTATCTCATTTACATAGCCCTCTATCTCGTCGGCTTTTAGACTGATATTATCCATAACCTCAATTTCCTTGTCGCCTGTGTACATACCCTTTGAAACGGCTCTGGAATACAGCTTTATGGCTGAAAGCGGAGTTTTGATGTCGTGGGAAAGCGACATAAGAAAAGTCTTTTCTTTTTTAGCCCTCTCCAGCTCCCGTGTTTCAGCATTTTCAAGCGTTTCACGGAGCATATTCAATCCCCATATAAATCTTCCGAAATAGCGGTTTCTGTTCTCTTTAAGCGGTACTGACAGCGTACCTTTGGCAAGCTGATACGGATAATCGCTCAGTTCCATAAACGGTCTGATAATATTATTCCTGATATACAGAAGCACGGCAGATATAAATACAAACATAATCCCTGAAAAGATATTCAGAACCACCCTGTCTTTTGTATTGTTATCGGCAATGCCGTTATTGTATTCTATACGGTATAATGTACCGCCTATGTTACGTATTACATATTCATTTCCGCTGTTATAGAAGTCGTCGGCAGTGTTGTATTTATAGATTCCGACAATCGAATCATAGCTGTCTGCATTCACCTCATTTCCTTCGGCAATCTCCTGCTCGATACGGTTTATCTCTACCTTGTAAAGACGTGTATTATCCGTTTTTCTGCCCGAAATAATGAAATTCATCACAAGAATAACAGCGAGTATTATAAATAAAACCACGGCAATAAATCTGTCAAAAGTTTTCATTTCAATTCCCCCAGCGGTATCCCCTGCCCCATACGGTCAGAATCTTTTCGGGATTTTTAGGGTCGTTCTCAAGCTTCTGCCTGAGCCATTTTATATGCACCGTGAGAGTCTGCGGTTCTGATTCGCTGTCAGTTCCCCATATTCTGTTGAATAAAAAATCCTTGCCCAGAATCTGTCCCTTGTTTTCCATAAGAAGGCGGAGAAGCTGAAATTCCTTTGATGTAACATTGACAGGCACACCGCCTTTTGTTACAGTCTCGTCTGCGATATTCAAAGTAATATCGCCGTCGGAGATAACATCCAGCGAAAGCCTCCGCCTGAATATTCCCTTTATTTTCGCAAGCAGAATGTCAATATCATACGGCTTTTCAATATAGTCGTCCGCACCAAGCAGTATTCCGTTAAGCTTATCTTCCCTGTCGGTACGTGCAGTAAGCATAATTATCGGCGTATTGTCATTCTGCCTGATTTTCCTGCACACGTCAAAGCCGTTAAGTCCGTCAAGATTTATATCAAGCAGGACAAGCCTTGCGCCGTATTTTTCATACAGCGACAAGGCTTTTTCTCCTGTATCGGCAGTGCTGACCGTGTAATTTTCAAGGCGCAGAAAATCACACAGCAGACCGCTCAGTTCCTTATTATCTTCAACAACGAGTATATCAATCATTTTACCAACCCATTTCCAGCAACCAGTTATTCAAATCACGCTCACGCTCTCGGAGCGGAATCTTTCTGTTAATATTATACTCCCCTTTTATGCTTCCGTCAACCAGGAAAAGTACTCTTGTGCATTTTGCGGCAACTTTTGCGTCGTGGGTTACAATCATAACAGTCGTTCCG
>JAMPGO010000037.1 GCA_023663905.1 Ruminococcus flavefaciens
TTTAATGTTTATATAAAAAAATCCGTTGAAAATATTGAAAAAATCTGTTAATATATTACAATAATATAAATGAAATCAAAAGCGAATTGCAGAATGCTGTCAGATAAAAAACGCTCTTCAAAGACCATTTAAACAGTCCTTAAGAGCGTTTTAATTATTTTTATTATTCGTCAGCTGTACTTGTAAGCAATTCCCTCATAAGGCACAGGTCGGACACATCAAGTCTGCCGTCCTCGCATAAATCGGCTTTTTTCCAGTCGGCAAGAATGGTATCGGGTGCAGCAAGAAGCCACTGCTGGAGCGCAACCACGTCCGCAACATCAAATTCGCCGTCGCCGTTGACATCGCCCTTAATGATTTCACCGCCGTTACGGGTCAGGATTTTCGCATTGCTCAGGCTGATTTCACCGCTGTATGCCGCAATTGAGATTCCGTCAAGGTCGTCGGGGCTGATTTCAAGTTCCTGCAATGCTGAGGCGATGTCCTCTGACATAAAAACAGCTTTCTCGCCATTGAAATAGAACGGCTGAATCGTATGCCATATTGATGGAGTTGACGACCACCTCTGGAGCGCAATAACAGGCGGATAAGCTGTTCCGCTTGAATAATCCACTTCTATCGCATAATCACCATCCGGCAAGTACGTATCAATGGCAATTCTGTCGGATTTCACGGACTCAATCTCCTGCTTCAGGGAATAATCGGCACAGGGATATTTTGCAACATTGGAATAGAGAATATGGTCTTTCGGAGTTTCGCCCTGACGTTCAAATAATTCTGTCAGCGTAACAAATTCATAGCCCTGTTCTGCAAGCTGTGGCATAACGATTTTCAGGGCTTCAACAGTCTGATAATTTCCTGCCGCATCGTGGAGCAGTACAATAACACCGTCCTTTGCGCCGTTCATAATATAATCCGCACGCTCCTGAGCAGTGACGTTTTCCATATAGTCCTGACAGTCAATTCCGCAGATAAACGGAATGTCGATTGCCTCATAGAGACTGTCGCTTACATCGATAAACGGAGGACGGAAAAATCTGGTCGGCTCGCCTGTTATCTCCGTCACCTTTTCGTCAACATAGGCAATTTCAGCCCTGACCTCTTCCTCAGACATTTTTGACATATTGCCGTGTGTTTTGGAATGATTGTCAATCTCCATACCCATATCATACGCACGTTTCACGGACTTTGCGCTCTCCTCGTTGATGTTAGTTCCAATCAGGAAAAAAGAGGCTTTTGCATTATATTCCTCAAGAACATCAAGAACTTCATTTGTTGTTGTGGTATTCGGACCGTCATCAAAGGTAAGGGCGATAAGCTTCGTCTCTTTGCTTTCCGCTACCGCTACGCACGGCAGAGAGCCTGTTACCATAAGGGCAGAAATAATTGCTGATAACATCGATTTTACTGCTTTTTTCATAAAAATCACCTCGGAAAAATTTATATTACTATTATTATATCACATTCTGTCAGGAATTTCAAGTATTTATTCATAACTATATCACTGTCAGCTACCTTTTTTGCTTCTTTTGTCAAGATTTTCTTTAGCAACGATTTTAGCCACATCTTTCCGAAAAAACACTTGACAAAACAAAAAAACTATGATATAATATAAGAAATCAAATACTCAGGGAATGATGTTCTCCCTTGGGAAACCTGAACCGCTTATTAGCTGATGACGTCTGCAAATCACGCAGATGTTGTCGGCTTTTTTGATTTTAAGGAGGAATTTTTATGTTATTATCACTCGCAGTCATCTTTCTTGTCGGATTATCGCTTGCTTCGGTATTTCAGGCAATCAGACTGCCGAGAATTATCGGTATGCTTGCAACAGGAATTGCGGTCGGTCCTTATGTGCTAGATTTACTTGACCCGACAATTCTGAATATTTCTTCGGAACTCCGACAGATTGCACTTATTATAATTCTCATAAAAGCAGGGCTGTCGCTTAATTTATCAGACCTGAAAAAAGTCGACAGACCCGCAGTATTAATGTCATTTCTTCCTGCCTGCTTTGAGATTCTCGGATATATCTGTTTTGCGCCGATTTTACTGGGTATAAGCAGAATGGAATCGGCAGTTATGGGTGCTGTACTCAGTGCGGTTTCGCCTGCTGTAGTCGTGCCGAGAATGGTGAAGCTTATTGAAGAGAAGTACGGTACAAACAAAAGTATTCCGCAGATGATACTTGCAGGAGCGTCCTGCGATGATGTATTTGTAATCGTCCTGTTCAGTACCTTTGTGACAATGGCGCAGGGCGGTTCAGCTGATATTACGGACTTTGTAAATATTCCCGTTTCAATAATTCTCGGCATACTTCTCGGAACTGCTGTCGGATTTACAGTGCATTATGTATTTGAAAAAGCATATACACAGAATCACAAAATCAGGAACAGCACAAAATCCGTCATCATACTTGCTGTATCTTTTCTGCTTATGGCAATTGAAACGTGGCTGAAAAATTACGTTGCCTTATCGGGACTTCTCGCAGTCGTTGCAATGGCGTGCGTAATCAGGCTGAAATCCGAGAAGTCCGTTTCAAAAAGATTGTCGGAAAAATTCGGCAAGATGTGGATTCCTGCCGAAGTCGTACTATTTGTGCTTGTCGGAACAGCCGTCGATATCCGCTATACGCTCACCGCTGGAGTTTCCGCAGTTGCAATGATTTTCATCGCCCTTGCATTCCGTGCGGTCGGAGTATTTATCTGCACTCTCGGAACAAATCTGTCGGCAAAAGAACGTATTTTCTGTGTTGTTGCGTACCTTCCGAAGGCAACCGTTCAGGCGGCGATAGGTTCAGTTCCGATGTCGCTTGGATTGCCCTGCGGAAAAATAGTCCTCTCCGTTGCCGTTCTTGCAATCCTGATTACTGCTCCTCTTGGCGCAGTCGGTATTGACAGCAGTTATAAGAAAATGCTGTCGCATAACGATACGGATTAACCTGCCTATGCGCTTATTTGCAGGCAATCAAACCAATCTCTCTCTTTTATTAAAAAAACTATTGCATTTTTTGTCGAAATGTGATATAATTTATATATACCTGAATCAAAGGAGAAGCTTATGAAGAAAAAATACGCTATTATTATCAATAATAATGAAAAATGCAATCCAAAATCTATCTGGAAATATTCACATAAATTCCACCAAACTTGGATTAACATAGAAATAAGCTGTAATTATATTCAGATATTGATGGATATGGATACAGAAAATGGATTTGATGATATACTCAGATATAAAATTGTCGGTTACAGCAATTTTGACAAAGCCTTGTATCACGCTGTGAGAAGTGCTTTTCTGATACATATGATTAGATATTCCGGTCATATCAAGATAAAAACATTAACTGCAAAAATCGACGGCGAAGAAAAAGAGCTGTTTAATCGTAAAAACGGAAACAAGCTTTTTCCGATTTTCTCTCTTATAAACAGCGATATAAGTGAATTTCCGTATCAATGGAAAGATGATTACAGAATTGCTGACCAGATTTTAAAAAGAAGAATTTCAAAGTTCAATTCATTTGATTCTTCCCTTTATGCTCTGCTCTATGCCAAAAGCAAGGATTTTGAAACCGAACGTCTTATGTATCTTTGGATGTCTATGAATGGCTTGTATAATCACTTTGCCACAATGTACAATACATTATTCAAAGATGATATATCTGCAAAAAGACAAAAATCAATATCTAAACGAAGCGATAAGGAACAGATGAAATTTTTTTCTCAGTTCAATAAATGGGGTGATGATACTGTTATACGAGAAGATAGCAATAAAGTTGCAAAGGAAATTATTCCCATTCTGAAAAATTATAATGGCAATATCCTTAAAGAGAATCTTCTGCCCGATGAAAACGGTCAGTATCATTCACAGCTTGCAAATGATATATATAATGCGCTGAAAAATTTCGGCGAAGACAAGCAAAAGGGCAAGTACAAGAATATCACTCCGTACGGCTATCTTCTACTTGGTCTGCCGTACTACTACAGGTGCGATTTTTTCCACGCTAATAAGCCGATTGCTATGTTTTCCTATGCAAATGAAGTAAAATGCCTTAATCTCATCAACGACCTTCTGGAGGATTTTATTGAAAAAGAACTCTTCAAGTGGTTTCACGACGACCTGCCTGTTGCGCTTCCCGACAAGGACGATTACAGCGAAATCAGCTCCGAGATGAAAGATAAAATCACGGAGAAATTTACAAATTCTTCGGATAATCAACAAAAAAATCAACCTATTCTTGTGTAAATTGCATATTGACTTTTCAGGAAATTAATGTTATAATATTCTCCTTACCTGAAACACATAAGGAGTATTTACTATATTTTGAGGTGAAATACATACAGTTTCTTTGTTGACGTTTGTATATGATTCAGGCATAAAGTTGAACTGAATACTGTATCAGATATGTTTAAGATTGCAAAAGGCTACGAACACGTTACCAAGACCATCCGCATCCCGATTCCGCTGGCTGATAAGCTCGAACAGCTTGCCGCTGATAATTACATCTCCTTCAATCAGCTCATTAACCAGTGCCTTAACTTTGCTATTGAGAATCAGCAGGAAGAGGACGACGAAGATGATGAGGAGAGTACCGAGACGACGGAATAACAGCCTGATTCCACAACCTGACTGAACAGCGTATTGAATTTATTTCAGTACGCTGTTTTTTTGTATGCGCTTTTATATGCACTTCCACATACAAAAAATCATCTTTTTTAAGTCTATATTTTTTGCCCGGAATGATTTATAATAATATCAGGAAATGATTTCCAAATTTTTACAGCAAAGGATAGAAGATATGGATAATCCGGAATTTGATAAGTTTGAAATTAAGAAAAAGGAGGAGACTGTTGCAAAGACAATCCGCATTACTACGGAAATGGAAGAAAAGCTCGAAAAGCTCGCTTCCGAAAACAACATTTCATTCAATGCGCTGGTAGTTCAGTGTATTGAATACAGTATGGCTCATCTTGACAAGTAAAATCGTATGGAGGAATTTTTATGAAAATCAAATACAAAGGCATACTTCTCGCCTCTTTAATGCTCCTGACTGCTACGACAGGCTGTGGAGTGAGCGAGGAAGCCAAATCAGTACAGTCGCTTATTGACTCTTTTCCTGAGGAATTTTCAGACGTAACGGAAGAACAGCTGAATGAAGCTATGTCCGCTTATGAACAGCTTTCCGACGATGACAAAGAGGACGTGGATAAGACCAGACTTGACGACGCACACAGCTATTTTATTGATTCGGTTCAGTCGGTTATTAATGCCCTGCCCGATGAATGCGCCGATGTTACAATGGAACAGCTCAACGAGGCTAAAGAAGCCTATGAACAGCTTTCTGACGAAAACAAGACTTACATCGATACGACGAAGCTTGATAACGTGGAGAATTACTTCACCGAGCTTGTCAGCGAAATCAACACCAAGATTGACGAGCTTAAATTTTCACCTGCCAAGAATATTTCCGAGAGCAATTTTGAAAAAGGCTACAAGAGTATCGGCAATATAATGGCGAAAATCGAGAAGCTTCCGCCTGAATACGACAGCGAAATCAAATACGACGTTCTGAAAAAAACTATTGATAATCTCAACAGCGATATATCCATGCTTCTTGTTGACTGCGGAAACGACCTCACTGCATTTCAGAATATACAGAGCGATATACAAAGTCTCCTTTCGATGAAATCAGGCTCACGCTATTTCAGCAGTACCGCATATTCCTACTGCACGGATATTTCCGACAATATGTCCGCTATAAAGACTGTTCCCGTAACTTCGGACTTTAAGGACGCACTGGATGATGTGAAAAACAAAGCTTTGCACGACGAGGATATGATGATTTTCAGTATGGGTGCTTTATCAAGAGAATACACCACGTGGAGCGGTAAATTTACGTCGTTGTACAATTCGCAGAAATTTTTATTTGACGAGACCCACCTTAATAAGCTTAAGGAATATTCTTCCACAATTGCAGAGAGACAGAAGTCCTGAGAAAATTTTTTAAAGGTTGGTATGTGATATGAATAAAATAAAATGTTTATCTGTTTTTCTTTGTGCTGTCGTAAGTACGGCTGTTTTTACAGGCTGTGAGTGCAAGCACAAAAACTGGAACGACCCTGACTGCACTACTCCAAAAACCTGCGTGGAATGCGGAGTTACAGAGGGTGAACCGCTCGGGCATAGCTGGACTGAAGCAGACTGCGCAAATCCGAAAACCTGTTCCGTCTGTGGTGAGACTGAGGGAAAACCGCTGGAACACGTATGGCTTGAAGCTACCTGTACTGAGCCTGAAACCTGTGAGCTGTGCGGTGAAATCAAAGGCGAACCGCTGGCGCACATCTGGCTTGAAGCTACCTGCACAGAACCCAAAACCTGCGAGCTGTGCGGTGAAACTGAGGGCAAGACATTAGAGCATAAGTGGATTAAAGCTGACTGCGGAAATCCGAAAACCTGTGAACTTTGCGGAGAGACTGAGGGCGAACCTACAGGCAAGCATAAATGGGAAGAAGCAGACTGTGCAAATCCGAAAACCTGCTCCGTATGTGGTGCAACAGAGGGAAAAGCTAACGGTCACAAATGGGTGGACGCTACTTATGATTCTCCGAAAACCTGTTCCGTCTGCGGTGAAACATCAGGAAAGCCACTCGAGAGACCTGAATTTGAAGTATATTTAGATACTGCTGTTCCGTTTGAAGTATCTGATTACTACAGCAGTGGTAAACAAAGACTGTCCGCTTCTATTACGCAGGCTGATGTTTCATACGAGAAAGATAAGTATGACGGTACTTACAACATAATCCTTAAATTCGGCGGTACAAAAACCTATGACTGCGATGGCGATAATTACAGCCGTTCCATATCAATCGGCATAAAGGTTTACGATTCAGAAGGCTATGTATTTGCTGATTCCACTTATTATTCTCCTGATATTGCTGTGGGCGACAGTTTCAGAAATGACGAGAAAAAAATATATGAGGACCTCGAACCGGGTTGCTATTATGTTAAGCTTTTAAGCACAAAATAATAAAAAACGCTTTTGCAGAGCCGTTCCAATGGTACTGCAAGAGCGTTTTGCTGTTTGTACTGATATGCCCGAAAAGCATAACAGGATATAATATATAAGTATTGGACATATTCTGCCGATTGTGCTATAATATAATCAAGAGGTGATAATATGAAAAAAGTTTTATCGGTTTTCACGTCAGTGATTATGATTTTATGTGGCTGTTCAGGCGGAAAAACAATCGTCGGCTCAGGCGCTTCGGAAACTGCGGAACAGAGTTCAGAGGATTACACCGCAGATGACCTTATTGTTTTGCAGGATTTTTTGCTTGGCAAAAGAACCGACAGCAACGGAAAAAATTTTGACCTTAATAATGACGGCGAATGGGATGTTTTTGATTTCTGCCTTCTGAGGGATAAAATATCGCCATATATTCCCGAAAACAGCTCTGACATTCTTGTTACATATTTTTCCTGCACGGGAACGACCGAGACGATTGCAAAGTATATGGCGGATTATCTTAATGCCGATACTTACGCAATCATACCCGAAGAACCATATACTGAGGACGATTTGAAATATTATACGGACTGCCGTGCCGACCGTGAACAGAGCGACCCTTCCGCACGTCCTGCAATTTCAGGTGCGGTTGAAAATATGGACGATTATGAAACCGTTTTTATCGGCTACCCGATATGGCACGGTCAAGCGCCGAGAATTATCAGCACTTTTCTGGAAAGCTATGATTTCTCGGGCAAAACTGTTATTCCGTTCTGCACTTCCGCAAGCAGTGGAATAGGGTCAAGCGATACAAATCTGCATTCTCTTGCCGAAAATGCCGACTGGATTGCGGGAAAACGTTTTTCGTCAGGTACTTCCGAGAAAGACGTTGCCGACTGGATTGATACTCTGCCAATATCAGAAAAAAGGGATGAGATTAAATTGAATATTGAAGTAAACGGTCATCTTCTGACAGCGACTCTTGAAGATAATTCCTCCGCAGAAGCATTCGCCGAACTGTTAAAATCCGAACCGCTGACGATTGAGATGAGCGACTATGCGAATTTTGAAAAAGTCGGCTCGCTCGGAACAAGTCTGCCACGAAATGACGAGAAGATTACTACCGAAGCGGGCGATTTGATTCTCTATCAGGGCAATCAGATTACAATTTATTACGACGAAAATACGTGGAATTTTACACGTCTCGGCAAGATTGATAACATTACACAGGCGGAGTTAAAAGATATTCTTGGAACAGGCAGTGTAACGGTTACGTTTTCGCTTGAAAAAAAAACAGGGGTATTTGATATGGAGCGAAAAACCATTTTGCTGAACAGCGGTTATGAAATGCCGATTAACGGTCTTGGAACATACAGCCTGCACGATGATAAGTGTGTAAATGCTGTAAAATCGGCAATAAAAAGCGGTGTCCGCCTGATTGATACTGCTTCTGTGTACGGAAATGAAGAGGAAGTCGGTCAGGCAATCCGTGAAAGCATTGAAGAACTGGGAATCCGCCGTGAGGACATATTTGTTACAACAAAAATTTATCCCGGTTCTGAAATGGCTAATCCCGAAGAATCAATTCAGGCTTGTCTGGACAGGCTGAATATCGGATATGTTGATATGATGCTTCTTCATCATCCCGATACGAACGATGTTAAAGCGTATAAGGCTATGGAAAAATTTGTTGAGGACGGCAAAATCCGCTCCATAGGGCTTTCGAACTGGTATATAGATGAGCTGGAGGAATTTCTTCCGCAGATTAATATTACACCCGCTCTGGTGCAGAACGAAATACACCCCTATTATCAGGAGAATGATGTCATTCCATATATTCAGAATCTCGGAATTGTCGTGCAGGGCTGGTATCCGTTAGGCGGAAGAGGTCACACTGCCGAACTGCTCGGCGATGAAGTCATTTCCGCTATTGCTGAATCCCATAACGTTTCTTCCGCACAAGTAATACTGCGCTGGAATCTGCAAAAAGGTGTTGTGGTGATTCCGGGTTCAAGCAATCCCAACCATATTCGGGAAAATACCGAGCTTTTCGGCTTTGAACTTACTGACGACGAGATGAACAGTATCAATGCCCTTGACCGCAATGAAAAACACGACTGGTATTAAAATTCCTATATAATAAATAGATTACCGCAGAATGTTGTCTCTGCGGTGATTTTTATTATTGATTAGATTTTTCGCCTGAAATAATAAATTATCTTGCAAAAAAGTATTGCATTTTGCCTTTTTGTATGATATAATAATAATAATAATAATAATAATTGAAATAGTGATAGAATAGGTTGTGTATATCGAATATAAAAAAAGTTATCCGCATAATATCGGCTAAAAAAGCGTGACAGACGATAATCATATGGAGATTGATTGAATTGAGTTTTGAGAATATTTTCAGGGAATACTATGAAAAAATTTTGAATTTTTGTTATGCAAGTATTGGCGACAGACAGCTGGCGGAGGACTGTACGCAGGAAGTATTTCTTACTCTTTCAAGAAAAATGCACTCTCTGAGGCTTGATACAAACGTCCCGAAATGGCTTTACAGAACAGCAAAACTTGAAATAAAACGCTGTCTGCGAAAAAACAAACATAAGAATATATCCATTGAGGACGTGCCTGAAATTCCACAGGCATTCAATGAAAACCTCGGTTTATTTGAGGAAATACTTACTGAGGAAGAATATAGTATTCTTAACAAGTATTATCTGTATGGCGAAGATATATCAAAACTTGCTGAAGAAAGGAATCTGTCTGTTAAGGCGATGTATCAGCGAATACATAGAATCAAGAAAAAAATAATAAAAAATTCGGATAAACTGCACAATCTTTTTAATGAATAATTGTAATAACTTACAAACTTTAAAAATTTTTCTTATGATGTGTCAAAAAAGGCAGTTTTTTAGTCGTATATATA
>JAMPGO010000038.1 GCA_023663905.1 Ruminococcus flavefaciens
CAAAAGGCGAGGTATGCCCGAAGATGTGCTTCCGCTGTGGGTGGCGGATATGGATTTTGAAACGTCGTCGTATATTCAGGACGCTCTGACCGAGCGTGTAAAGCACGGAATATTCGGCTACAGCGAGGTGCAGACGGAGTATTTCAATTCCGTCCGTGACTGGATGAAAAGTCATCACGGCTGGGACGTTCGGGAGAAATGGCTCGTAAAAACTCCCGGGGTTGTATTCGCACTGGCAATGGCGGTAAAAGCCTATACACAGCCCGGAGACAGCGTTTTATTACAGCTTCCCGTGTACTATCCGTTTTCCGAAGTTATCGAAGATAACGGCAGAAAAGTCGTGAGCAATACGCTGTATCGTGGCGATGACAACCGCTATCACATAGATTTCGAGGACTTTGAGCGGAAGATAATCGACGGGAAAATCAGGCTGTTTTTCCTGTGCAATCCGCATAATCCCGTCGGACGTGTGTGGACGGAGGAGGAATTAATAAAAATCGGCGACATCTGCGTGAAGCACGGCGTTGTGGTTGTGAGCGATGAGATTCACCAGGATTTTGTATTCAAGGGCAGACATCTTGTATTTGCGAATCTGAAAAAGGATTTTGAAAATATCAGCATAACCTGCACATCGCCGAGCAAAACTTTTAACCTTGCAAGTATGATGATGTCCAATATTTTTATCCCTAATCCCGAGCTGAGGAGAAAATTCAGAAAACAGCTTGACGGCGCAGGTATCAGCCAGCTTGGAGTTATGGGACTTGTCGCCTGTGAAACGGCTTACAGCAAGGGCGAAGAGTGGTATCGGGCAATGCTTGCGTATGTGCGTGAAAATATTGAGTTTGTCAGAAAATATGTGAGCGAAAATCTTCCCGATGTCACTATGACGGATACTGAGGGAACGTATCTTGTGTGGCTGGATTTCCGAAAAACAGGGTTAAGCGCCGACGAGCTTGATGATATTATAATCCACAGGGCAAAGCTGTGGCTTGACAGCGGAAAAATTTTCGGCGAATGCGGAGCAGGTTTTCAGCGCATTAACGTTGCCTGTCCGAGAAGTATTCTGCAAGAGGCGCTGGACAGAATACGTGATGTAATTAAAACATATAACAGGCAATAGAAAAAAATTATATCTTATGGTCTTGACAAATGGGATATTATGTGTTATAATCTAAACATATTAAATACACCTGATTAGTATGAATTAAAAACGGAGGTAATTATTATGAGCAATATTAAAGAAAGCGCACTGGAGCTTATCGGCGGTACACCGCTTCTCAGACTTAACGGCTATGCAAAAAAATCGGGTATAACGAATGCCACGCTTCTTGCAAAGCTGGAGTATCTTAATCCCGCAGGTTCGGTCAAGGACAGAATCGCCCTTGCAATGATTGAGGACGCTGAAAAGAAAGGTATTCTCAAAGAGGGTGCGACTATTATTGAGCCGACATCGGGCAACACAGGTATAGGACTTGCATCGGTCGCAGCGGCAAAGGGCTATCGTGCAATACTCACGCTTCCCGATACGATGAGCGTTGAGAGAAGAAATCTTCTCAAGGCTTACGGCGCAGAACTGGTTCTCACAGAGGGCGCAAAGGGTATGAAGGGCGCTATTGCAAAGGCTGAGGAACTCAATAAGCAGATTGAAAATTCGGTTATTCTCGGGCAGTTTGTCAACCCTGCAAATCCTGCTGTTCACAAGGCAACGACAGGTGTTGAAATATGGGAGCAGACTGACGGAAAGGTTGATATTTTCGTTGCAGGTGTAGGCACAGGCGGTACGATTACAGGCGTAGGCGAGTACCTGAAAGAGCAGAATCCCGATGTTAAGATAGTAGCTGTTGAGCCTGCAACATCTCCTGTACTCTCAAAGGGTACGGCAGGCGCACATAAAATTCAGGGAATCGGCGCAGGATTCGTTCCCGAAGTGCTGAATACGGGCATATATGATGAGGTAATCGCTATCGAAAACGACGACGCATTTGCAGAAGGCAGAGCTTTTGCGGTAAGCGAGGGCATTTTAGTCGGCATTTCATCGGGTGCGGTATTAAAGGCAGGTAAGATTCTTGCGGAACGTCCCGAAAATGCAGGAAAAAATATTGTTGTACTTCTTCCCGATTCGGGCGACAGATATTTGTCAACACCGCTTTTCAGCAATAACTGAGGATAATCGCCAAAGGCGGTGAACGGAAATGAGCGAAACAGTAAAGAATCAGCAACTTGAACGTCCGCATATTGAAATTCTTGAAAAACTTCTGAGCAATATGAAATACGGAAGTATTACCCTCATTGTGCAGGACGGAAAGATTATTCAGATTGATAAAACAGAAAAACACAGACTGAAAAACTGACCGAAAATATCGGAGGTTTTGCTAAGTATTCTATACAGGCAAACCCTCCGTTTTTTTATAGATTTAATTGTAAGGAAGTGACAGTGTGAGCAATACATATAAGGATTTGCAGAACTCTCATCCGTGCTTCGGCGGACATAAAAACAATGCGGGACGAATCCACCTGCCTGTAAGTCCCGGCTGTAATATTGCCTGCCGTTTCTGCGACAGGGCTATCAACGATACGGAGGAACGACCCGGTGTGACTTCTAAGGTTATCACACCCGATGAAAGCATTGATATACTTGAAAAGGCACTGGAAATATGCCCCGAAATCAAGGTAGCGGGAATTGCAGGACCGGGCGATACACTTGCTTCTGATTACGCACTTGAGACGTTCCGCAAAGTGAAAGAGAGATTTCCCGACATTATCAAGTGTATGAGTACAAACGGACTTCTGCTTTACGAGAAGGCTGACGAAGTTATTGATGTCGGCATAGATTCGCTGACGGTTACGGTGAATGCTGTAGACCCCGAGATTGAGGCGAAATTAAATAAATTCATCATCCTGCACGGCAGAAAGTACGAGGGTATTGAGGGCGCAGAGATACTCATTGAGAATCAGCTAAAGGGCATTAAGAAAATCGCTGAGGCAGGAATTACAGTGAAGATAAATACTGTGCTTGTCCCTGAAATAAACGGAGAGCATATCGAAGAGATTGCCAGAACTGTCAGCGAGGCAGGAGCGAAAATCTACAATATAATTCCGCTGATACCGCAGTTTGAGCTTGCAGGGCAGACAGCTCCGACCTGTCAGCAGATAGAAGAGGCGAGGGCAAGGGCTTCAAAGTACATCGATGTTTTCCGCCACTGTCAGCATTGCCGTGCCGACGCTGTCGGAGTACCTGGAAAATCGGAATACGGCGACCAAATCTATCAGCGGAAATTAAACATAAAGGAGACGTTTTCTCACGGATAATTCATATAAAATTGCCGTTGCTTCATCGGACGGAATCGTTGTGAATCAGCATTTCGGTCACGCAGAAAAATTCCTGATTTTTGAGGTAAACGGCAGTGATTTTGATTTTACTGAAATACGCACGGCTGAACCTGTTTGCAGTAACAGAAATCACGATGATAAAAGGCTTACAGAGAATCTGCAAAAGATTCAGGACTGCAAATATCTTCTCGTCAGCAGAATAGGCACAGGAGCTTCAATTCGTGCGGAACAGCTCGGGATAACTCCAATGGAACTGCCCTGTATGATAGAGGACGCTTTGCGGAAAGTCATCTCATTTGAGCAGATACAAAACTTATTTGAAAGGAATTGAATACAATGTCAGAAATCAGACAGATTGCAATTTACGGAAAAGGCGGTATCGGAAAATCGACCACCACACAGAATTTAACGGCTGGACTTTGCGAACACGGCAAGAAGGTAATGGTTGTGGGCTGTGACCCGAAAGCCGATTCCACCAGACTTCTTCTCGGAGGACTTGCACAGAAAACCGTACTCGATACAATCAGGGACGAGGGCGAGGATATTGAGCTTGACAGAATTATGCGTGAGGGCTACGGCGGTACACGCTGTGTGGAATCAGGCGGTCCTGAGCCTGGCGTAGGATGTGCGGGACGTGGTATCATCACATCTATCAATATGCTCGAAAATCTCGGCGCATATACTGACGATTTGGATTATGTATTCTATGACGTTCTCGGCGATGTAGTCTGCGGAGGATTTGCAATGCCGATACGTGAGGGCAAGGCAAAGGAAATCTACATTGTTGCGAGCGGTGAGATGATGGCACTTTATGCGGCTAATAACATCGCAAAGGGTATCAGACGTTACGCAAGGACAGGCGGTGTAAGGCTTGGCGGTATCATCTGCAACAGCCGTAATGTTGACAGGGAACTTGATTTGCTCCGTGCTTTTGCAAAGGAACTCGGCACTCAGCTTCTGTATTTTGTACCCCGTGACAATATCGTTCAGCGTGCGGAGATAAACAAGAAAACGGTAATCGAGTACAAGCCCGATTCAAATCAGGCGCAGGAGTACAGAAATCTTGCGGAAGCCGTTATCAACAACACGAAGTTTGATATTCCCACGCCGATGACGCAGGAGCGACTTGAAGAAATACTGCTTGAATACGGTCTTATGGATTCGGCAGACGACTACAATATCTGAGGTGGAAATTATGGGAAAAGTTTATACGTCCATTACGGAGCTTGTCGGAAGAACTCCACTTCTGGAGCTTAAAAACTACGAGGAGAAGCATAATTTAAAGGCGAAAATCCTCGTAAAGCTGGAATATTTCAATCCCAATCAGAGCGTAAAGGACAGAATCGCCCTTGCAATGATTGAGGACGCTGAGCGCAAAGGACTTCTGAAACAGGGCTATACTGTTGTTGAAACCACGAGCGGAAATACAGGCATAGGACTTTCCGCAATCGCAGCAGCAAAGGGCTATAAATTCCGTGTTTACATACAGGACCAGGTGAGCAGAGAGCGTTTTCAGGTAATCAAGGCTTTCGGCGGTGAGACAATAAAGCTGTCGGACGTTCCTGCAATAAAAAAGGTACTCGATGAGACAAACGGCGATTTTATCGCTGCAATAAAGGCTCTGAGGGAAGAGGTTCTGTCGAAAGAGGAGAATATTTTCTTTGTTGACCAGACTTCAAACCCTGCAAATCCGGCAGTACACGAGGCAACAACAGGTCCTGAGATATGGGAAGATACTGACGGAAAGGTTGATATTCTCGTCGCAAACGTCGGCACAGGCGGTACTGTTTCGGGTACGGGAAAATACCTGAAATCACGCAATCCCAACATAAAAGTTGTTGCAATCCAGCCGGGAGAAGGTTCGCTTCCGAGCGATGAGAATCCCGAACCCGAGGAAATTACAGGTGTTCATCCGTTCGAGGGTGTTCCTGCCGAAAGAGTGCCGTCAACAATGGATTTGAATATATACGACGAGAAATTTGAAGTCGAGACAATTCAGGCTTATGAATCGGCAAGAGAAGTCGCAAAGACTGACGGTATTCTTGTGGGTACTTCTTCGGGTTCGGCGATTTACACTGCAACCAAACTCGCAGAAAGACCCGAAAATGCGGGCAAAACCATAGTTGCAGTCCTGCCCGATACGGGACTTCGCTATCTCTCAACAAATCTTTTCAATGAAGATTTTCAGGGCTAAGGAGGAATTATATGTCAATAAATTTAGAAAGCTCTAACGTTGCCACAAGAGAGAACAGAATCGGCTCTATCACGGGCTATATCGGTACTCTCGGCGACCTTGCGGAGCAGAGCGGTTGCGGTACTCTGAAAGGCTGTTCGAGATGTTTTTCACAGTCCAGCACCTGTCTGTCAAGCTGTGCGCTGGGACAGCTCTCCGCTATCCGTGATGTTGCAATAATCCACCACGGACCCGCAGGATGTTCTGTTGCAAGCGCAGGCGCATATTATCTTGATAAGGTAATGGCGAAGAAGCGTGGAGTTACAAATAACACGGTTTATGTCGGTACGGATATGAACGAAAAGGATACGATTTTCGGCTCGGCGGAAGCACTGCGCAGAATTATTTTAGAGGTCAATCAGCGCTATTCTCCGAAGGCGATTTTTGTAACAAGCTCCTGCGCAACGGGAATCATCGGCGAGGACATTGACAGCGTTGTTGATGATGTGAAAGGCGAGATAGACGTCCCGATTGTCGCCGTACACTGCGAGGGCTTCAAGTCAAGAATCTGGGCGACAGGTTTTGATATTTCCGACCACGCTGTGTTGAGCAGTATCGTTCAGCCACCGAAGCAGAAGAGAAATACCATAAACTTCAAGAATTTCTACGAAAGTGCGAGACCTGAAATCATCGAGATTTTCAAGAATTTCGATTTAGAGCCGATTTTCCTGTACTGCAATTCCACAGTTGAGGAATTAAGTCACATTTCCGAGTCGCTTGCAACAACCTGTATCTGCGGTACGCTTGGCAACTATCTCGGCAACGGACTTGAAGAAAAATACGGCGTTCCGTATATCAGGACGATAAATCCGCTCGGAATCGCAGGCTTTGAAACGTGGCTTCGTGAAATCGGCAGAGTAACAGAGCGCAGTGAAGCTGTTGAGAAGTACATCGCCGAACAGCGTGCGATTTACATTCCGCAGATTGAGGAAATCAAAAAGGAATTAAAGGGTCTGAAAGCTGTTCTCGGAATGGGTCCAGGATATACTTTTGAGGTATCGAGAGTTCTGAACGAGCTTGGAATTGAAGTTGTGTGGGCATTGGCTTGGCATTACGACAAGAAGTACGAAAACGGCGATGTTCCTCCGTCTATGGAGTATCTGCTCGAAAACGGTGTTGATTTTGAGGCAAGCGTTGCCGACCAGCAGAATTACGAGGTAATGAATATCCTGAATAAATATCAGCCCGATTTGTATCTTTCAAGGCATCCGGGTTCAACCGTATGGGCGATTAAAAACGGTACTCCGGCGGTGTATGTTGCGGACGAGTATATGATTTTCGGCTACAAGCATACGCTTGAATTTGCGCAGTCGGTTCTTGACAGCATTCATAACAGAAGCTTTGAAAAAAATCTTGCACGACGTGTTAAACTGCCGTATACTGACTGGTGGTATCAGCAGAACGTTGACAAATTCTTAGAGGAGGCGAAAAAGTAATGGCAAAACTTCTTGACAAACAGCGCTACAAGTGCGCACTGGGCGCAATGCAGACGGTTCAGGCGATTACAAGGGCAATCCCTATACTTCATTCAGGACCTGGCTGTGCGCAGAAGCTTTCGGATTCTATCGGAAGCAGTGGTTATTTTTCGCCGAACATTTTCCCGTGTACCAGTATCAACGAAAAGGACGTTGTATTCGGCGGTGCAAAGAAGCTTGAAACGACGATTGCAAATGCCCTTAAAGTAATCGACGCTGACTTGTACGTTGTGCTGACAGGCTGTATTCCCGAGATTGTGGGCGATGATACGGCGGATGTTGTAAGCCGTTTTGAGGATTCCGAAAAGCCTGTTATTTACGCTTCGACGGCAGGATTCAAGGGCAATAATTACAAGGGTCACGAGCAGATTATTGACGCAATTATTGACCAGTATCTTGAAAAATCAGACGAGAAGGAAAAGGGACTTGTGAATATATGGGCGGATGTTCCGTATCAGGATTTATTCTGGCTCGGCAATATCCGTGAGCTTGAAAAGCTTATCGCAGAGCTTGGACTTATTCCGAACACGATTTTCGGCTATCAGCGCGGAATTGATAATATAAACCGCATTCCGAAGGCTGAATTTAATCTCCTTGTATCGCCTTGGGTATCGGTCGGCAATATGAAGAAAATGGAGAAGAAGCTCGGTATTCCGTATCTTCATTATCCTACTCTTCCGATAGGCGCATTTGAGACAAGCAAGTTCCTGCGTGAGGTCGGAAAGTTTGCGGGTGTCGATGAGCAGAAGGTGGAGAATATCATCAACGAACACGAGAATTACTACTACTATCTCATCGAACGCTATGCCGATATGTTCCTTGAAACACGTGTTATGGCGAAGCAGTTCTCGGTTGTCGGCGATGCTCAGTATGCGCTTGGAATCACCAAATTTCTTGTTAACGATTTGGGACTTGTGCCTGCAAAGCAGTTCATAACGGACGATACGCCGAAGCAGTTTCAGGAGCAGATAAAGGCGGAATTTGAGAATCTCAACTACGGACTTAAAGCGGAAGCCGTATTTGAAACGGACGGCTATAAGATTCACCAGCAGATTGAAAACCACGATTATCACGGCTATCCGCTTATTCTCGGAAGCTACTACGAAAAGGAAGTTACCGAAAAGATGTTCGGGCATTTCCTGAATATTTCGTGGCCTGTGCAGGATAAAGTCGTTCTGGATGATTTCTATGTCGGCTACACAGGCGGAATCCGTCTTATTGAGGATATTTATTCCGTTGCCGTTCAGAGGTGGAACTGATATGCCGTACAAGATAGCAGTTGCGACATCCGACGGCGAAAACGTTAACGAGACATTCGGCTCGGCTGAATTTTTCGAGATATATGAAGTGTCGGACGGTGTGTATTCAAAATCGGAGCGCAGAATTTTTCAGGCTGAAACTGCGGATATTTCTGCTGAAAAATGCGGTTCAAAAGGCTGTGGAAATTCCGACGGATGTGGTTCGGGCTGTAGCGGAAACGGCGGAACATCGGCAAAAACAGAGCTTGTTGCGGATTGCAGGGCGGTTGTATGCAAAAAAATAGGCTTTCATATTCAGAAACAGCTCGAAAAAAAGGCTATATCCGCATTTGACGTGAGCTGTTCAGTCAACGAGGCACTTGAAAAAATAACTTTTTATTACAACCGTATCGACAGGCACGAATCGCTTAGAAAATAATCATCAGGCAATCAGAGATTTTTGAAATCTTTGGTTGCCTTTTTGCGTTCACAGAAAGTTTACAAATAAATTTCATTGTAACTATTGATATTACAACAAAAGCGTGGTATACTATAGTTGTAACAAGAGATGTTACATCGAAATACTAAAAAATCAATGGAGGTTACTGTTATGAGTACATTCAGTAAAGTAAGCGTTGCAGAGGACGCAAGAACAGAGCTTCACGACAAGCTCTCTCTGACGGGTGCGGAAATCAGCGTAAATAATCTGCCGGCAGGTGTGTGCGTACCTTTTGTGCATTCCCACAAGCAGAACGAGGAAATCTATGTAATCCTCGCAGGAAGCGGAAAAGCTGAAATTGACGGCGAAACTGTGGAGCTGAAGGCCGGCGACTGTCTCAGAATTGCACCCGAAGCTAAAAGACAGTTCTTTGCAGGAAATGATACGGCAATCAGCTATGCGTGCATTCAGGTGAAATCGGATTCCCTTGAAGCATACACTGCCGACGACGCAGTTATTTACGAATAAAACAGGAGGAAGCCGTTGAAAGAGGTTCGGACGTTACAGCGGTTGTAAGAAAATGAGAATCTGTTCAGGAATCAGTCACATCGCAGTTGTTGACATTGTATCGGATTTATGATATAATAGAGGAAAGCAAGTGAAAAAAGGACTGATTATATGCAGATTTCAAGCAGATTTACAATGGCGGTTCACGTTCTGACGTGTATCAATACTTTTGAAGGTGAGCTGAAAGTTACAAGCGATTTCCTCGCAGGAAGCGTCAGTGTCAATCCCGTTGTTATCAGACGGCTGTTGTTGCAGTTGAAAAGCGCAGGGCTGATTACTGTTGCCAGAGGAAGCGGTGGAGCTTCTGTTGCCAGACCTCTTGACGATATAACGCTTCTTGATGTGTACCGTGCGGTGGAATGTGTTGACGGCGAGCTGTTTCATTTTCACGAGAATCCCAATCCCGAATGTCCTGTCGGCAGAAATATTCATAATATCCTTGACGGCAGACTTCTACAGGTGCAGAACGTTATGGAAAATGAGCTGAAAAAAATTACTCTGGCAGATGTTATGAAGGATGCTGACAGATATATTCAGGCGGAAAATAATTAGTCGGAAACGGCACATTTCCGATGACGATATAGGTACGGAAGAATGCGCACATCGATGATATATGTCAGTATTTAAGTGAAACAAA
>JAMPGO010000039.1 GCA_023663905.1 Ruminococcus flavefaciens
AGAATCCGGAGGACAGAGCATATTCAGAAAAATTATTTGAAACCTTCACGGCGAACGGAAAAGGTCTGCCGTTTGTCGGAAAAGAAAGTATCCGTAATCAGTTTTATTCTGATTTAATCACGCCATTGGAAGATAATATTTCTGTAAAAGGAACAACCGTTCACGTGTTCTATGCCGTGAAAATGGGTGAACTGTACGAAGAAAGATACCGACAGCACTTCAGAAATCCCGATATATGCCGTCATAATTACCAGCACGAGGAACTGCTGTTCTGTTATCCTGAAAAATGGTATCGGGAAGTGTTAAGGGTTTGCGGAATGTAAGGTGTAAAATATTTCGCTATCATTTATACAGCTTTTAATTTTACTGATATTGGCAGTTGCATTTCATCATAGCGATTATTTTATCGTTTTTTGTATGGGCAGGTTATGACGCTGTACAGAATGACTGGAAATTCTGAAATGATTTTTGTAAGGTTTCTTATTCTGCTGAAAGGGTATAAGATTTTTGATATATCTTACCCCACTTAATAATTCAAACGCTCTTTAAAGAACATTTAAACAGTCTTTAAAGAGCGTTTTTATATCTTAAATATGTATAGAATAATAATTAATTGATTTCCGTCTGTTTTAAATAAAGAGTTGATTTCTGGGGATATTTCATTAGTTTAATACTTTATTCCATATTTTTTTGAAAAGCAGTATTGAAATAACCGCTGTAACTATTTCAGCAATCGGAAAAGTAATCCACAAAAGCCACGACATCCCAGAATTTAACTTTGCAATTTCAGCAAAAATCAGTGCAAACGGAAATACAAAAATTATCTGACGGCATACCGATATAACAAGCGATTCCATACCGCCGTCCATTGCCTGAAAAACTCCCTGAAACGCAATATTTATGCCTGCAAAAATGAAACTGACGGAAATAATTCTCATAGCGCTTATGAAAAGTTTCTGCGTTTCGCCCGACAACCCGAAAATATCTGAAAACGGAACGGCAAAAAGCTCTATTGCAATCAATCCCGCAAGCATAATAACAGCAGTGTAAATATGTCCGTATTTTACTCCGTCACGTATTCTGTTTTTATCTTTCATTCCGAAGCTGAATGCTGTCACGGGCATAATTGCGTCACGCATACCGAATGCCGCAAAAAGAAGAAACTGCTGTATTTTATAATACAGACCGTATGCCGTAACCATAGCTTCGCTGATACCGCCGAAAATCAGGTTGAGACCGTAAGTCATAACAGAAATAAGAGCCTGAGAAATAATTGCAGGGAGACCGATTGTGTATATTCCTTTTATGACATTCAGCGACGGCTTGAAATAGCAGAGTTTATTTTCGATAGCAGTATTTAATTTCAGGTGGAAAACAAGTGCGACTGCAAATGAAACAATCTGTCCGATTACTGTTGCATATGCTGCGCCTTTTACTCCTGTTGCAGGCAGACCGAACCAGCCGTAAATCAATATCGGGTCGAGGACTATATTTGTAACCGCTCCTGCAATCTGGGCGATTGTGGAGCAGACTGAATGTCCCGTAGCCTGCAACAGTTTTTCGTACACCGCAAAGAATGACATACCAAATGAGAAAATACAGCATATTTTAAGATAGTCCGTTCCCATATCTGCAATTTCAGCGTTGGAAGTCTGCGAGCGTATATATGCACCTGCTCCGAACAGTCCGAATATAAGGAAAAACAGATATATTATCAATGCGAGAAATACTGCGTTTCCTGCCGTTTTTCCTGCACGTTCGCTGTTTTTCATACCAAGATTTTTTGCCACGAGAACATTTGCGCCTACACCAGTACCGATTCCGACGGCAACCATAAGTATCTGAAGCGGAAATGCAAGAGTAAGTGCATTCAGGGCGGATTCACCTATATCAGACATATTTGATACAAATGCACTGTCAACGATATTGTAAACCGCTTGCAGAACCATTGAAATAATCATCGGTATACCCATTGACAGCAGAAGTTTTTTTACAGGCATACTTTCCATTTTGTTTTGCTTTGTGTTTGACATTTTAATACCTCTCTTTACAAAAAAATGCGTGCAGTCTTATGAACCGCACGCAATTATAGTTATAAAAAATGTGCAGCTCACGGATTGGACTTACGCCAAAGGCTACACATTGTTTTTATTATATCACCTCTTTTTGAATTTGTCAAAGGAATTTGTTAACAAAAATGCTGTTGATATATCATCACAATTTATCTGTAATGCCGAAAAATATTGCAGTAAAGATATTTGATTTTTTATTGAAATTTCAGGTCAGATATGATATAATATTATTGATTATTTAATAAGGAGTGATATTATGAGTGAAAAAATCAGGAATAAGAAGGTTGAGGAATCCATTACTGAGACCACCAAGCTTTTGCAGTACAGGGAAATCAACGGTCAGAACAGGCTTTTCGGCGGACGGCTTATGGAATGGATAGACGAGGTGGCGGCTCTGACTGCTATGAGGCACTGCGGAGGACTTGTAACGACCTGTGCTGTGGATAATCTGCGCTTCAAGTACGGAGCGTATATTAACGAAATAATTGTACTGATAGGCAAGATAACATACGTCGGCAATACTTCAATGGAAGTCCGTGTTGATACGTATGTCGAGGATATTGAAACAGGTATCAGACGGGCTATAAATCACGCATATCTTATCTGCGTTCACGTTGACGAGGACGGCAAGCCGATTCCTGTGAAGTACGGGCTGGAAGTAAAAACGCTGTCCGAACAGGCTGAATGGGAAGGCGCAATAAAGCGCAATGCGGTGCGTAAGCAGAGAACCAACGACGGATATTGATTGGAGTGGGAATATGGTCAAGCCAAACGGAATAAAAAGGATTTCAAAAATCGATACATATCTGAACGTTGCGGAGACTTTCGCATACCGCAGTACCTGTATCAAAAGAAAATACGGTGCGGTAATTGTAAAAAACGACGCTGTGGTATCAACAGGCTACAACGGTTCTCCTCGTAGTTACGAAAACTGCTGTGATATGGGTGAATGCCCACGTATTAAGCTGAATATGCATCAGGGCGAGGGTTATGGAATATGCCGTGCGGTTCACGCTGAACAGAATGCCTTGCTGAATTGCGACAGGGAACAGACTCAGGGGGCGGATTTGTATCTGGCAGGCATAAATCCCGATGATAATTCGGTTCATAGGGCAAAACCTTGTCCGCTGTGTGCGAGACTGATAATTCAGGCAGGAATAAAAAACGTGGTACTTCGCACAGGCGAGCAGGCAGAGGAGTACGAAATCGTATCGGCTTCGGATTTGCAGTGGTATTTGTGATATGAAATATGCCGGAAGTAAAGCTAAAGGAGCGACCGAAATCGCTCCTTTTATAAGTTAAAGTATGAATACAAAATTCAGGGCAAATCTATTCAGCGAGGCAAATTTTTTGCTTTCTGAATTTTTTCAGCAGGACAATAAAGATAACCAGCTCCGTAATAAAAGTCATCGACCACGAAATCGTGTATGAAATATAGAGGCTCTGCAAAGTATGATACTGAGGTATTCTGAAAACCGTGTATATCCACACAATACGGAACACGCATACACCGACGACGGAAATTATCATCGGAAGCACGGAATATCCCACACCTCTGAGCAAGCCTGTTGTAACGTCCATAAGACCGCACAGGAAGTACGGTATACATATAAATGTCATTCTTATGAGACCGTAGCTTATATCCTCGGGCTTGCCGGGAATATAGATTGACAGCAGATTTTCGCCGAATAATCTTGCGATACAGCCGAGCGAAAGACCTGTAACGAATACAGAAGCGAGGCAGAGAATCATTATTTTTCTTAATCTGTCGATTTTACCTGCTCCGTAGTTTCTTGCCGTGAAGTTTATGGCGGTCTGGCTGAATGAGTTCATTGAGATATAAACGAAACCCTCAATATTTCCTGCGGCGGCATTTCCCGACATAACGACCGAGCCGAACGAGTTTATAGACGACTGTATAATGACGTTTGAAATCGAGAACAGCGAACCCTGAATCCCGGCAGGAATACCAATCTGAATAATCCTGAGAATCTGATTGCGGTAGAAGCGCATTTTTTTAAGAGTGAGCTTGCAGGAATCTTCTCTCTTCATAAGCGCACGCAGAATCAGTATAGCCGAGACTGTCTGCGAGACTGCTGTAGCTGTGGCAACTCCTGCAACATCCATTTTAAGTAAAATAACAAATATAAGATTCAGTATGACGTTCACAACTCCTGCAACAGTCAGGTATAGAAGCGGACTTTTTGTATCTCCGACAGCCCTGAGTATTGCCGAACCGAAGTTATAGACCATACTGGAAGTGATTCCTGCGAAATAGATTTTCATATATATTGCAGACAGGTTAATAACATCGTCGGGAGTTCCCATAAGCTCAAGAAAAGTACGTGAGCCGAAAACACCCACAGCCGTCAGGATAACACCGCTGACCAGTGCTATGGGAATAGCGGTATGGACTGTCTTATGAACCTCGTCGGGCTTTTCCGCACCAAGACCGTGGGCAACAAGTACGCCTGCGCCTACCGAAAGCCCGATAAACAGGTTGGTAATAAGCGTAATTATTGAGCCTGTCGCACCTACTGCGGCAACGGAAGTATCCGAGCCGTATCTTCCCACGACGACCAAATCGGCGGCATTGAACAGCAGCTGAAGTATTCCTGTCATAATAATCGGCAGGGTATAGAGGATGATTTTTTTCAGAAGAGGACCTTCAGTCATATCGTCTGTTGAATTTTTCTGCATAATAAAAAACTCCTTTCAAGATTTTTAAGATTGACACAGATAATTATATATCACTTTTTCCAATATGTCAATAGGGTATTTATTATGCAGAAGCAGAAACTGTCCGTTTATATGCCGAAAAAATCTTCAATACTCTTGTCACCGCCTGTGGAAACATAGGAATAATAGGCAAGAACGGATGAGGAATCCACAGAATTAATAACACCGTCCTTGTTTATATCTGCCGATTTGAACTGTAATTCATTCAGTCCCGAAGTCTGCCCTGTTGAAATCCGTGAATAAGCCATCAGAATAGCGGTTGCGTCAACAGCGTCCACTTTTTCGTCGATATTTACATCGCCGAGATTTATCGACTGGTCAAGGGCAATAAAAGTCCTGTCGTATTTCTCCGCATAGACGTGCGCCGTTGAATCCGTATATCCGTAAATGGTAGACCACGAGCAGATTGTATCATAATCGTCGTAAATTTCGCAGTCGGGATTAAGTATTGTTACAGAGGCAGGTGAAAAAGGAGTCTGAAAACAGCGTGTTCCCATTGATTCAACGCTTGCGGGAATAATAACATTTTTCAGACTGCGGGTCTCGTTGAATGCGCCCGAGCCGATTGAAGTCACGCCGTTTTCTATAACAACCTCAGTCATTTTTTGGCAGTATCTGAATGCGAAATCTCCGATAGTCTTAACGCTTGCGGGAACAGTAACAGTCCCGCTGAGGTTTTCGCACAGTGCGAATGCAGAATCGCCTATTTCAGTAACGTTTTGCGGAATATTTACGTTTGTAAGCGCCTCGCACCCTTCAAAAGCACTGATACCGACAGATTCAACGGATTCGGGCAGTTCAACGCTTGTAACATCGGTATTTTTATAAAAAGCATAGCCCGAAATATCCTTTACGCCGTCGGGAATAACAACATCGCCCTTTACTGTAGTGGCATCGATGAGTATATTATTGACAATGACCATAGGGTTCTGCTTCTTCATATTCTCAAGCCAAGGAGTATCATCAAAAGCACGTCTGCCTATTGAAGTCACGGTATCGGGAATATCGCAGACCGTAAAATTGCACGTATAGAAAGCCCACGCACCGATTGACGTAACACTTGACGGAATAGTAATGCTTCCCGTTATGTGTTTGGCATTGCTTGTACAAAAAGCGCTGTCTCCGATAGCGGTCACAGGCTTGCCCTTATAGGACGACGGAAGAGTAATATCACCGCCGGGAAGAATACCCGACGAAGTTGTTTCATATATATACTTGCTTATCTCATAAGTACCGTCGCTCCTGAGGGTAAATTCGTATGATTTTTCATTAACAGCGTCCCAGTCAATACTTGGAATCGTAATATTCTGCAAATCGTCCTTGTCAAGGCAGTATGCAGAGGGCAGGAGCAGGTTTTCTCCTGCAAGCATAATACACAGGGCAGAAATAACCGCCGTGATTCGTTTTATCTTCATTTTCAGCACTCCTGTATTCAGATTTACCTTAATTATATCATCCTCAACAAGAAATGTCAAGCAAGGCAACCGAATATAACATTTATGTCACAATATGTTGCTTCTGCATATAATATTCCGAGGTGATTTCAATGATAATGTGTGCAACCGTATCCTGTGTTGAGGATAACAGGCTTATGGTAATCAACAATAATACACAGCAGGAAGTAGCTGTAAATACCAATTGCCTTGATTTTGAGCAGGGCGACAGGGTGAAAATTATCTACAACGGCATTATGACAATGAGTATTCCTCCGCAGATTAATGCACGGAGAATAATCAAGCTGAATTGTCCGTAAACAGCAAAAAAGCTCCGCTGATTTTCCACGGAGCTTTTTATTTTGCAGAAATCGTCTGCGGATTTTTTAATTATCTTGACAATGGCGGAAAAACGTGCTAAAATTATTTCATAACGTTAAAACAAGGGAGGACGTTTTTTGAATACACTTCTTATAATTCTCGGCAAGATAATCGTCAAGATTCTTCAGCTTTTCAGGCGGAATGCAGGAAATCTTCCGGGAATAATTCTCTGGCACATTACAGGCGGTAAATGCTGTAAAATCTTTACGGTTGACTGCCCAATCATCGCCGTAACGGGAACTAACGGCAAAACTTCCGTCACAAACTGCATTGCACAGCTTTTTGAAAAGAGCGGAAAGAACATCATCATCAACAAAGAGGGCAACAATCTCGATACGGGAATATGCTCTATGCTTCTGAAATACTGCGATATATCGGGAAAAGTCAAAGCCGATTACCTGATTCTCGAAACCGATGAGAGCCACGTTCCCGTGGTTTATTCCCAGCTGAATCTCGAAACGCTGGTTGTGCTGAATTTTTTCCGTGACCAGCTTGACAGAAACGGCGAAATGGAAACGCTGATACAGAAAATCAACGGATTCTGTAAAACTTTTAACGGAAACCTGCTTCTTAACTGCGACGACCCTAACACAGCACGTCTCGGCAGGGCAAATCCCGATAACAAGAACGTGAAGTATTTTCACGCTGAACGCTATAAATTTGCAACAGACAAGATTTTTGAAGCCTCTGAGGGCAGGTTCTGTCCGTTCTGCGGAAATGCCCTTGAATACGATTATTATCAGTATTCGCACATCGGAAAATTCATCTGCAAAAGCTGTGGATTCGGCGATTCCGAGCCATATATAACCGCAAGCGGTATTGACCTTGACAAGCCTGTTTTCACGGCTGACGGTCACAGATATTCGCCGAAGCTGAACAGCATTTATAATGTATACAATATGACTGCGGTTGCAGGTATTGCAAAGCTTTATGGCATAAACCCGAAAATCACGGACAAGGTAATTTCAGGATATACGGTTAAAAACGGACGTATGGAGAATTTTATGCTCGGCGACAGGAAAACTACTCTTAACCTCGCAAAAAATCCCGTCGGAGCTAATATGACTTTGCGTGTTATGAACGAAATGCAGGGCGAAAAAGAGCTTCTTTTTGTGCTGAATGACAATATAGCCGACGGTCTTGACGTATCGTGGATATGGGATATAAATTTCAGCATTTTCGAGCGTGTGACCCGTGTTGTAACGTCAGGCACAAGGGCATACGACATAGCGGTAAGAATCAAGTGTTCGGGCTATAATCCTGCGAATATCGTGGTTCGCCCCGACCTTGACGAAGCTGTTTCCGAACTCGCAAGGACTGAGGGACGAAAGTTTGTAATCGCTAATTATACGGCTGTCCAGCCGACCCGAAATGCGCTGAAACGCTACATTTCCAGAAACGGAGGCAAAAATGAATAAGTTAAAAGTTCTTCATATGTATGCCGATATGCTCGACCTCTACGGTGACAGCGGAAATATGGAAATCCTGAAATACCGCTGTAAAATGCGTGGGATTGACTGCGAAATCGAGAAGTATTCAATAGATTCAGAAATGCCCGATTTTTCGTCGTTTGACCTTATTTATCTCGGCGGAGGAGCAGACCTTGAACAACAGCATATTTCCGCCGACCTGCACAAATGCCGGAAGGGGATTGTTGAAGCGTACAAAAAAGGTGTGTTTCTTTTCCTGATTTGCGGAGGCTACCAGCTTTTCGGCAAGTATTACAAGGACGCTGACGGCAATAAAATCGACGGTTTAGGCTTGTTTGACTATTACACAGTTGCAGAGCCTGACAGGAAGAAGCGTTGTATAGGAAATGTCATAATCCGCACTGAATTTACGGGAAAAACTGTTGATATTGTCGGTTTTGAAAATCACGGCGGACAGACAAAGGGCGTAAAAAATCCGCTCGGCAGTGTTGTCTGCGGACACGGCAACTGCACCCGAAGCACGCACGAGGGCTACTTTGAAAAGAACGTCATCGCAACGTATATGCACGGACCTTGCCTTGCAAAAAATCCCGAAATATCGGACTATATCATTGCATACTGCTTCAACAGAAGCACAGGGAAAGCAATAAAACTTCCTGCACTTGACGATAATCTTGAGAAGAAGTGCAGGCAGGTAATGATTGAACGACTTACTAAAAAATAGATAGATATATAATCAAGAACAAAGGAAATGGAAATGAAAAAATATTCAATTATGTTAACAATTCTTGTTTTGGCATCGTTTGTCTCCTGCGGAAAGACTGTAGGCACGGACAGCAATATATCGCAGAATACGACCGCAACGACTACCGAAAACACGACGACTGCTGTGACTTCCACGACAGCCACTACAGCGAGAAGCATAAAAGCCGTCAGTAATAATCCGCCTGATTCAGCATATTTCACAACTGTTGATTCTGTTGAAGTCTACAGCGATATAACTCTTGCCGACCTGATAGAAGATACCAACACGCAGATTGTTTATGCGGAACTTCCTGTTGATACGTCGGAAATCGGCGAAAAACAGGCAGAAATTGTATTTGAGTACGAGGGCGGAACTTACAGGGACAATATTTCGTACACGGTTGTTGATACGACAGAACCGCTTGTGCTTAATTCGGGCTGGAATCCTTACACAAAATCGGGCGAGCCTTTTGACATAAATACCGTAGTGGGATTCGCCGACAACTACGACCGCAATCCGCAGGTGACTTACACGGGAACAGTGGATACGGAGACTGTTGGCGCATATCCGATTTCCGTGACGGTCACGGACAGCTCGGGCAACAGCACATCGTGGGATATGACGGTATTTGTGATGAATGAAATCCCGACTGCGGAGGACAACAATCCACGTATAGAATTTGCCGATTTTATGAAGTCCTATAACTATGAGAATGTGAGCTATGGAATAGACGTTTCAGCTTGGCAGACCAACGTTGACTACGAGGCGGTAAAGGCTGAAGGAGTGGAGTTCGTCCTTATCCGTATGGGCTATTGCTACAGCGATATATATATGGACGACTACTATTTTCAGAACATCGAAAATGCCGATAATGCGGGGCTTGACATAGGAGTTTATTTCTACACCACTGCCAATACAGAGGAAAAAGCTCGTGAACAGGCTCGCTGGATTATCGAACAGCTTGACGGCAAATGG
>JAMPGO010000003.1 GCA_023663905.1 Ruminococcus flavefaciens
AATAGCCACATCAAAT
This sequence comes from Ruminococcus flavefaciens, assembly GCA_023663905.1. Lineage (GTDB taxonomy): Bacteria > Bacillota > Clostridia > Oscillospirales > Ruminococcaceae > Ruminococcus > Ruminococcus flavefaciens_AD. The sequence goes on from JAMPGO010000003.1 coordinate 17, forward strand.
TACAGAAAAAGTGGCAATGGTCGGGATTGTCGGAGTCGAACCAACTTCTGCACGTTCCTGATGACGTGCCGTTTAACCGTTCACTATACCCCGATATTTCGGGCGGAAAAAGTGCATTAAACCGTCCGAAATTGAAAAGACATTCACCACAAAACGAAAGGAATTTGAGTGGCGGTCGGGACTACCAGAGTTGCACTGGCTTAAACTACTGTCCCGATTTAACTTATAAACAAGGATTATAATTATGATGAATTATTATAAACTCAATAAAATTAATATGTACCTTGAACATTTCTCCGATGAACAACTTGATGAAATCATTAAAATATTATTATATATTTTAACTCTTACTCTTCATCCTGATTGGGTTACATCAGAACTAAGATTTGATGTTCATAATAAAGTTATTGAATCTATAGACAAAATAGAAGATATTGAAAAACAACTAAACGAAGAATAAAATCTAAATTTCAAATCAGAAAACATTGCGATTATGGAAGTTGGGCTTGAACCAACACTTTCCGGTATATGAAACCGATGAACTGCCAGTTATTCTATTCCACCATATTGCCGAAACCGCTTGAATAGCCAAAAACAAGGGTTTCAGCAAAAAGAAAGCTATGACACTTCCCACACCCTTGTCCCTTATCAATGCAAGAGTGTAAAATTATTATACCTCATATTTTTCAGATTGTCAATACAAAATCTTGTTTTTTTTAGATTTTGTGAACTATTACGAATTTAAAGGAGCAATTTTATGTACAATGCACAATTTACAATAGGCAGGATTCAAAAAATGATAAAACTGCGAGGATTAGTACAAAAAAACGTCTTATCTGATTGTGGTATCAATGAAAACACGTTAAAACGTATGTCAGATAATAGAGGCATGTCTTCTTTTAGTCTCGCAAAAATTGCTGATTATCTCAATGTATCGGTTGACTATCTTTTAGGCAGAACTGACGACCCTGAGTTGAAAAGTATTTCTAATGTTATCAAGATTAAAGGCGATAATGCACATAATATCAGCAATATCAGCACAGGAAAGGCTTCATCAGAAGATATTGACGAAGTTACGGAGATGCTGAAAAAACTCACTTTGGTACAGCGTTCAGAAGTTATTCTTATGATTAACAAAATGAACGAAAACAAATAAAAAAATTCGGTATCATAAAGATACCGAATTTAAGGCTATTTTCCATCAAGTTGTACTGTACCGAACACTAAAACTTCTACATCAATCCCCGACACCTGTGCTATAATTCTGAAATCATCATAGCTGAATTTCTTCCACGGTTCTTTCATTCTGGTTGTCCACGTCGGCGGTGAAATGCCGATAGCATTACATAATGTGATACGTCCCAGAACTTTTTGACATAACATCAGATTGGAACGCAATCGCCTATGGTCAGCTTTTATTGCGTTTAAGGTCATAGCTTTTTTCCTTTCTTTCTTTATTTATCTATCATATCATATTTTTTTGCGACTGTCAAGTGAAATCGAAAAATAATGAGGTATTTTTTGAAAGAAGTGATATAATGGCAACTGCAAAAAAACTGCCATCCGGCTCTTGGAGAGTACGAGTCTATGACAAAGAAACAGGGAAATATATTTCATTCACATCTGAACTTAAAGGCAAAGCTGGCAAAAACGAAGCTGAATTTATGGCTAAGGAATGGCAAACGAACAGACAAAAAAATCATCAAAAGAACAGTAAAAAGACTGTGTATACTTGTGTTGAAGAATATATACAGAGTAAAGAGAACTTGCTCTCACCTTCTTCTGTAAGAGGATATTACATCATTCTCAGAAATTCTTTAGGTGAATTCGGAAACAAAAAAATTGACACTCTCACCGAAAAGGACATTCAGTTTTGGGTTAATGAAAATGCTGTTAAATATGCTCCTAAGTCAGTCAAAAGTCAATATGGGTTGGTATCCGCCGCACTCCGTCAAAACCGTATAAACCTTGATTTCAACTCAATTATGCTTCCACGTCTGCCAAAAAAAGAAAAGCGAATACCAAATGAACAGGAAATATCCAAAATATTACACATCATCGAGGGAACGTCTGTAGAATTGCCAATAACCATTGCTGTTACCCTTGGTTTACGTCAGTCAGAAATAGCAGCTCTTAAATGGTCGGACTACAACGGTGTAACTCTGAAAATTCACGCTGCTAAAGTTCCTGATAAAAATAATCAGTACATTATCAAAAACACCACAAAGTCAGAGGCAAGCACAAGGGAAATTGAGGTCGGCACATTATTGAAACAGCGTCTTGACCGTGCAGAACGTAAAAGCGATTACATATCACCTATGCTTCCGTCGTCCGTCTTAAAAAAGTTCAACCACCTTTGTGATGAAAACGGTTTACCTCGTTTTACGATGCACGCTCAGAGACACGGTAATGCTTCGATGATGCTTGCAAAGGGTGTGCCTGATAAATATGCTATGAAACGTCTTGGACAGTCGTCTCCGAATATGATAAAAGACGTGTATCAGCATTTGTATGAAAGCAAAGAAAAGGAAGTCGCCCAGACAGTATCCGATGCCTTTTCTGAGATATATGACACAAAATATGACACGAATAATAATAAATAACGGAAAATGGAATAAAAAATACAAAATGATGAGAGTTCAAATCTCTCAATCCGCGTTCAGTGCAAAGAACCGTAGTATTCCGGATTTCCCGGTTTGCTACGGCTTTTTTAGATTACAGCAAAGGAATTGTCTATGAAAAAATACATCACCACCAACAAAATGCGTTTCTATATCTTCAAATTCGCACTCCGTCTCACTGCATTCGGCATAATGATTGCCCTTTATATAAAAGATAAGGACGGATTCTATAACCGCACCGTCGTCCCGATAACCGAAAAGCCCAATTTTATGCACCTTATGTGGGCAGTTTTTATGTGCCTTATGATTTCCCATATATTTCCGACAAAAATCATTTCAATGGGTGCGGGCAAGATAAAAAAATCCAACTTCGTCCCTGTAAGCAATTATTCCGAAAGCGAGCTTCTGAAATTCGTCTGCAACGAGAACCGAAAAGCCTGGAACTCTATGATTGTGTGGCTCATCGGCAATGCCGTTATCGGGATTCTTTACTTCCTGCACATCATCGGCAAGCCCGAGCTTCTGCTTATTACGGGATTCTATTTCATAAGCGACTACGTCTGCATATTGATTTTCTGTCCGTTCCAGATATTCGGGCAGAAGGACAGGTGCTGTGTAAACTGCCGTATCTACGACTGGGGTCACTTCTTTATGTTCACCCCTATGCTGTTCCTCAACTCGTTCTACGGCTGGACTCTCTTCGCTATGGGCGCTGTCGTAATCATTCACTGGGAATATCTCTGGACGAAATATCCCGAGCGCTTCTGGTTCGGCTCAAATCAGACCCTGAGCTGTGCAAACTGCAAGGACAAGACCTGCTCCGTCAAAAAAGATGTCACAAAGCAGTTCAAGAGCATTTTCAAACTGCGCTGATTATCACTATCGCCAAAATTACAGCGACAACAGCCGAGAAAATAATAATCCTGCCTGTTTTCGCCGTGATTCTGCGCCGTTCTGCAAGTCCCGAGCTAATAATATACCTGTCAATCTCCCGACGTGCAATCTCATCGGGAAGAGTACGCACTTCGGGTCGAAGATAAAAAACAGCCCTCTCAAAATAAATGCTGTCGGGATTGTTTACCTCGATAATCTTCTTGTTAACACCTTTAACCATAATAACCTCCGTGAAAATTTTTTCAGGGTTATTATTGGCAGTATGTCAGTCTTTATTCCTCATATAGTGGAAAAGATACTGCTGGGCGATTCCCTGATGCTCAATCTCGGGAAAGCCGTCGGGGTAAAATTCCGCAAGAACTCGCCTTATCCATACATCAACGGGAAAAGCCTCCGTGCGGTGCATACCATACAGCAGAACGCATTCCGCAACCTTCTCGCCTACTCCCTTAACCGTTTTCAGTGCCTTCCTCGCCTTGTCAATCGGCATTTCCGCAATCTCGTCAAGATTGATTTTTCCCGAAGCCACGCATTCCACAGCGTCGCAGATATACTTCGCACGGAATCCGCTTCTGAGGCTTGCAATGCTGTCGGGTGTTGCACCTGCGATGTCGGCAGGCATAGGAAATCCGCCGTATTTACTGCACAGGCGGTCTATAATGCCCTTGATTCTCGGAATATTGTTATTCTGCGAGATTATGAAGCTTATAAGGCATTCCCAGCTGTCCTGACGGAGAAGTCTTATTCCGCCCGCAAATCCGCAGGCTTTTGCAAGCGTTTCATCCTCAGAGAAATAGCGTTTAAGCTCGCCATAGTCGGTGTTGAAGTCGAAATAATCAACCCATTTTTCAAGAAAATCCTTTTCGGACGTATTGTGGAAAATAAATTCATCGCCTGAAATCTGCGAAACAGTGAGCTTGTTGTTGAGATAAAAGCCCGTATAGGTGCATTTATAATCGCCGTCAATCTTTTTCCAGCGGAAAGCCTGTCCGCAGTCAAGCGTTTCGTCAAGATTAAAATCCTTTGCGCATACAATTATGTTATTATTTTTTACAGTGTAATCCATAATTTTCACTCCTTTTTCATAAAAAGCACTTGATTTTTCTATTAAATTATACTAAAATATAATTATAAATGCAAGTGTTTTCCGCAAAAATAAAATATTTTAACCTGAAAGGAGTCAATATTATGACTGATATGGATTTTTATATAGAGGGCATTCAACAGCTTCCTGCCATTGTCAACGGCAATAAAAATGCGCAGGAAAAATTCGCCGAGCTTTTCAATGAGTTTCTGGCACTGGGACATCTTTATGAATCGGCTATCGAGGTCGTCAAAACTTATCTCAATATCCTCGACAGCGAGTTCAATATCAAGTTCCAGCGCAATCCGATTCATAATATTGAAAGCCGTCTCAAATCAGCAGAATCGATTATCGGCAAGCTCCGCAAGAAGGGTCTGGAAATCTCTCCCGATACGGCACGCAAAAACCTGCTTGACATCGCAGGAATCCGTGTGACCTGCTATTACATAAGCGATATTTACGTCCTTGCGGAAATGCTTACTCACCGTGACGATTTCATCATCATCAAGCAGAAGGACTACATCAAGAATCCCAAGCCCAGCGGTTACAGAAGCTACCACCTGATTATCAACGTCCCCGTCCATCTCGCAGCGCAGAAAATGTATGCGCCTGTTGAGATACAAATCAGGACGATTGCTATGGATTTCTGGGCAAGCCTTGAACATCAGCTCAAATACAAGCCGTCGGCGATGATAACTCCCGAGATTTCCGAACAGCTGAGAGACTGTGCGGAGAGAATCGCCGAAACGGATTTGCAGATGCAGAAAATCTACACACAGATTAACGGCATAGATTAGAGCTTTTCCGCCACGAACCGACATAAACCGATATAATCCACCCCTTAACTTTGCGCTTATCATATGATATAATCATATTATCAGTTATGAAAGGAGTATTTGTTATGTTCGGATTTATAAGGAAAATAAAGCACGAAGTCCGTGACCGTACGGTTTATATGGAGGTTTTCGGCGATAATAAAGTATCTTACCGTGTAACCGCAGGAAAGGTTTTCCTGAACGGCGAGGAAGTCACCACATACGGCGTTGAAGCAGAGGACAGCAGAAAGGGCGAATATGAATATATAGCCGATTTTTCCCGTGATATTGAGGACGCTGTCGATTTTGCGGAAATGCTTATTGCAGGAAAGGCAAGACCTGCCCAGATTTATACACGTGCGCTTACTTATCTGTGGATTTCGATTTAGTTATCAAAGGAGATAAAATGAAAAATTATAACAATAACAGCAATCCCGAATTTCTTAACGAGTACCTCGTACATATAAAGGTCGTGAAAATGCTTGCGGAGAGGACTATTGAGGAATACTATCTTGATACACGTCTTTTTCTTAAATATTTTTATAATAATCTCTGTGGCATTGATAAGGATATTGACGAAACGGATATTTCCAAGATGACGGCGGAGGATTTGCAGAAGGTAACGCTGACGGATATATATAACTTCATTTTCTATACGGCTGACGAGCGCAAGAACTCACAGAGGGCTAGATACAGAAAAGTCTCGGCGCTCAGGAGCTTTTTCAAGTACCTCACCAAAGTCGCCCGTATCATCGACAATGACCCGACCAAGGATGTTGAAATACCCTCGCCGAAAGGTTCTATGCCGAAATTCCTCTCGCTCAATGAAAGTCTCAGGCTTCTCGAAACATCGGGCGACAGCGAATCCGTCCGCAATTTCTGCATAATCACCCTTTTTCTTAACTGCGGAATGCGACTGAGCGAGCTTGTCGGGATTAATATTTCCGATATTGACTTCTCCGAAAACAGAATGCGCATTCTCGGCAAAGGCAATAAAGAGCGTATGGTCTACCTCAATCCTGCCTGCATTGACGCTCTCCGCAATCACCTTGCAGTCCGCTGTGCCAATAAAAAAGCCGTCGATGAGCCTGCACTCTTCATAAGCAATCAGAACAGGCGCATTTCCAAACGTCGTGTTCAGCAGATTGTTATTGAAACGATTAAAAAAGCAGGTCTCGGCGACAAAGGTCTCACTACGCACAAGCTCCGCCATACCGCCGCAACCCTTATGTATCAGTACAGCGACGCAGATGTTCTCACGCTTAAAGAACTGCTCGGGCATTCCAATATTGCCACGACGGAAATATATACTCACCTCAACGACGAAAGCGTAAGACGTGCGATTGAAGAAAATCCGCTCGCAAATATCACGATGAAAAAATAAAACAATCCCCTTGCTTTTCGAAAAGTAAGGGGATGATGTATGAAAGGATGTTTTTTATTGAAATCCGCTTTTTTCCGTGGGATGTCTCACGGTATACCGATTGCGCTGGGCTATCTCTCCGTCTCGTTCGGATTCGGCATAAGCGCAGTGCGTTCGGGGCTGTCAGTATTCGAGGCTTCCGCCATTTCAGCCACCAGTTTAACCTCAGCAGGACAAGCCGCAGGAGTTGACATTATTTCCGCAGGAGGAACGCTCCTGGAAATGATTCTTGTCCAGCTGACCATAAATATAAGGTATTCGCTTATGGCGCTCTCGCTCTCGCAGAAGCTTGACAAGAAATTCACCACTCCGCACCGTCTCATCGCTTCGTACGGCATAACGGACGAGATTTTCGCCCTATGCTCTGCCCAGCCCGGAATGCTTGTGCCGTCGTATATGTACGGAATGATTCTTGTTTCCGCCGTCGGCTGGATTATGGGTACGTTTCTAGGTGCGTATGCGGGTCAGCTTCTTCCGGAATCGCTGTCATCGGCTATGGGCATACTTTTGTACGGAATGTTCCTCGCCATAATAATACCGCCTTCACGCAAGCATAAGAACATACTTTGCGTGGTGATTTCATCGGCGGTGCTTAGTCTGATATTCAGATATTTCATAACCGCCGTCTCGTCGGGATTCGCCGTGATAATCTGCGCCGTAATATCGGCGGTTATCGGAGCTGTCCTGTTCCCTGTCAGGGACGAGGAGGAATAAATCCACATTGCATTAATCCGTCCACCCCGTGATTCTGCTGAAAAATTTTGCGACAACTTTTCAGTTCCGATGATATAAATATCTCTCTGAAACAGAGGTGAAAAAATGAATACAGCTGTGTATATTCTTGTAATGGCAGGGGTGACGTATATTATACGGATGATTCCCTTCACTTTTTTCAGGAAAAAAATAAAATCCCGTTTTATCAGAAGCTTTCTGAAATACATACCCTACGCAGTCCTCAGCGCTATGACTATTCCGTCAATATTCTACAGCACGGGAAGCCTTTATCCTGCAATAGTGGGAACTCTCGTTGCAATTGTCCTTGCACTCTTCGACCTTCCGCTTATTGCTGTTGCGTTATCTGCTTCCACCGCAGTCTATATTGCCGATATATTTATCTGAATCAGGCAAGATAAGAAACGGAATTTCCCGATTTCATAAGAAGCTGTACTTTATCTGTCACAAGCGAAATAAATTCCGAGTTTGTGGGCTGATTGTAACTGCTTATGCTGTAGCCGAAAAAAGAATCAAGAGCGACCTTGTTTCCTCTCTGGCAGGCAGTATAGATAGCGTGCCTGATAGCCCTCTCAACTCTTGGAGCGGTAGTCTCGTGCTTCTGTGCAACTATCGGATAGAGGGATTTCGTAATGCTGTTTAAACAATTACAGTCCCCGACACACTCAAGGACTGCTGTACGTATATATCTGTAGCCTTTGACGTTCGCAGGAACACCGAGCTTCTGCATAACGCTTGTAACCATTACCTCCGCATTGCACTGCTCCTGCTGTTTCTTCTGTACTGCCGACATAACAGCCGTGTGAAGCTCTTCCGAATTGAACGGACTGAAAAGAAAACACATTGCGCCTGCTTCAATAACCTGCTTCTCAATGAAACTATTATATATATCTGAAAAAACGACAAATGCCGGGCATACCGGGAGAATCATCTTTGTCGTACGTACAACGGAAAATGCGTCGCCTCCGCAGGAGCTGAGGTCGATGACAACAACGTCGGGCTTGTCCTTGATAACCGAGCGCAGGATAGTTTCCTTGTTGTTTTTGCGTGTGAATGCCGATAAGCCGAGCTTATTAAGCTCCGCCGACATTCTCGTGCCTGAGATGGTATCATCGCAAATCAGGACTTTAATCTTGTTTTCCATATTGAAAACTCCTTTACCAAAATATATGTAAAAATCTTCCTCGGAAATATTTTCATTTCCGAAGCAAAAAAGATTACGTAAATTATTATATAGCCTTTATCCGCAACAGTCAACGGTTTTCGACATCTGTCTATTAAAAAACTTTTTAGTTAAAAAATAAAAATTTCAAAAACCTCTTGACAAATCCGTTTTCTTTGTGTATAATAATATATGTACTTTGCGAGTGTGCTGGAATAGGCAGACAGGCACGTTTGAGGGGCGTGTGTCGAAGGACGTATGGGTTCAAGTCCCATTACTCGCACCAAAGTACGGACAGGTGGCTGAGCTGGTCTAAGGCGCACGACTGGAACTCGTGTATACGTTAATAGCGTATCGAGGGTTCGAATCCCTCCCTGTCCGCCACGTATTAATCCGCTGTGTATTGCCAAAACGGCAGTATACGGCGGTTTTTTCATATTCAGAGCCTTGCAGGATTTTTTCTTGAAATTGAGAATGATTTTCATTTCACCTCCTTTCCTGCACCTTCCTGCACCATAAACAGCATTTTCCATAAAGTGTTTTAAAAATTTTTTTGAAAAAGGTTTTAGAAAACAGGGTTTATGCTGCATTTGGTGCATTATGGTGCAGGATTTATAAATGAAATTCCTTTATAAAAAATACCACTTTCTTTTCTCGAACTTCTTCCCTGTTTCAATCGCAAACTTTCAGCTCGACATCCTGAACTCGTTGTTGACAAAATTCAGGATTTGGTGTAAAATAAACAGGGAATCTTATTTTATCGGAGGAAAAAATGGGAAAAGTAATCTTAATCTGCGGAAAAATCTGCTCGGGAAAATCATACTACGCACGTCAGCTGAAATCACGGCTCAACGCTGTCATCCTGTCAACTGACGAGGCAACGTATGATTTAATCAACAACGAACAGGGCGAGTTCTATAATATATTTGCCGAAAAAGTTAACCGCTATTTACGCAAAAAAGCAGTCGAAATCGCCCTTGCAGGTGCGGATGTGATTCTTGACTGGGGCTTCTGGTCGGGTGCGGACAGGACTGAAATATCCGCCTTTCTCGAATCGCATAACGTTCCCTACGAATGGCATTATATCGACGTTTCCGACGATATATGGCGCAGGAATATTGCCGAACGCAATGCACGGATTTCCGCAGGAGAACCCAGCTGTGACTTCTATGTTGACGACGGACTTCTTGCAAAACTCCTGTCGCTTTTTGAAGTTCCCGAAGCCGATGAAATCGACGTATGGTATAAATTGCAGAGATAACGCATAAAAACAGCCTTTTTTCGCATAATAGAAAAAGGGCTGGATTTTTTTTGAAAATACTCTTGACAAAACAATGTTAGTATGATATAATAAATTAAGTTAGCAACCGCTAACAAGAGAATAAATCATTGCAGACCCCTTTCAGTCTTATTATGAGCGAAAATAATTCTGATACTTCCGAAGGCTTCGGCTTTCGGAAAACAGTCTGCATAAAGAAATGGAGTGTCATTATGAATTTGAAAATTGAAAAGGTCATCGGCAGAGAGATTCTCGATTCCAGAGGCAACCCGACTGTCGAGGCGGAAGTTATTCTTTCTGACGGTACTGTCGGCAGAGGTACTGCACCCAGCGGTGCTTCCACAGGCGAATTTGAAGCCCTCGAACTCCGTGACGGCGACAAGTCCAGATACTGCGGAAAAGGTGTTACAAAGGCTGTCGAGAACATCAACACTGTCATCAACGATACTATCTGCGGAATGAGCGCTGACGATATTTATGCTGTTGACCGTGCAATGAATGAGGCTGACGGCACTGCGGACAAGTCAAATCTCGGCGCAAACGCAATCCTCGCCGTTTCAATCGCAACCGCAAGAGCAGGCGCAAATGCTATCGGTATTCCGCTTTACAGATTCCTCGGCGGTATTCAGGGTACGAAGCTTCCTGTCCCGATGATGAACATCCTCAACGGCGGTGCGCACGCAACAAACACGGTTGATACGCAGGAATTTATGATTATGCCCGTCGGTGCGCCGTCATTCAAGGAAGCTCTCCGCTGGTGCGCCGAAGTTTTCCACGCACTCGCAAAAATCCTTAAGGACAAGGGTCTCGCAACTTCTGTCGGCGACGAGGGCGGATTTGCTCCCAATCTTTCAAGCGACGAGGAGACTATTGAAACGATTCTCGAAGCTGTCAAATCCGCAGGCTATGAACCGGGCAGAGACTTTATGATTGCTATGGACGCAGCTTCTTCTGAATGGAAGGACAAGGAAAAGGGAATCGGTTACTATAAACAGCCGAAATCGGGCAGAACGTTTACTTCCGACGAACTCATCGCACACTGGGAAGCGCTCGTTGACAAATACCCGATTATCTCTATCGAGGACGGACTTGACGAAGAGGACTGGGAGGGCTGGCAGAAGATGACTGCAAAGCTCGGCGGAAAAGTACAGCTTGTCGGCGACGACCTTTTTGTTACCAACACAGAGCGCCTTGCAAAGGGTATTTCTCTCGGCGCAGGCAATTCAATCCTCATCAAGCTCAATCAGATTGGCTCGGTTTCCGAGACTCTCGAGGCAATAAAAATGGCGCACAAGGCAGGATATACGGCTATTTCCTCGCACCGTTCGGGTGAAACCGCTGATACGACAATTGCAGACCTCGCCGTTGCCCTCAATACCTGCCAGATTAAGACAGGTGCGCCGAGCCGTTCGGAGCGTGTTGCAAAGTATAATCAGCTTCTCAGAATCGAAGAGGAGCTTGGAAACAGCGCTGTATATCCGCAGATGAGCGCATTTAACGTAAAAAAATCTAACTGAAATAAAATACTTTTCCTGACGGACGGAACGGCAGACTTTTTCCCTTCGGAATCAGAAATGCGTGTTCACGCTTTATACAAAAGTTCGGCTCAATTTCGCCGTCGGTAATAATCAGCACAGGGGCTTTCTTCGGAAAGTCCTTTGCATTTTCAAGAAGCCCGACCGCAGGCTGTAGAACCGTTCCGCCACGACCCTTGACTTCCACACGACCTGCAATATCATCGGGCGAGACATAGCCGATGTCGTAAGGGTATGCGTCGCAGAAAACCACCCTCACAAACGGCACTTCCTTTGCGGATGAATAGCTAGCCGTCGCACCAAGCGCAAGCCCTATCATTTTTGCGCTCATCGAACCCGAAGTATCGATGATAACTCCGTAAGTACGGCTGTTTTCGGGAATTTCAGGAGTATGCCAGCCTGCTCTCGGTATATCGGGAGTGCTGTACTGCCGACGGCTCGGACGTGCATAGGTGCGGTGCTTTTCAATCGGGGCAAAATGAATATCGAACCACTTCGCAAGCTCAACGTCCCAAGGTATCGGCGGAACTGATAAAGCCCTGATTTCCTCGATAAGCCCCGCAGGAATCGTGCCACGACAGCTTCCGAGATGATACTCCAGACCGCTTCTCAGCGCACTCTTGCAGAAATCATCGAGAGAAGTCGGCTGGAGCTTCGATTCCGCATAGCCCTTGTCAAGAATATCGCTCTTGCCCTCGCCTCTGAACGTCCCGAGCTTGGAGTTTTTCCTTATATCGGCGATGAGCGTATCGTAGATTTCCTCTGCGGACTGATTTTTCAGCGATTCGTCGTAAAGCAGTCCCTTGCACGGCATTTTTCCGACCTGCATTTCAACAAGCCAGCCGTTTATAACAAAATCGCAGGCGACATTCCAGAGGTGAGGATTTCGACCCTGACAGCGTTCGTGGTGCTGTAAACCTGCGTGAAGGTATTCGTGGGCGAGGACAAATATCCACTCCTCGAAATCAAGCCCCGAAGCGGAATTTACATAGATAACACGCTCGGTCACGTCAATGGCAGCGATTGAAATATCGTGTTTCAGTACCGACTGACTGCCGAAGCCTACTTCTGCGATTTTAAATCCCGAAGCAAGACCGCCGAGAAGAGGATAGTGAGCGATAAACCAGTCCGCCGCACGTTGCTGACGGCTTTTCCTGCCCTCGTCGGTATTTCCGCTTACCTGCCTGATAACCCTGTAAACAGAACCTGCAACGGCGCAGGCGAACTCTTCGGCAAACGAATGCGGACGTGTATAATAATATCTCGGAGTGCGTTCGCCGTTCCAGACCATATCAGGCTCAAACGGTCTTGCCGTGCCGTAGAGATTATTCTCGGCGCTGATTTTTCTGTCGGCGAGAAGATTATATATCTTGATTTCGTCCGAAGCCGTCGGTGTATCGGGTCTGATTTCATTCACAGGAGTACCGAATTTTATATCCGCAAGAAATTTCGTGATATAAATATCGCAAGCCATATTCCAGCGCAGACGGTCGCAGTTTTCCACCCACTCTTTCTTGCCGTCATCAAGCTCCCTGAAATATCCGGGCATTTTCTTTGTGTCAAAATGCCCGAAACAGAGGTGAAGCATAGCGTGGGCGATTATATATGCCCATTCGTTCGGATTGCGATTCTCGTCGGGATTAAGCCGTACGTCTCCGCTCTGATAAGAAACAGCCGATATGCCCTTTGCCCGACGGTTCTTGTCCGCAATGTCAACATCGATACTTAGCGAGCCGAAAAGAGGGTGCTGTCTGATTAATTTCATACCCTCTCTGAGCTTCATTTCATTCGGCGACATCTTCTGTTCAGCTTTTTTCTTAGCCATTCCGTCACCTGCTATTTCCTGATAAGTCTCGGCAAATCACGCACAATCTCAATCATAAACCACTCGGGAAGCGCCTTGTCATCATCGTCTGAAACAACAAGCTGTGCAATCTCAAGATTGATATGCGCCAAATCCTTTATCATAGACTTCGCCCTGTGGGTGAGATTCTGCGTGCTGTGATTGAGTTCCTTTTTATCCTCGGGAAGCTCTGCAAGAAGCTTTGAGCGGAAACTCTGTGCGACGAAATAAAGCACATCACGCTGTGAAGGGTCGGACGGAAAACGTGCCTCGCCCTTGATAATCCGGCTGAGCAGATTTTTGTTGTCAATATTTTTTACGAATGCCATAAACTGCCCTGCGTGAGCAGGTGAAACCGAACCATAGGCAAGCACTCGTAGAATGCTTTCGGGAACATCGCTCTCGCCTGCTCCGTACTCTTTCAGTGCGTCGCTCAGCATATGCCACGAGCGTGGTGTTGAATACGGCTCTTCGGTCTTGGGCGGTTCGGAAAAAAGATGGCTCGGTCTCTGCATAATATAATCCGTAACCCAGCTGTGCAGTCCCTCTGTCATCGCCCAGTCAAGCCACTGGTTTACATCAACCGCAAGCTGGACGTGGAACATCCTGTTGACAAGGGCGGTTGACATAGTTTTTACTATTGCGCCGTCCTGCGAACGGTTTCCCGCACCGATTACAACGCTTCCCGACGGAAGATGATATTCGCCAACCCTGCGCTCGTGAATCAGGCTGTAAAAAGCCTTCTGCACTTCCTGCGAACAGGCATTCAGCTCATCGAGAAAAAGAACATACGGTTCTTTTCGGGCAATCATCTTCGGCGGCATAAAGCACGACGTTTCGCCCTCGATTTTCGGGATACCGATAATATCTTCGGGTGCAAGCTGGCTTCCGAGAAGTGAAACGCAGGGAAGCCCGACATCATCGGCGAATTTCTGCACGAGTGCGGACTTGCCGATTCCGGGCGCACCCCATATAAAAACGGGTCTTTTCGGCGATATATTGAGAAGTATATCTGATAATTCACTTTGTGTTACCGTAAACGGTAAATTCATATTCAATCTCCTTTTTTGTCTGTCTCGTCATCCTTGAATTTACTGAACATACGTGGTGCAAACAACAGGATAAGCAGAATCGCAAGCAAGCCGACGGAAATAAGCACCCACGCTGTAACAGTAAGGTGCGGTTCGCTGTATTCCTCAACGGTGCAGGTGAATCCCGTCTCACGGAATGAGCTGTCAATGATTTCGGCGATGAGCTTATGCCCCTTTTCGTTCGGGTGAATATCAAGCTTCTTGATTCTCGTAAGCTCGGCACATCGTCCGTCAAATTCCTCCGCCACGTCAATAACTTTATAGCCGTCCGCATTATCCCTGACGATTTCGTTGTACCTGCCGATTTTCTCCTCCGAAAAGTCAACAAGAATCTGAAAATCCGTAAAAGTTTCAAGCGGATTGTAAAGGGTCTGGATATAGATTTCGCCCGATGTCTTTTCGCCCAGCTTTTCGGAAATCTCATTCAGATTCGCTTCAAATCCCGTGAGCGCTTCGTCAATCTCGCCGTCAAGAGCCATAAGCTGAGCGAGAGCCGAAAAAATATCGATATTTTCGAGGTCGATAGTCCTGTTTTCCTCGGACATTCCGAGTTCCGCAAGCAATCCGAACATAATATGAAGCATATCGTTTCCGCCGATTGAGATAACAACAGCGTCGGAGCTTTCAAGTGCGGAATCGAGTTTTCCGCTGTCGATGAGGTCAAGCAGGTCGTCGGAAGTAGCTCCCGAGACCGCAAAATTCTGCATTTCGTGAGGACATATATCCGCAAGCTCCGCCGTGTACTGCTCTTTAAGAATATTCGGGTACGATTCGCAGTTATAGTTGTCGCTGTCCGTATAGCCGTCAAGCCCATAGCCTGCCGGGATTGAATCGCCCAGAAACAGCACTCTCGGCGGTACTTCGGTATGATATTCCGTCTGAATCATATCACGCTCCGTCATAGCACAGCCTGTCAGACCGAAAAGAATGACAACTGACGACAGAAGCGACGTTATTTTTCTGAACATAGTTTCTCCTTACTGATTGCGGGATTTGAGATTTCTGTCGATTTCCCTCTTCGCATCACGTTTAGCTGAATCGGCACGCTTGTCATAGAGCTTCTTGCCCTTGCAGAGTCCGACAAGAACCTTGACTTTGGAATCTTTGAAATAGATACTCAGAGGAATAAGCGAGAGACCGTCCTGCTTTACAATACCGAAAAGCTTGTTGATTTCCCTTTTGTGCATAAGAAGCTTCCTGATACGCATAGGGTCACGGTTAAAAATGTTACCCTTTTCATACGGCGAGATGTGCATTCCTCTGATAAAAATCTCGCCCTTGTCAATCGAACACCAGGCGTCTTTGAGATTGACAGCACCAAGGCGGACAGATTTCACCTCTGTGCCGACGAGTTCAATTCCTGCCTCATAAGTTTCGAGGACGAAATAATCGTGACGTGCCTTCCTGTTTTCTGAAATAGTTTTTGTTCCCTTTGAACGCATTTTTACCATCTCCTGTCAGATTTGTTACTTAATTATACATCATTTTATTAAAAAAGTCAAGGAATTATTTGTCAGATTTAGTTATAATATTATTTTTTTATTTCCTCTTGACTTTTTCAGAAAAGTGTGATATAATAATATTCGTGGAGTGGTATCGAAGTGGTCATAACGGACGTGACTCGAAATCACGATGCCTCCTTGAGGGGACGTGGGTTCGAATCCCACCCACTCCGCCATATAATAAAACAGTCTCCGAATTGAAAAATCCGGAGACTTGTTTTTTGCTGTCGGGAATTTATTCTGTTCCCGACAGCTTTGTTTTTATGCAAGCTCAGAGCCTGTATCATCCGCAAAGAATGAAATCTGCACACCATCATCAAGGGCAAAAATATACACCACTGTATTCTCGCCCATAGGATTATCCCAAGCTGTGTAGTCCTCATCCGATTCCGATGATTTGCCGTAAATCTCGGTAAGATTCGATACCCACTCGTCATAAGCCGATACGTCGTCGTCAAAATAATTTATTCCGACAAGACCGAGACTGGTGAAGCAAAGAACAGTCTCGCAGTTTTTGTTGCAGTAAGGCACGTTATCGTACTGCATAATAATCTCCCAAGGTTCGCCCTCTTCGTCAACTCTGTACTCGTAAACCTTTGTGTACATCGACATACGCTGGCGCTCGAACTCGGGTGTTGCATAGAACTGCAAACCGTTCTGAAGGAATGAATCGGGCTTGCTCTGTGTTGTAACAGTCGTGGTTACTGTCGTAACTGTAGTACGTGTGGTGGTGCGTGTAGTGGTTCGGGCAGATGATGTGCTTACAGCCGTTGTGGTTGTACCGTGCGCCGAAGTTGTTGTAGTAGTCTCCTCCTGTCGGGATTCGTCAGGCTCTTCGGGTGATTCATCGCCATATTCAGGCTCAATCTCAACATAGTCCACAACTTCACCGCTGTTATCCGTTACCGCCGACGTTCTCACTTCCGTGCCTGAAGCGGTCGTGGATGTTGTTGCAGTTGTGGTTGAAGAAGTCTTGACAGCCGTTGCAGTATCTTCAATAACAGGTACAATAGGCGTTCTGATTTCAGGTGTAGGAACATAAATATCAGGAGTGCTGTCGGGGTCGTCCTTATTGTAGGACTTGTCAGGTGTATTGCTTGTCGCATAAAAAGATACCTGCACACCCTCTTCGAGATTGAACAGATACAGGGCGGTATTTTTTCCGACAGGGTCGTCATACCACGAAGCCATACCGCTTCCCTTTTCCGTCGGTATGCCGTAGATTGCCTCTATTCTGCTCATCCACTCGTTATAGCTGTTATTCCGTTCGACATCGTGATAATTAAAGCCGATAAGTCCCTGCTCAACAAAGCACAATGTAAGGTCGCAGGATGTCTCAAACAGCTCCGTGCCTGTGTAATCAAGCAGACTTTGGCTGTTAGCGCCGTCAAGTCCCTCACGTTCTTCAAGAAGTTCGTAATCAGACAGCTTGTCCTTGACATCGCTGATTTCCGAAAACCATTCGAGGTTCAGCAAGGGCAGAATATTTTCGTCTGACTTCTGTGAACAGCCCGACAGCAGTACAGCTGTGCCGATACTGAGCAGTATAGTTTTTGTTTTCAGATTTTTCAATTAACCCGCTCCTTTCAGGATTCTGTTTTTCAATTTATCAGAAAAAGTATATCACAAATCGCCGAAAAAGTCAACTGCCAATAAAATCTACAACAAAATCCGAAAATATACTGTCTATGGGCGATTCCGCAACCCTGCCGTGTATAAGTAAATCCCTGCCAAAACCCGACGGAATAACCGCCCTGTCAGCGATATTCAGCATAGATACGTCCATCGAGCTGTCTCCTGCGGAAATAATGCGTTCACAGCCGATAATTCCGTTAAGTTTTTTAACCGCATTGCCCTTGTTGAGATTTTCAGGGAAAAAGTAAATCTTCCTGCCCGACAGCTCCACGTCAAGATTTACGGAATCAGCAAGCTCTTTTGCCGTACTTTCAGCGTCAATGTCATTCGCACAGTATACAAAAACATAGGATTCATCAACAATCCTGCAATTTATAAAGCGCCTGTCACTGCAATAGCGGTTGTATACTTCCTCAAGCCGACCTCTCAGACCGTCGCTCCTGCAAATAAGATTCCAGCTCCCGTCAATCTCTCCGTTGCGAATCAGGGTTGCGCCGTTCGATACAAGGGCATATTCTGGAACATAGCCGTTCGGGAATACTATACGGCGGTACTGCTCCACCGAGCGTGTAGTTACAGGGACGAAAACGGCTTTTTCAGCCATACGCTTAAAATCAGCGAACGTATGTGCCGTCATAAATCCCTGTTCCCTGCCCTTGTTAATCTCAACGCAGATATAGCCGTCCTGCTTCTTTTTATAGGAATAGACAAGCGTATTGTCGAGGTCGCAGGCAAATAATATACTCATAAGAATCCTCCTATATATCGGACAGGTCTTTAATCAGTCCGCAGGCTTTGTAATGCTCCAGCGGATATTCTTCAACAGGAACATTCTTTTCCCTTGCGAGCTGATATATATGCCCGAGATTGGTCTCGTCGTCCATACTGTGGACGAGAATCTTCCACGGAACTCGGCGGAGCAGTACCCTTGTTGTCTCGCCGATACCGGGCTTGACAAAGTTAATGCTCCTGATTCCAAACTCCGTGCGGATTTTTTCAGCCTCGGAAAGTCCCGCAAAAGTAAGTCCGCTGTCAACGCTTTTATAATCTCTGCCGAAGTCAAATTTCTGCTCGATTCTGTCAATAAACTGATACGTCACATCTTTTTCCGCAAGATTACTGTAAAAAACAGCTCCGTGGAAATCCTTTTCGCCGATAATATCACTGCGCAGGAACGTTCTGCTGAGAAGTCCCGAAACCGTGGAATTAAGGCACGAACTCGCTATCAGGAAATCCTCGTGAGTACCGCTTTTTTCCGATGCAAATGCAGAATCCGACAGCACTGCCAAATCCTGAGCCACCTGCGGATAATCTTTCAGCGCTTCCGTCAGCACGCTCCTTATTGCGCCCTTGCCTGTCCATCCGTCAACAAACTGTATACCCTGCGGATTGTGCCTTGCGATGATGTAATCCACAGCATTTTTGTCAATCCCTCTGCCACGTATAATCGAAATCGTGTAGTGCGGAATCTTACAGTGGAATTTCTTCTCCATATAGCGCTTGATGAGTATTCCTATAGGCGTACCTGCTCTTGCAAGCGATACAAGAACAGTATCTCTGCCCTTGTCGTTCCAGATTTGCTCCGCAACTGCCCCGACTGCTTCCGCCGTGATTCCCGAAAATCTGTCAAGGGCGAGGTTGTATATCGCCATATATTCGGGCGACGGCTCGTACTCCAGCGGAAGCATTTCGCTGTAGTGCACTCCCGACTGGATTTTCGCTTCACGCTCTTTCGTGCCGAGCGGTTCAACAAGTCCTGTAATATCTTTTAACAGAATAGTTACGTCGTCTGGCTTATAAGTACCGAACATATTTTCACCCCATAAAGTAAAATCTTTTTTCTATATCGTTTTCCGCAAGCACAGTATCGAGCATTGCAAGCGCCCTCGGGTCGGGATTTTTTGCGTCGGAAATCACAACCGCCATATCGTATCGGCGCAGATTGTAAATATAATTAACTCTGTCGATGTCATAGAGACTGCAAATCCTGTAGCCGTTCTGCATAGGATAGCCCTCCTCGTCGCTGATACACACGGGACTTCTCGTCGTTGAATGGCAGTACGCATTGAATCCGAAGCGCTTTTCAAGCAGACCCGCAGTTAGGATTGAAGGGTACATACATTCCTCCGTGCCAAGAAACAGAACGTCCTTACAGCCCGAAAAATCGACGTTTTCAGCTATGACATCCGCAATTTTTCCGCACTCCAGATTATATTCAAGCGCATTGACAAAATATCTTGAATCGGGAATCGCAATCCGCATAAAATCGGGCGATTTATCGGGAATATCGCTTATTTCAGCAGGTGCGGACAGGTTTGCGAAATCTTTTTCAAGCATTTCGTCCGTCCACTGCACATCGTACAGGCTGACAAAATAAATGCGGTGCTGTCTGAAAAATTCCGCACGTTCGGGTGTAAGGCGGTTTATTACCGAGCCGACCACGAAATCACGCTCCGCAAGTTCGGGAATCTCCGCACGCATTTCCTTTATAATATTGAACAGCGTTTTGCCTGTGGAAATCTCGTCGTCAACAAGAATGATTTCTTTGGTATATCCGAGATATTTTGTAAAATTTTTGACATAAAGCTTCTGATTGACAGCGTGGCTGTGTTCCTCCTGAAAGCAAATGCAGTCGCCGTCGGGAACGGAATCCTCACGGGTCGTATTTATGTAAATTCCCTGGCAGTCGCAAGCCTCCTCCGCAGGAGTACCAACCTCCCACGCAACGCTTGAAGCAATCGCAGTAGCCGTTTCCGCAAAGCCGATTACGAAATGCGCTTCGGGGTACTCCGCACGGATTTTCCTGCCCAAATCAGCTCCGAGCGTAATATCCTGCGGTCGTGTAGGGATGTGCTTCGCCTGCAACGCATTCACGAGAAGATACGAACGCTTTTTGTTGTTGTACCTCTTCCCAATTCTGATAAATTCATTTATATTATTCATATTTTCTCCTTATTCTATAATAACAGGTGTTTCGATATGGGCGACTTTGCGTGACAATTCAGGATAGCGCCATTCGCAGGGCTGACCGAGAAGCTTTTTAAGTGCCATTGCAGGAAGATTTATTCCCGAGCCTGTGCAGGAAAGCTGTATTCCGCCCGACATTCTCGGGTTGATTTCCAGCAGATACGGCTTGCCGTCGTAAAAGCGGTACTGCGCATTATAGGGCATTTCAAGTGCAAATTTTTCCGAAATGCTCTGCGTTATATCCATAATCTGCCTGTCAAATCTGATTTCGCTGACACGTCCGCCGAGCTTGTATCTCGGAATCATAAGCAGTCCGCTGTCCGTTTTAAGGCAGTCAACGCTAATTTCGGGCTGGCTGAGATACGGCATAACAAGCAGAGATACGGAGAAGCTATAAGTTTTAACAATCTGCAAAGCCTTTTCATAGGAAATGTGGCTTGCCGAGCCGGAGCGGATTGAAATCCCGGGATTTTCCTCGATAACGTGGTAGGAGATTCCGCCCTCGTCCACAGACATCTTGAAGCACGCTTTATAGCCCTTTTCCTGCAAATTTCCGACGGCGGATTCAAATTCCGCAACGCTTTTGCAGGAATAATACTCGGGAATCACTTCCGAAAGACCGCAGGAGTTGAGATAATCATAAGTTTTAACTTTATCGTTGATTATATCAATATCGTATTTATCGGTATTGCCGAGAATTTTCGTGCCGATTTCCGCAAAACGTGCGCTGTTTTTGCAGATTTCCCGCATATTGTGGTGCGGAACGAACACGTAAATTTTATGCTCCTTACAGAAATCAAGGCAATGCTCAACATAAAAACCGCCGTCCGACGGCTCGCTGTACCACTCATCGCAGACAAGCTTGTAAACGCAGTCAGGATTCGAGTTTGTGCCGATAATACGTACATTTCCGCACGCTTCACGCATATAGTTTATGATGTGGTAAGCCGTGCTGAACCAGTGATTAAACCAGATATTCATTATAAATCCTCCTTCACACCGTAAATTTCACCAAGAATATAAGTAGTTCTCGCCCAGTTTCTGTGCGTTTTTACCTCGTTCATACGTCCGTCGGTACTTCCCTTTACACCGCCTCTGTCAGACCACCGAATTACTGCCTTTGCATCCTCAAAGTCCGATTTTGTCGGGCGAAGGCTGTCCCATATAAGCGGAAGCTGGGACGGATGAATTGCCGTTTTGCCGATAAATCCGTTGAGCCTGTCGAGTTCAAGCTCTTTCATAAGACCGTCTTTCCAGCGGTCGTCAGCACCGTTGTCAAAATATTCCCACACAGGACCTGAAACAACGTAATCGCCCGAAAAAACGCCTGCTATATCAACAAGAATATTCCTTACCATACCAATCTGATAGATATTCTGGGTGACGTTTCTGCGCAGACCGTAAATATTGAGAAAATCGTTACCGCCGACACGCACGTTGAGTATATATTTTTTCATAGAATCCATTTGCTTTTTCAGCTTTTCGAGTTCGGCGAGCCTGTTACAGCTTTTCGCAACAGCCCTGCTCTCGATAATCGGCATAATGTACTTCGGATTCACGGTCTTTTCATTGATATAGCGTACAATCTCGAAGTAGTCATCAATATTGCCCCTGTCGAATTTCGGCAGGACAAATCCCGTGACGTTTTCAAGATTGCCGTCGAGGTATTCCCAGAGGTGCGCAAGATGACTTGGAGTCCGCACACGGATGAACATCAAGGGCAGATTTTCCGTGCCTTTCAGCGCTGTAAGTACCTCACGGAGATTGGATTCCGCTTCGGGAAGCTCAGAATCGCCGATTGAATCCTCAAGGCAGAAAACAATTGAAGTAAGGCAATCTATTGTATGATTTTTTAACTTGTCAACGATTGTCCTGTTTGTCGCAGGAGTATATAAAAGTCCGCCTACTTTGTACGGAATAATTTCGTTTTCATCTACTAACATAAATTTCTCCCATAAAAAATGCCCGTGAACTGTGTCCCTGACACGTCCACAGGCATACTGCATTTTTATTTACTGCTTCTTGTTCATAATAAGCTTGCGTACCATATCAATCGGGATTACAAGGATTGCAAAGCCGAGACAGATAAGCCAGCTCATAGGTGAAAGCGCCTCAACGCTGAGGAACTCTCCGCCGAATGTTACAAAAACAAACTGGAGGATGAAGATTGATGCCATAACGATAAGGAAGCTCTTGTTTTTGCCGATATTCTGGAAAATATTGATGTGATTTGTTCTTGCGTTGAATCCGTTGAATGTGATTGCCATCATAAATGTCGCAAACAGTGCGGATTTGAGATAGGTTCTGTCAACATCGCCGAAGAGGTCACGGATAAACGGTATAAAGAGGATTCCGAGACAGACGAATGTGATATAAAGAGCGGAAATTAAAATCTGCACAAGCATTTCCTTGCTGATGATACTTGCTTCACGTGGAATAGGCTTTTCCTTCATAAATTCCTTGAGCGCAGGTTCGCTTCCGAATGCGATAGCGGCGAGCGTATCCATAGCAAGGTTGATAAGGAGAAGCTGTACTACTGTAAGCACGACGTTTTCGCCTGCAAGAGGTCCTATAAAGCAGGTGAGAACCGCTGCGACGTTAACAGTCAGCTGGAATATCAGGAATTTGCGTATGCTCTTGAACATTGTACGTCCGTAGAGGATAGCTTTTTCAATCGATGAGAAGTTGTCATCCATAATTGTAATATCGCCTGCGTCCTTTGCAACTTCCGTACCGCTTCCCATAGCAAAACCAACGTCAGCCTTTTTAAGTGCGGGTGAATCGTTTACACCGTCGCCTGTCATTCCGACAACGTAGTTGAGTTCCTGCGCAAGTCTTACGAGACGGCTTTTGTCCATAGGCAATGCACGGGCAACAACTCGCAGATTCGGGATAATCTTCTTTACCTCGTCATCCGACATCTGGGCAAGTTCGGGTGATGTGAGTACAACGTGTTCGGGCTTTGTAAGAAGTCCTGCTTCCTTTGCAATAGCGGCGGCAGTTTCCTTGCGGTCGCCTGTTACCATAACAACCTGAATGCCTGCGTTCTGCACTTCCCTGATAGCGTCGGCAGCTTCTTTTCTCACGTTATCACGAATACTGAGAACGCATACGAGAGTGAGATTATTTCCGCTGTCGTCCGAGCCGTCAACCTTCGCAACAGCAAGCAGTCGCATTGAACGTCCTGCCTGAGCGTCGCTGTATTCAGTAAGTTCCTTCTTTGTATTGAAATCCTTGACATTGCCGTCAATATCGATATAGCTTGTACAGCGCTCGATAATTCTTTCGGCAGCGCCCTTGATATATGTTACTTCTTTTCCGCCGATTTCAACAGTTACGCTTGACGACTTCTTGTTTGAATCAAACGGACTGAAATTCTTGACATTATCTTTATTGATTCTGTCCTCAACCTTGGAATTAACAAGGAAGCTCATCATAGCACGGTCGGTACTGTTTCCGCCGATAACCTTGCCGTTGCTTGCGGTTGAGCTGTTGTTTACACCGATACCGACAATAACGTCCTCAATCATAGACTTCGGAGCTTTTTCGAGCTTGTCAAGTACCTTTACATCGCCGAGCGCAAGTTCAACTACCGAGAGCTTGCCCTCTGTGATTGTACCTGTCTTATCGCTGAACAGAAGGCTAAGGCTTCCTGCCGTTTCAAGTCCGTTGATTTTTCTGACAAGAACGTTATCCTTTGTCATTCTGATACTCTGGAATGAGAGCAGAATCGAGGTGAGCATAGGAAGTCCTTCCGGAACGGCACACACGATAACCGTAACAGCAACGGTTACGGCATCCATAACAAGCCTTACCCAGCCGATTGCGCTGTCAGGAAGTTCGCCCGAAATAACCGATTTAAGAAGTACACCTACAACGATACAGATAGCACCGATATAGCCGAAGGTTGAAATCTGCTTCGCAAGCTTGCCGAGCTTGACCTGAAGCGGAGTTTCTCTCGTATCTTCCTGCACTTCAAGTGCAAGCTTACCGA
Source organism: Ruminococcus flavefaciens (assembly GCA_023663905.1). GTDB lineage: Bacteria > Bacillota > Clostridia > Oscillospirales > Ruminococcaceae > Ruminococcus > Ruminococcus flavefaciens_AD. The sequence continues at coordinate 24,594 of JAMPGO010000003.1, forward strand.
ACAGCGTGCCGTCGCCGACAACCTTGATTTCAACATAAGCCTCGCCACTGCAAACAACCGTTCCACGATAAACATAACGCTTGTTGAGCAGGTCGTTTACATCGTAATTGTCATCGCCGATAGTCTTTTCAGCTTCTTCGGTCTCGCCGTTAAGCGCAGCCTGGTCAACGTGAACCGCACCCTCGCACACAGCACCGTCAGCAGGTATCTTGTCGCCTGCCTGAAGAAATACAATATCGCCCACAACGACTTCCGAAACGTGAATTTCAACAAGCTTGCCGTCACGGATTACCTTTGCAGTCTCTTTTGCAAGCTCCTCAGCCTTTAGCGCAGAAGCCTTGCCCTCCTGTTTGCTCTCGCTTATCGACGAAACACCGTTTGCAATAAGAATCGCAATGAGTACGCCGACAGGCTCAAACCACTCAGCTTCGCCGATAAAGCACAGCACGAGCTGTACCACGAACGCAACCATAAGAATCATAATCATCGGGTCTTTGAAGCCCTCGAGAATCTTTTTCCACAGCGGGTCTGCCGGAATTTCCGTCAGACTGTTGTCGCCGTGCTTCTTACGGCTCTCTTCTGCCTGTTTAGATGTTAATCCCTTTAAATCCATATTTTTTTACTACTCCTTTGGTTTATAAAATTAACGCTGAATGACAGCATTTTTAACAAAATCAATCCTTTTTGCCTTTCGCCCATTTCAGACCCCAGCCAAACGCTCTGTCCGCATAGGTATGGTCTTTGTAGAAGTTCACAATCTTCTGCACACTGAATGTATCGTTGACGTTTTCAAGCAGAGCGATTGCGCAGAAGCCGAGACTGCTTCCGTATTCGTCCATACGCACGGTAATTTCGGGGCTTCCGGGACATTTCACAGTCACCACACCATCAGCTCCAGCCCAGTTTGCAATGCCTTCGTAAATAAAGGTATATATAAGTATACGCTTTATCTCGGAAACCATACTGCCGTTGATACGCAGATTTTCGCCCTCTGCCGATGAACCCGACCTGTCGTCGCCGTCAAGTGCGATATACGGCGGATTCGTCAGCGAGCCGAACCTCTTGCCGAGTGCCTGAACCGTACCCTTTGTGCCGTTTTTAAGCTCATACAGACAGCCCAAATCCAAATCAATCGGCTTTGCATTAAATCCGACGGGCTGTTTCCAGTTGAGGTTTATTGAAATCTCGCCGAGACCGTTACTGCCCTTAACAAGGCTTACTTTCTGCCCTTTCTTCAAATCAACTTTTGCGGGCATTGCCGTAGCTTCGGGCTGAGGTGGAGGAAGAGTTACTTCCTTTCCGCCGTACGATTTAAGCAAATCGCCAAGACCGCCGTTGAATCCTCTTGCAACAGCATTGATTCGCCAGCCGTCCTTGCGGTAAATCTCAACAGTAATAATCGCCTTTTCCTTTTCAAATTCATTGCCCGTCATATAAAACCGCACAGCGTCCGTGCCGTTCTGACTGAGGCTGAACGTATGCGATGTTATATTTCCCATAGCGCTGTCGCCGTCAATGCTTGCGGTAAAAACAAGCTTGCTGATATTCGCAGGCAGAAGCGAGAGATTCACGCTGAAAACAGCGGAATTTCCCGAACTGCTGTACTGTATTTCGCTTATGGGCGATGATTTCTGATTGCGGAAAACAATATATCTGCTGTCCGTAAGGCTGTCGGCTGAATCAACACCGAAACAGCAGAAATCATACTTATCTGCGCCGTCTATGCTCATCTTAATATCAAGCACACCGTTGGTATTAACATATTTTTCAAGCTTATCACGCATTCCACGCTGTAAATCCATATAAATCACCTAAATCATTTTTTTCTGCTTTATTTCCTTGAGCCACTGCGGAAATTCATTCAGCAAACGGCTGTACAATTCGCTGTCGGGAACGGTTTTAAAGTCGTCGAGGGCAAAGAAATTGGCATTGTCAACGTATCTGCCACCCATAGTATCAAACTGTTCAAGCACACCGTATCTGCTTCCGCCGACACCGACAAACTGCCAGAAAATCGGCTTTTTGGAAGATTCACGCAAGACTTTCTTAATCTGCTCTGCACCGCCGACACCGCCGTCGGTTACAAAGATAACATAGGCAGGAATTGTCGTATTATAGTATTCGTCGCACACCTGCTTCATAACGGCAACCTCGTTATTGCCATAGCCGAGGTCACGCATAAGTTGATTCCAGTTTTTCGGAACGGCGATATTGTAATTGTTGAGGTTGACGGAGTTCATTCTCATCGGTTTTGAGCCGTAATACCAAAAATCAAGCTCGCCGTCGTCATCAAACTGCACGGCTAGCGGAAGTATCTTGTTGACTATTTCCTGCACCGTTCCGTTGGAGTATCTCGCACTCATCGAGCCGGAAATATCCATAACAAGGGCGACCCTTGCAATAACGTCCATAAGATTGCGCTTTTTAAGCTCAACCGTAAGCGGTTTTGCGAGCGAAACAAGCTGTGGTGCTTTTGCAAGCTTCTTTTCGAGCGAGACTTTTTCGGGTGCTGACTGAACAGACGGCGCTGTTTCGGGAACAGCTTCCTCTCCGCCGTACGACCTGAGCAAATCGCCAAGACCGCCGTTGAATCCTCTTGCAATTGCATTGATTCGCCAGCCGTCCTTGCGGTAAATCTCAACAGTAATAATCGCCTTCTCCTGCTTGAAATCAGCTCCGCTGAGCTGGAGGCGCAGGGCAGTTGCACCGTTCTGACTGAGACTGAACGTATGGGAATTTATATTCCCCATTGTAGTATTGCCGTCAATGCTCACCGTAAACACAAGCTTGTTGATATTCATCGGCAGACGTGCGAGATTAACGCTGAAATTTGCCGAATTTCCTGAATTGCTGTACTGAATTTCATTATTGGGCGACGATGTCTGATTGTAAAAAATCATATATCTTTCGTCCGAGAGCTTGTCGTTTGAATCAACTCCGAAACAGCAGAAATCATAGACATCCGAGCCGTTTATGCTCATCCCGATGTTGATTGTGCCGTTTGTGTTGATATGATTGTCAAGCTTGTCACGCATTCCACGCTTCAAATCCATACCAAAAATCCCCTTTCCAAACAATAATATTACATATATGTGATAATTGTGTGATAGTTTTGTGATGATTTATGTTAATCTATTATATGCACAGCGTGATTGCGCTCCATAGGCTGAACAAGCACGGATGTAGGACTGCTTCCAATCCACTCAAACATATAACTCTCGCCCGAATGCTGTCCTATGAAGTTGCGCCACGACAAATCGAACTTGATTTCGGGGTCGGAAGTCGTCCAGCAGACAACAGCGTCGGGGTCAACCGTCAGGGTCTCGCCTGAATCGATATTACTGAGGACAATGGGGTTGCCGTCGCAGAGAACCGCAACTACCGCATTAGGTCCTGTTCCCGTAAGCTGTGAGGTGAACATTCCTTTCTGGGAAATAACTCCCTGCCCGAGAAATCGCACCGTATAGTCGCACTGATTCGAGAACGCAAGCAGGTTCTCGCTCTCAACAAAAAGCTTTTCGCCCTGCTGGAGATGATAAACAACGACGTGCTGTTGATTATTCGCATAATACGTCACGCTGTCGCCTGAAAACTCAACCTTCATAAGCGGAAGATTCTCGCCCGTCACACGTCTCATAAGCTGACCAAGTATCGCCTGCCCCACATTCTGCTGAGGTCCGAGCATAACCTTTGTGAACTTGAAATTCTTCGCCCCACTGCATTCGCCCGCAATAAATGCACCTGCCTTTGTAAAAATATAGTCATTTCCGCCCGTGCATTTAACCATAAGGCACAGCTCGTTTATAACCTGAAAATCTACCAAAATAATCACCCTTTCATTCTCTATTCTATCTCTACTCCGTATATATTGCAGAACTCCGCCAAATCCTTGTGAAATCCCGAACCTATGGCGCAGAACTTCCACATATTGTTGTACCTGTAGATTTCACCGACCACAAGCGATGTTATATCCGCAGACAGGTCGGCAACCTGATATTTCATAAGCTCCGTGCCGTCTGAGCTCATAATGCGGAGGTAAATATTTTTAACCATTGAAAAATCAAGTCTCCGCTGAAACGCTTCGTATATAGTAATGCAGATTTTTATTCTGCTTATATTGCTGTTCACGAATCCGAGCCTGATAATCATTTCCGCATCATCGGGCGAATAGCTGTTGTCGCTGTTCGATTTGTACGTCACACTTTTGTCGGGACTTCTGTCCTGCCCGTAAAACACAAACCAGCTGTCGTCGGGAACTTTTTCGGGCGCAAGCATAAATGCGGATACGTCCAGCTCGCATTCAGGATTATCGCAGTCCCAGCCGATACCGATTTTCAGCGCACCGTCGCACGGTATACTGCACTTCTGTCCCTTTACAAGAACAGTGCCGTTGCCCTGCGCACGGTTTCTGCGGATAACAGGCTTATTCACCGTCGCCGGCTGTACCGGAGCGCTAGCAGGAACAGCAGTAGTCCTCGAATTAAGGTTACTCTGCGTAATATTTGAGGAATCAAGCGGTTTTCTGATTAAATTGCTGTTCTCTCTGCCGTATATTTTCGAGATATTTCTTGTCTCCACCGCCTGATTTATTTTTCTCGGAACATCAAATGCCAGATAAATCACCCCTATATATAAAAAAGCACCGCCTAGCTGTAAAAAATGCAATAGGCGATGCCTGAATAAAATGCCGTATCAGTTTTCCACAGAATAAATATCAGAACCTCTTGGCGAGTTCCCTGACAGTATTATCCTGCGTACCCTGTCCGATAGCATTGAACTTCCAGTTACCGTTATAACGGTATATTTCGCCGAAAATCATAGCGGTCATACCGTTGTAGTTTTCCGACAGGTTGTACTTGCAAAGCTCCTGATTTGTATCAGCGTCAACAATGCGGATAAACGCATTTTCAATCATACCGAACTGCTGTTTGCGCTCGTTTGCCTGATAGATATTCACGACAAACACGATTTTGTCATAGTTTGACGGAAGAGCTGACAAATCAACAACAATTTGCTCGTCGTCGCCGTCGCCAGCACCTGTGAGATTGTCGCCCATATGCTTGACAGCACCGCTCTTATGCGAAAGATGTCCGAAATAGACAATATCGTCCGAGCCTGAAAGTCTGCCGTCAGTGCATACAAAAGCAGAAGCGTCGCAGTCAATGGGAGCAGGTTTCTTGGAAAAAAGTCCCGTTTTTCTCTTAGCCTCGTCCCAGCCAAGTCCGACCACGACTTTGCGGAGCGTACCGCCGTCGCTTTTTCTCAGGTCAACTTTCTGACCTTTCTGAAGATTAACAGACATAATCTTTTTACCTCCGTATATCTGAAATCAGATTCAGACATTTACTCCGAAATTCTTGCAGAGTGCATAAAGACCGCCTGCGAATCCGCTTCCGATAGCGTTGAACTTCCACTCGCCGTTATATCTGTAAAGCTCTCCGACTACTACGGCTGTCTCAACAGAGAAATCCTCGCCCAAATCGTAGCGGATAATCTCCTTGTTTGTGGTCTCGTCAACGATACGGATATAAGCGTTGGAAACCTGTCCGAAATTCTGTGAGCGCACGTCAGCGTCGTAGATTGTAACAGTAAAGGCAATCTTGCTGATATTTGCGGGAACAGACTTGAGGTCAACCTTGATTACCTCGTCATCGCCTTCGCCCTCGCCTGTAAGGTTGTCGCCTGTGTGAACAACTGAGCCTGATGAGTGCTTGAGGTTGCTGTAGAAGATGAAATCAGAATCGCTGGGAACTTTGCCGTTGTCTCCGAGGAGAAATGCAGCTGCGTCAAGGTCAAAGTCTGCTGAGCCGTCATATTTGTTTGTATCCCATCCAAGTCCGATAAGCATTTTTGAGAGACTCGGATTTCCCTTTGTAAGGTCAACTTTCTGTCCCTTCTGTAAACTTATTGCCATATCAAATAACCCCTTTTCAATAAAAATCAAACGTTCACGCCGAAATTACCGCAGAGAGCAGCCAGACCGCCCGAAAATCCGCTTCCGATAGCGTTGAACTTCCATTCGCCGTTGTTGCGGTAGAGTTCGCCGACTACTACAGCAGTTTCAATAGAGAAGTCCTCGCCGAGGTCGTAGCGGATAAGCTCTTCGCCTGTAGCCTCGTTTACAACTCGGATATAGGCATTGGAAACCTGTCCGAAATTCTGGTGGCGTGCATCAGCATCGTAGATTGTTACAGTAAAGTCAATCTTTGTAATGTTTGCGGGAACAGTTGCAAGGTCAACCTTAATCTGCTCGTCATCGCCGTCGCCCTCGCCTGTGAGGTTGTCGCCTGTGTGGATAACAGCGCCCGATTTGTGTTCCTTGTTGCTGTAGAAAACGAAATCATCATCGCCTGCAACCTTGCCCGAATCGCCCAGTAAGAACGCAGCTGCGTCAAGGTCGAAATCCGAACCGCCGTCGTATTTGTTGATGTCCCAGCCAAGTCCTACAATAATCTTGGTAAGACCGGGATTTGTTTTTGTAAGGTCAACTTTCTGTCCCTTCATTAAGTTAACTGCCATTGCTGATTACCTCGCTTTACAATCAAATAAAAAAATTCTGTATTGATTAACAGCCATACAAGCTGTAATACTTCTATATTATACCATTTTTTAAAATATATTTCAATATCATAAATGTAAATTTTTTCTGAATATTTTTGTGCATTATCACAACAGGCGGATTCGCACGGCGGTATTCTTGACAAATCAGGAAAAAACGTGTAAAATATATCATATAAATAAGAAAGGACTGATTTTATGATTAAGCCTTATTCCCGTCGTGTATACTATTATGAGACGGACAAAATGGCGATTATGCACCACTCCAATTATATCAGAATTTTCGAGGAATGCCGTGTTGATTTTCTGAGGCAGTCGGGTATGCCGTTCGAGGAGATTGAATCCCGTGGAATCCTTATGCCTGTGCTGTCTGCGGAATGCCATTACAAGCACCCTCTCAGGTTCGACGACCCTTTTGCCGTCTATATGACTATCACCCGATTCAACGGCGTTTCGCTGTATGTATCATATCGGATTTTCAACACGGATACAGATATTCTCTGTGCGGAAGGAAATTCCTCCCACTGCTTTACGGACGAAAATCTCAGACCTCTGCGAATCAAGAATCCGCACCCCGATATTTACAGGATTTTTGACGACTATATGAAAAATCCGATAATAAAATAAATTTGCTCTTGTATTTCTGAAAAATTTATGTTATAATATACTTACAAACTATATTACGGCAAAAATTTTTCCAATATGGAGGGCTAAAATGGCTATTACAGAAGCAGTTGAAAACTACCTTGAAACCATTCTCATTCTATCAAAGGCACAGCCGGATGTACACGCTATTGACATCTGCTCATATCTCGGCTACTCCCGTCCCACTGTATCGATTATCCTTAAAAAAATGAAGGAAGAAAACCTTGTCATTGTAAACAGCGAAAACCATATCACGCTTACAGAAACAGGCAGGAATATCGCCGAAAGAATCTACGACCGCCACAACACGCTGTCCGCCTTTTTTATGCTTTTAGGTGTTAAAAAAGACCAGGCTCTCGAAGATGCCTGCAAAATCGAACACGATTTGTCCGACGAAACTTATCTCCTGCTGAAAAAGCATTACCACGAACTTGCTGAAAAATCCTGATTCACGGAGGCTTTATGAATAAATTTGAACGTTTCAGAAACGATTTTCCGGTTTTTATCTACAAAAACTGCGATATATCAGAATCAAATGATACTATAAATGTTGAATATGTGTTTGAAATACCCGGGCTGACTGTATTCAATACAGGCTGGAGCTTTGCAAAGCCCGAGAACTTCACAACGGAAAACAACCTTACTTTTGAACGTCTCGCCTTTTCGCTCGGTATGGCTGAGGCTATAAGCTACTGGAAAGCTACCTGCTCGCCTGTTATACGTCTCGAATGCGGTGAACTCTCGCCCGAACAGGTGAAATGGTGGAAAAAGCTCTATTTTCTCGGTCTGGGCGAATTTTGCTACGTCAACGGCATTGACACGGACGTTGACAGCTTCGTTGATATTCAGTCCGTCGGAAAATTCAGAAGTACTCACGAATCCGAACACGCTGAACCCACAGGCTGTCTTATTCCTATCGGCGGTGGAAAAGATTCCGCACTTTCGCTCGAAATCCTCAAAAATTCAGGTATGGATTACCGCTGTTATTCAATCAACAGGCGCAATTCAATTATCGGCACGGTAACTTCTGCGGAGCTTCCCGAAGATATACTTATCACGTCAAGGCGCAGATTCGACCGCTCGCTTGTTGACATCAACAATCAGGGCTACCTTAACGGTCACACGCCATTCTCGGCTATCGTCGCATTTTCTGCGGAAATCACAGCTTATATCAACCACCGCAAGTACATCGTCCTCTCAAATGAGGACAGCGCAAACGAGAGTACCGTTGCGGGACAGAGCGTCAACCACCAGTATTCCAAAAGCTTTGAGTTTGAACAGGATTTCCACAGCTACGAGGAAAAATATCTTCACACAGGTGCGTACTATTTCAGCTTCTTACGTCCGCTTGCTGAATTTCAGATTGCAAAGCTGTTCGTGAGATACCCGAAATATCTGCCCGTATTCAGGAGCTGTAATCTCGGCAACAAGGTTTCGCCCGATATATGGTGCGGAGACTGCCCGAAATGCCTGTTTATTTGCCTGATTCTCTCGCCGTTTTTAAGTCAGGGCGAACTTACTGAAATATTCGGCAAAGATTTGCTCAACGATACTTCTATGGAGGAATATCTCATCGAACTCGTCGGCAAATCCGAACACAAGCCTTTTGAATGCGTCGGCAGTATCGATGAAGTCAATCTTGCCGTATCGCTTGCGATAAGAAAATATCTCGCCGAAAATACGGAGCTTCCGTTTGTATTCCGCAAGTATATGGATATGGGACTTTATTCGCCCGAAACTATTGATTCACGCAACGAGAAAATCTGCTCGGGATTCAGCGAAAATAATCTGCTTCCCGACGAGTTCAGAAATATTTTAATTAAAGAAATGGAGAATCTTCTTTGAATAAATTTGTTGACTATATATATAATTACACGGAGGGCAAATCCGTCTGCATTCTCGGCTTCGGACGTGAGGGAAGGTCTACCTATAACATATTGTCAAAGTATTGTAATCCGTCTGCGGTCGTCATTGCGGATATGAATAAAATCGACGATTTGCCCGAAAATGTCGGATTTATATGCGGTGAGGAATACCAGAAATCGCTTGACGATTTTGATTTGGTATTCAAATCGCCCGGAATTGTCCTCGCAAAACAACCCTCTGAGCTGAAATGCCTGATAACTTCCGAAACACAGGTATTTTTTGAGGTCTTCCGTGAGCAGATTATCGGCATAACGGGAACTAAGGGCAAAAGCACTGTCACATCGCTGATTTACCATATATTAAAGGAAAGCGGTAAGGATTGCAGGATTGCGGGTAATATCGGCATTCCCGTGTTTGATATTGCGGAAGAGATGACTGACGAGACTATCGTTGTGTGCGAACTCTCCTGCCACCAGCTCGAATATATGACTGTTTCGCCGTCCACAGCCGTATTCCTGAATCTTTTTGAGGAACACCTCGACCACTACGGCACTATGGAACGCTATTACAATGCCAAGAAAAATATCTATCTTCACCAAGAAGCATACGACTGCCTGTTAATCAACAGCGATATTGCGCCGAAAAATTCGCCCGAGCTTAAACAGTATATCTATGAAATATCCGCTGAAAATGACGAAGCCGAAATTTATGTTCACGACGGTATCATTAAAAGGACTGACCACGATGATTATGTAATCCCTGTTGACAAAATCAAGCTGTTGGGTATTCATAATCACTACAATATCGCCGTTGCTTACTTTATAACAGCCTTTTACGTCGAGCGTGAGGATTTTGAAAAGGCTCTCTGCACGTTCAATCCGCTCGCACACCGTCTCGAATACGTTGATACCGTTAACGGCGTGCGCTATTACGATGATTCCATTTCCACTGCCTGCGCCACTGCAATCGAGGCGGTAAAAAGTGTACCAAATACAGCTACGATAATAGTCGGCGGTATGGACAGAGGTATCGATTATGCGACACTCGTCGATTTTCTTGCCGAATCGGGAATAAACATTATCTGTATGGAGACTTCGGGCAAGCGTATCTATGATATGTTTGAATCAAAAGACAATATCTACTACGCTCCTCATCTCGAGGACGCTGTTAAGCTTGCTTCGGAAATTACTCCGTCGGGCGCAAGCTGTGTTATGTCGCCTGCTTCCGCAAGCTACGGTATCTTCAAAAATTTTGAAGAGCGTGGCGACGTTTTCAAGGCTCTTGTTGCGGAGCTTAAAAATCAGTAAAAAAATGCTGTACCACCACGGTACAGCGTTTTTTTATTTGCTCCTCAGTATCTCCATAAATTCCTGAACCGTAATATCAACGTTCTCCGACTGCCTGTAAGAAATATAGTCAATCAGAATCGCCGTATCACGCACATCAACATAGCCGTCGGCATTAATATCGCATACGCTCTTTTCTTTTTCTGTGAGTTCTTTTTTCGAGACAGCAAGGGCGGAATAAATGCTCTGGAGTTCCGCAACGTCGGACTGGTTAATAACACCGTCGCCGTTTACATCGCCCAGCACATCTTTACCCGAAAAATGGGCGAACGCAAATATTCCTGCTCCTGCAAGCGCTATTGTCAGGACAGCTGTTACAGGAATCGCAAGCTTGAAATACTTTGCAGAGGGCTTCTGCAAATCGCCGATAATCTCATCAACACTCCTGTAACCGCCTTTTTTACGGCGGGATTTTTCGGCGATTTTCCGCAGTCTGCTGTTAAGAAGCTGATTCTTCCGTGAAGCGTTATCAGCCATAAATCCGATAAGTCTTCCGAGCATATAAATATCATTCTGCACGGAAGGTTCGTTCGTGATTGACGAATCACGGGACGGGTGATTCGGGTCAATATAATTAACAAAGTTCTTCATATCTATCTTGCCGAGCTTATACTCTCCGTTCTGAGAGACGAATATATTTTCAGGGACAATATCATTGTGGAAGATTCCGACCTTATGGCACTGTTTCACGGCAATGCATATAATCAGCGCATTTTTTACCGCATCCTCCGTACTGTACGACAGTTTTCGGCTCGCCGTAAGTTCAGCGAGACTGTCAAGCGGTTCGTATGTATACAGCAGGTAGTATATAGTCCTCTGTTCATCACGCATAGCAAGAAGCCTGACTGAATAAGCGTCGGAAATATACCTGACCATTGAGTCGGTGTTGAGGGTCAAATCGCTGTTCAGCCTTATGCGCTGATTTATTTTAAGTATCTTATAATCAAGTATTTCCGCCGATTCATCGTTGATACTCTCAACAGCCTGAAGAATTTCAGCCCTCATAAAATAGTGCTTGTTGGGCTTGAAATTGCTTGTCAGGAGTTCAAAAAGCGCATAGTTCTCATCACGCTGTTTCAAATCAACAATATATCTTTCCCTGAGCGGTTTAAATGTATCATCAAGCATAATCTTCCTGATAATTCTGTCAATATCGTTCATAAAATATATTCCTTTCGCACGCTATATATTAACATTATTATAACAAATTAAAATAATCAATGCAATAGCCTGAACGTTCTTTTGTTAATTTACACCAATAGACGTGCGGATTTTTATGATATATGCACAATGCATTTATACACGGCTCTTTTATACTAATAAGGTATACTTGAAAATCCGAAAAAGCTGTGATATAATTATCTTTAATCAAATGAAATATGAGGTGCTGAAATGATTGACAACGAAACCTGCGAGATGATAATTGACAAATTTTATGACGACATCTATAACTTTTGTCTTAGCAGGCTGAAAAATACCGGTCTCGCCGAAGAATGCACACAGGACGTTTTCCTTACGCTTTTTCAGAAGCGTGGCAGGCTGGATTTTTCCGAGAAATTCCGCTCGTGGCTGTATAATACGGCGGACAGAATCTGCAAAAACTGCATTAAGAAAAACAGGAACATCACTGTTGACATCGACGACTATTCCGATGTTATTCCCGATAATAATTCGGGCGGAGATTCTCTCGCAAAGGAACTCTGCGAAATACTCGGCAGTGACGACGCTGATTTGCTTATTGAGTATCTCGAAGCCGACCACGGTCAGCGGAAACAGATTGCACGCAGACTTGGTATCACGACAAAGGCTCTGTACGGACGTATGGACAGGCTAAGGCAGAAAGTCATTGACTATCTTAGTGATAATTGACAAGAAATCAGCTGTATAATTGGCTGTTCGTACAAAATTTCAATTCGCAACAGGGATTTTCAACCATATAAATCCATTAATATATAGAACGGAGATTACCCGATGAATAAAAAAGCATTGAAAAGGCAGATGATTGGTATGAAAAGAGAGATACTGGCTGACCTTCAGAATGAACTTGACGAGGAGATGAGCAAACCTAAAAAAAAGCGTGACTGCGACAGGATTGCCGAGCTTTCCAATGCCTGGTTTGAAATAAGCTGTGGAAATAACGAGGATGTCACTGCACGTCGTGAATCGGCGAAAAAGGCTCTCGTAAACAGGATTTCCGCCGATAAGAGAACCCGCAATATCAGGCTTTACAAGTGCATTTCGTCAGCGGTCGCCTGTGCGGTTGTTGTTACTGTAATAGGGCTGGGCGGATATAAGACTATCGGGCAGAATATTTTTCCCGAAAAATACAGTCTTTCCAAAAACGGCGTAACTATTGATATGAAGGATTCGAGCGAGGTTACGGCTGAAAACGGCGACCTTTACGGTATGAAATCAAAGTGTGCGGAATACGGATTTTTTCCCGAAACACCGTCGTATATTCCCGAGGATTTCGCCCTTGACGATATTTACGAGGAAAGAGGTTCGGTTTTCAGCAATGTCAAATTCTTTTACAGGGACGGCAATGCAAAGCTCAACTTTGATTATCACTACTACGGCAACAAGGATGATATTCCGCCTGTCGGAATCCCGACCGATACTTACAACATAACCGAGGAGCAGATTAACGGTCACACGGTCTATATCCTCATCGAGGACAGCCAGTACACCGCTACTTACCTCAGCAACAACACGGTTTACTGCATTACAGCGCATAATCTTGATTATGATGATTACAGAGCGGTTCTGGAAAATATGTCATAATTCACATAATTATTCAGCATTTTTTGTGCAGTCATACAAATATAAGCTTCCGTGCAGGGAATTTGCTGTATTATGAGCCATTAATTTACAAAGGAGGTCAGTAATTGAATAAAAAAATTATTCTACCCCTTCTTATATGCTGTTTAGCCTTTGCAGTTTCGGGCTATGGCGATACCAAGCCGAATAATGTCGAAGCGGTTGAAGATGTCTATACTGCCAGAGCGCCCGGACTGATTGAGCTGTATTCCCTCTCCTGCTCCGCAGATGTACAGACAATCTACATTACCGCTTCGACAAACGGCAGTGAGAAAATGTCGGAAATCGGGCTGAAAAATATCCGCATTGAGAAGAGTGAGGACGAAATCAACTGGACTACTGAAAGAACTGTGCAGGATATGATTCTCGAAAACGGCTGTGTTTATAATCTCTCGGAGCAGGAATTTTCCGTTGAAGGCGGTTATTATTACCGTATTACCCTCGAACATTACGCAAAGGAGAATACACGCTGGTTTCCGCAGGAGCAGAGCGTAAGCAATACTTCCGCCTCTGTTTTTATTCCGTCGGAGGATTTGCACAACAAGCTGTCGCTGACAAAAAATACCCTGACTGAAGATGTTGCCGTCGGCGATACTGTCATTCCGTCGGGTTCAGCGGAATTTATTGTGAATCTTGCAGAGAATCAGGGCTTCAGCCTGTTTGAGTTCGATTTCAATATCGGCTCAGCCTATGAGATTATCACCGATTCCGAAAACAGACCTCTTTTCACAAAGGGAAGCACAATGAATTACAACTCAGTTATAACAGGCTCGGTTAATGACAATACCCTTGTATTTACAGGCTTGTCGGGCTATGACTGTCTCGCTGAAGAGATTATCAGATTCTATGCGGTTGAAAATCCCGATTCAGGCGATAAGAATTTCTCTGTTGAATCCAAAAAGCTGTACAGCTCGGGCAACTGGCGAGAATACGGCTCGGGTGCGGGTTATCTTACAGCAGGATGTCCGCTGATATGCTACGGAAAAGAACATCGTCCCGTTATCCAGCCCGACAGCTCAATATATATGGTCGGCGATGTAAACGGCGATATGGCTGTAAACCTGACCGACGCATTTATTACATACTACGCAATATATACATCAGTAATTCCGGATTTTCCGACAATATATGACGTATACTCCCTCTTCTTCCCTGATATAAAGGACATAAGGGCTGTTTTTATCTGGAACAGCTCTGACGATTCCGATGAAGAAATGATTGACATAAGCCAGAACACAGCGCTTGAGATTCTTAATTACTGTGCCGATATGTCGTCGGGAAGAGGTGCGGATACAGGCTCGTATATTACAGAAATCCGCCATTCAGGTTAATTAACAGAAAGGAAAATTGCTATGAAAAAAACAATATCGGCTATTATAGCTTCAATGCTGACTGTCTCAGCTCTGCCAATTATAAGCACATCCGCCATTGATTTGCCCGTTTTTGTGATTGAAGATTCCCACGTTTTCTGCGATACCGACGGCGACAACGTATATGAAACGGAAATCAAAAAAGGCGATATAAACGGCGACGGTAAAATTGACGCTTCCGACGCTTCAAAGATACTCGAAATCTACTCGTCAATGTCAACATCCGCTGTATATCAGTCGGACGAGGCAATAAATATACTCGCTGATTTAAACGGCGACGGCAAAGTTGATGCCAGCGATGCCACTTATGTACTCAACATCTACGCAGGCAACTCGGTACTCGGCTCGGACAACAGCATTTCAGTCAGCACTGAAATTCTCGGCAAGCAGATTACAATCGGCGATGTTGAAATTCCTGCGGGTGCAACTGCAATTACCGTAAACGTCTCCAAAAACACGGGATTCAGCCTGTTTGATTTTATTGTTGATATGGGTGCGGGTTATGATGTTATTACGGATTCCGAGAACAGACCTGTTTTTTCAAAGTGCAAGACGGTAAACTACAATTCGATTATTGAAACTGCTGTAAACGGCGATACCGTTGTAATCAACGGCTTATTCGGCTATGACTGCCTTACAGAGGGCGGAATAATCACATTCTATGCAAATGAAAATGCGGATTCTACTGATAAAGACATTGCTGTTGAATCGGGCAGACTTTACAGCTCCGCAAAATGGCGTGAATACGGCTCGGGTTCGGCTTATCTTACAGCAGGATGTCCGCTTCTCCTCAACGGCGAGGTTATTGAAAGAAGCCCGATAGAAAACAGCTCAATCTATACAGTAGGCGATATAAACGGCGATATGAAAATCGACCTGACCGACGCTTTTGACGCATTCTATGCGGTATACTCCGCAAGCAACGGCGGATTTAATCAGCTTAAAGACACATATATGTTCTACTTCCCGAACATTACCGACCTGCGTGCCGCCTTCCTCTGGAATGAATACAGCGATTCCGATATGGATATGACCGCATTCACAACAAGAATATCTACAGAGATTCTGAAATACTGCGCCGATATTTCGTCGGGAAAAAGCCATACCACTGATTCTTATATAACAGAAATCCGCCATATCGGTTAAGCAGGAAGGAGTTATAACAATGAAAAAATTAATCTCAGCACTTATTATTTCAGCCCTGACAGTTTCAGCCGTGCCGTTTATGCAGTTCAGCCCGACAGATAACGTCATTACGGCTGTTGCGGAATCGGGCAATCTTGTTTCACGTGCTTCTTCTCTCGGAGCTGATACGGACTATTTCAGCTTTACCAACTATACCAAAAATTATCTTGATACGGATATGATTATTACCGACTGCGAGGACCAGAGCTACGGTATTTCAATGCTACAGATTTTATCGCATAACGGCATTTTCACGGTATCTGATATACAGGAGGGTGCGGAATATCTGTGTGACGTGCAGTTTAATTCCGAGCTTGAAGCGCTTATTGAAAACTATCAGCTCACCCGATTCAATTTTCCGCAGATGAAAATGAGGAGACAGTTCAGCAAAAATGATACGGCAACACTTATTCAGACGGCGATGACTGCAATGACAGCGGAAAAATATTTCCATATATCGCTTTCAATGCCTGCGAAATCCGACAACGCACAGAGAAGCCGAGAAACCCACGATGTCGCAGGAATAGGAATTTCCGACGGCAACTGGACTTTCGGCGGAAAATCGTACGACAAGTGCATTCTTACGCTTGACAGCAACACTGTCGGATTCAACGAGGACTACTGTATCTATATCAACACCGCCGATAATACGTTCCATATCCCTGCGTATGAGCTTGCTGACGGCGAATCTATTGATATTACCGCTATTATTGCCGATGATAACATACTCAACTATCAGGGCAAGCTTGGCGAACAGACCCAGCCTCCTGTATATCCCGCAGGCTCGGAAAATCTTGCGGAAATCACAATACAGTTCAATTCATCCAATGTAATTGACAACGGCTATGACCCTGATGATGACGAATACAAGTTCAAGCTCGACCCGACTGATACGGCATACGAGCTGGTTGCAGGCGATAACGTATACAACTCGTTCTATCTTGACTACAACCCGACTGTCTATATTCCAATCGCCGACAGCTATGCAATTAATCTTGAGGACAGCGATTCGGATATATATTCGCTTGCCATTGCCTCTGAATCAAGGTTCGGCTATTCTGCAGTCAAGGCAAATTTCTATGCTGAATCCGCAGAAGTTTCCGCACACAAAGCCAGCATAAAGACCAGCAAGGACGATACCATATATGCAAGTATCTATCCCGAACAGCCGTTATATCAGTCACCGTACAACGGATTCAAGGCAAGTACGTTCAATTCAAGAAACTTCACTATGGCTGACCGTCCCGACGGTATACTTCTGAGTTCATATTCGCCTTACTCTGCCAATATGGAGTTTAAAATTTGTAATGATTCGGGCGAAACTGAATCAGTGTACAAGTTCAGGCTTGAACCGTCCGCAGGAAGTATACTTATAAAATACGACGAGGATATTGAAAACGTGCGTGTGTTTATTGACAAGGACAAGGATGATGTGTACGAGACGGAAATTCAGAACGGCGATATGAACTGCAACGGCTCATTCGATGCAACCGACGCTTCTGCAATTCTCTCGATTTATTCAGAACTTTCGATTAATGATAATTTCCCTGAATTTTACATCAACCGCTTTTCGGACAGCAACGGCGACGGCATAATCGATTCAAGAGACGCTTCCGACATACTTATGAAATACGCTAAAAATTCAACCTCCTGAAATAACAAAAAAGTCCGTTCCCTGTTTTGTGGGAACGGATTTTTTTATATCTTATTGTTAAAGCGCAGAATCTCTTCACGTCGTTTTTCGGGAAGTGGCTGAGGTTCAAAGACAGGGCGAGCGAAATAATAGCCCTGCAACAAATCAACTCCGCATTCTATAACCGTCCTGAGTTCGCCCGACGTTTCAACACCTTCGGCAAGCACAAGAATATTATTTGCCTTTGAAATCCTGACAAGATTAAGAATAATATTTTTTCTACTCACATCGCTGTCACAGCCGTTTATAATAGCACGGTCGATTTTAATCAGGTTCGGTTCAAGAGTTATAAGAGCGTGTTCGCTGTTGTAACCGCTTCCGAAATCATCAAGGGCAACCATAGCGTTCCAATGGAGCATACGATTTTTCTTGTTGCGGGTGTATTCAGGATTCGCACGTTCGCCCTCCAGAATTTCAAGCACGACATTTTCAAGAATATCCGCATTTTCAGTCTCGATAAGCTGTACATCTTCAGGAGTGAGGGTGCAGTTTGAAAGCGAGTTGATAAAAATCTTCGCCTTGGGATTAATATTACCCTGAGCTATCTGCTTTTTGAACTCACGGAAAGCAAGAGTCCACGTTATGCGCTCCACGTCATTGAGCTTCGCACCTGTTTTGGCGATTCTGATAAATTCCATAGGCGAATGGAGCGTTTCCGACTGCGGTCGCATAAGCGCTTCATAGCCGTAAACCGAACCGTCACGGGCAGAAATAATCGTCTGGAATGCGTATCTGATACGCTGTTCGTCAATAATGCTGTTCATTTCTTCAACACCCGTAACAAGAATCGAATCCTTTGTATAGGAGTTAACATCAAATTCAGCGATATTGCCCTTGGTTGAGTGCTTAACCGTATACATCGTGAAATCGGCGTACTTTATAAGCATTTCATAGGAGTCCGAATCGTCAGGATACCACGAAATACCGGCACTTGCCCTGATTTTATAGTGCGAGCCGTCGGCGATAATGCAGTAGCTCTTGAGAAGCCTGCTGCGGACAAGGTTAATAACTTCCCTTATCTCATCCTTGCTGTCGTAGCCGTACAGGAACACGTTGAACTCATCGCCCGACATCCTCGCAACAACACCGTTGTAGTCCCTGAATCCCTTGAATACGTTTGCGGCGGTTTTTATATAGTCGTCGCCGAAATCGTGACCGTAAGTATCGTTGACATACTTGAGATTGTCAAGGTCAATCATAACAAACGCAGCTATTCCAAGCTCATCACGTCTGCTGAAAAGCTCATCTATTTTATTATAATACGCACGTCTGTTAAGCAGTCCTGTTGTAAGGTCGTAGTCACGCTCGTATTCAATCTTCTTCTTTTCGAGCATTGAGCTTGTAACATCCTGCACCAGTCCGAGAACGTTATTGCCGTCCCTCTTCATAGTGAACTCGTACCACTTTGTAAGATTCACTTTCTCATTTGAGTACCTGATTTCAATTTCCTCATTGAGTATTTCGCTGTCACGGCTGAATATACCGCTTCCGCAGACCCTGTTTTTGCTGTCAAAATCAGAGATATATGCCTGAAAATTCTCGAACGGCAGATTCGTATCTTCAATCGGCAGACCTTTCAAATCAAGAAGCTTTATGAGACTTTCGCCCACATAAACGCTCATTGTATCAAGGTCGCACATAAATACACCTATGCCCATATTTACCATACTTATGACCTTCGATACACGGGAAGCCTGTTCTCTTATATTAATCTGTAGCGATTCAATAGCCTCTGTAAGCGTATCGACTTCGGCGATTCCCGACGAATTGAAGCGGATTATCTTGTTGGATTCCTGCTCCTCCGCAAGTCCTCTTACAATCTTCTTTACAGGATTTGTAACTATTCTTTCAATCAGAAGTGCGACAATAACAGTAAACACAACAGATACAACCATAGACAGAACGAGCATTCTGATAAGCCGTCTGTAAACGCTCAGTACCTTATCTTTTTCGGCAATCGAAATCAATGCCCATTGCTCGTTAAGATACGGCGATTCGGCACTGTAGAGGTTCATAGGCTGTATATTGCCGATTGATTTTTCGTCGGAAGTTTTGCCTATGTCATAAATCTGCGACTTGTCTGTTCCGGGCATAGAAATACTGGCGGTATCTTCAACAAGCCTGCTGAAAATCGAGCCGTAGCTTACAATAACAGAGTAATCGTTATTGCCGTTGAAATCAGCTCCGACAACATAGCAGGAACTTTCGCTGAAAAAGTCGTTCGAGGGCATATTTTTCAGAACGTTCTTTTCAAGGAATCCTATACCCATAACACCGTACACTGTTCCGTCATCGGCAATAAGCGGAAGCGTATATTTTATACTCGGCGAAGCTGTCGGCGAAATTCCGGAAAATCCGCTCCAGTAGCCCAGCTCGCTTACATTGATTCCGCTGTTTGCCTCAGCCGTTTCAATAGTCCTGTGGTAAAAATCGAGATTATCTTCCGCACCGCATTCGCCTACGTTAATCTGCGCCGTCCACTCATAATCGAGGGTAATATTATATTCGCCCGACGTATCGGAATTTCCTGCCTCAAGAAGCAAATCTTCATTACGGCTTGCACTGCTTGCCGAAGAATCCATATCACGGATATAAACGCAGGATTTGTTATTCATACCGTCACGGCGGTACAAATCGCCCGTATCAAGTATGAGAAAAGCGTCGTTCGCACCTGATACACGGAGCAGGTAGATGAGATGTTGTGTGGATTCCGAAATAATCCGCTTGTTAAGATTCTTATCCGTTGCAAGCTCGCTGACGGACTGTCCCTGTTCGTCAAGAATCTGCTTGGTAATATTATTTATCGCAACGTCAGCCTGATAAACCTCGGGAACGTTCCTGAGAAACATATTTTCGATATAATTCTTGCGGTTTTCCGTTTTCTCAATAAGCATATCATAAGCGTACTGCCTTACCGACCTGAACTCACCGCTTATGTACAGTGTTCCGAAAAGGGTGGCAATCTGCAGCAGCGAAAGAATCATCATAGGAACGAACAGCTTTTCCGAAAAAGAACTGACCCGCTTTTTACCTTTTTCTGTTTCTGCATTCATAAAACCAGTCTCCGATTATCTTACCATATTTTCCAAAGATGAGCTGAACTCGTCAAACCATTCATCAAAAGCAGAATCGCTTATAAACTCCGCCACAGCTTCATCACGGCTCATACCGCCCGATATTTTTTCAAGCACCTCTGCATAAGCCTCGTCAGCCGTATCCTGAATATAGTTGCCGAGATAGTCTCTGACTTCCGAAGCTGTCTCGAACGGCTTCATAGTGTAAAGCGAACGGCTGTTCACTTCGTCGATTGCAAGCTCCAGCGAATTAAGCATAGTATCCTTCACCGCATTTTCGGACTTTGAATTTACCTCATCAATCTTGTCAACGTTGTTTGCGGACTTCTTTACAGGAAGATAACCCGAATTTATCGAGAACTCAATATTTCTCTCCTCTTCCGTAAACCATTTCAGGAACACTGCGCTTGCATACTCCGTCTGTTCGTCCGAGCTTATAACCGACATTCCCGCACCCTGCTGGACTGCATAGGAATCCGTACCTTCAAAATCGGGCAGAGGAAGTATAATATTATCAATAGGATATGTATAGTCGTCGTTTATGGTGACTTCCGTCGGGTAGTATGCCGTTCCTGTCGTGGAGCAGATAATTGCAATCGATTTGCCAAGCTTCACATCGTCGCTTCTGTACCGTCCCTGCATTGTATAACAGCCCTTGACATACGGGACATAGTAATTATCCCACAGCTTTTTTACAGCAGTCTTGTCAATATTCAGGACAGGCTTGCCCGAATCATCGAGGGTACTAAATTCCGCACCAAGCTGTTTTGCGCCTACTATCATATAGTTGGCAACGGAATCACGTCCGAAAAATGCACGTCCGTCGTTTTCAATATCGGGAGTGAGCGAGTCCGTATAGTTATAATACTTCTCGGCGACTTCCGTAACGCTCTCCCACGTTTTCAGGTCGTCTGTAGTGATATTCTCGGCTTCAGCAAATGCCTCCCAGTCTGTTGAATTGAGAATCATAATTTCAGTGCTTTTTGCGGTCGGGAAAATCTTGATAGAACCGTCCCCTGAAAATCTTCCCTCATCAATATATGCGTCAACATACTCGCCGATTTCATCTTCCGAAAAATATTTGCCTATATCAGCAAGTGCGCCCATTTGGTCGAGCGTGTATGCCGTTTCCGCATAGGTAGCAAAAATATCGGGCGGATTTTCAGCTCCTGCACTTTTCTTCACGGAAGCAACAATGCTGTCGGCGAGTTCAGAAATACTTCCCTTTGAAACAGCCTCGACTATAATGCCCTCGTCATAGCCGACAGTCCTGTTAAATTCCGCAACGGCATTGTCAAAATTAACCTGCTGAACACCATTGTAATAATGCCAGACAGTAACCGTGACAGGCTCGCTCTTGTCAATCTCGGGCATACTTCCTGATTCATCTGACGGCGAATCACCGCAGGCTGTGAGCGACACAGTAAGAATAACAGCAAGCACCGCCGAAAGACCTTTAAATTTTTTCATTTAATTTTCTCCTTTATAATCATTCCTCACGGAATATATTCCGATAACAGATTCTTGTAACTATTATACCATTTTTTGTTCAATAAGTCAACTATAATTTGTTAACAATTTTCTGTATTGATAAATTATGCTTGCATTATTTCCGCAGATGATGTATAATAGTAGTATAAAAAATATCGGAGGTAAAAAACTATGACCTACAAAGAAAGTTTCATTAAATTTATGGTTGACTGCGGTGTACTTACGTTCGGCGAATTTACCCTCAAAAGCGGAAGAATTGCCCCGTATTTCATCAACTGCGGTAATTACAAGACAGGCGCACAGCTTGCAAAGCTCGGCGAATACTATGCGGAGTGCATTCACGAAAACAACATTCCCGTTGAAACGCTCTTCGGACCTGCATACAAGGGTATTCCGCTTGCCGTTTCCGCTGTTGTAGCTCTCAGCAACAAGTTCGGAATCGATGTTTCCTACTGCTTTGACCGCAAGGAAGCCAAAGACCACGGCGAGGGCGGTATGTTCGTAGGAAAAACTCTCACGGACGGCGAAAAGGTCGTTATTATTGACGATGTTATGACCTCAGGCAAGGCGCTCCGTGAATCTATGCCAAAGCTCAAATCCGCTGCCGATGTTGACGTAACGGGTATGGTTATTACTGTTGACCGTATGGAAAAGGGTACAGGCGAGCTTTCAGCCGTACAAGAAGTAAAGCGTGATTTCGGTGTTACGGTTTATCCTATCGTTACTATGGAAGATATTATCAGCGCTATCAGAGACGGCATTGTTGACGGCAAGGAATATCTCGACAAAATGCTTGAATACAGAAATACTTACGGCGTATAATCAGCCCGAACGAAAATCCGTTCCCATAAAACAGGAACGGATTTTTTGTTTATAAAAAAGGCACTTCCGACATAAGCGGAAATGCCCTGTAAAAAATCTGAATCTGATTAAGCCTTGTCAATGCTTCCGAAGAGTTCCATCTTCTCCTTAACCTTAGCCTTGATAGCCTCGAATCCGGGATTGAGGAGCTTTCTGGGGTCGAAGCCCTTGCCCTGCTTGTCCTTGCCTGCCTCGATGTATTCTCTTGTAGCTTCCTGGAATGAGAGCTGGCACTCTGTGTTAACGTTAATCTTAGCAACACCGAGAGAAATAGCCTTCTTAATCATATCCTCGGGAATACCTGTACCGCCGTGGAGAACGAGGGGCATTTCGCCTACTGCATTGTTAACCTTTTCGAGAGTCTCGAAGCTGAGACCTGCCCAGTTTTCGGGATATACACCGTGGATGTTGCCGATACCTGCTGCAAGGAAGTCAACACCGAGGTCGGCAATCATCTTGCACTCGTTCGGGTCAGCGCACTCGCCCATACCAACAACGCCGTCCTCTTCACCGCCGATTGAGCCAACTTCTGCCTCGATTGAAAGACCAAGCTGGTGAGCAACGTTCACGAGTTCTGTTGTCTTTGCAACGTTCTCTTCAATCGGGAAGTGTGAGCCGTCGAACATAATTGAAGTAAAGCCAGCCTTGATGCACTTGTAGCATCCCTCATATGAGCCGTGGTCGAGGTGGAGAGCAACAGGAACTGTGATTCCGAGAGACTTGTCCATAGCAGCAACCATAGCTGAAACAGTCTCGAAGCCTGTCATATACTTGCCTGCGCCTTCTGATACACCGAGAATAACGGGAGAATTGCACTCCTGAGCTGTGAGAAGGATAGCCTTAGTCCACTCGAGGTTGTTGATATTGAACTGACCTACCGCATACTTTCCGTCTCTTGCCTTTTTAAGCATTTCTGTAGCTGAAACTAACATTTTAAATTCCTCCT
Source organism: Ruminococcus flavefaciens (assembly GCA_023663905.1). Classification (GTDB taxonomy): domain Bacteria; phylum Bacillota; class Clostridia; order Oscillospirales; family Ruminococcaceae; genus Ruminococcus; species Ruminococcus flavefaciens_AD. The sequence goes on from JAMPGO010000003.1 coordinate 48,446, forward strand.
GAATTTCATTATCGTGGGAAAAACCCCTGATATTTTTATTCTAGCATACTTTTCCGTAAAAATCAATAGTATTTTGTAAATTTTTTCTAATCTGAAATAATTTTTTCCAGAGGATTTTTTATAAGCCCTGTAAAAAACTTCACCACAAAACCTGTGAGCAGTGCGGAAATAACAGTACCCTCACGAGTGCCCTCTATTCTGAAGCTGAAGAATATCAGCGACAGTATCACGGCAATCAGCACGCACGAAACATCGAAGAATATCTTGACATTGCCGAACGCTTTGCCCGAGGTATCTGAAATCGCCTTGACAAACGCTTCGCCCGAGTTCATAATTACGTTGGCGATTACGGAAAGCGAGATTCCCAGCCCGAGTATGACAATACCAACAAGCACCATTACCATACGCACGGGATAGCTTACGGCAGGTATGGGCGAGACAATCATCATTGATATATCCGTGAACCAGCCGAACAGGAATGAAAGCGGAATCTGTAAGAGCTGAATGAGCCTGAAGTTTTTCCGCAGAAGCACAATCTGTCCCGCTATGAGTACGCAGTTCCAGATAATCAGCCACGTACCCAGCGACAGCGACGGAAACCGCAGGCTAAGCACGTTCGAGACGGACGAAATGGGCGATACTCCGAGTTCGCCGTGCTTCGTGAACGCAACTCCGAGAGCTGAAACAAACAGGCTTATCACACATAATATGTAGCGTTTTACAAGTTCTTTTTTAGACATTATACCTCTTCTTTCTTTTATAATCTTGATTTTATATAGCAAGCCAGCTCCGTAAACTGATGATTTTTCTGATATTTCTTGAGATTCTCCAGCGTATCGCATTCATAAGATGGCACAGTATCGCTGAATCTTACTATTTTACCGTTCCTGAGTGAGAGGGCAAGCTCAATGTACGGTATCTTTGAACCGCCTCTGCCGTTGATAAATATTATCTCAGTCCTTATGTTTATAATACTTGTATAGAAATATCTGTATTTTTTGAATCCTACAGAAAAATCAACAAGTTTCTCGTCCGCTGAAAATTTACCCTTGCTAAGCTCGCTTTCAACTGCAACACCAAGCAAAAGTGTAAGAATAATACCCGGCAACATAAAAACAGCACCGAAATCACCCACACTCACTGAAATAATCACTGTTGCTATGAATCCTGCCATAAATATAATAATTCCCACAATGGTTGCGGTAGTATTTTTACCGTCACGAAAATTTCCCTCCATAAGTAAATCCTCCATATCATATTTTAAAAAAATCCCTGTTAATATTATAACACACTCTGTCTGATTTGTCAATAGCCTTGACTTATCGTGGAAAAAACGGTATAATATTGATAAGAAAGGACTGAATTTTATGTACAGAATTTTTATAACAGAAGATGATGCCGTAATCTCGTCCCTTATGAAAAAACATCTTGAAAACTGGGGCTATTCAGTGAGATGTGCGGAGAATCTTCACGACATTATCAGCGAATTTACGGCTTTTGACCCTCATATAATTCTTATGGACGTTATGCTTCCTTTTTATAACGGCTACTACTGGTGCAGTGAAATCCGCCGTATATCTGAAATTCCCATAATATTCATATCGTCGGCTTCCGATAATATGAATATCGTTATGGCGATGAATATGGGCGGAGACGATTTTATTGCAAAGCCTGTCGACCTGAATGTTATGACAGCAAAAATTCAGGCTATGCTCCGCAGAACCTACGATATGGGAAGCAAAATTCCCGTGCTGGAACACAACGGTGTTATTCTCAACCTCAACGATACAACGCTGACATATCAGGGTGTAACCCTTGAGCTTACAAAGAACGACTTCCGCATTATGCAGACCCTTATGGAGAACAGAGGAAAAGTCGTCAGCCGTGATACTCTTATGACCAAGCTGTGGCAGATTGACTGCTATGTTGAGGAAAACACGCTTACCGTCAATGTCACCCGTCTGCGCAAAAAGCTGGAGACAATCGGGCTGAACGACTTCATAAAAACCAGAGTGGGAGCAGGTTATATAATAGAATGAGACTGTTTTTTAAATATATTCATCAATACAGATACACGCTGTTGCTTTTCCTGCTTTTTTCGGCGATATTTGCGGGAATTTTCGTGCTGTACGGCGAAAATCCCGAAACCGTGATGTACGCATTCCTGCTGTGTTCGGCAATAGGCGCAGGAGCTGTAATTTCGGGATTTCTGAGATTCAGGAAGCACTACACGATTCTCAGGAATATTTATTCTAATCTTCCGCTTAATATCGACAAGCTTCCCGAAGCTGAAAATCCGTATCAGGAGATTTTGCAGGAGATAATTATCAGGCTCAACGAGATAAGCAACGAAAAAATCACGAATCTTAAAGATATACAGCACGACAGCATAGACTATTTTACCGTATGGGTTCACCAGATAAAAACTCCGATTTCAGCTATGCAGATGATTCTGCAATCGGAAGATACCGACGAAAACCGAATGCTTCTCTCCGAACTTTTCCGTGTTGAACAGTACGCAGAAATGGCGCTGTACTACCTTCGCCTTGACAGCACTTCCACCGATTTCGTCATCGGCAGATTCAGCCTTGACAATATAATAAAACAGGCTGTCCACCGCTATGCACCGCAGTTTATTCACAAAAAAATCCGCCTGATTTATTCTCCTGTCGAAGCCGAAGTACTCACGGATGAAAAATGGCTTCTGTTTATGATAGAACAGCTTCTGTCAAATGCCGTGAAGTACACGATAAAAGGCTCTGTAACTATAAAATTCGTCAATAATCTCCTCATCGTCTCCGATACGGGCATAGGAATATCGCCCGAAGATTTGCCTCGTATCTTTGAAAAGGGCTACACAGGTCTCAGCGGACGACGTGACAGGAAATCCACAGGGCTTGGCTTGTATCTCTGCAAGCGAACCGCCGACAATCTCGGTCACGTTATTTCCGTCAGCTCAGTTGTCGGCAGAGGTACGAATTTTTATATAGACCTCTCGCACAAAAATATTGATATTGAATAGACCTTACAAAAATGTCACATAAACAAGCCGGAATGTCACACAAATCGATGTTGCATTTCCGGCTTTCGTGCTATAATAGTATCATCAAAGAAAGGAGATTGATAATATGTCAGTTTTAGAGGTAAAAAGCCTTGAAAAAATCTACACCACACGCTTTACGGGAAATCAGGTTAAGGCGCTGTCGAACGTTAATTTTTCTGTTGAGGAGGGCGAATATGTTGCGATTATGGGCGAATCGGGTTCGGGAAAAACAACGCTTCTCAATATTCTGGCGGCTCTCGATAAGCCTACTAACGGCGATGTTATTCTTCACGGCAAGAGCCTTGCGAAAATCAGGGAAAAAGAGCTTTCGGCATTCCGCCGTGACAATCTCGGTTTTGTCTTTCAGGATTTCAACCTGCTCGATACTTTCAATCTCAGGGATAATATATTTCTTCCGCTGGTACTTTCGGGCAAGAAATTCGCTGAAATGGAATACAGATTAAAGCCCATCGCCAAAATGCTCGGCATACAGGATTTGCTCAGCAAGTTCCCGTATGAAGTCTCGGGCGGACAGAAACAGCGTGCTGCGGTTGCGAGAGCGATAATAACACGACCCAAGCTTATACTTGCGGACGAGCCGACAGGTGCGCTTGATTCCAAATCCACAAACGCTCTGCTCGATGTTTTCGGCGATATAAACAAATCGGGGCAGACGATTCTTATGGTAACTCACTCGTCAAGAGCGGCAAGCCGTGCGGGACGTGTTATGTTTATCAAGGACGGCGAGGTATTCCACCAGATTTATCGTGGAAGCTGTACCAATGAGGAGATGTATCAGAAAATTTCCGATACTCTTACACTTATTGCAAAGGGCGGTGAACCCGAATGAGCCTTTACCCGAAACTTGCCGTTACCAATATAAAGAAAAACGCAAGAACGTACGTTCCGTATATAATCACCTGTACGCTGACGATTGCGATGTACTATATTATGAAATCGCTTTCGCTGAATCCCGGCATTGAGAACGTACAGGGCGGAACTACTGTTGCGTATATGCTCGAACTCGGCACTTATATCATAGCGATATTTGCGTGCATTTTCCTGTTCTACACAAACAGCTTCCTCACCAAAAACCGCAAAAAGGAATTTGGTCTGTTCAATATTCTCGGTATGGAAAAGCGTCATCTCTCAAAAGTAATCGGCTATGAGAGCCTGTTTGTTGCAATAATCAGCTTTATCGGCGGACTTGGCACAGGAATGCTTCTCGACAAGGTTATGTATATGGTGATACTTAAAATCCTGAAATCTGACATTCCGCTCGGATTCTACATCTCAAAAGAAGCCATAACAAGCACGCTGATAATTTTCGGAATACTGTTTTTCCTGATATTCCTAAATTCGCTCAGGATGATACATCTCTCAAAGCCGATTGAACTCCTGAAAGGCGGAAATACGGGCGAAAAAGAGCCTAAAGCAAAGTGGATTCTCGCAGTGCTTGGAGTTATATGTCTCGGCGCAGGATATTACATCGCCGTTACCGTAAAGAATCCCATAAATGCCCTGCTCCTGTTTTTTGTCGCCGTAATTCTTGTAATTATCGGCACATATCTTGTATTCACGGCAGGAAGCATAGCACTGTTGAAGATACTGAAAGCGAACAAGAGATATTACTATAAAACAAACCACTTCATAAGCGTTTCGGGTATGATGTACCGTATGAAGCAGAATGCCATAGGACTTGCCAACATCTGCATACTCGCAACTATGGTGCTTGTTACAGTCTCGCCTACTGTTTCAATGGTCGTCGGTGTTGAAGATATTATTCTACAGCGCTATCCGTACCAGCTTTCAGTTACTGTCGTTCGTCCCGACGAAGAAAAGCTTCAGAGCGTGACTGATATTGTCAACGAGACTGCCGAAGAAGAGGGCATAAAGATAACGGACGAGCTTGTATATTCAAGTCTCCAGTTCAGCGCACTGTACGAGGGCGGTGATGAATTTCGCCTGAGCAGTGATACCGATGATGTGAGTATGCTTGATTACGTTCACAACCTCACATTCATTACCGCAGATGACTACTCCAAATATATCGGCAAGCCTGTTGAACTCGCAGACGACGAGGTTATCTTCTGGAGCAACCGCACGGAATACACCAATGACAGCTTCAGGCTTTTTGATAAGACATATAACATAGTTGAGCATACCGACGATTATATCCCCAATGGTGAGGCTTCGGCTGATATAGTCGAGACCATTGGCATAGTCGTAAAAGATATGTCCATAATGGAAGAATTATTGCAATGTCAGGCGGAAGTATACGGTGGTAACAGCAGTCTGATTATGGGATTCTGTTATATTGATACCGCAGGCAGTGCGGAGGAGCAGGTAATGCTTCACGAAAAAATACTTGAAAAACTGAACGTGTACGATTATTCCTTCGGCACTGACAAGCATATGACGTACTGGACAGAGTGCCGTGAAGAGGAACGTGACAGCGCATACGGCTTATACGGCGGACTGTTTTTCCTTGGAATGTTCCTCAGCGTACTGTTTACGATTGCGGCTGTACTCATCATCTACTACAAGCAGATTTCAGAGGGCTATGATGACAAGAAGCGTTTTGAGATTATGCAGAAAGTCGGAATGACAGAGCAGGAAGTCAAGAAGTCCATACACTCGCAGGTACTTACGGTATTTTTCTTACCGCTTCTTACCGCAGGAGTACACACGGCATTTGCATTTCCGCTCGTCAAGAAAATTCTCGCAATGCTTCTGCTAACCAATACACACCTCCATATTCTCTGCACAGTCACGAGCTTTGCAATATTCGCAGTCGTCTACGGCATAATCTATTCGCTCACGTCCAGAATCTACTACAGAATCGTCCAGCAGTAAAACGGAGGTAATCTATGAAAAAAATAATCATTGCGGTTATGGTGATTCTTGTCGCAGGCTGTGCGGGAATATACGCATTTATAGCTACAGACAGCTCGGATTACTACTACACGCAGATTGACAACAGCAAAATGGAAAAAACCGATTTCAACGGCGGAGTCATCAATTTTGAAGGCTCTCTGCCGTACTCATACAAGCTTACCTGCTACGACAAGAACGGCAGGAAAAAGAATCTGCAATTCACTGCCGAAAAGAAGCTCAGGGATAACGCATTCATCCGCCTCGAAGTCAAATCCGTGCGTGGTGTTATCAGCTGGAATGAAGTTTGGTATGATGAGCTTCCCGAAGCCGTGCAGAAGAAATATTAATCAAGCCGTCATCCAATATATAATATACTCCACCAAAGCAGAATCCCTGACTGTAAAAAGTCAGGGATTTTGCTATACCAGTGAATTAAGCGTATCATAAAGCACGGCTGACAGCTCCTCAATGTCAGCATTATTATAGAGAACCTCGTTGCAGACCTCCATATAAGCGTCCATTAAATCCTCGTTTTCAAAATACGGGCTGATTATTTCAAGCTCGTCCTGTGAATCGCTCATTTTTGTGAATGCGTCGTACTGAATACCGTCGAGAAGCTCGTTTTCCTCAAGATACTCACGCTGTGTACTGCTTATGGGAATACCCTTTTCAATCTGCTGATAGCTTGCCATTTCGGTACTGTTGAGCAGATAATCAAGAAGCATTCCTGCTTCCTCGGGATGTTCAATATCCTTGCGTATAGCGTACATCGTGGCAGGCTTGGCATACCAGCTCCGCAGACTGCCGTCAACCGTCGTATAATCGGCGACAGTAATTTTATATCCGTTCTCAACAGCTCCTCCGCAGTAGCTTTCGGCATCGCTTAGCCACGCAAGAACTCCCGCATACTTTCCCGATGTGATTTCCGACTTCTCAAAATACTCAACCTGCGGAATGACTTTTTTGCTGACGAGATTGCAGTAAGTCTCAATCATAAGCTGAATATCCGATTCGTCAAACAGAATATTGCCGTCGTTGTCCATAAAATCCTTGTTGCGGAGCTGTCCGACGTAGGAAGCAATAAAAAACCAAGCCGATTTCTTGGACATCGACAGCGGATAGCATTCGCCGTTCATAACTTCCGCCGATTTATACAGGTCATCGAACGTTTTCGGGACTTCAAGCCCGTAATCCGCATAGACCGTCTCGTTTATATACACCGTCATCGTGTTCAGGGCAATAGGAATTGCATTGAGCCTGCCGTTCTGCATTCCATACTCAATATCCTCTTCCGTGAAGCTGTCGAAGTCAATATAGTCGCTGAGCTGACTTATATCGTAATAGCCTGCTCCGTCGTGGGAATACTGATTAATCCACGCATAATTTATCTGCATAACGTCCGATTCTGTGTGCGAAACCATCTGGACGTTATTTCTTGCCTGATAGCCCGACCACTCGGAATAATGGCACTTCACTTTAATATCAGGGTGAAGCCGTTCAAATTCGGCAATAGCCTCCAGCGTATAGTCGTGCCTTGCGTCATTTCCCCACCAAGAGAACGAAATTTCGGTCTGCTGTGTCTGATTTGTCATCACAATATCATTTCCACAGCCCGAAAGAATCAGCGGAATAACAGCAAGCGAAATCAGCCTTGAAGCTCTCATTCCTGCACCTCCTCATAAATCGTGAATGTATCCTTGCCCTTGTGCTTGGAATTATACAATGCCTTGTCCGCACATTTATAGAGGTCTGAAAAATTCCTGCCGTGAATCGGGAAAACAGCAGCGCCGATACTAGCCGAAATCTTGTAGTTATTATTCTCGCCCGTGTAGTTGTGCCTGAACTCCTGGCTAAGCTCACTGCACTTTTCCTCGATATGCGCAAGATAATTGCCCTGCTGTATATCAGAGATATTGAGATACACGCAGAACTCATCACCGCCGAGCCTGCCGAGATAGTCGTCAACGTGGAATACACGCTTCATAATATCGCCGACGTTTGCAAGCACTTTATCGCCGTAAGCGTGACCGAGCGTATCGTTTACGCCCTTGAAATTATCAAGGTCAATAAGAATAATAGCCTTTTTGCGGTTGTCAAGGTCTTTGCTGAGGGCTTCCTCAACACGCTTCTCAAAAGTACGCTTATTGAGAATACCCGTAAGCAAATCAGTATGGGCTTCATCGGCGAGAGTATCAACAATTTCGTTGACAGGAGAGAGTATCTTCGACATAATCACTATGCTTATGATAGTAGCGAGAATTGAGGCGACAACGGCTGTAAGAACGACATAGTACGTGACATCGTTTTTTTCTTTGAGGATAACTTTAGTCGGCGCACTGCAAACGACGTGCCATTTGTCTCCGCATTCCTGAACGGTTACAAGAAAATTATCATCCATAATCGTCACGGCTGAGCGGTTATTTATTGTTTCCGCAATATCGTCGGACAGTGCCTCGCCCTCGTTGGAATCATCGGAAGAATAGATAACAACATTGCTTTCCTCAACAAGGCTTACCGTTATATCTTCAATTCCGCCCGGGTGTTCAAAAACATCCTCAAGCTCATCTGTGTAAAAAGAAATAACAAGCACGGCATTTTCATTAACTCTCTTGACATAATAGATACGCTTATAGTTTCCGCCGTAGCCCGTAGACCAGCCGTCCGCAGTTTTCTGGCGGTTTATCATAGCCGTAAGGTCGGTGTAGAGATTACCGCCGAAAAGCTTGACAGTACCGTTGGACATCTTGCCGACGTGGTGATTATCGCTGTAGACGATACTGAAATCCACGAAATTTTCCATAATGCAGATATTATAGAGCTGGTCCTCGATGAGAGTCTCGGTCTTTATGGCTTCGTATTCGCCGACAGGACTGCCTACAGGGTCGTACTCATAGACCTCTTCGGTAGCGAAAATGAGCGTGCCTATGGTTTCCATACGCTGAAGATAGCTGTCAAGATTCTTCTGCATTTGGACATTAAGAGCCGAGACCATCGTCGTTACCTTGGATTTAAGCGCCTCGTCGGTTTTCTGTATGGTAAGCACGGAAATCACTGTGGTAAGGGCGACGATGATAAAAACATTTATAAACAGCATCAGATTTTTCAGCTTTCTGACCCGGACTGTGGAATTATTCTGAGTTTTTGCAGTCATTTTATCTCCTTTTTAAATCTTATTCTGCTCCTTTTTAAGTCGCCTGTCAAACTCTTCTGTACTGACAGGACGTGAATAATAGAATCCCTGTGCAATATCACATCCGCACCTGCTCAGGAACTGTGCCTGCTCATTTGTCTCAACGCCCTCTGCAATAATATCAAGACCTATATCCTGCGACATAGAAATTGTGTGGGCAATAATCTTCCTGCCCTTATCGCTCTCCATAAATTCCGAGAGAAAATTCCTGTCGATTTTCAGAACGTCAAAGGGTGTTGTTTTCAGCATATTCAGCGATGAATAGCCCGAGCCGAAGTCGTCCATAAGCATTGTGAATCCGACCTGCTTCATCTTGTTGACGACTTCCGAAGTATCCTCCGAGTCAACCGACTCCGTTATTTCGGCTTCAAGCAGATGTATCGGTATATCGTACTTTTCGATGAGCATTCTGAAATAGCCGACGACATCGAAGCTGTTGAGATACTCTCTTGAAATATTCACGGAAATCGGCACAGGTTCAATACCCGTATCAATCCACTCACGGATTTTTTTGCAAGCCGATTCCCAGATAATCTGGTCAAGCTTAAGGATAAAGCCGTTCTTCTCGAAAATCGGGATAAACTCAACGGGCGAAATCATACCCTTTTCGGGATGAATCCACCTCGTCAGAGCCTCTGCGCCTATGATTTTACTTGTGGATATGCTGTATTTCGGCTGTAGGAACATAACAAACTCGTTATTCTCAACAGCTCTGAGCATATCTTCCTCAATCGTCTGCTGGTGATAGAGTTCGGTTTTGAGATTTCCGTTGTAGAAGCCGATGTTATTAAGTGCGCTTCCCTTTACGGACTGCCTTGCAAGGGTAGCGTTATCGCCGTGACGACGTGTGTGAATCGTCCTGTCCTCGGCTATTGCAACCCCGAAAATAAGGCGGTAATCGATATTTTTATAACCGCTCAGCGATGTTTCAAGCTTATGTATAAACTCAAGTATCTCGTCCTCCTGACTGAACGAAATGACAATCATAAACACGTCGGCTGTGAGACGTGCAAAAGGCTGGTCGTCACTGCATATGACAGCGAGCGAATCGTTCATAAACTTAATAATCTCGTCGCCGATTTCAACTCCGTACATATCGTTTATAAGCTTGAAGCGTTCTATATCAAACTGCACAAAGGCAATGCCCTTGTCGGTGTATTTATTCATCATCCTCGTAATTCTCTGACCGAAAATCTGCGGAGCTTTTTCGGAAGTAAAGGTATTGAGAATTTTTCTGTCGGAAATCTCCTTTTCAGTATACTGACGGATATTGATATGAGTGCATACTATTCTGCTGTTGTCGTCACGCAGAAAAAGCACGTGGATATGATAAAGGCTGTAGTCTTTATTTTCAGGCAGTTTCATAGGAATATCAATGCTCACGCTGTTTGTATCAATTCCGCTGTCAATACCGTCCCTGATTTTATCGGCAAAGACATCGAAAGCGCATTCCGCAGAAGATTCAATCCAGCCCGATTTTCTGATATACTCCAGAGGATTTGCCGTTCCGTCAGGAAAAATATTTCCGCAGAGCTGAACCATTGTATTCCTGACGCAGTTCCAGAAAATATGAATGCTTCCCGAATCGTCAGTAAGCATTTCAAGCATAAGACTGCGAATATCATCCGTTATAAAATTTTTGTCCATATGCAACCACCCGCTTTTTTTCACTATTTATAGTATTATAACACGTTTTGTCCGTAATTTCAAGCCGTTTTATACAAAATACACAAAATTTACAAACAGTTAACATATTTTTATTGATTCTTACAAAAAAATGTGTTATAATTTATAGGAGGTGATAAATTTGAAACGTGATAACTACATAAGCTGGGACGAATATTTTATGGGAATCGCTATGCTCTCCGCAGAGAGAAGCAAGGACAACAACACTCAGGTCGGTGCGTGCATTGTCAACAGCGAGCATAAAATAGTGGCTGTCGGCTATAACGGTATGCCTGTCGGCTGTGACGACGACGATATGCCGTGGGAACGTGAGGGCGAAACGTCGCTTGATACCAAGTATCCGTTTGTGTGCCACGCTGAACTCAATGCCATACTCAACAGAAATTCCGCCAACCTCAACGGCTGTACCCTCTATGTTACGCTTTTTCCCTGCAATGAGTGCGCAAAGGCTATAATCCAGTCGGGAATCAGAAAAGTCGTTTACTACAGCAACAAATATGCCGATTCCGCAAGCACCACGGCTTCCGCAATGCTTTTCAGAAAATGCGGTATCGACTGCGAGCAGTATCAGTCAAGCGGTAAAATTATCTCACTGAATATGTAACAAAAATAACCATTGGACAGCACGTCCAATGGTTATATTTTTTACGAGATTCTTTTTCCCTTGCCCTTTTTGCGCTTGGCAATAGGCTGTTCCTTCCCGCCCATATCCTCGAAGAGCGTTTCCTCATCAACAGCTTCAACCTCGCTCGAAAGCTCGGGATTATCCTGTCCCATACTCTCATAGTACGGATTGATAACGTACTTCTGAATAACAGGGTAGCTGATAAAGCAGACGATAAACCACACGAGAGCCATCGGAAATACTATTACCAGCATAAGGCACAACGGCATTGCGTTTATGAAAATCATAAACATTATAAAGGCGAACGCAAATACAAATATGGTCGTCAGGATATTTTCCTTCATCGAGACGAACGCAAGGGCGAACGAGTTTTTCAGGATATTCTTGAGCGACAAATCCGTTGCCGTCATCATCAGGAAGATATAGTAGTTCATCACAAACGCCACAATCGCAACGCTCAGCGCCAGTATCATCGGAATATAGAAGAGCTTGCTTTCGTATTTTATAGCGCAGTACGGGTAGACGTTGTAGCTTGCGTAGGCTGACAGAGCGACGAGAATATCAAGCACCCCGACTATTGACGCTTTTTTGAAATTCTCTCTGAATCCTCTGAAAAAGTCCCTTACTATATAGGTATGCTTCTCGATGAGGAACATACGCATAACTTTGGTCATTCCTGCGATTGCAGGACCTATAGTCACCGCAAAAATCAGTCCAAGAATTATCAGCAGAGCCAGCAGAAGCTCATAGTTCGTCATAAAGCTTATCAGGAAGAATCCTATATAAAGCGGAAGGCAGAATATAAAAAACAGCACGTTCAGCCCTGTTATATTCCATATCTTGCGGAAAAACAGGTCAAAGAACAGTGCAAGTCCCTTTTTTTTCGGAGCGTATTTCGGTATGCCCGGACCATTCTGATAGATATTGAAAAATCCCAATTTTAACCTCCTTTTCAGTTCAGAGCAGACCCGCAAATATATAGTTCATAAGCGAGTCGGCAGATGAAATGATAAAAATAATAACAATAAGCACGATATATTTCACGCAGTAAAGCCTTAAACTGACTTCAACGGCATTCTGTCCGCCTGTAAGGAAATTCAGCACCGCCGATGAGTTCCGCCACACCTCACGCACGGCAAGTACGGCGACCACCGAGAGCGCCACTTCTTCAGGCACGTTCAGTACTAGCACAGCAGGCAGGGCAGACAATCCCTTTTCGGCATATACAAACCCGACCGACAGTCCTATTTCCGCACCTTTAAGTACAATAAGGGCGATTCCGAGAGGCTGTCCGAACGCAGAAAGTCCGCAGAAAAAAGCAGTTACAACAAATATCAGGGACGAAACGAGCGTGTTTCTGAATATCTCCGTCAGCGTTGCGCCGTTCAGCTCGGGGCATAGATTCTGCCTTAAAAAGCTCATATCCATATCCGAAAACACTGCGCACGAGCCGATTATAATCCCGATAACTTCGGCGATACACAGCAGAAAAAACCCGTTGTTGCGATTCTCCGTCCCTGATAAATATTTTGTATGCTTCATCCCGCATCTTCCTTTCAGTTTTGCTTTCAACTGAATTATATGCGGGACGGACAGGCATTAGAACCTTATTCCGAAAGCTCGTAAGCCCTCTTTGTACAGCTCTCACAGCAGTTCTTTACAGTGCCTGCGAGGTCGCCCTCATAAAGTCTGTCGAGACCTGCAAGAGTAGTACCGCCCGGCGACGATACCATTTTTATAAGCTCATCCATAGTATAGCCCGAGTCGGTAATCATTTTTGCCGAACCGATAAGGCTCTGGCTGAAAAGTTCCTTTGCGGCTTCAGGGTCAATGCCGACGGATGAAGCGTAATCGATAAAATACTTGGCATACAGGTAGATAAATGCAGGACTGCTTCCGTTTATGGCGATGATTTCCTTCATCTTGTCCTTGGAAATAACAGAAGCCTTTCCGCACGACCTGAAAACGTTCAGAATCACTTCAAATTCCTCGTCCGTAACCTTCTCGTTGTGCGACAGTGCGGAAGCGCCCTCGCCCAGAAGAAGCGGAGTGTTCGGCATTACAAGTATAACCTTAGCTTCGGGAATCGTCTTTGATACAACAAATTCGTCCGTGATTCCTGCGGCGATTGAAATCAGCACCTTTTCAGGAGTTACAGCAGGTGCGGAAGCTTCAATAACCTTGGCGATAATCTGCGGTTTTACGGCATAGAAGATATACTTGCACTTCTCCGTGAGTTCAGCCTCGTTACTGCACTTCTGCACACCGTATTCGCCGAGCGACTCAACCTTTGCGGTATCGGGGTCATAGGCGAAAAGCTCGATATTCTCTCCTGCCGTGCTTTTGGAAATACCCTTCATAATAGCAGTTCCCATATTTCCTGCGCCGATAAATCCGATATTTATTTTACTCATATCAATTCTCCTATCAATAAAAAGTAGCAACTTCCTTTTCGGGCGCTTCTGTCTCTTCAAGCGATATAACATTGAGGACAGGTCCTGCGCCCTTGTAAAGCTTATGCTTCTGAACCTTGATTTCAGCCGTGATTTTCAGCCACTTCTTCGGCTCAGGCTCAACAGGCTTGTCCCATACCGCAACAGCCCAGCAATACTGTATATCATCAACACAGCAGGTCATAATGTGGCGACCGAATGCAAAGGTGTTCTGCGGAAATTTCCTGTTCTTCGCAACAAGTCCCTTGAAAGTAATGGTCTTGCCGTCGTATTTCTCAGGCTCGTCCATAATATCCCTGTACCAGAGCGCATAGTCGCAGTCCTCTATGACAATATGGTCTGCTTCAACATCGAACGGCAGAGGGTCTTCAATATCATCATAGGCAACTTCGCCGTCCGTGTACTCATAGCATATCTCCGTACGTCTGCTCACGCCACGCACTATCTGGTGATAAGCCTGAATGTCGTAATCCTTTTCAAAGCGGTTGAATACAGTAAGCTCGCAGATATTCAGCTTGTCAACAACAAGGCTTCTCATATTTGCGTTGTAATTCATAAACGTTGAACCGTCGGCAAAAAACATAACCTGATACACACCCCAGTTGTCGGGCATATTCTGGAAAAGCTCGTTCACAAGCCACATTCCGTTGTATTCGATAACAATGCGCTCCGCCTTGGTCTCATAGGCGATTCTTGCAAGGTTCGGGACGTTCATCTCTTCCTTGTCCTCAATCAGGCGGTACTCGATATTTCTGCCCTTGTTAGGGAAGCGTGAGAAATCAAGTTCCTCAACACCTTCCTCAAAAGCAAGTACCAGCGTTTTTTCGCCTGAATTGAAGCGCTTATCCTCTAAAGTCTCCTGTATGAATCTTGTCTTGCCTGATTCAAGAAAACCGAGGAATAAGAATACGGGAATAGGCTCTTGGTTAAAATTAGGCATTGTACTCACCTCTTATTCAACGCAGAAAAGCTTTGCAACGGCTTCTTCATTGAGATTTGAACCGATAACACACAGTCTTCCTGTAGTTTCGGCACTTCCGTAGCGCACATCAGGCACACCCGGGATATAGTCAAAGTGAATCCACTGACCGTCCTCGCCTGCAACAATACCCTTTGCACGGAGAACCACGCCGAATTTCTCTTCGTCGGCAAGAGCTTCAAGTGCGGACTGGATAGCCTCGGCAGTGTACGGTCTCGGAGTTTCTGCACCCCAGCTTGTGAAAACTTCATCAGCGTGGTGGTGATGATGACCGTGTTCGTGGTCGTGATGACAGCATTCGTGTTCGTCGTCGTGGTCGTGGTGGTGGTGGTGATGTCCGTGACAGCACTCGTGTTCCTCGTCGTCATCGTGGTGGTGGTGATGATGTTCGTGTTCGAGAAGATCCTTAAGCTCGCTGTCAAGAGTATTTTTCTGAGTCATAGCGTTAACAATCTGCTCGCCTGTAAGCTGTTCCCAGTCGGTTGTAACAACAGGTGCGGATTCATTGAACTTGCGGACAAGCTCGACAGCCTCGTTAAGTTTTTCCTGCGAAAGACCTGCGGTATGGCTGAGGATAACACAGCTTGCGTAGGTAATCTGATTATTGAAGAACTCGCCGAAATTCTTCTGATACATCCTGCACTTCTTAGCGTCAACAACAGTAGTAAAGCCGTCAAGCTCAACATCGTGCGCTTCAATATTCTTTACGGCATTGATAACATCGCTGAGCTTGCCGACACCCGAAGGTTCAATAAGAATGCGGTCGGGCTTGTATTCGTCAAGAACCTTGACAAGAGCCTTACCGAAATCGCCGACGAGACTGCAACAGATACAGCCGGAGTTCATTTCGGTGATTTCAATACCTGCGTCCTTGAGAAATCCGCCGTCAATACCAATCTGTCCGAACTCATTCTCGATAAGGACAAGCTTTTCGCCCTTATAGCCCTCTTTTATAAGCTTCTTTATGAGCGTGGTTTTTCCTGCTCCGAGAAATCCGGAGAAAATAGTAATCTTTGTCATAACAGAGTCACTTCTTTCAAAAAAATTCTTAAATTATATTATACCACTTTGCAAAGATAAATGCAATAGTTTTCACAAAAATTTCAGCATTGACAAATGATTAAAAAAAGTGTATAATAAGATTACCAATATTTTACGGAGGTGCTGAAATGAGCGATATTAACGAAAACATCGAGGAATTTGACGACGAGCAGGAGAATTACATAACCCTCACGGACGACGACGGCAACGAGGTTTCTTTTGAATTTATGGATTCGATTGACTGCGACGGTCACGAATATGCCGTGCTTCTGCCGTTTGACGACGAAGAAGGCGACCTTGTTATTCTTGAAGTTATTCCCGACGAGAGCGACCCTGAGCTTGTAAGCTTCGTATCTGTTGACGACGAGGATACGCTTTACAAGGTCTTTGATATTTTCAAGGAGAAGTTCAAGGACGAGTTCGATTTCAAGGACTGATAAATACAAAAACCGCTCGGAAACGGGCGGTTTTGTTTTTTGTTATGCAGTTGTTTCGAGAACAAGCTTGAACGGCTCGTAACGTCTGTATGCCTTGTCGTTCTTCTCAACAGAAAGCTGTGTGGATTTTTCCTCCAGCATATCAATGAACGTATCGTAGTAGCGCAGGGACAGCAGGTCGTTGACATAATCCTCGCTCCAGTAGTCGTCCTCAGTCATACGCTCACGGAGGTCGGCTCTCATAACGATATAGATAGTGGTATCGTCGTAGTCGTAAACCTCAGCCTTGCCCATTTCAAGCTCATTGAAAACAAAATCGCTGAAAAGACGTGAGCTTTTCTCGGAATCCGATTCCTCAACAGCCTCGGTCGTGGTGTCATCCATAGTGACTGATTCGTCAGCGGTTGTGGTTGTTACCTTCTGGAAAAGTCGCTCGTTGGCATAAGGGTCGGTAGTGGTCGTGGTAGTAGTCTCATCCGAAGCCGTCGTGGTAGTCGTGGTTGTGGTAGTCTCGGCAGTCTCGTCATCAGCTACAGTGGTCTGCTGTGCAAGATACTCGTCATAGTCGTCGCTTACAGCGTCAAGCTCGTGCATTTTATTGAGGTCGCCGTACTTGCTGTTGACCTGCCTTGCGTAGCTCTCAGCCTTTTTGCGGAGTTCTCTCTGCTCGTCCTCGCCGAGTTCATTTCCCTCGTCATCAGTCAGGCTTATTGAAACGTACTTGATTCTTGCAAAGTTCTCGTCAAAATAGTCCTTGAGTTCCTCTTCGGTACAGCCCTCAGTGCCGTCAAAGCCGTAGTAGTGCTTGAAAACAGCCTGCTCCTTGTAGGTCATCTGCGCCATTGATTCCATAGTATCAAGGCTTACGCCGTTCTCGTCAAGTCGGGAATCCTGCGCCCAGTAGTATGCCGCCATTTCCTTTGCGGAATCAATATCTTCCTGCGAAAGTTCGCCGCCTATTTCGTCAAATTCCTTGATGATAGTGATGAAATCAACACAGTAGTCGGTAGCCTTGTTCTGAATCCAGTCAGTAGAATCAACGGAATCAATCGTGGCATTCTTTACGTCCTTGAGTTCGGGCGTGGTGCTGTTCTGCTGGCTCAGAACGCTTGAAGCCTCGCTGTAGCCCTGCATAGAATAATAGATAAACAGTCCGGCAGGAACGTCATAGCCGTCAACAGTCATCGCAGTGGAAGTGCCGTTGCCGATAGTAGGCGTACATCCGACCATAGCCGAAGCAATCGCCAGCGAAACGACAGCGGTTGCAATTTTCTTTAATTTTCTCATAGTTATAACCTCCGGATTATGAAATTATTCAGATACTTTTATATTATACATCATTTTTTCGCATTTGTCCATAGGAAAGCGAAAATTTTTTTATCCTGTCACAAAACTGCGCAGATTCAGAAAAAGTAGCGATAAAAAAGTAGACATAAGTAGCTATAGATTTTACCTCTACTTATCTCTACTAAATCAATTTATGAACAATTCGTTAATATGTTATAAACTGGTAGCGGTAAGGTAGCGATAAAATACATATCTACTTACCTCCCTAAGTTATCTCTACCAAACATAATCAGCTTTTGTCTTGACAAATCACAGGGCATATGATATAATTGATTTATATGTATATTGAAAAGGCGGAGTTAATTATGAAAACTATAAACGTAAGGACAAGCCGTCCCTATGACGTTATTATTGAACGGGGTTCTCTCGCAAAAAGCGGTGAGCTTATCTCCCGTGTTATCAGCTCGAAAAAAGCCGTTATCATTACCGATGATACCGTAGAAGCGCTTTATGCCGACGTTCTTGCCGATTCTCTCGGCAGAAACGGTATAAATGCCTCTGTATTCGCATTTCCTCACGGCGAACAGTCCAAAAACCTTGCAACTCTCGGCAGAATCTACGACTTCCTCTGCTCGGAGAGAATAACAAGGAGCGACTTCCTGATAGCTCTTGGCGGTGGAGTTGTCGGCGATATTACAGGATTTGCGGCGGCTTCTTTTCTGCGTGGAATAGAATTTGTCCAGATTCCCACAACGCTTCTCGCTCAGGTTGATTCGTCCGTCGGCGGAAAAACCGCAATCGACATTGCAGGAGGAAAAAATCTCGTCGGCGCTTTCAAACAGCCTGCTCTCGTTATCTGCGACAGCGATACCCTTAAAACGCTTCCGCAGTCCGAACTCTCCTGCGGTATGGCGGAGGTTATAAAGTACGGTATGATTCGTGACAGCGAGCTGTTTGAAATCCTCGAAAAGCACAATATATCCACGATTGACGATGTTATGGACGATATTGTATACACCTGCATTGACATAAAGCGTGATGTTGTTGAACACGACGAATTTGACCGTGGAGAGCGTATGATTCTCAATTTCGGGCATACTCTCGGTCACGCAATCGAGGGCTGGCACAACTACACGGACTACACACACGGAATGGGTGTTGCTGTCGGTATGTGCCTGATTACCGAGCGCCTGTGCGGTACTGAAATCACGGAACGGCTCAGGAAGTGCATTGAAGCCTATGAGCTTCCGACTGCGACAGAAGCCCCGATGTCAGAGCTTTTACTGTACTGCTCAACGGACAAGAAGTGCGAATCATCGGGCATAAACTACATAGTATGCAGGGAAATCGGCAGGGCTGAAATCTGCAAGGTGACTGTCGCCGAGTTTGAGAAACTTATGGAGGGCTGAATTTATGGATATGTTAATAAAACCCTCGAAGCTTAAAGGCAGGGTGGATATTCCCGCTTCAAAGAGCGTTGCGCACCGTATGCTGATTTGCTCGGCACTCGCAGACGGTCAGTCGCAGATACTCGGCTTGAAGTATTCCAAAGATATTGAAGCTACTATCTACGCTATGTCGGAACTCGGAGCAGAATTTTTCGTCGGACAGCATTGCAGTCATATCCAGCACGTTATGGGAATCGAAAAATCGCCCGAAAAAGCCGTAATCGACTGCAACGAAAGCGGTTCGACCCTGCGCTTTATCATTCCTGTTGCAGGTGTGCTTGGTGTTGAAGCCGAATTTCACGGCAAGGGACGGCTTCCGCAGAGACCGATTGATATTTATATCAGAGAACTCAGCAAGCACGGCATTGCTTTTGATTACCATAACACTATGCCCTTCACGATGTCGGGAAGGCTCACAAGCGGTATCTATGAAGTTGAAGGCAATGTATCATCCCAGTTTATAACAGGGCTTCTCTTCGCCCTGCCTCTTCTTGACGGCGATTCCGAAATCCGCCTGACTTCGCACCTCGAATCACGTCCCTATGTTGATATAACTATCGATGTTATGAAGCGCTTCGGTGTTTTTGTTGAAGAGACTCCCGACAGCTTCAGAATAAAGGGCGGTCAGAAGTATCAGCCACGCATTGAGACTGTTGAGGGCGATTACTCGCAGGCAGGATTTTTCTACGTCGCAAACGCTATAGGCTCTGACGTTGAGCTTGGCAATCTCAATCCCGACAGCGTTCAGGGCGACAAGAGAATCGTGAATATTATCGAGAATTTCAAGGCGAACGGCTGTTTCAGGGCTGACTGCTCGGATATTCCCGATTTAGTCCCGATACTTGCGGTTCTTGCTTCCTATGGCGAAAAAGAATCCGTAATATACAATGCAGAACGTCTTAAAATCAAGGAAAGCAACCGCCTTGAAACGACCGCAGAATTAATCAACAATATCGGCGGTGATGTCGAAATCACGGACGACGGTCTTATTATCCGACCGACAGGAAATATGCACGGCGGTACGGTTGACAGCTTCGGCGACCACAGAATCGCTATGGCAGGAGCTGTCGCAGGTACTATGACTTCGGGCGACGTGATTATCAGAAACGCTGAGGCGGTTGAAAAATCGTATCCCGATTTCTTTGAGGACTATAAAAAGCTCGGAGGTAAAGCAGATGTCATTAATCTGGAATAACAAAATTTCCGTCTCTTATTTCGGCGAACCGCAGGATTCCGTAATCGGCATTAACATCGATAATCTTCCGTCGGGCGAATATATCGACCCTGAAGCTCTCAGCCGATTTATGAACAGGCTTTATCCCAAATCTATGGGCAGAAAAAATCCTCTTCCCTCTCCACGCATTATCTCGGGACTGCGCAATGAGCATACGACAGGTTCTCCGCTGTGTGCGCTTATTCAGAATACTGCCGTAGCTAAAGATAAGAAGCCCGATACCACACTTCGCTACGGTCACGCAGACTACACAGGCACTGTGCGCTACAGAGGTATCGAGGACGCAGAGAGATACTCCGCATACACCGAGCATTTCATAGCTCCACTGTGTTTTGCAGGAGCTGTTGCGGGACAGATTCTCGAGCGCCGTGGAATCTACACAGGCTCGCACATCGCTTCGGTACATAACATAAAGGACAACCCTTTTGACCCTGTAAATATCACAAGAGACGCTGTTTTAAGCGTGAGATTCAAGGATTTTCCCGTAATAAACGACCGCAGGGGCTGGCTTATGCTTGAGGATATTGCAAAAGCAGGTGAAGCAGGCGAATCGCTCGGCGGTATTGTTGAGTGCGCCGTAGTTAATCTTCCTGCCGGAGTAGGCTCGCCTGTTTTCGACGGACTGAAAAACAATATCGCACAGCTCGTCTTCGGTATTCCTGAAATAAGCGGACTGGAGTTCGGCTCGGGATTCTCTTCCGCAAAAACAACAGGAAGCCAGCACAGCGACCGCTTCTATATGAACGAACAGGGCTACACGCTTACCGCAACAAACAATCACGGCGGTATTATCGGCGGTGTATCATCGGGTATGCCGATTACGCTAAACGTGGCATTCAGCCCGTCTGCAAGCAGTACCTGCTTTGTCCCGACGGCTGTTCCCTGCGTTGAATCCGCTGTGAATATTGCAATCCTCTCAAATATGATTGACTATCCCAATTTTTGTTTAAGGTGAAAGATTATGCAGGACGAAAACATTTTCAAGATGTCCGAAATGGCGGATACACAAATAAAAGACGTTCCCACGCTCAATATTCTCATATGCTATCTTCTCTATAAAATCGATAATCCCGTTGAAACCGAAGATATGTACGATATTGCCGTAGGAACAGGGCTTGTGAACTATTTCTACTATCAGGATTCCATAGACTATCTGCTCAGAAATCAGCTCATAAAGACCGATACGGACGAAGAGGGCAGGCTCTTCTATATGCTTCTCCCGAAAGGACTTGCCTGTGCAAAGGAGCTGAAAAAATACGCTCCGAAATCCTACCGTGACAAGCTCGTTCTTATTGCTCTCAAATACTTCGCAAGAATAAAATCCGAGCGTGATATTATTATAAGGTATATATCCCTCGAAAAGGGCTGTTATATCCACATACGCTGTCCCGACAATATATGCGACCTTATGGATTTGAAGCTGTTCGCTCCTGATATGCGACAGGCGCAGATTATCGGCGAGAAGATTATGAACAATCCTGCGGGATTCTACGGCAAGATTATTCAGCTTGCCCTCTCGAATGAGGAGGTTACGTATGACCTTTCCGACAACTGATTCGCCTGTGCTTGTCGTGGTGATTTCAGTCGCTGTATTCATTGCAGTCTCCGTAATAAGCGGAATTATTGCATATAAGCTGAAACTCAGGAAATTACGGCAGAACAAAGAAAAGGATGATGACAATGTCCAGACGTAAACCTGTGGATGTCGGCTATGAACCGCTCCTGAATCGGGAAGCCACCCTGACTAAGGATACCTATCTGTATATCAATTCTGTCTGCACAGGTACGGCGGATTGCAGAACAATCCAATTCCTTATGAAGGATTATTATAATCAGGCGCTTGAAAAATCCAAATCCGTAAGCTGGGATTACATTGTGCTGTATGCTGTCCTCCGCTATGAGACCAAAAAATACAAGCATATGATTTCCGCAAATTTTATGACTCTCGAAATCCCGTACGGAAAATACACCGCTATGCTTGACAAGAAACGGCGCAGGCACTGCCGTATGTTCTTTATTCGTGGAAGAAAGGAATGTGATGATTATAACTACCGATATGACTTTGAAGATATATATTAAAAAGCTGTTCGCAGGACTTCTTGCGGGACTGGTAACTTTTTCGGCTGTTCCGTTCAACAGCTCTGCGGTTGATACGCACAACGTGGTGATAATCGATTTCAACGGCTCTGTTATGCAGACCCTGACTGTTCCGCACGGCTCTGTGCTTGACCTCAGCGGTGTTGATACATCATCCCTTGACCAGCACCCCGACATATACACGCAGGTGGCTTTCAATACGTGGGGAAATCTTCCCGAGGGCAATATAGTCAACGAGGATATTGCCGTGTACGCACTTTTCCGCAAGATGATTATTTCCTGCAACAAGTATCCGAAAAAGATTGTATACTACAGCGACAAGGGCGATATAAAGCTCGACGGGCTTGATATTACCATAACAGACTACGTACAGATTCCCGAAAAGGACAGCAACGGCGCATTTATCGTCAGGGAAGAAGTCACGAACATCGAATCAAAATGCACGACTGTTCCCGCTTCTCTCGATGAGGCTTTTGCCGACGGAAAACAGCACGCCGTTATTGACGTTTACCCGATTAACAGCGAGATTCCCATAATATCATACGGCATAGATTATTTCAAGGGTCTTGGCGATGTCAACAACAACAGTCAGGTTGAAGCCTCCGACGCTTCGTCAATCCTGTACTACTATTCGGCTATGTCAACAAGTAATCCTGTCAGCTTCAGCGATAATCAGAAACTGCGTGCCGATATTGACGGAAACGGTACTATAGATGCCACAGACGCTTCAAAAGTTCTGTCTTATTACACTATGCTGTCAACCACGGGCGAATATATCTCGTGGGATGATTTTCTCGGAATATAAAAAATTTTCTGTTTACTATTGCAAATATCTGCAATTTAGTATATAATTAATTTATAATTTATTTTTAAGGAGTAGATTAAAATGTATAACGATTTAATGGATTCAATCGGCTTCGTATCACAGTACGATGAAGAAGTCGGCTCGGCTATGGACAAGGAGCTTGCAAGACAGAGACGTAATCTCGAGCTTATCGCAAGCGAAAATATCGTTTCCCCTGCTGTTATGGCTGCTATGGGAAGCGTACTTACAAACAAGTATGCTGAGGGCTACCCTGGAAAGAGATACTACGGCGGTTGTCAGTGCGTTGACGAGGTTGAGGTTATCGCTATCGAGCGTGCAAAAAAGCTTTTCGGCGCTAAATTTGCCAACGTTCAGCCACATTCAGGCGCACAGGCTAACACAGCTGTTTATTTCTCCGTACTCCAGCCGGGCGATACTGTTCTCGGTATGAGCCTTGCAGACGGCGGTCATCTTACACACGGTTCGCCTGTAAACATCTCAGGTAAATATTTTAACTTCGTTTCATACGGTCTTGACGATACAACAGAAACAATCAACTACGATACTGTTCAGGCACTCGCAGAGGAACACAAGCCCAAGCTCATCGTTGCAGGCGCAAGCGCATATCCACGTGCAATCGATTTCAAGAGACTCTCGGAAATCGCAAAGTCAGTAGGCGCACTGTTTATGGTTGATATGGCGCACATCGCAGGACTTGTTGCCGCAGGAGTACACGAATCACCTGTTCCGTATGCAGACATCACAACAACTACCACACACAAAACTCTCCGTGGACCTCGTGGCGGTCTTATCCTCACAAACGACGAGGCTCTCGCAAAGAAAATCAACTCCGCAATCTTCCCCGGTACTCAGGGCGGTCCTCTTATGCACACAATCGCTGCTAAGGCTGTATGCTTCGGCGAAGCTCTCAAGCCCGAGTTCAAGGACTACCAGAGACGTATTGTAGAGAACGCAAAGGCTCTCTCCGCAGGTCTTCTCAAGCGTGGATTCAACCTCGTTTCAGGCGGTACAGATAACCACCTTATGCTCGTTGACCTCCGTCCGTTCAATATCACAGGCAAGGAACTCGAACACCGTCTTGATGAAGTGTTTATCACAGTAAACAAGAATGCTATCCACAACGACCCCGAAAAGCCGTTCGTAACAAGCGGTATCAGAATCGGCACACCTGCTGTTACAACACGTGGTCTCGGCGTTGAGGAAATGGAGAAAATCGCTGAATACATCTATCTCTGCGCTACAGATTTCGAGAACAAGGCTGACGAAATCCGTGCAGGAGTTACAGAAATCTGCGAGAAATTCCCGCTTTACAAGTAATTTTATTAATATGGGACGGATTTTTTGTCCGTCCCTGTTTTTTATTGGATGTTATTATTTATGGGCTGGGATTTGTTATGCACTCAGATGATGAATATTCCGTTAAATGTCCTTATTGCAATAAAAAAGATTGTATAATTCAAAGAAATTAAAGGAGACTAACTATGTCCACACCATTAGCCGACAGAATCCGCCCGAAAACACTTGACGACGTTGTAGGGCAGGAGCATATTTTAGGCAAGGGCAAGCCTCTGCGCAGGATTATTGAGAGCGGTACTGTCCCGAATATGATTTTCTACGGCTCGTCGGGTATCGGCAAGACGACTGTTGCGAGAATCATCGCCGAAAACTGCAATATGACCCTGCACAAGCTGAACGGCACGAGTGCTTCTGTGGCTGACATCAAGGAGATAGTCGCAGAAATCGGTACATTCGGGGCTGAAAACGGCATTCTGCTTTACCTCGATGAAATCCAGTACCTCAACAAAAAGCAACAGCAAAGCCTGCTGGAGTACATCGAGAACGGCGACATCACGCTTATTGCTTCAACTACGGAAAATCCCTATTTTTCGGTATATAACGCTATAATCAGCCGAAGCACCGTGTTTGAGTTCAAGCCCGTGACTGCTGAACAGCTCATTCCCGCAATAAAGCGTGGATTCAGGATTCTTGCCGAAGAATCGGGGAATGAAATTGCCGTGACTGACGATATATGCCGTAAAATCGCTTACGGCTGTGGCGGAGACGTGCGCAAGGCGATGAATACCGTGGAGCTATGCGTACTGTGCGGAGAGATTTCCGACGGCAGGGTTACTGTCACGGATGAATCCCTTAGCACCCTCGTTCAGCGCAGTAATATGCGCTATGACCGTGACGGCGACCAGCATTTCGACCTGCTCTCGGCACTCCATAAGTCTATACGTGGCTCTGACGAAAATGCCGCACTTCACTATACCGCTCGGCTGATTGAAGCAGGCGATATAACTTCACTGTGCCGTAGACTGCTGTGCATAGCTTCCGAAGATGTCGGGCTTGCCTATCCGCAGGCGGTCGTTGTAACAAAAGCGTGCGTGGATTCAGCATTACAGCTCGGGCTTCCCGAAGCGAGACTTCCCATAGCCGAAGCCGTGATACTTCTTGCAACTGCTCCGAAGTCCAACAGCGTGTATCTTGCAATAAACTCGGCTCTGGAGGATGTGAAATCCTGCGATGCACTCGATTTTCCACGTCATCTGCAAAACTGCCATTTTGACGGCAAAGGTGCGGAAATCACAGGGCAGAACTATCTCTATCCGCACAATTACCCGAACCACTACGTAAAGCAACAGTACCTGCCCGACGCACTGAAAGACAGGGTGTACTACAATTTCGGCGACAACAAGCAGGAGCAGTCCGCACTTCTCTACAGAAAAAAGTTAACAGTCGATTTGAAATGACCGTTATTTTCGGTCATTTTTTATTAACAGAACGTTTACAGAAAGTTAATAATTTTCTCCGCACATCTTCCTGTTTTTTCCGTTATATATTACAGAAGCGAAAATTTTACGGGAGGATTTTATTATGAAAAGAAAATTACTTGCGCTTGCACTCGGAATCACAACCGCAGTTTCAGCCGTTCCGATTATGACATCTCAGGCACTCGACCCACCTATGAAAGGCGATTTAAACCTTGACTGGACTATAAATATTGCCGACCTCGTATGTATGCAGAAGTATCTTCTTGGTACAGGCGAACTTGATTTTACTTATGGAATTTACAGTGCGGATGTAAATTATGACGAAAAAATAGACGTTTTTGACTATATTGAACTGCGTAATCTTGTTGACGAGTGGTGCGGATTAAGCAAGAACGACGTGAAAATCACAAGCCGTTTCACTCAGGTTGATGAAACAATACCGACGGGTGTGAAATATGCGAGACCGTCGAGCAGTACGGCTGTTATCCGCTCCGTCAGCGACCTCGAAGCTTATCTTGCACCTTACAGCGTGATTACGCTTAACGGCGAATGCGTGTTTATTGATTTCGCCTGTCAGGAAGTGCTTGATGATTTGTACGCACGCTATGACAAGGAATTTTTCAGCGATAACATACTCCTGCTCAACTATCTGACAGGTACAGCAGGATATGAATTTGAATCAATTCAGTATGAGGACGAGAAGCTTGTAATCAAATATTACGACAAAACACCCGAAGGGCTTATGTGGAATGACCCTTTGCCGCCGTATATTGCGGAAGTTGCAGTGCCGAAAGATTTGTGGTTAGATAAGGATTACGAATGGCAGATAGTTGACAAGCCGTCGGAAGATAAATTTGAAGCCGAAGTTAAAAGCGACTTTACAAATTCCATAAAGGACGATGCAATAACAGCTTCCTATGATGAACCGTCCGTACTTACAAATACCGATGAGCTTAACGCTTATCTTGACGGCAAATTTAATACCGGAGTTGAAACGGCGCTGAAAGATACCTACAACGACGAATTTTTTGAAAACAACGTTGTAATTTTCGACCTCTACTATCAGAGCTACCGTGAGGACTGGATTACTTCCGTGACTGCCGATAAAAACGAAAACGGCGATATTGTGCTTACTTACGACAGGGACTATATTGACGGCTTTGTTGATACAGGTGTGCAGATAAATCAGGTAGTAATGCCGAAATCGCAGTACAACGGCGAAAACGTGCTTAAAGAAAAAACGTGGGAAGCTCCTGTTGAAGCTGAGTATGTCTCGATAGACCTCGAATTGCTCGCAGGAAAAGCTGAAATTGAACGTACAGACGATACCATAAAATGCCTTGACAAAGAGGGTGCGTGGGTTAACTCCGAAGATGAAATGAGGGCATATATTGACGAGGTAATGTCCGATGAGCTGGCAGAATATCTGTTCCCCGAACTTTATTCCCCGAACGATGTTGCCGTTGATACCTGTGTAGTCAAGCCTTGGCGTACAAACTGGAATATTCATTCCATTTATATGTGGGTTGATACCGATATTATCGGCTCAGCAAATAGTCTTACAGGCTCGGCAAGCAATGACGAACAGCTTACACTTGCAATAAGCGACGACGACACTATAGGTTGTGAGGCTGGCAGTTTCCTGCATATAGTCCGCACGGACAAGGAACAGTCGGGAAAGAAAGTCGTTGAAAAAATCCTTCCCACAAATCAGGGACTTCCGCACACTGACGGCGAATGCGTGTTTATGCAGTTCGGCGAATATATCGCTATGGTTAACCAGTACACGTTCGGCAACAGGAATTTCGCCGACATCTACCGTGTTTACCCGAGAGGACTTGCACTGTACGGAGCAAGCAACTATATCGGTACTGTTGAATTTGCGGAGGACTATTTCCCTATAAAGTACAGCGAGTACCTCTCATACGGTGTGGGCGATAATGTTGTTATGGAAGCAGGCGAATGCAGTATAACAATGAACGACGAGCAGGTTACTTTCAGGTACAAGTATTCCGCTGATTCCGATTTCACGGAACAGACGTTCAGCTACACGAGAAATTATTATTAATGGAGGATTTTCAATGAATTACAAGAGAATTTTAGCTTCCGCAATGGCTTTGTGCCTTGCAGTGCCTATGACTGCCGTTATTCCCGAAATAAGCACTTCTTCCGCTGATGTGGTTGTATCAAACGTCGGATTTTCCGACATATACCAGTATAAGAACTGCGGCGACCACATTGAAATTATGTCAACTTCCACGACCGCAGAGGGTACTGTTGAAGTACCTGCCGAAATTGACGGACTTCCTGTTACTGCTATCGGCGAACACGGTCTCGCAGGACTCTCAAACGTAACCGAAATCGTTCTTCCCGATACTGTCACGACTATCGGCAAACAGGCTTTTTCGTACAACACCAAGCTTGAAGCTGTCAATATCCCGTACGGTGTGGAAATTATTCCCGACGAGGCATTTATGAACTGTATGTCGCTGAAAAGCATTGATATTCCGTCAAGTGTTACAAGTATCGGTGTGCGTGCGTTCTACTCGTGCCGTAATCTCACGGAAATAATTCTTCCCGAAAGCGTTGAGACAATCAGCGAAATGGCTTTTGCCGATTGTCAGGGACTTACCAAGATAAATATTCCGTCAGGAGTAACAAGGCTTGAAAGTGCGGTATTCGGCAACTGCTCATCACTTGAATCGCTTGTTGTCGAGAATGTAAAATTCATAGCAAAGGACGCACTTCCGACAAGAATCAAGAATCTTACAATCCACAATTACAGCTGTGAACTTGAGGACGGTCTCTATATGTTCATCACAAAAGACTGCGTTATCAAGGCATATCCCGGAAGCCCCGCTCAGGAATTTGCGGAAACATACGGTCTGCAATTTGAAAGCCTGTTCGTTTTGGGAGTACCTACACCCGGCGATGTAAACAACGATGGACTTTTCAGCATTGCCGATGTTGTTATGATGCAGAATTATCTTCTCGGCAACGGCACACTGACAGAACGCAGAACTGCCGATATGGATTTCGACGGCGAGATTGACGTGTTTGATTATATCATTATGCGACAGGAACTGCCGAACAGCCCTGAACTGAATCCGCCTTATGATGTTGACCCTGTTCTTGATTATGCAAAGAATCTGACTGTTGATATTAAGTCAAATGAAATAACAGGGGCTGAACTTGACAGCGATTTTACGCTTTCGCAGACTGAATTTGCCCTTGACTTATTCAAAAAGGAACTCAGCGACGAAAACACCCTCGTTTCGCCGTATTCAGTAATGCAGGCACTCTCTATGACTGCAAACGGTGCGGGCGGAAATACAAAGTCCGAAATGGAGGATGTACTCGGTATGCCTATGGACAGCCTTAACAAGTACCTCTACACGTTCCGCACTTCCCAGCACAACGACGAAAACAGCAAGCTTTCCACTGCTAACTCAATCTGGGCAATCAACGGGCTTGATGTAAACAGGAACTTCTTGCAGACCGATGTTGACTACTACAACGCTGATTTCTTTACCGCACCTTTTGACAATACAACGGTTACTGACATCAACAACTGGGTTAACGAAAAGACGGACGAGATGATTCCCGAAATTATCGACGAAATCGGCAATAATGCTATTATGTATCTCATCAATGCCGTTGCATTTGACGCAAAATGGGAGACTGAATTTGACAAGTATATGACTGTTGAAGCCGATTTCACTGCAATTGACGGCTCGGCACAGACTGCTGAAATGATGACTGCTTACGGCGGTGTTTGGTATATGAAAGACGACAATGCCGAGGGTATCTATAAATACTACAAGGACAGAAAATATGCCTTCGTCGCAATGCTTCCCGACGAGAATATCAGCGTAAACGACTATATTTCGGTACTTACCGCAGAAAAGCTCAGCAGACTTCTTGCAAATCCTGTCAAAGAGTATACAGGCGTGGAAATTCCGAAATTCAGCTATGATTTCAAAACAAATCTCAATAATACGCTGATTGAAATGGGTATGCCGTCTGCATTCGAAAGAATTGCTGATTTCAGCAATATGGTCAGCAATGTTGACGGTCCTGTTTATATAAGCGATGTAATTCACAAAACGCACATCGAGGTTGACGAGGGCGGTACAAAAGCTGCTGCCGCAACGTCCGTTGAGATTTCAAACGACAGTGTGCCTATGCTTCCCGAAAAGAACGTCGTATTTGACAGACCGTTTGTTTACTTCATTATTGACACGGAAGCAAACATTCCTGTGTTTATGGGAACTCTTACAGACGTTTCCGAATAATATATAAAGGTATTATTACTGCTGAAACTGCACTGTCAGCGGTGTAATATATATTCCTTTTCCTAGGGGACAAATCAGAAAAATCCGTATCGCTTCTGATACGGTTTTTTTCTGGGAAATCATTTACAGATTAAATCTTTTAT
>JAMPGO010000040.1 GCA_023663905.1 Ruminococcus flavefaciens
TTCTGAATTTCCCGATGAAGAAAATCAAGGTAAAGGGTGAGCTTACCGATGAGCTTCTTGCCGAGATGAATAAAATCGCAGGAAAAATTGAGGCAGGTGTGGTAATAGTTGAATCTGACGGCGGTAGTCATAAACATCACCACGAACACCACCACGACGACGATTGTTGCTGTGACCACGAACACGAACATCACCACCACGATGATGACGACGATTGCTGTTGCGGACACGACCACGACGAACACGAGCATTCCCACGAGGATACGCACGAAGATAATCATTCTGATGACAACGGCGGAAAAAAGGAGATTATTAAGCTCGTCGTCGGAGTTGCCGTGTTTGCCGCCGCCCTGATTGTACATCACGCAGTGCATTTCAATCCTGTTTCGATTGCACTTTTTATAATAGCCTATCTGATACTCGGATATAATATCATAATTGCGACGTTCAAGAATATCCGTGTGGGAAACTTCTTTGATGAAAATTTCCTTATGACTGTTGCAACTATCGGCGCTTTTGTACTTGGTGAATATTCCGAAGCCGTGGGAGTTGTGCTTTTCTTTAAAATAGGCGAACTTTTTGAGGATTATGCGGTATCACGAAGCCGAAAAGCTATAACAGACGTTTCAAAGCTCCGTGTTGATAAGGCGGAGGTACTCAGAAACGGCAGGTTTGTATCTGTTGATTCCGACGACATAGAAATCGGCGATATACTGCGAATCAGGGCAGGGGAGAGAATAGCCGCAGACGGTATAGTTGAAAGCGCTGAGTCAAGAATTGATACATCGGCAATAAACGGCGAGCCTGTTCCCGCTACAGTACGTCCCGGCGATTCCGTTATGTCGGGCTGTATAAATCTCTCGGAGACGTTCACCGTCAGGGCAACAGCGGCGGCAGATGATTCAATGATTTCAAAAATTGCCCGTGCTGTTGAGGACGCTTCGGCTGAAAAGCCTGAGATTGACAGATTCATAACACGCTTCTCAAAAGTATATACTCCGATAGTTATTGCAATCGCCGTGCTTACTGCCGTTCTCGGTTCTGTAATCACGCACGACCCGCAGAAGTGGATTTATTCCGCACTCACATTCCTTGTAATAAGCTGTCCGTGCGCATTGGTTCTGAGCGTACCGCTTGCGTACTTCTCGGGAATAGGAGCTGCTTCAAAGCTCGGAATCCTGTTCAAGGGCGGAAATTCAATTGAAGTTCTTGCAAAGGTTAAAGCCGTGATTTTCGATAAGACAGGTACTCTCACAAACGGCAGTTTTAATGTTACCGACATAAGAACCTGCGGAAAGCTTACGGAAGATAAGATTATGCAGATTTGCGGAAGCTGTGAGCAGATTTCATCTCACCCTGTTGCCGAAAGTATCACAGCAGACTGTAAATCAAAGGGAATCGACCTTATTTCGCCCGATAAGTCAGGCGAGCTTGCAGGAAGAGGCGTATATGCTGAATTTGGCGGAAATACGGTTCTCTGCGGAAATGAAAAGCTTATGAGCGAAAAAAATATTGCCGTTCCCGATATGCCCGAATCCTCAGCAGGAAGCGTGGTATATATCGCAGTAAACGGCAGGGCAGAGGGCAGAATTATTGTTTCTGACTCCGTGAAGAAATCATCCGCAAGTGCTGTCGGCGAACTCAAATCAATGGGAATATATACGGCAATGCTCACAGGCGACAAGCCCGAAAATGCCAAGACTGTGGGAAATCAGATAGGCATTGATTTTGCAAAAGGCGGTCTTATGCCTGATGAAAAGCTCAGAGAACTCAACAGAATCAGAAGCGAGAAATCGTCTGTAATGTTTGTGGGCGACGGTATCAACGACGCACCTGTTCTTGCAGGAGCTGATATAGGCGGTGCAATGCAGTCGGGTTCAGACCTTGCCCTTGAAGCCGCTGACGCTGTATTTATGAACAGCGAGCCTGAATCAGTTGTTACGGCAAAGAAAATCGCCGATAAAACGCTCCGTATCTCTTACCAGAATATTATTTTCGCACTTGCAATAAAAGCGGTCGTTCTTATTCTCGGTTTAGTCGGTCATCCTAATATGTGGCTTGCTGTTTTTGCCGATTCAGGAGTTGCAATGCTTCTCATACTCAATTCAATCCGTGCATTGAACACAAGAAAATACAAGAAATCCTAAATATTATAAAGCCGTCCCTGATATGTATCTCGGACGGCTAATTCTTTGTCAATTCCTCCGAGTATCGCAATTTTATTCCTGCTCCAGTCAGGAGCAATCAGCTTATTCTTATCGCCGTCGCCTGTTATGCGCTCGATGACCGTTTCGGGCGGTATAAGCTCAAGCTGTCTTACAACAGTATCAATATATTCCTCACGGCTCATAAGCGTTATACTGCCGTCTGCGTACATCTCCGCAAGCTTTGTGCCTCTTATTACGTGGAGCATCTGAATTTTAAGACCGTCAGGACGGAGCAGGGCAGTCTGACGAGCCGTTTCAATCATCATTTCCTGCGTTTCAAAGGGAAGCCCGTTTATTATATGCAGGCATACACGGATATTTTTCTCTTTTAATCTGCAATATCCGTCAAGAAATTCAGCGTGAGTACAGCACCTGTTAATCAATTTTATCGTCGTTTCGTTAACGGTCTGCATACCAAGCTCAACAGTCAGATTTGTGCGTGAATCCAGTTCGCAGAGCAGGTCTATGACATCATCGTCAAGGCAGTCCGCTCTTGTGCCGATTGAAATTCCCGCAATACCGGGAAAGTCCAGTGCCTCGTTATAGATATTACGGAGCAGGTCGGTCGGTGCGTAGGTATTTGTATTCGCCTGAAAATACGCAATAATCGAGACTTCGCCGTTCTTGCGGAAAATCCGTTCCTGTTCCGATTCAAGCTGTCCTGTAATACTGAGACAGCCGTTGGTAAAATATCCGCTTCCGCCGTCGCAGAAAATACAACCGCCCCGACCCTTTGTGCCATCAATATTAGGGCAGGTGAGTCCGCAGTCGATAACCGCCTTGTAAAGCTTGCGACCGAAATTTTTTATAAAATAATAGTTAAGCGTATGATACCGCTTGTTGTCAAATGAAAATTCAAACATAAAATCACCCCAATATATTATATCATAAATCATATTTTTGTCAAATAATATAAAAAAGATTGTTTATAATATTCAGTATATACAAATTCATAATTTTTTCATAATTTCTCTTTACAAACTGTTTATTTTGTGCTATTATATACTATAGTTATAGAATATAAGGAAATTTTTAAAAATACACTTTACTTTTGCGGATTAATGTGCTAAAATAATTATAATATATTTATAATTGATTGGAGTTTTTTATTATGATTGACAAGATTAAAAGCGAAGGTATGGACTTGTTATTTGAAGCTGTTCTCACACTTGAAACCGTGGACGACTGCTATAAATTTTTTGACGACCTCTGCACAAGTATTGAACTTAAATCATTTGCACAGAGATTGCAGGTTGCAAAACAGCTTAACGAACATCGTGTATATAACAGCATTGTAAACGAAACAGGTGCAAGCACTGCGACAATAAGCAGGGTAAACCGTTCTCTCAGGGACGGAAATAACGGATATAACATTGTTTTCGACAGGCTGAAAGAAAAGGGTCTGCTCGATAAGAAGAAAGGAAATTGATATGAACCTGAAAAAATCTGCCGTCTGTATTTCAACAGCTGGACTCCTTATGGCAAACAGTGCATTTATGGCGAATGCCGCTGTTGTTACCGACCAGCCCAATAATTACCATAATTACGCTGAAGCTCTGCAACTCTCGCTTTGCTTCTACGATGCAAACAAATGCGGAGATGAAGTTTCAGAGGACGGCTATTATTCGTGGCGAAGCGACTGCCACGTAAAAGACGCAGAAATTCCGCTCCAGCCTATGAATCCTATGCCGACTGTCAATAAAGGCGACGGCGGTGAAGATGACGGCAAGGACAATGGTCTCGGCTCATACGAGGGCGAGGGCGACGGAGGTGCAAGCGAGGCTGAGGGTCTTTATGTCGGCGTTAATATGTCAGATGAGTTTATTGAAGCTAACAGAAAATACCTTGACCCCGACGGCAACGGTACTGTTGATTTGACAGGCGGTTGGCACGATGCAGGCGACCACGTTAAATTCGGACTTCCCGGAAGCTATTCCGCCTCAACTGTCGGCTGGGGTTACTATGAATTTCGTGAAGCCTACCAGGAGACAGGGCTCGACAAGCACGTTGAGGATGAACTCCGCTGGATTAACGATTACTTTATGAAAGTTACTTTTCTCGACGATGACGGCAAAGTTGTCGCATACTGCTATCAGGTAGGCGAGGGCAATAACGACCACAATTACTGGTGTCCGCCCGAATTGCAGGTTGACGGAACGTATGTTGCTTCATCTTCCTGCGGAGTAAAACGTCCTGCATATTTCGCAACAACCGAAATGCCTGCTTCCGACCAGTGTGCAGGCGCAGCCGCTTCACTCGCAGTAAATTACCTCAACTTCAAGGATACAGACCCTGAATATGCACAGAAAAATCTTGATTACGCACTTGCGCTCTATGATTTTGCCGTTGAAACTCACACGGAAGAATGGGAATTGGGAATGACTCCTACGGCTACAAGTCTGGGATATGACGGCGGATTTTATACATCAAGCTATGATTACGACGAGCTTGCGTGGGCAGCTGTATGGCTTTATTACTGCACGGAAGATTACAGCTACATAGATGACATTATTGCTGTGGACGAGACTGTTACAAACGACAAGGGTGCGCACCCGTATACAGGCTATCTGAAAAGAATTATGACTGATACAGGCAATTGCTGGCAGAATATCTGGGTGCATTGCTGGGATACTGTATGGGGCGGAGTTTTTGCAAAGCTTGCTCCTGTAACAAATACTGCCCGTGACTGGTACATTTTCCGCTGGAATCTGGAATTTTGGTCGGGTGTTGATGAAGATACAGCCAAAACCGTCGATTACTATGTCCCGACTTCAACTCACAAGTATTTCGGTATGGACGATTTAATATGGAATCAGACGATTGACCCTGCAACTATTCCCGACCTGCCTGAAAGCGGTAGTAATTTCATTGCAAAATCGCCCGAAGGTTATGCAGTAGTAGCAGGATATGGAAGTGAAAGATATAACACAGCCGCAGGGCTTCAGGCTATGGTATACGCAAAGGAAACAGGCGATTTGATTTTTGCTGAATGGGCGAAAGACCAAATGGAATACATTCTCGGCGATAATCCTATGGGATATGCATATATTGTCGGCTATGACAAGAACTACGCTTCCCAGCCACATCATCGCTCCTCACACTGTTCGCCTACGCAGAGTATGGACGACCCTGTAACGCAGGTTCATACGCTTTGGGGCGCATTGGTAGGAGGTCCTGACCTTGATGATTTCCATAGCGATATTACCAAGGATTACATCTACAATGAGGTTACAGACGACTACAATGCCGCTCTCTGCGGTGATTTGGCAGGACTTTACCACTTCTACGGCGCAAAGGGAAAAGAATACGAAAAGGAAAACCATATAAAGCCTGATTTCAATATGTCCGAGAATGCTGAGGGCTACGAGCAGGTTGATGAGGACGGCAATCCCTTGCCGACAGGTCTGTATATATCAGCAGGTAAGGCGCAGGAAAACGACGCTGGCTTGCAGATTAAGATTGTCGTTCATAACAGAACTGTCAATCCGCCGAAATTCGAGAGCAATCTTAAAGCGAGATATTATTTCAATATCAATGAGCAGATTGCAAAGGGCGAGGATATAAGCTTTATCGAAACACGTGTGGACTACGACCAGGAAAAGAGCTTTACGGACGGCAAAAATCAGGCTCTTATTTCCGAGCCTGTCAAGTACGACGATAGCGGCACGTACTATATAGAGATTTCGTGGCAGAACTGCGATTTCTACGGAAGCCGTGTATATCAGTTCGGACTTCTCAATAAAATGAACCCCGAAACTTATGATACGGTATGGGATTCCGCAAACGATTACAGCTATGCAGACCTTGTAAGCTTTGAAGATGACAACGACGCAGCTGCAATTACTGATAAGATTACTCTTTACGCAGACGACAAGCTTGTGTGGGGTACTGAACCCGACGGCACTTCCGCAGATAACGGCAGTGATACACTTTGGGGCGATGCGAATATTGACGGTGTTGTTGATATTGCCGATGCCGCCGCAATCATACAGTCTCTCGGAAACAAAGACAAGTACGCACTTTCCGAACAGGGTGCAATAAACGCTGATGTTGACGGTGTTAAGGGTGTTACAGGTATGGACGCACTTGTAATTCAGAAAATTTTCGCAGGAATGATAAATATTAAGGATATTCCGCTTAAAGCGTAAACAAAAAAACAAGGAGCAGGTTATATAAATCCTGCTCCTTTTGCAATTATTCAGCTTATTCTTCCGTATCATTTATGCTTATTCCGAGTACGTCAAGACTTGCTTTATCCACAGTTGACGGACATTCCGACATAAGCTCGCTCGCATTCTGTACTTTCGGGAATGCTGTTACATCACGGAGGCTGTCAGCCTTGCACATAATCATTGCAAGACGGTCAAGACCTATTCCCATACCGCCGTGCGGAGGTGCTGCGTAACGGTATGCGTCAACAAGGAATCCGAATTTAGCCTGAATTTCTTCGTCTGTCATACCCAGCGCTTCAAACATCTTCTGCTGTAACTCAAAATCAGTTATACGCATTGAACCGCTTGAAAGCTCCGTGCCGTTGAGAACCAAATCCCACGCTTTTGCACGTACATTCGCAGGGTCGGTATCAAGATATTCGATACACTCTTCCATTGGCATAGTAAACGGATGATGAGCCGCAACCCAGGTATTATTCTCCTCGTCGTATTCAAAGAACGGCATTTCAGTAATCCAAAGGAAATTGTACTTGTTTTCGTCGATTACGACAAGCCTTTTTCCGCAGATAAGACGGATTGCGCCAAGCGTTGAAAGTACGGTTTTTGTTTTGTCGGCGCAGATAAGCACAAGGTCGCCGTCCTGAGCGCCAACAGCTGAACAGATTTTTTCAAGCTCGCCGTCTTTAAGGAACTTCTTGAAACTGCAATTCGGTTCGCCGACCCAGCGGATATACGCAAGACCCTTTGCGCCGATTCCCTTAGCGTGTTCAACAAGCTTGTCTATTTCCTTGCGTGTGTAAGTGCCTGCTCCGTTCTTGACATTTATCGCACGGACAGAACCGCCCTCTTCAATTGCATTTTTGAATACAACAAAATCGATGTCCTTTACGGTATCGGTAATATCCTGAATTTCAAATCCGAAACGGGTATCAGGCTTATCCGAGCCGAAACGGTTCATAGCTTCGGCAAAAGTGATTCTCGGAAGCGGAACAGGAACGTCAACACCCATAACTTCCTTGAAAACACGCTGAATAAAGCCCTCAACGCATTCCTGTATATCTTCTGCGTCAACAAAGGACATTTCAAGGTCAATCTGTGTAAATTCAGGCTGACGGTCAGC
Organism: Ruminococcus flavefaciens; assembly: GCA_023663905.1. Lineage (GTDB taxonomy): Bacteria > Bacillota > Clostridia > Oscillospirales > Ruminococcaceae > Ruminococcus > Ruminococcus flavefaciens_AD. The sequence continues at coordinate 7,500 of JAMPGO010000040.1, forward strand.
TCGCAAATCCTCATCACGGAAACAGCGTGCAAGCTGAATATATCTGTCATATCCAGCAATCATAAGGAGCTGTTTGTAAATCTGCGGTGACTGTGGGAGAGCGTAGAATTTTCCCTGATGTACTCTTGACGGAATGAGATAGTCTCTCGCACCTTCGGGTGTGGATTTCATCATCATCGGAGTTTCAATTTCAAGGAATCCGTTTTCATAGAAATATTCACGGGTAACTCTTGCGATTTCGTGGCGCATTATAATATTCTGCTGTAAAGGCGCACGACGTAAATCAAGATAGCGGTATTTAAGGCGGAGTTCCTCATTTACCTTCGTTTCGTTGGTAATCTCAAACGGAGTTGTCTGCGCCTTGGAAAGTATACGCAAATCGCTTACAAAAATCTCAATATTGCCGTTCTTCAGCTTGTCATTCTTGCTCTCACGCTCGATAACCTCGCCCTTAGCCATTACAACGTACTCGCTTTTGCAGGATGATGCCTTTTCAAAGATTGCAGGGTCGGAGTTTTCATTGAAAGCCAGCTGAACAACGCCTGTTCTGTCTCTGAGGACGATGAAAATAATACCGCCCTTGTTTCTGATTCTCTCAACGAAACCGCCTACAACGACTTCCTGCCCGATTTCACATACGTCTCCGCAATAGTGAGTTCTTTTCAAGCCTTTCATATTATCTGCCATAATTAGTCATTTCCCTTCATAAATGCAAAAAGTGAATCATTTCCTTCATCGTCTATAACATCAAGCATTTTATTGAAATAGATTTCCTCAAAAGAGCCTGCAAACTTCTCATCAAGCCTGATTGAAGTCTCCTTGCCGTTTTCCATTTCCTTAAGCATTGCAGTACCGTTTTCAAGCTCATTGTTGCCGAGTACAACAGTATACTTCGCACCGATTTTATTCGCATACTTCATCTGAGCTTTAAGACCTCTGTTCATAAGGTCATATTCAGCAAAATAGCCGTATTCTCTCAGAGAAGCCGAGAGTTTCATAGCCTTTTCGAGAGCCTTGTCGCCCATAGTTGCAAAGTAGATGTCGCACTTTCTGGGTGTAAGATACTTACAGCCCTGCTTGTCCATAACAAGAAGCAGACGTTCAAGACCTATTCCGAAGCCGAGTGCAGGAGTAGGCTGACCGCCGAGCTGTTCAATAAGTCCGTCGTATCTTCCTCCGCCACAGACTGTACCCTGTGCGCCGATTTCAGTTGTAACAAATTCAAAGACGGTTTTTGTATAGTAATCCAGCCCACGGACTATCTTCGGATTGACTTTGTATTCAATTCCGAGATTTGTGAGATACTCTTTCAGGCTTTCAAAGTGATTTCCGCATTCCTCGCAGAGATAATCGAGAATCACAGGAGCGTCCTTGCCGATTTCCTGACAAATCGGGCTTTTGCAGTCAAGTATTCTCATCGGATTCTTTACAAGTCTTTCCTGACAGGTCTCGCAGAGTTCACCCTTGCGTGATTCAAAATAAGCTCTGAGAGCCTCGTGGTATTTCGCACGGCAGGTCGGACAGCCTATCGAATTTATATAAAGCTCGATATTTTTCAGCTCAAGCCTTTTTAGTATAGTGTGTGCGAGCGAGATAACTTCAGCGTCGGCAGCAGGCGATGAGCTTCCTGCCATTTCAAGACCGAACTGGTGAAACTCTCTTAATCTGCCTGCCTGCGGACGTTCGTGGCGGAAACAGGAGAGGATATAATAAACTCTCTGCGGAAGCGCTTCGTTGAGCAAGCCGTTCTGGAGCATTGCCCTGATAGCTCCGGCAGTACCCTCGGGGCGAAGAGTGAATTTTGATTCCTTCGCCATTACTGTATACATTTCCTTCTGGACAACGTCGGTTGTTTCGCCTACAGAACGCATAAAAAGTTCAGTATTTTCAAAAGTCGGCACTCTTACTTCGCCGAAACCGTAGCTTTCTGCTATATCCTTTGCGATTTTCTCGACAGTGTGCCATTTGTGCGCATTCTTCGGAATAACATCTTCCGTGCCGTTTGTCAACACCCCATTCCTGCCTAAATATAGAAAAATCCTTACTATTCGCGCTCTCTTCGGGATGAAAAAAGGAACCCCCTTAAGGATTCCCTT
>JAMPGO010000041.1 GCA_023663905.1 Ruminococcus flavefaciens
CATATACAAGAGCGTACTCGACAAATACGACGTATGGGTCGCCCAGTATTCCCCACAGCTCACAGCATATAACGGTCACTACAGCATATGGCAGTATTCAAGTCAGGGCGAAATTGACGGCATAAACGGCGGTGTTGATGTCAACTACTGCTATAAGGATTTCTCGGAGATTATAAAGACTAATCCTAATCCCGATTTTATTCCGCCTGAAACTACAACTTCATATCCGCCCGAGACAACCACTGTCTCCAAAGTGTTGTGCGATATTGTTGAGGCAGACAGCTCGGCTGTAAGCTGGAGTACGGAAATAAGCGAGATTGCTATGCTTGCCGTGAATAATTCAGAAGAAGAGCCTGATTTTGAAGTGCTGGCTGAGAATATTGCAAGCGCAAAGACGGATTTACGTAAAATCGGACTTATATGGTATGCGGACAAGATTACTCCCGAGGAAATGGCTTCCGACGCTGAAAAGCTCCACAGCTTAATTGAGGAATATCAGCTTGAATATCCGCTTTACCTCGATTTGACAAGCCCTGTCATAACGGAATCGGGACTTTCAGCGGATGAGATTTCGGAGCTTATCAAGGCATTCTGCTCGGTGTTTGATACTGACAAGAAGCACTATATCGGCATAAGAGGCTACGACAGCTTCCTGACGGACAGAGTGAATGCGGATATTTACGAAGCCTATGATTCGTGGCTTATTACCGAGGGCGATTCCATAAGATTCAGGCACAAATACGGCATTATCAGCCGACCTATTTCCGACGGCGAGATTTCCCGCTATGAAAACGAATGTTTAAGAAATTATCCGGCGATAATGGCTACATATCATCTTAACGGATTCTAAAAATTTTATATCAATGCCATACAGTTTCTGTGTGGCATTGAATTTTATTAAGTGGTGATTACTATGATTGAATTTATTACAGGTGCTTCAGGTACGGGCAAGACAACGGCTATGTTTGAAAAAATCAGGGCATTTCAGCAGGACGGAAAAGATGTCTGTGTGCTTGTACCCGAGCAGTATTCAAATGATTTTGATAAAAAGCTATACTTTTTTCTCGGTGCTGAAAATTTCAACAATCTCCTCTCTCTGAGTTTCAGCAGTCTCGCACGTCAGCTTTTCCAGATTTACGGCGACCCAAACCGAAACGGCGAATATGCTGACGAAATGGCGAGGATGATAATTATTTATCAGGCGATTTCCTCTGCAAAATCAACTCCCGAATCTCTGTCGTTTTTTGCAAGAAGAAGTAATCAGGCAGGATTTGCGGAAGAAATTCTCAGGCTTATAACCGATATGAAGCATTCGGGAATTGCTCCGCAGGAACTTATGGAGAGAGCTGAAACCCTCGAAAACAAGCTTCACAGCAAAACGGCTGATATAGCTTCAATTTACTGCGAATACGAGCGTATTATGAACGACTACGGCTTTAAGGATAATCTTGAAAATATCAGCGAATCGGCTGTTATTGCTAATCTTAACGGCTATTTCAAGGGAAAATGCGTATGTCTTGACGAATTTGAGAGCTTCAATGCCGACCAGATTGAAATGCTCAGGGTTATTTTTGCTTCTGCCGAAAACGTGGTTATAACGCTCAGGACTGACGATGTGAACGCAGAAAAATTCACGCTTTTCGAGACTGTCAATTCTACTTATGAAAGGCTCACTAAAATCTGTCGTAATATGAACTATGACTTCAGGGTTGAGCAGTGCGGTAAAAGCCACAGATTCAACAGTCCCGACCTTGAATATCTCAGCGAAAGGGTTATGCGCAATATTCCGCCCGAACCCGATAACGCTCCTGAATCAAGCAATATCGGCATTTTTGAAGCAAGAGATATGTACAGCGAGGTTGAGTATGTCTGTGCGGAACTAAAAAGGCTCGTTCACGCTGATAAATCGCTTAAATACAGGGATATAGCCGTTATTTCCAATAATATCGAGCAGTATGCCGACGTTCTCAGAACGGCTTTTGAAAGATACGATATTCCGTATTTCCTCAGCATAGAGCGTTCCATAAATCATACGGCTATAATAGTATTTTTCATCGCTCTTCTTGATTTGCTTACGGCTAGGAAATTCCATACCGAACAGATTTTCCGTCTGCTGAAATGCGGTATTCTCGAAGAAAGTCTCACGGATATATCAATTCTTGAGAATTACTGCTATAAATGGGCAATCGACGGCAATGTGTGGTGCGAGGAATTTACGGCGGAAGATGACAATCTTGAAATGATTGAAAGTCTTAGGGCGAGAATTATAACCCCGATAATCAGCCTTAAGAAAAAGCTTAAGGGTAAGATTTCCGCCGAAAAGAGCTGTCAGCTTATCTACGAGTATATTGTGGACTGCAATGCCGAGGTTTCTGTCGGTAAGCTCATCAATCAGCTTATAAAGCTGAACCGTGACCACGAAGCTTCGGAACTCAAACGTCTCTGGAGCTGTCTTATCAACATACTTGACAGCATTGTCGGAACTATCGGCGAAAATGTTATGAAATTCAGTGAGATTGCGAATATTATGCGCTCAATGATTGGCAGAATAACTTATTCCGTTCCTCCGCAGACTCTCGACTCTGTTATGACAGCTTCCGCAAGGACGGCGAGACTTAATTCGCCGAAAGTTATGTTTGTGATAGGAGCGACGGAGGGCGATTTCCCGAATCAGGTAAGCCTTCACGGACTTTTCTCCGAAGGCGACAAGCAGAAGCTGTCAATACAGGGGATTGAGATTTCCCGACCGCTTACCGACCTTATTGCTTCGGAAAGGCTTATTGTCTATAAATCGCTCTCAACAGCTTCGGACAGGCTGTATATTACATATCCGCTGTCCGATTTGTCGGGCAATGCAAAGTATCCTGCTCCTGTGATAAGTCAGATTACACAAATGTTCCGCAGGGATGAGAAATCGCAGAACGAGATGATTATAAAAGAAAGGGACATTCCGCCCGATTTCTATGCCGTTACAAGAAAATCCGCATATTATCATTATATGCAGGACAGGTCTATGAATACTGTGAATACCGCTTCAATTGAAAAAGCGCTTCTTTCCGATGACGAATACAGGCAGAAAATTATTTCTGTTCTGAGTAAATCATTAAGCAAGTCGGAATATAAAGTAAAGACCGAGACTATCAAAAAGCTCAGAAGCTTCAAACCTCTCCGCCTTTCGCCTTCGGGAATCGAGGATTATAATGAATGCCCGTTCAAGTATTTCTGCAAGCACTGCCTTAAACTGAATGTACCTGAAAAAATCGAGATTAATACGACAATCTCGGGAAGCCTTGCGCACGAGTGTTTTCACAATATACTTGCCTCCAGAGATAAGGATGATTTTGTCAATATCAGCACGGACGAGCTTATAAGCGAGATAAACAGGCACGCACAGAAATACCGCATTGAAAATCTCGGCGGAAATTTCTCCAAAACACCACGATTCGAGCTTTTTTACAATAAGCTTAAAGAGAGACTGGTGAATGTGTTTATTCACACAAAGAACGAACTCGGAGTAAGCGATTTTACTCCTGTTGCATTCGAGCTTGATATACAGAACAACAGAAATCTCGGGTTTGATTTCGGCGACGGCAACTGGCTTAGTATCGGCGGAATAATTGACCGTGCGGATATATGGGAAAACGACGGCAAAAAGTATCTCAGGATTATCGATTACAAGAGCAGTAAAAAGTCTATAAACTCGGACAATCTCGCCAACGGACTTAATCTGCAAATGCTGTTGTACCTGTTTATGGCGACTGAACAGGGTGCAAAGTTCGGCGACTGTATTCCTGCCGGAGTTATGTATACTCCTGTCAGCATTTCAAAGATAGATGAAGAACCTGAAAAGCAGTCTGAAATAAATCAGAAGGCTATAGATAAAGGTCTTAAATCAACAGGACTTCTTCTTGATGACAGCGACGTTCTTAATGCTATGGAAAAGGGTATCGGCGGAAAATATATTCCCGAGAAGTCGGTAATACCGAGCGAGAATGTAGTTATGCTCAAGGATTTTGTATACGGAAGCGTTACGGAAATAGCGGAAGCCGTATACGGCGGATATTTTGACGCTTTACCGATTGTGAATAAAGACATAAATGCCTGCGACTACTGTAAATTCGGCGATATATGCGGAAACAGCGACGGTGCTGTGTGGCGAGAGACGAATCCCGAAAAGAAGAAGGAAGCCGACAGGATTCTTGGAAAAAATAAGGGAGGAAATGCGGAATGAAATACACAGAGCAACAGCAGGACGCTATAAAAGCCCGTGGTTCGGCTGTTATCGTATCGGCGGCGGCAGGAAGCGGTAAAACTGCGGTGCTTACCGAAAGGCTTGCACAGCTTCTTGCGGATTCAGAATTGGAAATAAGTGCCGACAGGATTATTGTTGTAACTTTTACGAACGATGCGGCGGCGGAAATGAAAAAACGTCTCGACCAGAAGCTGACTGCGTTAATCAACGACCATCCCGGCGATAAACATCTTATCAGACAGCAGGTACTTTTGCAGAGCGCAAGGATTTCAACTATAGACGCATTCTGTTTTGAGCTTCTCAGGGACTACGCTGATAATATACCGTCGCAGGAATCGGGGATTGCGGATGAGGACGGCAATGTTGCGGTACAGGGAATAACATCGGGCTTTGATATTCTCGACCAAAATGACGAGAAGGTTATCAAGGCTCAGGCTATGGAAGAGCTTTTGGACTGGTACAGCGAGAATGAGTACGACAAGATTTCACATCTCTACGACTGCTTCTGCATTAAAGACCAGAAACCGCTTGTTAACGTGATTATGGAGGCGGATAAATTCATTTCGTCTGTTGCAATAATCGACGACTGGTTTGACAAGGTTATTGAGGAATACGGCAAAAAACTCGAGGATTCCGTATACTACAGTAAATTTTTTGATAATATCGCTGAAAAAGCCGTTAATCTGCTGAATATTGCCGAAGAAAATGCTAAAATGATTTATGATACTTTTCCTGATATGAGTACAAAAACGGCTGAAAAGAATCTGATACAGTCACAGACTGATGTTTCAAAGATTGAGCTTCTTGTAAAAATCCTACAGGAGCGACGTTTTCCCACGCAGGAGGAAGCGGAGTACATAGCAGACTTCAGAAATACTGAATCTTCGGGAAGAATTTATAACAAGGCGATACGCCCTGTTTATACTGACAATCGTAAGAAGCTGAAAAATGATATTCCTGCTATAATCAACAGTTTCGGAATGCTCAGGGATAATTTTGAGGAATCGGGCAAAGTTGCAGGGATTCTTGTCGAGGTTGTCCGTAAGTTCAGGCAGATTATATGGGAGAGGAAGTGCGCCAAGAATGCGATAAGCTTCGACGACGGCGAACGTCTTGTGCTGGAGCTTCTTGTCGATTACGATGAGGACGGCAATATAATACAGTCCGAAATTGCAAGAAATATCGCTGATTACTACGACCTGATTATGATTGACGAATATCAGGATTCCAACAACAAGCAGGATTTGATTTTCAAGCTTATCTCCAGAAATTACAGGATTGACGACAACGGCAGGACTTTTTACGGAAACAATGCTTTTCTTGTCGGCGATGTAAAGCAGTCAATCTATGGATTCAGGCTTGCGAATCCGAAAAACTTCATTGATGTAATGAAAAGCTCCGTGCCTTATTCCGAAAAAAGTGACGAGAAAAACCAGTACATTCTTCTTAACAGGAATTTCAGAAGTTCGCCCGAGGTTATTGACTTTATCAACTTTGTTTTCTCGGAAATAATGTCAGCAAGGTGCGGAGATATTGACTACAACGACGATGAGAAGCTTTATTTCGGAGCAGAGCAGTACTCCGCACCGCACGATGACAGCAGATTAACTCATATCACGCTGATAGATACGGATTCAATGGATTCCGATGATGACAAAGACGAGGCGGTTGAAAGTGCAGAGGCGGAAGTTACGGCGGAGAAAATCGCTGAAATGATAAGAAACAAGGTGCAGGTGGTTGAATCCGACGGAAGCACCCGTGACTGCCAGCCGTCCGACTTCTGTATTCTCATCCGCAAGAATTACTATACAAAGGCTTATGTCAGGGCGCTTGAAAACAGGGATATTTCCGCAAGAGGAAGCGAGGAAAAGGGCTATCTGAAATCAAGGGAAATAACTGTTCTTATTGATTTGCTGAGGATTATTGCGAACCCTTTGCAGGATGTTCCTATGAGCGTGGTAATGCTTTCGCCGATGTATATGTTCAGCATAGAGGAGCTGGCATATATCAAATCGGTTGACAGAAAAAAGCTGATATATCAGATACTTATTGAAGTGGCGAATGACGGAGTACCCGATTTTGACGACGGACTTGCGGTGCGCTGTAAGGAATTTTTAAAGGCTGTCGAGCGTTTCCGCCTTGATTCAATAACGATGACAACAGGCGAGCTTATAAGCACTATATACGATACGACGGATTTTATTTCCGTTATGCAGATTCACAAGGACGGCGATAAAAAGCGTGCTAATCTGCGTATGCTTATACAGTACGCCCAAAATTACGAGGCATTTGCTTCTGCGGACGGACGTGGAGGACTTAGCGGATTTATCCGCCATATTGACAGGATTGCGGAAAACGACGACTACGAGCAGGGAAAAGTGTCGGCTTCTTCTGGAAACTATGTCAGCATAAAAACTCTGCACAAATCAAAGGGTCTGGAATATCCGTTTGTATTCCTCTGTGAAAATGAATCAAAAATCAAGTTTAATAACGCTTCTGACTGGCGCAAGGATACGGGCAAGGATTCCGTATTATTCCGTGACGACGGCAGAATTGGTTTCAGGCTTTATAATAAAGAACTCGTCCGCCGTTACAAAACGTTCCAGTATAATATGCTTAATGAAGAAATTGCCCGTGACAAGCGAAGCGAGGAAATGCGCCTGCTTTATGTTGGTATGACAAGGGCTAAACAGCAGCTTTTTATCAATCTCAAATGCGGAAGTAAAACGCTTAATCCGATTGCAAAGATAATCCGTGATTGTGTTCTCAATAACGGCGATGTAAGGAATATTGTTGCAAAGGCAAACAGTTTTGCGGACTGGCTATGGGTGGCGCTTATTATGCACGGTGAATTTCCTGCTGTTGCGGAACTTATCGGGCTTGGAGACCAGCCGTTCGGATTTCCTGCATACGATGTGGATTCGAGCAGAAAATTATTTGAATATGAATTTGTTTCGGATGCTGATATAAAGACAAAAGATTCAGGTGCAGAATTTGTCCCTGCCGTACCTGATGATGAGCTTGTTGAGAAAATCAGGGATATTATGAATACTAACTATGACAGAACGCTTTCGGAGACAACTGCAAAGCTCAGTGTTACGCAGATTTCCAAGAAATTCAGCGAGACTGAGGAGTACGAAATCCATTTACAGCGACCGAAATTTATTTCTGAGATAAAGAAGATGACAGGAGCTGAACGTGGCACGGCGATACATACGTTCTTCCAGTATTGCAGTTTTGACAATGCCGAAGCTGACGCACAGGCGGAGATAAACCGTCTTGCGGAAGTCGGATTTATTACGGAAGCACAGGCGGAATGTATTGACCCTGCAAAAGTCACGGCATTTTTCGGCAGTGAGCTTTACAGCAAGGTGAAATCGGCGAAAAAGTATGAGCGAGAGAAGAAGTTTATGGTAGCGGCTTCACAGCTCGATACTGATAATCCCGCACTTGAAAGATTCAGAAATTCCGATAATATGATTAAGGGTATTATCGACCTTATGTATGAGGACGAGGACGGCATAGTAATTGTTGATTACAAATCCGACAGAGGAATTTCCGCAGACAGGCTCAGGGAACGCTATACGGGACAGCTTGAGATTTACAAGTCGGCGATTGAGCTTATCACAGGCAGAAAAGTCAAGGAGCTTGTTATTTATTCCATCGAGCTTAAGAAAACCATAATCTTATAACAGAAAAAGCTGACTGTAACAGTCAGCTTTTTCCGTTTATTATTTAGAAAGGAGAGGTGAAGAATACTTTTTTAATTTTCCTGTACGCTCACTTCTGCATTCGCATCGTGAAGCACAAGCTGTATATCAATATCCTCGCCGTTACGGTAGATTTTAAGAGTTACCGTATCGCCTGCTTTGAACTGGTTCTTGATACCGTTAAGCTCATCCATATTGGTAACGGCTTCGTCGTTGATACCTATAATGACATCGCCGACCTGAATGCCTGCCATTTCAGCAGCGCTTCCTTCAGCTATATCACGGACATAGATTCCCATAGGAAGCCCGAGATAGCTGGAGTAGGTTTCGTCAATATTTACGGCGGAAATACCTATCTGCGGTCTGCCTGTAACGTGACCGTTGTTTATTAAATCGTCGATGATAACCTTTGCGTCGTTAATCGGGATTGCAAAGCCGAGACCTTCAACAGTAGCGGAAGAGCCGTAGCTTGACGACATTTTTGCGGAGTTTATGCCGATAACCTGACCACAGCTGTTGAGAAGCGGACCGCCTGAGTTACCCTGATTTATAGCGGCGTCGGTCTGGATGAGAGTCATATTTTTCTCGTTGATTGAGATTTCACGGTTAAGGGCGGAAACGATACCGCTTGTAACAGAGCCGAAAAGCTCGAATCCGAGAGGATTTCCGACAGCGACAACAAGCTCGCCTACACGCAGGTCACTGCTGTCGCCGAATGTTGCGGGTGTAAAGCCTGTCTCGTCTATTTTCAGCACGGCAAGGTCGGTTTCTATATCATACGCAATAATTTTTGCGTCGTACTCTTTTTTGTCGCTGAAAAGAACAGAAACGTCCTTAGCCTCGCCTGCATTGTATTCCGAGCTGTCGTAAACGACGTGAGCGTTGGTAATAATATAGCCGTCCTCCGTCATAACAATGCCCGTGCCTGTAGCAACGGCTTCTTCTGTGGATGTCTGAGGCTGTTGGAATCCCCAGCCCCAGGACGAATACTGCCTTGTAATTTCAAAAGTGGAGGAAATACCGACAACAGAGGGCATAATCTCATCCACAATGTCGGGAAGATACTTGGAATCCGTGCGTGAAGCGATGTCAAAAAGTCCGGGAAGATTCTGCGGTTCGGGAACAGACTGGCTGTTACCGCTTCCGTCGTCTGCTGAATCGTCATCGCTGTCGCCGGTATTATTGACAGGAGTGCTTTCCTCGCCCGAAGAATCCTCCGAAATATCGAACTTGCTGTTATCCATAAACTTATATATCTGCACCGAGCCTGCACCTGCAATGCCCATACATACCAGAAATGCCATTACTTTAAGGAACGTATGTTTCTTGGGCTTTTTCGGCGGAGTTTCCTCGGATTTGTATTCACTGAAATCATTGTAGTTATTTTCGTCATTGTTATAAAAATCTGACATAAAAAAAGACCTCGCAATTCAATTTATAATTTATACTATAGGCTGTCCGTCAGCTGATAAATTATTCATTAATAATAATTATAGCCCTGAATGTGATAAATATATGATAAGTGATAGAAAATTAAGAAGAAATATGCCGTATCTTATAAAAAATACGG
>JAMPGO010000042.1 GCA_023663905.1 Ruminococcus flavefaciens
GCTTGTCCATAATGCCCGAATACAGCGCCATAGCAATTGCAAGGTCGGCTGCGGGTTCATCGAGACGGAATCCGCCTACTATATTAAGGTATATATCAAGGCTTCCCATAAATATACCAAGCCTTTTTTCGAGAACCGCTATTATAATATTCAGCCTGTTGAAATCGAATCCCGTAGCCATTCTTCGTGGCGAGGCATAGCTCGTCTTTGCCGCAAGCGCCTGTACTTCCGCAAGAATAGGACGTGAGCCTTCGATGATACACGCAACGCAAGTTCCCGAAACACCGTGCGGACGACCCGACAGAAGCATTTGCGACGGATTTTCAACTTCCGCAAGCCCTTTGTCGAGCATTTCAAATACACCGATTTCATTTGTAGAGCCGAAACGGTTCTTGACTGCCCTGAGAAGCCTGTAGCTCTGGTGACGTTCGCCCTCAAAGTAAAGCACAGCGTCAACGATATGCTCCATAACTTTAGGACCTGCAATCGCACCGTCCTTGTTGACGTGACCTACTATTATAATAGGTATCTCCTGCCCCTTTGCCGTGTGCATAAACAGATTCGAGCATTCCCTTACCTGCGTGAGACTTCCGGGACTTGACGAAATGCGGTTGATACTCATCGTCTGTATGGAGTCGATAATCGCAATATCAGGCGAGCTTGAAGCAATGGTTTCGGCGACCGCTTCCGCATCCGTTGCCGTCAGGATGTACAGATTTTCGGTATCAACTCCCAGTCTTTCGGCACGCAGTTTAATCTGCCTTGCCGATTCCTCGCCCGAAACGTACAGTATGGAGTGATTCTCGCCCAGATACTGGCATATCTGCAAAAGAATCGTACTCTTGCCTATTCCCGGTTCACCGCCGAGAAGAACGAGCGAGCCTTTGACAAGTCCACCGCCGAGAACCCTGTTGAGTTCGCCGATACCCGTATCATAGCGGATATCGCTGTCAGTGCCGATGTTTTCGAGTTCGAGTATCTTTTCCGAGAGGTCAGTACCGCCCGTGTAAGCCGTTCTTGAAAACGATGACGGAGCAGGTGTGGTCTGTGCAATTTCTTCCTCAAAGCTGTTCCACGAGTTGCAGGACGGACATTTGCCGTTCCATTTGGAGCTTTCATATCCGCAGTTACGGCAGGTGTAGATAGATTTTGATTTAGCCATATTATTTAACTCAATTCAGGGCGAGGTTTATGTTGGTTTCTGTGAGAAGGTATTTTCTGCCGATTTCAGCGAGATTTTCAGAATGCTTATATTCCGAGGCGCTGAAATTGCTGTTGTTTATGCTCCAGCGTGTTACGCCTGCGGAAAGTACAAACTGCTCCGTATCAAACGTAAACTTGCCGTATTCGCCGAAAATGCCGTCAATGTGCTGTAATTCGTCGTTTTCGTAGTAGTAGACCTCACAGCCGTTCTCTTTTTCATTTCCGCTGGAAATTATAAGCTCGGGACTGTTGTCGCTGTTGAGGTCGCACAGCTCAAAGGCATAGCTGTTGCCTGAATCGTCGGAGAGATAGTCCGTGAGGGTTGATTTATAAGCTTCTCTCTGATTCGGCTGAAGAACCGCACCCCAGCTTTCGGAGCATTTTATTGCGTAATCAAGGGCATTGTCGCCGAACGTGTATTTTCTTCCTGCGGTTATGCTTTCCGCATTGCTGTAGGGCTTGAGCGCACTTTCGTATTCAGGCAGAAGAACCTGCTGACCGTCAATTTCATACGTGATTGTTGCGCCTGAATAAAGCGATGTGGAGTTGTCGCTGTATGAGATGACAGTATTGAAGCTTCCGTTCTGATATTCAACATATTTGCCTATAACAAAGCCGTTGCCCTGATATTCGTCCTTGATGAGCTGTAAATCGGGAAGATAGAGAAACGTTCCGCAGTTGCCTGTTGAGCCGAGTTCGGTAAGTTCGCCGTTACTGCACGAATAAATCCTGCACGGAGTCTGTCCGCTGTTGTTCGGGGATATGATAAGCTCGGGAGTTTTGTCTCCGGTGATGTCAAACAGGTCGAATCTTGAACCCGAATCAATATCGGCGGAAAAATCAGCGGAATTTTTAAATTCAGCAAGTTTATCCTGATAAATGCTCTGCCACTCAAATGTAATGCTCTGTGGCGAAATGCCTGTATCGTCAGTTACGGACGGCTGGTCAGGTGAGCTGTCTGAACAGCTGAAAAGTGTGGCGGAAAGGACAAAGGCTGTTGAAATTAATAATGATTTTCTGAAAATTTTCAATTTTATTCCCCCTGTGGTTAATCTTATGTCTGCTAGCCTATAAATAATATTTTATCACGTTTGCGGATTTATGTCAATATGTTAGAAATGACAGATATTTTAGTTCTTATTTAAAAAAAATCAGCATATTTTTATTTCAGAAAGGAGCTGTTGGTATGGACGAAGAAATTATCAGTCAGGAGCAGGAAGTTCAGGAGGACGAAGCGGATGTGATTCCCGAAGAGGACAATGCCGAGCTTCTGGAAATTGACAATATACGGCGGAAAAAAGAGGGCAGGGCGGACGATTCCGCAACAATGCAGATGGCTTTGTGTATGATAATAGCGGTGGGACTGATAATTCTGAATATTTTCAATCCCGATACGGCGGAAGCCCTGTTTCTGAAGCTAAGGGATATTTCAGGGAACGGTGTTGAAATTATCCCTAATCCCATTGATATGATAGCAGGATATATAAAAAATATATGATAAAAATACGGGTTAAATTCTCGTTCCTGCTGTTCAATGCACTGCTGTTTATGTTCCGTGATACGGAAATCATCTCGGCATTCTATATTGCCTGTATTCTGCACGAAGCAGGGCATATTACCGCACTGAAACTGTTGGGCGGTGAGCTTAAATCAATCGTGCTGAGCTGGTCGGGAATAAAAATGTCAGCCTCGCCGTGCAGTTCGCTTAAAGAGGGAATATTCGTTCTGCTGAGCGGTCCTGCGGTGAATATAGTGCTGTACATCGTGCTTACGGCTTGCGGAATAAAAGGATTTCTGCCCCTGTTCAATCTCGCAGAGGGTCTGTTCAATCTTCTGCCCTACAGTATGCTTGACGGCGGTGCGGTGCTTAATCTTATCGCCGAAGGAAGCGTTTATGAAAGTCAGCTGAATAAATTCTGGTTTATATTAAGACTGATTGTTTCAACAATTATAGCCATTTTTATGTTAAATGTATATTTTTTATAATAAATATTGACTTTTTGTTAATTTTATGTTACAATATAATAAGAATTTATCTTAACCGCACTTCTTTTTGCCAAAAAAAGGCAGGTCGGTTTATACTTAGGGTGATTTTTATATGATTTGGCTTATGGTTGTTCTGTTGTTTGCAGGCGCATTGTTTATGGTGTGCTGTGCATTGTACGGAATAATAAAATTAAAAGATAATAAGCTTGAAAAGCCTCAGAGATGTGTACTCCTGCTTTCCGCCGGAACTGTCGCCTCGTATGCAACCGCTATGATTATGAGCGACGCTTTCTGGGCAAGGCTTTTTTTTGGAATATGCACGTTCCTGGAGTGCTTCGCTGTGCTGGCGGTGTTCAATTTTACAAGGAAGTATCTCGGATATTATAAGAATTTCAGGAAAAAGGGCAGGGCTATAAATATCCTTGCAATTATTGATATGATTCTTATGCTGGTCAACTCATTCGCCGATTTTGTTTTCAAGGTCGAGCCGTATTACTTCGGGTCGGGGTCGTCTGTCTACAGAATTTCCGAGTTCGAGCCGATATATTCATATCATCTTGTATTCCTTATCGCTGTCGGTGTTGTTATTCTTATAATGCTTATCAGCAAGATAATAAATTTACCGAGCGCCTATGCAGTCAAGTATTTTTCGCTGTTCCTCGCTCTCGGCGGTATCGCAATAGTAAGCACGTCGCACGTATGTTTCCGCCTGAAATTCGATTACTCGCTTCTGTTCCACGCAATAGCAGGCTTCCTGACTTTCTATTATTCGCTGATATATATTCCACGTGGGCTTATTGACAGGCTGATGTTATTCACCATTGCGAATATGAACGACGGCATTATGTGCGTTGATGTTGACGGCAAGGTTATTTATTCAAATAAGGCTTCGGAGATTTTCTGTTTTGCCGATTCCGAAATCGAAACGCTCGAGCAACAGGTTGAAGCGTGGTTTGCCGATAAAATCAACAAAAATACGGCTACTCTCTCGTGGGATATTCAGAGAAACGTCAACGGCACTGCACGTCAGTATTCTGTTGAGTACCGCAAGATTTTTGACAGCTCGCTTAAATATCTCGGCTGTTTCTTCCTGATTCACGACAAAACAGAGGAGCATACGAAGTACTGCAATGAAAAATACCGTGCAACTCACGACCTGCTCACAGGGCTTTACAACAAGAATTATTTCTGCGATTCCGTAAGGGAAATCCTCAACAGCAAGCCCGATGAAAGTTATTGCATAATCGTCACCGATGTCAAGAATTTCAAGATTGTCAACGATGTTTTCGGCGTGGAGGCAGGGGACAGGCTTCTTAAGAAAATTGCGGAAGTTACTTCTTCCGTCGGCGGAAAAAACTGTATTTACGGCAGAATTTCAGGAGACAGATTTGCTGTTTTTATGCCAAAGGAAATCTTTTCAGAGTCCGAACTTCTTGAAGCTTATTCCGTGCTTGATTCGTTTATGGAAAAATCGGCATTCAAAACTCACATACACATCGGAGTTTATGAAGTAACCGACCCGAATCTGCGTGTTTCCGTAATGTGCGACCGTGCAAATCTCGCTATAAAGACGATAAAAGACAGCTACAGGAGCGTTGTTGCTTACTACGACCGCAGTCTGCGTGAGAAGTTTATCAACGAACATCGTGTTATAAGCGAATTTGAAAGGGCTTTGACTGAGGGTCAGTTCAGGCTTTACATACAGCCACAGACATTCGCAGAGGACGGCAGGGTTGAGGGCGGTGAAGCTCTTGTGCGCTGGTTTCATCCCGAGGACGGTATGATTCCGCCCGACAGCTTCATAAAAATCTTTGAACATACAGGTCTTATCAGCCGTCTTGATATGTTTATGTGGGAAACCGCCTGCGCTTATCTTCGAAAATGGGCGGATATGGGTCTTGAAAATACCTATATTTCCGTAAATATCTCCCAGAAAGACTTCTTCCTTATCGATGTTTACGACGTTATAACATCGCTTGTTGAGAAGTACGAGCTGTCGCCCAAAAGACTGCACCTCGAAATAACCGAGACTGCGATGATGGACAACCCTACTGCTCAGCTCGAACTGATTGCACGTCTCAGAAGCGAGGGATTTATTGTTGAAATCGACGACTTCGGAAGCGGTTACTCTTCGCTTAATATGCTCAAGGATTTTGACGCTGACGTGCTGAAAATCGATATGGGATTCCTCCGAAAAACCGAACATCAGGAGCGAAGCCACGCTATTCTTAAAACAATTATCTCGCTTGCAAAATTCCTTGATATGGAAGTCATCACAGAGGGTGTTGAAACGCAGGTTCAGGTCGATTTTCTTGCGGAATACGGCTGTGATATTTATCAGGGCTATTTTTTCGCAAAGCCTATGCCTGTTGAAGAATTTGAAGAAAAATATATCAGCGTTTCTGTTGAAGTATAAAAAAGTCCGGAGAGTAAACTCCGGATTTTTTATATCATACTGTATAATATTTTCTGCAAGTCGCTCTTCCAGCAGGAATACTGCTCAACGTCTGAATTATCGGGGATTTCTCCGCTGTTCAGCGCCTTATACACACGCTGTCCCGCTTCTGAGCCGTCCGCTGAAAGTATCAGGGTATCTCCGCTGTGCTTTTCAATTCCGAGCAGACCGACTATGCACGATACCTGCGGTGGCTGATTATCCGAGTCGGTAATGAGCAGTTCCGATTCCGTCGGCTGAATTTCGGCAATATCAAGCTTCATAAACGGCGGAAGAAGTATTTCGGCTTCCTCGGGTTTGGCATAATGCGGAAGCGCCTTGCCTACATCGATACAGCACGAGCCTTCGGGCAGATTGAATTTCATAAGCGCTATGCCCTTGCGGTCACGGTATGCGTTGAGGAATCCGCCTGTTGACGTTGAAGTCATTGATACGGTCATTGAACGCTCACGGCAGAGTTTATAATCCGCCATACGCTCAACACGATAAGTTAACACATTTTCTTCCAGTGCTGATTTCCTGAATGCCGAGAACAGGTTTCCGAAAAAGTCAATAAGTCTTGGAATATCCGCAATAATCGCAGGATTCAGGTATTTGCCCTCGCTTGCCCTTGCCGATTCCGTAGCTATATCGGGAAAAAACAGTGAATTAAGCACCACATAGGCTTTAGGGTCGCCGTAGAAATCATCATCGCCCGAAACATCGCCTATATAGAAGCGGAGCGCATTTTCTTCTGTGGCTGAAAGCTTACCACTCACCGACTTCACCGCCTTCGGGTTCGGAATAAACAGGAGGGTCGGGATTTACAGGAGGCTGAGTGTCGATAATAATGGGCGGTTCTGTCCGTACAGGAGTTGTATCAACAGGAGGTTCAGTCCATACGGGGTCGGTTGCAGGAGGAATATCTGTAGCCACAGGGTCTGTTGCAGGAGGGTCTACAGGATAACCCGTATCAACAGGAGTTGTATCTACAGGAATATCGGGATTTTCGTTGTTTTCCGCTGTTGTTGCCGAAGGATAAACGGGAGGTACATATCCCGGGTCGTATGTTGGATATGTCGGATCGTCACGGATAACTATAGTCGTCTTTGTATTGCCTGTTATCTCGTCAGGGATTCGTCCGTTCCACATAAAGCCCGAGCCAGTTGTTATAACAATCTCGTATGTTTTAGTGGTGTGCGTGCCTGTTTCAAGATAGTCGGCATTGACTGCTGTTGTTGTAACCGAATCCGTTGTAACGGCGATACCCTGAGGCGATGTGCCGTTATTCTGCGGATTGTTGTTGAAAATGTTTTCACGACCTATACTCGCCATTATTTTTTCAGACGGTGTAATCGGGAAGAATACAAAGAAAACAAGTATCAGCAATGTCAGAAGCACGAAGCTTACGCACGACAGTATTGTCACTTTAGTCGATTTACGCAGACCGACTGAATTTCCGTTATTTTTTTTCATAAGATAATACACACTCCGTTTTTTTAATAGACATACTACTATTTTATAATATATTTCCGTGAATGTCAATAGCCAAAAGTGATAAAACGGAGAAAATTATGAAGAAATATTTGGAAATCCTGTTGACAACGGTCTGCAAATGAAGTAAAATGGTATATATATCAAAAAGGAAAGAATGATTTATTATGAAAAAAGTTGTTACAATTCAGGATATATCCTGCTTCGGCAAATGCTCGCTGACGGTTGCACTGCCGATTATTTCGGCTATGGGTATCGAGACCGCTGTTATTCCGACGGCTGTTCTGTCAACTCACACGGGCGGATTCACAGGGTATACTTTTCACGATTTATCTGACGATATTTCCGATATTTCAGACCACTGGAAAAGTCTCGGCTTAAAGTTCGATGCGATTTATACAGGCTATCTCGGCTCGGCTTCACAGGTGCGGATTATGTCCGATTTCTTCGATGATTTCGGCACGGACAGCAATTTTATTGTCGTTGACCCTGTTCTTGGCGATTCAGGAAAGCTTTATGCGGGATTCACAGATGAATTTGTTTCGGAAATGCGCAAACTCTGCGAAAAAGCGGACTATATTATTCCGAATATGACGGAGGCTTCGTTCCTGCTCGGTATTCCGTATATTGACGGCTGTGATGAATCGCAGGCAATGGAAGTCCTCAGAAAGCTTGCTGGACTGGGCTGTAAAACTCCTGTTCTTACAGGTGTGCGGAAAGGTGAGCTTCACGGAGCAGGCGCTTATGATTCCGCAAAAGATGAGTTCTGCTTCTCGTACAGCAGACATATCAACAGACATCTTCACGGCACAGGCGATATTTTTGCAAGCGTTTTCACAGGAGCTGTCACGCTCGGCAAAAGCTTACAGCAGGCTCTTGACATATCAGTTAAATATATTTCCGACTGCATTGACGCAACTTTGCCCTGCCTTGATGAAATGTGGTACGGCAACTGCTTTGAACTCTGCCTCGATAAGCTGATAGGGTATGCGAAATCCGTTGATGTATGATTGTTAGGTAGAGATAAGTAGATATGGGTGGCGATAGGTGGGGGTAACTTTATCGCCACCCTATCCCCACTTATCCCCACCTACCACTAACTGTTTAATTACATTATTTTCCTGATTATATAAGTAAAAATCTGTCCATAATAATACCGGAATATTTTTTAAAGGTGGTATTATTATGGCTTATAATAAAGTTGTTATTTCGGGAATCAATACTTCGGAGCTGGTTGTACTCAAGGAAGAGGAGAAAATTCAGCTTCTTAAAGAAATCAAGGAAACAGGAAGCAAATCCGCCAGAGACAGGCTGATAAACGGCAATCTCAGGCTCGTACTCAGCGTTATTCAGCGCTTTACTGGCAGAGGCGAGGATGTTGACGACCTTTTTCAGATTGGTGTTATCGGGCTGATAAAAGCTATAAATAACTTCGATTTAAGCAAGGAAGTCCGCTTTTCTACTTACTGCGTTCCTATGATTACAGGCGAACTCCGCCGTCATCTCCGTGACTACAGTCAGATTAAAGTCAGCCGTTCGCTCCGTGACCTTGCTTACAAGGCGATTCAGGCTAAGGAACAGCTTATCCTCAGAAATCAGCGTGAGCCTAATATCGAGGAAATTGCCAATGAAATCGGCGAAAAACGTGCGGATGTTGTTATTGCCCTTGAAAGTATCAGCGACCCTATTTCCCTTTATGAACCTGTTTTTTCGGATTCCGATGACAATATGTACATTATGGACCAGATTGGCGACAAAAATAATGTCGAGAGCTGGATGGACGAGCTTTCTATCCGTGACGCTATAAAACAGCTCGGCGAACGTGAACGGAATATCCTCTATCTCCGATTCCTTCAGGGTAAAACGCAGGTTGAGGTTGCCGGTGAAATCGGTATATCTCAGGCTCAGGTCTCTAGACTCGAAAAAAGTGCCATAAGCCGTATAAAAGCAAGCGTGTGAATGTATTTCTGCTGTCATAATCTTATTTATGACAGCAATCCACCTCACCTTTTTGTTGAAAACCACCATGTTGCCAACAAAAAACCTCATCTAAATTCACAATTCCTACAAACATTAAGTTAAAAAATAAAAATATCAAAAATAACCTTGACTTTTCTGTTTACCTGTGCTATAATAATAAAGTCGTAAGGCACAGAACACAAATATACAATTAAATATCGCGGTGTGGAGCAGCTAGGTAGCTCGTCGGGCTCATAACCCGAAGGTCGTTGGTTCAAATCCAGCCGCCGCAACCAA
>JAMPGO010000043.1 GCA_023663905.1 Ruminococcus flavefaciens
GCTGGTTCAGGTACAACAGCGGTGCGATGTTCATAACGTCGGGAATCGGGGATTATCCCTTCCCTGCACGGTTCAACAACCGTCCCGAGGTCGCTTCGATTGATATTATACCGGAGAGGTGAGGAAATGAAATATGATGTGGCAGTTATAGGCGGTGGAGCTTCAGGGCTTGTCGCCTCAATATCAGCTAAAACAGCGAAGCCGTCCGCAAGCGTTATTGTTATTGAAAAGCTCGCAAAAACAGGCAGAAAGATTATCGCTTCGGGCAACGGCAAGTGCAATCTCAGCAATCTCGATATTTCGGAAAAAAATTATCACGGCTCGGTCAATGCGATGAGAGTTATAAATTCTATGCCCGACTATAAAGAGTTTTTTACCGATATTCTCGGTGTGCTGTGCGTTAACGGAAGCGAGGGCAGGGCAGGAGGTGTTTATCCCAGAAGCAACAGCTCCACGACTGTTCTTAATGCCCTGCGGATGAAAATGCAGGAGCTTGGTATTGAAGAGCTGTGCGATTGCGGAATAACGGCGATAAATCCCACAAAACAGGGATTTGAACTCGCCCATAAAAACGGCACTGTGTTCTGCCGTAAGCTTATTGTTGCGGCAGGCGGTTATGCTTCGCCGTCGTTCGGTACGGACGGAAGTGTTATACGTCTGCTAAAGGATATGGGCTATGTTACGTCGAAAATCTGTCCTGCCGTCGCACCTCTCAGGGTAAATCCCGAGAGCGTGAAAGGACTTAAAGGCGTGCGTGTAAAGGGCGAGATTTCGGCGGTATCGGACGGAAAAATTCTGCGTACCGAAAAGGGCGAACTGCAATTCAACGAGAATAATATTTCGGGAATCTGCGTGTTCAATCTTGCGTATCTTTTTCAGAAGTACGAGGGAAAATTAATGCTCCGTGCTGACCTTATGCCCGATATTACACAGAATCAGCTTGCGGAATACATCTGCGGTATCAGGAAAAGCAGGGCAAATCAACCGCTGGAGGAACTTCTTACGGGTGCGTTTTTCAAAAATCTTGCTGTGTATTTAGTTAAAAAATCGGTTAATCGTCCGCTGACTGATAAGATTTCAACACTGAAAAACAGTGAAATAAATAAAATAATCGGCAATATAAAATCCCTTGAATTTGAAGTTACAGGCTGTTCGCCTTGGCAGAACGCTCAGGCAACAACAGGCGGTATCGTCGCTTCACAGATTGACGGGAATCTGCAATCCGTGAAACACCGTGGAATGTATTTATGCGGAGAGATACTTGATGTTGTGGGCGACTGCGGAGGCTATAACCTGCAATGGGCTTGGTCGTCGGGATTTTTAGCAGGCAGAAAGGCGGTATCTGATGATAAGAGTAAATAATATAAAAGTCCCTCTGGATTTCGATTTTGCGGATTTGAAAAAATTCTGCGCCGTAAAGTTCGGTATTTCCGAAAAGAATATTTTTTCGGTACGGCTTGCGAAAAAATCGGTTGACGCACGCAGAAAAAGCGACGTGCATTTTATAATATCGGTTGATATTTCCGCAAAGGGCGAGGAATCGATAAAAAACAGCGTTCCTGTTGAGGATTTTGTGTATACCGTACCTGAAATCAGGGCGGAAAAACGTCCTGTTATTGTCGGGTTCGGTCCGGCAGGAATGTTTGCGGGACTTGTTCTTGCGATGTCGGGCGCAAAGCCGATAATTCTGGAGCGTGGTATGGATGTTGACAGCCGTGTGCGTGCGGTGGATGAGTTCAGGAACGGCGGACGGCTCAACACGGAGTGCAATATACAGTTCGGCGAGGGCGGTGCAGGGACGTTCTCGGACGGCAAGCTTACGACAGGAATCAAGGACAGGCGCATTGGCTGGATTCTTGAAAGGCTTGTGGAATACGGCGCACCCGATGAGATTCTTTACCTTGCGAAGCCACATATCGGTACGGACAGACTGCGTGAGGTGGTGAAAAATCTCCGTGAGCGTATTATCTCGCTCGGCGGTGAGGTGCGGTTCAATACGAGATTCATCGGCTATCAGGCTACAGACGGCTGTATTTCGTCGGTTATCTGCAATCAGGACGGCGAGGAATGCAGGATTGATACGGATAATGTTATTCTTGCGACGGGTCACAGTGCGAGGGACGTTTTTGAAATGCTGTACGAAAATAACGTGGAGCTTTCGCAGAAGAGCTTTGCTGTCGGAGTGCGCATAGAACATCCCAGAAGCGACATTGACAAGGCGATGTACGGCGGTTTTGCAGGTCACAGGGCGCTTAAATCGGCGGATTACAAGCTTGCGGTTCATCTGCCGAACGGTCGCACGCTGTACACGTTCTGTATGTGTCCGGGCGGTTATGTTGTTCCCGCATCGTCGGAGCAGGGCAGACTTGCAGTCAACGGTATGAGCTGTTTTGCCAGAGACGCTGAGAACTCCAACTCCGCACTTCTCGTCAACATAAACACTTCGGATTACAACAGCGCACATCCGCTAGCAGGAATGTATTTTCAGCGAGAGCTTGAGGAAAAGGCATTCAGGGCAGGCGGTTCGGATTATTCCGCACCCGTTACGCTTTACGGCGATTTTCTTGAAGGAAGAGTTACCGAGAAGCTCGGCAGGGTGAAGCCGTTGTATAAGCCGAGTATAAAATTTGCACGCCCCGAGGAATATCTTCCCGATTTTGTCTGCGAATCACTTAAAACAGGAATCAGGGAAATGGGCAGAAAAATAAGCGGATTTGATAATCCCGAAGCGGTTCTCACAGGAATCGAGAGCAGAAGCAGTTCGCCTGTGCGCATAAACCGCTCGGAAACGCTTGAATCCGTATCGCTCGGAGGACTTTTTCCTTGCGGTGAAGGAGCAGGCTATGCGGGCGGAATAGTTTCGGCAGCGGTTGACGGTATGAAATGCGCAGAGGCTGTAATAAATAAAATTGTATCGGAGTAAAAGTAAATGAATTTGACTAATATTGGCACGGTTAAGGATATTCTCAGCCGTCACGGATTTAATTTCTCAAAGGGTCTGGGACAGAATTTTATTGTGAATCCTGACATCTGCCCGAAAATAGCCGAAAACGGCAACGCACAGCAGGGCTTCGGCATACTTGAAATCGGCACGGGCATCGGTGTTCTTACCAAAGAGCTTGCGCTCAGGGCGGATAAGGTATCGGCGGTTGAAATCGACAAAAGGCTTATGCCTGTTCTTGACGAAACGCTTGCGGAGTTTGATAACATAAAAATCTACAACGAGGATGTTATGAAAGCCGATTTGCACAGGATTATCAGCGATGACTTCGCAGGGCTTAGTGTTGCGGTATGTGCGAATCTGCCGTATTACATCACGTCGCCTGTTATTATGCTTCTTCTCGAAAGTCATCTGCCTGTTGAATCCATAACCGTTATGGTGCAGAAGGAAGCCGCCCAGCGACTTTGTGCGGAAGTCGGTACACGTGAATCGGGCGCAATTACGGTCGGGGTTAATTACTACGGCACAGTCCGACAGCTTTTCGGGGTGTCACGTGGCAGTTTTATGCCGTCCCCGAATGTTGATTCCGCTGTAATCAGGATTGATATTGACAGAAAATCGGCTCTAAGTGCGGAGCAGGAGGAGTTCTTTTTCAGAATGGTAAAGGCAGGATTTTCCCAGCGCCGTAAAACCCTTGCAAACGCTCTCTCGTCGCTTATGGGAATAAGCAAGGCAACCGTTTACAGCGTTCTGCAATCGCTCGGTATTGCCGAATCAGTCCGCATTGAAGCCCTCACTATGGAACAGCTCACCGCTGTTGCTGTCGGGCTTTATAAATAATTTTTGTAATACAAATGCTTGCAATCTGCATAAAATTGTGGTATAATATAAGCAGATTGATACAGAAAGGAGTGCTTTTTTATGGCACAGGCTACTATTTCTGCCCGCATTGACGAAAAAGACAAGCAGGCTTTTGATAATTTCTGTTCCGATGTGGGACTGAATACTTCCACGGCAATAACGCTTTTTGTGAAAGCTGTTCTGCGTGAACATCGTATTCCGTTTGAGATTTCACAGGATGATGACAAGAACGTCAGTGCAGATTAAGAACACAATGCACGGCTTTGTAAAGCATTTAACCTGAATTTGACATATATAAAACTCCGGTATTCTGCCGGAGTTTTTTGTATAAGCTGTAACGTTTTTGTCGGCGCAGGAATAATATATTAATGCAGAAGAAAACTTCTGCCCTGTGATTAAAAAGGAGGATTCAGTTATGAACCTTAATATGTTTGATACAGACAGTCTGATTATTTCGGAAAGGGTTAATTCCCGTGAAAATCCGTCCGTCAGACAGTCAGACAACAGAACGTATAACGGGGAAATACCACGTTTCCCGTCAGATACACCGCTCGCTATGGCTTATGTGCCGTTTCAGCAATGGGGTGATACCAAATCGCCCGAGGACGCTTTTGACTGCGGTACTCTTTTCTCCGACCTCGTTTTTCCGTTTGAGGAGGTGGGCAGATGAACCAGCAGGCTCTTATGACCAGAATCAAACAGTACGATTTTACCCTCAAGGAACTTAATCTCTATCTTGATACTCATCCCAACTGCCGTCGTGCGCTGGCTATGTTCCAGAAGTACCGCAAGCTCCGTGAGGAGGCTGTCAAAGAGTACAACGATAATTTCGGTCCGATTACTCCCGAGCAGACCCTCAATACCCAGCGCTGGTCCTGGATTGACGACCCTTTTCCTTGGGAGGTGTGATTTATGTGGCAATATGAGAAAAAGTTACAGTACCCTGTTAATATTAAAAATCCCAATCCCAGGCTCGCTAAGGTTATTATTGACCAGCTGGGAGGACCTGACGGCGAGCTGTCGGCAGCCTTAAGGTATCTCAATCAGCGTTACGTTATGCCATATGCGGAAGTAAAGGGCTTGCTGACCGATATAGGTGTATCTGTATCGGAAATGGCGGTTTTTTGGGAAGTATAGCTCCATTTATGCGGAAGCATATTAAGATATATATCTATGTGGTCTCGGTCGATGACAATTATTTTATCAAGAATCTGCCTGTAAAATTCATCTTCATATTGTACACCGTTGATAAGCTCGCCGACGGCTTTTTTTATTTCGGGAATAAGTGCAGTATCCGTTAATACATCGGTGATTATTTTCATAAGATTGCCAACAATTTTCTCACGGTTCAGTTTTAATTCCTTGCAGACAAGATACATCAGGTAAACGGCTTCCTCGTTGCGTATACTTCCGCACGAACAGCCCTGCCTGCCGTGTTTAGCGGATTGATAACACCGCCAAGTCTTGTATTGCGTGCCGTCCTTGCGTTTCCTGTAACGTGCAACATAGCTTGAACCGCATTTACCGCACTTGATTTTGCCTGAGAAGATATAGCGGTTACTGCGTTTGGATTTGCCTTCCTGAGATAAAGAACGTTCATCGGCAATGCGGTTGGCTTTTTCAAATATTTCACGGGATATAATCGGCTCGTGGTGATTTTTTATAATAACAAATTCCTCCTGCCCTCTGTTGTATTTTTTTTCGTGCGACAGAAAATCAGGAGTATATGTTTTTTTCTGAACCAAATCACCGCAGTATTTCTCGTTGCGTATCACACGCAGAATCACCGTATTTGACCACTCTTTCACACGCATAGGGTGAATGCCTGCTTCAGCAAGCTCACGGGCAATAACGTGCGTACCCTTGCCCTCGTTGACGAATTTATGAAAAATCAGCCGTACAATTTCCGCACCCTTCTCGTTGATAGTCATTCTGCCGTCCCTGACATCATATCCGAGCATACTCCTGCCAAATACAACACCCTGTTCCATACGTCTTTTCTGACCCCATTTCACACGCTCGGAAGTCTTACGGCTCTCTTCCTGCGCTATGGAAGCCATAATACCAAGCCTTAATTCCGCATCGCCGTCAAGCGTATTGATACCGTCATTCATAAAAATAACGCCTATGCCGTGCTTTTTCAGTTCCCTTGTGTAATAGATACTGTCAAGAGTATTTCTCGCAAAACGTGAGATTTCCTTTGTTATTATTAAATCAATTTCGCCGTTCAATGCGCATTCAATCATACAGTTGAACTGCTTTCTTTTTTTCGTACTCGTTCCCGAAATACCCTCGTCCGCAAAAATCCCATAAAGCTCCCAGTCGGGATTATTTTCTATATATTGGCGGAAATATCTCTGCTGGCTCTCAAAGGAATTTGTCTGGTCGTCACGGTCTGTGGATACACGGCAATACACGGCAACTTTTTTATTCCCGGATTTCTGCCGTTCTCTGTTAAGCATTTCATATTTCTCAATCATCTGCGGTCTCCTCTTCCTGAATTAAACTGCCCTTCAATTATTTCTCTACAGCGCTGACCCTGTGTGCGTGTAAGCAGATTTCTTTTTTCAAGAGAAGCAATAACTGCTTTCTGATACATCGATATAAACCGCCTGTACTGCTCTCCGTCAATATCGGGTGTATCGCCGGTATATATAAATTCACGGTGTTTCATATTTCAGCACTCCTTTCAGAATAATGTATGTCAGACGGCTTGTACATTATAAGCGTGCCGGTAATTATGCTATAGATTTTTTCTATAACTGCATATCAGTTTAATATAGTTGACATTCTGCGATTTCTGTGGTATCATTAAAACATACCAAATCCATATGTTTAGAAGAATATAGGAAGTGATGTTATGACATTACAGCAGTTGAACTACGCTATCGTTATCAGCGACGCAGGTTCAATGAATAAGGCTTCGGAGCTGTTATATATTTCTCAGCCGTCGCTTACCTCTGCAATAAAGGAGTTGGAGCGGGAAATCGGCATAACCATTTTCAATCGTGGAGCAAGAGGCATTACGCTGACTGCTGACGGCTCGGAATTTATCGCTTATGCACGGCAGGTGTATCAGCAGTACGAGAATTTGCAGGAAAAATACACAGGCGGAGGGCTTAAACGCAAGTTCGGAGTCTCTGCACAGCACTATTCCTTTGCGGTTCAGGCATTTGTTGAAACAGTCAAGGGATTCAATACCGACGAGTATGAATTTGCAATCCGTGAGACTCAAACGTCCGATGTTATAAGCGATGTAAATTCGCTGAAAAGCGAGATAGGGATTATTTATCTCAGCAGTTTCAACAGGCACGTTATTGCGAAGCTTCTTGAATCAAGCCACATTGAATTTCATCACCTGATTGACTGCGATATTTTTGCTTACCTCTGGAAGAATCATCCTCTTGCGGACAAGCCCTCCGTCAGCATTGATGAGCTGAAAAAATATCCCTGCCTGACTTTTGAGCAGGGCGACAGGAGTTCGTTTTATTTTGCGGAGGAAATTATTGATACGGCTGATTTTTCGAGGGTTATCAAGGCTTCGGACAGATGTACAATGCTGAATCTTATGAAAGGACTGAACGGCTACACGTTCTGCTCGGGAATTATCTGCAATGAGCTTAACGGCTCGGAATATACCGCAGTGCCGATAGATGACGCTGTTGATAATATGGAAATCGGCTATATTACTAAGAAAAACACAATAATCAGCGACATCGGAAAAATCTATATAGAAAATCTGGAGTCGTTTCTTAAATAGAAAATCAATGAGCTATAGGATTTTTCTATAGCCTGCTATCAGTAATTCATAGTAGACAAATAGGAAAAGTAGTGATATAATATCTTACAGAAACGGAGGAATTTTTATGGGCAGAAAAACTGAAACCAAATGCCTTCATCTTGAGGAAGACGAGGGCTGTACCAATCACTACGGAGCGATAAGCTACCCGATTTATCAGACGGCGACCTACGCTCATCCCGGAGTCGGACAGAGTACGGGATATGATTACTCACGCTTGCAGAATCCGACAAAAGAACAGCTTGAAAAAGTCGTTGCGTCACTGGAAAACGGCACATCGGCATTTGCGCTGTCATCGGGAATGGCTGCGATTTCGCTTCTTATGGAGCTTTTCAAGCCGGGCGACCATATTATTGCCGATTCTGATTTATACGGCGGAAGTATCAGGCTTTTCAGGAATATTTCGGAGAAAAACGGCATAAAGTTCTCGAATATTGACTGTTGCAGAGAGAATATAGAAAACTTTATAACTCCTGAGACAAGGGCGGTTTATATTGAAACGCCGACAAATCCGATGATGAACGTAACTGACATTTCGGCGCTTGCTGAAATCACGAAAAAGCGTAATTTACTGCTGATAGTTGACAACACTTTTATGTCGCCGTATTTTCAGAATCCGCTTGATTTGGGAGCTGATATTGTAGTACACAGCGGTACTAAGTATCTCAGCGGTCACAACGATACGCTTGCGGGATTTTTAGTCACAGACAGGGAAGATATTGCCGAAAAACTGGCATTTCTGATAAAGACAACAGGAGCGGGACTTGCGCCTTTTGACAGCTGGCTTGTCCTTCGTGGAATCAAAACGCTTGGTATCCGTATGGAAAAATCGCAGGAAAATGCAGTAAAAATCGCTCACTGGCTTAAAGAGCAGAAATCTGTTGCAAGGGTAATTTATCCCGGGCTTCCCGAACATACGGGCTATGAGATTACGAAAAAGCAGGCGAGAGGGTTCGGGGCAATGCTGACTTTTCAGCTTGAAAGCAAGGAATTTGCGCTGTCCGTTCTGGAGAAAGTCCGTATGATAAAATTTGCGGAAAGTCTGGGCGGAGTTGAAACGCTGATTACATATCCCACAACACAGACCCACGCAGACGTACCCGAAGAAATCCGCCTGAAAAACGGCATTACGGAAAGCACACTGCGCCTGTCGGTCGGGATTGAAAATGCGGATGATTTGATTGACGAGCTTGAAAAAGTTTTTCGTGAAACGGAGCGTGAGCTTTATGGCGGAGAGAAATCTTGATTTTGATAAAATTATAAACAGAAAAAATACGGACTGCCTTAAATACGATTTTGCCAAAAGGCGAGGTATGCCCGAAGATGTGCTTCCGCTGTG
>JAMPGO010000044.1 GCA_023663905.1 Ruminococcus flavefaciens
ATAAGAATGTGGTCATCATCCATAGTTTCCTTTGTGAAGGCATATTTTCCGCCTGTCATATCGAGATACATAACGTTTATCTGCCCGATATTATTGGAACGCTCAACATCAACGCTCCATTCGGGAAGCTGATTGCTGTTTCCGTCCGCACGCTCATCGCCGAGTATCATAATATCGCCCTCGCCGATACCTGTAAATTCAAGATGTGAGGAATCAAAAACAACGCTCATACTTACGGCAGGATAGATTTCCTCGCCCAGACCTGACAGCACAACATCAACGCTGAACTCCTCTTGGGCAGATATGCTCTGCTTCGGAGGAGTTGCTATAGTAAGCGTTGGTATGCCCGAGTTCTTTATTTTCTTCGGCAGGAGCAGAAGAATAAGTAAAATAATCAACAATAAGATAACGGCAATGACTGCAATAATTATCTTCTGTTTCTTAGTCAGCTTTTTCTTTTCCTGCTCCTGATTTTTCACATCGCTCATTCTGCTGAATTATATGCAGTTGCAGCCTTGTTTACAATGATAAATTCATTGCCGTGAACGAAGTATTCAACGATTCCGAGTGCGTCAAATGTGTTGATTCTGGAGTCGGAGTTTACGTTCAGGCGGAGAATTTCCGTATCTGTTGGAGCGTCTGTTTTTCTGAGCCACTTGTTTACGGAATTAAGTGCGTCCTGTGCATTGATAACGCCGTCGCCGTTTGAATCGCCGAATACAAGCTCATCGCCGGGCTTTGTGCCGAGTGTGAAATAGTCGGCTTCTGTGAAATTAATAAGCTTTGCAGAGCTGTCAACAAGCGCAACATAGCTCATAATGCCTGTTTTGTTTGTGATTGCTTCGCTGTACATAAAGTCATATGAAAGCGTACCGTCGGAGAAAGAAAGTGCGGAATTTTCATCGAGATTTGCAACAGCTACGCATACAGCCATTTTATCTTCGGGAATCAAATCAATTCCGTCGCCCTGATAAAGAACGCACGCACTGAACGAGATTTCGTCAACAACTTTTACAGTACCGCTTGCCTTTTCAGTATCAACAACTTCAATTGCAACGTCGCTTGCCGAATCGGAGCTGAACTTCATTGACATTCCCGATACACCTATATCAAGCTCATCTGCTGTGAGCTTTTCTGTGGATTTGAATCCGATTATGAAGAACTCGGCAGGAAATTCAGTACCGCTGATATTGATACTCTGATTCTTTTCGGGGTCAAAGTAAACAATACGGAGCTTGCCTGTTGATTCCTCAAGATTCCACATTACCTGACCGCCTGATACACGGTCGCCCATTGTTACGCTTGTTACTGTAAGACCGTCGGGAACGTCAACAATACAGTCCATAAGCTTATAATTTGCGGAATTATCCCAGCCGTCAATATTTACGACAGCGTTGAACTCCGTACCCTGTTTACTGCTGATTTCCTGTGGAAGTCCGAGAGTTGCGGTAAGCTGTTCAACAGGCTTGACAGGTTCTGTTGTATCGCCGAAATCAACATCGCTCATATCATAAAGAGCCGTTTTGCCGTTCATAAATCTGTCGTAAGCAACGAGTGCGTAAGTTGCCTGGTCTGTTGCCATACCGTTACCGCCGTCGCCTGCGATATGTGAAAACGTTCTGTTTTCGCTGTTATAGAATGTGAGAAGTGCGTCAACTGCGGAATAGCCGTTCTTGATAAATCTCTCGTCGGTATCGGGATTTATGCCCATTGTTGTGCAGGCAACGATAACCTGTGCGATACTCTCAGAGTTTATTGAACCCCACGAATCATAACCGCCGTTCTCTTTCTGGATTGCAGAAAGCGCCTCTATACCCTTATCAACAGCTGCTTTTACATTGCTGTCGTCGGTGTATCTTGCAAGAGCCTGAATAGTCATTGCCGTCATATCAGGGTCGGCAGTGCTTCCCGATAATGCCCAGCCACCGTCAGGAGTCTGCTTGGAAATAAGATAGTCAATGCACTGCTGACGGATTGTGCTGTCCGTTGTCTGATAGTCGTTTGTATCAAGAGCAATCAATGCCCATACAGGACCATTGATACCCTGCTTTTTAATCCAGTTGAAATCATCATAAGGTGTGATGAGATTCCAGTCGCCAACGCTTTCAGCATTAATGCCGAGCGATGAAAGTGCAACGATAAGACGTGAGTTTTCTGTTGACTTTACTTTGTGAAGTGCGCCGTTCATATTTGTGGATGAAGCATTGCTGTTTACTGCCTCAACAATTCTGTCGTAGTAATCCTTGAAATATGCGTTATCTTTATCAAAGTATTCGCCACGTGCAAGGCAAAGTACGCTCCACTCGCCTGCACTTGTACCGAAACCGGGTTCGGGAATATCTGTTGCAAGCTGTTCAAGCACACCGCTGAGGATTTCGGAAACGTCCTGAGCTTCGGCAACAACAGGAGCTTCCTGCATTACTGTGATATTGTAGGCACTTGTTACGCCGTTGGTATTCATACTGAGAGAGCCTTCATAGTTGCACTCAACAACGATTGACGAGCCGTTTGAAACAGGAACAGCCTTTGTTCTCTTGTATTCCGTACCGTCAACTTTTGTGCGAACCTGATAGTTCTTGTTGGTTGCTGTCGGAGTTATGACAATATTTTTAACATCTGACGGAACAGTAAGCACATAGTCAGTAACATCTTTATCAAAAGCAGGTGAAAGAGTTCCTGCGCTGAACTCGATGTTCTTGATTGTAGAATCGCTGTTGCTCCAGCTTCCGCCTAAATCATCGCCGTATGCGCAGGTATACATTACACGGATTTCATCGCCTGTTTCAAGCTCGCCCTCTGCAACAGTGAAAGCACCGAAGCCCTCGTTTGTGAACCAGTCGTTGAGCGTACCCATCCAGCCTGACATAAATCCGCCGTCAAATTCGCCCATATCATTGATATACGAAATATAGTTGCTTTCCGCACCTACCTGCGTACCGCCTACTGATTCGATAGCTTCGACGATACAGGTCATCATTGTTGAATCCTCGTTAAGGTCAACCCAAGTATCAACAAGTGTGCCGTACCAGAAATTATCATCCCAGTATTCGGAATCGGGTGTGAAAGTCGTGTTCTCAACGATTACGTGAACCTGATTTTCGTGTTCGTCTACTGCGAATACAGCAAACGGAACAGAGCCTGCGGTAAGTGCCATTGCGGTAATAACGCCTAAAAATCTGTTTTTCATTTATAATTACTCCTTTTGATTTTTTCTGAACAGAAAACAAAAAACGTTCCCGAATCAGACGGGAACGTACAAAAGGGTATAACTAATAAAAGGACTGCAAAAACCTGAACCAAGAGAATGCACCTTCTTATTAAGACCGTTCTGCACTCTTCTCGCCCAAGCCGTGTTAAACTGAAATTACGGCAGGTCTCCTGACTTATGATACAGCGGTATAGAAATACCGCACAAAAAACACCTTCTCAGATTTCCGCCCAAAGACGTAATCCAATGGTATACGTTTTTCTTTCATCAAACACAGTAATGGCGGTTGTTCCGGATTTGAACCGGATTCCCTTTTAATCTACTCAGCAAACAACTTTTCAAACCGTATTTTCTTCTTGCTATTCAATTCAAATATCACTATAGCATATTTTTGAACATATGTCAATAGCCGGGAAATTATTTTTAAGATATTTCATATATTTTCCGATGAATCCCGAAAATATTTGTGGATTTTATTGCAGTCCATAAAAAAAGCGTATTGAAAAATCAATACGCTTTTATTCTCGTTCAAGCCGTTTCAGCACAAATCCTGCCGTCAGACCTGTAAATGCTCCTGCAATACATCCCGAGACTATCAGAATCGGGTAATAAGCCATTACCGAGAAGCTGTGCATTACAATAACGGCGGCGGCAATCTGCCCTGTATTATGGAATACTGCGCCGAAGATACTGCACAGCCAGATATATTTCTGCGGAATTATTTTCTTAAGCAGAAGCATTCCCGCAAGGCACAGTAACGCTCCCGAAAGACTATATATCAGTGCGGAAAAATTACTGCTGAATACTGCCCCGAGAAATACCCTTGTAAGCACCATTAGCAGGACTTCTTTTGCGCTGAACCGATAGACGGCATAGACCGTGAATATATTTGCAAGTCCCAGCTTTACACCCTGAACGGGCGAGAGATTGGGAAGTCTCATTTCGATTATAAATACTATCAGTGCGGCGGCGGTAAGCAGTGACAGTTCTGTGAGCCGTTTAGTTTTCATCGGTATATTTAATCACCAGCTTATGCGGAAGGCATACTATAGGCATATCGCCCGAAAGAAAGCCTGTATTCACGCACGTTTTGTCAGGGCAGTCCGCCTCTGAAATCCTGATTTTTCCGTCCGAGATTTCAACAATATTATATCCGCCGTCCTTGTCCTCAATCCTGATTGTACGGTCATCGGAATCAAGGCTGATATTGTAAAGAACCTGATTATCCTGCACTATTGATACATACTGACTGTCGCTGTCCTGAAAAAGTACCAGCGAGGCAATCAGAGCAATAATAAATACAACGGCAATAACCGCTATGCATATTTTTACGCCCTTAGTCAACGGAAATCACCTCCGCAGGCATACTGCTTGTATTTTTAAAGCCGTCCGCTATTCCGTCGGTATACAGGATTCTGCCGTCGTCCGTGACAAGAATCATATCAAAACCGCCGTTTCTGCGCCAGTATTCCTGCGCATTTTCAGTACCTGCAATAAAAAGAGCCGTTGAAAGTGCGTCGCACATAATACCGCTGTCGCCTATTATCGTCACGGAAACAAGTCCGTTATCGGCAGGATAACCGTCCGCCTTATCTATGATATGCCAGTAATTTTTACCGTCCTCGCCTGTAAAATAGCGTTCGTAATTACCCGAAGTTATGACAGCTTTTTCGCCGACGGAGATAATGCACATACCTGAATCGGGCATAAACGGATTCAGCACAGATACGTTCCACTTCGAGCCGTCGGGCTTGAGTCCGAGAGCCTGAACGTTTCCGCCGAGACTGACTATTGCCGATTCAACACCGTTCTCTTTAAGCTCGGCAATAACTTCATCGCCTGTATAGCCCTTTGCAACCGCTCCCAAATCAATCATATAGTTTTCGGGAAGAGTAATATCATTGCCGTCAAGCTGAATCGCTGAATAATCGACATATTCGAGAAGCTCCGCAAGCGTTTCATCGGCAGGAATTTTATAATCACCCGTGGTGAAGCCCCATTCCCGAAGCACAGGGTAAACCGTTATATCAAGAGTACCCGTGCTGTCGCCGTATTCAATTGCAGAGGCGATAATTTCCGCCGTATCGTCCGATACCTGAACAGTATTTCCGCCCGAATGGTTAATGCGCCATACGTCGCTTTCCTCTGAATTAACAGCAAGAAGCGATTCAAGCTCCGTTATTCTTTCCGTCGCCTTATCAAGCGCATTTACGGCATTTCCACCGTATGCGGTAAGGCTCATATACGTATCCATAGCAAAAACATCACGCTGTTCTTTTGCAGAATTATCGGGCTTTCCACCACATCCTGCCAGTAATATCAGCAGACCTGCTCCGAGTGCGGAAAAATTCTTAAGCTTCATAAAAACCGCTCCTTTCTGTTATATTATATCACATACGGCAGATTTTTGCAATACTTATCTTACAGCCTGAGACAGTGCATTTCTTGCGGCATCCATAATGCCCAGCGAGCTGTATGTAGCTCCTGAATATGCGTCAACGTCGGCGCTCATACTCTGCTGAATCTGCGGAAGAACATAGTACATTGCAGGTTCGTAATAATCGGGGTCGTCGCCATTAGCCTCAGCAACTGCCTGTATGTCAGTTATAACATCGTTCTCAATCGTGATTGTAACGGTAATATCGCCTGCATATCCGTAAGCCGTACCCGAATATGTGCCGTTATTGTACATATACTGCGGTTCAGGTTCAGGCTCGGGTTCAGGTTCGGGCTGTGGCTCTTCATTCTGCTCGGGTTCATTTTCCTCCTCAACAGGAGTTGTCTCGCTCTCTTCGGGATTATCGCCGTTTTCCTCATCATCTGTTGATTCCGTAGTCTCAGTTCCTGTAGTAGTTGTCTCCGTGCCTGTACCTGTTGTCGATGTTTCAGTTTCGCCAGATGATGTTGACTGCGTACCCGATGTTGATACTGCGGTAGTCGTTGATTCGTCCGCCGTTTCATCGCTTACCGCTGTAGTCGCTGTATCAGCCTGTGCAGTTGTTGAGATTGCAGGAGCGACAGTATCGGGAATTTTTCTCTCGGGCGCTTTGCCGTAGGACAATACTGCCGACAATCCGACAAGAATAACAGCAGAAATACCGCATACAACGTATGAAGATGTTGCCTTTTCGGGATTCTTCTTTATATATGCCTTCCTGATACGCATAAGGGCATAGCCGATAAATACAATGCTGTACAGGATAATGCTGATATACTTGTCAGTCATTCCACGTCTTGCCTGCGGAACGTACAGTACCATAATGTGCGTGTAAATCAGGGCATAGAAAACGTATGCGGAACGCTGGATTTTCTTCCACGTCTTCGGATTCATTTTCTTTCGTACTGCCTTGAATGACATAACAGCAAGCGGAAGCATTATAAGAATCAGCACGACTGCTATGATACACGTAAGAATAAACTCTGTCGCAGGGTCACGGTTGAGCTTGATATTATTCGAGAGAGTTTTTATATACTGGATACCGTATGTAATGATGTGCGAAAGAGTAATTGCAGAGGCGAAAATTGACAGCTCTCCTCTTATCGGCATAAGCTTTTTAATCGGAGCTGAGCCGTTCGGAAATGCTCCTGCCCACATTACCACGCACCACAAAGCTGCGGCAAACGAGCCTTTTGAAAAGACCGCAATAATATAATCACGCACGATTTCGGGCATTGTACGGAGTGCGTCCGTCTGCGATACGGCAATAACCGCTACAGTTACAACCGCTCCTGCGATATAGAACGGCACAGGGTGCTTTTTAAGTGCCTTGTCGCCGAAGCATACCAGAAGCAGAGCCAGAGCCATTGATATAACAAACAGCATTTTTTCAATCATTCCTTTCTTGGTTTACAGAATATGACCTCTGCATATTATTGAATACACAGAGGTCGTGGAAAAATAAATTTAATCTGAAAGCTTATTGATAAAATCAGTCGTTCTTCTTTCTGAATACGAATGCTGATACTCCTGCAAGAGCCATAGCAGTCAGCGGAAGTGCCATACCTGCAACGCCTGTCTTAGGGCTGTCAGTTGAAGAAGCTGTTGACTTGGCTGTAGTTGTTGTTGATGAAGGCTTGGCAGTGGTAGTGCTGTTTCCTGCTCCGGCAGTAGGCTTAGCTGTAGTTGAAGAAGCAGGAGCTTCTGTAGTTGCAGGTGCTTCAGCCTTGATTTCAATACCGAGAGAATTGTTGTAGCCTGTTGCGGAAACAACCATTGTATAGTTACCGCTTCCGTCGAATACATTTTCGTTTCTGGATGAAGCGTTGAAATCAATTGTACCGTCCTCGCCGATAATCGTTGTAGCACCTCTTCCGCTTGCTGTGTAGTCTTTACCGTTAACTGTAACAACAGAAATATTCTTTACGAAGTTTGCGAAATCATCATCGCTAGCGCCGTCAGCCTTAACGAGCTTGCCGTCTGAATAAGTTGCGGGCATACTGTCGGTTGAGAGTACAAAACTTCCCGAAACTTCAGCATATTTGCCGTTGCCGTCAGAAACTGTGATAGTATATGAACCCGGCTGAGCTTCTGTGTAGCTGATTTCTGTATCGGTAGCAGAGAATCCCTCACCGCTTACTTCGTATACCTTTGCGAAATCATCGGGGAAGCCTGTGAGTGACATAGCTGTTGAGCCTGTACCGCTTACTGAATTTTCAACTGCAACTTCTCCTGCAAATTTTACAGGAACATATGTTTCTGTAGGAACAGTTACATAGCCGTCAAGAGTGATGAATGTAACCTCGCTGATTGTTGAACCCATAAGGCTTACGAAATTCTCATAGCTAAGAGTATTTCCGTGCGGTTCGGAAGTCTTGATTCCCGATGACCAGGCAAGTTCGCCTCTCCAGATATTTTCCTCGTGGCGCATTGCATAGGTATTTCCGTCAGTAGTCTTGATTAAAGCGCCGTAAATAGCACCTGTTACAGGAGAGTTCTCAACATCAATGAGATAGTCGCCCCAAGGTGTGCTTGTGCTGAGCTTGATTGCAGAATCACTTGCTGTTGCAGGTTCGCTGTCCTGTACTGCTGAGAATGAAGCAACCCCGTCAGTTACAGTAACAGTCTTGTATGCAGTCGGCTGGTAATCAACAGCAGTGAAATTGTAGTTGTTGTCGCCGAGAGCGTCAAGTTCAGCCTGTGTGATTGCAACAGGATAAGTAACACCGAGGATTGTTCCTGTTCCGTCCTCGTTTGCCTGATTATATGTACCCTCAAAAAGTCCGCCCTCATCGTTCTTGCTCCACTTTGAAGTGGTTGCGGATGAAAATGCATCAACTTCATATGCGTTTGCACTCTCGCCGAATTCAGCAGAATAGAAATCGTTGTACGGAATATTCATTGTTCCGTAGATTACTTCGCCCTCAGCAGCTGCCGAAAAAGGAACTGACGATAAAGCCATAGCTGATACAGCGATAAGGCTGATTACACTTTTTTTCTTCATTATAATTACTCCTTCTGAAATAATATTTATAGCTTCCCGGTTAGAACTCGCTAACCTATGATAATATTATCACAAAGTCGCTGTGGTGTCAATCAAGGCAGATAATATTTGTTAGTATATACAAATTATTTGCACTGTATAACTTTTTGTTTTGTTATATATTGCTAACGATTTTGTTAACTTGGGTTAACATAA
>JAMPGO010000045.1 GCA_023663905.1 Ruminococcus flavefaciens
TACAGCGAAATTCCTGCACATTGAAATGCTCTGTGAGCTGGGTTTTGTCGGTTGATTTAAAAGTTTTAATCATTTATACTCTCCTTGATAAATATCTTATTTCCATATCCGACGGCTTCACCGTTGTATTCACGCTGATAGTGGTTGTACCCTCAAACGTCGGTATTTCGGGCATATCTGCTAATTCCGCAACAGCTTCCTGACGTATATACTGGACTGTAATCGGATTTTCCGCAAGCCACTGCTTAAAGGCTTCGACATCGGAAATCCCGGACTTCCACTTGCGGACATACAGGTTATTGGCATTTATCATAACACCCTCGTCGGCAGTGTTGGCGATAGATGTGTACTGTATCGGCAGTCGGTCAGCGCAAGCCGTTGTGTTGAGCGGATAATCCGCCAGAACAGTCTTGAAATTAAGCAGACCCTTTTCGTTGGCGTCGCCGACAGTCCAGACTTCCGAGCCATCAAGCACAACCTGTATATTTCGCCTGATAACCGTGCCGTTGGCGATTTCATCCGCATAGCTTCCTGTTTTTCTGAGCGGTTCGTTGATGTAGATGAATCTCGTGCAGACTTCACCGCCTGATTCCTCCGCAACTATCGGGACGGAATATTTTCCCGAAAATTCGCCGTTTTCAATAGGATTTCCAACGCTCTGAATCTCAACGGGATTATTCGATGACGGAGTGCCGTTCTGTACGGAATTTCCGCAGATTCTGTAGCTTATCACAGGTTCGCCGACCGTTTTTTCAAGCACGCAGGGACAGCCCGAGGCGGTCTGCGGTGCGATTACTGTTGCGGAGTTTTTCGCCGTTTTCTGTGCAAAAAGTATTGTTCTGTAATCCATATCAGTTCACTCCTTCACTGCTGTACCAGTTACCGTCGCCTGCAAGCACATAAAATTCGCCCGATTTGATTACGTATGCAACCGAACCCTGGTGCAGGATTCTTCCGCTGATTGAAGCGACCCCGGGAAGCTCCGAAACCGTATCAACATCGATGTCGGCACGTACAACTGATGTCTGCATATCCTCCGCAAACATAATAAAATTCTCTTTTCTGATTGTCATCATAGTTTTTTACTCCTCTTCATTATTAAAATTTTTAAGTCTCCTGACTATTTTCAATGCCCACTGTGCTTCGGGATTGATTTCGGCATAGTTTTCAAAAATACTCACTGTTTCCATAACAAGTATGTACAGGAATACCAGAAAAGCCGTGACAGCTCCTGCAATTGCCGAAAGTTCCGCAGTCTGATAGTATTCGCCGAGAGCGTTTATGCCGATGTCCAGCCCGCAGGTTGCCGACATAACGATAATCTCGCTCAGCTTATTCAGTCCGCCCTTCCTCATTTTGGAACTGCAAATGTTGTTATTGCAATAGGCTTTTATCAGCCCCGTCAGGTAGTCAGCCAGCGCAAGCCCTATCACAATAAAAATCATTATGATGTACTTCATTGGTTTCACCTCCTTTCAACAGGTACACTTTTTTTGTGATTTTTCAACGCATTTGCATTGATTTTTCAGAAAAGTTTACAGAATATTCACAAAGTGCGCCGAAAAACCCTGAATATTTCAAAAAGCTCTTGACAAAAACGGATTTCTGTGATAAAATATTTATTGCGTTAGCGATTACTAACCGCAAAGGGCTTCTGCCCTGTATTATTTGGCTATAGGTTAGGGATTGCTAACTATCTAGAAAAAGGAAGGCGATAGTATGTTTCTTGAAATCAGTGGTATTAAAAAGCATTTCGGCGAGGGCGAAAGCAGAGTTGAGGTGCTTAAGGGAATCGATGCAGGAATTGAAAAGGGTGAGATATGCGTGCTTCTCGGTCCTTCGGGTTCGGGAAAATCCACTTTGCTGAATATTATCGGCGGAATTGACAGTGCGGACAGCGGATATATTTCGATAAACGGCGAGAAAACGGCGGATATGAATGAAAAGAAACTGACGATGTACCGCCGTAAACACCTTGGATATATTTTTCAGATGTATAATCTTATTCCCAATCTCAATATCAAGGAGAACGTGGAAGTCGGAGCGTATCTCAGCGATAATCCGCTTGATGTGGACGAGCTTCTTAAGACTCTCGGACTTTATGAACACCGCCATAAGCTTCCGAATCAGCTCTCAGGCGGTCAACAGCAGAGAACCGCTATCGGTCGTGCGGTTGTAAAAAATCCCGATATTCTGCTCTGCGATGAGCCTACGGGTGCGCTTGATTACAATACTTCAAAGGAAATTCTCAAGCTTATTGAAAATCTCAATCAGAAGTACGGCTGTACAATTGTTATGGTAACTCACAACGACGCTATCAAGAATATGGCGGACAGGGTTATAAAGCTCCGTGACGGCGTAATCCGCAAGGTTATTGTGAACGAAACAAAAGTTTCCGCCGAAGAACTTGACTGGTAATGGGAGGGCGATAGCTATGAAAAATCCTCTTATAAAAAGATTTCCACGAGAACTCAGGGGCGAAATAGGGCGATACCTTATTATATTCCTGTTTATTGCCGGTACGATTTCGATTGTATCGGGCTGGAACGTTGCCGGAAACAGTATGTCAACGGCTTATGACGAAGGCTTTGATAAGTACAGTATCGAGGACGGCAACTTCGAGCTTATGGCGGAAGCCGATGACGAACTTCTTGACGACCTGGATGATGATACTCTTGATATATGCGAGAATTTCTACATAGAGCGCAGTACGGAGGAAATCGACAGCACGCTCAGAATCTTTAAAAAGCGTACTCAGATGAACCTTGAATGCCTTATGGAAGGTGATTTTCCTGAATCCGACGATGAAATCGCCATAGACAGAATGTATGCGGACAACAATGAGATTTCCGTCGGCGATACGCTGACTTTAGAGGGCAGGGAATTTACTGTAAGCGGATTTGTTGCGCTTTCCGATTACAGTGCGCTGTTTTCAAGTCCTGCTGATATGATGTTCGACGCAGTGAAATTCGGTGTTGCAGTTGTAACAGAGGACTGCTTTGAATCTCTCGGCGAAAAGGGTCTGCACTACAGTTATTCGTGGAAGTACGATGAACGTCCTGAAGATGATATTAAGGCAAAAGAGCTTTCCGAAGATTTTATGGAGAACCTTTATGAAAAGTCGGCAATTCACGGAAATGCCATTACAGAATACATCCCTGAATACACCAACCAGGCGATTCTTTTTGCAGGCGACGACATCAAGGGCGACAGTACATTTATAACTCTTTTCCTTTATATTGTCGTCGTGATTATTGCGTTTATCTTTGCAATCACCACAGGCAACACTATTGCAAAGGAAGCTACCGTAATCGGTACGCTCCGTGCGACAGGCTACACAAAGGGCGAGCTTGTCCGCCATTATATGACAGTACCGCTTTTGGTTACTCTCGCAGGTGCGGTTGTGGGTAATATTCTGGGCTACACGCTCCTCAAGGATTTCGCAGCCTCTGCCTACTACGGAAGCTACAGTCTGCCGACGTTCGTAACCCTCTGGAATCCTACCGCATTTATAAATACAACAGTAATTCCGCTCCTTATTATGACGGCAATCAATTTTGTTATGCTGTCGGCAAAACTCAGTCTCTCTCCGCTTAAATTCATCCGCCGTGACCTTAGCAGGAAGCCTAAGAAGAAGGCATTTAAGCTCAACACAAAAATCGGCATTATGAAGCGTTTCAGACTGCGTGTTATTTTTCAGAATATGCCGAATTACCTGATGATTTTAATAGGCATATTCTTTGCAAACGCTATACTTCTGTTCGGATTCCTCTTTACTCCTATGCTTGACAAGTATCAGGATGACATAACAGGAAATATGATTGCCAACTACCAGTATATTCTTAAAGCTTCTGTGGAGACTGAAACGGATGATGCGGAAAAATACTCCGCAGGTACGCTGAAAACGATTGAGGGCAGGCTTAAATCAGAGGAAGTCACGGTTTACGGAATCTCCGACGACAGCCAGTATGTTGACATTGATTTTTCAGACGGCGTATATATCTCCAATGCCTATGCCGAGAAGCATAAGATAAAAGAGGGCGATGAGATTACGCTTAAAGAGCAGTTCGGAAGCGATGAGTACAGCTTCACTGTTGATGGAATCTACTACTATCCCGCAGGACTGAGCGTGTTTATGAGCAGGGATGATTTCAACAGCAGATTTGATAAGGACGAGGACTATTTCAGCGGATATTTTTCCAACGATGAAATCACGGATATAGACGAAAAGTTTGTTGCCGTTAAGATTACCATTGACGACCTCACAAAGACCTCACGTCAGCTCAAGCTCTCAATGGGAAGTATGATGAGTATTTTCCTTGTGTTCGGAATCGTGATGTTTATGCTCATAATTTATCTGCTTTCAAAGCTGATTATCGAGAAAAATTCACAGTCAATTTCGATGACCAAGATTCTGGGCTACAAGAACAGTGAGATAAACGGAATCTACATCACCACAACTTCAATTGTCGTTGTTCTTGCTATGCTGGTGACGATTCCTGTTGTAAGCGTTGCGCTGGAGAAGGTTTTCTACGTATTCCTCAAAACTTATCCCGGCTGGCTTCCGTATTACGTTGCACCGTCAATATATGTGAAAATGGCAGTACTGGGCATTTTATCGTATGCGGTTATTGCATTCTTCCAGACAAGAAGAGTAAAGAAAGTACCTCTCGCAGACGCACTCAAAAATGTTGAATAAACAGAAACTCCGGTATTTTTAAAATACCGGAGCTTTTTTATCTGCCGTAATATGCGTTCAGATACATCTGTTTAATCTCGCTCATAAGCGGATAGCGTGGGTTTGCGCCTGTGCATTGGTCGTCGAATGCCTGCTCCGTCATCTCATCAAGAGTAGAAAGAAATGCGCTCTCGTCAATGCCGTAGTCCCTTATGGTACTCTTTATGCCAACCCTCGATTTGAGTTCGCTGACGGCATTTACAAGTCCCTCGAATTTTTCGCCGTCCGTACTGCCTTTTATTCCGAGAAAATCGGCAAGCTCAGCGTATCTTGCGAGCGTGTGCGGATAGGCATACTGCGGAAAAGTACCCATTTTTGCAGGAGTATCGGAAGCATTGAAACGCATTGTCTCTTCAATTAAAATGGCATTTGCAACACCGTGCGGAAGATGATGAAACGAGCCGAGCTTGTGCGCCATTGAATGACATACACCGAGAAATGCGTTTGCAAAAGCCATTCCTGCCATTGTCGCAGCGTTAGCCATTTTCTCACATGCCGTCACATCGTGCTGACCGTTTTCGTAAGCCCGTGGAAGATATGCGAAAATTATCTGCAATGCCTGTTTTGCAAGCCCGTCCGTGTAGTCGGTTGCAAGCATTGAGGCATACGCTTCGAGTGCGTGCGTTAATGCGTCAATTCCCGAAGCCGATGTAAGCGATTTCGGAGCGGACATATGGAAATCAACATCGATAACCGCCATATCGGGAAGCAATTCATAGTCGGCAATGGGATATTTCACACCGCTTTTTTCGTCGGTAATCACTGCGAAAGGTGTAACCTCCGAGCCTGTTCCTGCGGAGGTCGGGACGGCGATAAAATAAGCCTTTCCGCCCATTTTCGGGAACGTATATACCCTTTTCCTGATGTCAATAAACCGCATTGCCATATCCATAAAATCAGCTTCGGGGTGTTCGTAAAGTACCCACATTATTTTGCCCGCATCCATTGCCGAGCCACCGCCGA
Source organism: Ruminococcus flavefaciens (assembly GCA_023663905.1). GTDB lineage: Bacteria > Bacillota > Clostridia > Oscillospirales > Ruminococcaceae > Ruminococcus > Ruminococcus flavefaciens_AD. Next base: position 5,702 of record JAMPGO010000045.1, read on the forward strand.
CTGCGATAATCACATCGGGCTGGAATGATGTCATTATTTCAGCTCCTGCCTTTGCGGATTCAAGCGTGGGGTCGGGTTCAACATCGAAAAAGGTCGTGTGAGCGATTCCCATTTCGTACAGCTTGTCAGTCACAGGCTTTGTATAGCCGTTCTTATAAAGAAATTTATCGGTTACAATAAATGCCCTTTTCCTGTTCAGCACACGGAGTTCATCCAGAGCAGTCGGCAGACAGCCTTTTTTGATATAAATCTTCTCGGGACAGCGAAACCACAGCATATTTTCCCTTCTTTCCGCAACGGTTTTGATATTCAGCAGGTGCTTTACGCCGACGTTTTCGCTGACGGAATTTCCGCCCCACGAACCACAGCCGAGAGTGAGAGAGGGTGCGAGACGGAAGTTATATATATCACCGATACCGCCTTGAGATGAGGGTGTATTTACAAGAATACGGCAGGTTTTCATACGTCTGCTGAACTCCGCAAGCTTCTCCGTCTCCGTAATCTCATTGAGATACACCGAGGAAGTATGCCCGAATCCTCCGCCCTCAACAAGCTTCTCTGCCTTTTCAACAGCGTCATAGAAATCCGTTGTCTTGTACATCGCAAGTATGGGCGAGAGCTTTTCGTGCGCAAATTCCTCGCTCATCTCAGTGGCTTCAACTTCGCCGATGAGTATTTTTGTATCCGTCGGGACTTCAATCCCGGAAAGCCGTGCAATCTTCACAGCCGTCTGCCCGACTATTTCCGCATTGAGCGAACCGTTGACGATAATCGTTCTGCGGACTTTTTCAGTCTCATCGGGCGAGAGAAAATAACATCCTCTTGCGGAAAATTCGCTTCTGACAGTCTCGTAAATACTTTCGGGGACGATTACAGACTGCTCGGAAGCGCAAATCATACCGTTATCGAAGGTTTTGGAGTGGATTATTGAGCTTACCGCAAGCATAATATCGGCACTGTCGTCGATGACCGCAGGAGTATTTCCAGCTCCTACACCGAGTGCAGGCTTACCGCTTGAATATGCCGATTTTACCATTCCTGCACCGCCTGTCGCAAGAATCATATCCGATTCCTTCATAAGCTGAGCTGTCAGCTCAACGGACGGCTCGTCAATCCAGCCGATTATATTTTCGGGCGCACCTGCACTTACAGCTGATTCAAGTATCAGCCTTGCGGCTGCGATTGTGGACTTCCTTGCACGTGGATGAGGTGAAATAATAACTGCGTTGCGTGTTTTCAGCGCAATAAGGCACTTGAAAATCGCTGTGGAAGTGGGATTCGTTACAGGAATCAGGGCGGAAATAATGCCTATGGGTTCGGCAATCCTCTTTATGCCTGCGGATTTGTCCTCCTTGATAACTCCGCAGGTTCGGGTATTTTTGTATGCGTTGTAAATATATTCCGAAGCGTAGTGATTTTTTATAACCTTGTCCTCAACAACTCCCATACCTGTTTCCTCAACGGCAAGACGTGCGAGCTGAATCCTTGCCTTGGTTACGGCAGAGGAAGCAGTGAGAAAAATTCTGTCAACCTGCTCCTGTGTGTACGAAGCAAAAATCCGCTGGGCTTCCCTCGTCCTCCTGATAGTCTCCGCTAGCTTTTCGGAGCTGTCGGTAAAAATATTATCTTCCATTATTTTTCCTCCTGTGATGATTCTGTTTTTATGATGTCCCAAACAGCGTGAAGTATTTAATTAAAATAAAAAAATATGTAATTTTCTGCACGAAAATCATCTTCTGAAATGTGTTATATTATAGAAAGGAGGTGACGGCAGTATGGACAAGGAAAATACATCTCTGTATGCGTTCAGAAAGTACGGTGATACGGTTCTCAGGACGGCTTATGCCTGTTGCGGAAATTATGCGGAAGCGGAGGATATAACGCAGGACGTTTTTCTTCTGCTTCATTCAAAAACTGTTGAATTTGACGGCGACGAACATCTTAAGGCGTGGCTTCTGCGTGTGACAATAAACAAGTGCAGGAATTTCCACCGCAGTTTCCGTGTGAGCCACACCCAGTCGCTGGAAGATACAGACGGATTGTCATCTCCGTACACGGCAGATACGGACGAAAGCGGAATCCGTGAGGCGATAGCGAATCTGCCTAAAAAATATTCCTCGGTCATATACCTGTACTATTACGAGGGCTATAATATACGTGAAATCGGCGAAATACTTAACAAAAACGCAAATACTGTCAGTTCACTCCTTCAGCGTGGCAGGGAGAAACTCAGACTTGAAATGGAGGAGACATTATGAAGAAAAATGACTACAGAAATCATCTTGACGGAATCAGGTGCAGTGCTAAATTCCGCAGGAAAATGGAGGAACGTCTTTCGGCTGAACCTGACGGCGAATATGAGGACAGCGTAAGCGATGTTGAATATGCCCCGAAAGTGAACTATCACAAGTGGACGGCACTCGCAGCGTCGGCGGTGCTTGTTGCAGGAATCGGAAGTATGGCGCTTCTCTGCCACAGAAATATTATTCCCGAGGAATCGACAGGAAGCAGTTTTCCCGGCTATTATCATATGCCGTCGGAAGCGAGTATACAGCGTTCGGCTATCGTGGATAATACGGCTGATTATAATATCTCGCTCTCGGTTTCGGGCATATTCAGTCAGCCTGAAAATCATTCAATGCCGTTCGGAAATCTTCCTGCGGAGGCTGTCAGCGCAATTACTGCGGAGCTTGACAGCTGGACGGAATTGCAGGATATAACGGCGGTTACTGATACATCCGACGGAGCGGTAACGCTGGATTTTACGGGCGATGATGATTTTACGTTCAAGATTGACAGCAACGGATGTGCCTATATAAACCGCAACGGCAACGGAACTGATATATACTATGCTCCTGAGTGCTATA
>JAMPGO010000046.1 GCA_023663905.1 Ruminococcus flavefaciens
TTTGATTTTATACGTCTGCAAACTTCCAGACCGTCCATATCATCCATTTTTATATCAAGCATAATAATATCGGGTCTGCGTTCCGCAAGAAATTCAAGCGCATCTTTTCCGCTTGTAACGGCATAGACAGTATAACCGCTGTTTTTCAGGATTCTGCCTGCATAAGCTATATGTTCCGGAATATCATCAACAATAAGCACAGAAAATTTTTTCGTCATATTTGCCACCTGTCAGTCCGTCATAAGCTTCTGCACTTCTGCTTTATCTGCTTTTGCCGTCTGGTTACGATAGATAATTTCGCCGTGTTCCATAACATTAACAAAATCAGTATTCTGCATTACAAAGTCAAGATACTGTTCAACAAGCAGAATCGTTATGCCTTTCCAGTCGTTGATTTTCTTAATCGCCGTACCTATATCCTGAATAATCGACGGCTGTATGCCCTCGGTCGGCTCGTCAAGAATCAGTATTTTCGGCTCGGCAACCAATGCCCTCGCAATAGCAAGCTGTTGTTGCTGACCGCCCGACAAATCACCGCCCTTGCGCTTAGCAAACTTAGGAAGAATCGGGAATAAATCATAGATATAATCGGGAATTTTTCCCTTACCTCCGAGAGGCTGTAAACCAAGTTCAATATTTTCCTGAACGGTCATCTGCGGAAAAATATCACGTCCCTGCGGAACATACCCTATACCGAGCTTAACACGCTCATAGACGGGCTTTTTGATTATATCTTTTCCGTCAAATAATATGCTTCCCGACGGTGTTTTAACAATGCCCATAATACTTTTCAGCGTTGTGCTTTTTCCTACACCGTTTCTGCCGATAAGTCCGACAATTTTTCCTTTTGGTACGTCAAAGCAGAGATTTTCAATAACTCTGCTTTCGCCGTAATAGGAATCAACATTTTTAATCTTCAGCATATTATTCACCTCCTCTTCCGAGATATACCGCCTGAACGGTTTCATCAGCAAGAACGTCGTCTATATTACCTTCCATAAGAAGCTTACCCTCGTGAAGTACAGTTACAATGTCCGCCGTCTGCTTGACAAATTCCATATCGTGTTCAATAACGATGATAGTACATTCTTTTTTGATTTCCTGTAAAATCTCGCCTGTCCTGAATGTTTCGGGCTTGCCCATACCTGCCGCAGGCTCGTCAAGCATAATGATTTCGGGCTTTGAAACAAGCTGCATTGCAATTTCCAGCCACTGCTTTTCGCCGTGTGCAAGACTTCCGGCCCTGACATCCGCCCTGTCATCAAGCTCAACACGTTTCAGCGTATTATGAATATTTTCCATTTCTTCTGCCGACGGTTTTCTGAATATCGAATCCAGAATACCCTTGTGACCTTTCAGAGCAAGAATCATATTCTCCTCAACAGTAAGATTCACAAAAACAGACGGCACTTGAAATTTACGTCCTATGCCCTCGTGAACTATCTTGTATTCCTTCATACCTGTAAGACGAACGGATTCTTTGCCCTGCGGATGAAAAATCACTGTTCCCGAAGTCGGCTTTGTTTTGGCACAGATTATATCAAGCAAAGTTGTTTTTCCTGCTCCGTTAGGACCGATAAAGAAATGCACGGTATTTCTCTTGACCTGCGTTTTAACTTCCGTCAGTGCATAAAAGCCGTCGAAGCAAACGGAAATATTGTTTATTTCAAGAACTGTATCAGTCATATTACTTCGCCTCCTGCTTTTTGTTTTTTAATTTTCTGAAAAGTGCAGGAAGCTGTTCCGAAACGATTCCGACAATACCTTTTCTGAAGAAAAGAATTGTCACGCAGAAAACCGCACCGATAATATACTGCCATATTTCAACCATACTTCCCGAGCTGAGATTGTATTCGCAGAGATTAATCAGGAATGCACCGATTACCGCACCTATTATAGTACCACGTCCGCCGACTGCTACCCATATAACCATTGTAATCGAATATGAAATAGTCATCTGCGACGGTGTAATGCTTCCGTTGAAATTTACGAAAACAGCACCTGCAATTCCTGCAAAAACAGCGGAAAGCACATAGATAAAATTCTTGTATGCCGATACTTTGTAGCCCGAAAAATACGTTCTGTTTTCGCCGTCACGGATTGCAATAAGAAGCTTGCCGAATTTTCGTCCCGTAAGGAATTTTGATACCGCATAGACCGCAACCATAAGGGCAAGTGCAAGATAGAATAACTTGAACATCTGTCCCTGATTTGCCGAGCCTTTAATGCTTCCGAAAACGGTTTTTATTTCAGTTATACCGACATTTCCGTTTGTATACGGCGAAAGTGCGATAAAAATCGAGTATGCAGCCCACGTCAGAGCCTGTGAAATTATCGAGAAATATACTCCCTTAACTCTGTTTCTGAATATGAAAAAGCCGATAATATAGGCAACAACTGCGGGTACTGCGATAATCAGTATAACCGAAAGTATCAGCGAATTGAACGGCTTCCAGATTAACGGCAGTTCAGTAAGTCCGCCGACGTGCATAAAATCAGTGATTTTTCCGCCTGTCTCCTGCAATTTCAGATACATAGCCATACAGTAACCGCCGAGTGCGAAATAAAGTCCGTGACCAAGGCTGAGTATTCCTGTATAGCCCCATATCAGGTCAAGTCCCATTGCCACAATCGCAAACGCAATGCACTTGCCCAGAAACAATACCGTTGACGAACCGCTGAGAAGTCCCGCATTAAGCAGTAACGGCATACAGGCAAGTATGATTACGATTACTCCGAAGCAGATATTTGAACCCTGTTTTCTTATAAGTTTCAATGCGATTCCTCCTCTCATTCGTCAAGATTACGGCTTTTTATTACAAACAAGCCCTGCGGACGTTTCTGCAAGAAAATAATCACAATAAGCAGAACAATTGCCTTTGCGATAGTGGACGAAGTATAGTGTTCCGTGAAGATACTTGCCGAGCCGATAATCGTCGAGCCTATAACAGTACCGCCGAGATTTCCGACACCGCCCAGAACAACCGCCATAAATGAGTTTACAATGTAACTCTGACCGACTGTTGAATCAATCGAACCGAGCAGAGCGATTGAACAGCCTGCGATTCCTGCAAGTCCCGAGCCGATTGAAAAAGTGATATTATCAACCTTTCGGGAATTTATACCCATACATTTCGCCATAGTTCTGTTCTGCATAACCGCTCTCATCTGTCTGCCGAAATTGGATTTGTACATAATAACCCATATCATAAGCATACAGAGGGCTACCATAAGCAGAATAAAAAGTCTGTTATATGAAAAAGTACAACCGCCGATTTCAATACCGCCATTCAGAAATGACGGTGCGGTTACGTTTACACCCTGCGTTCCGAAAATACTTCTCACTGCCTGCTGTAAAATAAGACTTATGCCCCAGGTTGCAAGCAGACTGTCTATTTCTCTTCCGTAAAGCCTTGATATTACGAATCTTTCAAGCAGACTTCCGAGTAAAAAAGTCATTCCGAACGCCACAGGAATCGCCACAATATAGTATATATCACTTCCGCCGAACTTTGCGAAAATCTGCTGTGTGACATAAGTCATATACGCACCAATCATAACAAATTCGCCGTGCGCCATATTTATTACTTTCATAAGACCGAACGTTATTGCAAGACCGAGAGACGTAAGTAAAATAATCGAACTCAGACTCAGACCGTTAAAAAGTGTATTTATAAACTGTTCCATTATCTACACTCCTTTTTCTGAAAAACAGCACAGCATTGAAATCTACCGTGCTGTTTTCCGTGAAATAATTATTATTTATTCAAGTGGCTGAATACCTGCCTCAACTGCCCACTGATATGTTGAAAGATACGGGTCGGGCGCAACAGGGTCGGTTGAATAAGTCTCGCTGATAAGTCCGTCCGTTCCGACAACACCGATTCTTACAGGCTTTACAAGATGATGATTGTCGCCCTGAATTGCAACAGTACCTTCGGGTGCGTTAAATGAAATACCGCCGTCCTCAACAGCCTTTATAACATCGCTGACTTCAAAGCTTCCTGCCTTTTCGCAGGCTGCTTTCCAGAGATATACAGCGTCATAAGCTGCTTCGGCAGGGTCGGAAGTTACTCTTGAATCGCCGTATTTTGCCTTGTATGCACTTACAAAAGCGCTGTTTTCCGCCGTGTCTGTAGTCTGATAGTAGTTCCACGAAACCATATGACCGTTGAGAATATTTGAGCCGATTGTTGCAACTTCCTCCTCAGCAATTGAGAAAGACATTGTCATAAAATCATCGCTCGTATAGTTCTTTTCGCTCATCTGCTTGAAAAACGAAACATTGCCCGTGCCGTTGAGCGTATTGATGATAACATCGGGCTGTGCAGCTTCAATCTTTGAGATGATAGCCGCAAAATCCGTCTGGTCCATATCAGCGTATTCCTCGCCGACCACGTTAAGACCAGCATTTTCAATCTGTGCGTTGATAATCATATTTGCGGTACGTGGGAATACGTAATCCGAACCGAGCAGGAAGAAATCTTCATATCCTTGTTCAATCAGGTAATCAATAGCAGGCACAATCTGCTGATTGGGCGCAGCTCCTGTGTAAATGATATTGGGCGATGATTCCATACCCTCGTACTGAACAGGATACCAGAGAAGCGAACCGTAATCCTCAACAATCGGCTTGACAGCTTTTCTCGATGATGATGTCCAGCAGCCGAAAATCGTTGCAACCTTTTCGCTGTCAATAAGTTTTTCGGCTTTTGTCGCAAATGTTGAAGGCTCGGAAGCTCCGTCCTCTTCGATGTATTCAATCTGCTTGCCGAGTACACCGCCCGATGCGTTTATCTCCTCAATCGCAAGCACTTCCGCATCACGCACGGACTTCTCGCTGATAGCCATTGAACCCGTAAGCGAATGAAGCAGTCCGACTTTTACAGTCTCGCCGTTTTCTGTGTTACCGCCGTTTCCGCAGGCTGTCATCATTGCCGATGAAATTACCGCTGTCGAAAGTACCGCAAGTGCCTTTCTGAATTTTCCTGTTGCCATAAAATATCTCTCCTTAAAATTATTACAATAAAAAAATCGGTCTGATACGGATTAAATCCATAGCAAAACCGACCTCATTGTCGTGTTGAAATTTTCAGTCAAATAAACCAAGCTGAGTAAGCGCCTTGATATTTTCCGCCGAACCCTTTTTTTCAAGAATATCATCGCCGAACTTGATTTTAAGATATTCCGTAATAAGTTCAACGCATTTTTCCAGTCCCATTCTTTCGGAATTAAGCGTCATATCGTAAAGTACCGGATTTGTCCAGTTTTCACCGCCCGTGTAGTATTTATAGTAGTCGGCACGGTATTTATCGGTCTGATAAATCATCTTATTTGCCTCCTCCTCAGTAACACCGAGACGGTCAACAACACGCCTTACACAGAACGAGCGAGGAGCTTCAATATATACGCTCACGGTATTGTTATAGTTTTTCAGAAGATGATTAGCACATTTTCCTATAATAATACACGACTGGTGTGAAGCGAGTTCCCTGATAATCTTAGTCTGTATGTTGTAAAGAGTAACATCGGAAATAAAGCTTCTGTCTGTCGGCTGGACAATATCATCGGTTGCAGGAGCTTTCATAAGCCGTTTAATCAGATGATAGCCCCGCAGTTTTTCGTCCACCTGAAAAAACAAGTCCTTGCTGATACCGCTGTAATTTGAAGCCATATTCAGTATCTGGCTTTCATAGCACGGAATACCGAGCTTTTTTGCAAGTGCAAGACCTGTCTGCTTGCCACCGCTTCCGAAACCTCTCGCAATTGTAATCACAAAGTTGTCCAACGTCTTTCACCTCCGTTTCTATGATTTGATTATAGCACATCGGATACGATTTTTAAAGACGAAAAAACAGTGAAATAAATATAAAAATCAGGAAGTGTGAAATCGGGATTTATATTCCGTCGGTGTGATACCTGTGATTTCCCTGAAAATTTTCGTAAAGTAATCCCTTGAAGAATAGCCCAGAATCTCGCTTATTTCATATGCTTTATAGTTGTAATTCCTGATAAGTGCTTTGGAATATTCAATTTTCAGCACGGAATAAAATTGATTGAAATGTATTCCGAAATTATGCTTGAAAAGCTTGCCGAAATAATCCTTGCTTATTTCAAAATTGTCAGCGACATCTTCCATAGTCGTGATATTTATTCCAAGCGACGAAAGATAGCTGAAAAGATGTTCGCCGAAAACGGACTCCTTCGTCATATTGAAGTAGTCAAATGCCGATTTTACGCACGTTTCCGCAATATCCGCATAAATTTTATCATCCAGCTTTTTCTTTGCCCTTTCAAGAACTTTCCTGAGCTTATCCGACTTTACAGGCTTGAGAATGTAATCAAACGCACCTAAAATAAGTCCCTGCCTTGCGTATTCAAAATCGCTGTACGTGCTTACAAATATAACCTCGGTATCTCTGCCTGATTCACGGATTTTTTTCAGCAGTTCAATGCCGTCAACCCAAGGCATACGAATATCGGTTAAAATCAGGTCGAAATTTTCGGATTCAAGAGCTTCCATAGCCTCTCTGCCGTCCGACACCTGTTTTTTAACCTCAAAACCGCACTCGCTCCATACTTTCATCCGTGAGTACACATATCTTACGGCTTCATCATCCTCTGCAATCAGCACTTTATACAAGTTAATCACTCCTTTTAAATTCACGGCAGACAGCCTTGAAATTATAGCAGTTCACAAGTTTTTCAAGATGATTAAAATTATTCTTCTCCATATTTTTTCTGAAAAGATTTCTGTTATCCTGAAAAATATCAACCGCCGTTATATCATAGGCACTGCATAAGTCAAGAAATTTATTAAAGATTTCACCGAAATTTTCATCCGCCTGATTTTCAATAATATGATTTTCAGCAAGATATTTATTAAGCTCATTTACCGTAAATCGCCATATATCGGCAAATTCACCGAGACTTCCGAAGCTGTTGCCGTGCAGTTCACGGAGAAGTTTTTCGGAACACATACAAAGCCTGATACAGCAAAGATTTCCCGAAATACCCTTTATATCGTGCAGAATATTCCGTGCATTTCCGAAATGCCCGTTTCTGATATGAGTTTCAATATATTCACCGCTTTTTCCGTGACACTTCAGGAAGCTTTCAATAAGATTTATAAGCGTATTTTTATCGCCGTCAAGATTTCCCAGACAGCGTTCGGAATCGAATAATTTATTGCTGTCGGTCACTAAATTTTCGGGATACTGCCTGATAATTCCGGTATATTCAGCAATCATATTTTTCAGGATTTCAGGTCTGAACGGCTTGGAAATATAGTCGTTCATTCCAGCCGAAATCACTTTTTCCTTGATTCCGCTTACGACATCAGCCGTCAGTGCAATTATTGGCGTAAATTTGCAGTTTGTCAGCCGTCGGAGCTGTTTTGCCGTTTCAAATCCGTCAATATCGGGCATATGCAAATCAAGAAGTATCATTGAAAAATCCGTATTTTCCGCAGTTTTCAGGGCTTCACAACCACTCTTCGCAGTAACAACCTTTATACCATATGAGCAGAGGATTTTTTTCTCCACCGTAAGATTTATTTCGTTGTCATCAACAAGAAGAACCGAAATGTTTTCGTCAATTTTATCGGAATTATCGGGAATTTTATGCTCCATAGTTTTCTCGCCGTAATAAAGATAAACGTTAAATTTAAAAACAGAACCTTGTATATGATTAGGCTCGACTTTAATTTTAAATTCTCCGTCACTCAGATTTTTCACAATCATATTTGCAATAGACAGTCCGAGACCTGTACCGCCGTATTTTCTCGTAACTCCTGCGTCGGACTGTACAAAAGGCTCGAATATTTTTTTGCAGTCGTCGGGCGATATTCCTATTCCTGTATCAGAAACAGAAAATTCAGCAGTTATTTTATCGGGAAGTGATT
>JAMPGO010000047.1 GCA_023663905.1 Ruminococcus flavefaciens
TTTTGTTTCAGCTTGATACGGATGATGACGAGCGTGGCTACAGAGTAATATGGGGCGATTCGGGAATCGGCAACTTCTTCATAAGTACCGAAAATCTCAGGAATCTCGATTTCAGCGACGTTCTCTATAACTGGGACTGCTGTTGAGGAGCAGGATATGAGGCAGGTAAAGTGGAATACAATTATTTTCGCTTCGGTAATTCTTTTGATTATAAGTCTGTTTTCGTTATTTACAGAGTACCGCAGGGAAAAGGTCTGTACGGAGCTGGCTGTTGCTGAAATTGTGCGGATTGAACGGAAATCTTCAAGGACTGATACGAAGTACAGACTTGTTGTCAGATACACTTACAACGGCAAGGAATACCGCCGTAAAGGGAAGTATTTCAGGTATAAGCCCGATTACAGGGCGGATGATATAATTCCGATAAGGTTTAACCCGAAAAATCCTTCGGAGTATTATATTTCCTGCGAGACAGCTTATTCAAGGAATTTTATTTTTGCAGGAATAAGTGTTTTCGGGATTACATCGGGTGTTTTTGCCGTAATTATCGGCAGAAAGAAAAACGATTACTATTAAAAAGGAGTATAAAAAATGGGTAAATGTATGATTATCGGCTGTGGAGGAGTTGCTTCCGTAGCTATTCACAAGTGCTGTCAGAACAGCGACGTTTTTGAGGGTATTATGATTGCGAGCCGTACTAAGTCAAAGTGCGATGCGCTCAGGGATAAGCTCCAGCCGACGACTAAGACGGTTATCGAGACTGCGCAGGTTAATGCCGACAACGTTGAGGAGCTGGTTGCTTTAATCAACAGCTACAAGCCCGATGTTGTGCTTAATCTCGCACTTCCGTATCAGGATTTGACGATTATGGACGCTTGCCTCGCAACAAAAACCCACTATGTTGATACCGCCAACTATGAGCCTCTTGATACTGCAAAGTTCGAGTACAAATGGCAGTGGGCTTACCGTGAGAAGTTCGAGCAGGCTGGTATTACCGCACTTCTCGGAAGCGGTTTTGACCCGGGTGTTACAGGTGTGTTCTCCGCATATGCAATGAAGCACGAGTTTGACGAAATCAACTATATTGACATTCTCGACTGCAACGGCGGTGACCACGGCTACCCGTTTGCAACGAATTTCAACCCCGAAATCAATATCCGTGAGGTTTCCGCAAAGGGAAGCTATATTGAGGACGGCAAGTGGGTTGAGACCGAGCCTATGGAAATAAAGCGTGTGTATGATTTCAAGGGCGTCGGCGAAAAGGATATGTATCTTCTCCACCACGAGGAGCTTGAATCGCTTGCGCTCAACATCAAGGGCATAAAGCGTATCAGATTTTTTATGACTTTCGGTCAGAGCTATCTCACACACCTCAAGTGCCTTGAAAATGTCGGTATGACATCGATTGAGCCGATTATGTACGAGGGTAAGGAGATTGTGCCGTTGCAGTTCCTTAAAGCTGTTCTGCCCGACCCTGCTTCGCTCGGTCCGAGAACAGTCGGCAAGACAAATATCGGCTGTATCTTCCGTGGCAAAAAGGACGGCAAGGAGAAGAATTACTATCTCTACAACATCTGCGACCACCAGGAATGCTACAGAGAGGTCGGCTCGCAGGCAATTTCGTACACTACAGGTGTTCCCGCAATGATTGGCGCTATGATGATTATGACAGGCAAGTGGAGCAAGGCGGGTGTTTACAATATCGAGGAATTTGACCCCGACCCGTTTATGGAAGCCCTCAACAAGTGGGGTCTGCCCTGGGAAGAGGATTTCAATCCCGTGCTTGTTGATTAAAATATAACAGGGTATTTAAGGGTGTTTAAATGCTGTATTTATATAACTTATATATATTTTATTTTTTATAAGAGAAGTAAGAAATTGAGTAACAAATACCCTTTAACACCCTGATTTAAGGAGGAAGTTTTATGTTTAACGAAATCGGCGATGAAATGGGTATGGAGGTTGAGCTTAACAAGTACGTCGGCAAGAAAATAACCGTCTGCCTTAATGTTATGGAAGTCCACGACAACGGCTACGGCTATGCTGAGAGTATCAAGGGCAATCTCGAAAAGGTCGGCAAGGGCTGGATTCTTCTCGGAGAGGGTCAGTACAGGAGAATCATCAACCTCGCAAACGTCACCTACATCAAGCTTTAAAGGAGAATATCTATGGACAACGGAGAAATTAAATCTGAGAATCCAGCAACTTTTGCAAGCGTTTTAAAGAGATACATCGGCAAGGACATTGATGTCTTTATGACAGGTGGTAAACACGACTGTGGAACTTTAACGGAAGTCGGCGACGACTGTTTTATTCTTGATTCTGTTGATGGGTATGATTCTTATGATTATGTAGGCAGAATTTCGGATATTGAAAGATTTGAGTGCTATAGATTTGATTATGATGAATAATATAACAACCCCAGCCTATGTGATAGACGAAGAAAGGCTGATACACAATCTTGAAATACTGCACGGAGTTGAGGAGCGCACAGGAGCGAAAATTCTTCTCGCCCAGAAAGCCTTCTCCTGCTGGCACGTCTATCCGCTTATCAGGCAGTATATCTCGGGAACGGCTTGCAGTGGTCTTTTTGAGGCAAGGCTCGGCTATGAGGAAATGGGCGGAGAGAATCACGTTTTTTCCGCTTCTTACCGTGAAAGCGAAATCGATGAGATTATCTCCTACTGCGGTCATATTATCTTCAATTCGTTCAGCCAGCTCGACAGATACCGTGACAGGGTGCTGAATGCAGGGAAGAAAATCGGGCTGAGAATCAATCCCGAATGCTCAACGCAGGAGGGTCACGAGATTTACGACCCTTGCTCGCCGAAATCACGTCTCGGTATTATAAATAAAAATTTTGACAGAAATAATCTTCAAGGCGTTTCAGGAATCCATTTCCACACACTCTGCGAGCAGAACTCCGACGACCTCGCAAAAACTCTTGACGCTGTTGAGGAAAAATTCGGCGATATACTGCCGAAAATGGAGTGGATTAATTTCGGCGGAGGTCATCACATCACACGTCCCGACTATGATATTCCGCTTCTCAAAAAGTGCATAGAACGTATGCGGAAATACGGGCTGGAAGTATTCCTCGAACCGGGTGAGGCGGTTGCGCTTAATGCGGGCTGGCTCGTTACGGAAGTCCTCGACATCACGGAGAACGATATGCCGATTGCTATTCTCGATACCTCGGCGGCTTGCCATATGCCCGATGTTCTGGAAATGCCCTACCGTCCACCGCTTATGAACTCGGGCGGAGCAGGCGAGAAGCCGTATACTTACCGTCTCGGCTCGCAGACCTGTCTTTCGGGCGATATGATAGGCGAATACTCTTTCAACAGTCCGCTTGAAATCGGCGACAGGCTTGTTTTCGGCGATATGGCGATATATTCAATGGTTAAAAATAATACTTTTAACGGTATGCCTCTGCCCGATATTCTGCTCAAAAAGTGCGACGGAAGTATTGAAATCCTCAGAAAATTCGGATACGGCGATTTCAAATCACGCTTATAACGTGTAAATTTTTTGTGAAATGTTTGACAATCTATAAAAAATATGCTATAATGAATACAGCATTTCAATTAAAAAAGAAGGTTGTATTTTTATGAATTATGAAATCATTGACGCTCACGCACATATTTTTCCCGAAAAAATAGCTGAAAATGCAACTGCCAGCACGGGAAAATTCTATGATTTGCATATGGATAATGTCGGCATATCGCAGAAACTCATTGAGGCAGGGGAGACTATCGGTGTTTCACGCTACCTTGTCTGCTCTGCCGCTACTGTTCCGCACCAGGTCGGCTCAATCAACAGCTTTATCGCCAGAGAATGCGAGAAGAATCCGTGCTTTTTCGGTTTCGGTACTACTCATCCGCATTCCGAAAATATCGAGGCTGATGTTGAGCAGGTCAGGGCGCTCGGACTTCACGGAATCAAGCTTCATCCCGATTTTCAGGAATTTGACGCTGATTCGCCCGAAGCTTTCAGAATCTACGAAATTATGGAGGGCGAGCTTCCCTTGCTGATTCATTGCGGTGACCCTCGCTATAACTGGTCAGCGCCCGAAAAAATCCGCCGTATATGTGAGAATTTCCCGAAACTTGAATTGCAGGCGGCTCATCTCGGCGGCTATCAGAGGTGGAGCGAGGCGGAGGAGCTTCTTGCAGGTTTCGAAAACGTCCGATTTGATATAAGCAGTTCGCTTGCGTTTATGAGCAGTGAGGACGCTGTGCGCCGTATCAGAAAATTCGGTATCGAAAAATGCTTCTTCGGCTGCGATTTCCCGATGTGGAATCACAGGGAAGAACTTCAGCGTTTTTTGGCTCTCGGTTTTTCCGACGAGGAGAATCATCTTATTCTTGCACAAAATTTCAAAAATTTCTATAAAATTTAAAATAAACACTTGACAAACCTGCTTTTTTATGATACAATAATATAAGCAGGTTGTGCCGGAATGGCAGACGCAGTGGACTCAAAATCCTCTTAGGTTTTTTGATGTTCTTCTCAAGATTTGCTGTCACCGCATTCAACGGTTTTCCCTATATTCCAATGTTTTATCTGACTGTTAACGACTTTTGGTAGAAAATCTTCGTTGAGTTTGAAAATTTTTCTACCAAAATGTCTACCGAATTTCAGTCCTTTGGTTCATTTCTTTGTTAACCTTGGTAAACATAACGGACTTTTTATCTTGTATTTCTTAAATATTTAATTATTCGCCGGAGTGGTGGAATGGCAGACACAGTGGACTCAAAATCCACCGGTAGCGATATCGTACGGGTTCAAGTCCCGTCTCCGGCACCATAAAAACAACGTAAAATCGGGCTTTTTTGGAAGTTCGGTTTTATTTTTTTGACCGATTTTTTACTTCATAGCAGAAGTAGCTAACATTGTTAAAATTGTTTACTTTTTAGAGCTGCTTTCGTCATCATCTGGACTGAATATCTTTGCAATAGTTTCAGCCGATGTGATTTTTGAACTGTATTCGAGGTGACTGTAAAAATCAGCTGTGACGTTGAAAGTCGAATGACCGAGCCACTCCTGAATCGCCTTCATGGGTATGCCGTTGGCAAGCAACAGACTTGCACATGAGTGCCTCAAATCGTGAAATCTGATGTGACGGAGATTATTCTTTGCAAGCACCACCTGAAAGTGCTGTGTCGTGTAATTAGGTGTTATGATTTTTCCGAAGTTGTCCCTGCACACAAAACCGTCAAATGTACGGTCAAAATCGCCCTTGAGCAGATTGGAATAATACTGTTCAAGAAAAAACTTCTCTTTCAGCATTGTCTCAATGTGCGGAATAAGTGGCAACGTCCTGACACTCGCCCTTGTTTTCAGTTCTTCCTCAACCACCAGTTCGTCGCCGTTCTCGCCCATTCTATATATGAGTTTTCGGCGGATTGTGATTTTCTTTCTGTCAAAGTCGATGCTGTCCCATTTCAGACCGAGCACCTCGCTCCTACGCAGTCCGTAATATGCGGCGATATGTACAACCAGTTCGAGCCTGTCGCCTTTGAACGCCTTGAAAAGCTCCTCCAGTTCCTCTGCATTGTAGAAACTTGCCTAAAACTTTTTCAGTTTAGGAAGTTCCGCCTTTTCGGACGGATTATTCGGGAGCAAATCCATTTTCACGGCATATTTCAAAGCCTTGTGGAGATTTGCGTGGTAGTGCTTGATTGTGTTCGCTGTCAGACCGCTGTTGTATTTGTCGTTGTAGAACTGCTGAATCTGCAAAGCCGTGATTTCGGTAAGCATGAGATGCGGATAGTTTTCGTCGAAATATTCTGTCGTTTTGCGGATAACGTGCGTATAGCTTTCATAGGTCGCATCGGCGATTGTGGGCTTGATTGCCTCAAGCCAGTGCATGAGAAACTGCGTAAATTCAAACGCTGAACTTTTTCCCGATAACGCACGTGAAAGAAACACGGCATTTCTTGTGTTCTTGTGAGTTTTCTCTCTCGGCTTTGTAGCCTTACCCGAACAGTAGTCCTCGTAAAACTGTGCGACAAGCTCATCAACTTTTTCATTGAGAGCCTTTTTTGTACACTTCACGGGCAGACCAGTACCGACCCATCGCCTCTGACGTTTTCCGTTGTCGTCCTTGAAATCAAAGACAACGTAATATTTGTCTCTTTTTGTTGAAACAATGTACTTAAATGGCAGACTTGTTTTCATTTTTTCCTCCTTGTCGAAAAGAGGCAGAGCCTGCTGTTGACATTTTAATTATATCACAACGCAACAGATTTTTCAAGTATTTCTACCAATTTTCTGAAAATTTATTTAATTTTTATAAGCATGATGACTTGCTAAATACGCTTATTGTGCGCTTTGCAGAACGTAATTTATCACCGTAATCTTTGCAACCCTGATTTCACGGCTGCACGGAATACGCTTTAAAATACCGCTGTTCACAAGCTGATACGCCTTGTTTTTACCGATATTCAGCATTTTACAGATGTCAGCTATTCCGACAACCTCCGGATAACTCTTGAACATCAGACTGTAAGCCGTATTCATCGAAATTGTGTTTGACATAAAAATTCTTTCTTTAAACTCCCTGAAACAAGGAGGCGACACGGCAGATTTTGTCCGCCATGCCGCAGAGGTGTGTGTGTCCAGACAACCAGTCTGCCATTCGGAAGTCTGCGCCTCTAATATATAACCGAAGAATTTGGCATTTCCCTCATAAAAAATGGCAGTTTTTTTAAAAAAAATTGAAATTTCGTATGATTACACAAAAATCACTTGATATTTTTGCATGATGTTATGTATTTTTTTAGTAATTCTTTTGCTCTTTTAAGTCGGTACTCAACTTGCTTTACACTCAGATTGTATTTTTCAGCAAGTTCGAGTATCGATAAATTTTTGTCCGATAAAAAGCGGTCGCTTATCAAATCGTACTCTAATGGAAATTCGTTTTTCAACTTGTCAAGTGCTGACGGAAGGCGTTTTCGTCTCTTATCCCAGATGATTTCAGATTTTGAAATCATATCATGTGGTGGCTCAGGGACGTTGTTTAGGAGAGCATCGTAATCAATGTGAATTAATCTGTGTGCTGCATCTCGCTCTTCAAGGTACTGTTCCTTGCGACACAGCTTGTTGTATTCAATCTCGATATTTTTCGGAACATCATCACCGAAGTGTATGTAGTTGTATTTGCTCATTGCGTTCCACTCTCCCTGTCGGAAATAAGAAGTTCAAGATTAAGTTCTTTCAGTCTCATCTGACAGGCATGAAGATTAAATTTTTCCTCATATGCACAGCCCAAAAGATATTCTTTGATTATGTAATATCGCAACTCCGACTTATGAAGTTCAAAGTGAGTAAGTTCAAAAAGATACTCTGTTCTGAGTGGGTGAAGTCTGAGAGCGAGGCAAAGTGCAATCAGCGTGTTAAATCCGACCTGACGTTCACGCTGAAATAATAGTTGACTGCCGACTTTGAAATCCCTGTCAGCCTTGAAAGTTCTATGGCACTTACTCCGATGTCATCAGCATAGCGTTTGAGAGCCTTGCCATTCGGGAATCCCGTCTGACAATCAAACCATTCAACAAATCTGATTGATTGTTTTCTTACAGCGGCTGAGTAACTCCTGCGCAGAAGTCCGCCATAAAGAATTTATTACACTTACTATTATGCACTATATCGGCAAAAAAAGCAAATTCAGACCGTTCACTTTTTGTTGCCGATACATCTGCGGATTTTTATATTTCAGACTGCTTTTAAGTCAAAAAGTGCTTTGAAAATATTGTTTTTCTTGATAACACGAATTTATGTTTATGATAGGTGGCAACAAATTGT
>JAMPGO010000048.1 GCA_023663905.1 Ruminococcus flavefaciens
GAATTATACAATATATTATATCATATTTCCATATTTTTTGTCAATCACCATAATATACAAAAAATATGGATGTAAATTGTGATTCTCTACGGAAGGAAAGAATAGCAAAAGGTCTTACTGTTTTCAGTAAGACCTTTTTATTGAAAAATCCGCCGAAACTTTTCCGCCGTGTTCTGTGTTGGATATATCAATGCTTCCTCCGCATTTTTCGCAGATAATTTTGCAGATGTAAAGTCCGAGACCAAAGTGCGAGCCGTTCTGTTCCTTGTCGTCACGATAAAATGGCTCTTTTGCAAGCTTTAATGCCGTTTCAGAAAATCCACAGCCGTCATCGTACACATCTATATGCAAAAAATCTTCCGCTATGTGAATATCCGCTTTAATCCGATTATCAGCATACCGCTCCGCATTCGACAGAATATTTTCGTAGACCTCCATAACAAGTCCGCTGTCAGTAAAAATACAGCCCGTACCGCCTGCAAAATCAAGGGTGAAATTTTTGCCCTTGGAGATATATTTTCCGCTTTCCGAAAAATTTTCCCTTAGCTTGTTAACCTGTATTTCCGCAATTTCAGGCACAATATCCTCAAGCTTCTGTACTGCACTCATTTTATAAGTGTAATTCTCAAGGCGGTTTATCTGACTGTTCATCTTTGCAAGTATCTCCGCCGTTTTTTCTTCCGACAGCTGTCCCGAATACTTTTCAAGGAAATCATTGTAGCCTTTAAGTACCGTCAGCGGTGTACGCAAATCGTGGGAAAATGCGGAGTTGAGACGTTTTCTTTCCTCCAGCAAATGCCACATATTGCGATTATTTTCGTCCAGAGCTTTACGCATATTATCAAAAGCTGTGCAGAGCTGACCAAGTTCATTCTGTTTTCTGTACCCGATTGTAAAATCAAGCTGATTTTCGGAAATCTTTTTTGAAGCATTCAGAAGAATATCAATAGGCTTTCTGAGTTCCAGATTGTAAAAAATCAAGCCTGTAATTCCCACGCAGAATATCGCCCACAACGGTATAAGCAGAATCTGTGCATCGCTTATAATCAGGAAAATGATTGAATGCAAAAGATAATACTTATTAAAACTAAAACGCCTGATTTCATCACTCTCTTTGTCGGCAAAAAGTGAAATATACCAGTCCTGAAGCCAGTTTGTGCCGTAACCTATGAACAGAATCCCGAACATTGATACTAAAACGCACGGCATTATATATTTTGCAAAAGACCATTTCAGAGAGCTTTTCTTTATTTTACCCATTTATAGCCGATTCCCCAGACCGTCTGAATATGGTTCGATTCGTCCGCAAGCTTCGCACGTATTCTGCGGATATGCTCCGCCACAACACTCGCATTTCCCTCTGCGTCATAGCCCCATATTTTCTCGTAAATTCTTTCCTTGTCAAATACCTGACCCGTATTCAGCGAGAGAAGCTCAATAATTTCAAATTCTTTCCGTGCAAGCTCGATATTATTGCCGTTTACAGAAACAGTCTTTGCGGAATAATCTATGCTGACTTTTCCGAAAAAACGCACGTTTGAAACAGCTTCCCCACGATGTTCACGGCGGATATGCGCCATAACTCTTGCGCCAAGCTCGTCAATGGAAAACGGCTTGATAATATAATCATCTCCGCCTGAAGCAAATCCCATAATCTTATCGCAGTCCTCAACCCTTGCCGTAAGAAACAGAATCGGGCAGGATACGTAGTCACGGATTGCCCTGCATACCGAAATACCGTCCATATCGGGCATATTTATATCAAGAAGTATTATGTCAGGCTTGCTTCTGATTCTGTCAAGTACAACCCTGCCATTTTCCGCCGTAATTACTTCGTAGCCGTTTATTTCAAAATAATCTTTCAGCAGACTGAGAACGTCGGGTTCGTCGTCCGCCACAAGTATTCTGTACATTGTATATCACCTCACTTATATTATAGCACATAATTATCAACTTTTCATCAACACAGTATAAATTGTTAGCATAAAAAACGTCTGCCGACTTTTCAGCCGACAGACAGTTTTTATTATTTCAGTTATTAACCTTGAGAATCTTATTTCCGCCCTCGTCTTTCACCGTATGAAGTGTTTTGTCGAGCATCATAAACAGCGAATTAAGTTCAAGATAATCTTTTGACTGATAGTAGTACATACATCCTGAAACGTTAAGCTGAACGGAGATATTGAAAATGGTGTAGGCAGATGACATCTTTTTGGCAATCTCATCAACAAGATTTTTCGCCTGACTTTCCGAGACATTTGAATTGAATACAACGCAAAATTCGTCGAACGTGATGTTGTAGACTTCAGCATATTTTGAATAGTCATTTTTCAGCATTTCCGCAACCGTAACAAGCAGTTTATCGCCGAAATCACGACCGAAGTTTTCATTCAAATCACGGAGATGGTCAAAGTTGAAGTTTGCGATACAGAAATTCTCTCTTTTAAGGCGATTCTGCAAATCCTCATCCATAGCATAACGGTTTTTCAAACCCGTAAGAGGAGTGATATGGGAATTAACCTGAGTTTTTTCACGTGAAGAGAAGAGTTTCTGAGAGAACGCTTCAAGCTCTTCGTTTTTCTTCTTAAGCTCGAGTGCTGTTTTCTTTGCGGAGCGCTGCATAAGTACAATTGTTACGATACCAACAACAAAGATTATCAGCAACATCAATATAATCCACAGCACGGAGCGAGCCGTTGATACAAACATCTTATAGCTTGCGTCTTTCTGAATTGCAGCCGCTTCGTCAATAAGAGCGGTGGTTTTGTCCATAACCGGCAGAATATTGTTAAATTCATCGTGAATTTTTCCAGCAGTATCTTTAAGGTCGGAGCTGTTGAGGGCAGTATCAAATCCTCCGAGCTGATTACGGTATTCTTCGATAGAAGCCCAAGCTTCTTCAAACTTTTCCTCAGCTTCATCGTTCATTCTTTCAATGCTGTCAAACTCCGTTTTTATGTCATTGATTTCCGTAAAAATCGCCGTAATATCTGTCTGACTTGACTTTATGCGTGAAGCTTTTTCGGTATCGCTGAGATTATCGTTTGTCAAATCAAACACGATTGAATAAAGGTCAGCGTTCGCCGAAACAATTCTGGTGTTCATCGTTCCGATACATTCCGTCGCAATTCGAGCGTCGTTCAGTGCAAATCCTACTCTTGCAAAGGAAGCAACAACAACGATAATATTAAGGACGGAGAGAATCGAATATATGATTTTTATAAGAATAAATTGCTTCGGGTTATAGCCCTCAAGCTGGTCTGAATTTTTTGCAGATGAGTTTTTGGGATTCTTGTCCATATTATAAATATCCTTTCATTTATCAGAATTTCGCTGTTCCGAAGAAAACGCTGTTGAAGAAATCCTTGGTTTTCTCAACACCCATTGCCATTTTGAACATATCGGTTGAAATTCCGCCCATATCAACGAGATTGTCGGAATACTGCTGGATTGCCGTATGCTTTGCAGTCTTCTGCTCATCGCTGAGTTCAGGAAGATTCAGAGAGCTTTCCAAAGTAATTCTGAAGCTGTCAGCGAGCATACTGCTTGTTTCGTCGTCCGACTTATAATCAGTCATTTTATAAAGACCAAGCGGACGGATATCGTCGTACCAGCCCGATGACGGAGTTGTACTCATAAGACCGCTGTATCTGTCATTAAGCACGCTGAGTTCGCCGAGAACCTGCTGGTAGCCTTCGTCGCTTGAATCGGCACAAACCTCGTAAAACTCAACATAATTTATACGACCTTCGCCATTATACATATAGTCGGTAGAGATAAGAGGAAGTTCCTTGTTGTAAGGCGTAAGAACGATAGTGGACATCTGCTGTAAGCCGTCTGTTTTCATAATGCTGAGATTACCGTAGCCCTCAACCTCGTACTGCTGTACATCAAAGAGGAACATACCCATAATATTGAGGCTCGAATATTCGCCCGCATCGATAGGTGTAACCGTATAATACTCCGAAATCAAATCAAGAGTAGCATTAATGTCCTTGTCCATTCTCATACTGTTGTACTTCTTCACGTAATCCGCCCTGCTTTCTTCTGATGTATTGCCTGCTGTATTGGCATAGTTGCTGGAATAATTCGCATTCACATTGTTTGAAGTCAGGGTTATGGTATCTGCGATGATAACAACATTGTTGAGGTTTATGCTGTCTGCGGTAATAGAAACATTACCCATAGGAGCATAAACAATGCCGTTCAGGTTGACATTACTGCTGTCAATAACGATGTCGCCAAATTCCGAGTAAAGAACAGTGTTGTTTGCATTGCTGACACCGCCTGATATATAGATGTCATCGCCTGCTTTAATAGCGGAGTTGATATTGACATTGCCGATAAGCGAAACATTTTCGTCTGCGTCAACAGGATTGTTTATATTGACATTGCCGTCGTAAATATCAACAAATTCAACAGGCTCGGCGCTTGCGAAATATGTATCGGTGAGCTTATCCCCGATAAACAGCATATCAGCTCCGACGTTTTCGTATTTTGTTCCGTTGATATTGCCGTTACCTGTAACTACAGTACCGTTTGAAGCAATATCGCCGTTAAGGTTAACCCAGTTTGCGTTGATTGTTATTGCGCCATCGGCAGATGAACCCGCAAACATTGCATAAGGGAATGCGCTGTCGTCAGCAGAGGCGCTGAGCGGTGCAAATCCGGCAACAGAAGATACAGCACCAAGAGTTGCTACAGCCATAAGTGAAGCCGTTATTCGTTTAGTAAAGTTTGTTTTCATAAAAAACGCTCCTTTCAGAATCATATGTATAAAGAATCTCGATTAACTTTTGCTGTCATCATTATAACATATATTGTTTAAAATGTCAATAATAAAAGAAAATTTTTCCCAAAAATCAGGAATTTTTGTATAAATCACCAAAAAAATTGTTTGTTTTTTTACAATATAGCAACGCAGTAAATTTTATTCGATGATTTCTTGAAAAATCATATCAAAAAAATCAGAAGCCCTCATCGTGAAGGCTTCTGACTTGTCCTTTTCCTACAGGAAACCAAATATATCAAACCATTGTACAGAAATGGAAGATAACCAATCATTTAATGATAAGCTGTCTCATAAGTATCATATCAGATACATCGATTCTGTCATCTTCACAGAGATTACCTGCCTGCCAGTCGTTAAGTGTACCCGAGCCAAGAATAAAGTTCTGCATCATTACAAGGTCTGCAACGTTAAATATGCCGTCAGCATTTACATCTCCGACAACAGATTTCTTCTCAGCGGAAGCAGGTTCAATAACATAGCTGTTCTCGCTTCCGAAAACATCATTGTCGTTTGGAAGCAGAGTGTATGAACCGTTCTTATTTGCAATGATTGTCACTTTGCACGATGTGGATTTGTCAGCAGACTGAACAGAGTAACCGCCGTTTTCCAGTGCTGTGCAAGTCCAGACATCGCCGAAAAGCTGACCGCTTTCTGCATTGCGGAATGTATAGTTACCGCTCGGCACATACGGATAAACAGGAGTAATGCTCCATAACTGACAATCTCCGCCCCAGTATTCCCACTGATTGATATTTCCGCCGTTTTCGGTTGACCAGTCATAGACATCAAGCCCAGCCGTACTGTCCGAACACTTTGAAACTATTCCGTAATAACTGCCGTCTTTCACGAGCTTCCACAGCTGATTATCTGCGCCGTTATACTCCTGCAACTCGATATTCACTCCGTTATCCGCTGAATTGTCAGATACTGCCATACACTTGCTCTCGTCGGCAAGAGATACTATCCTGCAATAGCCGTTATCCTCGGAAATTATGCGCCACTCCTGTGCCGAAGAATCGGTATCCGACCATTGCTGAATATTTGTACCGCTTTCTGTAATGCCGTTATCAAGGTCGAGCAAAAGTCCGCTGTTTTTGTTTGAAATATAGTATGAAACTCCGCTGAGCAAATCAGTATCGCCGATTTTTACAGTTACTCCTGCTCCGACGGCTGTATCGGGAGCATAGACAAGCTTTCTGTTGCCTGTATAATCAATATTCCCCGAGCGTTCTGTTCCGTTGAATGCGGTAGTCTTAGCGCCCCAGACAGTCTGATTATTACTGCCTACAGCCGTAAATGTCATAACCTTTTTGCCGTTTTCATCCTGAGCAGCTAAGAAGTAACCGTTGTATCTCTGATTGCCTATGGTTATTACTGCTGTGGAACTGTCTTTGGACTGCGACCAGCTTCCTGTTACTGCACCGCTTATTGAGCCGTCCTCGTTCAGCGTGATATTGCTGTAATTGATGATTTTTTCATCTGTGGAGTTGCCGTGATTGATATACTCATAGTCTCCTGCAATATCTGCCGGCTCATAGCCATATTCCGCCATTTTATCTCCGCTGTACTCAAACGGAGAGACAACAGGCCAGCCCTCATCATTGAAGTACATAGTGTGAACACGTACCTCGTGGTATTCGCTTCCGTCATTGAAACGGGCGTGATAGAAAAGATACCACTGTCCGTCATCGTCACGAAGCACGGAGTTATGTCCGCAAGCCATATAAGCTGTATTCAGGGAACTGAATTTATAGTTGCCCATAATCTTAAGACCTACGCTGTCGAGATTCGTATTTGCTGAAAGGACTGCGGGATTACCTGCGGCATCGTAGAAAGGACCTGTAGGGCTTGTGGAGCGTGATACTCGCATATTATATCCGCCCTCCGAGAGAAGTCCGCCGTAAGTAGTCCACAGATAGTAGTAGCCGTTATCGGGATTGTATTCTATAAACGGTCCTTCACCTGATTTATAGTAACCGCCTGCTATTTTAGTTCCGAAGTAGCTGTCAATCATTCGTCCGTCAGAAGTCGTGCCTGTCTCGGGGTGAATACATCTGCCTGTAGACGGGTCAATTTCAAGCGTGAATATACCGCCCGACCACGAACCATAGACCATATACATCGTACCGTCGGTATCATAGTAAATTGTAGGGTCTATTGCGTTCGGATAAAGATAATTGTTGAAGTTGTTATTGCTGAACCAGTCGCTGTTATATGTGACCTCTCCCGAAGCTATCAGCTCATCAATATTTGTAGACGTATATTTGCGGTTTACGTTCTTGGTAGAACTTGTGGCATAGCTGTCATTTTCGGTAAATCCTGAGTAAATAAGCGTATCAACAAAAGTGTACGGTCCTTCAATATTTTTTGCCGTTGCGAATCCTATGACAGAACACATATAAGTCGATGATGTGCAGAAATACATAAGATATGCGCCCTTAGTGCCGTCTGTGTTAATGTAATCAGGATTCCATATAACGTCAGGAGCCCATACAGAAAAACCGCCCTCGCAGTCCTCAAGGTCTTCTCCTGCCCACGCAAAAGCTTTTGCAAGATTTTGGGACAGGTTGCCAAATTCAACATTATTGGTTGCGGAATAACCGTTTGTGAATCTGTTCCAGTTCTGGAGGTCGGTACTTTTCGCAGCGTCAATATGCGAACCGAAAACGTAATATGTACCGCTGTCCTTGATGATTGAAGGGTCGTGAACAGATACCCTCGATTTGTCTGAAGCAGCTGATACATTGTCTGTCGGCGATATACCCGTAAGTCCGCCTGTGAACAAAAGGCAGCTGCTGATAACAAGTGTAAGGATTTTTTTAATCTTCATATGCTTCACCTCTGTATTTATTTGATTTTGCGGATTATATATCTACATTATACCATATTACAGGGAGATAGTCAATGAAATTTTTAATGTT
>JAMPGO010000049.1 GCA_023663905.1 Ruminococcus flavefaciens
TGAAAAATAAAATCAGCTCCGTTGCTGATATAATTATATTACTTTAGCGCCGTGTTTGTCAATAGATAATTTATGAATTTCTGATTTTTATATTATTTCTTCTGATTTTTATTGTTGTAATGTGCGGTCTGATATGCTATAATTATGACAAGAAATGTACAAGGGTGTACCGCACAGACGGCATACCCTTGTTTTGTTATGGAGGGATTTATATTGCATCTTACACCAAGAGAACAGGAACGTCTTATGATTCATTGTGCAGGCGAGCTTGCAAAGCAGAGGAAAAATCGTGGGCTTAAGCTGAATTATCCCGAAGCTATAGCCTATATAACGTCCGAACTGCTTGAAAAAGCCCGTGACGGTATGACTGTAACAGAACTTATGAGCGAGGGCAGGAAACTTCTTGCTTCCGACGATGTTATGGACGGTGTTGCTGAAATGATTACAGAAATACAGTTTGAAGCGACTTTTCCTGACGGCACAAAACTTGTTACGGTTCACGAGCCGATTACGGCGGACTATAAGCTTATTCCGGGAGAAGTGATAGTTGACGACGGTGAAATTATAATCAACGAGGGCAAAGAATCCGTTGAAATTGAGGTTACGAACACTGCCGACAGACCGATTCAGGTGGGTTCGCATTTCCATTTTTTTGAGGTAAACAAGGCGCTTGATTTTGACAGAAAATCGGCTTACGGAATGAGACTTGATATTCCGTCGGGTACTGCCGTGCGTTTTGAGCCCGGTGAATCCAAAAAAGTAGCGCTTATAGAAATCGGCGGAAATCGTATTGGTTACGGACTTAACAGTCTGGTACAGGGCGAAATGGATAACGAGATTATAAAACGTATGGCATTTGAGCGTGCCGAAATGTCAGGTTTTAAGGGAGTGTGAAAGATGTTTGCAATGTCAAAAAAGCAATATGCCGATATGTTTGGTGCTACAACAGGCGACAGAATACGTCTCGGCGATACATCGCTTATAATAGAAATCGAAAAGGATTATGCCGTATACGGTGAGGAAGCGAAATTCGGCGGAGGAAAATCCCTGCGTGACGGTATGGGTCAATCCTGTTCCGTGCGTGATTCCGATTGTCCCGATACTATTATAACAAGCGCCGTTGTCATTGATTATACGGGAATTTACAAGGCTGATATAGGAATAAAAGACGGAAGAATCTGCGGTATCGGCAAGGCAGGAAATCCCGATATTATGGACGGTGTAAATCCGTCGCTTGTATTTGGTGCTTCAACAGAAGCAATTGCAGGTGAGGGACTTATTCTCACAGCAGGCGGAATTGATACGCATATTCATTTTATCAGTCCCACGCAGATTGAAACCGCACTTTATTCAGGTATTACCACAATGATTGGCGGAGGTACAGGACCTGCGGACGGCACAAATGCCACAACCTGCACTCCGGGAAAATTCAACATTGAAAAAATGCTTGAATCTGCGGAGGAATACCCTATGAATCTGGGATTTTTAGGCAAGGGAAACAGTGCCTGTTATGAAACTCTTGCCGAACAGATTGAAGCAGGTGCTTGCGGACTGAAAATACACGAGGACTGGGGTTCTGTTCCTGCGGTAATCAATCAGGCACTGAATACTGCCGATAAATACGACGTGCAGGTATCGATACACACCGATACGCTCAACGAAGCAGGTTTTGTGGAAGATACCCTCAATGCAATAGGCGGACGTGTTATTCACACGTATCACACCGAAGGAGCAGGTGGAGGTCACGCACCCGATATTATAAAAGCGGCTTCATTCCCGAATATTCTGCCGTCCTCAACAAACCCGACAATGCCGTTCACAAAAAATACGATTGACGAACATCTTGATATGCTTATGGTATGTCATCATCTTGACAGCAGAGTACCCGAAGATGTTGCCTTTGCGGATTCACGTATCCGTCCCGAAACGATAGCGGCGGAAGATATTCTGCACGATATGGGCATTTTCAGTATGATGTCATCGGATTCTCAGGCTATGGGCAGAGTCGGCGAAGTAATTACAAGGACGTGGCAGACAGCCTCGAAAATGAAAGACCAGCGAGGAACACTTCCCGAAGATACGAGCCATAATGATAATTTCCGAGTAAAACGCTATATTTCAAAATACACAATCAATCCTGCAATAACTCACGGCATTTCTGATTATGTCGGCTCTGTTGAGGTTGGAAAAATGGCTGATTTGGTACTCTGGAAGCCGTCAATGTTCGGAGTAAAGCCCGAAATGATTATCAAAGGCGGATTTATTACAGCTTCACGGATGGGCGACGCTAATGCGTCAATACCTACTCCACAGCCTGTTGTGTACACAAAAATGTTCGGAAGCTATGGACTTGCCGTAAAAAAATGCTGTGCAACTTTTGTTTCGCAGTCCGCAGTTGATAAAAAAATTGCTGAAAAAATCGGACTTCAGAAAATAATACTTCCTGTACGCAATTGCCGTAATATCGGCAAAAAAAGTATGAAGTTCAATGATGTCACAGCTGATATTCAGGTTGATTCCGAAACTTATACGGTTACGGTTGACGGCGAAAAGATAAGCTGTGAACCTGCTGAAAAACTGCCGTTGTCGCAGAAATATTTCCTGTTCTGAGGTGAAATTATGATTGCTGAAAAAATTTACGGTAAAATCACGCACACTGAAAAGCACGTTGCTTATGTAAGTATCGACTGGTTTGAGCGTGACAAAAAAATCCTGCGGAAAACTACTTCCGACGGCGAAGAAATCGGAATAAAAATTGACTCGGTACTGAATGAGGGCGACGTTATTTTTGAAGATGACAATAAAATAATCGTCGTTGAAATAGCTCCCTGCGACCTGATTTCCGTGCATATTTCCGATATATGTGAAATGGGCAGACTTTGCTTTGAACTCGGCAACAGACATCTTTCGCTTGCGATTACCGAAAAATCCGTGAAATGCCCGTTTGATGAGCCGACTTTTGAATATCTGAAAAAGCTTGGATTTCACGCCGAAAAAGTTCACGAAAAATTTACAGCTTATACCGAATGCAAGGGACATTCACATCATAATGAATAAAGGCTATCTTAAATTATTGCAGTCGCTTGATTCGCTTTTTCCGATAGGCGCATTCACGCTTTCAAACGGTATGGAAACATATGTGCAGAAAAATCTTGTGTATGATAAAAATACGCTTATGGAATTTATTGATTCATATATGTGCATTCTGCCGTACAATGACCTTGGATTTTCGGCAAAATCAGCTATGGGCGAAGATTTTATTATGCTTGATTTACTTTGCAGTATTTCAAAAGCTCCATCAGAAATACGTCACGGAAGCGAAAAATTATGTGCGAGATTTCTGAGCCTTGAAAATGCAATGGGCGATTATCCCGGACTGCGAAAATACGCTGAATCGATAAAAAGCAGTCAGTGCATTGGTCATCATTCAATCGCAACAGGACTTTTTATAGGCGATACCGAAACCGACCTGATACAAGGACTTGAAATGTACTGCTACAGCATTCTGTCGGCAATGGTAAATCACGCTGTGAAGCTTGTACCGCTCCGTCAGCTTGACGGTCAGCAGTGTCTGAATAAAGCGGTTGACAAGATTCCGCAAGCTGTTCAAAAAGCGATTAATGCCGATATTTCGGAGCTTGGTATAAGCGGAGCAGGCTTTGACCTGCGTTCAATGCAGCACGAAAAATTATATTCAAGGCTGTATATTTCATAAAGGAGTGAGAAAAATGGCATATGTCAAAATAGGTGTGGGAGGACCTGTCGGCTCAGGAAAAACGGCACTGATTGAACGTCTTACAAGGGTAATGTCGGACGAATACAGTATATGCGTGGTCACGAATGACATTTACACAAAGGAAGATGCGGAATTTCTTATCAAAAACTCTAAACTTCCGCCCGAGAGAATTGTCGGAGTTGAAACAGGCGGTTGTCCGCATACCGCAATCCGTGAGGACTGTTCTATGAATCTCGAAGCCGTTGATGATATGGTGAAAAGATTTCCAGATGTGCAGATTATTTTCATTGAAAGCGGTGGAGATAATCTTTCTGCTACTTTTTCGCCCGATTTGGCAGACGCTTCAATTTATGTCATAGACGTTGCACAGGGCGAGAAAATTCCACGCAAAGGCGGATTGGGTCTTAAACGCTCGGATTTGCTTGTAATCAACAAAACCGACCTTGCTGATATGGTTGGTGCAAATCTTGATATTATGGCGAAGGATTCAGAAAAAATGCGTGGAGAACGTCCGTATATCTTCACAAATCTTATGACCCTCGACGGTGTTGACAAAGTTGTGGAGTGGATAAAAAAAGCTGTACTTCTTGAGGATTTGCAATGAGCAGATTGTATCTGAAAACAGAATTTAAAAATAACCGCACAATTATATCCGACAGTTTTTTTACTTCACCGCTGAAAATTGCAAAGCCGTTTTATCATAAAAACTTCACTGAAATTATGATGATGACGGCAAGTGCAGGGATTCTTGAAAACGATTTTTATGACATTGAAATTGATGTTGCCAAAAATTCAAAACTGAAATTCAGCGGACAGTCCTACACGAAAATCTTCACATCTGTTGAAAAAGGAGCTGTACAGGAAGTAAAAATAAACGTTGGTAAAAATGCGGAATTTGTATATCTTCCTATGCCCGTGATACCGTTCAAAAACAGTATTTTCAGAAGTAATACGGAAATACACCTTGATGAATCTTCAAAATTTGCAATGCTGGATATTGTTTCGTGCGGACGTATGGCAATGGGAGAAATTTTCGCTTTCAAATCGTATACCTCAAGAATTACTGTATATATGGGCAAAAAACCTGTATTTCTGGACAATCAGCGACTTGTTCCACGTGAAACAGATTTATCTTGTATCGGATTTTTTGAAAATCACACACACATCGGAATGCTTTATTTATATGGCTATGATATTGAAAATCTGCCTGAAAATAATAACATCGAATGCGGATTTTCAAAGGTATTTTGCGGAACGTGCATACGAATATCGGGCAACAGCGGAGATGATATACTTCGTTTTGCAAATAAAATAATTGAAAATATTTAGGAGGAATTTTTTATGGCTTGTTTTTTAGTACCAACGGCAGAGGCAATTGTTACAACTGTTGCAGAAAAAATCATCAGAAAGCGTGAAATCGCAAAAGGTACGGAGCAGGGAAATAAAATCGCCCTTTCCGAAAAGCTGAAATGGCTTAACGGTTTTCTCTGGGGCGGTTCGGGACTTCTTGCATTTGAACATCTCTGGCACGGCGAAATCGCTCCGTTTTTCCCATTTCTGACGTCTGCATCAAATCCTGCCGATTTTGCGGAAATGCTTACTGAAATGGCAACTTCGGGAACGGCTATGGCGGTAGCTGTTACAGGCATATGGGCATTGGCTTGCTATGTAACGTCAAGAAATCACGACACAGAAAAAATGCTGTCCGAAAGGAGGAAAATTTAAATGACCCTTCTTATAACTTTGATTTCAGCAATTGCGGTAACAATTATATGGTACACCAACAGCAATGCAAGAAAACTCAAATGTGGACTTCTGTGCTATATGTACTGGGGCGCTTCTCTGATGTGGCTTGTTGACGCAGTTGTTGCGTACATAGAATCAGGAGCGGAATATTTTATTCCCTCTGTCGCTGATATGGTTAACGATACGTTTCTTGGATTTTCAGCAGTCGCACTCGGATTAATTGTATGGGCTGTGTATATCCTTGTAAAAGACCCTCTCGGAACTGTAAAAGCTGAGCTGAACGGCAAAAAAAGATAAATAAAAAATGCTGCTTTTCAAAAAGCGGCATTTTTATTGTTGACATTTTATTGCAATAATAGTATAATAATATATATAATCTTAAGGAAAAGTGTAGAAAAATGAAAAAAATTAATCTTCCGCATATAGGGCAGAGAATCATAAAATCAGCCGTCGGAGTATTTCTGTGTTATCTGATATATTTTCTGCGAGGGCAGAACGGGATACCATTCTACTCAATGCTTGCAGTACTCTGGTGTATTCAGCCGTACACAGATAAAACTTATAAAATGGCTGTACAGCGTACTATCGGAACAATTATAGGGGCAGTATACGGCTTGATTGTAATGCTTCTTGAAATATATATTTTTAATATTTATAATAATTTATACGGATATTTCCTGAATGCGCTTGTTATAATTCCTGTACTGTATACGACAGTCCTGCTCCGCAAGCAGAATGCTTCATATTTTTCGTGCGTGGTTTATCTGAGTATCGTTGTAAATCATATGACGGACTCCAATCCCTACATTTTTGTGATGAACAGAATACTTGATACTTTTATAGGAATTGCTGTCGGGATAGCTGTAAATAATACGCATCTTCCACGTAAAAAGAATAAAGAATGTCTTTTTGTTGCAGCGCTTGATGATATGATTTCACCTGTAAAAGACGAACTATCGGCATATTCAAAGGTTGAAATAAACCGAATGCTTGACGAAGGTATGAATTTTACCGTTGCAACTATGAGAACTCCTGCAAGTCTTATCAGGACATTGAATGAAGTTAATCTTAAGCTTCCCGTTATTGTGATGAACGGTGCGGCATTGTATGACCTGAAAGAAAATACTTATCTGAAAGCTTACGTTATATCAAATGAATCGAGCCGGGAACTTGTGCATATGATACGTAACAATAATCTGAACTGTTTTATAAATGCACTTTATGACGATACTCTTGTTATTTACTATCAGAAGCTTGAAAATTACGCCGAAAAGGATATTTTCAAAACATTGAAATGCTCGCCGTACAGGTGCTACGTAAATCGTGAACCCACAGAAACGGACAAAACTGTTTATATTATGACTGTTGATAAAACCGATAAAATCAATCCATTTTATAATCAGCTTGCCGAAAAATACAATGACAGATTTAAGGTTCTGTGCTATAAATCCGATAAATATGACGGCTATAGCTACATAAAAATATATAACAAAAACGCCGATACGGATAATATGATACAATATCTTGCTGAATTGCAAAAACTTGATTACAAAAAGCTGATTGAATCAAACGACGAAAACAAATCCGATTTCAACAGTATCGTACACGAACTTAAAAACAGTTATGAACCTATTATTTTCAAATAAAATAAACCGCTGTATTTTTTCATACAGCGGTTTTTGTATTATGATTATCTGTTTCAAAGCATTTTTTAACGATTTTCAATCGACTGATACTCCTTATGAATACCGACAAATTTATATGCAGGACGAATTATTTTTCCTTTGTTTACAAGCTCCTCAAGACGATGTGCAGACCAGCCCGATATTCTTGCAATTGCGAAAATCGGTGTAAACAGTTCACGTGGGATTCCAAGCATAGTATAAATAAATCCGCTGTAAAAATCCACATTCGCACATACAGGCTTCAATAAATTCCGCTTTTCTGCGATACATTCAAGACCGATTCTTTCAACTCTGTCATAAAGTTCAAATTCATTTTGCAGTCCTTTTTCTTCGGAAAGCTCCTTTGCAAATTTTTTCAGTATAACTTCACGAGGGTCGGAAACGGTATATACAGCGTGACCAAGTCCATATATAAGTCCCGAAGCGTCAAAACGCTTTTTATCAAGAATACCCATAAGATAATCACGGATTTCGCTCTCATTTTCCCAATCGGAAATATTC
>JAMPGO010000004.1 GCA_023663905.1 Ruminococcus flavefaciens
AGAGAAAGCATCCTTGATTCTGATTCAGGCGAATGGTGTTACCCGTCAGTTTTGGCATGGTATTACAGATAAGAAGATTTCTGAATATCCCATGAAAGAGGACTATATACCGGAGAAAATAGACATTGGAACAAAGGAAAATTCTTATTTGAAAGACTTCGGTTCTACGGCGCTTAGAATTATGCGAATCAGAGAAAATCGGAGTACACATGAAGTGCCTGACTATTACACAGAGCAAAAAGAAACAGGGGAACATATTTCATCCAGCGGTATCTATCAACATAAAAAAGTATTCTGGGCATTGGAAAGCCGTCCGAACAACAAAGAATATAAATACAGCTATCTGCGGTCAAAATTTGAGAATCCCACATGGGGATTTGATGAATGCGGGCTAGTAGAGTTCTTTCCGATTCAGCTTCAGCAAGGTGATTTGGCATCGCAATGGGTTGTATTTTCAAACTATCTTCGGGAAGTCATGCCTGAAGCAAATCGTCAGGCAGTCCGACTACCTGCCCCGCTTCATTTTGCGGAATTAATGAAAGAATATTTGTTGCTTACTTCACATAAATAATTAAATATAACAGTGGATTTTAACTGTGGCATTTGGTGCGATTTGAAAATTTCCTACTCCACACTTTCATTGGATTGAGTGCGTGGTTTTGATGTCGAGGGTAGAAAAGCAGATATAAGAAAAGTGCTGATTAAATCAGAAAACCGCCTGTGAAAATATCACAGACGGTTTTTGTTTAACTGAAGAATATGTCAGCCATAGTTTCCAGACCGTATTCTGAAAGCAGGTACTTTATACCGTTTTCGATACTGTCACGGCTGAAGCCGTTGGTTTCAAGATAATCGTCATCTTTTTCGTTAAGGTACGAGTAGAATACTATTCCGATTAAGAGATTATCCATTGTTTCGTTTTTTACCAGCTCAGACAGTTCACTCACAGCTTCGGCGATATTTCCGTAATCAGCCTTGCGTAACAGATTTCCGGCAGTTTCCTTTGCTTCCGTGTTCTGGATTAACGATAATGACGGAGTTTCATCATCAACATTAAACAATACTCTGACTAATATTTTTATCATCTGATGAATCTGGCGCATAATATAATCCTGTTCAAACATTGAAATCCTCCTTTTTGCAAAGAATGTTTGCAGAAAGGAATCAATTATTCATTCTCACTTTATAATCCACAATCGTATTTATTTTCTGATTGAAATTCAGGGTATTTTCATAAAGGCAGAATATATTTTTAACAGGAATATAAACAAACAGTTTTTCGGCTGAAATCACTATTAGGCGCACACAAAGAATAACAGGCAGTAACAGCCATTTCAGGAACATACTTTTTACACATATTTTATTCATAAGCATCACCTGTTGAATTTATTGCTTATTATTATATCATAACATTCTGCAAAAGTCAAGCGATAAATCTGATTTAATATAGTTGAATACAACAAAAAAATTCGGAAATAATAATTATGATTTTTCATCCAGGCTATTGACAAACGAAAAAAAATATGATATACTTTTAACGAGCAAGCATAGCTGAAAATAGGAAAAAAGAATGGAGACAGAGAGAATTGAGGAAAGAAAAAGATGAAAAAATAACAGTTATTGCGGGAACGCAAATACTGGAGGTAATAATATGAAGGGAATAATACTGGCAGGCGGAGCCGGGACGAGGCTGTATCCGTCCACAATAGCGGTAAGCAAGCAGATGCTGCCGATTTTTGATAAACCACTGATATACTATCCGCTGTCAATGCTGCTTCTGGCGAAAATCAGGGAAATACTGATAATCTCGACGCCGAGGGACATCGAAGGATTCAGGCAGTTATTGGGAGACGGTTCGGAAATAGGAGTGCATTTCGAGTACGCTGTGCAGGAGACACCGAGAGGACTTGCGGACGCATTTATAATCGGCGAGGAGTTCATCGGGGACGACAGCGTGTGCCTGGTTTTGGGCGACAACGTATTTTACGGAGCGGCGATGTCGGATATACTCGAGCAGGCGAAGGAGACGATAAAGGACGGCGGAGCGGCAATTTTCGGGTGTTTTATGAAAAATCCGCAGGAGTTCGGAGTGGTGGAGTTTGATTCCGAAAAGAAGGTGATTTCGATTGAGGAAAAGCCGAAAAAGCCGAAGTCGAACTACGCAGTGCCGGGACTTTATTTTTACGACAACAACGTTGTTGAAATCGCAAAGAATGTGAAGCCGTCGGCGAGGGGCGAAATCGAGATTTCGTCGATAAATACGGCATATCTCGAGCAGGGCAGGCTTCACGTAACGCTTATGGGAAGAGGCGTGACGTGGTTTGACACAGGCTCGCCGAAAGGGATGTACAAGGCGAGCGGATTTGTTAAAACATTGCAGGAAATGCAGGGATTCTACATTTCGTGCATAGAAGAAATCGCCTGGCGCAAGGGATTTATAGACGACGAACAGCTCAGAAAATGCGGCGAAAAGCTGAAAAATACTGAATACGGCAAATATCTGCTGTCACTGCTGAACAGCGAGGAGGAGTAAACTTGACGATTTTTGTAACAGGCGGTGCGGGATTCATCGGCGGAAATTTCGTACATTATATGCTCGGAAAATACCCGAATTACCGCATAGTGTGCCTTGACAAGCTGACGTATGCGGGAAATCTGTCAACGCTGGAGCCTGTGATGAGCAATGCGAATTTCAGGTTCGTTAAGATAGATATATGCGACAGAACGGCTATTTATAGCCTTTTTGAGGAGGAAAAGCCCGATATTGTCGTGAATTTTGCGGCGGAATCACACGTTGACCGCTCGATTGAGAACCCCGAAATTTTTCTCCAAACAAACATTCTCGGAACGCAGGTACTTATGGATGCCTGCCGAAAATTCGGGATAAAAAGGTATCATCAGGTATCGACGGACGAGGTTTACGGCGACCTTCCGCTTGACCGCCCTGACCTTTTCTTCACGGAGGAGACTCCGATTCACACGTCGAGTCCCTACAGTTCGTCGAAAGCTGGTGCAGACCTGCTTGTGCAGGCATACCACAGGACTTATGGGCTTCCCGTGACGATTTCGAGGTGTTCGAATAACTACGGACCGTACCATTTTCCCGAGAAGCTGATTCCGCTGATGATTGCGAATGCGCTTGCGGACAAGTCTCTTCCTGTTTATGGCGACGGTCTGAATGTGCGTGACTGGCTGTATGTTGAGGACCACTGCCGTGCGATAGACCTGATAATCCACGAGGGAAAAATCGGCGAAGTGTACAATGTTGGCGGACATAATGAGATGAAAAATATCGAAATTGTCAAATTAATCTGCAAGCACCTCGGCAAGCCCGAGAGCCTGATTACGCACGTTGAGGACCGAAAAGGTCACGATATGAGGTACGCAATCGACCCGACGAAGATTCACAGCGAGCTTGGCTGGCTTCCCGAAACGAAGTTCGAGGACGGCATAAAAAAGACGATTCAGTGGTATCTGGACAACAAATCCTGGTGGGAGGAGATTATTTCCGGAGAGTACCAGAATTATTACGAAAAAATGTACGGAGGCAGGGAAATTCTCTGAAATGAGCGGAAAATTAATTGTTATCGAAGGACTTGACGGAAGCGGAAAGGCGACGCAGGCACAGAGATTGTATGAATATTTAAAAAATGTTTGTGCAAATGTCACAAAAGTTTCGTTTCCCGATTACGAAAGCAACTCATCGGCACTTGTTAAGATGTATCTTGCGGGCGAGTTCGGCACGGAGGCTGATTCCGTGAATCCGTATGCCGCCTCGAGTTTCTATGCGGTTGACCGTTTTGCGAGCTACACGAAGAACTGGAAAGATTTTTACTGCAACGGCGGAATTGTAATATCCGACAGATATACCACCTCAAATGCGGTGCATCAATGTGCAAAACTGCCAAAAGAAGAGTGGGACGGATTTATAAAATGGCTGTTCGATTACGAGTACAGGCTTCTCGGGATTCCCGAGCCGTACAGGACGATATATCTGCGTGTTGACCCCGAAATGAGCCAGGAATTGATGACGAAGCGTTATGAGGGCAACGAATCGAAAAAAGACATTCACGAGGCAGATGTCGATTATCTCAGGCGCTCACGTCAGGCTGCGGACTACTGTGCCGCTGCGCTCGGCTGGAACGTCGTGGAGTGCGTAAAGGACGGAAAAATGCGTGAAATCGGCGATATTTCGGCGGAAATCCTGCGCATAGTGTCGGAAGGGGAAATGGAATGAGCATTTTTGTTACAAGGTCGTCAATGCCCGATTACGAGGAGTACATAGAGGAAATCAAGCCGATTTTCGAGAGCCGTCACCTCACGAATATGGGACCGATTTACAAGAAGCTCCAGCACGGCTTGATTGATTATCTCGGTGTTCCGCAGCTGTCGATGTTCGTGAACGGACATCTTGCGCTCGAGACCGTGTTTCAGGCTATGGGACTGAAAAACAGCGGCGGTGAAGTTATCACCACGCCGTTCACGTTCGTCTCAACGGTTCACGCAATTTCTAGGAACGGTCTGAAGCCTGTTTTCTGCGATATAAAGCCAAATGACTTCACTATTGACCCTGAAAAGATAGAGGCGCTGATTACCGAAAAAACGGTTGCGATTGTGCCTGTCCACGTTTACGGTTCAGTCTGTGATGTTGAAAAGATTGGTGAAATTGCACAAAAGCACGGACTTAAGGTTATATACGACGCTGCGCACGCATTCGGAGTGCAGTACAAGGGCAGGGGAATCGGCTGTTACGGCGATGCATCGATGTTTTCGTTCCACGCAACGAAGGTGTTCCACACGATTGAGGGCGGAGCGGTTGCGTTCAGCGACGAGGCAATCCGTGAGAATATGCACAGCCTGAAAAATTTCGGAATCAAGTCCGAGGATGTGGTTGACGAAATCGGCGGAAACGCTAAAATGGACGAGTTCCGTGCGGCTATGGGTATCTGCAATCTCAGGCATATCGGCGAATACATCGAATCCCGTGGGGTCGCATTTAAAAGGTACAACGAACGGCTTGCGGACGTGAAGGGTATCAGGCTTATGGCTGAACAGAAGGACGTTGTGCCGAATTATGCCTATTATCCCGTTATTTTCGACGAAAATGAGTTCGGCGAATCCCGAGACAGCGTGTACGAGCGACTTAAATCGCACGATATTTTTGCAAGAAAGTATTTCTACCCGGCAGTGAACGAGATGGATTGCTACAAGATTAACAATCCCGAATCTACTCCGATTGCTGCCGAAATCTCACGCAAAGTCCTTACTCTGCCTATGTACTCGGATTTGTCCGTTGGCGATGTTGACCGTATTTGCGACATTATTCTTAAAAAAGCTTAATATATAAGGAGTTGTTGAAATGAATCCATTTGGAATGTTGAAAATCAAGCCTCTTTTTGAGACTTTTTGTCAGGACCACCCGAAAATTCTGATGTTTTTCGTTGCGGTTGCAGGCGCTATTGATAAGGACAGCGTTCTTGAAATTTCGCTGAAAACTTCAAAAGGGCAGACGATGAAAACAAATATTCTTGTGAATGACAACGACGTTGCACTTTTTGATGAAATGAAGAAAATGATTGCAAAAGGGAAATAATCTGAAATCAGCGTATAATACATACGCTGATTTTTTTTGCGGATTTTTTCTGAAAAGCACTTGACAAATACTCCATAGGGATATATAATATTATATGTAATAAATACTCCACAGGGGTATATGGAGGTGCTGGATAATGGATGATTCAGAGAAGTGCTGTTGCCATTTCAAAAATACGCCGAGAAGCGAGGAGACTTCCCGACAGCTCAGAAACCGTATTAACCGCATAACGGGTCAGCTGAACGG
Organism: Ruminococcus flavefaciens; assembly: GCA_023663905.1. Lineage (GTDB taxonomy): Bacteria > Bacillota > Clostridia > Oscillospirales > Ruminococcaceae > Ruminococcus > Ruminococcus flavefaciens_AD. The sequence continues at coordinate 5,840 of JAMPGO010000004.1, forward strand.
CATTCAGAAAATGCTTGACGAGAACAGATACTGCGGTGACATCCTCAACCAGATTGCGGCGGTTGAAAGTGCGTTGCAGAGCGTGGGATATATTATTCTCGAGGAACATATGCAGACCTGCGTGATTGAGGAGATAAAAAACGGCAATACTGATATTGTGACTGAAGCGGTTGAGCTTATGAAAAAATTGAAATAGTCCAGCTAAGAAAAGTCAATAGGCAGAAAGTTAAATTCACAAAAAGTTCACAATTGGCGATAAAGTATAGCAAAGCAGACCTTCACGATAAGATGAAAGTCTGAAAAGCTATGTAATGACAGCTCAGACAGCAGAAAAATGATTCAGGTGGTAAGAAAAATTATGTTGTTCAGGAGGGATAATTTCAAAATGTTTGTTATCTCTGAGAACGGCAAAAATTATGTTACAGAGCTTGTGAATAACGGCAGATAAGGCAATCATCTTAGGCTTTGAAAGACACTTCTTGTCGTAATATTTACGCAATACGTGATTTTTGGGAGAACCGTCACGTTTAAGTCCGATATTGTTGAGAGCCATCATATGAAAAACTCTTCTTGCAAGTTTTGAACCTCTTTTAGACAGCTTGACATTCGTAGCGCTGAACTTTCCTGATTGTTTCACAGCAGGGTCAAGACCCAGATAGGCATAGAGCTTTTTAGGCGAAGAAAATACGCTGAAATCACCAATCTCGCACATCAGAGTGACAGCGGAAAGAAATCCGCAGCCTTTAATTGTTTCAAGCAGTCTGACCTGTTTAACAAACGCTTCATCAGAATTAGAATCAACGATGTTTTGGATTGAATCCATAATGCTGTCAGTGGCGTTATCATAAGTTTTGATTAATGATATATACAGCCTGATAAGCTCAGCATCACTTGGCAGAGAATAACCGAATACTTTCGAAGAATTTGCAGCGGCAAGCAATTTCTCATATTGTTTTTCAGCATAAGTTTCACCGAAGCGTGCGTTTTTTCTGATGAGCTTAATAACGCTTGATTTTCTTGCCGAAAGAAAAGAATCGGGCGATGGATATTTGTATAAAAGAGCGAGGGAGGTGTTTATTGTGATTTTAGAAAAAACGCTGAGATATTCGGGAAAAGAAACTTTGAGAACTGCGGTAAGCTTAGTAACATAAGCTGTTCTTTTATCTTTTAAACGATAATATTCTCTGACAAGATTTCTGATGTTCAGAACGAAGTCAGACGGCATAACAGAAGTTTTTAAGTCAGGCTTTAAAGCAATTAAAGCCAGCTTTTTGAATCAAATTTATCATTATGCACTTTACGAATGTTCAAATTTGTGCTATTATTAGTAATGATAGGATTAATGACAGCAACATTGAATTCCTTATCACGAAGATAGCAGAAGAGTGGGTAGTGATAAACTCCCGTAGATTCGAGAAAGATGCGAGCTTTCAAAGAATTTGATTCTTCTGCTTCTTTTATTTTTGAAACAGCAGCTTCAAGAGAGTTCAGATTCGAGTGGGTAATTTTAAAGGGCTTACCCACAAAAGTCTGGTTCGGCAGAGCGATGGACATAAAGCTGAAATCAGCTCCAACATCTATGCCGACAGAAATATACAAATCAGTCATAAAGACTCCTTTCCGATAGGCATCCATTCCATTTCAATGAATACACAGCCTAGCATGTGATACAGGTATAGCCGACAAGACGGCTCCCAACCAGCCTAATCATAATTCTTCATTGGATGGACTAATTGACTATATAGCAGGTATCAGCCGATGAAAATCGGCTTCCCGAGGAGTGATACATTTTTTGTCCTATCCTCTTTATTTTACCTTATTTTCGTCTGGTTGTCTATTGCTGAGCCGTCTTTGGACTATATCATTATTATACTAGGAGTGATTCTGTTGAAAAAAGTAAAATTTGACGTGACGGGAATGACTTGTTCCGCTTGTCAGGCTCACGTTGAAAAGGCTGTCCGAGGTGTTGTGGGAGTTTCAATGGTCAACGTAAATCTTCTCCAGAACTCGATGCAGGTTGAGTTTGACGAAAGTGCAACAGGTTCGGCACAGATTATTTCAGCGGTTGAGCGTGCAGGCTATGGAGCTTCCGAAAAGGGCGCAAAATCGGAAAAAACGGCTGATTCAGGTTCGGAGCAGATTAAAAAGATGAAGCACAGGCTGATTGCCTCCGTTTGCTTCCTGATACCGCTGTTCTATATCTGTATGGGACATATGTTCAACGCTCCTGTTCCTGCGATTTTCAGCGGTCATCAGAATATGATGATTTTCGCCCTCACCCAGCTGTTGCTTACCTTCCCGATTATCGCCCTGAATTTCCACTTTTTCCGCAACGGCTTCAAAAATCTGCTTCACTGTTCGCCGAATATGGACAGTCTTATTGCGCTTGGAGCTTCGGCGGCATTCATATACAGCCTTTACGGTACGTATATGATGGCTTACTATATGGGCAGAAACGAGCTTGCGACGGCTCATAATTATATGATGAACCTATATTACGAGTCGTGCGGAACGATTTTAACGCTTATTACGGTCGGCAAGTATCTTGAAGCCAAAAGCAAGCGTAAAACTTCCGACGCTGTTAGCAAGCTGGTGAATCTCGCACCGAAAATGGCGGTTGTTATCCGTGACGGCAGGGAAATGGAAATACCTGTATCTGAAATAGTGGTTGGCGATATTTTTCTGCTGAAGGCAGGAGCTTCTGTGCCGTGCGATGCGACTGTAATCGAGGGAAACTGTTCCGTAGACCAGTCGGCACTTACAGGCGAGAGCTTACCTGTTGAGAAAAATATCGGCGATACGCTTATGAGTGCGAGCGTTTCCACAGGCGGATTTGTAAAATGCCGATGTGACAGGGCTGAAAAGGATTCAACATTATCGCAGATTATTGCCCTTGTGGAAGAAGCCTCCGCCACAAAAGCACCGATAGCAAGGCTTGCGGACAAAATCAGCGGAATATTCGTTCCCGTAGTTATAGCAATCGCAGTTGTATCGACTGTAATCTGGCTTCTCGTGACGAACGATTTCGCCGCCGCACTTAAAGCAGGAATATCCGTCCTTGTAATTTCCTGTCCCTGCTCTTTGGGACTTGCAACGCCGACGGCTATTATGGTCGGAACAGGAAAGGGCGCATCCAACGGCATTCTGATTAAATCCGCCGAAAGTCTCGAAACGGCTCATCACATAAGTGCGGTTGTACTTGACAAAACGGGAACTTGTACCGAAGGCAAGCCGTCCGTGCGTGAAATATCGGTGCTGAACGGCATTGACGAGCGTGAATTTCTTAAGCTTGTCGGTTCGGTTGAAGTCAATTCCTCGCACCCTTTGGCTAAATCAATTATCGAATACTGTTCAGCTCAAAAAATCGCCCTGAATCCATGTACCGATTACACAGAGACGGAGGGCGGTGGACTGTCGGGAACGGTAAACGGCAGTAGTATAATAATCGGCAACCGTCGCCTTATGGAGCAGAATAAGATTAACATTTCCGCAATTGTTTCAAAGGCGGAGGAATCGGCAGAAAGCGGTGCGATTCCGCTGTATACGGCAATCGACGGAAGATGTGCGGGTATTATTTCAGTTGCCGACCCTGTCAAGAAAACGTCAAAAGAAGCTGTGGATTCCTTGAAATCAATGGGCATAAAGACGATTATGCTTACAGGCGACAATGCAAGGACTGCCGAGACAATCCGCCGTGAGCTTGGAATTGACAAGGTTTATGCGGAATTGCTTCCGCAGAATAAAACATCCAAAATTCAGGAATTGCAGGAAAAAGGCGAGCGTGTTGCAATGATTGGCGACGGAATAAATGACGCTCCTGCGCTTGCCGTTGCCGATGTCGGAATCGCAGTCGGGGCAGGGCAGGACATCGCAATTGAATCGGCGGACATTGTGCTTATGAAAAACGACCTGCGTGACGCAGTTGAGGCAATCCGCCTGAGCAAGGCGACAATCCGCAATATAAAGCAGAATCTCTTCTGGGCATTATTCTACAACGCACTTGGAATCCCACTTGCCGCAGGACTTTTCTACCCGATTTTCCACTGGCAACTCAACCCGATGTTCGGTGCGGCAGCGATGAGCCTGAGTTCCGTGTGCGTGGTTACGAATGCCCTGAGACTGAATTTTTTCAAAACCATAAAAAATACTGCGGAGATTCCTGCTGAACCGCATACCGCAGTTGAAATTCATCGGGAGGAGGTGAATGTGATGAAAAAGACAATGAAAATTGAAGGTATGATGTGCAGTCACTGTACAGGAATGGTTACTAAGGTGCTGAACGCTATTGACGGTGTTTCCGCTGAGGTTTCGCTTGACGACAAGTGCGCCTACATCGAGCTTTCAAAGGATGTTGCAGACGAAGTTCTGACGAAGGCTGTAACCGACGCAGGTTATGATGTAATCGGTCTGGAATAAGCAAAAAATCCCTCGTGAAAAGCGAGGGGTTTGACTTTTTTTGCAGGAAGTGGTATAATTATAAAAAACGCAGGGAGGATTTTTATGCCTGTTATTGAAATAAAAGATTTAACCATTCCCGAGCTTATGCCGTATGTTGCAAGCAATGAAATTCAGCTGAAGCGGTATTTTGAGCCTGATTTGGGAATATTTATTGCCGAAAGCCCGAAAGTGATACGGCTTGCGCTTGAAGCTGACTACGAGCCGATTTCGCTTCTTATTGAGCGGAAATATATCAGCGGACAAGCGAGCGATATAGTTGAGAAGTGCGGAAATATCCCGATATATACCGCCGACAGCAGTCTGCTCACACAGCTTACGGGATTCAGGCTTACGCAGGGTGTGCTTTGTGCGATGAGACGTAAAGAACTGCCCTCTGCCGATGAAATCTGCCGAAATGCGACAAGAATTGCGGTGCTGGAGGATGTAATGAATCAGACGAACATCGGTGCGATTATCCGTTCGGCGGTGGCGCTGGATTTCGATGCGGTTCTGCTGACTTCCGCAAGCAGTGACCCATTGTACAGACGTTCTGTCCGAGTGAGTATGGGCAATGTTTTCAAGATTCCGTGGAGCTATATAAACGGCGATTCACCCGATTATGTCGATTATCTCAGAAATATGGGCTTCACAACAGTGGCAATGGCTCTGCACAGCAATACTGTTGATATTGATAACCCTGTACTTAAAAATCAGCCGAAAATAGCCGTTATTCTCGGAACAGAGGGCGACGGTCTTAAGGAATCAACCATAGAATCGTGCGATTTTACTGCAAAAATCCCGATGGCGAACGGTGTTGACTCTCTTAATGTTGCGGCGGCGAGTGCGGTCACATTCTGGGAACTGAGAAAAAAATAACAGTCTGCCTGATTCAGTCAGGCGGATTTTTTTTGCTTTATAGTCAACTTTATTTCAAAAAACAGTTGACAAATCAATTTAATTGTGATATAATATTTTACAAAGAGGTGACAATATGAAAACAAAAGATTTAATTTTAATTGCGATGTTCTCGGCGCTCTCAGCCGTAGGAGCTTTTATAAAAATCCCTATGCCGTTCTGCCCAATAACACTGCAAATCCTGTTCACAACTCTCTCGGGCGTACTTCTCGGAGGTCGCAACGGAGCAATCAGCGTGGGAATATACGTTCTGCTCGGACTTATGGGTGTTCCTGTATTCACAGGCGGAGGCGGTATATCGTATCTCCTGCACCCGACTTTCGGCTTCCTCATCGGATTTATCATCGGTGCGTATGTTACGGGCAGGATATGTCATTCAGGCGAGCCGACGATGAAAAGGCTTTTTCTTGGAAGTCTGGCAGGATGTATACCGATTTTTCTGATAGGAACACTATACGATATTGCGATTACGTTCCTCTATCTCAAATCGGACGCAGCAGTATTCACAGTGGCATTCCAGTGCCTGCTTCCGCTGACGTGGGACGTATTTCTGTGCGTACTTACGGCATTTCTCGGCAAAAGACTCATCCCGATATTAAAGAAAGAAGGTCAATTAGCGTGAATATTACGACATTAGCTGATAAAATAATCAACGGTTTCCGTCTGGAGCGCAGTCAATACCCCGATTTTCTGATAACTGCCGACCTTGCGGAACTCTGCGAGGGTGCGGACAGAATCCGTTCTGCACTTTGCGGAAATTTCGTTGAGCTGTGCAGTATAATCAATGGCAGGAGCGGAAAATGCTCGGAGGACTGCAAATTCTGCGCACAGTCCGCTCATCACTGCACTTCAATTGAATCCTATGATTTTTTAGACGAGAGTAAAATAATTGACGAGTGTCGATATAACGAATCTAAAGGTGTTCACCGCTTTTCAATTGTTACAGCAGGGCGAACCCTTAGCGGAAGCGATTTCGGCAAGGCACTGTCAGCCTATCGGAATATGGGCGGAAAAATTGAGCTTTGCGCCTCACACGGACTTCTTACGGACGAGCAGTTAAGACAGCTCAAAGAAGCGGGAGTGAGCCGTTATCACTGCAATATCGAGACTTCCGAGCGATTTTTTCCGCAGATATGCACAACGCATACCTATGCCGATAAAATTGCTTGTATCAGGAATGCCAAGAAAAACGGACTTGAAGTCTGTTCGGGCGGAATTATTGGTATGGGCGAAAACTGGAATGATAGGATTGATATGGCGCTTACTCTGTCCGAGCTGGAAATACGTTCAATCCCGATAAATTTACTTATTCCTATAAAAAACACTCCGCTTGAAAATGCCCGAAAACTGTCTGACGATGATATTTTCAGGACTGTTGCAATATTCAGGTTCATCAATCCGACTGCGTATATCAGGCTTGCAGGAGGAAGGAATATTCTTGAAAATTCGGGCGAAAAGCTTTTCAAATCGGGAGCTAATGCCACAATAACAGGCGATATGCTGACGACTTCGGGAAATAATATTGATTCCGATGTGCAGATGCTGACCCGAAACGGATTTGAGATATAAAAAAAGACCGACGTGAAAACGTCGGCTTTTTTGCTTATATAGTCGGAATCTCGGACTTGAACTGTGGCATAAGCTGGAGCTTGTGCAGGTTATTTCTGTGCATTCTGTCGATTTTCTCCTTCAGCTCGGGATTATCGGCAAGGTCGGTAATACCACGGATATAGCGGTCAAGCTCGGCATAAGTGAATCCGAGATTTTCCTCGTCGGTTTTTCCGCAAAGACCGTCAATCGGGACTTTGTGTACAAGCTGATACGGCAGACCGATATAGTCGCCGATTTTCAGGACTTCCGTAACCGTAAGAGTTGACAGCGGAGAGAAATCGCCTGCTGAATCGCCGAATTTTGTGGAATATCCCACCCAGTCCTCAGAGAGATTGCAGGTATTCACAACTCTGCCGTTGAGACAGGCGGCGACAGCATAAACCGTAGTCATACGGATTCTTGCAGGAGTATTTATAACCGCCTGATTTGTAAGTGCAATGTGCTTTTCAAGCTCATTGGTAAAAGAATTTACAGTTTCGCCGATATTAATCGTGTAATTCTCAATGCCGAGAGTATTCACGAGAAGCTGACTGCAATCGATGTCCGCCTGTTCACCCTTGGGCATAAGAACGCCGACAACTCTGTCCTTGCCGAGAGCCTTGACGCATATTGCCGCCGCAACGGAACTGTCTTTTCCGCCTGAAATGCCGAGAACAGCCTTGGTATCAGGTGAAGCCGTCTGCTCAAAGTAATCTCTTACCCATTTTATCAGGTCGGCTGTAATTTTCTCCGTATCGAACTTATACATACATATTACTCCGTTTCTGTTAAATCTTTGATTATCGAATCAAATACGGCAAAATCCTTGTCGTATGTCTCCTGCATTTCATCGAGGTCGGAATACAGAAGCTTTTTCGGTGTGCGTATTGATATAAACCAGTCGTCGGAAATCTGACTTTTCTGTAGTCCGATTTTCTCGGCAAAGTCAGTTTCACTGAGCATAAATTTATCTTTGCTGATATATTGGTTATCGGGATATATTTCCGACAAATCGACGAGCGAATCATCAAAAAGAACGTTTTTAGTCAGCTTGTTGCCGATGAGTATAACACCGTGAGCCGAGTTAAGCTCCGTTGTAAGATTGGTATCCACACCGTTTGCGTAGTCTTTTGTTTCAATTCCTGTGTATGGAATATAGTAGACCGAAACAAGCGTTTCGCCGTTGCCGTTATAGTCATCCGCAAAGGAAGCGACATACTCGTCAAGGCTTGATTCCTCGCTTATCGCATAGCTTTCGCCGATTACAAGCACAATAACGTCGGGTCGGGGTCTGTTAATAAGATTAACTGTAAGGACGGTCGCCATTATTACGAAAACCAAAGCTATACCCATCCACCACTTGTTTGAGTAGAAGAAATCGCCGATTTTCTGGAAGAAATTCCGCCTGATTTCCTCTTCCTGTTCCTCGTGGATAGTCTCGCTCTCCTCAATTACGCCCTGCTTGAGCCTGATAAGCTCAAGACGTTCAGCTTCAAGACGTCTGTCGTGTTCTTCCTGTTCCCTGCGCTGATTTTCAGCCTCAATGCGTTCAGCTTCAGCCTGCCTCAGACGTTCTTCCTCGGCAGACTTTTCACGCTGTTCTCTTGAAACTTCAAAGATATTCTTGGTGATGTGAAGCTTGTCGTCGTCGGTATTTTCCTGCCTTTTATCCTTATCGCTCAACGCTTATTCCTCATCTTCCTTGACAGGACGACCGCTGTTTGCGGGAATCGGCTTCATAGTCGGGAAGAGAAGTACGTCCCTGATAGAAGCGCTGTCAGTGAGAAGCATAACAAGTCTGTCGAGACCGAATCCGAGACCGCCCGTAGGAGGCAGACCGTATTCGAGTGCGGTAACGAAATCCTCATCAACTTCGGCATTTGCACCCTGCGCACGCTTAGCTTCAACCTGCTTTACGAAGCGCTCCTTCTGGTCAATCGGGTCATTGAGTTCGGAGAAAGCGTTGCCCATTTCACGGCAGTACATAAAGTATTCAAAACGCTCGGTAAATGCAGGGTCGTAAGGCTTTCTCTTAGCGAGAGGAGAGTTCTCCACAGGGTAATCGTAGATAATAGTCGGCTGAATGAGCTTGTCCTCAACGAATGCGTCAAAGAATGCGATAAGAACGTGCCCCTTTGTAGCAGAATCGCCCTCTTCAACTTCAACACCCTTTTCCTTTGCACAGGCTCTTGCCTGCTCATCGTCAGCCCAGTCATTGTAATCAACACCCGCATACTTCTTGACGGATTCAATCATAGTAAGGCGCTCCCACGGCTTGCCGAGGTCAATTTCAACACCCTGATACATAATCTTTGAAGTACCGCAGACCTTTTCTGCAATAGTTCTGTACATATTTTCAATCAAATCCATCATACCGATGTAATCAGTATAAGCCTGATACATTTCAACGGAAGTAAATTCAGGGTTGTGGGAAGTGTCCATACCTTCGTTTCTGAAAATACGTCCTACTTCATAAACCTTGTCAAATCCGCCGACAATAAGCCTCTTAAGGTAAAGCTCGGTCTCGATACGGAGGTACATTTCCATATCAAGTGTATTGTGGTGCGTAATGAACGGACGTGCGGAAGCACCGATTTCGAGCGTATGGAGAACAGGTGTATCAACCTCGATATAGCCGAGACTGTCGAGATAGTTTCTTACTTCACGGATAATCTGGCTTCTCTTTACGAAAGTATCCTTGACTTCGGGATTTACAATCAAGTCAACATAGCGCTGTCTGTAGCGCATATCCTGGTCTTTGAGACCGTGCCACTTTTCGGGAAGCGGAAGAAGCGACTTGGAAAGGAGCTGGATTTTCTGTGCGTGGATAGAAATTTCGCCCTTCTTGGTTCTGAAAACAAAGCCCTCAACACCGATAATATCGCCGATGTCCCACTTTTTCTTAAATTCCTTGAACAGGTCAGCACCGACATCGTTTGAGCGCACATAAACCTGAATGCGGTCTGTAGCGTCACGGACATCGATGAAGTTAGCCTTGCCCATATCTCTCCAGCTCATAATACGACCTGCAATGCGGACAATATTGCCCTTGAGCGCTTCAAGACCTTCGGCAACCTTTTCCTCATCGCCGTCTGCGGAAGCGATTATCTCGGCTTCCTTTGCCTCATACTCAGCTTTAAGCTCGCCTGCCTTGCCCGTAACATCGTACTTTGTAGTCTGATAAGGGTCAAATCCGCCCTCACGGAGAGAAGCAAGCTTGTCAAGGCGGTCCTTCTTTAATATGTTAATGTCCTGCTCTTCAACAGGAGCATTTGCCTGATTATTGTTACTCATTTAACAAAACGTCCTTTCGGGAAAATTACTTTGAGATTTCAAGAATCTCGAAACGAAGCTCGCCGGCAGGAGCTTCAACGATAAATATGTCGCCGACCTTTTTCTTCATAGCAGCCTTGCCGATAGGTGATTCGTCGGAAATCTTGCCCTCTTTTACATTGACGTGATTGGTGCTGACGATGTTGAAGGTCTCGATTTTCTCTGTGCCGATTCTTTTGATTTTGATAACAGAACCCATTCCGACCTCGTCAACGGAGATATTGGAATCCTCAATAATCTCGGCATTATCTATAGTATACTGGAGTTCGGAAATTTTAGCCTCAAGAATAGCCTGTTCGTTTTTAGCTTCATCATACTCGGCATTCTCTGAAAGGTCGCCGTAAGAACGTGCAACTTTAAGGCGCTCTGCAACCTCTCTTCGCTTATTGACCTTAAGGTCGTCAAGCTCAAGAACGAGCTTTTCATAGTTTGAACGTGCCATTTGTTTACCCATAAAAAAACACTCCTTAGAAAAAATATTATATTTATCATTATAATATATTTTCTTTTATTTGTCAATAGCATATCGGCAAATTTGATTTTTACGAAACAAATGTTTGATTAGCTATTGACTTTTGGCATACAATGTGTTAAAATAATATTAACATTCTACGAAAGGATTATCAGAAATGGCGACTATAAAAAATATAACTGAGGATTTTATAATAAGTTCCGCTCCGAACAGTACAGCTGTTGCAAATGCGAGAAAAATTTCACGTACAGGCGGATTCTACAGCCTGAAGAAAACTGCGGACGATACTCTTATCTACGGAGAGTGCAAGGGAAGCAGTGCGAAGCCCTATTATACATCGGCTGATTTTATGGGCGAAACACCTGTTTTCCGCTGTTCCTGTCCGAGCAGACAGTTTCCGTGCAAGCACAGTATCGCAATTATGTTCGACTGGCTCGCAGGCAAGGATTTTGAAACAGGCGAAGTCCCTGACGATATAGTTTCAAAGCGTAAGAAGATTGAGGACAAGGCGAAGAAGGCTGAAAGCGGTGAAGCTCCGAAGCCGAAGAAGCCCAATAAATCCGCAATTACCAAGAAGCTTAAAAAACAGCGTGAGGGACTTGAACTTGCGGAGAGATTTGTTAACGACATTCTCTCAAGAGGTGTTTCGTCCGTCAACAGCGCTTCCTGCTCGCAGTATCAGGCGCTTGCAAAACAGCTGGGCGACTATTATCTTCCCGAACCGCAGGCTATAATGCTGGAGATTATCTCGCTTTCCCGTAATCTCTCCGAAAAGCCCGATGACAAACAGCTCAGCGATTTCACACAGCTCTGTGTAAGATTATCATCGTCCGTCAGAAAAAGTATGGACTACATTGACAAGAAGCTTGAAAGCGGTGAAGTTATGCCCGAGAATAATATTCTCTATGAAGCAATGGGCAATGTCTGGAAGCTCACACAGCTTAAAGAACTCGGACTCTGCAAGCAGGATTCCGAGATATTACAGCTCTTCTTTGCGGTTCTGGAGGACAGAGTCCACAATATGTACATCGATACAGCATATTGGATTGACCTTACCGACGGCGAAATCTGCAAGACCGAAAACAAACGTCCGTTCCGTGCAGTGGACTATATAAAAGAGGAGGATAGCTTTTTCGGCGTGTATCAGATTCCCGAACTCTGCCTTTATCCCGGCGGTCTCAACAGACGTGTGCGCTGGGACGTTGCAAATATAAGAAGCAGGTCGCAGGCTGATTTGACAAAAGCCGTATCTTTTGCGGAAGATTCTCTTGCAGAGGCAGTGAAGAAGGCTAAAAATGAACTCAAAAACACACTCTCGAATCCGACTGTGGCAATGCTTATAAAGTACGACAGCATCGAGTTTGCTGAGGACGGTCACGGTGTGCTTAAACTGGGCGACGAGACAATCTCGCTTAAAGCAAGTGCGGATTATCCCGATGTTATTAACGTTCTGAAAATACTGGGCTGTGGTAAATACAACCGTGAGGGCTGTGCGGTTATGGGCGAGCTTTTCTATGAATTTTCCGACCGAAAAATCTATCTCTGTCCGCTCGCAATCATAACACCTGAACAGTTAATCAGACTTTGGTAAGGAGGTAAAAAAATGAATATATCACTTTTCTATCAGCTTCGTGAGAGACTTTGTGCGGCGGCAATATCGGGCTGTGATGTAATCGGCGAGGATTTCCGCCTTAAGCGTGCCGTTGAGGAATTTGAACCGCTCGCAAAGGCTAACAAGGTTTTCGCCAGGCTATATGCGATGTGCAGTGAGCTTCTGACGAGCGCTAAACCTGCGCTTCTTGCGGACTGCATTGCCCTCTGCGACGCTCTTGCCGTTACACAGAGTACATTCAGGGATAACAGCGAGACTGCTGAAAATACAGGTTTTGCAGACTGTGAGCCGTCCGACATACATTATTCAATGCTTTATGACAGTATTGAGAATGTCAAATCAAAAGACCCACGCATTATAAATGATTATCTCGGCAAGCTCAAAGAGAATACTTCAGGATATGCAAAGCTGATTGCAGAGCAGTTTGTTACTAATTGTGGCAGAGGATTAGTTCCCTTGCTTAAACAGCGTGTTGACCTTACAAATCCGAAAGAGAACGGCGCAATTGTTAAATGGGTCGGTCAGCTTGCAGGAGCGGACGAGAATGACTGGTATCTGTCGCTTATCGAAAAAGAAGATAATCCGCAGGCAGTGAGAAGCGAAGCGGTTGCTAATCTTGTGTATGACGAATCCAATGCGGAGCGCCTTCTTGAGCTTTACAAGACGGAGAAGGCTAAAATAAAGGATTCCGCAGGAATGGCGCTTGTCAGGCTCAATGTACCCGAGTGCGAAGTTGTACTCAAAAAGATTACATCGGGCAAATTTGCAAGGAAGAACGCTGTGCTGATTTCGGCTTCGCAGAATAAAATTGCCGTTGATTTTGCTGTTGACTACGCTGAAAAAGCTTTTGAGGATTTAAATAAAACAGCCTCAGAGAAAAAATATGACATTGATTTGGCTATAGATATGCTTTCAAATAAGCCCGAAGCCGAGGACGTTCTTTATTATCTCTCCAATCAGGACAGTAAGATAATAAGAATGTATTATGCCAATAATATGCTTTTTCATAATTTCGCTGACAATAAGGATGAGAAATTCCGTGTGCTTATTGAAAATCTCTACAGAAGAAATCCCGAATATTTTAATGGTGCATATTTTGTAATGAATGCGTTTGAAAACAGAGGTGTGAAAATTGCTGATTTACCTGAAATAGCTGACAAACACCGTGACCAGTTTATCAGATTATTTAATGAGGTGGAATACAACGATGTAAAGAACTGCTATATGTGTATGGACAATACCATTGACGACGGCAGAATTTATGATATTCTGGAATTTGTTACCGATACATCGTATCTTGCAAAATCAAGTATTCTGCTTGCTTCCAAGAGGAAAGAGGAAGAACGTTTCAGAGAAATATGTTCCGAACTGGCTTGCCGTGCTGTTAATAAAATCTTTGAATCATCAGCCGAGCAGGACAGGGACAGAATATCTGCATACAGACTTGATTTCTTCAAGGCTGTTGTGAACACAAGACCCAATACAATTGCTTTTTACGCATTATGTAAGAATGAACCGCAGTATATTACGGAAAATCCGCACCTGTTTGAAGATTTGATTATGTACAATCTGGCTAAAAGCTGGATTTATATAACTCAGGATTTGCCGACGGATATTATTAATACAGCGGTAATCCCTGTTTATAAAAAGCTGAAAAAGTGGGAAACGCTGAAGGGCGGTAAATATCCGAGCGGTAATGTTCATAATCAGATTAAATTTATCGAGTCTTATTTGCAGGATAACGGCTATGATGTATCCGCAGTTTAACGAAAGGAATTAATGAAATGAGCGAAATATTAAGATTACCTGCTGAAAAGCAGTTTCAGCACGAGATTGAAGCACTTATTGCGAACGAGAAAAATCCGATACCGTCAGGCTGGAAGATGTCGCCTAAGTCCGTTCTTACCTATATTATGGGAGGAAAATCGGGCGGAACTGAAATCTCGCCTAAGTATATGGGCGACAAGCGCATTGTTGAAATCTGTATCGCAACCCTTGTTACAGACCGTGCATTGCTTCTGATAGGCGAACCGGGTACGGCTAAATCGTGGCTGTCGGAACACCTTACAGCTGCCATAAACGGCGATTCCTCGCTTGTTATACAGGGTACGGCAGGAACGACCGAGGAGCAGATTCGCTATTCGTGGAATTACGCTATGCTTCTTGCAAAAGGTCCGTCGTTTGAATCGCTTGTAAAAAGTCCCGTGTATACCGCTATGGAACGTGGCTCAATCGCACGTATCGAGGAAATCTCACGCTGTGCAAGCGAGGTGCAGGACGCTTTAATCTCGATGCTTTCGGAGAAGAGAATCACTATTCCCGAACTCGGCGAGGAAGTTCCTGCGAAAAAGGGTTTTTCCGTAATCGCCACCGCAAACACCCGTGACAAGGGCGTTAACGAGATGTCATCGGCACTTAAAAGACGTTTCAATATCGTCGTACTTCCTGCGCCCGATGATATGGAGACCGAGATTGAAATCGTCAGCACACGAGTTGCACAGATGTCAAAGGATTTCGGGCTTAATTCAGAGCTTCCGAAGCGTTCGTCGGTTGAAAAGGTCGTGACCGTATTCCGTGAACTCCGTTCGGGGCATTCTCTTGACGGCAAAACAAAAATCAAGCCGACTACAGGTGTACTCTCATCGGCTGAGGCAATCTCACTCCTCGTTAATTCTATGGCGCTGGCAGGAAGCTTCGGCAACGGCAAAGTAACCGATGTGGAGCTGGCAAGCGCATTGCAGGGTGCTGTTGTAAAGGACGACGACAAGGATAAAGCCGTGTGGACGGAGTATCTTGAAAACGTTATGAGAAAAAAGGGCAGGGATTTTTCATCGCTTTATGCAGAATGTAAGGAGATAAACAAGTAATGGCTGAGTATTTCGGAGTCAGACATCTTTCTCCGTCGTGTGGATTCTATGTTGAGCAGTTCCTTGATAAAACCAAGCCCGATGTGGTGCTTATTGAAGGACCTGCCGATTTGAATGAGCTTATTTCTCCGCTGTGTTCGGTACGTGCGGATATGCCTGCGGCGATTCTTGCATACACCACTGAAGCTCCTGTGCGAACGGTTATGTATCCTCTTGCGGAATTTTCGCCTGAATATAGGGCAATGCTGTGGGCGGACAGAAATAATATCCCTGTAAAATTCTGCGATTTACCGTCGGGCTGTGTGCTTGCCGATGATAATGACGACGACGAATATCAGGACGGCAAATCAAAGGGCGAGAGTGTTTACGAAAAGCTCGAAAAGATTTCGGGGCTTGATAACGATACTTTCTGGGAATACAATTTTGAACACTGTCAGGACTACAGCGATTTTATTTCAGCTGTTGAGGAATACGGCAAGTCCCTGCGTGAGCTTTCGGAGAGCGATTCTTACAACGAACTCCGTGAGGCTTTTATGCGCAGGACAATCCACGAAGCGGAGCAGGAATATAATCAGGTTGCAGTTATAACAGGTGCGTTCCATACATACGGACTTAAAGATAAAACATTTACCAAATCCGACGAAAAGCTTATAAAGAAGCTGAAAACTGTCGATACCAAGGCGACCCTTATGCCGTATTCCTACTACAGGCTGTCGTCACGTTCGGGCTACGGAGCAGGAAGCAAAGCGCCTGCGTATTACGAGATTCTCTGGAAAAACAGGGTAAACGGTACTCTTGCGGACGCAAAGACCGAGTATCTCTCACGCATTGCTTCATATCAGCGTGAAAACGGATTTTCGGCTTCATCGGCGGAAGTCATAGAGAGCGTTCGGCTTGCGGAGACTTTATGCGCTATGCGTGGCGGAAATATGCCGTCAATGGCTGATTTGCGTGATTCTGCCGTAACCTGTATGGGTCACGGAAGCTTCGGCGAAATCTCGCTTGCCTGTGCCGATGTTGAAATCGGTACTAAAATAGGCACGCTTCCCGACGGCACAGTCTGCACTTCTGTTCAGGAGGATTTCACCCGTCAGCTCAAAGAGCTTAAGCTTGACCGTTTCCGCAAAGTAACAGGCGAGGAACTTGAGCTTGATTTGCGTGAG
This sequence comes from Ruminococcus flavefaciens, assembly GCA_023663905.1. Taxonomy (GTDB): domain Bacteria; phylum Bacillota; class Clostridia; order Oscillospirales; family Ruminococcaceae; genus Ruminococcus; species Ruminococcus flavefaciens_AD. The sequence goes on from JAMPGO010000004.1 coordinate 22,229, forward strand.
AATCTGCGTGTGAAGTCCGAAAAATCGGCATTTCTTGACCTCAACCGCTCATTTTTCCTGCACAGGCTGAGGGTCTGCGGAATTAATTTCGGCGAAAAGACCCACAGACAGCAGGAGAATGCTACGTGGGCTGAAAAATGGGTTCTGAGCTGGACTCCGGAGACGGAAATACAGATTGTTGAAGCCTCGCTTAACGGCGATACTGTTGAAGCGGTGGCGGATTATGTACTCAACAGCAGGCTTCTGATGGCGGAAAAGCTGTCTGATACGGCGCAGGTACTTTCGGAAGCCTTTGAATGCGGACTTGCCGACTGCCTTAAAACAGCCGTAAAAGCTGTGCAAAGGCTTGCCGTTGACTGCGCTTCCGCTGTTGATTCGGCAAAAACTATCAGCACGCTTTCGGGAATCGTGCGCTTCGGAAATATCAGGAGAATAGATACAGAACCGCTCGTTCCGCTTATTCAACAGCTGTTTCTGAGATTCTGTTTGCAGGCTGATTCCGCTTCCATATGCGATTCGAGCGCAGGAAATGAGCTTGTAACGGCAATCGCAGGAGTGAACGACGCTTGTCTTGCGCACGATTTTCTTGAAACGGAAAAATTTACTGCGCTCCTTGATGAGCTTGCCGACAACGACAGGGTAAATCCGCTTGTATCGGGATTTGCCTGTGCCGTGCTGATAGAGCGTGGCAGGATTGGTTCGGAGAAGCTGTCGGAGCTTATTTCGAGACGTATGTCAAAGGGAAATCCTCCGACGGAAGGTGCGTTATGGTTTGAGGGTCTCAGCAAAAGGAACAGACGTTCGCTTATAAGCCGTATCAGTGTATGGGAAAAGCTTGCGGAGTTTATTGCAGAGCTTGACGACGATGAGTTTAAGCCCGTGCTTATCTGTCTGCGACGTACTTTCGGCGATTTCTCACCGTCCGAAAAGTCCGATATTGCTGAAAACATAGGCGAGGTACTTGGAATTTCGGCTGAACAGGCTTCGGAATTTGTTATGGCGGATATGACCGAAGAGGAGCAGGAAGCTGTTGATTCCCTTGACGACTTTGATTTTGGAGATATTTAAATGGAAAATATTGATGCTAAACAACAGCTTAAACGCTGGCGACTTGTTTTGGGCGAGTCTGCGGAAGATAAAATAAATTCGCTTGGCGGAGGAAGTCCGTTATCGGCGGAGGAAATGCTTATGGATTCAGCTCTTGCCCAGATTTATGGTGCGGACGGATTTTCGGGCGGTGGTGCAGGTCACGGAGCAAGTTCGCCGAAGCTTACAAAATGGCTGGGCGATTTGCGAAGCCTGTTTGCGCCTATGGAAATAAAAGTAATCCAGCGTGACGCTATCGAGAAAAAGGGTCTCCGACAGCTTCTGTTTGAGCCTGAAATGCTTGACGGTCTCGAGCCTGATATATCCACAGGAGCGTTGCTTCTTATGCTTAAAGACCAGATACCTGCGAAAGCAAAGGAAAATGCAAGGGAATTTATCCGCAAAATCGTGGAGGACATCAACAGGCGCATTTCCGACGATTTGAAGCGTTCTGTAACTTCCGCACTCAACAGGCGAGAGCATTCGCCGATACCGTCGGCAGCCGCATTGGACTACCGCCTTACCGTGAGACGTAATCTCCAAAATTACAATCCCGAGCTTAAAACGATTCTGCCCGAGAAATTCTATTTCTTTGAACGTGCAGGCAAATCGGCTTCAAGGACTGTTATTCTTGACATAGACCAGAGCGGTTCAATGGGCGAATCGGCGATTTATTCGTCGGTTATGGGCTGTATACTGGCGAGTATGAATGCGCTGAAAACGCACGTGGTTGCTTTTGATACTCAGGTAAATGATTTAACGGAATTATGCACAGACCCTGTTGATTTGCTTTACGGAATCCAGCTGGGCGGAGGTACTGACATAGAAAAATCGGTTGCGTACTGTTCGGGGCTGATTACCGAGCCTGCAAAGACGACTATGTTTCTTGTCACGGACTTGTACGAGGGCGGAAACAGGAGCGGTCTTATAAGACGGCTTTCGGAGCTGAAATCTTCGGGTGTGAATGTAATTGTACTGCTTGCGATTTCCGACAGCGGTAAACCGTGCTATGACGAGAGCCTTGCCCAAAAAATAGCGGAATTTGATATACCCTGTTTTGCCTGTCCGCCCGAAAAGCTTCCCGAGCTTCTTGAAAGAGCCTTGAAGCACCAATCTTTGCAGAGTATGGCAGGTAAAAAGTAATGGACAAGATTTTTCTGCTGTATATTGCATTTCTGATTGTTATGAGTATAATAGCCTTCGCTTTATACGGTGCGGATAAAGCAAAGGCTAAACGTAAACAATGGAGGATAAAGGAATCAACACTTCTCAGTGTGGGATTTTTCGGCGGAGCGTTCGGGGCAATCGCAGGAATGAAGCACTTCCGCCACAAAACGAAGCACAATTACTTCTGGGCTGTGAATTACACAGGACTTGTATGGCAGATTGGATTATTGATTTTTCTGTTTTTTAAGACCTGATTTCAGACCCGACATTATAATATCCCTTGCTTTTACTGCGCCCTCCTTGGACATAGGCGGAATATCGGGCAGGGGATATTCTATACCCAGATTCTTGTACTTCGCTTTTGCCATATCGTGGTAGGGCAGAACGTCAAGGGCTTTGAGATTATCAAGATTGGAGAGAAATTCGCCCAGACGGAAAAGGTCGTCCTCGGAATCGGTAATCCCGGGTACAACTACGTGGCGAATCCACACAGGGATATTCAAATCCCTGAGATGTTCCGCAAACGCAAGAATATTCTTGTTGTTAACACCTGTAAGCTGTTTGTGCTTATCGCTGTCGATGTGCTTTATATCGAGCATAACAAGGTCGGTATATTTAAGCACCTCGTCAATTTTTCCGTGATTATCGGGATTATACACAGCTCCTGACGAATCGAGGCAGGTGTGGATTCCTTTGGATTTTGCGAGCGAAAAGAGTTCCGCTAAAAATTCGGGCTGAGCGAGAGGTTCACCGCCTGTTGCGGTAATTCCGCCCGATTTCAGAAATTCCTTGTAAGAATCATATTCCCTGATTAGTTCCTCCGCCGTTTTTTCCGTACCCTTTTTAAATTCCCACGTATCGGGATTATGGCAGTATCTGCACCTTATCGGACAGCCCTGAAAGAACACTACAAAACGGACTCCCGGACCGTCAACCGTACCGAAGCTTTCGGTTGAATGAATATATCCTATCATTTTTCAAGCATCTCCTTTGCATAGTCAATAAGTTGGTGATGATTATTTTCAAGCCTGCCGTCCATTACCATATCAAGAAGCCGTGCGAGACAATCGCCTATTGCACGTCCGCTGAATCCCAGAGATTTCAGGTCGTTGCCGTTTATGGCGAGCTGTGCGAGGGACATACAGCAGTTTTCTGAAATAAGACGGCGGGCTGTTTCTGCGATTTTGTCAATCTCATTGTTTTCATCAAGTACAAAGTCGTTTTTGGCGGAATTATCCGCCTTTTTTAATTTAAGGAGCAGGAAAAAATTATCCGCACCGATTTTTGAAATCATATGTTTTATTTCATTTACAGGCATATTTTTTCTGTCCGAGCCACCGAAATCGAACGTATCGCCGTGCATTGCAACAATCGTGCAGACCGTCTCAATAGTCTTGTTGTCAAATTTAAGACGGCGCATTATTTTTTCCGCCATATCGGCACTTACTCCTGCGTGACCCTTGAAATGCCCTCTGCCGTTTGTATCGGGCTTGAAGGTCTGCGGTTTGCCTATATCGTGGAAAAGCAGGGCAGTACGCAGAATTTCGGTATCAGGCAATCCCGTCGGTATATTGTCAACCGCACGGACGATATGCTCATAAACGTCGTATTTATGGTATGGTGAATGCTGGCTGAAATCGAAACATACTCTCATTTCGGGAATAATCTGCCCTATAATTTCACGGTATTTCAGCATAATATCGGCGGAATTGATACCGCAGATGAGCTTGACAAGCTCGCTCCTTATGCGTTCAGCCGAAACAAATTCAAGCCGTTCTTTAAGTGCAACAGCGGATTCAGCGGTGCGTGAATCTATTTCAAATCCCAGCACGGAAGCGAATCTTACGGCACGTAAAATGCGGAGAGCGTCCTCCGTAAACCGCTTTTCAGGGTCGCCGACGCACCTTATAATATGGTTTTCTATGTCGGAAACTCCGTTGAAATAGTCAAAAACATTGCCATTGGAATCAACGGCAATTGCATTCATAGTAAAATCACGACGGGAAGCGTCCTCTTTAAGGGACGAGGTAAATTCCACGCTGTCGGGTCGCCGAGAATCGCTGTATTCGCCGTCAATTCTGAAAGTCGTAATTTCAAAAGGTTCGTTTTCGTACAGAACAGTAACAGTTCCGTGCTTTATTCCTGTGGCGATGACTTTTTCGCCCGGAAAAGTGTCGATAATCTGCTGTGGAAGAGCGTTTGTGGTAATGTCAAAATCGTGGACTTCACGACCCATAATCATATCACGCACACAGCCGCCGATGATATAAGCCTGAAAACCTGCTGATTCAAGTGCTGTGAGGATGTGCATACATTTTTTTGTTATATTGAATTTCATTGAGTTTCACCACCTTTATAATATTATACATCATTTTTCCTGAAATTGCAACAAAAAAATCAAATTTAACATAACTATCCGAAATGACTTTTTCAGGAATTTTACATCTTTTTACTTTTATTAGGCTAACAAAAAAAAGTAAAAAAATGAAATAATAATTATGATTTTTCATCCAACCTATTGACAAACGAAAAAAAATATGATATACTTTTAACGAGCAAGCATAGCTGAAAATAGGAAAAAAGAATGGAGACAGAGAGAATTGAGGAAAGAAAAAGATGAAAAAATAACAGTTATTGCGGGAACGCAAATACTGGAGGTAATAATATGAAGGGAATAATACTGGCAGGCGGAGCCGGGACGAGGCTGTATCCGTCCACAATAGCGGTAAGCAAGCAGATGCTGCCGATTTTTGATAAACCACTGATATACTATCCGCTGTCAATGCTGCTTCTGGCGAAAATCAGGGAAATACTGATAATCTCGACGCCGAGGGACATCGAAGGATTCAGGCAGTTATTGGGAGACGGTTCGGAAATAGGAGTGCATTTCGAGTACGCTGTGCAGGAGACACCGAGAGGACTTGCGGACGCATTTATAATCGGCGAGGAGTTCATCGGGGACGACAGCGTGTGCCTGGTTTTGGGCGACAACGTATTTTACGGAGCGGCGATGTCGGATATACTCGAGCAGGCGAAGGAGACGATAAAGGACGGCGGAGCGGCAATTTTCGGGTGTTTTATGAAAAATCCGCAGGAGTTCGGAGTGGTGGAGTTTGATTCCGAAAAGAAGGTGATTTCGATTGAGGAAAAGCCGAAAAAGCCGAAGTCGAACTACGCAGTGCCGGGACTTTATTTTTACGACAACAACGTTGTTGAAATCGCAAAGAATGTGAAGCCGTCGGCGAGGGGCGAAATCGAGATTTCGTCGATAAATACGGCATATCTCGAGCAGGGCAGGCTTCACGTAACGCTTATGGGAAGAGGCGTGACGTGGTTTGACACAGGCTCGCCGAAAGGGATGTACAAGGCGAGCGGATTTGTTAAAACATTGCAGGAAATGCAGGGATTCTACATTTCGTGCATAGAAGAAATCGCCTGGCGCAAGGGATTTATAGACGACGAACAGCTCAGAAAATGCGGCGAAAAGCTGAAAAATACTGAATACGGCAAATATCTGCTGTCACTGCTGAACAGCGAGGAGGAGTAAACTTGACGATTTTTGTAACAGGCGGTGCGGGATTCATCGGCGGAAATTTCGTACATTATATGCTCGGAAAATACCCGAATTACCGCATAGTGTGCCTTGACAAGCTGACGTATGCGGGAAATCTGTCAACGCTGGAGCCTGTGATGAGCAATGCGAATTTCAGGTTCGTTAAGATAGATATATGCGACAGAACGGCTATTTATAGCCTTTTTGAGGAGGAAAAGCCCGATATTGTCGTGAATTTTGCGGCGGAATCACACGTTGACCGCTCGATTGAGAACCCCGAAATTTTTCTCCAAACAAACATTCTCGGAACGCAGGTACTTATGGATGCCTGCCGAAAATTCGGGATAAAAAGGTATCATCAGGTATCGACGGACGAGGTTTACGGCGACCTTCCGCTTGACCGCCCTGACCTTTTCTTCACGGAGGAGACTCCGATTCACACGTCGAGTCCCTACAGTTCGTCGAAAGCTGGTGCAGACCTGCTTGTGCAGGCATACCACAGGACTTATGGGCTTCCCGTGACGATTTCGAGGTGTTCGAATAACTACGGACCGTACCATTTTCCCGAGAAGCTGATTCCGCTGATGATTGCGAATGCGCTTGCGGACAAGTCTCTTCCTGTTTATGGCGACGGTCTGAATGTGCGTGACTGGCTGTATGTTGAGGACCACTGCCGTGCGATAGACCTGATAATCCACGAGGGAAAAATCGGCGAAGTGTACAATGTTGGCGGACATAATGAGATGAAAAATATCGAAATTGTCAAATTAATCTGCAAGCACCTCGGCAAGCCCGAGAGCCTGATTACGCACGTTGAGGACCGAAAAGGTCACGATATGAGGTACGCAATCGACCCGACGAAGATTCACAGCGAGCTTGGCTGGCTTCCCGAAACGAAGTTCGAGGACGGCATAAAAAAGACGATTCAGTGGTATCTGGACAACAAATCCTGGTGGGAGGAGATTATTTCCGGAGAGTACCAGAATTATTACGAAAAAATGTACGGAGGCAGGGAAATTCTCTGAAATGAGCGGAAAATTAATTGTTATCGAAGGACTTGACGGAAGCGGAAAGGCGACGCAGGCACAGAGATTGTATGAATATTTAAAAAATGTTTGTGCAAATGTCACAAAAGTTTCGTTTCCCGATTACGAAAGCAACTCATCGGCACTTGTTAAGATGTATCTTGCGGGCGAGTTCGGCACGGAGGCTGATTCCGTGAATCCGTATGCCGCCTCGAGTTTCTATGCGGTTGACCGTTTTGCGAGCTACACGAAGAACTGGAAAGATTTTTACTGCAACGGCGGAATTGTAATATCCGACAGATATACCACCTCAAATGCGGTGCATCAATGTGCAAAACTGCCAAAAGAAGAGTGGGACGGATTTATAAAATGGCTGTTCGATTACGAGTACAGGCTTCTCGGGATTCCCGAGCCGTACAGGACGATATATCTGCGTGTTGACCCCGAAATGAGCCAGGAATTGATGACGAAGCGTTATGAGGGCAACGAATCGAAAAAAGACATTCACGAGGCAGATGTCGATTATCTCAGGCGCTCACGTCAGGCTGCGGACTACTGTGCCGCTGCGCTCGGCTGGAACGTCGTGGAGTGCGTAAAGGACGGAAAAATGCGTGAAATCGGCGATATTTCGGCGGAAATCCTGCGCATAGTGTCGGAAGGGGAAATGGAATGAGCATTTTTGTTACAAGGTCGTCAATGCCCGATTACGAGGAGTACATAGAGGAAATCAAGCCGATTTTCGAGAGCCGTCACCTCACGAATATGGGACCGATTTACAAGAAGCTCCAGCACGGCTTGATTGATTATCTCGGTGTTCCGCAGCTGTCGATGTTCGTGAACGGACATCTTGCGCTCGAGACCGTGTTTCAGGCTATGGGACTGAAAAACAGCGGCGGTGAAGTTATCACCACGCCGTTCACGTTCGTCTCAACGGTTCACGCAATTTCTAGGAACGGTCTGAAGCCTGTTTTCTGCGATATAAAGCCAAATGACTTCACTATTGACCCTGAAAAGATAGAGGCGCTGATTACCGAAAAAACGGTTGCGATTGTGCCTGTCCACGTTTACGGTTCAGTCTGTGATGTTGAAAAGATTGGTGAAATTGCACAAAAGCACGGACTTAAGGTTATATACGACGCTGCGCACGCATTCGGAGTGCAGTACAAGGGCAGGGGAATCGGCTGTTACGGCGATGCATCGATGTTTTCGTTCCACGCAACGAAGGTGTTCCACACGATTGAGGGCGGAGCGGTTGCGTTCAGCGACGAGGCAATCCGTGAGAATATGCACAGCCTGAAAAATTTCGGAATCAAGTCCGAGGATGTGGTTGACGAAATCGGCGGAAACGCTAAAATGGACGAGTTCCGTGCGGCTATGGGTATCTGCAATCTCAGGCATATCGGCGAATACATCGAATCCCGTGGGGTCGCATTTAAAAGGTACAACGAACGGCTTGCGGACGTGAAGGGTATCAGGCTTATGGCTGAACAGAAGGACGTTGTGCCGAATTATGCCTATTATCCCGTTATTTTCGACGAAAATGAGTTCGGCGAATCCCGAGACAGCGTGTACGAGCGACTTAAATCGCACGATATTTTTGCAAGAAAGTATTTCTACCCGGCAGTGAACGAGATGGATTGCTACAAGATTAACAATCCCGAATCTACTCCGATTGCTGCCGAAATCTCACGCAAAGTCCTTACTCTGCCTATGTACTCGGATTTGTCCGTTGGCGATGTTGACCGTATTTGCGACATTATTCTAAAGAAAATTCAGTAAATTTTCACATATAAGTATTCAGGATAAAGGATGGTTTTAATGATTACAACTGGAGATTTGACAAAAGAAGAGCGCTGGAGAATTGCTGACCGTCTGGCATCTGATGTACTGCCTGTTATCAATCCGACGTTGGATGAGGTAAAGCCCAAAAATTCTTTTTATGTTAAATATGTTAAGCGTTTTCTGGACATAATTATCTCGCTGATTGTCCTGATAATCACTCTTCCGTTGAATTTGATAATTGCAGTTATTACTTTTTTTGATGTGGGTCGCCCGATTTTTTTCTTTCAGGAACGACTTGGCAAGGGCGGTAAGCTGTTTAAAATCGTGAAATTCAGAAATATGCGTAATACGGTTGACGAAAACGGCGAATTACTGCCTCCTGCACAGCGTGTTACGAAAATCGGCAAGTTTATGCGCAAGTATTCGCTTGATGAGTTCCTGAATTTCTGGAGCATTCTTAAAGGCGATATGAGCCTTATAGGTCCTCGTCCGCTTCTTCCTGAGCATTATAACCGCTATAATCAGCGTCATCTTAATCGCCTTGCGGTTCGCCCGGGACTGGAATGTCCTCCGCCGACGGTTAAACATCAGATGTTTTCGTGGCAGGACAGGTTTGAGAATGATGTATGGTATGTCGAGAACGCAAGCTTCCTGTTGGACTGCAAGCTTGTTATCAACGTAGTCAGGATTGCGCTTGACAGAAAAAGTGCGGCTGCACGTGCGGATGTGTCCCGAGGAATGTTTATGGGCTATAATCTTGAAGGAACTGCTATCACTCTTGACGAAGTTCCGCAGAAATATCTTGATGAAATCGAGATTGACCGTAAAGTAAACGTCTGATTCAGACGTGTTTATATAAAGTTGTATACGAAAGGAAATTATGAATATGACCAAAAAATTCAACGGCAAAAAATTGCTTGTACTGGGTAGCAATGTTGGTGCTACAGACATCGTTCAGTACGCTCGTGAAAATGGAGCTTATGTAATAGTTGCGGATTACTTCCCGCCCGAGAAGTCGCCTGCCAAGCGTATCGCTGACGAGGGACTTCTTATCAGCACTGCGGAAGTTGACGAGCTTGAGCGCATTGTCCGTGAAAGAAATATTGACGGAATCCTTGCCGGTATCAGCGAATTTAATCTGTTGAACGCAGAGAAAATTTCTGCGAGAGTTGGTCTGCCTTTTTATTTCACCCGTGAACAGTGGGATATGATAGAAAATAAGGGCAATTTCCGTTCAGTCTGTGAGAAATACGGTGTTCCCTGCCCGAAAACTTACTTTGTCGGCAGTGAAATTCCCGACGAGCTGTGGGATGAGCTGACATACCCTGTTATGATAAAGCCTGTGGATTCAAGTTCCTCAAAGGGTGTGTACCGTTGTGAAAACAAGGACGAGGTTCTTGCACGCTACGACGACGCAATTTCCAACTCGGAGTGCAGAAATATCATCATCGAAAAATGCGTGGTCGGCGATGAATTTTCCGCTCATTATACAATTGCAAACGGCGTTGTATCGCTTGCCAGCGTTGATAACCGCTATCCGATAAAGGTTCACGAGGAGGACCAGACTTCCATTCCTGTTGCAAGAATATATCCCTGCATTTATTTTGACGAATATATGGAAAAAGTCCACCCTTCTATGCTTCGTCTTTGCGAGGGACTGGGTATACAGGACGGTATTCTTTTTATACAGGGCTTGTATGATTCGGCAACCAAGGAATTTAATGTGTTTGAAGCAGGACTCCGAAGTGCAGGAGAAGCGCCGTACAGATTTATTAAAAAAATCAACAATGTCAATGCTATGCACGTTCTTGTTGACCACGCACTCAGTGTGCCTTCCGATTTTGAATCCGAGAAAGAGGATGCTACAATGAAGGGCAAGTGCTGTGGAATTGTTTCATTTGTTACAAAGGGCGGTATTGTCGGAAAAATTGAGGGTCTGGAGGAAGCTACATCAGAACTTCCGAGCGTTGTGGAATACGAATGCCGTTATCCTGTCGGCTCTGAAACTCCGAACGGCAGAACGCTCCGTCAGCTTATGATTCGCTTTGTTATGATTTGCGAAAGCCGTGAGCAGATGGCAAAGGACATTGAGTATCTCAATTCCCATATTACCGTTCTGAACGACAAGGGCGAGGATATGGTTCTTAAAATGAATCCTTCGAGAGTTTTCGGCACAGAATAATTATGGAGAGAGATATGAAAAAAATTGCAATTACAGGTGCAGGCGGATTTCTCGGAACTGCACTTATGAATAGACTTGTAGTTAGAACAGATGTTCTTGTTTATGCTTTTTCGTTCGATTTTGAAAGAAGCCGTGAGACTTTTGTCAGGGGCGAAAATATAATCCCTGTTGATAACAGCGAGGTCGGTTCGTTCGATTTTTCGGACATAGACGTTGTAATTAACTGTGCGTTCCCACGAAATGCGGCGAGCGATATAATTGCCGACGGTCTTGATTTTATGGCTGAGGTACTGCGAAAATCAGCCGTTTCAGGAGCTGTGATTAACATTTCTTCGCAGTCCGTCTATAATACCCACCGCACCGAGCCTGCAAAGGAGACTGACAAGTGCTGTCTTGAAACGAAGTACGCTGTCGGAAAATACGCTTCTGAGCTGATGAACAACACGCTGTGCGGTAATATTCCGCATACAAATATCCGTATGGCGAGCCTTATAGGACCTAAATTCGACCAGCGTGTTACAAACAAGCTCGTGGAAACAGCTCTTAAAACAGGCAAGCTGACGGTAAACGACGATAATCAGTTTTTCGGCTATCTCGATATCGAGGACGCTGTGAGCGGTATTCTCAGTCTGCTGGAAATTCCTGCCGAGAACTGGAAATCGGTTTACAATCTCGGCGATTCGGCAACCTACTCCCTTAAGATGATTGCGGAGACGATTGCGGAAGTTGTGTACGAAGAATGCGGAAAAACCGTTGAAATCAGCCTGCAACCTGCCGACCTCACTCTCAATTCCGCACTTGACGGCAGTCTGCTTGAAGCCGATACAGGATTCAGACCGTCTGTTGCTTTTAAGCAGAGCATACAGCGCATAGTGTATGAAAAACTTCAGAAAAACTGTTAAATGCCATTCCGTTATGTCTGAGGAGGTGCTTTATGCAGGCTTTAATTGAACGTCTGACCAACAAGCCGAAGGGATTCCGTCTCAACACGTTTCTTAACATTGCGTGCGTACTTTGGGTTAGCAATACGGCTGTAAGAATGATGATTGCAAAGGTACTGTCTTTCGGCGGTTTACAGCAATATGCGGAATATGTACTGACAGCGCTGATATATATTCCGCTGATATTGTACGTTTTCATTTCGCATAAATTAATCGGCAGGCGGTTTATATGCTTTCTGTCAGCCTGCGCCCTGTTTTTCGGTATCACGTATTTTTTCCACCCCGAGTACAAGCACTGGTTTACCCGAGATTCATTCGGAATATGGGATACAATTTTTCGTCCAGATAAAGGAGCAATCTGGGCTTTTTTGATGATTGAAATTGTCGCCGACGAAAAAGAGCTTTGGAAAAACTTCAAGGTATCAGCAGGAATCACATTCTTCTACAACCTATATATGTGGGTCAAGGCGAAAAGGGTCGGCTACTGGATATACGTCGGGGCGTCGGGACTGGAGGAGAAGCGACAGTATTCCCTTGATTTCGGCTACAGTATGATGTTTGTCCTGCTTGTCGCCGTGTTCTGCTATATGTTTGAGCGGAAACGCTGGCAGCTGCTTTTCACGATACTTGTGTTCCTGCTTATCCTCGATTCAAGTTCCCGTGGAGCTTTTGCGGTCGTTCTTGTTGCGGCGGCACTTGTGTTAATCGACAGCAGGTGGAAAATGTCTAAAAAAGTCAGAAACGTTACCGTAATCGCTATAGCAGGTGGATTGGTGCTTCTGCTGTGGAAACATCTCCTGCGGTTGTTGATTAGCGTTATGAAGAAGTTCTCAATCAATTCAAGAACGCTGACAATGCTTGTCAACGGCGAAATGACTGACGATAACGGACGAGATATTATTCACAAGATTATTCTGAAAAGGATATGGCAGAAGCCGTTGACAGGTTACGGCGCATACGGCGACCGCCAGTTTATCGGTCCGAGATTCAACTGGGGATATTCGCACAGCATATTATACGAAATGTGGGCGGATTTCGGCGTAATTCTTGGTACGCTGTTTCTTGGTCTGCTGGTATTTCTTGCAATAAGGACGGTTCTGACTGAAAAAAACCGCACGAAAAATGCCATTTTCATAATCGTTCTGGCACTCGGCTCACGACTGGCTTTTTCAAATACTTTCTGGGGCGACCCGTATTTTTGGATGATGGTAGCCCTTATAATTAAATGGCCTGTAAAATCACGCATTAAATTTCAGTATGAGATTTAAAATGACATAAGAGGAGGAAGTGTATTGTTTCTTCATATTCTTGGTGCAGAATCAATGTTTACAAAAGGTTTTTTCAGAATGCTCAGCAACGATTTTAATCCGTCGGAGCATACCTTTGTCGGACGTTACCCTGACGAGGCAAAATACGCTGAAATAGATCAATGTAAAATAGTCCAGTCAAGGTCGCCCGCAATGTTTTTCAGCCTTTACAAAGCCGACCATATCATTGTTCACGGACTTTTCAATAAGGCGGTAATTCTTGCCCTGTTTCTCCAGCCGTGGCTTGTTAAAAAATGTAACTGGGTTGTGTTCGGAGCTGATATTTATTCGCACAAAAAAGCCAATCCGAGCTTTACGGACAGGCTTTTTGAAAAGATGAAGATGAAAATCGCACCGAAATTCCCATATATATCTACTTTTTCCGACGGCGACTGGGCATTGGTTCAGGAATGGTATGGTGCAAAGGGCAAGAATCTCAAGGTATCGTATCCGCTTGCAGGCTGTAACAAGGAGCTTGTTAACGAGCTTCAGAGTGTGCAGAAATCGGACGATTCAATCCACATAGTCATCGGAAACAGTGCGACTGCCACAAATCAGCACATTGAAGCTCTGGACTGGCTTGCACGCTTTAAGGACGAGAATATCAGAATACATCTTCCGCTGAATTACGGTCTCGGCGATTACAAAGCCTATGCCAAAAAAGTAACCGACTATGCGGTGAAGATTTTCGGCGAGGAAAAAGTTGTACCGCTGACGGAAAAGCTGTCGGGCGAGGAGTATCTCAGATACCTGAACTGTATGGACGTGGGCTTGTTCAACAACAACAGACAGCAGGCAATGGGCAATATTACACAGGCTGTACTTTGCGGTGCGAAAGTCTATATCCGCAAGGATACGAATATGTGGGAGCATTACCGCAAGCTTGGCTGTAATCTCTATGATATTGAGGAAATCAGGCAGATGAAGTCTGTTGACGAGCTGGTTGAAGAGAATCCCGAGCAGAAAAAATCCAACCGTCTGGCGATGTCTGCCCGTCAGGATATGGGGCTTAAAATCAGCATATGGAAGAATATTTTCGATACGATGTCGGGCAAATCTCAGGAAAGGGCGGATAAAGGATGAATAATACTTCACGTGAAAAGAATTTCGCAAAAAGCACGTTTATACTTGCGTTCGGTACTTTTCTTCCCAAATTTGCCTCGTTCATAACCCTGCCAATCTACACGGGTTATCTTACCAAAGAGGAGTACGGCACTTACGACCTCATCACGATTCTCTGCACGCTTCTTCTGCCGATTGCAACGTTGCAGATACAAAGTGCGGTGTTCCGATTCCTGATTGACAACAGGGACAAGAATGAGGAAAAAAAGGCGATAATCACGACTTTATTTGCGTTCGTCGTACCTGTATCGGTGGTTGTGCTGACGGTTCTGTTCTTTGTGCTATACAAGCTGGATATTCTGCTTAGATTATTGATTGTTGTATACTATTTTGCGGACATTCTGCTTGTGGTAACACGTCAGGTGGCAAGGGGTATGTCCAAAAATCATATGTACTCGGTCAGTGCGGTTATCAACTCGTTCCTGAATATGGGACTTGTCGTGCTGTTCCTTATGGGATTCAAAAGCGGACTCAACGGACTTGTTGCGAGCCTTACGATTGCAACGACAGTATCGTTCCTGTATATATTCATCGCCCTTAAAACGTGGCGATATATCGATGTAAAAACGCTCAACAAACAGCTTTTCAAGGAAATTATCAGCTATGCGTGGCCTATGGTTCCCAACTCGATTTCGCTGTGGATAATGCGACTTTCCGACCGCCTTATTATCTCCGCCGTTATGGGTACGGCTGCGAATGCGGTGTATGCGGTTGCAAACAAGATACCCACACTGCTACAGCTTGCGCAGAATACGTTTTCAATGGCTTGGCAGGAATCCGCATCGCTCACGGTCAAGGACAGCGACGCAGAGAAATACTATTCCGATATGTTCAAAACGCTGTACAGGGTTATGGCTGGATTTACTGCGCTTCTTCTGGGATTTCAGCCGATTATATTCAAAATTTTAATCAAAGGCGAATACGAAGAGTCCTATATTCACATATCGATACTCACTATGGGACTGTTTTTCTCCAATATAGCGACATATCTCGGCGGAATCTATGTGGCGAATATGCGCACCAAGAGTATCGGAGTTACGACAGTTATCGCCGCTGTGCTGAATTTCCTGATAAATATTGTATTCATTAACTTCATCGGGATTTTTGCGGCTTCACTGTCTACGGCAATAAGCTATTTTTTCCTTATGATGTACAGACTGATTGATATTCAGAAGTTCCAGAAAATCAAGTATCCATTGAAGGAAATGGTGATTGTAACCTTAATTCTCATTGCTATGTGCGTGGCGTGTACGTTCAGAAATATGCCTGTTTATATTATAAATCTTGTTGTGGGAAGCGTGATATTCGGCATACTTAACAAAAATCTCGCTGTCAGCACTGTTAAAGCTGTTAAAAATAAAATAATAAAATAGACAGAAAGGAAGAGTCAGAAAAGTGAAACAATTTACACCTATCGTTTCTCTCGGCGATATTGACGGAAATCATATCAGTATCAAGCGTGATGACCTGCTGCCGTTCTCGTTCGGAGGCAATAAAGTCAGGATTGCGCAGGAATATTTTACTGATATGGAGCAGAAGGGCTGTGATTACCTTATCGGTTACGGCAATGCGAGGTCGAATCTCTGCCGTGTTCTTGCGAATATGAGTGCTTCAAGGAATATTCCCTGTACGATTATTTCGCCCAACGACGACGACGGAACACGAGTATTCACGATGAACAGCAAGATGGTTGAAATCTGCGGTGCGGAAATCGTTACCTGTCAGAAGGACTGCGTTGCCGAGACTGTGCAGGACGTGATAGACAGGTGCAGAGAAAACGGCTATAATCCGTACTATATCTACGGCGACAAGTACGGCAAGGGCAATGAAGCTGTGCCTGTGCGTGCCTATGCAAAGGTGTTCCACGAGATACTTGAGCAGTCGGAAAAGCCCTATGATACGATTTTTCTGCCGACCGGTACGGGAATGACTCATTCAGGACTGCTTGCGGGAGCTGTTGAGGCGAATGTGAAGCAGGAGATTGTGGGCATATCCGTTGCACGCAGTGCCGAGCAGGAAAAACAGGTTCTTGAAAATTATCTCAGTGCGTATCTCGCTGACAAAAACATCGCAGACGAGGTACACAACCCGATTAATATCACTGACAAATATCTGTTCGGCGGTTATGGCAAGTATAATGCCAAAATCCGTGAGACCATTGAAACGGTTTACAGGAATTACGGTTTTCAGCTCGACCCGACTTATACCGCAAAGGGCTTTTATGGTATGCTCCAGTGGCTGAAATCCAACGAAATATCGGGAAAAAATATCCTGTACATCCATACAGGCGGTTCACCGCTTTTCTTCGATTTTTTGGGTCAGTTTATCATTAAAAGAGGAGATAGTTTATGAAAAAAATGTTGAATTTGCTTTTTACATCGGTCGGACGACGCAGTTATTTGGTTGAATTTTTTAAGGAAGCTCTCGGCGAAAATGGTTCTGTTTACGTCGCAAACAGCTCCAGCAATTCGCCCGCATTCAAAGTTGCGGATTATTCCGTTGTAACGCCGTTGATTTACGATGAAAATTATATTCCTTTTCTGTGCGATTACTGCTCGGAGAATCACATTGACGCAATAATTTCGCTGTTTGATGTGGATTTGCCTGTTCTTTCCGCAAACAAGGAGAAGTTTGCGGAAATCGGCACGACTGTTGTTGTATCTGCTCCCGAAGTTGTTGACCGCTGTAATGACAAGTGGAAAACGTTCCAGTTTTTGTCCGAAAACGGATTCAATGTTCCGCTGACTTTTCTGGAACTTGATAAGGCGCTTGAAGCTGTCCACAGCGGTGAAGTTGAGTTTCCGCTTTTTGTGAAGCCTCGCTGGGGTATGGGTTCAATCGCCGTGTTTGAAGCTGAAAACGAAGAAGAATTGGTTGTTTTCTACAATAAGGCGAAGCGTAATATTATGAACACCTACCTGAAATATGAATCCAATCAGAATGCCGAGCAGTGCGTACTGATTCAGGCGAAGATTAAGGGGCAGGAGTACGGACTTGACATCATCAACGACCTTGACGGCAATTATCAGAATACTATCTGCAAGATGAAGTATGCGATGAGGTCGGGCGAGACTGACTGTGCGGTTACTGTTGACGATTCGGGACTCAAGGAAATCGGCGCAAGGCTCAGCAGTGTTATGAAGCATATCGGCAACCTTGACGTTGACGTTTTCAAGGACGGCGATATGTACTATATACTTGAGATGAACGCACGTTTCGGCGGAGGTTATCCGTTCAGCCACGTTGCAGGCGTAAATTTACCGCTGGCTATTGTAAACTGGCTCAGAGGCGAGCAGGTTGCCCCGTCGCTTCTTAGCGAGACTGTCGGTGTTATGGCGCAGAAAGATATTGATTTGGTAATTCTTGACAACTGAATTGAAAAAAAACTCCTGTGAAAATCACAGGAGTTTTTAATTTACTGGTAAACAGAAGTAATATTGAGGTATTCCTCTAGTGTAAGGGTCGGGTCGCCACAGGCAACGGAAGCGTCGTGAATCTCTTGGGCAACATCCTTGCCGACATAGCGGATGTGCCACGGTTCGTACTTATAGCCTGTAATTCCGTCCTTGCCCTTCGGGTAGCGGATAATAAAGCCGTACTCAATGCAGTGTTCTTCCAGCCATATCGCTTCGGGTGTACCTGCAAAGCTGTCGTCAATGGTATTCACATCGATAGCAAGACCCGACTGGTGTTCGGAATGACCCGGGCGAGCCGAAAAAGTATCAGCCGTTTCCTGACCGTAAACCGCAACATAGTTGGTATAAATTTCGTTCTGATATTCATAGGAGCGGAATCCCGAAGAAAGATAGATGTCAAGTCCGTCGTCAGCAGCCGCACTGGACAGCTGTTCAAATGCGGAGTAGGTGGCATCCGTAAGTCCTCCAGGATTGTAATCGGGCGGAAGTTCATACGTTTTGTTGGCGATGAGAATACCGTTGACGTAGGTGATTCCGTCAATCTGCTGAATACCCTCCGCCTTGCTGACAGTAACCTTAACTTCCGCAAAAACACCGCTGTCGGCTTCGGAAGCCACTTTTATTATACATACACCCTCGCCGACACCTGTGATATTGCCGATTGTATCGACGGTTGCAACGTTCTCGTCGGAACTCGTCCACACTTCGGGAATGGTTTCAGCGACTTCTGGATATTTTATCGTCTGCCCTGCAATAACCTCCGCTTCGTTGTAGCTCAAAGTCACACCCGAGGCGGACGGAATCAGCAAATCTGCGCTGTTATCAGTCGTTTCGGCGGTTGTTTCGGGGATTGTGCTGACATCTGTCTGCGGAGTATCTGAAACAGCGGGATTTTCAGGTATAATGACATCATCATCACTGCTGACGGTTTTTCCGCAGGAACTCATAGAAACGGCACAGATTAAAACAGCTGCAAACGCTTTGATTTTTACTGATTTTTGGTTCATTAACGTCATCTCCGTAATTTATTATTGATAAACGGACGTAATACCGAGATATTCCTCGAGTGTAAGGGTCGGGTCACCGCAGGCAACAGCAGCGTCGTGAAGCTCCTGTGCGACATCCTTGCCGACATAGCGGATGTGCCACGGTTCGTATTTATAGCCTGTAATGTCGGATTTGCCCTTCGGATAGCGGATAATAAAGCCGTACTCGTAGCAGTGTTCCTCTAGCCATATAGCTTCGGGCGTACCTGCAAAGCTGTCATCGATAGAATTTACGTCAATAGCAAGACCTGTCTGGTGTTCGGAATGACCCGGGCGAGCCGAGAAAGTATCAGCGGTTGCCTGACCGTAAGCCCATACATAGTTGTTGTAAATCTCATCCTGATATTCATAGGAACGGAATCCCGATGAAAGATATATGTTAAGTCCTGCGTTTGCTGCGTCAGCGGAAAGCTGTTCAAATGCGGATGAAGTATCGTATGTAAGTCCGCCCGGATTGTACGTTGCGGGAAGTTCGTAGGTTTTGTTTGCAATAAGAATATCGTTGACGTATGTAATGCCGTCAATTTCCTTGATTTCGGAAGCCTTTTTAACAGTAACCTTAACTTCCGCACCCATATCGCTATTGTCGTCGGAAACAACTCTGATTATGCATTCGCCCTCGCCTACACCTGTGATATTGCCGTCGCCGTCAACAGTTGCAATACTTTCATTGGAGCTTGTCCAGATTTCCCTGATAACCTCGGAAACAACAGGGTACTGCAAAGTCTGTCCGACAGTAATATTGGCGCTGTAATAGCTGAGCGTGATACCGCTGAGGGATGAAGTTGTAACGGATGTGGCTGTAGTGGTTACAGTAGGTGCGTTTCCTGTGATTATGGAGCTTGTGGAGTTATTAACAGGTGCGTTCGGTACTGCAACGGTTGTCCTCGTTGCTGAACCATTAGGAGTTGCAGGAGCGTTTGTTACAACGGGCTTTTTGGTAGTCGCAAGTACGGCAGGGTCTCTTGTCTCGAATGAATAGTTAGCCGTTGTTGTAGCAGTTGTAGTCTCTTCTGTATCTGTCGAGCCTGCTGTTGTGGTACTCTCTGAGGAATCGGTATTTTCATCCGCCTCTGAGGATTCGTCTGTCTGATTATCGTCATTGCCTTCAACTGTATCGCTGGTAATGCTGAATCCACCTGAAGCACCTGAATTTTCAGCCTGCGGAACAACGTCATTTCCACAGGAAGCGAGAGCGGTGATACAGGTTAATGCGGTCAGAAAGGCTGTAAGTCTTGTCATTTTTCTACTCATTTTTTCATCATCTCCGTAATTTTTTAAAGGCAAGAAAATTGTTTTTCTGTCTAGGATAATATTATAACATATTTTTTTCAAAATGTAAAGAGAATTTGCAAAGTAATTGATAATTTTATAAGCAGTAATTTTATATGACAAAAATTTCCATAGATATTTTTGCAATTTTTACATAAATCCCCTTGAATTTCCTGTATTAAAATGATATAATGTATTTGTGATATTATTCAGAACAAAAGGAGACCAAAGAAATAAATATGGAAAATAAAAATGATTTTACAAATGACTTTGAGAATGTGATATGCGGTAGAAATCCCGTCACAGAGGCGCTTAAATCAGGTGCGAATCTTGATACAATCTATATGAACGGCGAGGGCGGAAGCCTTAATCTGATACGTCGCCTTGCCAAGGAAAAGGGCATTCCTGTTAAGGATGCACAGGATGTCAAGCTGTCCAAGCTGTCGGGCGGAGCTTCTCATCAGGGTGTTGTTGCGGTCGGTGCTTGCGGTGAATACGTCGATATTGACGATATTCTTGCCGTATCGGAAAAAAAGGGTACTAAGCCGTTCATCATCATCTGCGATGAAATAGAAGACCCGCACAATCTCGGCGCAATAATCCGTACAGCTGAAACTTCAGGAGCTGACGGTGTTATTATTCCCAAGAGAAGAAGCGCAGGGCTGAATGCCACTGTATTCAAAACATCGGCAGGTGCGGCGAGCTATGTTCCTGTGGCTAGGGTTTCAAATCTTGCTTCGGCTATTGATAAGCTCAAGGAAAGAGGAGTGTGGATTTACGGCACTGACGCTTCGGGAAGCGATTACACGCAGACCGATTTCACAGGAAGCTGTGCGCTTGTTATCGGCTCGGAGGGCTTCGGCATAAGCCGACTGATTCAGAAAAAGTGCGACTTTATGATTAAGCTTCCGATGATGGGTAAAATAAACTCGCTCAATGCCTCTGTTGCGGGCGGAATCTTTATGTATGAGGTTCTCCGCCAGCGTAATTCAATGGGAAGCTGAGGAGGTTATTATGCCTGATAACAAATTGTCACTTGAAGATATTCTTGAAGAATATTCCTCCGATTCCGAAAACGGCACTGTTCCGCATATCGGCAGAAGAGATGCGCAGAAGATTATAATTTCAACGCTTCCCTCTTCAAAACCTCCGAAAAAGGATGATACTCCGAGACCTGCCGTATCGCACGAGAAAAACGACCTGTTTGATACGGATGATGAAGAAAACCCCGAGATTCAGCCGAATCCAAGAGACCTGTCGCTGAAAAAAGTTGTTTCTGCCGGTTCAGACGGATTGAGCGAGGTACAGCTACGACAGCCCGAGCGAGTGATTGAGGAGAGAGCGGGAGCAGGTTCAACCAAAATCCGCAGAATGTCCGATTCCACGAGAGCTAGGGAAGCAGGGCGCAAAAACAAGAGGAAGAATCGTGGCTCGGCAAAAAGTAATAAGACCTATTCCAAGGAGACTCCTGACGGCGAATATATGTACACTCCTCCGCAGTTCAAGAAAAAAAAGCGTACCCGCAACGAGATTCTCAGCGAGGTTGAAGGCGAGGGACGAAAATACACCACTGATATTGTACCGTCTCCTGAATCCGTAAAGCCTCCGAAGCCTGCTAAACCTGCCCCGAGAGCTAAAAAGACCAGTATCAACCTTAGCAGTAAAAGGGCGATGAAGCCCAGCGAGCTTGATATTAAGATAGAACCCGAAAAGGACGATTATGAGCAGTCGCAGTACCAGACCGAGCGCACGAAGCGTATTGTTGATTTCAACTACTACGGCGATGTGCAGGACGTGGGACGTGATATTTATGAGCTGAAAGAGATTATCTCGGCAAGGGCGGTGATTCTCGGACTTATAGCGTTTCTTAGCCTGTATATTACCGTTTGCAGTCGATTTAATTTCCCGATTGCGGATTTCCTGAGCATAAAGCAGATTTACTCGTACCTTACGGCACATCTTCTGCTCGGACTTCTTGCGATGTTCTATTCCGCACCTGTAATCTCAAAGGGAATTGCAAATCTGTTCAGGCTTAAGGCGGACAGCGATTCTATGACGGCGGTGACGGCGATAACGTGCCTTTTGTCAGTAGTTGTAGCGTTCTTCCAGCCCGATATGGCTAGCGGAGAGGTAATACACATATATATGCCCGTCGGAATCCTGTCAATGCTGTTCAATTCGTTAGGCAAGCTGTTGATTCTTAAGCGTGCGAAAAGAAATTTCAAGTTCGTCTCACAGAATTTCGACCGCCACGCTGTTGTTTACGTCAAGGACGAGGAACGTGCCGAACGTCTTACACGAGGAACACTCGGGGATTTCCCGATTCTTGCGGCAATGCGTAAAACGGATTTCCTTACGGATTTTCTGCGATACAGCTACTCTTCCGACATCACGGACAGCTTCTGCCGAAGAGCAGTGCCGTTGTGCCTGATAATTTCCATTGTTATATCAGTGCTTATGACGTTCGTCAGAACAGGTACGCTCCTGTCAGTACAGTCGCTCGCATTCGGCTTTTCGATTTTCAGTATGCTCATATGTGCAACCTGCTGTATGGCTCTGCCGTTTACCGCAAACATACCGCTTGAAAAAATCTCGAAGCAGACCCTGCGAGGAAAGGGAATACTTCTGGGCTATCAGAGTGTTGACGACCTTTATGATACAAACTCGATTCTCGTTGAAGCCGATACGATTTTTCCCGAAGGAACTGTAAAGCTCGGCGGAATCAAGGTATTCTCCAATACCAAGCTTCCCGAAGCGCTTCTCGACGCAGCAAGTCTTACATATAATTCAGGAAGCGTATTGCAGAAGCTTTTCGATGATATAATAATAGGGCGAGAAAAACTTCTTTACCCTATCGAGAACTTCTCCTACGAGGAAGATATGGGCTTGTGCGGTTGGATTAACAACAGGCGCATTCTTCTCGGTACTCGTGAGCTTATGGAATCCCACAATATCGAGGGCATTCCCACAAAGGCGCAGGAAGCTGAACACGCAGGCGGAGGAAGTCCCGTGTATCTGTCAATCTCGGGAAATCTTGCGGCTATGTTCGTCGTTGACCTCACAACAGACAGGTATATCAGGAGATGGGCTGACAGGCTTGTCAAGAAGAAAATCTGCATTATTATCAGAAGTATTGACCCTTTGATTACGAGAGAGAAAGTCTCGGAAGTTTTCGGCATACCGCAGGAATTAATAAGAATCCTGCCAAAACGTCTGCACGATGATTTCAACGAGGAGACGAAAAAGACAGTCCGTATGAGTGCTTCTATGGCTTGTACAGGACGTTTTACATCGATGATACAGCTTATTCTCGGAATAAAAGTAATACACTCCTCAGCCATAACAGGTCTTATTGTACAGACGGTATCTGTCCTGCTCGGCTTGGTATTATCCATAATGCTGATAATCTCCAAAGCGTTTGAATTTGATTATATTTATATGTCGTCAACCGCTATGGTGATATATAATCTCATCTTCACAGCCGTTACTTGTATCGCAGTAAATGCCAGAAAACTGAAATAAATAAGAGCCTGCTGTCTGCTGAATAAACAGGGAGCAGGCTTTTATGAAAGGAGCAACTTTATGTCAGACAGAAAAAAATCAAACAACACAGATAATCAGGACACCAGAACGACATATATTCCGCCGGAGGTGAGGGAGCAGTATAAGCAGTCTGTCCAGCGACCACAGCGACCCAGCCCTCCGCAGAATCCGCAGTCCTATAATCCTCAGCATCAGCAGTACCAGCCACCTCCGTATCAGAATCCACAGCAGTACCAACAGCAACAGCAGTACCCGAATCAGCCCTATAATCCGTATCAGCAATACCAGCAACCGCAACAATATCAGCAGTATCAGAACCCTCAGCCTTATCAGAATCCTCCGCAATATCAGCCACAGCAACAGTATCAGCCATATCAGCCTCAGAGACCGCCTAAGAAAAAACCGCAGAAAAAGCGTACTTCTGCTCCGAAAAAAAAGAAGAAGTCGGGATTTTCAAGGTTTATAGGCAGATTTATTGCCATTCTGTTTATTATTCTGCTTCTGCTCTTCGGAATATACTCCTGCACGGTCTATAAGCTTATCGGCAAAATGGACTACTCCGAGACAGGAAGCCGTACACGTACAGACTATGCGCTGTCGGAAAGCTATGTTAAAAGCGTGCTTCTTATAGGTACGGACGGCAGAAGCAACGAGGAGCGAGGTCGTTCCGATACGATGATGTTGCTGTCGCTCAACAGCCGTGCCGATACAATAAATCTGACATCGTTTATGCGTGACTGCTATGTTGAAATTCCGGGCTACGGCTGGGACAAGCTCAATTCCGCTTATTCATACGGCGGTGCGGAGCTTCTTATGGATACTATCGAGCATAATTTCGGCGTGAAGATTGACGACTACGTTTCGGTCAACTTTGTATCGTTCGCCAATATCATCGATTCTGTCGGCGGAATCGATATTGACGTATCTGACGCAGAGGCGCAGGAAATCAACACGATTTTGCAGGCGGAAGTCAACGAAATTATGGGCGATGATACGTTTGCGGATTTGCTTACAGGCGGTGGAAAACTTCACCTCAACGGCAAGCAGGCTCTTTCCTATGCACGCATACGCTATGTTGGCAATGCCGATTTCGAGCGTACCGAGCGACAGAGACGTGTTATGGAGCTTGCCGTGAATAAGATTAAAACGTTTGTGCCGTCGGCGATAAGCAATATATCGGACAGCGTTATGCCGAATGTTACGACGAATATGACTTCACAGGAACTTTATCTGCTGTCGCTGAGAGTACCGCTTCTGGTTGGCTATGAGACAAAACAGCTCCAGATTCCTGCTGAAAATACCTACTACGGCGATTACAGAGAGGGGAGCGGAGATTCTTTAATCGTGGATTTTGATTCCAACTATAATATTATAAAAGAGAATGTTTTTTCTGAATAATAAAAAAACGGAAAGCCGATAATGACTTTCCGTATATTTTTATTCTGATTTGATTACTGCGGGATAGCTTGGAACTCTGAAACCGCCTTTAGTAGTTATGCAAAAGCTGTATTCAGTGCGTTCAGGATTCAGAGTAATTTCCTCCGAAGTTAAGCCGTCCGCATTCATAACAAAAAAAGTGTTAACATCGTCATCAAGTTCAATTTCAAGACTCTGACCGTTCATTATTCTTATACCCAAATCATCGGGACTGTGTTTTTCAGGAATATAATTTCCCTTTATTGTCTGCACAGAACCGCCGATAATCCAGTAAGGCATAAGACAGGATGCAAATTTTTTTATACGACGGATTTTAAGAATCCTCATTTCATATCGCTGAGAAGCTTTTCTGCACTTGCAAGCTTAACGCTGATAATAAACAGCTCCATAGCCTTTGCCAAATCCTCAATCGAAGGATATGTAGGAGCGATTCTGATGTTTCTGTCGTTCTTGTCAACACCGTACGGGAATGTTGCGCCAGCACCTGTGAGCGTTACACCTGCTTCACTGCAAAGCTTTACAATACGCTTTGCACAGCCGTCCATAGCATTGAATGATACGAAATATCCGCCCTCGGGTTCTGTCCATTCGCCGATTCCGAGAGGTGCAATCTCAGCCTTGAGCATATCGCATACAAGCTTGAACTTCGGTGCGATGATTTCCATATGCTTCTTCATATGCTCTTTCATATTCTCAAAAGTGCCGAAGAATTTTACGTGGCGGAGCTGGTTCATCTTATCGTAGCTGATAATGCTGATACCAAGGTGCTTTTTGAGGTCATCGACATTCTTCTTGCTTGCGCCCATAACGGCAATACCTGCACCCGGGAATGTGATTTTTGAAGTTGAGCCGAAGATATAAACTATATCCTCGTTGCCGACTTTCTTTGCTTCATCAAGAATATTGAGAATATAAGTCGGGTTATCTGTGAGATGATGAATACAGTATGCGTTGTCCCAGAAAATGCGGAAGTCCTTAGCCTTTGGTCTGAGGTTTGCAAATCTCTTTACCGTTTCATCGCTGTATGAAATGCCGTCGGGGTTGGAATACTGCGGTACGCACCAGATACCCTTGATGTCCTCGTCATCTGCGACAAGCTTTTCAATCATATCCATATCAGGACCTGTTGCTGTCATCGGGATGTTTATCATTTCAACACCGAAAAATTCAGTAACCTTGAAATGTCTGTCATATCCGGGAACAGGACAGAGGAACTTCACCTTGTCAAGCTTTCCCCACGGAGTACAGCCGTTTACACCCTTGTTGTATGCAATCTGAACTGCCCAGTACATAGCGTTGAGACTGGAATTGCCGAATATAATAACTTCATCCTCATCAACACCAATCATATCGGAAAACAGCTTCTTAGCTTCGGGAATGCCGTCCAGCAAGCCGTAGTTTCTTACATCAACACCATTTTCGCTGACAAAATCGTTATCATCGAACACACTGAGCATATCGAGGCTAAGCTCAAGCTGTTCTTTGCAGGGATTGCCTCTTGACATATTGAGACAGAGACCCTGAGATTTAAAGTCATTATAGAGAGCTTCGGTTTCTTTCTTAAAGCCGAGGAGCTGCTCCTTATTCATTTCTGATAAATTCATTTGCGGAACATCACCTTTCAAAATTTTCCGTATCGTTTCGGGAAAATCTCCCGATAATTTAAGTATACCACAGAGAAGAAATAATTTCAAGTGACAATATAACAAATAATATGGCTATTTTTCGCATTTTTTTAGTATTTTCATCA
This sequence comes from Ruminococcus flavefaciens, assembly GCA_023663905.1. Lineage (GTDB taxonomy): Bacteria > Bacillota > Clostridia > Oscillospirales > Ruminococcaceae > Ruminococcus > Ruminococcus flavefaciens_AD. The sequence continues at coordinate 48,858 of JAMPGO010000004.1, forward strand.
AAAAGTGTTTTTCTGTCACGGCAAGATGTATATGAACGGCGGACAGAATTTATTTTTATATAAGATTATTGACAAATAGTGAATTATATTGTATAATAATTATTACAGACAGATAAAAACGGGGAACTGGAATAAAAGAGGAGGTTTTTTAAATGAAAAAATTTTTACGCCCGGCGTTGTCCGTCCTGACTTCGCTTGCGGTACTTGCGGGAACGGTATCTTTCTCCACGGCATTCGCTGATATGCAGAATATTGAAACAGGTGTGGTTGATATGTCAGACGAACAGCTGTTCTTTGATGAAACAAACGGCTTTTCCCTTGATTTTTCAGCGTTTCCAGATATTCTCGCAGGTTCAGGCACAGACGGCTGGCTTCTCGGCGATTACCTTGACGCTAACAATAAAGCAGTATATGATGCCCTTGCCGAACTTGTTACTCCGTCGATTGACAAAATAACCGTTAAGCTTCCCGAGCCTGTAAGCTTCACGGCTTCGGAAATCTCGTCGAGCGACCCGAATTTTTATAATGCCCTTTTCGGTGCGTGCGGAAGTGCTATGGACGCTGTTACGTTCGATATGCCTGAGATTTTCTGGCTCAATAAAAATACAATGGCAGTATCACCCGACAAGCTGACATACACCTACAGCTGGCGCACAAAGCTCTATACATATACTATTGAATCTATCACGTTTACACCGTCCTATTACAGCGGTTTTGCCGATTTCAATGAGATTTTTGAATACAAGAATCTTCTAGAACAGGCTGTTGAGGATTTTGTTGTCGAAGGCGAGACAAATGCCGAAAAACTGAAAGATATTCACAATAAAATCGCCCTGTTTACTTACTATGACCTGAATGCACAGTTCTCGGGTTCTGCACTCGGCTCGCTGGTAACATCGGGCTCGGTCTGCGAAAGCTACTCAAAGGGCTTTAAAATGATTTGCGACCGTATAGGCATTCCCTGTATCTGCGTTTTCGGAAATTACAACGAGAGCGAGCAAGCCGCTCATATGTGGAATTACGTTCTTATGGAGGACGGCTACTGGTATGCTATTGACCTTACGTGGGATGATTTGGACGGCGAGAACGGTTTTGAGTACAAATCGAGCTATTTCCTCAAAGGCTCGGACTATTTCAATCTTAACCACACACCCTGCGAGGAATATTCCGTAGTTAAGCTGAAATATCCCGAGCTTGCAAGCTGGAATTACGGCGAAAATCCTGCATACACCACGACTTCAACCACTTCGGCAACTACAACATCCACGACTGCAACGTCAACTACTTCCACAACAACGTCCACAATAACAACCACAATCACAACATCAACTGCTTCTACGACAACAACTACGACCACGACAACCACTACAGCTACTACTACATCAACCACGACCCGTACAACCGCAAAGACGACTACAACCTCATCTACATCTACAACTACAACGACGGAAGCTCCTGTGGAATACCGCTACGGCGACCTTAATCACGACGGCAAGATTTCCATTGCCGACCTCGTTTACTGCACCAGCTACGTCCTTGCAATCGAAAAAACCGAGTATTCCTGCGACCTCAACGGCGATAACAAAGTTGATGTTGTTGACGTTATAATTATGCGAGAGATTATTGACGACCTGATTTACGGAAGACTGGACTAAAACAAAATCCGCCATATACGGCGGATTTTTTATTTAAAATACAGCTTTTTTTATCATCATCAGCTCGTCATAGCTGATACAGTTCGTGAAGTTGTTGTTATCAAGCGAAACAAGAATCTCGTCAAGCTCCGCCCACGCAACTCCCTCGACTTCCGACTTCTGAAGCACGAGATTATCAGCGTCAATTTTTTCTTTGCAGAGATAAACCGCACGGATTTCGTTGTCGTGAACTTCACCGCAATTGTAACTGCTTCTGTAGAGGCTCAGAAATTCAAGATTGCCCTCCTGCAACTCGATTCCAAGCTCCTCCTGTACCTCACGGACTGCGGAAATGCGGAACTCCTCGCCCTGCGGAACGTGACCTGCGGAGGAAACATCGTAACAGCCCGGATTTATCAGCTTTTCTGCGGAACGCTTCTGCAAAAGAAGATACACGCCCATATCCTTTTCCCTGATAATCCACACGTGTACGGCAGGGTGCAAATCGCCGTCACGGTGAACCAGACAGCGTGGCTTTGCCTTTGCAAGGATATGATTTTCCTCGTCAATCAGGTTGAGGAACTCGTCTGTGATAAACTCGCAGTTGTCCTTGCAGAGCTTCCCGAAAATGCCCGTAACCTCGCTGACCGTGCTGTTTTCCTTGTTTTCATCTGAGATATACAGTCTGAAATGCGCCTGATTATTGAGCAGATATTCGGAGAGTACGTCGGCATTGTCAATTTCAGCTCCTGTTTTTGCGGATATTTCAGCGTAAATGCTTTTTCCGTCCGCAAGTTTGTTAAGATAAATTTCAATGGTTTCCATAAAAAATCTCCCACAAAAAAATTTTTACCAACGGTTATTATATACCCTTTGTGAGAAAAAGTCAAGAGATTTCTGAAAAAAATTTCAGCATTTATGAAATCCCACCGTTTTAACGTCGGCGACTATATTTCCGAGATTGTCTTTCACTGTGATGTGATAGCAGTTGACGGAGCGACCGTCCTTGACGAGTTCAGCCACAGCCGTAAGACTGTCGCCCTTTACTGCGCCGATGAACGCAATATCAGTGCTGAGTGCGACTGTACCCATATGCTGCCAGTTTGAAGCAACGGCAAAGGCGAAATCCGCAAGCGTGAAGTGTACTCCGCCCATAACACCGCCCATTGCGTTGCGGTGAACGTCGCTGAGCTGTACACTGCACTTTGCGTAGTGGTCGCCGATTTCGTCAATCACCATACCGTTTTCGGTTGCGAACCTGTCGCCCTTGAAGATTTCACGGACTTCCGCAAGTTTTTCCTCATAATTCTCCATAATACATCATTCCTTGATTAAATATTCTTCCAGACCTGACGGCGAATGCTCATTGCTCATAATGAATTTTTCGGGATATGAAGATAATTTTGCCGAGACAAGCTCCTGTACTGTATAAAATTTCTCGTCTTTTTCGGGATTGTACTGACTGTTGTGATTGACAAATATAAGTATTCCGCTGAGGTTTTCCTCGGATTCAAGCGGATTTTCGCACGGTGCGTCATAGTTGATGATTATAACGTGAAGTCCGTCGGAATTTATATCAGGGAACAGAAAAAATTCATCAACGAATGAGAGATTCTCTTCTTTAGCAAATGCAATCGATTCGTTAACATAATTTACCAGAATGTCTCTGTCAATACAATATTCAGCACTCCGAAAAAATTTTTTAATAAGCCCTAAAAATCCCATCAGTTTTTAATCTGTGCGACAACGAGGCTCTCTCCGCAGTAAATCTCACGGAGCTTTGGCTTTTCTATCTTGCCTGTCGGATTCCTCGGAACATCGGCAAAAATAATTCTGTGCGGTCTCTTGTATCTCGGCATTTTCTGGCAGAATGCGTTGATTTCCTCTTCCGTGCAGGTCATACCGTCCTTGACAGCAATAATCGCAGCGGCAATTTCGCCAAGTCGCTTGTCGGGTAGACCGATAACGGCAACGTCCTTGACAGCAGGGTGCGAGCGGAGGAAGTCCTCAATCTGTACGGGATAGAGATTTTCACCACCGCTTATAATAACATCCTTTTTGCGGTCAACAAGGTAAATAAAGCCGTCCTCGTCCTCCTGCGCCATATCGCCTGTGAGAAGCCAGCCGTCCTTAAGAGTCTCGGAAGTAGCTTTTTCGTCACGGTAATAGCAGGTCATAACACCCGAACCTTTGACGTAAAGTTCGCCGACCTGTCCACGCTCAACAGCATTGCCGTTTTCGTCGGCAATTTTAACTTCCCAGCCGAAACCTGCCTTGCCGATTGCGCCGACCTTGTGGATATTGTCCATTCCGAGATGAACACAGCCCGGTCCTATGGATTCGCTCAGACCATAGTTTGTATCGTACTTATGGTGCGGGAATCGTTCTTTCCAGCGTGAAATAAGCGACGGCGGAACAGGCTGTGCGCCGATGTGCATAAGTCGCCACTGCGAGAGTTCATAGTCATCGGGATTTATTTCGCCTCTGTCAATTGTGTCAAGTATATCCTGCGCCCACGGTACGAGAAGCCATACTATGGTACACTTTTCGTTTGAAACAGTCTCGATGATAGACTTCGGCTTTACACCTTTTAAAAGTACAGCCTTGCTTCCCGACTGGAGACTGCCGAACCAGTGCATTTTAGCTCCTGTGTGGTAAAGCGGAGGAATGCACAGAAAAACATCGTCACGGGTCTGCTGGTGGTGATTCTGCTCCACTTTTGCGGAATGCACAAGACTTTCGTGATTGTGCAGGATAGCTTTCGGGAAGCCTGTAGTACCCGACGAAAAATAGATAGCTGCGTCGTCCTCGTCCGTAAGCTTTACGTCAGGAGCATCGCCCGAGCAGTTTGAAGCGTGACTGTCATAATGCTCGGCAAAAGAGGGACAGCCTTCGCCGACATAGAAGAGAAGCCTGTTACGGCTGATTTCCTCGGCGATTTCCTCGATACGTCCGATAAATTCAGGACCGAACATAAGCACGTCAACTTCTGCGAGGTCGAGGCAATACTTTATTTCGTCAGCAGTATAGCGGAAATTCAGCGGAACAGCCAGCGCACCTGTCTTGAGGATTCCGAAATAAATGGGAAGCCATTCAAGGCAGTTCATAAGCAGTATGCCGACCTTATCGCCCTTCTTTACACCTCTTTCGAGGAGCATATTGGCGAATCTGTTGGCTTTCTCGTTGAAAACCTTCCACGTAATCTCACGGCGGTAACAGCAAACAGGGTCAGGCTCGATGAGTTCATATTCACGCCACGTCACACGTCTTGTCTCGGTAATTTCGGGGTTGACTTCCACAAGAGCGACCTCGTTTCCGTAAAGCAGAGCGTTTCTTTCAAGTAATTCTGTAATAGGCATTATATAAAATCCTTTCGTTATTTTAATCAGATATATTAATTTTACCACAAAAAAGCGGAAAAGTAAACAGATTTTATAAGATTATTATCCACAAAATTACCTGACGATTATTGTGAAATTGCACAAAGGCTATTTGTCCCTGTAATGTGAACCGCATTGGATTATCTGAATTGTATCGCCTGTAATACGATAGACAATACGGTTTTTATCGTCAATTCTCCTGCTCCAGTAAGACGAGAGGTCGTTTGACAGACGTTCAGGCTTGCCGATTCCCTCGTAGCCGTTGCGGTCAATATCAGCTATAAGCTAGTGAATACGTTTCAGCGTTTTCTTATCCTGCTTCTGCCAGTAGAGATAATCTTCCCACGCATCGTCCGACCAAGATTTAAACATCTTCATCTACCTCGATGTTATGAATCGTACCGCCTGTCTGTTCCATTTGAAGTGCCGAACGTCGGAGGCGCTCAATATTTTCCCTTGAATAAAAAGGGTCTGTCGTAATTTCAAAAGGGATACGCTGTTCCCTGCAAACAGTCCTGAGAAAAATGGTGATAGCTGTGGACATTGACATACCGATTTCCGAGAAAAACTTTTCTGCGGATTCCTTTGTATCTTCATCAATTCTGAAATTAATCTGTGCCATAAAATCAACTCCTTTATTATATTGTATCACATTGTAAAGAATCTGTCAAGTGGTTGCTATACAAGAGCTATTTATTTTTCCTCATTTCTTCGGCGACTTTAAGAATAAGTTCCTGCTGTTCGGGCGAGAGTTCCTTGACCGTGCTAAGAATATCAAGGCAGACAGCAGGACAATCATTTTCAGAGAAAAATTGAGCAGGAGATATATGCAGATAGTCGCAAATGTACAGAAGCATAGGCACGGACGGCAGAGTTCTTTTATTTTCAATATTATTAATGTAACCTTCACTCTGTCCCAATGATAAACTCATATCACGAGCCGAAATCCCTCTTTCGTATCGTAATTTTGAAATTTTTTCACATATAAAGAAAAATTCACTATCTATCATTAATTATACCTCCAAAACTTTTACGATTATTATATAATAAAAAATTTGGATAATATATAATTTAAGAAGTGATTTTGTATTGACATATATAATTAAAAATGATATACTAGTATAGTAATAAACTATATTAAGGAGTAATTTTATTATGACTAACAAAACTTTTTTAAGAAAAATCGCAGAGGAATACAACACCACGCCCGACGAGGTTCTCAGAGAGATACAGCTGGCGATTGACGAGGCAATGAATAATCCCGACCCTGAAATCCGCAGAAACTGGGAAAACATTCCGTGCAAAGGCGACAAGCCCTCGCCCGAGGAAGTCATTGCCTATATCAGCAGTGAAGTCGGCAAAAGGCGTGGCTTGTCATAATCACCAAAAAATCTCCGCTGAAATATGCAATATGACGATTTTTGCATTATTCATAATTTTTCCCTTGAATTATCTACAAAATGTGTTACAATTATAGTATCAGATTCTATCTCTGTTGCACAATAAATTTTTTTAATGGGAGAAGTACCAATGAATTTAGGAAAAGTAGTAAACATTGCCGTTTTTGTTGCAGGTCTCGATGAAGAATACCAGAATAATATTATTGTCGGTATAAACGATTTTGCTCGCCGTAACAATGTCAATGTATCTTATTTTGCGGCTTTCGGCGGAATGATTGACAGCAAGCTCTTCGATATAGGCGAATACAGTATCTATGACCTCGCTAATCTTGAAAAGTTCGACGGTGCGATACTTATGACCAACACTATCAACGATGACGACGCAAAGGGCAAGGTTATCAGCAGAATCAAGGAATCGGGCATTCCTGCCGTTGTGTTCGACTGCGACGATTTCAGCGAATTTTACAATATCAGCATAAACAATACCATTGCTATGCGTGAAATGGTTCGCCACGTCATTCAGAAGCACAATGCTAAAGTCATCAACTATATTTCCGGTCCGATGTCCAACCCCGAGGCTGTTGACAGACTTGAGGCATTCCGTGAGGTTATGGCTGAAAATAATCTTGAGGTTGACGAGGAGCGCATATATTACGGAGAGTTCCGTACTTTTGACGGCAGAGACGCTATCGAGAAATATATGAAGTCAGGAAAACCGCTTCCCGACGCATTTATCTGCGCCAACGATGCTATGGCTCTTACCGCTGTCAGTGCGCTGGAAAAATACGGCTTCTGCATTCCTCTTGACGTAATAGTCACAGGTTTTGACTATACCTACAACGCAAGAAATTTCTGTCCTGCTCTTACGACGGTAAAACGTCCGCTTTCACAGATGGGAAGCTATGCGTGCGGAGTTGTCCTCGACCTTATTGACGGCAAGAAGCCTGCGAATAACGAGCTTGAAGCCTCCTGCGTATTCACCGAGAGCTGTGGATGTGAAATGCAGACTCCTGACAACTACAGCGAATACCGCAAGGTTACATACAACAAGATTGAAAAGACCAACAGCAATATTCAGAAGCTGAATATTCTTGCCGCACGACTTGCCGAAACCGAGCTTGCTGAGGAACACTTTGAAGTCATCAGGAATTTCGTCTCGGAGCTTGACTGCGAGAAATTTGTACTCTGCCTGAAAAGCAACTGGCTGGAGACATACAACAGCTCAATGCCCGACTATGATTTGTTTGACAGTATGACTGCTCCGCTTATATGGTCGGAGGAAAAAACCGAGTCGGTTGAGTATTTCAAGGGAAGCGAAATGAATCCGTCACCCTTGAAAACGGGCGGAAATATCAGCTATTATCTTCCGCTCCATTTCAGAAACAAGGTTCTCGGCTACTATATCGTAGTAAACGGCGATTTCCCGATAGACAGCCTTCTGTGCCACACTTTCTCAATGAACGTAAGCCACTCGATTGAGAATATCCGCAAGCTGTCGCACATCAACAAGGCTATGGACGAGCTTAACAGAATCTATATAATTGACCCGCTCTGCGATATTTACAACAGAAACGGATTTATCAAGTTCGTCGATGAAACCTTCAAGGACTGCGTGAAGAATAACAAGAAGATTATGATTACCTTCATTGATATGGACGGACTTAAATTTATCAATGACAACTACGGTCACGACGAGGGCGATTTTGCTATAAAGCACCTTGCAGGCGTAATAAAAGAATGCTGTCGTCCGGGCGAGATTTGTGCGAGATTCGGCGGTGATGAATTTGTAATGTTTGACAGCAGTGCTTCCGATTCCTCGGCAGATTCCCTTGCAAGACGTTTCAATGCCAAGCTGGAGAGCATTAACAGCATTATCAACAAGCCCTACAAGATTTCCGCAAGTCTCGGAAGCTATGTGGCTAAAGTTGACGAAAACGACACGCTTTACAGAATCATCAAGCAGGCTGACGAGCTTATGTATGAAGTAAAGAAGAACAAGAGAAATTCACGTGCCGGCTCTGAGAAAAAGTAACATAAAACCCCTGTTTTTCCGATAAAAGCAGGGGTTTTGATATTATTTTAAAAACGGAAGGATTATAATACCGATAATCATAATTACCGCAACAGCAAGAACGGCAATTCTCATCCACATCTTCTTTTCGGGCTTATTGCTCACGTTTATCACCTCTTAATGACGTTTTTTCGTGCGTTTTCTGCGTGACGGAGTATAGTCGCCGAAAACGTCGGATTTTTTTCTGTTGCCGTAAGCGGATTTCCTGCGGTCGGGCTTGAACGGCTTGTCCTGCTTGCGTGATGACTTCTCGCCGACGGATTTGCCCTTATAAAGCTTGATTTCCACCTTATGCCCGTTGATTTTCATCGGGTTGGCACTGTCAAGGATGTAGTCCGTTTCGGCTTCAGGCACTTCAACGGTCGTGTGATTGTCAAAAATATCGATTTTGCCGAAATCCTGTCCCGACATTCCTGTTGCGTCAACCAGTGCGCCGAGAATGAAATTGGGAGCGATTTTCTTGTTGCGACCGATACTTATATCAATCTTGACTGTTTTTGCACCGCTTTTCTTACCCTTTCTGAGCGGTCTGGGCATATCAAACTCGGGAAGTCCCGCAATTTCCTTCTGGAGACGTTCGTTTATAAGTCTCGAAGCAATCTCACGGTAGCCGATACCCATAGAAGCAAGGCTGTCAAGAATATCGTCGGCATTGTCCTCTGCGGACGGCATTTCTGCGATTACACGGGCAATATTCTCCTTCTTGACTGCGATTACATCGGACTTGTCAGGCAACGGAAGCTCGGTGATTTCAGCCTTTGTGTATCTCGCAATATCTTTAAGCTCGTACTGCTGGCGACGGCTTGTAATAAGCGTGTATGCTGTGCCGTCGTGACCTGCACGACCTGTACGACCGATTCTGTGAATATAGTACTCGTTATCCTGCGGAATATCGTAGTTGAAAACAGCATCGATTCCGCTTACGTCGATACCACGTGCGGCAACGTCAGTCGCAACAAGCACGGTTATTGTCTTTGCCTTGAAGCTGTTCATAACCTGAGTGCGCTGAGCCTGTTTCATATCGCCGTGCAGTCCTGCTGCGTGGATACCGCTTTTCACTAGTTCCTCCGTGAGTTCGTCAACCATTTTCTTTGTGTTGCAGAAAACCATAGCGGCTTCGGGCGAATAAGCAGAGAGAAGAAGTTTAAGTGCGTCCGTTTTACGTCCGGAAGCGACCTGAAAGTAATACTGCTTTATTGCCTCAACGGTTTTCTGAGATGATTTTATTTTAATCTGCACAGGGTCACGCTGATATTTTTCCGTGATTGCAAGAATCTCGGGAGGCATAGTTGCGGAGAAAAGAACGGTCTGTCTCTCTTCGGGAACGTCCGACAGAATTGATTCAATATCCTCACGGAAGCCCATATTCAGCATTTCGTCAGCCTCATCGAGAATAACGGTACGGAGGTTATCGAGCTTGAGAGTACGTCTGCGGATATGGTCCATAACACGTCCTGGAGTGCCTATAACGATATTCGCACCACGCTTGAGTTCCATAATTTGGCGCTCCATACTTGCACCGCCATAGACAGCGGAAGTCTTTACGATACGCTTGTACTTGGCGAATTTTTTTATTTCCTCGCAAGCCTGCATAGCAAGCTCACGTGTAGGGCAGAGGATGAGAACGGCGACAGATTTTCTGTCAGCTTCTGTAATGCTCTCAACAGCAGGAATGCCGAAGGCTGCTGTTTTGCCTGTACCTGTATTTGAACGTCCTACAACGTCCATACCCTGCATAAGAAGCGGAATGCTTTCCTGCTGGATTTCTGTCATTTCCGAGAAACCGAGTTCCTCAACTGCGTTGATTATTTCCTGTGATAAGTTTAATTCATTAAAGTGCATTATGTGTCCTTTCTTGTTTAAAGCGAATAGATTCCTGAATAACATAATACCACAAATTTTCCGAAACGTCAAGAATAACTTGAAATTATTTTTCCGATATGCTATAATAAATAAGATTTTATTGTTTTTGGGAGGAAAAAATGTCAGAAATATTTTCAAGAACTGAACTTATGTTCGGAAATGAAGCGATGAATAAGCTTGCCGTTTCAAGAGTTGCAATATTCGGAACAGGCGGAGTGGGAGGATTTGTTGCGGAAGCCCTTGCACGTTCGGGTGTGGGTGCAATAGACCTTATTGACAACGACGTTGTGAGCGAATCGAATATCAACCGCCAGATTATCGCACTTCACAGCACCATAGGGCAGTATAAGGTTGACGTTATGAAATCACGCATAGCCGATATAAATCCTGATTGCAGAGTTACGGCGCACAGGCTGTTTTTTATGCCCGATACTTCTGATAAGCTCGATTTTTCGCAGTACGACTATGTTGTTGACGCTATTGATACCGTTACGGGCAAGATTGAAATAATCGTTCAGGCAAAGGCGCTTGGCATACCTGTAATCAGCTCAATGGGCGCAGGAAACAAGCTCGACCCGACAAAATTTGAAGTTGCCGATATATATAAGACTTCCGTCTGTCCTCTTGCAAGAGTTATGCGCCGTGAGATGAAAAACAGGGGAATAAAATCCCTTAAAGTCGTGTACTCAACCGAACAGGCGGTACGTCCCGTTTCGGCAGAAACACCCGTCGGAAAGCCTGTACCTGCTTCAACTGCCTTTGTGCCGTCCGTTGCTGGACTTATTATCGCAGGAGAAGTCGTAAAAGATTTAATCAGATAAAATACTTGCATTTTGCACAGCTTTGTAATATAATAAGATAGATATAATCTGTATGAGGAGAATTTTTAAATGGTATATAACAATATTTTAGAAGCAATGGGTCATACTCCTATGATTCGCCTTAATAAGCTCGTAAAGCCCGGCAGTGCGGAGGTTCTCGTAAAATTCGAGGGTCTCAACGTCGGCGGTTCAATTAAAACACGTACCGCTTTCAATATGATTCGCCACGCTGAAGAAGAGGGTAAAATCACCAAAGATACTGTTATTGTTGAGCCTACCAGCGGAAATCAGGGTATAGGGCTTGCGCTTGTCGGAGCTGTAAAAGGCTACAGGACTATAATTATTATGCCCGATTCCGTAAGCGAGGAACGCAGGAAGCTTGTCCGCCACTATGGTGCGGAGGTTATGCTTATTCACGACGACGGCGACATCGGCAGATGTATTCAGGAATGTCTTGATACTGCTCTTAAAATGGCTGAGGAGGACAAAAACGTATTCGTCCCACAGCAGTTCGCAAACGTAAATAATATCTATGCACACAAGTACCACACTGCCCTTGAAATACTGGAGCAGACGGCAGGAAGAATAGACGGCTTCTGCTCGGGAATCGGCACAGGCGGTACTATTACAGGCATAGGCGAGACTCTGAAATCCCAGTATCCCGATATGATTATATGGGCTGTCGAGCCTGAAAATGCCGCTATACTTGCAGGAGGAAACATAGGAACGCATTTGCAGATGGGTATAGGCGACGGCATAATTCCCGATATTCTCAACCAGAGCATTTACGATGATATTTATATAGTAACCGACGATGAGGCAATCCGAACGGCAAAGGATTTAGCCTGCAAAGAGGGTATAATGTGCGGAATATCCAGCGGTACGAACGTTGCGGCGGCACTTAGGCTTGCCGAAAAGCTCGGCGAGGGAAAAACAGTCGTGACGATTCTTCCCGATACGGCTGAGCGCTACTTCTCAACTCCGCTTTTCGATGAGTAAAATAAAAAGGCAGTGTTAAAACTGCCTTTTTTATTTTATTTCTCTGAAATTTCAGGAAGGGAACTAATCATCTTAGCCTTGAGCTTCTGAATTGCGAGTGCGTCCATACCTGTCACGCCGTCGCCGGGATTGTAGCAGTCGGCATTAATCTTGCCCTGCTCGGAAAGTGCGTACTTGTCCTTGTTGCCGAGAGACTGGATAATAGCAGCGGCATCGGCAATATCAACAATACCGTCCTCATTAGCGTCGCCGAGAAGATTATCGCCCGAAGCAGTAGGATTTGTGGGTTCGGTTGTCGCTTCTGTAGGCTTCTCCTCAGAAACAGTGGTGCCGTCGGGTTCAGTACCGCCGACAAGAACACCGTTATCGTAAACGCATATATTGGGAGCAGGCTTTTCATTGCCATTGCCGAAGAAAGCGTCGTCCTGAGTGTATATTTCAAGACCCTGATAGCTCCAGTCGTTTTCGGGATTCCACGTATCGCCGTAGTACATACCGACATCGAACTGATATTTCTTGCCTGAATTAGCGATGTAATAGCCGTCCCACGAGATTTCGACATAGTAAGTATCGGGTGTTTTGTCGTACTTGAACGGTCCGCTTATAACACCGTCAGCGCCCTCAACTTCTGCGGATGACTGGTCGTAAAGCTCCTTGATTTCCGTAACGCTTGCAACTCCGCCAGCCATTTCGCTTGTGTTGAAATAATAGCGGACAGAAATCTTGTCAGACGGCTTATTTGAGCCTGTCATTACCTTGAACGATACTTTTGTAACACCCGAGCCGTCGCCGTGAAGGTCGTCAATACCGCACGCTTCAATCCACGTTCCGCTTGCGCTCTCTTCGCCCTCAACAGTCTTCTCTTCAGGAGGGAAATTTGCGGTTACAGCCATATCAGGAGTGCCGAAGAACTCGTAAAGTCCCGCACAAGCTCCGACAAAAGCAGAGTTGTAGTCAATTGTAACCTCGTTGTAGATATAGTCGTTGGTTGTATCATTATGCTGGTCGCTTCCGTCAGGACCGCCTGCCAGTGCGCCCCAGAGAACGTGTCTCTGCTCTCTTGTATCTTCGGCGGAAAGAAGTCCCGAAGCTGCACGGTGGTGAGGATATTTAACGGAATTTTCGTTGTAGCCGACGATATACGAGCGGTTAAGCGGATTATTTCCCATAATGTACTTCATCTGTTCCTGCGCCCAGTTGCTGAACTCGCCAGGCTTGCCGTCGTTGTTGTACTTATCATAGACGAGACCGATAAACTGCATAGCGGTATTGTATCTTGCCGAACCCCATTGTGAAAGGAACGCATAGCCTCCGGGTGTTTCGAGACCTTTCCACGTGGTGTAGCACTTATAAACCTGCTCCCAGAAGTCGGCAGGTTCGTAGATAGTTTTGCCGTTTACTTCACGGTACATATTCTGCAAATCAAGCTCGGGGTGGGTCTGGTCGATGATACCGAGAAGCGAAATTGCACCGCCCCACATATCGTTCCAGTTATAGCAGTAGCCCGACGGAGCATAGAGGTCAACATAGGGCATTAAATCCTGAAGATACGATTTTTCGCCCGTGCAGAGATAGAGCCACGCACCTGCCCAGCAGTAGTCATCTTCCCATTTTGAAGAGTTATAGAACTGCATAGGACCGTCGGCATTGTCGCTTAATTCCTTTGGATTATCGTTTGCGAATTTCCAGAGAGCCTTTGCATAATCAAGCGATTTTTCGGCATATTCAGGGTCTGTATCCTTGAAATTGAGGTAGTTGATTGCGAGCGAGCCTGCTGCGGAAGCAACATAGTCGGTCTGCGGTTTTTCTGCGGTCAGAAACCACGCAGGGCGAACCATAGTATCAACTTCGGGCGACTGCCAGATTGCGTGGTCAATACCGCCCTCGCCGACCTGATAGCAGTGTGCGATAACCGTTCCGTCGCTGTCACGGAAAGTACACTTCATAAGATAGTCGTTGAAATAGCGGAGAATCGTTTCAATGTGGCTGTCCTGCCCTGTTTTCTTATAGGAATCACGGAACTCATAGTAGCCCCAGCCGAGAGTTGCGGCAGCATAGTTTTCGGGAATACCGAACTTTACGTGGTCGCCTGCGTCGTGGAATCCTCCTGCAACGTCAATACATCCGTCGCCGTCAGGGTCGAGAATATCCTTGTACTTGTCCATAAAGCTCTGCGAAAGGTTCGTGCCGTTCTGATAGCCTTCGCCCGAAATTGCAGACTGCATAGGTACTTTTGAATCGTAAGTATGGCAGTTTCCTCGCCACGAGAGGAGATTGTTTTCCTCCACGTCAGTACCGCACATATTAGCGTCATAGAAATAAATCGAATACTGCAATGCACGGGCATAGTCGTAGTCAAGCCCCGAGTTTTCAACAGTAGCGTCAGCGCAGTTTGCAGTAAGCGCAACAGGCATTGAAGTGAGAGCCATAGCAGTACACATCACAGAAGCCAGTGTTTTTTTAATGCTGAACATTTTTGCATCCCTCCATTATAAAATCTTTAAATTCAACATTTGGTATATTAATAATATCATATTTTTCAGAAAAATGCAATAGCTTATTAAAAAAATCTTCATTTTCTTCTGCTTTTTTTGTGGCACGCAAAAATCATAAGAATAACAATCAGCACCGCACCGCCGATTAAAGTAACGGACGGTATATCGATTCTTTGTCCGCTTATACGCTTGATTGCAAAAGCGTGGACTGAATCAGAGGCATTTTCAAAGGTGAAGTTGTTTTCGTCGGCATATTTTTCCGCAACGGACTTTTTTGCGCCGAAAATTGTGAAGTCATCCAGCTTTGAAGCGCCGTCAGCCGTCGGAATAAACCCGAGCGCACAGAAGCCTATTTCCTTGACGGACGGCGGAATATATATTCCGCTCATCGAACTGCACATATAAAATGCGCAGTCGCCGATAGTACCTGTTTTTTCGCCCAGCGATACAGCGGAAAGGGACGTACATCCCGAGAAGCAGAAATCGCCTATATCTGTGATATTTTCAGGTATTGTGATACTTCTGAGACTTGTACAGCTCCTGAAACAGGATTCGGGAAGCAGTGATATATTATCGGAAACCGTTGCGGATGTAAGGGCGGAATCACCGCAGAAACAGCCCATACCGATTTCGGTTACGGAATCGGGAATTACAATGCTTTCAAGGGCGGAGCAGGCATAGAATGCGTGATGACCGATTTTTTCAACAGTATCGGGAATAGTGATATTCCTGAGCGTGGAGCATTCATAAAAGGCATTGTCACGTATTTCTGTAACCTTACAGCCCTCAACGGTATCGGGAATATCAATAAAAACAGGTTCGCCCGAAAAACCCGTGATAGTTGCCGTGTTGTTGATTATTGTGTAAGTATAGCCTGTTTTTTCGGCAGCGGCGACGGACGGCACAGCTGATATGATAACAGCGACAGAGAGAAAAATATTAGTAAAAAGTTTTTTCATTTTAAACAGCTCCTTGTGATTTTTATAATTATTATTGTATATGATTTTACAATATCCGTAAAGCCAAAAAAATCGGCTTATTATGCGCATATCTGCCTGATTATGCCGTGAAATGCCTTGAAAATGCACGGAACGACAGTATTTTTTGCGGAATATGCGTGGATTCTGTCGGATTTTTTTGCCGAAAAGTATGAATAATCCGCACCGCACTGCCAATTCTTACAGTCGAGGTGATAAAAATGAAGAAATCAGTAATCTTCGGAATCGGGCTTATTATGTCAATACTTATAACAAACAGCGTTGCGGTTATCCGTGACGGCAGAAGGCTTGACGGACTGCGTGAAAGCGTTCTGAGGCTTCATATTCTTGCGGAATCCGACAGCGAATACGACCAGAATCTTAAACTTAAAGTCCGTGACGCTATTCTTGAGAGCAGTATTCTTGCGGGTGCGGATTCGCTGGAATCGGCTGAGCAGACTGCACAGAATAATCTTGATAAAATTGTTGAAACTGCCGAAAATGTTCTGCGTGAAAACGGCTGTAATCTTCCTGTCAGTGCCGAAATCGCCGATGTTGAATTTGACGAGCGTGTTTACGGCGATATAACAATGCCTGCGGGAAAATACCGTGCATTGCGTGTGGAAATCGGCTCGGCACAGGGAAAAAACTGGTGGTGCGTTATGTACCCTCCGCTGTGCATTCCTGCTGTCTGCGATGTAGAGGAAGATAAATCCGCAGAGGAGCTTTTCAGCGACAGCGAGCTTGATATAATGTATCATCCGAAAAAATATGAGGTTCGTTTTGCTGTATGGGATAAAATCAAGGAAATTATGGGCAAATAATTGTGCAGAGTGACGAAATTTGAAATGCCTATTGACTTTTCCCGAAAAATGGTGTATACTATATCAGGTAAACAAAGCAGAACTTCCCCGTTCTCACCGTCAGGCAAAGCCGAAGCGGTCAATATGTGTATTATCTTTTTTGGATTGGTGCGTATTGTGTGTGAGTGCGGAGTTTCTGCACTCATTTTTGTTTTATATATTTTAACCGGAGGTGCTTGAACATTAGCAAACAGGAACTGCAAGTCAACGAAGATATCCGAGACAAAGAGATTCTCGTAATCGACGATGAGGGAAAAAAACTTGGCGTAATGTCCGCCAGAGAAGCTCAGAAATTAGCTTATGAAAAAGAACTTGACTTAGTAAAAATCGCTCCGCAGGCAACACCGCCTGTATGCAAGATTATCGACTACAACAAGTTCCGCTTTGAGCAGAATAAGCGTGAAAAGGAAGCAAGAAAGAATCAGAAAGTCGTTTCAATCAAGGAAATCAGAATGTTTTCCACTATTGATACTCACGATTTTGAAACAAAAGTCAATCAGGCTGTAAAGTTCCTTCAGGGCGGAGATAAGCTCAAGGTTTCTGTAAGATTCCGCAAGAGGGCGATTGCTCACCCGGAACTCGGCTCAGAACTGCTTGACCGCTTCAAAGAGGCTGTTTCCGCAGCAGGTACTGTTGACAAGCCGGCTAAAATGGAGGGACGAAGCATTGTGATGTTCGTCAACCCGAAGAAATAAGTAAGAACAAACGTTCTGAAATAAGGAGGAATATTCAATGGCAAAGGTAAAGGTTAAAACTCATTCCGGAGCAAAGAAGCGTTTTAAGATTACAGGCAACGGCAAGGTTAAGTATCAGCACACAAACAAGAGACACAGACTCACTCAGAAGGATACAAAGCGTAAGAGAATCGCCCGTAATGCAGGCGTTGCAGGAAGCGCTAACGCACCTGCTATCAAACAGCTCGTTCCTTATATGTAATCTGAGGACTTATTCTGTCCGACCAATCTTAATAACGGAGGTATAACACTATGGCACGTATCAAGGGTGCAATGATGACTCGCAAGAGAAGAAATAAAACTTTAAAGCTTGCTAAGGGCTACTGGGGTGCAAAGAGCAAGCACTTCAAGATGGCTAAACAGGCTGTTATGAAGTCAGGCAACTATGCTTATATCGGAAGAAAGCAGAGAAAGAGACAGTTCAGACAGCTCTGGATTACAAGAATTTCCGCTGCTGCACAGCTCAACGGAATGAATTATTCTACATTTATGAACGGATGCAAGAAGGCAGGCATTACTCTCAACAGAAAAATGCTCTCTGAAATTGCTATAAATGACGCAGCAGGCTTCACTGCTATTGCTGAAAAGGCTAAGGCTGCTCTTTAATTGCGAATTATGCACGACAACACGCCCTGAATAAGAGCGTGTTTTGTTGTACATAAGCACAATATCACTTATTAATCACCCGGAGGAAAACTTATTGGAAAATATTATTACATCTAAAGATAATCCCGTTGTCAGGCTGTATCAGAAACTTTCTTCATCAAAAAAAGAGAGGGTTCAGTACGGCTTATTCGTGTTGGAAGGGCTTCGCATTGTCGAGGACGCTATCAGGGAAGAAAGCGGTATAACTCACCTTATTATCACCAAGCAGGCTTACGAAAAATACAGTCCCGTCCTTTTTCAGGCTGATTTGAGAGATACAAAGACTATTGTTATTTCAAATGAACTTGGAAACAGAATTTCATCTACCGATACTACCCAGGGTATTTTTGCTATATGCAGGATACCTGTTCAGAAACAGCCCGATTTCTGCGAAAACGGCAGATATATCGTGCTTTACGGCTTGCAAGACCCCGGAAACGTCGGTATGATTATCCGTACTGCCGACGCTCTCGGAATCAACGGCATTATTCTTTCGGGAAGCTGTGATTTGTACAGCCCGAAGGTTATACGCTCAACTATGGGTTCTGTCTTTCGTGTAAATACGATGATTGAAAACGATACGGAAAATCTTTTTGATATGCTCAAAAGCAACGGTGTTGAAACTTCCGCTTCTGTGATTGACAAGGACGCTGAAATTATCAGCAACTGCGTATTCGGCGGAAAACATGCGGTTTTTATTGGCAACGAAGGCAACGGACTTCCGCAGGAAATATCATCGAGGTGCGACAGGCGCATTACTATCCCTATGAACGGCACTATCAATTCGCTTAACGCTGCTATGGCTGCTGGTATTCTTATGTGGGAATTAAAAAAATAGACGGGAGATTATATGGACAATATAAAATACTGGCTCTGGCTTGTGCTTGTTTTCGGCAGTTCAGAAGAGCGCATATGGGAGATAATGAGCAGATTTGAAACTGCCTCCGAAGCGTATCACGGACTGCGTGCCGACTGCGGAATGTTCAGGCTTACTTCAGATGAGAAGAGCAATATAAAATCGACTGAGCTGAGCCACGCTGAAGAGATTATTGAGCAGTGCAGGAAAAAGGGTATCGGCATAGTATCGTACAGCTCGGAGAAATACCCCGAAAATCTCAGGTATATTGCCTCTCCGCCTGCAATATTGTACTATAAGGGCAATATAGACTGCCTTTGCGGAACGAATACTGTCACCTGTGTAGGTACAAGAAGAGCTTCTGATTACAGCATTTTTACGGCGGACAGGATATGCACCGAGCTTGCGGAAAACGGTATTGTCTTAATCAGCGGTTTTGCAATGGGTATTGACATAAGGGCGAATATTTCGGCGATTTCAAGAAATATGCCTTCAGCCTGCGTTATGGGATGCGGACTTGATGTCAATTATCCTTCCGATAATTTCAAGTACCGTGATATGATTATAAATTCGGGCGGAGTGCTTATTTCGGAATTTAACCTCGCAACACCTCCGCTGGGTATTAATTTTCCCAGAAGAAACAGGATTCTTTCCGCTCTGGGTAATGCAACGATTGTATTTCAGGCTTCTGCAAAAAGCGGAGCTTTGATTACTGCTGATTTGTCGGCTGAACAGGGCAAGGAAGTATTCTGTCTGCCTCCTGCGAATATTTTCAGCTATGAGTATTCGGGAAATGCCGAGCTTATCAGAAACGGCGCAATTCCGCTTCTTAGCGCAAAGGAAGTCATCGACTATATAAATATGGATATTTCGGAAAATCCTTATATCCTGACGGATGAATTATTTATTGACGATGATGAATATGACGATGACGACGAGGAATTTCCCGATGATACGGAAGACAGCGTTGAGGATTTGCCTGATACTGAGGATGATTCCGCAGGAGAAGATAATAACAGCGTTGTTGATTTGTCCGACGGAGAAGAATCGTTCGTGGAAGATGATACCGAAAGCCGTATTGCAAGACTTATGTCGGGCGGAGCGGTTCACGCAGATGTTATTGCGCAGAAGCTGAACCTGAATCCCACAGAACTTATGACGGTACTGACAGAAATGGAGATGGCAGGGATTATCAGGTCTCTTCCGGGAAAAATGTATGAGATAAAAGCGAAAGGGTAGTATAGCAGATGTCAGATTTAGTTATAGTAGAATCGCCTGCAAAGGCTAAAACAATACAGAAATATCTTGGCAAGGGTTATGAGGTTGTTGCCTCTATGGGACATATACGTGACCTGCCTAAGTCAAAGCTGGGAGTTGATACGGATAATAATTTCGCCCCGCATTATATCAATATGAAGGGCAAGGCTAGCATTATCAAGGATTTGAAAGCCCGTGCCAAAAAATGCGACAAAGTTTACCTCGCAACCGACCCTGACCGTGAAGGTGAGGCTATTTCGTGGCATATTGCGCAGATTCTTAACCTTGATATGAATGACAATAACCGTGTTGAGTTCAATGAGATTACCAAAACAGGTGTAAGCAATGGTATGAGTAATCCGCACAAAATCGACCTCGATTTAGTCAATGCACAGCAGGCAAGACGTATTCTTGACAGGCTTGTCGGCTATAAGCTCAGTCCGTTTCTCTGGAAAAAAGTCAAGCGTGGACTTTCCGCAGGACGTGTGCAGACAGTCGCTGTAAGTATTGTTGTTGACAGGGAAAACGAAATAAAGGAATTTGTCCCCAAAGAATACTGGTCTATTGACGCAAAATTTACAGCTCCTGAATCACGCAGGGTTTTCAGTGCAAGCCTTCTGTCGGTTGACGGCAGGAAGATTGATATTCCGTCCAAGGATTCTGATACCAAGAAAAACAGTGGAAACAAGATTATTATCTCCACCAAGGAAGAGGCTGACGAGATTCTTAAAAGGCTGGAGGGTGCGGAATATATTGTAACATCGGTTAAGAAGAAAGTCACCAAAAAACAGCCCTCTCCGCCGTTTATTACCTCGACAATGCAACAGGAAGCTTCCAGAAAACTGGGATTCAGCTCGAAGCGTACTATGAAAACGGCTCAGGAACTCTACGAGGGTGTTGATGTCAAGGGCATAGGCGCAGTCGGACTTATAACATATATGCGAACAGACAGCCTTAGAGTTTCAGATGAAGCGAAGTCCGCAGCTGCCGAGTATATCGAAAATGCCTACGGAAAAAATTATCTTCCCGACAAGCCGAGAGTTTACAAGACCAAAAGCAATGCGCAGGATGCCCACGAAGCAATAAGACCGTCGCTACCCGAGCTTACTCCTGCAAGAGTAAAAGAGGGACTTACGAGCGACCAGTATAAGCTTTACGAGCTGATATGGTCGAGATTTATAGCAAGTCAGATGGCAAACGCACTTCTCGATACGGTTTCGGTTGATATTGAAGCAAACGGCTGTATTTTCAGGGCAACAGGATATTCCGTTAAATTTGACGGATTTATGGTGCTTTACAAGGAATCGGGCGATGAGGAGAGCGTTGAAAAGAAAGTACTTCCGCCGATTTCCGAGAACGACAAGGTTAAACTCAAATCGATTGCGGGAAATCAGCACTTTACGCAACCTCCTCCGAGATTTACGGAAGCTTCTTTAATCAAGGCTATGGAAGAGAACGGCATAGGCAGACCGAGTACCTATGCGCCTACGATTTCGACGATTACCACACGCCAGTACGTTGAACACGAGGGCAAACAGCTCAAGCCCACAAGTCTAGGCGAGATTATCACCGATTTGATGAAGGAGCATTTCAAGGGCATTGTTGACGCAAAGTTTACCGCCGATATGGAGTGCAGTCTCGATGAGATTGAAAAGGGCGCAAAGGACTGGGTTTCCACGCTTGATTCATTCTACAAAGGCTTCTCGCAGGACCTTCAGAAAGCTGAGGAAGCTATGGAGGGCAAGCGTGTTAAAGTCCCGAACGAAGAGACCGACGAGATTTGCGAGCTGTGCGGACGAAATATGGTTATCAAGTTCGGCAGATACGGCAAATTCCTTGCCTGTCCCGGATTTCCTGAATGCAAGAACGCACGTCAGCTTGTTACCGAATCGGAGGGCAATTGCCCGAGGTGCGGTAAGAAAATGCTTCTGAAAAAATCCAAGAAGGGAAGAAGTTTTTACGGCTGTGAAGGCTACCCTGACTGCAATTTTATGACGTGGAATGTGCCGACCGCTGAAAAATGCCCCGAGTGCGGAAAAACGCTCTTCAACAAGGGAGGAAAATCGGGTAAGCTGTTATGCGAGGGCGAAAACTGCGGATATGAAAGAGAGCTGAAAAAATGATTAAAACAGTAAATGTAATCGGAGCAGGACTTGCAGGCTGTGAAGCTTCGTGGAGTCTTGCCCGATATGGAATAAATGTTCGCCTTTATGAGATGAAACCGCAGAAATTCAGTCCTGCACATAAATACAGCGGTTTTGCGGAGCTTGTATGCTCAAATTCGCTTAAAGCTTCAAGGATTGAATCTTCCGCAGGACTTCTCAAGGCTGAAATGGAAATGCTCGGCTCGCTGACTGTTCCGTGCGCAAAGGAAAATGCGGTTGAAGCAGGAGGCGCATTAGCTGTTGACCGTGAGAAATTCTCGGACAGCGTTACGGAGAAAATCAGGAATAATCCGCTGATTGAAGTAATCGAGGGCGAAGTAACAGAGCTTCCCGAGGGTGTGAATATAATCGCCACAGGACCGCTTACAAACGGTGCAATGGCGGATATAATCAGCGGATTGTGCGGTGAAGGGCTGAGTTTTTACGATGCAGCCGCACCTATTGTGACATACGAGAGCCTTGATAAGGACAAAGTATTTTTTGCCTCACGCTATGACAGAGGCGAGGCGGATTATATCAACTGCCCGATGAATAAAGAGGAGTATCAGGCTTTTTACAATGCACTTATAAATGCGGAGCGTGTTCAGCTCAAAGACTTTGAAACTCATCCTTTCAGCGTGTATGAAGGCTGTATGCCGATAGAGGTGCTTGCTTCGAGAGGTGAAGATACAATGCGTTTCGGACCTATGAAGCCCGTCGGAATTACCGACAAGCGCACAGGCAGAAGACCATATGCGGTTGTACAGCTCCGACGTGAAAACAAGGAAGCCACACTGTTCAATCTTGTGGGATTTCAGACCAATCTTAAATTCGGCGAGCAGAAACGTGTATTCTCGATGATACCCGGACTTGAAAATGCCGATTTTATGCGCTACGGTGTAATGCACAGGAATACATTTATAAACAGCCCTGCACTTCTCAACAGCGATTTTTCTATGAGCAGTAATCCCGATATTTACTTTGCAGGGCAGATTACAGGTGTTGAGGGCTATATGGAATCTGCAATGAGCGGAATTGTTGCGGGAACGTCCGTGGCGAGAAAAATTCTCGGACTTGAACCGATTTGCTTCCCACGTGAGACGATGACAGGAGCGTTGACGAACTATATCAGCGACAGCTTCAATGTCAAAAAATTCCAGCCTATGGGTGCGAATATGGGAATACTTCCCGATATAGGAGTAAGAATCCGTGATAAGAAAGAAAAGTACGGCGCTTATGCGGAACGTGCGCTGAATGCATTGAGAGGAGAGCTTGATAGAGTTGGTAAGAGTAATAGTTGATGCTTTCGGAGGCGATAACGCTCCTCTTGAGGTAATAAAGGGCTGTGAAAAAGCCGTTAAGGAACTTGATGTTAAAATTATCCTGACAGGCAGTGAAAGCCGTATAAAGAAATGCGCCGAAGATAACGGTGTGAGCCTTGACGGTATGGAAATCATCCACACGGACGATGTTTTTGATATTCACGACGAGCCAAAAGAGATTATAAAGTCGGGCAAGAATACTTCTATGGCGCTCGGTATGCAGTTACTCGCAGACGGCAAGGGCGACGCTTTTGTTTCGGCTGGAAGCACAGGTGCGCTTGTTATGGGTGCGACGTTTATTGTCAAGCGTATCAAGGGCGTAAAGCGTGTTGCGCCGTCTCCTGTACTTCCTGCGGACAAGGGCAGTTTTATTCTGCTTGACGCTGGTGCTAACACAGAGTGCCGTCCCGAAATGCTTGTGCAGTTTGCAGTTATGGGAAGTGCCTATATGGAGCGTGTTATGGGAATCAAAAAGCCGAAGGTTGCGCTTCTTAATATTGGTGCGGAGGATACAAAGGGCAGAGAGCTTGAAATCGAGACATACAAGCTTCTTCAGAAATCAGGGCTGAATTTTGTCGGAAATGTTGAGGCAAGAGAATTACCGAAAGGCGAATGTCAGGTTGTTGTTACGGACGGCTTCACAGGGAATATAGTCCTGAAATTATATGAGGGAATGGGTTCGTTCTTCTCGAAAAAGATGAAGTGGCTTTATTCAGGCATCGGAACGGTCGGGGCATTGTTTTCGCTGAATAAAATCAAGATTTTCAAGGCTCAGATGGACTACCGTGAAACAGGCGGTTCGGCACTTATGGGAGTCCGCAAGCCTGTTATCAAGGCTCACGGCAGTTCCGATTCAAAGGCATTTTTCAATGCTGTGAGACAGGCAAAGAAGTGTGTTGACGGCAAAGTTATAGAATCAATAGAGAATTATGTTAAAATCCTTTCGGAAAAGGAGCAGGCAGAATGAACAGTATAGAAAAATTTGAGGAAGTCATAGGCTATAAATTCAAAAACAAAGACCTTATTGTTAATGCTTTTACTCATTCATCCTATGCGAATGAGCGAAAAATACCGTCGGGAAGCAACGAGAGGCTTGAATTTCTCGGCGACAGCGTTCTTTCGATAGTTGTATCGGAGCATTTATATACTCATCTCACGAATGTTGCGGAGGGCGACCTTACAAAGCTGAGGGCTTCGCTTGTGTGCGAAAAAAGTCTGCACGTCTTTGCAAAGCAGATTAACTTAGGCGAATTTCTTCTGCTCGGAAAGGGCGAGGAAAATACGGGCGGACGAGAAAGACCGTCGATTCTTGCCGACGCTTTTGAGGCTGTAATCGCCGCAATTTACCTTGACGGCGGAATTGAACCCGCAAGAAATCACATCCTGAAATTTATTCCGGGCGATTTGGAACACAGCGCAAAATTTGCCTTCAAGGACTTCAAAACCGTTTTGCAGGAAGTAGTGCAGAAGAATCCCGAGGAAAAGGTTGAGTACGTCTTAATCGGCGAGGAAGGACCTGACCATAACAAGCGTTTTGTCGTTGAGGTTATGCTCAATTCGCAGGTAATCGGCAAGGGCAAGGGTCGCAGTAAGAAAGAAGCCGAACAGCTCGCCGCAAAAGAAGCTCTGGAGCTTATGGGCTATGAAACACGCTAATATCTCGATTTTCGTACCGCATATCGGCTGTCCGCATATGTGCAGTTTCTGCAATCAGCACACTATAAGCGGTACGCAGAAAGCACCTACAGGCGATGAGGTGCGTGAAATCTGCAAAAAGGCGCTCGGCGAGGTGAAATCGCCCGAAAATACTGAGATAGCGTTTTTCGGCGGAAGTTTTACGGCAATTCCGCAGGATTATATGCTTGAACTGCTTGAATCCGCCTGTGAATTTGTCGGCGAGGATAAATTCTACGGAATCCGCATTTCAACACGTCCCGACTGCATTACTGCGGAAATTCTCGATATACTGAAAAAATACGGTGTTACTGCAATCGAGCTGGGCGCACAGTCTATGAGCAACGATGTACTTAAAGCAAACGAGCGTGGTCATACGGCGGAGGATGTCTACAGGGCAAGCGATTTAATCAGATTATACGGCTTTGAACTGGGTCTGCAAATGATGGTCGGACTGTATAAAAGTACGATACACGATGAGTACCGTACGTTTTCGGCGATAAAAGATATTCACCCCGATACTGTCAGGATATATCCCGTTGTAATCCTGAAAAATACACGTCTCGGCGAACTGTATCAGTCGGGCGAATACAAGCCGTTTGATTTTGAAACGGTTCTCGGGATGTCGTCTGCTTCTCTTGAGCGATTTGAAAAGCTTGGTATCAGGGTAATCAAATGCGGACTTCACGCAAGTGAATTTGTTGAAAAAGATATGCTCGGCGGATTCTATCACCCTGCTTTCCGTGAACTTTGCGAAAATGAAATATACAGGCGCAAAATGGAGTGCAAAATAAACGGCGATAAAAAAAGTTTCGTTTTTGCCGTTGAGCCGTCGTGTATCAGCAAGGCGGTAGGGCAGAGGAAATCGAATGTGGAATATTTCAGGAATAACGGCATAAATATCAGGATTATCGGCGATGAAAACGTTGCAAAATATGAAGTTGAACTGAGGTGAATTTGTGTACCTTAAATCATTGGAAATACAGGGATTCAAGTCTTTTCCCGACAAAATAAGCCTTACTTTTGACAAAGGACTTACGGCGGTAGTAGGACCTAACGGAAGCGGAAAAAGCAATATCGGCGATTCCGTCCGCTGGGTACTGGGCGAGCAGTCCACAAAAACTCTGCGTGGCAACAAAATGGAAGACGTTATCTTTTCGGGTACTGTTGCAAGGAAGCCTATGGGATTCGCCGTCGTGACGCTTAATATTGACAATTCCGACGGCAGGCTTGCTGATATGGGCGATGAAGTTTCCGTTACCAGAAAGCTCTACAGAAGCGGTGAGAGTGAGTATTCGGTCAACGGCAAATCGTGCAGGCTTAAAGATATAAACGAGCTTTTTATGGATACAGGGCTTGGACGTGACGGCTATTCGATTATCGGGCAGGGACGTATTGCCGAAATTGTCGGTGCGAAGAGCAGTGAGAGACGTGATATTTTCGAGGAGGCGGCAGGAATCTCGAAATTCCGCTATAAAAAGGCTGAAGCTGAACGCAAACTGTCGTCTGCCGAAGATAATCTTGTCCGTCTTACCGATATTCTTGCGGAACTCGAAAGCCGTGTTGAACCACTGAGGGTTCAGGCTGAAAAGGCGCAGAAATTCATTAAGCTTGCCGAAGAACGCAAAAAGCTTGAAATTTCGATATGGATTACCCAGCTCGGTGAACTCAAGCAGAAGATTAATGAGCTTGACGAAAAAATTCTGACTGCCGGAAATGAATATGAGCAGACGGAGAACGATATTCAGCGTGAGGAAGAGCGTTTGCAGGTCTGCTACAGGAAGATGCAGGAATGCAGTATGAAATCCGATGAACTTCGCCGTAAGATGATTCAGGAGGAGCAGGAGGCTTCGCAGAAGAAGTCTGATATTGCCGTTTTCGAGAACGATATAAGCCATTGCAGTGAGGCTATAAAAAGTGCGGAGCAGAGTATCAGGCAAGCCGATGAAACCCGCCGTAACTATCAGCGCAGGCTTAAAGATACGGAGAAGAAGATACTTTCCTTTGAGGAGCAGAAAAAACAGCTTGAAATTCAGGCGGATGAGATTTCGCAGAAGCTTGACGGTGCGGAAGCTGAAAATTCACGGCTCGGCGCACTTTCCGAGAAGGCGAAAACC
>JAMPGO010000050.1 GCA_023663905.1 Ruminococcus flavefaciens
TTGAGGGCGATGAGCTTATAATGATTGCACACGTTTTTAAGCGTGAAAACAAGAAGGACTATTTAGACGACTTCGCCAGAATCGTCAAAAAATTAAATTAAGGAGTGATGTTCTATGAGAATCATAAGAATTTTGCAGACGGCTGAAATTCAGCCTGTCGAGACCGAAACAACAAGCATTGTGGCAGTTCCGGCCGTAATGCTTCCGATTGCTTCGCCGATTATGGCGGAGCAGTCCGAACCCGAGACGGACGAGTTATCTGTTCCCGACGAGTCAGCGGTTGAAGCTGTAGCTGTTTCCGAAGAGATTGTTGAAGAGACAGCTGTTGAATCCGAAGCCGTTTCCGAAGAGACCATTGAGGAATCAGTTGCTGAGCCTATATCCGTTTTTGAGAAACCTACTGAGGATATATTGGTTGAAGCTGTAGACGTATCCATTTCCGAAGAGACTGCCGAAGAATCAACAGTTGAGCTTGCAGAAGTATCCGAGAAGACCTCTGAGCCTGTAATTATTCCAGAGGAGATAGCCGAGGAATCAGTTATTGAGCCTGTGGTTATTCCCGAGGAAATTGTTGAAGAATCAGCTGTTGAAACGACGGAAGCGCCCGAGGAAGCAGTTGTTGAAGAGAAGTTCGGAAGCACTGTCGCTATGTGGGATTCCATTGACGAAGAGTTTGACGACATTTTGTCCGGCTACGGCAAAGGCAAGAAGAAACCTGCTAAAAAGGCTGATAAGAAGGATTTTGTCCCTCCACAGCCACAGCCCAAGCCTAAGCCGAAGAAATCCGCTGTCAGCACATCTGTCATCCACCAGCACTTTGAGCAGAAAGGCTATGTTGTTGTTGAATCCCATACACCTGTATTTATTGAAGGTCTGAAGAGTCTCGCTTTCAACATCGGCGACAACTATACACACGCTGCCAACTTCCTCAAAGAGATAAAAAAGGCAATCTGTTCGCCCAATTGCAAAAGCTTTGAGCGCAGGATGAAGTACCGTTTTGGTAATAATACCGAAGGCAACAAGTTCGTCCGCAGACTTGCACACGATTTCTGTAAGTATGGTATATTTACTGAATTTGCCGAGTCGTCAAGCGAGATTAGCGCTACAATTGCCGATGTACCGAGAGTTACGAGCTTTCTTACAGGCTATTGGCTGGAAATCTATTCCGCCTCAATCGTGCAGGAGACTGTTAAGAATTTTGCCGAAAAGCACGGCTACAGCTACGAGGTACTTATGAACGTTAAGTTGGTAAATGCGATGAGTGCCAACCGCACGTATGCCCACGAGCTTGACGCAGTATTTTCGGTAGCCAACAAGTGTTTTGCTTTTGAGGCTAAATCGGGAACAGTTGATTATCAGGTTCTCTACAACACAAGAAAAGAGCTTTCGTTTGTCCCTGAGCAGTACATTCTTCTGACCGCAGGCATAACGGACAGAATGCAGATTGAAATGCTGTCGTATTTCTACGAATACTACATAAGCTCTTTAGCAGATTTCAGAAATAATTTAACAAAAATGATTAACAAATCATTTAATATATAAGCCAATGGAGGTATTACAAATGGCAAATTATAATTCATATCTCGACGTCGACCATTTGACGAGAAATCCGTTTGATTTAAGCGGTGAGATTGTCCCGCAGACGGCTAATTTCAGCAGTTATCCGCACGAAAGCGTTACTTTTGAGCTGGACGGTGTGATAAAGTACCCTGCTAATCTGAACTCATTGATGCAGTACCCGTTAAGTGAGCTTGCTAAGCACGTTTTATGTGTAATTGCTACATATGAGGTTGTTACTACCAAAATGGTAACGGAATGTCTGAACCTGATGGGTATTCGCACGGATTCCGACCACGTTCTCAAAGCAACAGAGAGACTTCGCAAGACGGGTCTTATTCACAGCTTCCGCTTCGTATCGCAGGAGGGTCGCCAGTCCAACTATATCACATACAGGCTTAGTAAGCCTGCGGGTGAGAGTACGGCGCACACTTTGGGAGTATCAGTGGTTCAGCTTGAATCCTACAGCATAACCGAGCCTGCAAACCTCATCAAGCTCAAGCTTGCGGTGAATCAGATTATTTTCGCCTATATCAAGCACTGCGGAAAAGCTGTTGCAGGATTTGAGAAATCCAAGCGTATCTATTCAGAGGCTGACGAATCCGCAGAACGCAAGGCACTCCGTCCGTCGCTTGTACTCACATTCAGCGATGATACGTCGATTATGTACGAGGCAGTAAGAAGAGACAGCGACTGCACGGATTTCTGGAAGAACAGACTTAAGGATAAGCTTGAACGCTACCTGTTTTTGTTTAACAACTGGGCTAACAACAACTGGAAAATGGGCGAAAAGCCGTTGCTGGTTATGTGTTGTGAGAGCGTGGAGCATTCTGTTGAGGTAAAGGCTGTCGCAGAGAAAGTCGGCATAGACGTACTCTTTACACACGACCTGCTTATGTTCGGCGAAAACTTTGAAAAGCACATCTACTCGCTTGACGAAAACAACAATCCCGAGTACTACCGCATACAGATTGAAGGCTGATTTAACGCTTAATCCGGTATCTTCCCGAAAAACGGCGAGATACCGGATAATACCAAAATAAAAGGGGAGTGATTCCAATGTCAAACGATGACAATATAATTAATTTAATACTTGCCGAGATGAACAGACTTGACGGCATAACAGGCGAAAAAGCGTCCGACCTGCCCATTATACTTCAGGATTCCGACCATATAGTGGGGCAGTATGTATATAATCCCGAGAATCAGATTAAAGAGTATTTCACTTTTTCGAGGTTCTTTTTCGGTGATTCTGTCATAGAAAAAAGCACGCTTATTCACATCATCCGCCACGAATATTCGCATTTTCTCAACTTCCACTGGTATCGTCAGAGAGGTCACGGCTTTTGGTTTCAGTATTGTTGCCGTATGCTTGACTGCACACCCGACAGCAGTGTTTTTGCGAATCTCAGGGCAAAACAGTCTGAATAAAAAATAGAGTGTATTCACAACAGCGTGAGTACACTCTTTTGTATTATTTTCTTGCAGAGGCAATCTTTTCGAGTTCCTCAGCCCTGATAAGTGCGGAATCAATATGTTCGCAGAAATTTTCTCTGCCGACCCTGTCAACGAAGCCTGCCTTTTCCATAGCGTGCATAGGCTGTTCATTGACGTGCGAGAATACAACCTCGATGTTAAGCTTCTTACATCTCTTGGTGATTTTATCGAGCATTTCAACACCCGCAGCGTCAATTGCAGGAACGTTTCTCATTCTTATGCAGAGAACGTCGATTTTGCTGTGGTCATCAAGAATATAGTTGAATTTATCAGAAGCCGCAAAGAACATAGGACCGTTTATTTCATATACCCTTGTATTATCAGGTACTTTTTTAAGGGAGATATGGTCGGGGTCGGTATCTTCATCATCAACATATGTCCAGTCGTGGGCTTCTGTAACATCTGCCATACGTTTCATAAAGAGAATGGCGGCGAGGACTATTCCCACACCTATGGCAACTACAAGGTCGAATACAACGGTAAGGACGAGCGTTGTGAACAGCACGGCAATATCGCTTTTCGGTGATATCTTAACTTGATTAACAATCTCTTTCCAGCCACACATATTGTAGGCGACAATAAAAAGTATAGCTGCGATTGTCGGCATAGGAATCATAGCGGCATACGGCATAAGCAGAACGAGTATCACGAGAAGCACAACAGAATGAACCATACCTGCAATCGGAGTTCTACCGCCGTTCTTGATATTGGCGGCTGTACGTGCGATAGCGCCTGTTGCAGGAATACCGCCGAAAAGTGCGGAGACGATATTTCCGAGACCCTGAGCTGTCAGCTCCATATTTGAGCGGTGCTTTGAGCCAATCATACCGTCGGCAACAACGCAGGAGAGAAGCGATTCAACAGCGGCGAGGATTGCAATGGTAAATGCGTTGGGAACGAGTGCCTTTATACGGCTGAAGCTTACTTCAGGAAGCGAAAACTTCGGCGGAGCGGATGAAATCTCGTACAAATCGCCGATAGTATTTACGTTTATTCCGCTGAATTTCACGACAACAGCTCCGACGATTACGGCAATGAGCGAGGGCGGAATCTTGCTGAGCTTTTTAGGCCAGAATATGAGGATTGCGAGCGAGAGCAGACCGATAAGGAATGCCTGTATATTGAAAGTGCCGATTGATGATATTATCTCGGCGATTTTCTCGGTTGTTTCAACAGGCGAGCCTGAAAAAGTCATTCCGCAGAAGTCTTTAATCTGCCCGACTACTATAGTAACGGCGATACCGAAAGTAAAGCCCGAAGTTATGGTGTTTGGTATATATTTTATCAGGCTTCCGAAATGGCACAGACCCATAATTACAAGGAAGATTCCTGCCATAACAGTGGAGATTACAAGTCCGTCCATACCTTCGGAAGCTACGATTCCCGCAACGATTGTCGCAAAGGCGGCTGTAGGTCCTGCAATCTGAACACGGCTTCCTCCGAGAAATGCAACGACGAATCCTGCGGTTATGGCGGTATACAGTCCCTGTTCAGGATTCACGCCCGAAGCGAGTGCGAGAGCGATTGAAAGCGGAAGAGCTATGATAGCCACGATAATTCCCGAAACAATATCCTTGAGAAGCTGTTCCTTTGAATAGCCCTTCATAACGGAAAAAAGTTTCGGCTTAAGTTTTTCCTCCGTTTTTTTGGTTGATGCTGATTTTTCCATATTTGCCTCCTATAAATAAATTGACAGCTTTTTAATTATACATCTTATGTCATAAAATGTCAATAATAGCGGACGTGCAAAGATATTAACGTTTTCATAGCCATTTGGTGCATTTTTTATAAATAAACTATTGACTATTTCACACAAATGTGCTATAATATATATAAAGATTTTTAGTAATATTACAAAGGAGAGATGAAATATGAACAAAAAAGCATTATTTCTGTCGCTGATTCAGGCTTCTGCCCTGATTTCCGCCCTGCCGTTGACTATGAGTACGTCGGCTGCTGATACGGCGATGAAAGACGGCAATGTAAGCTTCGGACTGAGCTATACTGAATCGACAGAGACAATCAACAATCCCGGAGCAGGCTATACTTCCACGATATGGGCTGTGTGCAAGCCCGGAAGTACACCCGTATACAGTCCCTCGACTAACCTTGCACTGTTTTTCATTGATATAGGCAACTTTTCAAGCGGAATAAACGGCACGACCGATGACGACGGCAACTACACTGCGGGAACAGACTACGACCTTGACGACGCTTTTTTTGAATCGTGGGATACGACCTTGCAGAACTGCCGTGACAATGGCTGTATGGTTGCGCTCCGTTTCAGGTACGATGCAAACGGCAAGGACAACCCCGAGCCTGCGACGTTTGAGCAGGTGCTTAACCACATTCAGCAGATAAAGGACAGCGGACTTCTGGAGAAGTATTCCGACATCATCGCCTATGTTGAATCTGGATTCGTAGGAAAATGGGGCGAACAGCACGGCGGAAAGTACACGTCCCTGCAATACAAGGCACAGCTTCTTGAAGCTCTGCTTCAGGCTGTACCCGCACCTATTCCCGTTACGGTAAGAACTCCAGATATTTTTGCGGAATGGGCTGGAATCAAGCGTGCCGACCTTGCCGACAGCGAGCTTATAGACAGCCTCACGGAAAGTACGTACACCTCGGATGTACAGGCGAACAGATACAGGGTAGGCTTGTACAACGACGGCTATATGGGAAGCAATTCCGACCTCGGTACTTATGCCAACCGTGAAATTGAGACGGACTGGCTTCACAATCAGACATATACGTCATATTACGGCGGTGAATTTTCGGGAAATATCAGCTTCGCACAGCAGTACGAAACTTATCTTCCCGAAAATGCGATTCCCGAGATGTACAAAACGCACCTCAGCTACATCAACAGCAACATCTTCCAGCTTTACAAAGACTACACGTTTTCGGCTGAATATGATACGGTAAGTGCGGATAACTCGGCTTATTACGGACAGAACGTGTACAAATTTATGCGTGACCACCTCGGCTACCGCTTTGTAGTGCGCAAGTCTGAGATTAGCGCACAGACGGAGCAGGGCGGAGAAGCTGTCGTTAACTTCGAGGTTGAGAATACAGGATTCGCCAACGTTATACCGTCGGTACAGAGCTATGTGATACTCGAAAAGGACGGCGTATATACTCTTGCCGAAACTGATGACATAGACTGCCATAACTGGGATTCCTGCACCGTATCTTCCGAAACGCTGAATATAAATATTCCCGACAATATCGAACCCGGCGACTGGAACGTCTATCTCAAGCTGAATATGGGTACGGAAGCCGATATTAAGAATATGACTAACAGAAGCATACGTTTTGCCAATGAAAATATTTGGAACGGCTCTCTCGGCGCAAACTATATGGGAAGCATAACTGTTGAGGAATCGGCTGAAAAGGGTACTGACAACGCTGATTTGTACTCGGTAAGCAAGGATATTCTCATTGACGGTGTAATTTCATCGCCTTATGAATGGGCTGATGTTATTCCTGCTGAAAAAGACGGCTCAGACCTTAAAATATACACGTTTGCCGATGACCAGTACCTTTATGTGATGAGCAATGTGCCGAAGGACAATGCCTCCGCACCTGTGTATAACTTGCAGTTCAACAACGAGCTGGACGGCGAGAGATACTGGATTTATTTCGCTTCAAACGGCTTTGTTTACTTCAATCACGGCGACTATTCTAGCGCACAGTGCAAGTGGAGCGACGATATGGTTGAGTTCCGTGTACCGCTTGCAGTAGTCGGCTTCGAAAAAGAAATCGCCATAAAAAATCTGCGTGTGTTTATGCAGGACAGCGGAGACGGCTGGAAACTTATGAGCGATATAACAATACCCGATTGCAGTGTTAATGCGGATTTCGGTGTTATTTCCGTTCCTGCCGACGTGCTTCTCAACGAGGGCGAGAGCTACGAGTACACGGTAATCCCGAATCTTCCCGACGGCTCGGCAACGTACGAGTGGAGCTTCAACGGCGAGGTTATTTCGGGTGCGGATTCAGCTGTTCTTGCGCTCAGCAATATCACCAAGGCTGACGAGGGCGAATATACCGTAAAAATCACATCTGAATCGGGAATTGAAAAATTTGTCACGGCATTCAGCCTGTCGGTAGCTTCAAAGTCGAATGTTCTCGGCGACGCTGACGGCAACGGTGTGTGCAATGTCGCCGACGCAGTAATGCTCCAGAAATGGCTTCTCGGAGCAGGCGAGCTGACCTGCTGGGAAAACGTTGACCTCTGCAAGGATAACAGAATTGATGTTGCCGATTTCGCAGTTCTCAGAGGTATGATTGTTTAAAATCCAATCTGATAAAACCGTCCGATTATACATCGGGCGGTTTTGTATACTCTCCGTATAATTTATGTTGAAGTTCAATAAATTTGTAAATGAAATGTAAACTTTTTCT
>JAMPGO010000051.1 GCA_023663905.1 Ruminococcus flavefaciens
TAGACAAGCCGTCTGCAATAAACATCTTTCCAGTCAGAAGTTCGCCGATATTCAGAATATATTTTATTGCTTCAAGTGCCTGTATACTGCCGATAATTCCTGCTACAGCGCCTATAATTCCGTTCTGACTGCAATTGGGAATCGTACCCTGTTCGGGAATTTCCTCGAAGATACATCTGTAGCAGGGCTTATTTTCGGGAACATAGGTCATTACCTGACCTTCAAATCCTGTTATTCCTGCGTGGCAGAACGGCTTTTTTAACAATACGCAGGTATCGTTGATAAGAAATTTTGTTTCAAAATTGTCTGCGGAATCAATAATAAAATCGTAACCGCCGATAATCTGCTCCGCATTTTCAGCCGTAAGAAAATATGGATACGCTTTCACGGTAATTTTATCGTTCAGCTTATGCAAGGCGGATTTTGCGGATTCAGCCTTATTCATACCTGTATTTTCCGTGTTGTGCAGAATCTGACGTTGAAGATTGGAAATGCTCACGGTATCAGCGTCCATAATTCCGATAGTTCCGATTCCTGCACCCGCAAGATACATAGCTGTGGGCGAACCAAGTCCGCCAGCGCCGATTATCAGGACTTTGGCATTTTTAAGCCTTATCTGTCCGTCAGTTCCGACCTGCGGAAGAATTATCTGCCTGTTGTACCTCTCGATTTCCTCGCCGTCAAGCTCTGTGAAATTATATTCCAGCCACGACCTGTAACCGCCTGCAAGATTATATGCTTCAAAGCCACGTTTTCTCAGCTTTTCGGCAAATTCAATACTGTTATCGCCGAGCGTACAGTAAACAATAATCTTCCTGCCTTCGGGAAAATCAATATCATCACCGCCGTCCCAGTGAACAGCATTCGTGATGTGACCGTGATTATAGGCAGTCTCACTCCTCACATCAACATATATATATGAATTTTCAGGCATATTCCGAACCTGTTTAATTGTGATTTCCATATTATCTGAACTGAAGCTCCTGTGCTTTTAAAGTTACCCTCGTATTTTCGGCGACTGATTCTGTAATGAAAGTATTTCCGCCGATAACAACGTTTTCGCCTATAACCGTATCTCCGCCGAGAATGGACGAATTGGAATAAATTGTAACATTGTCCTTTATGGTCGGGTGACGTTTAATACCTCTGAGATTCTGTCCGCCCTTCGTGGACAATCCGCCGAGCGTTACACCCTGATAAATCTTGACGTGTTCGCCTATCACGGTCGTTTCGCCGATGACAACTCCTGTTCCGTGGTCGATGAAGAAGTATTTGCCTATAACCGCACCCGGATGAATATCTATTCCCGTAACGCTGTGAGCGTATTCCGACATAATTCTCGGAATCATAGGCACACCCAGCAGAGACAATTCGTGCGCTATTCTGTAAACCGAAATCGCATACAAGCCAGGATATGACAGGATAATTTCCGCCTTGTACGATACCGCAGGGTCGCCGTCATAAGCCGACTGAACATCCGTTTCAAGATATTCCCTTATCTGCGGAAGTCTCTCCATAAAATCAAACGTCATATTCTCCGCCTTTTCTTCAAGCTCAGAATCGGACATTTCATTAAATGAAAAGCAATACCTAAGCACAACAGCAATCTGCTTGTTGAGATGAAAAATCACATCCTCTATCACAGCGGACATACTGTTTCTGAGGCTGTAAACTTTACAGACCTTATCGCTGTAAAAGCCCGGATAAATAATCTTGAACAGCTTCTCGATAATATCAATAACCGCCTTTTTGTCGGGCTGATTATACAAATCCGTGTGATTGATATATTTGCCGTCCCCGTAATCCTGCAATATATTCCTGACGATTCCGTCAACTCTGTCCTGATTGATTCTTCCCATAATTCAAATTCCTCTGTTTATATTATATACTGGTCTGTCCAAAGCTCGTTCTGCCATTCAAGCATATCCGCCAAAGTAATTCCTTCAAGAACATCGTCTATTGCCGTGTAGAGCTTCTGCCATAAGCGATAGTATACGCAGATTCCGCTTTTTTCGCAGGCAATACTGTTTTCGCCGACGCATTCCGCAGGAGACATATCACCCTCGACAGTTTTCAGAATATACCCTATTGTGTATTCAGCAGGCGGATATTTAAGAACGTACCCTCCACGTGAACCCTTGAAGCTCTTCACCAATGAGGCTTTCTGCAAAACAGCGACAATCTGCTCCAGATACTTTTCGGAAATATCCTGCCTTCTTGCAATATCACGGAGTTTTACAGGCTCTCCGTTATCATAAACCGCAAGGTCAAGCATAAATTTAATTGCATTCTGCCCTCGTGTTGATATTCTCATAAAACACCTCCACATAACACGATGTACTTCCCATAACTTAATTATACTATTTCCATATGATTTGTCAAATATATTTTTTCTATAACCGGTAAAAGGATTTGCCTATAAATATATACTTTGCCTTGCGGAATTACAGCCCACAAATTTGAGAATCGTTCTCAGTTTAGTAGCAGATGTAGCAGATAATCACTATTTTACTAAACCTTTTTTAAAAAATTTTTTTGAAACACTTTATATAAAAACGATTTATCTGCTACATCTGCCCTTAAAAATTATAACTAATTATTTTGAGTTAAACAAATATCAATATACACAGATGTTCCATTTACTCTCTTTTTCTCGAACTTCTTCCCTATTTCAAGCCCGAATTTCCTGCCCGACATTATAATATAACAGAAAACAGCCCCGTCAAGGGACTGTTTTTTTGTATCTTAATCGGCAATGAACGAAGCAAAAGCCTTGTAAGCCATATACAAATCGAGCTTTGAGATTACCTCGAACGGAGCGTGCATAGAGAGAACAGGCACACCCATATCGATAGTATCGACATTGAGGTTTGCGATATATGCCGCAACAGTACCGCCGCCGCCTGCGTCAACCTTACCGAGTTCGCCTGTCTGCCAGATAACGTTCCTGCTGTCCATAAGTCTGCGGATACGTCCCGCAAATTCTGCGGAAGCGTCGGAAGTACCTGATTTTCCTCTTGCGCCCGTATATTTTGTAATGCACACACCCTTATTGATATATGCGCAGTTTTTGCGCTCGTTCACATCGGCAAAAGTCGGGTCAAAAGCTGCGTTTACATCAGCGGAAAGGCACTCGGAAGCGGAAAGTACATCCCTGCCGTTTGAACCGAGAGCCTCGGCAATATCGGCGATGAAGTATTTGAGATAAGCTGAGCAGAGACCCGTATTGCCGTCGCTTCCCGTTTCCTCCTTGTCGGTAAGAACGGTAACAGCCGTATGTACGGGAGATTTGCAGTCAAGAACAGCTTTCAGCGCAGGAAATGCACAGCACCTGTCATCGTGACCGTATCCGCCAATCATACTTCTGTCGAAGCCTATATCCCTTGAATTAAACGCAGGAACGGCTTCCAGCTCGGCGGAAATAAAATCGGATTCCGTAATGCCGTACTTCTCAAAGAGGATGTTCAGGATATTCAGCTTGACGGATTCGCTCTCGTCGTCGTCATTGAAAGGCATTGAGCCGATAAGCAGATTCAAATCCTCGCCTCTGATAATATTGGTGGCAGTGCGTGACATCTGTTCTGTTGCGAGGTGCGGAAGCAGGTCGGTAACGCAGAAAACAGGGTCGTTTTCATTATCGCCGATATTTACGTTTACGGTCTCGCCGTCAGCTCTGATAACAACACCGTGAAGCGCAAGCGGAATCGTAGTCCACTGGTATTTCTTGATACCGCCGTAGTAGTGAGTTTTGAAGAGCGCAAGCTCGTTGTCCTCGTAAAGCGGATTCTGCTTCAAATCAAGTCTCGGGGAATCAATATGAGCCGCACAGAGTTTCACACCCTCTTCAATCGGAGCAGTACCGATTACAGCCATAAGCAGAGCCTTTCCTCTGTTATTGCGGTAAATTCTGTCGCCGGGCTTGAGTTCCATACCCTTCTTGTATTCAACAAAGCCGTTATCTTTCAGAAGCTGTAAAGAAAAGTCAACAGCTTCACGCTCGGTTTTGGCAAAATCAAGAAACAGCTTGTATTCGTCGGCAAAGCTGAAAACAGCCTTCTGCTCATCGGAATCGATACGCTTATAGCCGTTTTTGCGCTGGAGGAACAGTTTTTCCTTAAGTTCTTTTGCAACAGTTTTTTCTTCCATAAATAAAAACTCCTTTCAGAAATCCGTCATAATAACAGAGCGGACATCATAGTAATAATATTTAATTTTATCAGCGAGTTCCTTTGCTATG
Source organism: Ruminococcus flavefaciens (assembly GCA_023663905.1). Taxonomy (GTDB): domain Bacteria; phylum Bacillota; class Clostridia; order Oscillospirales; family Ruminococcaceae; genus Ruminococcus; species Ruminococcus flavefaciens_AD. The sequence continues at coordinate 4,238 of JAMPGO010000051.1, forward strand.
CCGTAGACAATATCAAAAGAATCGTTGTTTTCTATTATGTAATCCGAATGTTCGATAAAGAAATCCGTATCGAGCTGAGAATCCATACGGTTCTGCGCCTGCTCCGCCGTGATACCGTCACGCTCTGTAATACGCTTCTTCCGTACTTCGGGACGGGCAGTGACGGAAATGATAATTTCGCAGAAGTCATCGGCGTGGCTTTCAAAGAGCGTAGGAGCGTCGAGCAGAATAAGCTTGTTTCCGTTATCTGAAAATCTTCTGATTTGCGCAAGGATTTCAGTGGTTATGTACGGATAAATTACCGAGTTAAGCATTTCAAGCTTCGCCTTATCGGTAAAAACAATTCCTGCAAGAGCCTTTCTGTTGAGCGTTCCGTCGGGATTGAGTATACCTGCGCCGAAAACGTCAGCCAGCTCGTTAAGGCATTCGCTTCCCTTTTCAACAACGATACGGGATATGTAATCGGCATTGATTACGGCATATCCGCTGTCGGCAAAAATCCCCGAAACGGTACTTTTACCCGCACCTGTCTGCCCTGTAAGCCCGACAACCATAACCTCAGTCAGATGTTTCATACCTTTATCACCTCAAATCCTGCCGCCCTTATGAGACGGTTATAAACCGCAAGTCCCACACCTTCGGTTGACGGCGCACGCACATAAACCTGTTCTGCGCCGATGTCATCAAGTTCCCTGAGCCGTTGGAAAATCAAGTGCGCCTGCTCCGAACTGTCCGCACCGTAAGTCATAAATCTATGCGGAAAATTATTTTCATCGCCGTCAAAAATAAGCGACCAGACATTTTCGCCGTTATGCTGATTAACATAATCAACAAAGCCCTGCAAATCGGATTCAACCATAACGACGTTTGCTTTCGGCGAATAGTGCTTGTATTTCATTCCGGGCGACGAAGCAACCGCACCCTCCGCAAGCTCGTTAAGAATAGCAGGGTCAATCACAACATTTCCGCACACCTCGAGTAGCATTTCCCTTGTGACAGCTCCGGGACGAAGAATCCTGATATTATTTTCGCCGTCGAAGGAAATAACCGTTGATTCAACACCGTACTGCGAGTTACCGCCGTTTATAACAGCCGATATTCTGCCGTTCATATCACGCATAACGTGTTCCGCACAGGTCGGGCTTGGAAGCCCCGAGATATTTGCGGACGGAGCGGCAATCGGACAGCCCGAGATTTCTATGACCCTGTGCATTACAGGGTGCGACGGTATGCGGATTCCGACGGTATCAAGTCCGCCCGAAGTAATCAGCGGTATTTCGTCATTTTTCGGCAGAATCATAGTCAATGCACCGGGACAGAATTTTTCCGCAAGCCTGTATGCAAGCTCGGGTATGTACGATGTGTACAATTCTGCCTGTGAAAAATCAGCAAGATGTACAATAAGCGGATTATCGGCAGGTCTGCCCTTTGCGGAAAACACAGCCCTTACAGCCTCTTCATTGCGTGCGTCGGCACAGAGACCGTACACGGTTTCCGTCGGTACTCCGACAACCTGTCCCTGCCGTATAAGCTCGCCTGCGGTTGCTATATCATTTTCATTATTTTCAAGTAAAACAGTATTCATAATCATTCTTCCTGACTTGCAAGTTTAGCCGCCTGGTCAGCCGTTGCAAGAGCGTCAAAAACTTCATCGAGATTTCCGTTGAGCATATCCTCCAGACGGTAAATCGTCAGACCGATTCTGTGGTCGGTAAGTCTGCCCTGCGGATAGTTGTAAGTGCGTATTCTCTCGGAGCGGTCGCCTGTACCTACCTGCGTACGGCGCTCCGAAGCGATTTTCTCAGCCTGTTCCTCCTGCATAGCCTCATAAATGCGTGAGCGGAGGATTTTCATAGCCTTATCCTTATTCTTGTGCTGACTTCTTTCGTCCTGACATTCCACGACGACATTGGTCGGCAGATATGTTATGCGGACTGCGGATTCGGTCTTGTTGATATGCTGACCGCCTGCACCGCTCGCACGGAAATAGTCTATTTTAAGGTCTGTGGGATTGATTTCCAGCTCCACTTCATCAGCCTCGACAAGTACGGCGACGGTAACTGTGGATGTGTGAATACGTCCCTGCGATTCCGTCTCGGGTACACGCTGAACCCTGTGAACTCCGCTTTCGTATTTAAGACGTGAATATGCGCCGTCGCCCTCAATGGAGAAGCTGATTTCCTTGAATCCTCCAAGCTCCGTCGGCTGGGCATTAAGCACCTCCTGCTTCCAGCCCTTTGATTCGGCATACATTGTATACATTCTGTAAAGCGAATTTGCAAAGAGCGAAGCTTCCTCACCGCCTGCACCGCCACGTATCTCGATAATAACGTTCTTGTCATCGTTAGGGTCTTTCGGCAGAAGAAGTATTTTAAGCTCCTGAGTAATGGCTTCCATAGCGGATTTATTCTCCTCAAATTCAGCCTGAGCCATTTCCTTGAAATCACTTTCAAGACCGCCTGCTTCAAGAAGCTCACGGGCTTCATTGCAGGAACTCTCGGCTTTTTTATACTCACGGTATTTTTCGATAATGGGAGTCATATTCTTGTACTCACGCATAAGCTTGGCATAGACTTTATTGTCGCCGATAATTTCGGGGTCTGAGAGTTTACGGCTGATTTCCTCGTATTTTTCTTCCATTAATTCAAGTTTTTCAAACATAGCAGATTCCTTTCAGTAAAATATATTAACGTATGAGCCATACGCTAACCCTCAGTCTCTCTCCTGACCTTTCTGATATTCTTCTCAATTTTTATTCTGGGAACTAAAAATTCTCTGCCACAGCCCGTGCATTTAAGGCGGAAATCCATTCCCGAACGTAAAACAGCCATTTCATTAGCACCGCAAGGGTGTGATTTTTTCATTACAAGTATATCGTTTACCTTAATATCCACAGAGAATCACCCTCTATCAAAAAAATTGTACAAACTATATTATATCGCAAAATTCAGATTAAATCAATACTTAGATGTATATTTTTCTGAATT
>JAMPGO010000052.1 GCA_023663905.1 Ruminococcus flavefaciens
TTGTTTCAGATTGGCGACGTACTCAGGGTGAGCAGTGAAAATACAGGCGATACGGCGGATTCGTTCACGGAAAAGGCATTCACTGTGGTCGGCAAGGCTGATTCCTCAAGCTATATCAACTACAATCTCGGCAACACTTCTGTCGGAAAAGGCAGTTTTTCGGGATATATTTATCTTATGGACTGCGCTTTTAATCTTGATTATTTCACAGATATTTATATAAGATTTAACAATGACAGCGAGATTTATTCCGACGATTACGATGACTTCATAGACGGAAAAAATGACTTGTGGGAAGATATTGCCCGAAAACAGGCGGATTTGCGTTACAGCAGGCTTGTTGAGGATGCGCAGTCGGAAATTGATTCCGCACGCATAGAACTTGATGACGAGCGCACAAAGGCTCAGGAGGAATTTGATGAAGCAAAGGTACAGCTTGACAGTGCAAAAGAGGAATTGGATTCCGCACTTGATGAACTCAGCGCCGCCAAAAAGGAAATCGAGGATGGCAAAGCTGAACTTGCAACTGCACGTGCCGAACTTGACGAGGGCAAAACCGAGCTTCAGAACGCAGAGAAAACTCTTGATGATTCAAAAGTACAGCTTGATGAATCCGAGCAGAAGCTTATTGACGGTGAAGCTCAGCTTGCTGACGGACAGGCACAGCTTAAAAGTGCGTGGGCTGAATTTTATGCAGGCGAGGCGGAATACAACGCTCAGGAATCGGCATTCTATGCACAGTACGGCGAGGCTCTTGCCGTTGTTGATTATCTTCCGCCCGAACAGCAGGAAATGCTCCGCAACGGACTTGCACAGCTTGAATCCGCAAAGGCTCAGCTTGATTCTTCCCGTCAGGAGCTTGAATATCAGCAGTCCGTAATCGACAGCAGTCGTGCGGAACTTGAATCGGGTCGTGCTGAATTTGAAGCAGGCAAGGCGCAGTACGAGCAGGGACTTGCTGATTATAACAAAGCCAAATCCAATATTGAACAGGGCGAAAAGGAATACAGCGACGGTCTTAAAAAGATTGAGGAAGCCGAAAAGCAGTACGACGAGGGCAACAGCGATTACGCTCTCGGACATTCAACATATACGGACAGATACGATGAGTATGTGACAGATATGGCGGATTTTGAGCGTGAAATTGCGAGTGCGGAGCGTGAAATTGTCGAAGCTGAACAGGAAATCGCCGATATTGAGAATCCCGAAATTTATCTTCTCGGCAGGGATATGAATGCAGGGTACGCTTCTTTTAAAAGCGATTCCGAAATCTTGGAGCAGATTGCAAAAGTTTTCCCGATATTCTTTATTCTCGTGGCTGCGCTCGTATGTATGACCACGATGAGCCGTATGGTTGAGGAACGGCGCACGGAAATCGGAATGTTCAAGGCTCTCGGCTATTCCGAAACCGCAATTATGGGCAAGTTTATGTTCTATTCGGGAAGCGCCTCGCTGATTGGCTGTATACTGGGCTTTTTCGCAGGTACGTACCTGTTTCCTGCAATAATCTGGATTACTTACAAGCTGATGTACGTTCCGCTTGATATGCCGTATCTCTTCGACTGGAAATTATTTATCGCCTCAACAGGTGCTTCACTGCTGTGTTCGCTGGGTATGACGTGGATTTCCTGCCGTGTTGAGCTTGCCGAAACGTCCGCAAATCTTATGCGACCTAAAGCTCCGAAGGCAGGCAAAAGGGTTCTGCCCGAAAAAATCCCGTTTATATGGAACAGGCTGAAATTCCTGCACAAAGTCTCGCTCAGGAATATTTTCAGATACAAGGGCAGATTTTTTATGATGATTATCGGAATAGGCGGATGTACAGCGCTTCTTCTCACGGGCTTCGGGCTTAAGGATTCCGTTGCAAGGTTTGCCGATGTGCAGTACGATGAAATTCAGATTACCGACGCAATGGTCAGCTATGATTCAGGAAATGCCGAAAAGGTGAGGGGACTGCTCAGCGAAAAAACAGGCGGATTTCTTATGTACAGGGAAAGTTCGTGGGATTTGATTTGCGAAAAGGGTGCAAAGAGTATCAGGCTGGAGGCTGTTGAATCATTTGACAATATGCCCGAGTTTATGAATTTCAGCACAGAGGACGGCGGACAGCTTGAATATCCTGTTCTTGGTGAAGCTCTTATCTGCCACAGTATTTCCGACCGCTATGGTGTGAAAACAGGAGATGAAATAACGCTCCGTGACCCTGATATGAACGAAATGCACCTGAAAGTTGCAGGTGTATTTGAGAATCACGTCTATAATTACATCTACATAAGCAAGGAGACGTATGAATCACAGCTTGACAGAAAGATTGAGCTTAACAGTGCGTTTATGAATTTCAGGGACGGCGATGAGCAGGACGATGTTGTTTCGGGACTTCTCGAAAACGGCGATATAAGCTATATTTCGATACTTGAACAGACAAAGGAGAATCTTGCGGAAACGATGAGCAGTCTTAATTATATTGTGCTTCTTGTAATCCTCTGTGCCGCAGGACTTGCCTTTATTGTAATATACAATCTCACCAATATCAACATAACCGAGCGCACAAGGGAGATAGCTACCATAAAAGTGCTGGGATTTTTCAGGAATGAGACTTCCGCATATGTACTCAGGGAAAACCTTGTGCTTACATCAATCGGAATAGTCTGCGGGCTGGTTCTCGGAATACTTCTGCACAGATTTGTTATGGCGCAGATTGTGGTTGAGATGATTGAATTCAGCGTGAGAATCCTGCCGTTGAGCTATGTTCTCAGTATTGTCCTCACTTTTGTGTTCAACTTTATCGTCAATATATTTATGCAGATAAAGCTTGAGAAAATAAATATGGCGGAGTCGCTGAAATCCGTTGATTGATATACTAAGAAAAAAGAGTTCCCGAAGGAACTCTCTTTTCATTATATCATTATATTTAAGGAACGGGCTTACTGAATTTCAGGAAGTGATGTAATCATATTTGCCTTGAGCTTCTGGATTGCAAGAGCGTCCATACCTGTTACACCATCGCCGGGATTGTAGCAGTCAGCGTTAGCCTTGCCCTGCTCGGAGAGAGCGTATTTGTCCTTGTTGCCGAGAGACTGGATGATAGCAGCTGCGTCAGCAATATCAACTACGCCGTCCTCGTTGGCATCACCGCACAGATACTTGTCAGAAGGAGTAGCAGTTGTTGTGCCTGCGCTTGCACCCGAAGCGCCGTAAACCATATAGAAGAGGTTAGCTGTATCAGCCTTTGCGATTGTGTGCGAACCTGCTGTTACATCAACAGTTATGATTCCGTCGCCTGAAGCTGTGTACTTTGTTCCGTCAACCTTTACTGTAGCGGACGGCTCAGCGAATACGAGTGTGAGCTTGCCTGCTGAATCTGCATTGAAAGTAATGCTTGTTGCGGATTCCATTTTGAGACACTGTGTAAGGGTCTTGCCGTCGTAAGTTACTGTACCCTTATTCTTGGCAAGATTGCCTGTGATTGTATAGAATGAGCTATCCTTGCCGTTAGCTGTGAAGTCGTGTACATATCCGCCCGAAACAGGAGTTACGGAAGTTCCGGAAGATACAGTTGTTGTTGTGTTTGAAGAAGTCTTTGTTGTTGAAGCTGTTGTCTGTGAAGATGTGGGAGGATTTACAACAGTACCGCCTGAAATCTTCATATTGTCCATACAACCGCCGTCTGTCTCAAAGATAGCGTTGAGTGATGTATAAAGTGCCTCGCCTGTCTGCTCTGTGAGACTGTAGTTGCCTGACGGAATGTATGAAACAGAAGAGTCTGTATCGAAGTTTGCGTACTTGCAGTTACCGCTGATTGTCTGGCTCTTGTCTGTTACGATTGTAGCGTCATTCGTTGCGCCCTTCTTGAGGCTGATGAATGCGTCGTTGTAGCTCTTGAATACACCCTTCTTTACTTCTACAGGGTTCTTACACTCGTTTACATAAGCGTTGTACTCTGAGAAGAGGAATGCGTCTGCTCTTACGCTTGCACAGTAGCTGGACTGTCCGTCGAATACGTTGTTGTAAAGGTGAATGTTAGCCTGACGTGCGAGAGGTCCTCTGGATTCGCAGTTCTTCCAGTAGTTGTGGTGGTATGTGAGGTGGTACTGAATGTTTGTATCGGAAGCGCCTACAAGGTTTGTCTTGTGATAGCCCTCGTAGTAGCAGTAGCTGTTTGTGAAATACTGACCACGCTTGAAGTCGCACGCACCGTCGCCCTCTGCCTTGTCTGATTCAGCAGGATTTGAAATGTGCGGTACATAAAATTCGCAGTTGTGAATCCAACATCTTTCAACAGAAGCTGTGAGCTTTGCACTGCTTCCTGTGCCTTCCTGTACGCCCTCCATACCGATACAGTCCTCGGGAACGTTTCTGAATGCGATGTTTCTTACTTCAAATGATTTACCTAATTCAGGTGCGGAGGATTCAGCCATAAAGTGGAAGCCCCAGCCGTTTACTGTAGCGTCGTTGCCGACACCCTCGATTGTAACGTCCTTGCCTGACTTCATTCTTGCCATAAATCCGTTGTCGCCCTCTGTACCGCCGTAGTTTACTGAATCGTATTCAGTAAGACCGTCGGGAGCAGTTACATTGCCGATAATTCTGACAACAAGCGGAGTGCCGTCCTCTGCGAGCTTCTTGATGATACCCTGATTGGAGTTTGCCGTACCGCCGTTAGAAGCTTTTCCGCTTCCGACATCCTGACCTACAGAGTTGAGGATATTACCGATACCTGTGACAGTTGTGCCGTCCTTTGAAGTTACGGAAACTGTGTTCTTGTTATCTTCTGTTACGTAAATAACCTTTGCATTGACTTTAAGCTCACCGCCGTCTGTGTATGCGCCGACACCTGCATCATAGTTGAAGTGCGCATAGCCCGAACGGTCCTGCTCGCCTACAACAATACCGGACTGTGTAACCTTGCCCTTTGTTGTATCAAGTGTGATTGAATAAGTACCGGGCTTGAGTCCGAGAAGGTCAACACGCACACCCTCATCAACATCTCTTACGAGATATTCAAAATCTTCGCCCTTGAGTGAGCCTGTTGAAGCGCCTGTGTAGGATACGCCTGTAACGTTTGCGTCTGCAAGTCCCGAGCATACGAGATAAGCCATTTCATTCCAACCGCCTGCGTAAACAACCTTGACATCGCCCGACGGAGTAACAGCCGAAGGAATATCAGTAGTTACAGGAGCTACGGTTGAAGCAGTCGTCTGTGATGATGTTGAAGGCTTTGCAGTTGAAGCAGTTGTCTGAGTTGTTGCAGGCGGATTTGAAGAATCCTCTTTGAATCCGCTTCCGATTGCTACGATTGAATCGTCATAAGCAACGAGTGCAGCCTTGAGAGCTTCGTTTACAGCATAGCTTGTGTCGTCAACGGAATCATCGAAATCCCACTTGAAGTCACCGCCGTCAACACGTCCTGCCTTTGCCATTACAACTGACGGAACATCCTCTGCGGAATCAAGATTGTAGCTGTACATACTGCTTTCGGTATCGAAGTTGTTGTATGTTGCACCGCCGTCTTTTGCCTTTACAGATGACGGAACTTTTTCATCCTTGGAAGAAGCAATATAAGCGTCGAAATCAGTGTTGTTTTCGCTGTAAGGAATGAACTTTTCAGCGCCGATGATGATGTTGCCGTAAGCCTTTATCATACCGCCTGTTTCACCTGAAAGAACGTCTCCGCCTTCTGAACCCTGATTGGAGATGAGCATAGGCTCTTTGCAGTTGCGGAAGTAGTTGTTTTCTGCGAATACGTCGGAATCTGTTGTTGCGCCGATACCGTACTTTGCATTGCCGTCGTAGTAGTTGTTGTATACGTGAACTGTAGCAACTCTTACTCTCGGGTGACGTGAATCGGAGTGGTCATACCAGTTGTGGTGATATGTGATGTAGTTTGATGTATCGCTTGAATTTGCGCCCTGAAGATTGCACTTTCCGTTGTCGTAGAAGTGGTTGTAGGAATGTGTGATGTGATGTGATTTCTTTGTATCAAGTGCGCCGTCGCCCTTAACCTGGTCTGCATCCGAACCTGCATCGCCATAGAAGAAGTCGCAGTTGTGTACCCAGCAGTATGAATCGCCCTGCTGAAGTCCGCAGTCATCGCCCTCGTCGCTGTTGCAGTTCATAAAGCCGATGTTTCTTACTTCAACGTCAACGCAGTTTTTGAGGACGATACCCCAGCCGTTAGCTGTTGCGTCATTGCCGATACCCTCGATTGTCATACCTGCCGATGTAACAGTATCAAGCATAAGGTCGCCCTTGGGCATATTTGCAGGGTCTGAAATGTTTCCAATAAATCTGATAGCAATCGGACGGGTTTCCTTGCCCTTCTTGTAGCCTGTGATGATATTCTGAACACCTGTGAGAGTTGAAGCACCCTTGCCTGTGGAATCAATATCAGCTGTAACAGTATCCTTGTTTTCGTCTGTTACATAGATAACGATTGCGTTGTCCTTAAGTGTACCGTCAGCTTTGTAAGCGCCCGGAACGTGACCGTCCTCGAAGGCATAACCGCTTCTGTCGTGAGCATAAACGCTTGCAGTACCCTCAGCAGCCTTTGAAGTATCTTCCTTGCCGTTGATAACAGGAACGACTTTCATTGTGTGGCTTCCTGCCTTAAGACCTACTGCGTCGGCTCTGAGATAACCGCTGTACTGTCTGATGAGCATTGAATCAATCTGTGTGCCGTCAACATAAACGTTGTAGCCCGAAGCTCCTGAAACTGCGCCCCAAGTTGCGTACATACCTTCTGCATAGCCTGTTGTTGCGTTAATCTTTACACTTGTCTCGGCAGCGAATGTGTTTACGAGATTGTTTGTCATCATCGGAACTGTTATGCCGACTGAACCTGCGATTGCAGATACGCTCATAAGAGCAGAAGCGGTAACAGCGATGACTCTTTTCT
>JAMPGO010000053.1 GCA_023663905.1 Ruminococcus flavefaciens
ACGGTCGAAAATGTCGAAACCCGTTTTTTGACCGCAGGTCATATTTCAGAAAGTGAGTGTTTTTTCGATGAAGTTCAATATTATCGGTGCAGTTGCAGGAACTGCCGTTGTTGCAGGAGCAGTTTCAGTAGGTGCGGCATATACACTGTTCAATAAGGTTATTCCCAGACAGGACGGCGTTAAGGTCGATTTGAATGAAATGGCTGATATGGCTAAATGGGAAGAGTACAAGAAAATCATTTCTCTGAGAGGCGAATGGCTTCGCTCGCAGGAACTTGAAGAGATAAATATAAAATCCCGTGACGGCTTAACGCTTCATTCGTGGTATCTTCCCGCAGAAAATCCGACAGGCAGGGTTGCAATTATCGAACACGGCTATACAAGCAAAGGGCTTGATTCCGCTTCGCACGCATACTTCTTCCACAATCAGGGCTTTGACTGTATTCTTCCCGACCACAGGGCGCACGGAGACAGCGAGGGCGAATATATCGGCTTCGGCATACTTGACAGATTCGATTGCATTTCGTGGATTAAATATGCTGTAAACCGCTTCGGCGATGATACAAGAATACTTCTGCACGGAACGTCAATGGGTGCTACAACAGTTCTTATGGCTTCGGGACTTCCCGATTTTCCCGACAATGTGAAGTGTATCATCAGCGACTGTGCATTTACCTCGCCGTATGATGTGTTCGCACATATTCTCAAGCGTGATTATCATATCCCCGAATTTCCCGTTATGAATATCAATTCGGCGATATGCAGAAAAAAAGCGGGTTATGGATTCAACGATTATTCAACGCTTACTGCAATGAAGTCGAATAAATGTCCCGTGCTTTTCATTCACGGAGCTACAGACAATTTCGTTCCCACGAAAATGGTGTATGAAAACTATGAAGCCTGCACTGCACCGAAAGAGATACTTGTTGTTGAAAACGCAGGTCACGGCGCAAGTGCCTATGAAGATACGGAGACCTACGAAAAGACGGAACTCGGCTTTATAGAAAAATATATCCCTGAAAACTAAAGGAGCTTATAATGAAAGAATTTTTTGTAAACGGCGTAAAACTTGAATCATATCCGCTGACCGCCGCACAGCGCATCCACAACTTTTCAAGAATGTCCTGCCCGTTCCACCAGCTTCTGAACATCGGAACAGGTCTGTATATTCAGCAGGAAACGGACTTCAATATTCTGAAAAGCGCTATAAAGGAGTCCGTAAACCGCTTTGATTCAATGCGACTGAGATTCCTGCAGGACGAAAACGGCGACGTTTACCAGTATCTTGTGCCTTTTGATGACAGGGACATTGAGCTTGTTGATTTTTCCGACTGGAATGAAGAGGACGCTACACGTGAAATGGAAAAGTGGACGGCAGTTCCGTTTGAGAGATTCTATTCGCCGATGAATCTTATCAAGATGATTAAGCTTCCGAACGGCTACAACGGTATCTACAGCAAGGTTGACCATATGACAATGGATTCAAGCTCGATTATCACTTTCTATGCCGACGTTCTCCAGATTTACTGCAACAAGCGTTACGGTACGGAATATCCCAAGCCTATGCAGTCGTATATAAAGTGCCTTGAAAAAGACCTTGCATACGAGGCTGATTCTCCTGCACGTCGAAGAGATGAGAAGTTCTGGAGAGATGTAACGACCGCAAGCGAACCGATGTATACGGATTTCAACGGTATGGGCAAGCTCATCACACAGAGACGTGAGGAAAACAATCCCAATCTGCGTGCGGCAAGCAACAGGAAAACCGATACAAGAGCGGCGATTTCCATATTCCAGCTTGAAAAAGAGCCGTCCGACCGTCTGCTGAAATTCTGCGAGGACAATCATATTCCCGTTGTATGCCTGCTCCTTATGGGTCTCAGAACGGTTCTCTCGAAGTTCAATGACCACGAAGAGGACGTTTCCGTAAGAACGTGCGTTTCGAGACGTGGCACTCTGCTTGAAAAGCGTTCAGGCGGTACGAGAATCCACTTCTTCCCGATTCGTACTATTATGTCTCCCGATATGACTTTTATGGACGGTCTTAAGATGTATCAGGAGAAGCAGAACGAAATCTTCCGCCACGCTAATTACGATTCAGTTGCACAGATGATGATGTCGGCTAACCACTGGAATACACCCGGCAAGACCTATGAGAGCCTCAGCCTGACTTATCAGCCGATGTCGATGAAACAGCCCAGCAAGGATTTGCCTGATATTCCGTACAAGAGTATGTGGTACACAAACGGCGTGGCAGCTCAGCCGCTCTATCTCACCGTTATGCACCGTGTTGAAGACAATGGTCTGAACTTCAATTTCGAGTATCAGAAAGCCGCTGTAACTGATTACGAGATGGAATATTTCTACTACTATCTCTGCCGTGTACTTTTCAGAGGTATCGAGAACAGCAACAGAACTATCGGCGAAATTCTTGATATGATATAAATCAATAAAAAAGGAGATTATTACTATGTTTGAGCAGATTAAGGAAATCATTATGAACTATGTTGACGTTGAGGAAAGCGACATCACAGAGAACGCACGCTTCATCGAGGATTTGAAATTCAATTCCTATGATTTTATGAGCTTTCTCGGCGAAGTTGAAGAGACTTTTGAAGTAACCGTTGAGGAAGAGGACGTGCTTTCAATCACAACAGTAGGCGAAGCTATCGCATATATCGAGAAGCTTCAGGGTTGAGGGTAAGAATTATGACGAGAGAAAATATAAAAACATTGCAGGATTTATTAGTAAAATCCGCTGAAATTTTTGGCGACAAGGCTTTTCTCAAGGAGAAAAAGGGCAAGAACGTCATCGAAACGTCGTTCAGCCAGCTCTGCGACAGAAGCAGACGTGTGAGCAGTTTTCTTGCCGAGAAATCGCAGGGCAGAACGATTCACGCCGGATTAATCGGTGCGACAAGCAGTGCGTACCTTACCGCATATTTCGGTACTTCCTGTGGCGGAAATGTAATCGTTCCGCTTGACGCACAGATGAAGGAAGAGGATTTATGCGACCACCTCCGCCGTTCTGACGCAGAAGTATTCTTTTTTGACAAGAAGTTTGCACCTATGCTTGGAGCAGTAAGGGCAAATTGTCCGCAGGTTAAAGTATTTGTTTCACTACAGGAACTCGACGACGAAATCAGTCTCGCACAGATACTTGAATCATACGAGCCTGCTGAATGGAACAGACTTGCACCCGACAGCCTCGCCGCTATACTCTTCACTTCAGGCACTACGGGTCTTAGCAAGGGTGTTATGCTTCTCCACAGCAATTTCATTGACAATACAATGTGTCAGGATAACGAAAGCACACCCGACGACGTACTTCTTTCCGTACTTCCGATTCACCACGTATACTGCTTCACCTGCGATATACTTCTTTCGCTCAGATACGGCGCAACGGTATGCGTAAACGATTCTATGATGCACATCGCACAGAATCTCAAATTTTTCCAGCCTACCATTATACTTCTTGTGCCGATGATTGCGGAGACTATCTACAGAAAAATCAGGTCTGCTGTTGAATCCGACCCTTCGCTTGATATAAATGCCGTTGCAAAAGCAGTGTTCGGCGGAAATCTCAGAGGTATCTACAGTGGCGGAGCTTATCTCAATCCCAAGCTTGCCGAAGCATATCACGGATTTGGTATTCCGATTGCGCAGGGCTATGGTATGACTGAATGCTCACCCAGAATTTCAACCGCTCATCTTGACGATACAAATTCGGGAAGTATAGGAACTATCGTGAACGGCTGTGAAGTAAAGATAGTGGACGGCGAAATCTGGGCAAAAAGTCCGTCGGTAATGGCAGGATATTACAAGAACCCCGAAGCTACCGCAGAGGCGCTCACAGAGGACAGCTGGCTCAGAACAGGCGATTTGGGCTATGTTGACAGCACACGTCACCTGTATATAACGGGCAGAAAAAAGAATCTCATTATTCTCAGCAACGGCGAAAACGTTTCGCCCGAGGAGCTGGAGAATAAATTCTCGGGACTGGAATGGATTGCAGAAATCCTTGTTTATGCCGAAGATGGTATGATAACGGCTGAACTCTATCCGAATCAGGAATTTGTTGAGAAGAACGGCGCAGACAAAGTTGAGGAGCTTTTCAGAAGCCACGTTCAGGAAATCAACAAGACTGTCTCAACCGCAAAGGCAATCAGACGTATGAGAATCCGTGATGTTGAATTTAACAAGACTACTTCCAAGAAAATCAAGCGTGAGCAGGAAGTTGCAGGCAGGATTCTTGATTAAAATCATAAACAAAACCGCCCGGGAAATCCGGACGGTTTTTTGCTTTCTGTCTATTCCGCAGAGCTAAGCGGATTCTGCTCTGTCGCTAATGTTCTGTAATGCTGTTCTTCCTGACGAAGCGCTTCTTCTAAAGCTTGCATATTTTCTTCAATAATCCTCTGATTGTATTCAGCTGAAATATCGTAAGATAAAGAATTTTCGTAATTTTCAGACGATGTTACGGCATTTATAAAAGTTTCACCGTCAAGAGCTTCGGGCGAGAAGTATAATTTTGTTGATAATAATGCAGACATATCAGTCGGCAGAATAATTGTGCTTAATCGCTTTTCCGTACCGTCCGCATAAAGGCTTATGATTTCGTCCGTACCTGTCTCGGTGATTTCTGTCAGGTAATCAGCTTCAAACGGCGCTATGAACATACATTCCGTTTCTGCTGAATCTGAATTGCTGTGGAAAAGTTCTGTTCTTGTAAATACCGAGCCGTTTTCCTCGGGCATTGCTTCATTGCCGTTGAAATAAACGGACTTCGCCCACATCTTCTCACGCTCGGGAAGCTGTATTTTCTGATTATTCGATTTGCTGATGACATCATAGAAATATAAATCGTCCGTCAGGGTTTTGTGACCGTAAAGTATTTCGGTTGTAATGGGAATGATACCGCCGTCGTACTTCATAACAGTAAAGTTCTGAAATGAAGCAAGCGATACATTGTCTCCGTCGCCGTCGATAAAAATTCCGTCGGAATCCGTTGCAAAGTTTTGTCCGACTGCCGAATCAGAATCGGAATTAACGGCAAACGTGCATTTTTCGGCTTCTTCAATATCTTCGGCAGAGAATTTGTATTCCGATTCAGCAACGGCAAGAATATTTTCCTCGGAATAAGTTCCCTCATATTCAACCGCATACACCTGATTAGTCATCATACCGTTAATCTGCCTGATATATATTCTGACAACGGCATTTTCTTTTCCGCAGTCCTCAAAGGGACAGGCGAAAAGAGGAGTAACAAGCAAATCGTTCTGTATATAGTAATCAAGCGGATAATCGGCAATGATATAGTCGCCGTTCTGAGTTTCCGCATTTATTTCATCGATGATATTTTCATAATTCTTCCTGACCGAGCCTGAGCCGATATTTGACATAACGTTGTTAAACAGAGCGGTTCTTGGAATTACAGCTATACCGATAACAGCGGCGGCGGTAACGGCAGTCCACCTGATAAAGTTCGTTCTTCTTGCTCTTCCTGTAACATTCTCAAGGTCGCTTACGGTGAATCCGCTCTCGGAAAAATCCTCGTCTTTTTCGGGAAAGGCTCTTGCGGAAATTCTGTCAAAGCAGTCAACACAGTCAGAAAGCTCGTTCATTTTGTTTTTGAGAAGTTCTTCAACTTCACGGTTGTTTTCATTTTTCACTGTCAGCACCTGCCTTTTCCTGTAACACGGATATTGCCTTTTTGTATCTTGATTTAACAGTAGATTCGGGGCATTTCATAATTTTAGCGATTTCCTTGAAAGAAAGTTCACTACAGCATCTCATAACAACAATCTGTCTTTGCTTGTCATTGAGTTCAGCAAGAAGCTGGGTAAGATAAATACTGGTTTCAACAGTATTGTCGGATTCGCCGTAATTCGAGACATAAACGTTGTCTATATCCTTTTTATGACTACGGCGTATTTCAAGTGCAACGTTGCGGGCGACTTTATGGATAAAACCCTTGCCGTCGCCCTTTGCAGGGTTGAAGTTCCTGACCTGTGTAAGTCTTATAAAAGTTTCGGCAACGCAGTCCTCAGCAAGATGATAGTCCGATGTAATGCTGAATGCGACAGCAAATACACTTTTTTTAAACATACGATAAAGCGTGCTGAGGCTTTCCTTTGATTCGGAGCAGGTTTCGATAAGCCTGTTCACTGTAATGCTGTCTTTTTCTAAAGTATCATCCGTAAAAATATTAAGAATCGTAGTTCCACCTCCGCTGTATATTTTTGAGTCAGTAATCATTGTGCCAGTCACTCCTTCCGTGCATATTCTGAAAGCTTTCATATATAAGTGAATTTAAAAGCCCGAAAAGACGAAATTTCACGGAAAAATTTGTTAATTAATACTAACATCGCTGAAAACAGGCAAAAACTTCGGTTAACATTGGTTAACATAAAGTCTGCGCCAATACTTTTTCTACTATTATATCACAAAAAAATATTTTTTTCAATAATTTTTCAAAAAGTACTTGACAAAACAGAAAATATATGATATGATAATATCAACATATGAACAACTGTTCATATATCGAGTGATTAAGGAGTTGATACAATGGAGAAA
>JAMPGO010000054.1 GCA_023663905.1 Ruminococcus flavefaciens
GTACACAGTGCGGTTGCCGTTAAACTTTGGAAACCATTCGCCTGTAAGTGCGTCGTATGCAGGACCGAAGCCGAACGGAAGCTGAATAATTCCGCCGTGAGTATCCGCACACAAGGTCAAATCCGCCCCGAACTGTGCGAATTTCCTGTAATTCGGGATATGTGCGAGCAGGATATTATAACAGCTGTCGTCAAGGGTAAATTCACGGCTTAGGTCGAAGGTCGTGGTATAGTAAGTGTTGTCAATGCCCATAATCCTGAGATTACTGCCGTTTATATTCAGGATTTCGTCCTTGTAATTCATAACGTGAACACCTGCTTTTTCAAGCTCGGCAAAATAGCGTTCGGACGTATCGTGGTCGCCAGCCGAAAAATAGACGGGATAACCGCCGTCAACAAGCGATTTCATCAGATTTATCGGTATTTCGATAATATCCCACTCGCTTTTCGTCGTATACATATCGCCAAGCACAAAGACAATATCGGGGTCAATTTTGTTTATTTTGCCGATAATATTATTGTTGCTTATCCCTGTATGGCTTGCGTGATAATCGCTTATCAGGGCGATACGGACAGGCTCGGACAGCTTTGCGGACGAAATTGAAGTCCTTGTGATTTTAAGGGTGTAGTTATTATACCACCACACAAAAAGAATCACCAAAAGCACGGCGACAAGCCGTCTGAAAAAATATTTTGCCGATTTTTTCTTAATTTCTGACATTTTCCTCACCGATTATATGTACGTCAAGCTGATTGAACGGAATCTCAATATTATTCCTGTCAAAAATCTGCTTGACCGTCTCATTGAGAGTATATCTGACCTCGTTGTAATTCTCGTTGGCGACCCACACAAGCACGTCGATAGCAATCGAGCTGTCGTTGTGCGAAGCCATACGGACTACAGGAGCAGGGTCGCTGAGAATCATTTCATTTTCCGAAACAACAGAAACAATAAGCTGTCGGGCAACCCTGTAGTCGGCGGAATAGCTTATCTCATACTTCAAATCAACTCGCCTTGTCGGAGTTTCCGTGTAGTTAATCAGCTTCGCATTTGATACGCTGCCGTTAGGAATCAGCACGGATTTGCCGTCTTTTGTGTTAAGTTTTGTATAAAGCACGCCGATTGATTCAACATTGCCCGTAATGCCGTCAAGCTCAACCATATCGCCCGCAGTGAACGGCTTCGAGAAGAGTATTATAAATCCTCCGCAAAGGTTCGTAAGACAGTTCTGCAACGCAAGGCTGACAGCAAGTCCCGCAGCACCAAGCACTGTAATAATCGACGACATCGGCACATTAAGCACGGACAGAGCCATTATAATCACGAGGACATAGAGTGCGGTTCGTATAACCGATACCAGAAAGCTCCGTGCGGAATCCTCGACATTGGAGCGCTGTAGGGTCTTTGAAATAATCCTCGCCACAAGCCTTGACAGCAGAACTCCCACGACAAGCACCATTATCGCAATAATCAGCAGAGGAAGAATGCCGAGAAAATAATTGGTGATGTCCGTGAAAAAGCTTGAAGCCTTGTCAACCTGTTCCTGAATCGTATCAACAACAGCCGGAATTGTAGTTGTTTCCAAAAAAAATCATCTCCTGTAAATAAAATCCATATCCATTATATCAGAAAATCCGCCGTCCGTCAATTGAAGTCACAAACTTTTCACCATATTTTCATTGTTAAATTATTAAAATTTTATAAAACTATTGATTTTTCCGAAACAATATGGTATAATATAGTCAATGTCCCAATAGCTCAGTAGGATAGAGCGACTGCCTCCTAAGCAGTAGGTCGGAGGTTCGACTCCTCTTTGGGACGCTTCTTTAAATAATAATCCAAAATGGAGGAATATATTATGTCCAAAAATTTTATCGTTGAAACTTCCGCTCGTCACGTCCACGTAACTCAGGAACACCTTGAAATCCTTTTCGGCAAGGGTCACGAGCTTACAAAGAAAAAAGACCTCTCACAGCCAGGACAGTTCGCTTGCGAGGAGCGTGTTACTATCGTAGGTCCTAAAAAGGAACTCGCAGGTGTTTCAATTCTTGGTCCTGTACGTCCCGAAACACAGGTTGAGCTTTCCGCTACTGACGCACGTTCAATCGGAATTTCCGCACCTATCAGAGAATCGGGCGATGTTGCAGGTTCAGGTGCTTGTAAAATTGTTGGTCCTGAGGGCGAAATCGAAATCAGCGAGGGCGTAATTGTTGCAAAACGTCACATTCACCTTACTCCTGCCGATGCCGAAGAGCTTGGTGTTGCAGACAAGCAGGTTGTATGGGTAAAAGTTGAAACTCCCGAAAGAAGCGCAGTTCTCGGCGATGTTGTATGCCGTGTATCTGAAAAATACGCACGTGCTATGCACATCGATACAGACGAATCCAATGCTATCGGCGCACCCCGTGAGCTTTACGGCGAAATCGTGGAAATCGGCTGATTATGCTTTACATAGGCTGTCACCTTTCGTATTCCAAAGGCTATGAGGCAATGGGCAGACAGGCTCTTGAAATCGGGGCGAATACTTTCGCCTTTTTCACAAGAAATCCACGTGGCGGTTCGGCAAAGCAGATAAATCCCGAAGATGTCAGCAAGCTCGCCGAAATAATGTCCGCAAACAATTTCGGAAAACTTGTCGTCCACGCACCTTATACAATGAACCTCTGTTCTGATAACTGGGATACACGTCGTTTCGGCAGAAAAATTATGGCTGACGATTTAATGCGTATGGAGGCAATCCCGGGCAATTACTATAATTTTCATCCCGGCTGTCATATGAAACAGGGCGCAGACAAGGGCATTGAACTCATCGCCGAAAACCTCAACAGTATTCTTTCGCCCGAGCAGTCAACAACAGTCCTGCTTGAAACAATGGCCGGCAAGGGTACTGAAATCGGCAGAAATTTTGAGGAACTCCGTGCAATTATTGACCGCACTGAATGCAGTGACAAGCTCGGTGTATGCCTTGATACCTGCCATATATGGGACGGCGGTTATGATGTTGCCAATAAATTTGACGATATTCTTGAGGAATTTGACTGCGTTGTCGGCATAAAACGGCTTAAAGCGATTCATCTGAACGACAGTCTCAATCCCTGTGGCTCGCATAAGGACAGGCACGCAAAAATCGGCGAAGGACATATCGGAGCGGAAGCTCTGATTAACGTCATCAATCACCCCGCATTAAAGAATCTGCCGATAATCCTCGAAACACCGAACGATATGGACGGCTATAAAAAGGAGATTGATTTTCTCCGCAAAAACTACAGCGAATAAAAAACAGGAGCTTCAAGCTCCTGTCTTTTTTTATTCAATGGTAACTTTCTTCATAACCTGCGGATTTATGGGCTTGTCGCTGTAATCGGTAGCCGTTTCGGCGATTTCGTCAACAACATCCATACCCTCGATAACCTTGCCGAAAGCAGCGTACTGACCGTCAAGATAAGGAGCGTCCTCGTGCATAATAAAGAACTGCGAACCTGCGGAGTCGGGGTGCTGAGCTCTCGCCATTGAAACCACACCTCTTGTATGTCTGAGGTCGTTTTTAACACCGTTTGCCGAAAATTCGCCCTTGATATTCCAGCCCGGACCGCCTGTGCCGATACCCTGCGGACATCCGCCCTGAATCATAAATCCGCTGATTACTCTGTGAAAAATAAGTCCGTCGTAGAATCCGCTTTTAACGAGCTTCTCAAAGTTTTCGCAGGAAATCGGAGCTGTTTCGGGGCAAAGCTCAATCTTGATTTTCTTACCGTTTTCCATTTCGATTACTACCATTTTAAATTCCTCCGTTTGTTGATTAGTGAATGATTATAGCAAAATCAGGCGGAAGCGTAGGCACGGGATTGCCCTCGCTGTCATATCGTCCGTGATTGAATCCGCCGATTGAGTCGGGATTATTCAAATCGTTCTGATATTGCTCTATCGGCGAGATTGTCGTTGTTTCGGCAAAAAAATCCGTTGCTTCCGTCGTGGTTTCCGTTGATTCTGTCGTAATTTCGTTGCCGAAAAAGTCCGTTTCAACCGCAACGGTCGTGGTAATTACATTGCCGAACACGTCCGTCTCCTGAATTTCCGTTGTTTCGGTCGCCTGAATTTCAGTTTCGGGCGAAAAATCAACCGCCGTCGTAACAGCAACAGGTCTGCCGAAAATATCGAGAACAGGCGGAGCAGTGGTCGGCATTCCTGTAGCCACCTCAACCTCAAATCCCGATTTTACCGAAGTTTCGGGCTTTTTCAGTCCGCTCGTATCGGGCGTACCCATACATCCCTTGCCGATTATAATCACCACAAGCATTACAATCACTCCGCAGGCTAATGCGATAAGTCTGTTGTTGTCCATATTCCGCCTCCTCTCGCCATATAGAATTAATTATACAATAAAATTACGGTTTTGTCAAGCCGTTTTCACAAGTTTGAGTTCATACAGGCTGAATCTCGAGCTGTCCGCACCGCCGATTGAGAACACGATTTCGGCATTGCAGTCCGCTGTTTCGTCGGTAAATTCAACTTCATAGGGCGATTTCGTACCCTTTCCGCTGAACACGTCCTCAAAAATCACCTCGCCTGTCTCGCTGTTTCTGATACAGAACGGAATCTCCGCACCGTCGCCTGTTTCAATCTGGAAGCTGAAGCGGTATGTGCCGTTCCTGCGCAAGCCGATTCCCGAAACAAATGCCTGTATGGATTCCTTTGAAGCTCCGCCTGTAACGGTCGTGATGTGGTACGACTTGTCCCAGTCGGAGAAATAATCGGACATACGTGCTGTATCCGTGGTTTTCACGCTGTATTCCGCCTCCGAAGCAACGTCAATGCCAATCTGGTCGGATTCCATACCGAGAGCCTGACAGATTTTATCCGCAAGGACATACGCACTGTTCTGCTGGGTTTTTTCGGAAGGATGCCAGTCCGAGCCGAGACCGTCAGCCTGCGTGTGAGTTGCCGACTGATAGCACATTATCCTGTCGTAGCCCGATTCCTTCTTGAAAGTCTCAACAGCCTGCTCGATGTACGGGAAATTCTCGGTACAGCCCATTGTGCCGAGCGTACAGATTATATATGCCTTGGGATTCCTTTCGTGTACATTGTTAAGGAATTTAGCATATTCCTCGGCAAATTCAGGACCTCTCGTTTCATAGTCAACCGATGTGTAGGTGTTGTCATTCGTACCGAGGTTGATAACAACAACGTCCTTTTGGTGCGAGTCAAAATCCCACGGAACTTTGTAGCTTCCGAGCTTGCCCACGTAATCGTAATAATCAGGCACGAGACTGTCAGTTTCCCTGTCGCCGTTCTGACTGTAGCCTGAAATTATTCCGTGACCGCTGTAGCTTACGGCACTGTAGTCTGCGTCAAGCTGTTTTGCCGTGAGATACGCATAGGACTTCATAAAATTCTCCGTGGATGTCTTGAAATTCTCGTACTGGTCCTTGCCCTCAACACCATACGCACAGGTAATTGAATCGCCGATAAATTCAATCTGCAAATCCTTTTTGGCAGTCGGCGCAACAGGCACGGGCAAATCGGAATTAACCTTGATACTGCTTACGCCGACAGCTCCGTTGTTAGCCTCTGACAGGTGAATAACCTTGACCGTCGCAGTTCTGGATTCCTTGCCCGAAAACAGCTCAACAGTCTTTTCGCTCACTCTCAGAAGCTCGTCAAGAATAATCTCGTCGTCAACAATAACGGCATAGCGAGGGCGGTACTTCTCATCGCTCTCAATAAAGCTGTCGCCGTTAATCGTGATTTCCGCAGACTTGCCTGTAACAGTAAATTCAATTGCCGAACCGCTCTGCACAAGCCACAGTACATTATTTTCGTCGTAAATATTTCTGCCCGTGTACTTCACATTCTGCTCGCTGACATCAACAATCTGCTCGGAAAATTCGCCTGTACTCATAAACGACCTGCGCATTTCAATCATATCAAAAACGTCAACCCTGCCGTCGCCGTCAACATCCTGCTCCGCCGTAATTTTAGTCTGTCCGAGCAGAGACGTGCAGAGATTCTTCAAATCCTGTGCAGTGTACTTATTCACAGCAAACGCACTCATACCTGCAATTGCCGTTGCCGAAATAACAGACACAGTTGAAATAAGTAATTTCTTCATAATTTCAGTCTCCTTTGTATTTTATTTATTCTGAATCGACATCACCGCCGACATACCTGCCATATCGTTCAGAATAAATAAAATACAAAGG
>JAMPGO010000055.1 GCA_023663905.1 Ruminococcus flavefaciens
GAACAAGGCAGAAATTCTGTTTGCTTTGTCAATATGTATTATAACACATAATCACAAAAAAATCAAGGGGTTTTTACAAAAAAATTCAGATTTTTTTATAAAGTTTCATTATTCGTCATATTCGTCGTCATAGTCGTACATTTCCATAGTTTCTTCCATACGGTGCATAAAGAATGATGAGACCTCTTCAAATTCATCGTCGTCATCGATAGAAGCGAGAATCTCCTCGTCGCCCTCGAGAATTGATTTCAGAATCACGAGTTCGCAGTCGGCATTAAGGAAATCCTCATCTTCAACAGACGGAATCATAGCGAAATACTGTTCGCCGTGAATTTCGGCGCAGTCAATGAGTTCAAAATTCTTCTTGTTTCCGTTTCCGTCAATAAGCTCAAAAAGCTCAGGGGTGTATTCATTCATTTCAGACATAATTATTCTCCAATCCGGCAGAAAGCCTTTGTGATATAATTATTATACACCATATTACGACAAAATGCAAGAGGAAATTTATTTTAAAATTTCTATACTGAAATTGCCGTCCGTATCAACTTTAAGGCGCAGGGTCTTGACGTACTTGTTATAGAAGTTCTCCATTTCCTTTTCGCTGGCACTTATACGTGTTTCGGTATAGATATGCTGTACCAGCTCCTTGCCATTGAGATAGGGAATTTCGGGAAGATACTTTTCGAGAGTATCAAACAGAACAGCCTTTTTGAGGTCCTCGATATTGCCTGAGCAGAAGTCGTCGATTGAACAGTAGTAAATATCGTGTTCGGAGAGGGCTTTTTTGATTGCCTGACCGCATTTGGAATACTCATACATAACGAGGAAATTCGCTTTTTGCAGAGACGAAATAAGTCCCCAGTAGTCGGAATCGCTTGATACTATGATAAACGAGGTTATATTATTCTCGAAGTAATCCTTGCAGACTCCTGCGGTCATTTTTATATCAACAAGCGATTTCTGGTCGGTAACTCTTTCAACTTCAACGTGTTCAACGGGAATGTGGGTGAATTTGCCGAGCCAGTCCCAGCCACAGCTTGTATGATAATCATCGTAGAGTACGATTTTCTCGATTTTTTCAAGCTCGTTCTGGTTCAGATTCTTAAGCACGCTGTAGAGCTTGTAAACGTCCGAGTTTTCACAGTCAACAGCAATCGCAACCTTGAAACTGCTTTCAATAAAGCTGTAGATATTGTTCTTGGTTTCGTCGTGAGCGTCCTTGTACTTCGTAAAGTCGGTAAATACGTCATCGTGCTGTCTGTAGATTATGCTGAGAAATTTTCCGTCCGTATACAATATACTTCCGTGGTCCTCCGGAATCCAGTGAATGTAATTCTGAAAAGGATAGAAATCGATTTTGCTCATATATAGTTCAAATTCTTTTTTCAGAATATTCGGCTTGGTATAATAAGGAATAACAAACAGGTCTTTTATATAATCCCAGTTTACCCAGTCAGGAAACAAATCACAGCAATTGTCAATATTTTCGTTTATAAGCTTATTGAAATCAAGCATATATTTTTCAGAACGATAGTTCGGCTGGACTACCTTGAATCCCCAGTTTTCAAGCTGTTTGATATTATCCTGGTCAAAATAATCAAGCCTGTTGATATTTTTGAGGTCAAATCGCATTGCATCATCTGTTTTCTTGAATTTCAGCATTAATGTTGTTCTCAGCTTGCACAAATACCTGATTACAGAAGCATTTTTATCGGCATAGAGAGTCTGGAGCAGGTCGTGGCACTCTTCGTCGAAACATTGTTCGAGAATATTTTTTCTCACGCCTATCAGATAGCCGATAGTGGTTACTAATTCCTTTGTGTCAGAACGCATAAATTATCACACCTTCGTTATATTATTATAAGCATATCTGCTTAAATATATTATAGCATAATAAATGCGGAATTTCAAGTGCTGAAAAATAAAAACTGTGTGAAAAATCCCGCATTTGTCGATAAACTGCGATATTTGATATTAATACGATGATTGTATAAATATATGGCTCATAAAAAATCCTCTTTGCCGAAGAAATTCAGACAAAGAGGATTACTACAGAGAAATGTTAAGTGATTTACTTATCTTCGAGGTTTACAGCCGAAATAACTTCTGTAAGAAGATTTGCGGGGAGCTGTTCATAGCGCAGGAAGTCAAAGCTGAAACTTCCCATACCTCTCGTAACCTGACGGAGATACATTGCAAAGTCGTGCATTTCTCTCACAGGCACTTCGGCGGTAATTACAGTTGTGCCGTGAGTTACAGGCTCCATTCCGAGAACTCTGCCACGACGTTTGTTAAGCTCGCCCATAATATCGCCCGTATTTTCATCGGGTGCTGTTACTTTAAGCTCGCCGATTGGCTCAAGCATAACAGGGTCAGCCTGACGGAGACCTTCTTTATATGCGATAGAAGCGGCGGTTTTGAATGCCATTTCGGAAGAGTCAACAGGATGATACGAACCATCAACAAGGATTGCTTTCAGTCCCACAACAGGACAGCCTGCAAGTACTCCCTTTTTAACGGAATCCTCAAGCCCTTTCTGTACAGCCGGGAAGTAGTTCTTCGGCACAGCTCCGCCGAATACACGCTCCTCAAATATAAGCGTATCGCTGATACAAGGCTCAAATTCAATCCATACGTGACCGTACTGACCGTGACCGCCTGACTGCTTCTTGTGCTTGCCCTCAACTTTTACCTTCTTGCGGATTGTCTCTTTATAGGCGATTTTCGGGACAGTAAGCTTTATATCCGCACCGAACTTGGTCTTTGCCTTCGATACGGTAACTTCAAGGTGCTGTTCGCCGAGACCGCTGAGAATCTGCTCTTTCGTGTTCTCATCCTGAATATATGACAAGGTAGGGTCTTCTTCAAGAAGTCTCTGCATAGCGGATGAAACCTTAGCTTCATCGCCCTGTGATTTAGCCTTTACCGCCATAGAATAGCAGGGCTTCGGGAAGTCCATAGCAGGAAGCTCGACGATATTTGAAGAAGCCGAGAGCGTATCGCCTGTGTTTGCCGAAATCTTGGAAGCTGCGATTATATCTCCTGCACAAGCCTGTGAAATCTCAGTCTGCTTCTTTCCGCACATTGTATAGAGCTTGCCGATTTTTTCGGTACTTCCTGTTGTGGAATTAACCGCCTCGCTGTTTGCCGATAATTTGCCCGAAATTACTCGGATATACGAGAGTTTGCCGACAAACGGGTCTGCAACGGTCTTGAATACATAAGCCGCAAGCGGAGCATTCTCGTCACAGCTTACTTCCACAGCTTCTTTTGAAGGCTTATACGCTTCTGCATTGTGAACCTCGCACGGATTCGGCAGAAGCAGTTCGATTTCCTTTAAAAGCATATCGATTCCCGTTACTTCGGTTGCGGAAGTGCAGACAACAGGCGTAATAATTCCCCTGTTCATACCGTCGTGGATTCCGTCAACCAGCTCGTCACGTGTAAACGGCTCGCCCTCAAAGAACTTCTCCATAAGGTCGTCGGACGTTTCGGCAACAGCTTCGGAAACAGCGGCAACAAGTCCCTCAATACGGTACTCGAACTTCTCGGAAATCTCAGCGTCGGGCATTTCGGTTTCAACCGCACTGCCGTTTTCGTCGTACTTATACGCTTTCATCTCGATTAAGTTAACATAGGAAACAATTTTTCCTCCGCTTATAACAGGTACGACAACAGGGCATACCGTAGGACCGAAAACAGTTTTAAGCTCCGTAAGAACATTGAAAAAATTAGCGTCCTTGTCGTCGATTTTCGTTACGACAAACATCGTGGATTTGCCCTGTTTTACGGCTTCGGCATACGCTTTTCTTGCGCCGACTTTAACTCCCGATTTTGCGGAAACGGTAATCATAACCGTATCGGAAGCACGGATTCCCTCGGTCATTTCAGCGGAAAAGTCAAAAAGACCGGGAGTGTCAAGAATATTGATTCTCAAATCATCATATTTAAAAGAAGCAAGCGATGTGCTTATGGAAACTGCTCTTTTTATTTCTTCGGGGTCGTAATCGCAGACAGTCGTTCCGTCCGCTGTTCTGCCTAATCTGTCGGACGCACCGGCTTTGTAAAGCAGAGCTTCAGCGAGAGATGTCTTGCCTGAACCGTTGTGTCCGGCAAGGGCGATATTTCTGATTTTTGCTGCATTGAAATTGCTCATTGATTTTTCCTCCAGCTAATATTTTGATAAATAATGTAATTAGGTCACACTTAATGTTATCATAATTATATAACAAAATCCCCGAAAATGCAATAGTTTTATGTAAATTTGTACACACAGTTGACTCTTTTCTCTTTTTTGCACTGTATATCAGCTGATTTTTTGTTCAATATGCACAACCTTTTCGCGGTTAAGCAAGGACAGCACAGGAAAATCACGCACAGCCGTTCCCGTGTATCTCAGAACCTTTACAAGCCGTGATATATTGCCGAAAACGTTGCTTGTGTAGTACGAGATGATGATTCCCGAAAAACCAAGTCGTGGGACAAAAATAAGGACTACTGAAATCCGTATGATGTATTCCGCAAGATAATTCATCGACGAAAAGCCCTGCAATCCCAGCCCTTTTATTATGGCTTCAAGAATGATTTCGAGATATATGAACGGTACGACGGGTGCTATGGCGGAAATCATTTTCCCTGCCATTTCTCCTCCGCCGAGAAGCTCTCCTATACGGCTTCCGAAGGCAAAAAGAAATACCCCTGAAATTCCTGCATATATTAATGTATACCAGACAAGCCTTGCAGTCATTCTTCTGATTCTGCTGTGATTTTCCGCTGCGGAAGCCCGTGCGGTTTCGGTTACAACGATTCCCGAGAGCGAACACGGAATTACTGACGGAAAAAAGATTGCAGGTATTACGATTGCCTCAAAAACTCCGAAAAAGGCGAATGCCTGTTCCTGCGAATCGCCCGATTGCCGTAGACAAATCGGCACAAGTGCGTCGTTTGTACTGCTCAGAACCGACGTGAGAACTCCGCCGAACATAATCGGAATGCAAAGCTTTACGTACCGACGGAAATTCAGCGTTCCTGCTCCTGTGCTGTGGCATTTGCAGTCACGCTCTCTTGCAAAAAGAAACAGCATAAATAACAGCGATACTATATTTCCCGATATTATCGAGATAATCATAATCTGACAGGCGGAAACGTTTCCCGATAAAGTCATTGCAATGATAACCGCCGATTTTGCGCCAAATTCCAGTATATCCCCTATCGCCGCAGTCGAAGCTTTACGGCAGGCATTGAAATACCCTTTGAAGCACGCACTCAGCGAGCCTGATACAAGCGCCGCAGGCATAAGGCGGATTGCAAAAACTACCGAATCGGCTGATTCAGTCCCGAAAAAACGGACTGCAAGATTTTCTGAAAAAAGTATAATCAGAACCGATGTCGCAACGCTCAGCACCGTGCAGAGCTTTATGCCGTGAAAAAGTACCCTGTTCGGATTGCCGTTGCTTTTGCCCGATTCTTCCGCCACCAGACGGCTTGTGCATAGAAACGCATTACCGCTTGCAAGAATACCTGCAAGTCCCAGAAAAGAACCCATTAGCGAGAAAATTCCGACCGCAGACGTGCCGAGACGACGTGTTATGAAGCTGTTAAGAAAAATCGCCGAAAAATCAAGAAAAATCTGCATAACCGCAAGCAGGATGGTGTCCTGTATTATTTTATTTTTAATTTTTAACATAATCCCTCCTCCTGCTCAATTATATGAACAGAAGAAGGGATTTATGACTATTCGAGCGGTTCGTCGTTAAAACGGATGTTCATATCAACATCGCCCGAAATTCCGTCTATTCTGCCGTACGCACTCGCCTGCCATATCGCAAACGAGCCTGTATAGTCCGTTTCGTCAACGTAATGTGCAAGCCACACAGGACGGTCTGTTTTATTTTCCCAGAAGCTATTAAGGAAATTCTTACTGCTGTAGAGCATAGCGGAATAGCCCGATTTTTCAAGCTCATCACAGAATGCGTAGAAAATCGCGTTCAAATCGTGGATGTTAATGCCGTATTTCTGAAAACGTC
>JAMPGO010000056.1 GCA_023663905.1 Ruminococcus flavefaciens
GTCGGTCAGTTTTTCGTTTTTTATATTCTATCACGTTTTTGACCGTCGGTCAAGTATTTTTTGAAAAAAATATTGCATTTTTCAAAAGTTTGTGATATAATTTTAAAAAACGCTATTGAAAGGACGATATTATATGAAAAATGATAAAAAAGATTTGATTTTAGAAGCCGCTCAGGAGCTTATGTTCCAGATGACTGACAAGGATATTTCCGTAAATCTTATTGCCAAAAAAGCAGGCATCGCCAAAGGAAGCGTTTACTATTATTTCAAAAGCAAGGACGAAATCCTTGACGCAGTTGTTGAGAAGTGCTATAAGAATGCCATCCACGAATTTTTCAGAGAGCTTGATTCCGAAAAGTCCGCACTCCAGAAAATCAACCTGCTCTTCGATTCGATAATCAAAAGCGAGTTCAGCAACAAGGAAAAAAATCTGATTGTCAATCTTCACCTCAGCGACGACGTGGTTCTTCACAACAAGATGAAGATGATTGCCGTGCAGGAGATTTCGCCGATTCTTACCGCTTTGCTCAAGCAAGGCTGTATCGAGGGCAGTATTCAGACGGAATATCCGAAGGAAAGCGCCGAAATGATTGTGGCTGTCCTTACCTTTTTCCTCGATGATACGTTCTTTCCGTCAGGAAGCATATCGCTGGACTATAAGCTTAAATTTTTCTCCTACTGCCTTGAAATGTGCCTTAAAGCCGAACCGGGAAGCTTTGGCTTTCTGCACAAGCCTATTGAAACGGATTGAATCACACAACTTCTTTACTCAGCATATTATATATATTATGAGTAAAGGAGTCTTTTTATGGATATGATTATAATCACCGTCGCCGTTATACTTGCCGTCATTGCACTGATTGAAATAATAGCGCTTTTTTCATTTCCGACGGACAACGCTCCGCCTTATGTCACTGTCCTTCCTGTTTTTGCAGACGACCGTAATTTTCAGCAGAGACTTGAATATATCCTGCAAAAGGGCTGTGGCAGGACTAATATAATTATTGTCAATTATTCCGCAAATGATTCCCAGCTTGAACTTTGCAGGCAGTTTGTTGAAGATAATCCCGACGCAGTTTTTATTTCCTGCACAGAACTTCAAAAATATTTTGCCGAAACATTTGCAATCTGAGCTTAAATGTAGTATAATAGATAGGTAATAAAAAATCAAGAGGTGCATTTATGGAGAAAATCAAAGGATTTGTTGAAAAAGTCCGTTTCAGGGATAATAAATACGTCGTTCTTCAGCTGGATTCAGACGGTGTTGAAAATATTGCTGTCGGTGTTCTGGGCGATATAAGCGAGGGCGAATTTCTTGTCCTTAAGGGTGAATATACAAATCACCCGAAATACGGTCTGCGCTTCAATGCAAAATACTGCGAGAGAAAACTGCCCGAGAAAGCCGTCGGGATTGAAAAATACCTTGCTTCAGGAGCAGTCGGAAGCATAAATAAAAAACTCGCTGAAAGAATCGTATCTGTTTTCGGCGATGATACTCTTGAAATTATGGAGAACAGTCCCGACAGGCTCTGCGAAGTCCGTGGCATTTCTCCTGAACTGTGCCAGGAAATAGAGTACGAATCAAGGGCTATTTTCGAGCGCAGTACACTTATTACTTTTCTTGCGAAATATGAGACGGAATCCGTCTATGCCGTGCGTATGTACAATATATACGGCAGGAAATCCATAGATATTATCAGAAAAAATCCGTACGTCCTCTGCGATGAAGGTATTGAACTGAAATACAACCGTGCAAATTATATCGCCGACGGTATCGGTATTCCGCAGAATGCAGAGTGCCGTATTATCGCACTTATCAAGCAGTTTCTGACTGTCAATACGAGAAACGGTCACACCTGCCTGCCCTATGACAGCCTGATTACAGCGGCTGCCCGATATTATTCCGAAGAAGATATTATGTCTGCGTATTCTTTGGCGCTGGAGCAGGATGAGCTTGCGGAATATTCCATAAACGGCAGGAAATATGTTTATAAATATGACTATTATGTTGCAGAAAATTTTGCTGCCGAAAGAATAAAACAGCTCAGCAGTCTTTCTTATTCAGACTATCCCGATTATGACTGTCTCATTGACATCGAGGAACAGGAAAATAATATACAATACGCTCCTGAACAGCGCAATGCAATCGCCACCGCCATTGAACGTGATGTTATGGTACTCACAGGCGGACCCGGAACAGGTAAGACCACTACCCTGCGGGCTATAATATCCGTTATGGAAAAAGAGGGCAGAAAAGTAGCTCTCGCCGCTCCTACAGGACGTGCCGCAAAGCGTATGAACGAGCTTACAGGGCATTACGCTTCCACGATTCACCGTCTGCTGGAGGCTGAATACGATTCGGACGGCATTCAGACCTTTGCACGCAATGAGGAAACACCTATCGACTGCGACGTGCTTATTATTGATGAGATGTCTATGGTGGACAGCTTTTTGTTTGAAAAGCTTCTCAGGGCTATGCGTGGCGGATGTAAGCTGATTATGGCAGGCGATTTCAACCAGCTCCCGTCCGTTGGTCCTGGAAATATCCTTGAAAGTCTCGTGTACAGCAATATCGTCCCTGTCGTTAAGCTGACCGATATTTTCCGTCAGGCTCGGCAGAGCGACATTGTTATCAATGCTCACAGAATCGTTTCGGGCGAATATCCTGTCCTGCAAAATAACAACGACTTTTTCTTTGTTGAGAAAAGCGACAGTGAATCCGCCGATTTTATTGTTGATTTGGTTAAAAATCAGCTTATGGGCAATTATAACTACTCGGTTTATGATGATATTCAGATAATAACTCCCGTTCATATGGGCAGTACGGGAACTGACGAGCTGAACGGAATACTTCAGGAGAGCCTTAATCCGTCGGACGACGACAAGGACGAGATTGTTATCGGCGATACGGTTTTCAGGGTCGGCGATAAGGTAATGGAGACAAAAAACAATTACGGAATCAGGTGGACAAGGAACTATCAGGGCGGTATGGGTATCTTCAACGGCGACATCGGCAGAATAACGGAAATAAGCCCGAACCGCAGGTTGATTTACATAGATTTCGACGGTCGCAGTGCGGAATACTCATTCGAGAGTGCGGTAACTCTTGAGCTTGCATATGCAATCACCGTCCATAAAAGTCAGGGCTGTGAATTTGAAGCCGTTGTTATGCCTGTTCTGCCCGGCTATGACAGGCTGTGTTACAGAAGTCTGCTGTATACTGCCGTAACACGTGCCAGAAAGCTTCTCATCCTCGTCGGCTCAGAGGAAACCATTCGCAATATGGTTGATACAAATAATAACAAAAAACGATTCAGCTGTTTCAGGAATATGCTTGAAAGAAAGGACGAACAAAATGGCTAATACAGATATTGGTATAGATTTAGGCACTTCAAATATTGTCATTACTATGGGAAACAAGGGTGTTGTTTTAAGCGAACCGTCCGTTATCGCCTATAATACAAGGACGGACAGGGTTCTTGCTGTCGGAAAGGAAGCGTATGAGATGATTGGAAGAAATCCCGATTATATCTGCGTGGCGAGACCCATAAGCAACGGCGTTATCTCCGATGACGACCTCGTACACAGTATGATTCGTGAATTTATTCTGAAAATCTGCAAACGTCAGCTCGTAAAGCCCAGAATTATTATATGCGTTCCCTCTTTTGTGACTGATATTGAAAGCCGTGCTGTGGTTGAAGCCGCAAAAAGTGCGGGTTCACGTCAGGTTTATCTTATACAAGAGCCTGTTGCCGCTATGATTGGCGCAGGAATCAACATATCCAAGGCAAAGGGGCATATGATTGTTGACATCGGCGGAGGCACTACAGACGTTGCTATTGTCTCGATGAACGGTGTTGTTACTTCCTGCGCAATAAAAACCGCAGGAAATTCCATTGACCGCTCGATTATCAAGTATATGCAGAACAAGTACAAGCTTCTTATCGGCGAACGTACTGCCGAGCGTGTGAAAATCGACCTTTGCAATCTTTATGACCCGAACGACGAAATTACATATACAGTCAAGGGCAGAAGTCTGCTGAAAGGTCTGCCTGCTCAGGTTGACCTCAGTGAAATCGAGCTTTTCAAGGCTATCGAGGATGATACTTTCGCTATTATGGAAACTATCCGCAAGGTACTGGAGGACGCTCCGCCCGAGCTTGTGGGCGATATTTATGACAACGGTCTGCTTCTTACAGGCGGTGGTGCGCTTCTCGGCGGACTTACTCAGCTTATCAGGCGCACCCTCGGAATCAGGTGCGTAATTGCCAAGGACGCTGTAAACTGCGTTGCAAAGGGAACAGGTATGGCTTTCAAGAGTATGACTACGCTCCTTGACGGTTTTGAATCTGTCGCCGTTTATAAATACAGATAATATTTTTTAATTATGTACTAAAATCATACTGCCTGTTATGTGCAATATGTATATTGACTTTATACATAAAATATGATATAATTATCAATAATAACTTGTGGCTTCTGCCATATTTCAGGAAGTGGTAAAATATGAAGGAAAATGAAATGAACAGGCTTAACAGTCTTTATGAGGCAATCTCTGTTGTTGCTGAAGGTGCTTACGTTTTTCTGTGCGATATGAAAACAGATATTTCACGATGGTCAAAGGCTGCTGTTGAGTTCTTTGATATGCCTTCTGTATATATGCACAATGCAGGTACGATATGGGAGGAAAAGATTCATCCCGACGACAGAGAGATATATAACAAAAGCATTGAGGACATTTTTTCGGGTAATGCGTCAAGTCACGATATGCAGTACAGGGCTATGGCATCCGACGGAAGCTATGCCGTCTGTACGTGCAGAGGTGTTGTTATACGTGACGACAACGGCAGTCCCGAGTATTTCGGCGGTGTTATCAGAAATCACGGCATTTTCAGCTATATCGATAATCTTACGGGTCTGAGGAATCTGTACGGCTATCTCGATGATATAAAAGTTATGGCAAACGAACGCAAGCCCGCTCTGATTCTTATGGTCGGGTTATCCTCGTTTTCCGACATCAACGACGTTTTCGGTTATAAGTTCGGCAGTCGTGTATTGCAGGTTCTTGCGCAGAAAATCAAGGAGATTTTTGCAAATAAAGGTGCGGTTTACCGTATGAACGGCACACGGTTTGCCGTTATTACGCACAGTGTGGGCGCTGATGAGGCTCTGGAGCTTTATAACAGGCTTCAGAATGAAGTCAGGATGAATTTTTTTGTTGATGACGAAAAAATCACGCTTTCTATGAACGGCGGAGCTATTCTCGCTGACAGGTTCGATATTTCGTCCGATACATTCTATTCCTGCCTCAGATATGCCTATTATGAATCCAAACATCACAAATTCGGCAGTTTTGTTATATTCGAGAATATCGTCAGCGTTGACAACAGGAAGATTCTTGAGCAGGTAAATATAATCAGAAGCTGTATTGCCGAGGACTGCCGTGGATTTTTCCTCTGCTATCAGCCTATTGTTGATTCGCACACGGAAAATCTCCGTGGAATGGAAGCTCTAATCCGCTGGAAAAATGAGGAGTACGGAATCGTTCCGCCGAACAGGTTCATTCCTGTGCTGGAGCAGGATTCGCTTTTCCCGGAGCTTGGCAGGTGGATTCTCAGACAGGCAATGATTGACGGAAAAAATTTCCTTGAAATCAACCCGAATATTGTTATAAATGTTAACCTTTCGTACACTCAGCTTGAAAAAGATGATTTTGTCAAGGATTTATTTGAGATTATCGAGGAAACAGGTTTTCCGCCCGAACATCTCTGCCTTGAAATTACCGAACGTTGCAGGCTTCTTAATACCGACCTGCTGAAAAATATGTTTTCTGTTTTTAGAGAACACGGCATTAAAATTGCCGTTGACGATTTCGGTACGGGCTTCTCATCACTCGGATTCCTGCGCTCCGTTCCTG
>JAMPGO010000057.1 GCA_023663905.1 Ruminococcus flavefaciens
CAGGGCTTTTTCCTTGCCGAGAAGCCGTACGGAACGCTCGATTCCGCCCATTCCCGGAATCACGCCGTGCATTATTTCAGGCAGTCCCAGAAAAGCTTTCGGCGAGCAGATTCTGAAATTACAGCTGAGTGCGATTTCCAGACCACCGCCGAAACAGCCTCCGTTTATCGCCGCAGCAGTCAGGACGGGCAGATTTTCTATGACGTTCAGAAGCGATTTCGCCTTATCAAGCTTGCGTGAAATTTCATCGGCATTACCTTCCGCAAACTGCGAAACATCTGCGCCGTGCGAAAAATGCCTGCCTGCTCCTGTAATTATCATCGCCTGTATTTCGGGATTTTCAGCAAGCCAGTCCGTCAGGACTTCCTGACGGATAAATTCAGGCTCGCTTAGAAGATTTTTACTGCCGTTTTCAAGAGTGAGAACAGCTATGCGCTCACTGTATTTGTCCAGCGTTGAAATATTCGACTTTATCATTAATACCTCTTACAGATTTACAATGTCGTCGCCGTACTGATAAATCTTGCAGAACACGTCAACAACATCCTTCATTGAGTCAAGCGAAGCCTTGAGGAGGTACTTGCCGATACTCTGAAGCTTGATGTCCATCTCGTATTTTTCGGCAGCCATTTCGATAAGCTCAACGAACATAAGCGAATCGCTGTCGAGGTCTTTCTGCGGATTTGTTTCCATAGTGATTGAATCACGCTCAACTTCGCATTCCTCAGCGTAGTAGTCAAATATCATATCCTGCATTTCCTGACGGATTTCTTCAGTAATTTCTCTCATAAATAATTCCTCCAATAAAATTAACGTGCGAACAGATTGTTCTTATGTTTTGTTTACAGTTTAATTATACCATATCCTGAAAAATTTTTCAATACATTTTTGAATTTTTCTTAAAATAATTTGATTTCTTACTATTGTTTCAAAAAAATATATTAAATATGTCAAACATTAACATTGTTAACTATAAAGCGCTGCAGCAATTAATTTTCTTCAGATATTCAATAGAAATCTGTTGTCGATTTCATTTAACAATGCTTTTGCTCCTGCCAAAATTTTTCTTGCAATATTCTCCTGAAAGTGCTATAATAAAATTATGTATGCTGAAGTATATAATAAAAAACTGACAGGAGATTAATTTATGAACAATATTTACACACAGCAGATAAATGACATTGTTTCAGAAGTAAAGAAAGCTGTCATCGGCAAGGACGCTATCATCATAAAAACACTGATTGCGATTTTATGTAAGGGTCATATCCTTATTGAGGACATCCCGGGTGTTGGCAAAACCACTCTCGCTCTGGCATTCTCAAAGGCACTTTCCCTTGAGCATAACCGTATGCAGTTCACTCCCGACGTTCTGCCGTCTGATATAACAGGCTTTTCGGTTTACAATAAATCCGCCAACACTTTTGAGTTCCGCAAGGGCGTTGCTTTCTGCAATCTGTTTCTTGCCGATGAAATCAACAGAACATCCAGTAAAACGCAGTCCGCATTGCTGGAGCTTATGGAGGAAAAAAGCATTACCGTTGACGGCAGTACGTACAAGCTTCCCGAACCCTATACGGTAATCGCCACGCAGAACCCTATAGGCTCGGCAGGAACGCATAACCTGCCCGATTCACAGCTCGACCGCTTTATGATTAAGCTGAGTATGGGCTATCCCGATTTTGAGGGCGAGGTAGCGATACTTAAAGCAAAGTTCAATTCATCACCGCTACAGAACGTTCAGGCGGTTGCAAATACCGCTGTTATACGTGAGTTGCAGGAGTATATCTCCAATATCTATATAGACGACAGAGTATATGAGTATATCGTACAGCTTTCGGCGGCAACAAGAAATCACCCGATGATTAAGCTCGGCATAAGTCCACGAGGAACGCTTGCGCTTATGCAGATTTCCAAAGGAATCGCAGTGGCTATGGGTCGTGATTATGTCATTCCCGATGATGTCACATACATTTGCCAGGACGTTTTCGCCCACAGAATAATGCTTAATCCAAAGGCGAGACTGTCGGACATCACGGCGGAAAAAGCCATAGATGATGTTATAAAGAACACTCCTGCTCCGGGCATATCAGGTAGATGACTATGATTTTAATGAAAATATTTTTCGCCGTACTTATTATAATATGTGTGATATTTTACATAATGTATCTGTGGGATTTCGCCCTTGTGCTTCTCATAACGGTCATTGCCGTTCCGATAATAATGTTCATTGCCACGCTCATAGCCAAAAAAAATATCAGGGTTGATTTTGCCCTTAAAAGCGATACTGCCTTGAAAAACGAGAATTTTCCCGTGCAGATTAAAATAACCAACAACAGTATCTTCCCTGTCGGCAAGGCTGAGGCTTATATTGAATACTCGAATCTTTTCAGTCCCGAAACAAGCGTTTTCAATCTTCTTCTGCCGATTCAGGCGAGAAACAGTCAGAATATATCATTCCAGCTTAACTCGAAATACTGCGGAATTATCAGAATAAAATGCGCCTGTATAAATATCTACGACCCTCTCAGGATTTTCAGATTCAGAATCGGCAGGAATATCGATACGGAGGTAGCTGTTATGCCAGAAGGATTTGAAATCAGCGGACATATCTGCTCGACCGACAGGGTAAACGAGGAAAGCAATATTTTCTCGGAGTACAAGGCAGGCGACGACCCGTCGGAAATTTTTGACCTCAGAAGCTATAATCAGGGCGACAAGCTTAACCGCATACACTGGAAGCTCAGTTCAAAGCGGGACGAGTTTATTGTAAAAGATTACAGTCTGCCTGTCGATACTCCGTGTATGCTGTTTCTTGATATGAGAATCAGTTCGGATTACAGGCTTCCTGTGGCTGATACCCTGATAGAAACGTTTGTTTCAATATCACGCTTTATGCTTGAAAACGAACGCTCACACTCTCTGGTGTACTACAATTCCGTTGAAGGCGATTTTGTGGAAAAAAGCATTGCCGATACCGACTCGCTGACGGAAACTATCCGTGAAATTATTCTCTCGGCTAATGAAAATGCGGTTTGCAGGTCGCCGAAAGATTATTTTGCAGACGTACCCGACCTTGCGATGTCGTCGTTTGCTTTTATCACTTCGGATTCCGACCCCGAACTTTTTGAATATATCGGCGACAATACCGACGCTGATATAAAAAATGCGGTTGTAGTGGTAACATCGCCGAAAGAAGCAGAAAATCTCTCAGCAGGCGGTTCGGATATAAATATAATTCCCGTTCTTATCGGGCGAATAACATCATCAATCAAGGACATAGAACTATGAAGAAAAAAACTTTAAAGAATAACAACGGCATTACTATCTGCGACAGCATTGTAATGTCAGTCAGGCGGAAACGAGCGAATCTGCGACGTGCCGAAGCTGTCGCTATTGCGGTTATCGGCTATATTTCGGCTATTATGTCATTCGTTACTATGTTTGACTTCAGATTTAACCACAAAGCCGTGATTTTTTCAGCCGTAATATTTTCGGCAATATACATCCTGCTCTCGCTTTTTGGAAAAAAGGCTGTGTGGCTTATTATTGCAACAACGGCGATAGGAGCGGTAGTATCGTACAAGCTGATTGATACGATTATACTCGGCTGTAAATACACTTACAACGTGATATACCGCACCTCGACATTCAAGGACATAGACTATTATAAATTCCTGAAACCCGAGCTTGAGGAAAGCTCAGTAACCGTGCTTTTTATAGCAGGTACGTGGCTTCTTGCGCTGGTCATATACGTTTTCACGATTTATCACCCCAACTCTCTTCCGCCATTGCTGGTAACGTTTCCGCTCATTGAAATCGGGCTGTACAACGGCATAGAAATCTCGGTTTTCTGGGGAATGCTTACTGTTTCGTACTGGCTTGCCGTGTTTGCAATGACAGCGACGGACATCGGGGAATACTCGGGCGGAAACGGTGGATTTGTGCGGAAAGAAAATCTGTTCTTCCCGAAAAGGCAGATGAAGCTTAAAGTCACCGAAAAATGCGGTATATATCTGATTATGACCGTAATCGCCATAACAGGTATTTCCTCCGCTGTACTCAACATCATCGACTATAAGCGAAGCGACGAGCTTAACAAGAAGCGTATTGAAATACGTGACGCTGTAAATTCATTTTCGGCGGAGGATTTGGCAGGCAGTATATCCGAGCTTACGAGCGCATTCGGCTTTAACTTCAAGGTGCAGTCGCATAAGCTCGGCAATGTTGACAGGCTGAGATATAAAGAAACGACCGATTTGATTGTAACCCTTGACGACATCTACAACGGCGCTGTTTACTTAAAAGAATATACGGGTTCTGTTTACGGAAATAAC
Source organism: Ruminococcus flavefaciens (assembly GCA_023663905.1). Classification (GTDB taxonomy): domain Bacteria; phylum Bacillota; class Clostridia; order Oscillospirales; family Ruminococcaceae; genus Ruminococcus; species Ruminococcus flavefaciens_AD. The sequence continues at coordinate 4,335 of JAMPGO010000057.1, forward strand.
GAATGGACCCAGCTTCCCGGCTCAGCCTATAATGCCGATATATTCAGCGATTTCAGCGATTACAGCACATATCCGCAGGATTTCCCTTATCGTTTCAGCAGACGTATCAATATGTATGAATCCGACAAGACCGACTATACAATCTGGATTAATTCCAGACTGCGCAAAAACAGAAGCTTCGCTCCTTACGGTACTGACAATATCGGTATACGTGAATACGACCTTGATACAAGCGTGACATCGAAGTCGGGCAATGAGTATTCATATAGATTCACTAAAGTCGAAGCTGAGGATATTGCAGGCAAGCTCAACGCTTTCGATACAACCGTGTACTCGTATAATATCAGCGATATGACTGACAGCGAGTGGAATAACCTGCTTGAGAGCTACTGCAATGAAAAAAATCTCGGCAATCCTTTCACGATAGAATCGAGCCTTATACCGACTGATAACTCGGGGCTGGTTCTCTCTGAACTTATCGAAAAGGACTATCGGGATTTTGTCTATGAAAACTATCTGCAACTTCCCGATACCGACGATATTAACGAAATCCGAAGCGAATTTGCGGATATACTTGATTCAGCACAGACTTACAATGCCCAAGACCGCATTCAGACCCTGACGGCAATCAGGAGCAGGGTATCTTCAATGGTTGAGTATTCGCTCAATCCGGGAAGAACTCCGTCAACCCGTGATTTTGTCAATTATTTTCTGCTTGAAAACCGCAAGGGCTACTGCACTCACTACGCAACCGCAGGAGTTCTGCTTGCACGTATGGCTGGCATTCCTGCACGATACGCAACAGGCTATGTGCTTGTCGGCGACGATTTCAGCGAATCAGCACGGAACGACGATGGCTCATATACAATCGAGCTTAAAGACAACAGAAGTCACGCCTGGGTTGAGGTATATATTGACGGCTACGGCTGGATACCGTTTGAATTTACGGCAGGATATTCCGAGCAGACCATAGACACGACACCTGCGACGACGACTACGGAAACCACCACTGCCGAAAGTACCGAAACAACGACTGTTGAATCATCGTCCGAAGAGGACAGCACCACGACGAGAAATAATCAGCAGACGACCACACCACGCACTGTAACCGATAATAATACCACCACCGTTGCAGTTCAGGAAACGGTTGTTACAACGTATGTTATCGGAATTACGGACGAACCGGGCACGGCGCTTCCCGATTCCGTAAAGCATACGGCATATGCGCTGACTGCCGTGATTTCTGCCGTGCTTCTTGTATTCCTGAGACGTAAGATTATTCTTTATATCAGGACAAGGCATTTTACCGACGGCTCACGCAGGGCTCATATGGGATATATATACGGCTATGCGGAAAAACTGCTG
>JAMPGO010000058.1 GCA_023663905.1 Ruminococcus flavefaciens
AAGTGCTTTTTTCCCAAATTAAAATACTTTCTTCCGACTTATTTCCCATTACACTTTTTGCCTGTATATAGCCAAAAACAGACTTTTTTCCTTTTTTTCCCAATATTTCAGACGATTTAAAATTAAACTTCGTCTCCTGCTCCTGTTATGTAATTCATTTATCGAAAAGTAACGGATTAACTTTAATTGTAATTTTCGGTCTGCCTGCTGTTTTTTCCTCTGTAATTCTAATACATTTCATATCGTCAAGCAGTTCAAGCACCTCATCAAGTTCATTTGATTTAATTGTGCGGTTATCTCTTGCAATGTCACTTCGGGTATAAACATCCTGCTTTTTTTCTTTCAGCTTTTTAAGAATACGTTTTGCATTCCTCGTGGCTTCGTCCTCAAAGGCAGTACCACCGAATGCCCTGTGTGCCTGACTTTCAGCCCATTCCGCTATTTTTATCGCCCTGAATGCGGTATTGGCAGTAATAAGCTCCTGCGGTTTATGTGTGCATAAATGGAGTATACCCGCAATTCTACAGCATTTTGCATAAAGCTTATTCGCCCATTCTGCCATATACACAAGCTCTCCATTTGGTTTAAGCCTGTCCTCAATCCTGTCAAAATAATCCCTCATAATATTCTTCGCTTCCGTTGCAAAAACCATAGTGCGAGGTTCTTCAACCGCACCCGTTTTCAAGAGATAATTAATAAGATTATTATATTCTTCCCTTAGTTTTTTCGGAATAAGCGGAGACTGCTGTTTTCTGCTTCCCTGACGGCTTTCGGGAAATGCAAAAAGAAACCTGTGTATAAGTCCTCTGCCCGAAAACTCGGGCTTGTTCATTGCCTTTGCGAACGGTTCGGGCTGTGCCATAAGTCCGAGAGTTATAACGGGATGTTCAAGATAGATATTCTCTTTGGAACGTCTTGTTACAACGAGAGGAGAGCCGTCATAAGCCTTCAGAAATATATCGATATTCGGCGTTCCTTTGGAGTAAAGCCCTGCAAGTATTTCAAATATTCCGCATTCGTCATCCAGCATTCCCATAAGCTCGTTATTGTCGGCAAGCTCTGCCGTAAGACTTTCAGGCGTACAGTCGGTTATATTCAAGGTAAGACGGTTTACAGGCTTTAAGTTCTCCAGTTCAAGGGCAATTTCCTGCGCCCTGTCCATATCGGGATTCTTTCCCTTTGTGAGACTCTCGAACGTGTTTGCAAGCGACTTGCGCTTTGCCCTGTATTCCGCAATAAGCGGCGCAAGACGTTCATTCTCGTTTTTCTGATACTCAAAAAGCGGAGCGGTTAAAGTCCCGAAAACTCCCGACTTTCTTTCTCCGGGTCTCGCAACCGTCAGCGTATAGAGATTAAGGTGTTCTTCGTGATAAGTATTCGGAAAACATACTGTAAACTTGCCCTGCACGCACCGTGACAGAACCGACAGCAACGGCAATATACACATCGTTACATCAACCTGCACATTATCTGCAACGGCTTTCAGGTAGTCTCTCAATAATGGCGGTAAGCTGTCAATTGGGAACGGCACGGACAATTTTTCTTTTTCAAACTCTTTCGGAATTTCCCACAATTCAGGTATACCCAATCGGGAAGTCTCTGATTTAAAGGCTTTTTCCGTTGCTTGGGCATAGTCAACAGCCCTTGCATTGTTCATCACATAAGTGTAAAATTTAGAACGTTCCTGCAAATCCTCTGTATCAAAGATTATTCTTTGAAAATTGGCTAAATTAGATAAAAATGAATCATACGGCAAAAAATCACCACATTCAAGTTTCTGCATAAATGCCTGTTCAAGTGCTTTGAGCATATCAGGGGCTTTATATTCTTTTGTTTCTTCTGATTCCTGATTCAAATACAGTCACCGCCTTACAGCTTGACAGGTATCGGCTTGATACCGCCGTTTTCCGATACTGTCGGAGTAGGTTTAAGAGTATCGCCGTTGTTGAGATATTCAATCAGTCTGTCAATGTTAATCATATACTTGTTGCCTGCCTTGACACAGACAATTTCACCGTTTACAGCCTTTTGCCTGAGAAAATGCCTGCTAAGCCCTGTAATCTCGGAAGCTTTGTTTATTGTCTCCATACGCGGAATGTTTGTTCTGATTTCAAAATTTGCCATAAAAAATCCTTTCTAAAGTATTGCACCTGCCCCGAAATTGTGATATAATAGGAGCAGGCGAATATATTCATTGTGGTTAATGGGTTTTTGCCGTCAACGTCTTGCTATTGCAGTAGCAGGGCGTTATTTTTTTTTTACCATTCTGCCCACTCTCTCTCAAATTCGTTGAGCAGATTTGAAAGTGCGTGAAGTTTGTCAACGGGCATATCGTCCACATCGCCGAGAATTTTCTTTGCCTGTGTTCTGATTTCGTCAAAGACCGCTGTACAGCTTTCGCAGTAAATCTTTGTCGAATATGGGTCAAAGTCTGGGTCTTCTGCTATCTCGTCAAAAGGATAGATTCCCATTTCCTTGTTGCATTCAGGACAACGGCAGTAAAACGGCAAATCAACCGCCATAACCTCTCTTGTGCCGCCGTCTTTTTCCCTGATTTTAGTGTAAATTGTGTAATTCATTTTAATTGTCTCCATAAATTAATCTCCTGTATTCTGCTGTGCGATTTCGCCAATGATTCCGATGAGTTTCTGCTTCTCCTGCTCCGTCAGCTCGTGCCTGAGACGGCGGAAGAGCGTGTTTTCGTGTACGCCCATTACGTCAGCAACGGCATAAACGGGGACGTTCTTAGCTTTAAGCTCTGCTCTGATGTCCGTATTTGCTTTGGTCATTCCGATTACCTCCTGAAAAAAATTTGTTGTGGTGGTTGACTTTTTTAAACTTTTGTGTTACAATAATCGTAACATCACTCGCACCACTTACAATATTATAATATCACATATTTTTGTAATTGTCAAGCGTTGAATTACAAAAAAATAATGTTAACACGAAATATTTTTTGTGAGAAAGATGAATAGAATATCGAAAATGTTGAAAGTGTTGAAAGATTTTCAGAATGGAGTAAAAAGAAATGAATTTAGGAGAACGTTATAAAAATTTAAGACTTGCTTTAACAGGTAAAGACGGAGAGCCTATGAGTGCAAAGGAATTTGCTAAAGACGTTGTCGGACTTGCGACAACAAGAGTTAGCGAACTCGAAAACAATAAGCGTGAAATGTCATTGACAGAGTTAAAAGCCTATCACAACGGCTTGGGAGTATCGTTTGAGTATCTTCTCGGCGAAACTGATACAATGACAATAAGTGAAGACATTCAGACCGCTTGCAAGGTTACGGGGCTTACAGAGCGTGCAATGACAAATTTGATTATAAACAAAGAAGAAATAATTAAAGTTGTCAATTTCATATTTGAAAATGAAATGGCTTTAATGTATAAACTCACTCACTATTTCAACGCCCCAATTGATAACAGTCAATGGGTACAGATTACCGAAAAAGGTGAATTAGTGGAATTTGGCGCATATAATATGAGTTGTTTTGATGTTAAAGTATCTGAAATAGTTGAAAAAGTATTGTTAGACGATGTTTTTGATTGCGTGATACGCGCAAAAGAATTATTTGATACGATGCGCGAGGAGGGCGACGACAATGGCTAATATAACACCCCGAAAGAATAAGCAGGGCGAGATAATCAGCTACAGAATACGTATTGCGAGAGGTTACGACAGCAACGGGAAGAAAATCAAGCCCTTTGAAATGACGTGGAAACCTGCTCCGAATATGACCGCAAAGCAGGCTGAGAAAGAATTACAGAAGCAAGCCGTACTTTTTGAGGAACAGTGCAGGCAGGGCTTGACAGGCGACGGACGGCAGAAATTCGGCACTTATGCGGAGTACGTTCTTGAACTCAAAGAGAAATCGGGCGAACTCCGTCATAACACGGCACTCAGATACAGAGAACTTCTCGGACGGGTTAATCAGGGTATCGGGCATATCAGGCTTGTTGATTTACGTCCACAGCACCTCAATAAGCTGTACGAACAGCTCGGGCAGTCGGGAATACGCAAAAACTCGGGCAAAGCCGTACTGAAATCAGCCGAAAAACTCCTCGAATTAATGCCCTCAGACCGCCGTGAAAACTTCATAAGAGAGCGTGCAGGGTTATCCGTGTCAACATACCGAAAGGCACTCAGAGGCGAGAAAATAGCCCTCGACAGTGCCGTGAAGTTATCTTCCGCACTCAATACCAAAACAGAAACTTTATTCGATATTGAACACGACAGTAGACCGCTTTCCAACAAGACAATTCGTGAACATCACGTACTGATACACCTTGTACTCGAACAGGCAGTGTGCGAAATGCTTTTGCCGTTCAATCCTGCGGACAGGGCTAAATCGCCGAAAATCGAGCAGAAAACGGCTAATTACTTCGAGCAGGACGAGGTTGACAAAATACTTGAATGCGCCGAAAACGAGCCAATTAAGTGGCGTATGCTCCTGCACCTGCTTCTTGTGACAGGCGGACGGCGTGGAGAGGTTCTCGGCTTGACTTGGGACTGCGTTGACTGGGAATACAACAAAATCCACATCGAAAAATGCGTGTACTATTCCGCCGATGTGGGCGTGTATATTGATAAGCCGAAAACCGAAAAATCCGTTCGTTACATCAAGCTCCACCCCGTTACTATGGCACTTCTCAGACAGTACCGTACGGAATACTACGAGCCTGAAAAGTCCGCTTACGGCGATAAATGGCACGATACGGGCTTTATTTTCGTCAGGGACGGCGGAGAACCTATGCACCCCGACAGCGTTACAAGCTACTGCAAGCGATTTGCGGAGAAATACGGCTTACGGCACATCAACCCGCACGCATTCAGGCACACCGCCGCAAGTCTCCTCTACTTCGCAGGTATGGATACAATTAGTATCAGCAGTCACTTGGGTCACGCAAAGGCGAGTACAACGCAGAACATCTACGCACACGTTATTGCAGAAGCGGAGAGCCGTATTGCCGAATGTATGGGCGGTATTATTCTTTCACACGGTACAAGCACCAAAACAGGCTGAAATTTAATAAGTCATAAATAAGTCATTGACTTTTTCGAATTAGTCATAAATTAGTCACGCTCACTTTTTGCCGATTTTTAGCCGAAAACTTAAATTAGTCAAAAAAGTCACGTATTTTCAGCTGTAATTTCTGTAACGTTTGCACCCATTCGGAAAAATAAATAAAGGGCAGGATTGCCCCGCCCCTTTTTTATGTGTCCGAAATCTCCGATTAGTTATATTTCCGTCTTTCCGTCAACAAGGTCTTTCAGTCTGACAGCAGTGTTGAATCCTGCTAAAAAGGCACGCTCCTCCGCTTCATAGAGCGCATTGCCCAAATAGTCGTGGTTTTTATTTGCCTCGTCAAGCGTGTAATTACTTCTTCTGCTGAAATAGTCATAAGCCGCTGTTTCTGCTCTGCCGTCAAGCTTATCTTCCTGCCACTGCTCAAAAATGAGCTTAAGTATTTTGTTTATAAAAAATTTCCTCCAAACTATTGACATTTCGGAGCAGGAGTGGTATAATGTAGTTGCGTGAGAGGTGTACAATTCCTATGTGGAAGGAAAGGTA
>JAMPGO010000059.1 GCA_023663905.1 Ruminococcus flavefaciens
GATGATAATTATTTTCTTGAAATACAGAATCACGGCATAAAGGATGAACTCAGGGTGCTTCCGCAGATTTATAAGCTTGCTTCCGAAACAGGAATACGGCTCACCGCAACAAACGACTGCCATTATATAAGCAAGTCCGATGCCGAAATGCAGAACGTCCTGCTCTGTATTCAGATGGGAACGGTTCTTGGTGAACCGAACAGCCTGAGTTTTGAAACGCAGGAATTTTATGTTAAATCAGCTGACGAAATGGCACAGCTTTTCAGAGGTCACGAGGAAGCCGTATCAAATACCGCACTTATAGCCCGACGTTGCTGTGTTGACCTTAATTTTGACGGAGCTATAAAAATCCCTGTATTCAAGCCCGATATTACCTATGATAACATAAATAACAATACTGATTATCTGCGCAGGCTCAGCTATGACGGACTTCACAGCCGTTACGGAGCGAATCCTCCGCAGGAATATACCGACCGCCTCGAATACGAGCTTGCCGTAATCAGCGAGAAGAATTTTACCGACTATTTCCTTATAGTATGGGATTTCATCCGCTATGCACGTGAACATAATATTCCTGTCGGACCGGGCAGAGGTTCGGGCGCAGGAAGTATCTGTGCGTACTGCATAGGCATTACGGGAATCGACCCTATGAAGTATAACTTGATGTTCGAGCGTTTTCTTAATCCCGAGCGAGTTTCTATGCCCGATTTTGATATTGATTTCTGTATAGAGGGCAGACAGGCAGTCAAGGATTACGTGGCGCAGAAATACGGCAGGGAAAACGTCGCCGAAATTATCGCATTTGATACGCTTAAAGCTAAGGCGGTGGTGCGTGATATTGTGCGTGTACTTGGGCTTCCGTACAGTCTTGGCGATAAGATTGCGAAAATGATTGACCCGAGAAATAATCTCAGTTTTTCGCTTCGGGAAAATGCCGAACTGAAAAAGCTGTACGATTCCGACAGCTCCGTGAAAAAGCTGATTGACCTGTCGCTGAAGCTTGAGGGAATGCCTCGCCATACTACTACGCACGCAGCAGGTGTTGTTATTTCAGCCGTTCCGCTCAACGAGCTTGTCCCTCTGCAAATGGGCGAAAATTCAATCATTACGCAGTATACGATGACTTATCTTGAATCGCTCGGACTTCTTAAAATGGATTTTCTCGGACTCCGCAACCTTACGATAATACGTGACGCAGTGAATGAAATCCGCAGGACAAATCCCGAGTTTGATATAGATAACATTCCTGTCGATGATTCGGAAGTGTATGCGATGATGTCAAGAGGCGATACGGCAGGAATTTTCCAGTTTGAAAGCGCTGGAATGACACGCTGGCTTACTGAGCTTATACCTGAAAATATCGAGGATTTGATTGTCATTATTTCGCTTTACCGTCCCGGTCCTATGAAATCTATACCTTTATATATAGAGAATAAAAAGAATCCCGAAAATATAAAGTATCTTCATCACGGACTTGAAAAGATTCTCGGCGATACTTACGGAATAATGGTCTATCAGGAGCAGGTTATGGAGATATGCCGTAAACTTGCGGGATATTCCTATGGTCACGCTGATATTGTGCGCCGTGCTATGGCTAAGAAAAAGCACGATGTTATGATGAACGAGCGTGAGCAGTTTATTGCAGGTGCGGAAAAAAACGGCATAGGACGTGATATTTCCGATAAAATATTTGACGAAATGGCAGGATTCGCTTCCTATGCGTTCAATAAATCCCACGCAGCCGCCTATGCCTGTCTTGCATACCAGACAGCCTATCTCAAATGCCATTATCGTGGCATATATATGTCTGCTCTTATGTCCAGCGTGATGAGCGGAGGCGATAAGCTTACTGAGTATATCAGCGACTGCCGAAGCAATGGGATTGAGGTTCTCGCACCTGATATAAACAAAAGCCTTAAAGGTTTTGCATATCGTGACGGCAGAATGTATTTCGGGCTTCTTGCCGTGAAGAACGCAGGAGCAGGGCTTGCCGATAAAATCATCGCCGAAAGAAGCAGTGGCAGATTTACAGGCTTGCAGAATTTCTGTGAGCGTATGGAGGGCAGGGAACTGAATAAAAAGGCTCTTGAAAGTCTTATAAAAGCCGGTGCGTTTGATAATCTCGGACTCAACCGCCGTCAGATGCTTGAAAATTACGAAATGCTTATGGATATTTCGGGCAGAGGAAACAGGGGAATTATTGAGGGTCAGCTTAATTTTTTCGGCGCAGAGGAGCTTGAATCGGCTAATATCAGGATTCCTTTTGTTGCTGAATACGATTACAGAAGGCTTCTTGCTATGGAAAAGGAATCGGCAGGAATATACCTCAGCGGAAATCCTCTGTCGGAATACGATTATCTCGGCAGACTGCTCAGGGCGCAGAAAATCGGCGGTATTTCCGATACCGAAAAGGCTGTGGACAATATGCCTGTACGGATTCTGTGCATAGTTCAGCAGAAAAAGATTCACAAAACAAAAAGCGGAAGCAGTATGTGCTTTATCACTCTTGCCGATGAAACAGGCGAGGTTGATTCCGTTGTATTTCCCGATTTATACGCACTTTCCGCTTCTTATCTCAACGAGGAGAGTATAATTTATATAAACGGCAGAATTTCGCTTAAAGACGACAGCGTTTCGGTAATATGCGAAAGTATTACAGAGGAGCGTGATTTTTCACGGCTTGCCGAACGTATGTATCTTTGCGTAAAATCAACGTCGGATTCGATTCCTGTTGAAAAAACTGCGGAAATCTGTAGAAATCACGGCGGAAATACTGAAATATGCTTCTATCTCACTGACAGGAAGAAAACTGTCAGGGCAAAAAACAGGCTTGCTGTTAATCTCAGTAAACGCTGTTATGAAGAGCTAACCGAAATTATTGATTCCGAAAACATCGCCCTTATCGAGAAAATAGGCATATAAGCTATTATTTAACACGGTTTTTTGTGTATAATAACAGAATCAGCAAAAAAATATTTGAAATGTACTTGACAATTATGCACAAAAGCTGTAAAATATATATGTATGGATTTAAGCCTACGGGCAGAAATATACGCAAGGTGCAGAATGGAGAATTTTTATGATTAAGAAAATTGGCGTACTTACAAGCGGCGGAGACGCTCCCGGAATGAATGCTGCTATCAGAGCCGTTGTAAGAAGTGCTATCAGCAAGGGTATGGAAGTTTACGGTGTTTACAGAGGCTATATGGGTCTTATCACAGGCGACATCGTAAAGATGGACGAGAGAAGCGTTACCGATATTATCCACCAGGGCGGTACTGTTCTTTATACGGCAAGATGTCCCGAGTTCAGAACTCAGGAAGGTGTTGCTAAGGCTAAGGCTAAGTGCGACGAACTCGGCATTGAGGGTCTTGTTGTAATCGGCGGCGACGGTTCTTTCAGAGGTGCGGCAGACCTTTCGGCTATGGGTATGCTCTGCGTTGGACTTCCCGGAACAATCGACAACGATATTTCCTGCACAGACTACACAATCGGCTTCGATACCGCTATGAATACTGCTATGGAACTCGTTGACAAGCTCCGTGATACTTCACAGTCGCACGACAGAATTTCCGTTGTTGAGGTTATGGGTCGTGGTGCAGGTCACATCGCTGTAAATACAGGTATTGCCTGCGGTGCTACTGATATTATCACTCAGGAAGTTCCTTACGACATCGACGCTATCGCCAACACAATGCTCGAAAAGAAGGCTAAGGGCAAGCAGAATTTCGTTGTAATCGTTGCTGAGGGTATCGGTCACTCACAGGAAATCGCTACTGCTCTTCAGGAAAAGACTGGTATCGAGGCAAGAGCTACTATTCTCGGTCACGTTCAGAGAGGCGGAAGCCCGACTCTTAGAGACAGAGTTGAGGCTACAAGAATGGGCTACTACGCTGTTGAGCTTCTCGAGCAGGGTATCGGCAACCGTGTTGTCGGTATCAAGGACAGCCAGATTGTTGACTATGATATTCAGGAAGCTCTCTCGATGAAGAAGCCTTACGACGAAAGACTTCACAAAATCGCTGAGGAAATCGCATTCTAAGATAATTACGCAGAAAACCGCTTGCTTTTACGGCAGGCGGTTTGCTTTTTTATTCAAATACAGTCGCAATATCTCTGCCCGAACATTCAGGAGCGTACTGCCATTCGCTGATATGGGTCTCGTCGCTGAAATATCTGAAATCACGGCTGGCTTCGCAGTCCTCGCAGACATCTACAATAACAAGCTTTACCTTCATTTTTTCTGGAATTATCGCCTTTATGTAGACACTTACGTTCTGCCCCGCTTTTATATCGTCCCTCAGCTCCGCAAGCCCTGCAAGATTAGGTGCAAGCTCAACAAAAATGCCGTAATTCTCAACAGAGCGCACTATGCCTGAAACAGTCTCGCCTGCCTTGAAATTCTCCGTATTTTCTTCCCACGTTCCGAGAAGCTCCTTGTGCGTAAGACAGATTCTTGAGCCGTCACGTGAGCGCACGACTGCCTTTATAAACTGCCCCACTTTGAAGCGGTCTGACGGATGAGAGATTCTGGAGACCGAAATTGCGTCAATCGGAATAAGCGACGGCACTCCACAGCCTATATCAACAAAACAGCCGAACTGCTCAAGATGAGTTACACGGGCTTCAATTACATCGCCGATTTCAAGCTTATCCGAGCATTCCGCTATAAATTCATTCTGAGCGTCGGCACGTGAAAGCTCGGCGGTGATTCTGCCGTTTTCCGCACGGATTTTCACCACCTTGAAGCAGACGATTTTATTCACCCGTGATATAAGCGCTATATCACGGGTTTTTCCTTCCGCAATGCCGATAGCTCCTGCTTCACGAGGGATTATTCCGTAGGCGCACGGCAAATCAACAATGAGATTATGCTCGCTGTCGCATACGGATACTCTCGCTTCAAGGATAATGCCCTTTTCCATAGCTTCTGTGAGACCCTCGACGGTTGAAATATACCTCTGATTCTCTGATGTCCTGAAAAGACAGCCTTCGGGTTTATAGTTCATATTTTTACCTCCATATGAAATTTTAATTATCATCAATGATAAATAATATTCGGCAGGAGGCTGGAATATTCATACAGTCGGAGAATAAATGTCAGTTCCGCCCATTCCGCTGAGGATAGAGTGAATCTTGTCCGTACCGCTTCCGTCGCATACGATAAACACCGTGGTTTTACGGCTTCTTGCAGGTTCGGGAATCACATCATCTGTGGCAGGCGATTCAAGCGTGCCTGTAAGATAATTCTTGGCAGTCACGGCAGTCGGCATAATCGTGTAGATAGTACCGCCCCTGAGCTTCTCCGCCTCGTTGGAACGTCTGTTGTACACAAAGTTGGTTGAGTACACCCCCCTGACGTTTTCCCTGATTTTCTTGAGCGCAGACTCTGCAATTTCGGGAGCTTCAAACTCCGCTGTTACTCTTGTTACCATAGTTAACTCCTTCCGCAAACGCTTAGTAAAATTATATACTTTTGACTTCCCTTTTTGTTATTTTTACACAAATTCAGAAAAATATAC
>JAMPGO010000005.1 GCA_023663905.1 Ruminococcus flavefaciens
TTATAATATCAAAAAGACTTGACATTTGAAAAAAAGTGTGATATTATATAACTGGAGGTTGTGTATTATTATGATTAGTACAGTTTTTATGCCGATTTGTTAACTGTGGTTAACGGGAAAATCCCGCAGATTTATAGTTAAATATTTTTTTGTAAAATTCACTGTGAATCTGCTGATATTTGGCGATACAACAGCAGGGAAGTCAGGAATTTGGCTTGAAATTGCAAAATTTCTGCAAAAACTATTGACAGGGAAGTCATAATATTATATCATATTTCAAGGGAAAAAATGACGGAGATTTGGTTAAAAAATAAAAATTTATCTGATACTTCATCTTTTTGCCCTTTTAAAAACACTTATATATAGAAACAAAAATAAGGAAGTGATTCAATGAAGAGAAAAAATGACTGCGGAAGGCGAGGGGAAAGGATATTCAGCAATATATGCGTAATGCCCAGCCTTATCGGAGTTCTTATATTTTTTCTTGTGCCGTTCGGGATTGTTATCTACTATTCGCTGATAAATAACCCCGTCGTACACGAATTTGTCGGACTTGAAAACTACACAAAGCTTTTCAGCAACGACGCATTCAGGCTTGCGGTTAAAAATACGGCTATGTTCTCATTTGTATCCGTACCGCTTGCAATAATCCTGTCATTGTGGCTGGCGGTTCTGCTGGAGAGGAATATTCCGGGAAAAAGCATTTTCAGAACGTTTTTCCTGAGTCCGCTTATGGTTCCGACAGCTTCGGTCGTGCTTGTGTGGCAGGTACTCTTCCATAATCACGGCACGATAAACCAGATTATAGAAATGTTCGGCGGAGACGGTGTGGACTGGCTCAAATCGGCATACGGACAGGTTGTTATTGTAGTAATGTTCCTGTGGAAGAATCTGGGCTACAATATGATTCTCTTTATGTCGGCACTCGCAGGCATTCCTAAAGATATAATGGAGGTTGCCGAGCTTGAGGGCGCAAGCAAAATATACCAGTTTGTACATATCAAGTTAAGATACCTGTCGCCGACAATTCTGTTTGTGCTTATTCTCTCGCTTATCAACTCATTCAAGATATTCCGAGAAGTTTATCTTCTTACGGGCGACTATCCGACGAATAAAGTGTATATGCTTCAGCACTTTATGAACAACACATTCAACAGCCTTGATTATCAGAAGCTTTCGGCGGCGGCAGTTCTGTTCTCGCTTGTGATGATTGTGATTATTGCCATACTGCTTATTGCTGAGAATTTCTTCGGAAAGGATGTGGAGTGATGACAAAGAAGCAGAAAAAAAAGGTATTTGATATAACAGTAACAATTTTTGCCTGTTTCGCCGCATTGCTTTTTCTTATGCCGACGATACTGACTATAGCCAATTCATTTATGACATCAACGGAAATTTCTGCAAACTATGGCTCAATGCTCAGCAATATGACATCCGACGAAAAAACGTTTATTTCAGACAATGTGAATCTCAAATTCATTCCCGACAAGGTAACTTTTGAACAGTATAAAAGCGTATTGTTTAAAAGTCCCGATTATCTCCTGAAATTCTGGAACTCGGTGCTTCTTACAGTGCCGATAACGTTCTTTCAGATAGCCGTTGCCATACTCACTTCATACGGCTTTTCGAGATACCCGAACAAATTCAAGAGTATAATATTTTTTGTGTATATTATTCTTATGATAATGCCGTATCAGGTAACGCTTGTGCCGAATTTTCTTGTTGCGGACAAATTCAATATACTTGATACACGCTGGGCGATTATTCTTCCCGGAATCTTTTCGCCGTTCAGTGTATTTCTCCTGACAAAAGTAATGAAGCGAATACCGAAATCATATATCGAGGCGGCGAAGCTTGACGGCGCAAGTGAATTTCAGATTATGACGAGAATACATATGCCTTTATGCAAAGGTGCGATAATATCGGTTATAATGCTTGTATTCATAGATTACTGGAATATGGTTGAACAGCCTCTGGTACTTCTCAAGGACAGCGATATGCACCCTCTGTCAGTATTCCTGTCACAGATTAATACAGGCGATATAGGTCTTGCCTTTGCGGTAGGAGTAGTTTATATGATGCCGACAATACTTATGTTCCTTTACGGCGAAGATTATCTCGTTGAGGGCATAACAGCTTCAGGCGGAATTAAAGGATAAGGAGATAGAAAAATGGCTGATATACAAAAAATGATTAAAGACGATAAGGACAATTACATTCCCAATAAAAAGCGTGAGGTAATAAAAACCGTCCTGATTATATTTTTAGCGGTTCTGCTTGTACTTACATTCTTTTCCAACACGATTATGAACCGCTCGCTTGCGGAGATTTCGACGGAAAGGGCGACATCGGGCAAGCTTACGGAACGTCTGCGGGGCAGTGGTTTGGTTGAATCGAATCAGAGCTACGGCGTTACTGTTGACGGCAACAAGGTTGTTGATACTGTTATGGTAAAGACGGGCAAGGAAGTAGAAAAGGGCGATGTTCTTTTTACTGTCGGTACAGGCGAGAGCGAGGAACTTACCGCCGCCGAGGACGCACTCTCTGCGCTGGAGCTTGATTATCAGAAAGCACTGCTTGCACCTCCTGCCGATTACACAACCGAGAATCAGGCTATCAAGAATGCCCGTGAGGATTTGGCGACGGCTATTCAGAAAAGAGACTCAGCGGTTGCAAATCAGGGTAATGTCCAGACGGCTAAGGACAACTACAATTACAATAAATCACAGCTTAATTACTATACGAAGCTCCAGACAAAACTTACAGCAGTGATTTCCGCAATTGATATGGATGAGTATATGTCCGCACCTGCTGAATATACTAGCGAGCTTATTAACAGCAGGAATATTTTCGAGAACGCAAAGAACGACTATAACAGTGCCTACAGCTTTTATATGGCGCTCATAGGCAGTGACAACGGCAACAACAGCGATAGTCAGGATAATATGCAGGATGATGTAATTCCGCAGGTTACAGAGCCACCTGTTGCGACTGTTGTTTCGGCAGAAGAAATAGCTTCTGCGAAGGCTGATATGGAAGCCAAAGAATCTGAAATGAACACAGCTGAAGAGAATTACAACACGCTCAAATATAATCTCAGGAACGATTATACAAATCAGCTTACCGACGCTGAAAACAATATTGACTGGTATACGTCTCTTGTTGAAGATTATGAAGCAAATAATATGGGCGACGGAATGACTATCGACCAGCTCAACGAAGATATTACGGCAAAACAGCGTACACTTGAGGAGCTGATTACATCGCTCAACAAGACTATGCAGGACAACGATACTCAGGACAAGATTAATACTCTCGACCTTGAGGCTAAGAAAAAAGAGATTGAGAAGGCTAAGAAGCAGGTTGACAAGCTTAAAAAAGAGACCGAGACGACTGAAATCAAATCGGAACACAGCGGTGTTGTCAGCGCCGTAAATATCAAGGCAGGCGATACAACTGTTCCCGATATGGAGCTTGTTACTATTGATATTGCGGAAGAAGGCTACACTGTCAAGCTTACGGTTGAAGCCGTAAAGACCCAGAAAATCAAAAAGGGTGTGGAAGCGGAAGTTGTAAACAACTGGAGCGGAGATATTCAGGCGGTTCTTACTGACATAAAAAATGATACCACAGCAGGCTCGAAAAACCGTGTGCTTGTGTTCTCGGTTACAGGCGATGTCGATTCAGGTTCTTATATTGATTTGTCAATACCGTGCGGAAGCGGAAATTACGATGCAATCGTGCCGAAAAGTGCTGTATATGAGGACAAGGACGGAAGCTTTGTACTTACTGTGACATCAAAGAGTTCACCTCTCGGCAACAGGTATTATGCACAGAAAGTTCCTGTTGAGATTCAGGCTTCCGACGAAGTTTCAAGTGCGGTTTCGGGCAACATTGGCAATGGCGATTATGTTCTCACGGCGGCAAGCAAGCCTGTTTCAGCAGGAGACCAGGTGCGTATGAAAGAAAAATAAGGCGGTGTGCTGAATGAAAAACAAAAAAATTCTGTATGCTGTCCTTGCTGTTGCAAATGCCGTATCGCTTGCAGGTACTCTTGCCCTTACAATATGGGGAAGTTCGCTTGCAAAGTCGCAGGGCTACAACAATTCGGCTGAAAAATGGGATTCCGACGGAGGATGTTCGCAGATAAGCTGTTTTTTCTCGGAAGAAGCAGGTATCACCACGGACAATATCGGCGGAGCTAAGGCGAGTATGCTGACATCACTGCAAAATATATCAATAGTTCCCGAAGAGAATCAGAAGCTTATTCCCGAAGCATACAGCACATCCGCAGGGCAGGCGACTATCAGGAGCGATACTACGAACGGACGTTCTACCGCCGAGCTTGTTGCGGTCGGAGGAGATTTCTTCCTTTTCCGTGATTTCAGCCTGCTGGACGGCGCATATTTCTCGGATAATGATATAATGCAGGACGGAGCGGTTATAGACAGGAATCTTGCGTGGGCTTTGTATGGCTCGGACAGCGTTTCGGGCAAGAATATCTACATCGACGGCACAAAGTTCTATATCGCAGGAGTTATTGATACTCCAAAGACGAAGCAGGAGAAAAAGACTGCCGGCGAGCTTCCTGTTGCTTATATCACCTACAGCGGAGCTAATCTGCTCAATAATGCGCCGTCTGCTGATATGGGCGACGGATTTATGCCGACTGATACAGGGCTTAAAAAAATAACCTGCTATGAGTGCATAGTTCCCGACCCTGTTGAGAATTATGCCTACAATGCCATTGACAGCTATTTTAAGCAGATGTGCGAAAATAATTATGATATAGTCAATAATTCCGAGCGCTTCAATCCGTCCGTCAGGGCAAAGGCTTTTAAAAATTTGTCGGACTATGCCGTTATTAAAAATGCGGTGATATATCCTTACTGGGAAAACGCTTCACGCATTGTTGAGTTTCAGCTTACTTCAATTTATTTCTACAGACGGCTGACTTATATAATTCCTGTCCTGACAATTCTGTATCTGCTCATAATCCTTTGGAAAACGGCAGGACGTGCAAGGCGTTTGGCGACTGAATGGACAGGAGACAAAATCACGAGGATTATTTATAATCACAACGAGAGACAGAAGAAGAAAAAGGAAAATATTTAAACAAGGAGTGTTTATTATGAAAAATACTAAAAAGACTATCGCAGGAATTATGGCTTTTGCTATGATGCTCTCGCTTGCTTCCTGCGGCGACGGCAGCAGTGAAAGCAGCGGAGGTAATAACAACGGCGGAAATAATAACAGCTCGATTACTGCTGAGAGCGTGGCTGAAAAGTCCTACAAGGCTATCGAGCTTGGCGGAAGCCTTCCGCTGAATTACATCAACAGGGTATCGGCTATAGGCGATACAGGAAAAGTCCTCATCACAGGAAACGACGAAAACGGTTCTGCAATGTATGTTACGGATTATGAGTTCACCGATTTCAGCAAGATAGATTTCGAGGTAAGCGACGGCGAGGGAAATTCCGAGGCTTATTATGATGCTATGGTTGGTGCTGACGGCACAATCTATATATTTGCGAACATTACATCATACGGCGATATGGAATTGCCCGACTGGGACGACCCTGATTTTGACAGCGAAAATTTTGACTGGGACGCATTCTATGAAGCTGCTGAATACACGCACAAGCTCTATACTATTGATACAGAAGGCACAATTCTCACAGAAAATGAAATCACAGGACTTGAAGCTTACAGCGATGATGATTTTCAGGCAAATCTCAACGGATGTTATCTTTGCGGAGACAAGTTCATTTCAGGCATTTACACTCAGAACGAAGATGTTTTTGTTACTATCGGCACTGACGGCGTAATCGGCGATGAAGTTGACCTTGGCGAGGACGGCTATCGTATTTACAACGCTGTACAGGGCGACGACGGCAATTTATATTACGCTACCTATGCTTCCGACAGCAGTGATAATATTATCAAGCATATTGACTCTGCGACAATGACTGTTTCGGATGATTATATTACGGTCAAGAGCGAGGATTTTAATTACATCAATACTTTTATGATGGGCTACGGCGACTATAAGTTTCTTATTTCAGACACAAGTGCGCTGTATGGCTTAAAAGAGGACGGCACTACAGAAGAGGTAATAAACTGGGTTGATTCCGACCTCACCGGCGATTATATTGACTTTGTTATGCCTGTTGAGAATAACGAGTTTATTGTTCACGAGCGTGACTGGAATAAAAACACGGACAGTTTCTACCGCCTTACAAAGCGTGACGCTTCTGAGCTTGAAAATGTGCAGATTATCAGTATGGTTGTTTCCTACAGCGACCAGGATGTTATGGATAAGGTAAAGCAGTTCAATCAGGAGAACGACGGCTATCGTATCAAGGTTGAGGACTATAACAAGTATTATGAATGGGATGACGAAAGCGGTGAAACGCTCAATTCTCCTGAAGCCCAGCTCAAGCTTGATATTGCTGCTGGAAAAACTCCCGATATAATCTATATGTATGGTAATTCCGAGCTTATAGGTTCGCTTGGCAGAAAGGGTGCGCTGGCTGATATGTACGAGCTTATGGGTACTGACGGAACGGTTTCAAAGGATGACATTGTGCCTAACGTACTCGGAGCAGGCGAGGTTGACGGCAAGCTTGTATCAATCGCCTCATCCTTCTATGTAAGTACTTTTGCCGTAAAGACTAAGTTCTATGACAAGCCGAGCTGGACTATGGGCGAGCTTATTGAAGCATACAACAACTGCCCCGAAGGTATGAGCCTTTTCAATGATACAAATGTCGGTCCTGATTATGTTTTAAATAATCTTCTCTACTCGGGCGACTTTATTGATATGGGTAATGGCACTTGCAACTTCGATTCTCCTGAGTTTATCAAACTTCTTGAGTTCTGCAACAGATTTGAGAGCGAGGAAATTGACTGGGATTCTATGTCCAACGATGAAATGAATGACTACTGGGATAATTATGAGCTGGCAATCAAAAACGACAAGGCGCTTATTCAGAATATGAACATATACAGTCTCAGAGATTACAGCCGTCAGAAGTATGTAAACTTTGGTGACGAGGAGTTCAATATTGTCGGCATTCCCGGATTCGGCGGTAACGGCGGTGTTACAAGCCTTGACAACGGCTTCTCAATTATGGCTAACTCCGATAATAAGGAAGCCTGCTGGAAGTTCATCTCTTCATTCTTTGACGAGGACTATCAGACAAGTGACAGAATGTATTCTATCCCTGCGCTTAAATCCGCATTCGAGTCAAAACTCGACGAGACTATGAAGAATCCCTATTATATTGATGAAAATGGCAAGAAGCACGAATATGATAACACTTATTATCTGAACGACAAGGAAATCAAGATTCCTAATCTCACTCAGGAAGAGAGAGACTCTCTTGAGGAATATATACTCGGCGCAGAAAGCAACCGTGTATATCTCAGCGAAAATGTGCAGAATATTATCAGAGAGGAAACCTCCGCATATTTCAACGGCGAACGCTCCGCACAGGAAACTGCCTCGATTATTCAGGACAGAGTTTCAATTATGGTGAGCGAGCAGTCATAAATTACGCTATCTTCTATTTTATATACTCCACCTCCTTATAAAGAATCGGACTTCTTGTTTTAAGAAGTCCGATTCTGTTTAATATGGGTAATGGCGATTCCTGCCGAAATTGCGGACGGGAATATAACAGGAAGTATTCTTGCCCTGTACATAGCGCTTACGGGATTCATTGTGTAGTTGTCGCTCCAGCCTGCATTGTCAGCGTGCGTGCATAGCAGATAAAGCATTGCAAGGCACAGCGCAAGTCCGAGAACGGAGCAGGCAAGCGAGATTATATTAAGCAGTTTTTTCCCGGAAAGGCACAGGACTGCTCCGACGGTCATTAAAATCCCCGATATTATTAAAAAAATTCCGATTAATGCAATTTCTGCGCCGTATCCCGATTTGTTGTAAATCAGTCCCGCACCTGCAAGGCAGGTCATAAAAACGGGATAAATCAGCGTTAAAATCATCATAATAATTTTGATTATTTTTTTCATAAATTTACTCCGTGAAATTCTCATTCATACTGCTCATACTTTTATATATAATAATCATAGCCGTATTTTTTCGGCTGAAAGGATTGAGAAAATGAATAAAATATTTACAAAAGCGCTTGCGGGCGTTATGTCGGCATTGCTTGTGGGACTTTTCGGGACGGCTGAATATTATTCCCAGAGACTTCCGCAGAATGTTACAGCTGAAACAGCTGAGGATGTAAAATTCGCCCTCTATCCCGAACTCAGTGCGGAATATTCGGCGGATTGTGCTTCAATGTCGCTTTTCGGTGCGATTCCTGTCAAGAATATAAGCGTCAGGCAGGAGGAAGCTCCTGTTCTTGTTGCAGGCGGAAATCCGTTCGGAATAAAGCTTCTTATGGAGGGTGTTATGGTTACGGCTATGAGCGAGGTCGGGTCTGTATGCCCTGCAAAGGAAGCAGGAATCGAAAAGGGCGATATTATTACGCTTGCCGATGATATTCCCGTCACTTCAAATTCTGATTTGCAGAAGATTATAAATCAGAGCAACGGCAGAAGCGTGAAGCTGTCGGTCAGCAGAAGCGGTGAGGTTTTCACTGCCGAGCTTACTCCTGTTTATTCAAAAAAAGATAATGCGTGGCGAGGAGGTATGTGGGTGCGTGACAGCATTGCAGGTATCGGCACGATGACTTTTATTGACAAATCGACAGGAAAATTTGCGGGGCTGGGTCACCCTGTCTGCGATACTGATACAGGCGAGCTTATTCCCATTCACAGCGGAGAAGCTGTTCCTGTTGTGATTACAGAGGCGAGACGAGGAGAGACAGGCATTCCGGGCGAACTTCACGGGCAGTTTACACGTCAGTCGGTTTACGGCACGCTTATAAGCAACAGCGACTCGGGTGTTTTCGGTACTTTATACGATTATTCGGTTGAGAATCTGTGCAGTAATGCCGAAGAGTATAAAATGGGCTATCGTCAGGACATCACCACGGGCGAGGCATATATTCTCACGACGGTTGAAGGAAATGAGCCGAAAAAGTATGCTGTTGAGATTGAGCAGATTGACTACAACAGCAGAGATACGACCAAGAATATGATTATCCGTATAACTGACGAGGAGCTTATTGAAGCGACAGGCGGTATAGTTCAGGGTATGAGCGGAAGCCCGATTATCCAGAACGACAGGCTTATCGGGGCGGTAACTCACGTTTTTGTGGCTGAGCCGACAAGAGGATATGCCGTGTTTGCGGAAACTATGTTCGATAATATATCGGAATAAAAACAGGGCGTTACTTTTAAACAGTAACGCCCTTTGATTCTGCCTGAGCAGTAATTTATCTGTTTTCCTCACTGAAACCGCTGTCAACAAGCTCGATAAGTGCGTCAACGGCATTTTTTTCGTCAGCACCGTCAGCGATAATCTTAACGTTAGTACCACCTACGATACCGAGTGAGAGGATACCGAGAAGGCTCTTTGCATTAACTCTGCGCTCTTCCTTTTCAATCCAAATTGACGACTTAAACTCGTTAGCCTTCTGAATGAAGAAAGTAGCAGGTCTAGCGTGGAGACCAACCTGATTCTTAACCATAACTTCTCTTACAAACATATTCAACTCTCCTATCTCTGTAGTGACGCACCTGCTTTATCGGAAACGTCTTTGCAATAATTCATTTGCTATAATTTATTATACATTGAAAAAATTTTTAAGTCAACGGATTTTTGAGTTAAAAAGGCGATATTTAAATATTTTCTACATTCAGATAAAATTAGAGTTAAATTTTATCGTCGGGCTTGTGAATATTCACCACAAAGAAAGTTCGTGTTTGTTGTAGATATTTCATAATATTTCGTTGACTAAACTGTTGAATATATCTAAACGGAAAAAATGCCGTCAACTATACTGCGAGTTTATGTTATATGCATATAACGGGCATATCATTTCTTATATTTCCCGTATAAATCAGGTCGGCGAAGTCTGGTAAGCTCGAGGCTCTGTTCGTGCCTCCAGTTCTCGATATTTTTGTGGTGACCCGACATAAGCACAGGCGGAACAGCCATATCTTCCCAGATTTCGGGACGTGTATACTGCGGATATTCAAGAAGTCCGCTGTATATGCTCTCATCCGTGAAGCAGACTTCATCCGACAGCACACCGGGACATAATCTTGCTATGCAGTCTGTCAGGACGAGTGCCGGAAGCTCTCCGCCTGTGAGGACATAATCGCCTATTGAGATTTCCTCGTCAACGATTTTGTCAATCACACGCTGGTCAACACCCTCGTAGTGACCGCAGATTATCAGGATATTCTTCATCTGCGACAGCTCAACCGCTCTTTCCTCTGTGAGTACCTTTCCTTTAGGCGACATATAGATAGTATGCGGTTTTTCGCCCATATCGGCGCAGACGGCTTTGTAGCATTCATAAATCGGCTCGCACTGCATAACCATTCCCATACCTCCGCCATATGGTGTATCGTCAACACGGCGGTGCTTGTTATAGGCATAGTCACGAATCTGACGGCACGAGACATCTATTTTTCCTGCTTTTCTCGCTCTGCCGACAATGCTCTCGCCGAGTACGGCTTCGCACATTTCGGGAAAAAGAGTTGCTATTTCTATCTTCATCAGTCAAAAAGTCCTTCCAGCGGTCTTATGAGCATAATATTATTGTCGATGTCGGTTGAAATTATAACATCGGGAATAGCGGGAACAAGATATTCCCTGCCGTTTCCGCTGATTACATAGACATCGTTTGCGCCTGTCTGCAAAACATCGGAAATCTCGCCGTATACCGTTTCGGTATCAGCGTCACGTACTTCCAGACCTATCAAATCCTGTATAAAATAGGTATCTTCATCAAGCTCAAGGTCGTCACGGTGCATATAGAGTACCCTGTTGCGGAGCTTTTCGGCTTCCTCAACAGTATCAATGCCCTCGATTTTTGCGATGACCATATTCTTGAACGCACGGCTTTTTTCAATATAGATTTCGTCGTAGTTCTTTCCCGAAAAAAGCCTGTCAAATTCGCACATAAGCTCGGGCGTATCGGTGTACGGCATTATCTTGACTTCGCCACGTATGCCGTGAGTGGTGACGATTTTTCCTGCTTCGAGGTATTCTTTTTTCATTTCATTCCTCCGCAAATTCTGCTGTTTCCGCTATTTTCAAAGCGGTTTCCTTATCTGTTGACTTCACAACTGCAAAACAGTATGAGTTGAGATTGCTTTTGTCATAAAGCTCAACATAATACGAGTATTTATCTGTTGTGTCAGTCGGCTTGCCGTAAAGGGTAAGAAATCCGATTCCGTTTTCTGTCTCAAAAGAGTAAACCTCATCACAGTCAACAGTTTCGGAGATATATAATCTTTCTTTGGTTTCCGCAATCTGAAGAATAAGCAAAAGGGATTTGCCGTGCTTTAAAATGCTGAAATCATCCGAAGTTACATTGAATGCCATATCAAAAAATTCATACGCATTTTCAGGGTATTTATAATCAATACTTTTCATAGCCTTCTGAATATCTTTTTCTATAAGACGGCGCTCGGCAAATACCGATGACAAATCCAGCTCTGTTTTTTCGGTAAAAAATATTGTTGTATTTTTTTCAGAATCTCCGAAAAGTCTTTTTCTGACTGCACTTTCATCATCGGGATAAAGACTGCCTATTTCGTCGGGAACTTTCAAAGTCAGCCCTTCGCAATCAATGGTTTTCCAGTTTTCAGGAGTCTGTATTTCGTCATACGGAAATGCCTTTGTGGTACAGTTTATATGCTCATATTTGCTGTTTATATATGCTTTCGCAATAAGCTGAAAACCAAAAGCGTACATAAGAATGAAAAGTATCGCCAGACAGCCGAGAATTATCCCGCTTATTTTCAGTGCCTTCTTCATTTTATGTTTTCTCCGAAAAATTCTTTCAGCGGAAGTGTTCCGCCTGTATGCCTGCCTTCGGGAATAACAGTGCAGTTGTTGATTAATTTTCTCGTCACGGTATTATGATAGCTGATAACCTCGTCCTGACCGCCGATAATTGCAGTTATATTTTCCTGCCTGATGTCCGCAAAATTACTGAAAAGCCTGATAAATCCGCTTACATCGCCTCTGTGTCCGACTTCGGGAAGCGTTATAAACGGCATAAGGCACGGATTTACAAGTACAACGGGAATATTGAAGTGTATCGAGGTAAGGAGGGCGAAAAATCCGCCTAAGCTAGTGCCGACAATATAATCGGGCTTGTTTTCCCTGAATATTTCCCTGATATTGTCAAATACCTTTTCAGGGCTTTCCGCACAATAGTCAATCTGCGGTGAAACAACGTCGTGACCGAGTTCTTTAAGTGCAACACAGGCGGAATTTTCCGCACTTCCGCCGTAACCGTGTATGTTCATTATTTTCATAGTATATTCTCCTTTATACGTTCCTGTATTTCCGTAAATTCAATCGGAGTGTAGTTTATACGCTCCGCACTTACACAGAAACTGCGTTCGGAAACGTCCCTGTATATGGGATTGCCGTGAACGTGACCGAAAATATTGGCATATGGCGCATTTCTGCTGACATAAAGCGGTTCGTGGGAGATAATCCAGAAACCGCCGTATATTATCGGATAACGGCTTACTCCCGAAAATCCGCATTCATAATAAAACTGCTCGTTTTCGGTATCGTGATTTCCCATAACAAGAAACTTTTCGCCGTTAAGCCTTCGGCAGATTTCGATTGTCTTTTCTTTGCCGTGGAATGATAAATCACCCACGACAAAGATTTTATCGCTTTCAGAAACGGTATCGTTCCAGTTTTTTACAAGCACATCGTCCATATCATCGGCAGACGGAAAAGGGCGGTTTTCATATGCTATAACACCGCTGTCGCCGAAATGCGTATCGGCTATAAAAAATACCTTCTGCATAGCGGAATCAGTTCTTCATCTCGAAGTTTTCGCCCAGTATATCCTTGTTTGCCTCAAGAATCGGGTTAATGTACTCGGCAAGATATTCGTCAACCTGCTCGGAGCTTCTTCCCGTGTAGTTTTCGGGCTTGAGAACAGCGTCAAGCTCATCCTTGGTAATCATAAACATCGGGTCGTTTACGATAAGGTCGCAGAGGTTGTTTTCTCTGCCGTACTGCTTTACTTCCATAGCTGCGGTCATTGAGTATTCACGGATTCTCTCGTGGAGTTCCTGACGGTTTCCGCCCTTCTTTACAGCGTCCATCATAATATTTTCAGTAGCCATAAACGGAAGCTCTGCCATAACACGACGGCGGATAATTTCGGGATATACTACCATTCCGTCAGTTACGTTCATCATAATATTGAGGATTGCGTCAACGCCGAGGAATGCTTCTGCAACGGAAATACGCTTGTTTGCGCTGTCGTCGAGAGTACGCTCGAACCACTGTGTGCCTGATGTGAATGCAGGGTTAAGACTGTCAATCATCACGTATCTTGCAAGCGAAGTGATACGCTCACAGCGCATAGGATTACGCTTGTAAGCCATTGCGGATGAGCCAATCTGACTTTTTTCACGGGGTTCTTCCATTTCCTTGAACGACTGCAAAATTCTCATATCGTTGGAGAATTTGCTGCACGACTGTGCGATTCCGCTGAGTACGGCAAGCACCTGAGAATCCATTTTTCTTGAATAAGTCTGTCCTGAAACAGGCACAACGCTGTCGAATCCCATTTCCTCTGCAATCATCTTTTCGAGTTCCTTGATTTTTGACGTATCGCCCTCAAAAAGCTCCATAAAAGATGCCTGAGTTCCTGTCGTACCCTTTGAGCCGAGAAGTTTAAGTGTGGAGATTCTGTATTCCAAATCCTCAAAGTCCATAAGAAGCTCGTTAAGCCAGAGCGTAGCTCTCTTGCCGACTGTTGTGAGCTGTGCGGGCTGTAAGTGAGTGTATGCAAGACAGGGCATATTCTTGTATTCATCGGCGAATTTTGCGAGATTGTTCATAACGTTGATAAGCTTACGGCGCACAACATTGAGAGCGTCACGCATAATAATTACGTCCGTATTGTCGCCGACATAGCAGGAAGTAGCTCCGAGGTGGATAATGCCTGCGGATTTGGGACATACAAGACCATAGGTGTGGACGTGAGCCATAACATCGTGACGGACTTCCTTTTCACGCTGTGCGGCAACTTCATAGTCAATATCGTTGATATGCTCTTCAAGTTCCTTTATCTGCTCTTCGGTAACGTTAAGACCGAGCTTCATTTCAGCACGTGCAAGTGCGACCCAGAGCTTTCTCCAGGTTGTAAACTTCTTGTCTGCCGAAAAGATGTACTGCATTTCCTCGCTTGCATAGCGTGTGCAGAAAGGTGACTCATAGCTGTTAATATTTTCACTCATAATTTTTTTCTCCTTGCTGGATATATTTTCTTCTATAATTATAGCATTTTATAAGCCGTATGTCAACAGCTGTGTGCATAACAAAAAAACGGACGGTTTACAGCCGTCCGTGAATATTATTTTATAAGTTCAAGAAATTCTGCCGGTGTTATTGCAGGGACAGGAAGATTTTCAAAGTCCTTGATATTGCGTGTTACAATATAGTCACAGCCGGAAGATTCAGCACATACGGCGAGCAGACAATCTTCAAAGTCCTTTGCCTTAATCTGATAAGCTTTCAGAACCTCATTATTGGTGACATTGCAGACCCTGACTATTTCCAGCACTTTTCCGACTGCATTATAAGCCGATTCATTGCTGTGAGTATGCTTGCGGACTAAATAGAAAATATCTGTAATACTTGATGCTGAAACGAATCCGTCTATATAGTGATTTTCGCACAGGCGGAGAACATTGGCGGAAGATTCAGCGAACGGTTCTCTTTCAAGCATTACATCGAGGATTATATTAGTATCACACATTATCTTCATATTTTTTCAGGCGTTCCTCTCGTAAGTCTTTTGAATTAAAATTATCAGGAATGTCTTTCAGCAAGCCCTTGATAGAATCCACCGCACTAATCTGCGGATTTATAACTTTAGCAATAACTTTTCCGTTCAATGTGATAAATACATCCTCTGACAAAACAAGTTCAAGATATTTGTTGAAATTGGTCTGAAATTCATCAGTGGTTACGGTCATATGAATCACTCCTTTATTATTGTTAATTCTATTATATACTATCGTGCAGAATATGTCAACATATATTTATAAAAAACGGACGGTTTACAGCCGTCCGCTTTATTCTGTTATGAGTTCATACCAAGCTCAATGGCACGGAAATTGTTGGAAATAAGGTGAGCCTTTGAAGGAGGAACTACCTTCTGGATAGCTTCTTTCATAGTATCGAGCGAGAAGATACCGCTTTCCTTGATGAGTTTGCCGAGCAGAATGATATTTGAACCGCCCTTTAATTCGTTATCGTCGGCAAGCTGTGATGACGGAATAGCGTACATCTCAATATCGGTACGAGTGCATTCGTTTTCGATGAGAGTGCTGTCGTAGAATACTTTTCCGCCCGGCTTTACTTCTGTTACGAATTTGTCAAAAGACGGCTGATTCATTGCGATGAGAATATCGGGATTAAGTACAAGCGGAGAACCTATCGGCTCGTCGGAAATACATACAGAGCAGTTTGCAGTACCGCCACGCATTTCAGGACCATACGACGGAAGCCACGAGAGTTCCTTGTTGTCCATAAGTCCGCAGTATGCGAGGATTTTTCCTGCGAAAAGCACACCCTGTCCGCCGAATCCTGCGAGAAGAATTTCAGTAACAGCCATTATTCGTCACCTCCTGTAGTATCCTTGTAAACACCAAGCGGATAATATGGAATCATCTCGTCCTGAAGTCTCTTTATAGCCTCTGTCGGAGTAAGTCCCCAGTTTGTCGGGCAGGTTGAGAGGACTTCAACAATAGAGAATCCCTTTTTGGCTTTCTGATTTTCAAAAGCCTTGCGGATAGCCTTTTTAGCCTCACGGATATGCGGAACGCTGTCAACGGCAACACGGTGAGCATAGGCAGTACCTGTGAGAGTGGAGAGCATTTCGCACACACGTACAGGGTAGCCTGCAAGCTCGGGGTCACGACCGAAAGGCGTTGTCTGTGTAACCTGTCCAGGAAGAGTAGTGGGCGCCATTTGTCCGCCTGTCATACCGTAGATAGTGTTGTTGATAAAGATGATAACAATATTCTCGCCACGTGTTGCGGAATGAACAGTTTCAGCAGTACCGATAGCGGCGAGGTCGCCGTCGCCCTGATATGTAAATACAAACTTGTCGGGATTTGTACGCTTTACACCTGTTGCAACAGCAGGCGCACGACCGTGCGGAGCTTCAATCATATCACAGCCGAAATAGTCATAAGCCATAACGGAACAGCCTACGGGACATACACCGATAGTATCGCCCTCGATACCCATTTCGTCAAGGACTTCACAGATAAGTCTGTGTACAATACCGTGAGTACAGCCGGGACAGTAGTGCATAGGCACATCAAGCAGGGACTTCGGTCTTTCAAATACAACAGCCATTATAAAGCACCTCCGATTTTCTTAATCTGCTCCAGAACTTCCGCAGGAGTCGGAATAACACCGCCTGTACGTCCGTAGAACTCAACAGGCTTTGAGCAGTTGATTGCAAGTCTGATGTCGTCAATCATCTGACCCATAGACATTTCAACGCTGAGGAGCTTCTTTGCGTTCTTTGAAGCTTCGTTGATTTCCTTTACAGGGAACGGGAAGAGTGTTTTCGGGCGGAAAAGTCCTGCCTTTATGCCAAGCTCTCTTGCGGAGTTTACAGCCGATTTTACAACTCTTGCCGTTGCGCCGAATGCACAGAGAAGAATATCGCAGTCCTCTGTGAGATAAAGTTCAGCGTCGGTTTCGTTAGCCTTGATAGCCTCGTATCTCTCAAAACGCTCTGTAACGGAGTTTTCAAGCTCATCGGGCTTGAGGTAGAGGGAATTGATAATATGATGCTCACGCTTTTTGCCGTGACCGTTTGCAGCCCAGTTGCTCTTGTCGTGTGCGTTTGCGTTGATTTCAGGGAATGATACAGGCTCCATCATCTGACCGAGCAGACCGTCTGCGAGAATCATTGCGGGAACACGGTATTCGTCAGCCTTGTCGAATGCCTTTACGACCATATCAACCATTTCCTGAACGGAAGCGGGTGCGAATACGAGGATATGGAAATCGCCGTGACCGAGAGCCTTTGTAGCCTGCCAGTAATCAGCCTGTGAGGGCTGGATACCGCCGAGACCAGGACCGCCACGCTGTACGTTGATGATAACAGCAGGAACGTCAGAGCCTGCGAGATAAGAGATACCCTCGCTCTTGAGTGAAAGTCCCGGTGATGATGATGATGTCATAGCACGCATGCCTGTTGACGCAGCGCCAAGAACCATATTTATAGCGGCAATTTCAGATTCCGCCTGTAAGAATACACCGCCTGCCTTGTGCATACGTTTAGCCATATATGCGGCAAGCTCAGTCTGTGGAGTAATAGGGTAGCCGAAGAAGCACTTACAGCCTGCACGGATAGCGGCTTCAGCGAGAGCTTCGTTGCCCTTCATAAGATTTCTTTCCAAAGCTTTTACAGCTCCTTTCATTTATTTTTCGATAATAATTGCACAGTCGGGACACATCATACCGCACATTGCACAGCCTATGCAGGAATTTTCGTCAGTACAGACAGCATAGAAATAGCCCTTCTTGTTACGTTTTTCTTTCTGAAGCTCAACTATTTTCTTGGGACAGGCAGTTGCACAAAGTCCACAGCCCTTACAGCGTTCGGTTATAACAGTCATTTTTGCCAAGTTCAACACCACACTTTCTGATTAAGATTATTATTTATAATTCCCACAAAGGCTTGACATAGACATTAATGGGAAAAATATCGGGCATATCGAGAAGTTCGCATATTTCAGCAGGGCAGGTTGTGAATGCAAGCGGAAGCCCTGTTGTTTCAGATACTTTTTCGGCAAACCCAGCGGATTTGCTGATAATCTCCGCCGTTGTCTCACGTCCGAGGTTAGTATTGTTGACTATCGCCGTGTGTTTCATTCTTGCGGCAGATTCGATTTCATACATAAGGGTTACAGTTTCGCCGACAGTTTCCGTGAGATAACGTCTCTGGTTGATGACGTACAGCATATCAGTATCTTCCCTGTACTGCGCAAGAGCGTTTGCGAATCGTCCGAGGGCAAAAGCGCCTGCGTCATCACCGCCTACGTCAATAATAAGGCAGTCCTCGTTCATTGCGAGCTGTTCTATATCAAATTGTATTGACGGCACGTCGAGATTGCTGTTTGCAAAGTCAGGAGCGATGAGCTTTATGCCCATATTTTCAAAATATTCCCTGAAATCGGCAGTTCTGAAATAAGGGTTAACCAAATCCAAATCAACAACAGCGACGGATTTTCCTTCACGGGAAGCCGATACAGCGAGATTTACAGAGAGATTTGTTTTTCCGCTTCCGTAATGACCTGTAACAATGGTAATTTTTTTCATAAGATATATTCCTCTTAAAAAATCAGTGACGGCGCATAACCGCCTTGTTTATATTATATCACTTACAGCGTGCAAATGCAAGTTAAATTAGTTGATACTAACAAAAAATACAGAAAAAATCCCCAGACTTAAAGTCAGGGGATTGTTTTCCGGGTACGTCAGCGATTATTCAGCCTCAACGTTCTTTTCAACGTAGCTTGCGATGTCGCCAACAGTCTTGATGTTCTCAACAGCCTCGTCAGGGATAGAGAGGTCGTATTCGTCCTCGATTGTCTGGATGAGATCAACGATGTCGAGTGAATCTGCACCAAGGTCATCCTGAATGTTTGCTTCGGGAGTAACAACGTCCTCCTCAACGCCGAGCTGTTCAACAACGATTTCTTTGATTTTGTCAAAAACCATAATAATTTCCTCCATAAATTTGTTTATATTTTCCAAACCGACAATTATTCTGTGAACTCGCCGATTTTTCTAAATTTAGTATAGCGTTCTTTTAGCAATTCGTCAATATCTTTTTGACATTTTTCTGCAATTTTGAGTGACAAATATTCCTTAATATTTTCGGAAATTTTGTCTAAATCGTTATGTGCGCCTCCGAGAGGCTCTTCGATTATAGCTTCTGCCACTCCTAAACGAACCATATCTTCCGCCGTTACCTGCATAATATTGCAGGCTTCCTGCTCACGGGTTGCGTCTTTCCAGAGAATGCTTGCGAAACCTCTGGGCGATACTACAGAATACTGCGCATTTTCGAGCATTGCAAGCTCGTCGCACACACCGAGAGCCAGCGCACCTCCGCTTCCTGCTTCGCCAAGAACGATTGATATAATAGGTGTGCGGAGAGTCATAAACTCGGCGATATTCTTTGCGATAGCCTCGCCCTGTCCACGTTCTTCCGCCGACATACCAGCATTTGCACCGGGTGTATCGATAAAGCAGATAACAGGTCTGTGGAATTTCTCCGCCTGTCTTGCAAGCCTGAGAGCTTTTCTGTAGCCTTCAGGCAAAGGCATAGCGAAATTGCATTCCTTGTTTTCGTTAATATCCCTGCCCTTTACCTGTGCGATTATAGTCACGGGAACACCGTCCAGCCGTGCAACACCACCTGTTATAGCGTGGTCGTCGCCGAAAAGCCTGTCGCCGTGCATTTCATAGAAATCGGTAAAAATAAGCGGGATGTAGTCCCTGATAGTAGGTCTGCCCTTTGTGTGTACAAGGGTAAGACGTTCCCACGCTGTCTTGTTGTTTTCCAAAGTTCAGACCTCCTTTGCTGAATCGCTGTAGCCGTGAATTGCAAGCAGTTTTGAGAGCGTGCTTCTCATCTTTTTTCGCTCAACAATCATATCGACAAAGCCTTTGTCCTGCATAAATTCCGCAAGCTGAAAATCTTCGGGAAGGCGCTGTTTCATAGTGCTTTCAATAACACGTCTGCCTGCGAATCCGATAAGAATCTTAGGTTCGGCGATGATTATATCGCCCAGAGAAGCGAAGCTTGCCGTTACACCGCCTGTCGTCGGGTCGGTAAGCACTGTAATGTAAAGTCCGCCCGAATCGCTGTGGAGCTTTACAGCACCCGAGGTTTTAGCCATCTGCATAAGCGAAACTATACCTTCCTGCATTCTCGCACCGCCCGAAGCCGTGAACATAATCACAGGAAGCTTGTTTTCTGTGGCATATTCAAATGCCCTTGTAATCTTCTCACCGACTACAGAACCCATTGAAGCCATCATATATCGGGAATCCATAACGCCCATAACAGTCTTTATGCCCCTGATAGTCGCCGTTCCTGTAATAATAGCGTCCCTCAGACCTGTGGAATCCCTGAGTTCCTGCTGTTTCTGCGGATAGCCGGGAAAGCTTATCGGGTCACAGCTCAGCATATCCTTGTCAAATTCTCTGAAACTGCCCTTGTCAACAGTCATAACTATTCTCTCGGGCGCTGACAGCCTGCCGTGATAATTGCAGTTGGGGCAAACTCTGTGGAGTTCCTCATAGCGTTCAAGAGTTACGGTACTCTGACATCTCGGACATCGGAAAGAAGCCGTAGTTTCGTCCTGACTGCCGTTGAAGCGGAGCTTCACAACATTAAAAAAATCCTCAAACATCTATATCACCGCCTTATTTTTTTCGTTTTTCCATATATCGGGTAAGAAAGCCGTTATCGTAGTTACCGCTGATAAATTCGGGACATTTTATTATCTCAAGCTGAAAATCGATATTCGTATCAACTCCGCTGACGATAAACTCAGATAAAGCCCATTTCATTTTTCTGATAGCGTCATCACGGTCAGAGCCGTGTACAATGAGCTTGCTTATCATCGAATCATAGAAAGGCGTTATTGTATATCCCTGATATACAGCGCCGTCGATTCTTATTCCAGGACCGCCCGGAACATAGAGTGCATTTATCGTACCCGGCGACGGACGGAAATTCTGCTCGGGATTTTCCGCATTTATACGGCATTCGATAGCGTGACCACGCAGTGTAACATCCTCCTGCTTTATGTCAAGAGGCATATCGGCTGCAATTTCAATCTGCGCCTTTACGAGGTCGAAGCCTGTGACTTCCTCAGTAATAGGGTGTTCAACCTGAATACGTGTGTTCATTTCCATAAAATAGAAGTCCCTGTTTTCATCAACAAGAAATTCTATCGTGCCTGCGTTGTAATATCCGCACTGCTCGGCTGCGGTAACGGCAGATTTTCCCATTTTTTCACGCAGTTCGGGCGAAACAATCGGGCTTGGGCATTCCTCAAGTATTTTCTGATTACGTCTCTGCATTGAGCAGTCACGCTCGCCGAGATAAACCGTGTTTCCGAATTTGTCCGCTATAATCTGTATTTCAACGTGGTGCGGATTTACAAGAAACTTTTCTATGTAAACAGTATCGTCGCCGAAAAAGTTCTTTGCTTCCTGCATAGCCATAGTAATCTGCGATTCCAGCTCGTCGGGCGAATCAACTCGCCTGATACCACGTCCGCCGCCGCCTGCCGACGCTTTTACAAGTATCGGATAACCGCATTTTTCAGCGATTTCACGGGCTTCTTCAATGCTTTTCACTGCGCCCGCAGAACCGGGAATTACAGGTACTCCTGCGTTTTTCATAGTCTCCTTTGCGGCAGCCTTGTCGCCGAGCATTTCAATTGATTTGTACGAAGGACCTATAAATACCAGTCCTGCCTTTTCGCAGAGACGTGCAAAATCCGCATTTTCGGAGAGGAATCCGAAGCCGGGGTGAATGGCTTCCGCACCTGTGTTAATAGCCGCCTGAATCACAGCGTTCATATTGAGATAGCTGTCCTTTGTTGCAGGAGGACCTATGCACACCGCTTCGTCGGCAATCTGTGCGTGAAGCGAATCCCTGTCCGCCGTTGAATACACGGCAACACAGCGCACTCCGAGTTCACGGCAAGCCCTGATTATGCGGACTGCGATTTCACCTCTGTTGGCAATCAATATTTTTCTGAACATCAGTTCGCTCCTTTACTTGTCTGCAACAACACAGGTTATCTCGCAGGAAACAGCCTTTTCGCCTGCAACGGAAGCGAGAGCCTTGCACGTTGAGACAGGTCCTCTCTGCCTGATTATTTCAACTTCGAGGTCAAGCACATCACCGGGGACAACCTGTCTGCGGAACTTCGCCTTGTCAATACCGCCGAAAAGTCCGATTTTGCCCTTAAATTCAGGCTTCGAGAGCATACATACAGCACCTGCCTGTGCGAGCATTTCAACCATAAGCACCCCCGGAGTTACAGGATAATCGGGAAAGTGACCCTTGAACCAGAAAGCGTCCTCGCTGATATATTTTCTTGCCTTTATCTTCACGCCAACTTCCATTTCAAGCACCTCGTCAATGAGGAGAAACGGGTCACGGTGAGGGATGATTTCCATAATCTGTTCTTTATTCATTAAAACTTCTGACATTTTATGCCTCCATTCGATTTATCAGAATACGGAGTTAAAAAATTTTCAACTCCGATTCTGCATTCTTAATTATTTGATAATCATAATCGGCTGGTCAAATTCAACAGCCTGACCGTCGCCGACAAGAATCTTTGCAACAGTGCCGTCAAATTCGGACTGTACCTCGTTCATAAGCTTCATAGACTCGATAATCATAATGACATCGCCCTTTTTGACTGTATCGCCGACTTTTACGAACGGCGGTTTGTCGGGTGAGGGTGACTGGTAGAAAGTACCGACGATAGGAGCTTTTACAACGTTGCCGTCTGTTTCACGTGGAACGTTTTCTTCAACAGCCGACGGTGCAGGTGCAGTCTGTACGGGTGCGGGCATACCCATAGGCACGGGCATTACAGGCGGAGCAGGCTGGGGCTTCTTGCCCTTGATAGTGAGATTGCAGTCGCTGACGTTTATTGTAATTTCAGAAAGCTCATTCTTTGAAACAATTTCAGCAAGCTTTTCAATTGTCTCGATATTAACATTGAAAATTTTATCTTCCATTCCGTACCTCCTTAGTCCTTGACTTTCTTGAAGCAGAGCGTTGCATTATGTCCGCCGAAGCCGAGTGAGTTGGACAGTACAGCATTTACTTCCTGCTCGATGTTGCCATTTACGCAATAGTCAAGGTCGCATTCCTCGTCGGGTACTTTATAGCCGACTGTTGCGTGAATAAGTCCTTCCTCAATCGTCTTTGCGCACACGATTGCTTCAATCGCTCCTGCTGCGCCGAGAAGATGACCTGTCATTGACTTTGTGGAGCTGATTTTCACGTTCTTTGCTTCATCGCCGAAAGCAAGCTTGATTGCGTTTGTCTCGTAGAGGTCATTGAGGTGCGTGGATGTGCCGTGAGCGTTGATATAATCGATTTCAGAGGGCTGAAGTCCTGCTTCCTGCATTGCGAGAGTCATTCCCATACCTGCGGCTTCACCTGTCGGCATAGGAGATGTCATATGATAACCGTCATCTGTTGCGCCGTATCCTGCTACTTCTGCATAAATTTTTGCGCCACGAGCTTTAGCGTGTTCATATTCTTCAAGTACAAGAATACCGCTTCCCTCGCTGAGTACAAAACCGCTTCTTTCCTTATCAAACGGAACGGAAGCTCTTTCAAGGTTATCGCATTTTGTAAGGGCTTTCATATTGGAAAATCCCGCAAATGTGAACTCAACGTTTGTGCTTTCAGTACCGCCTGCGAGACATACGTCAAGATAGCCGTCCTTGATTTTTCTGAATGCTTCGCCGATAGCGTGAGTACCTGTTGCACAGGCAGATGAAATATCAAAATTAGCGCCCATAAACTTGGTTTTCATAGCAACCGTACCTGCCGACATATTGCTAATCATCATCGGGATATAGAATGCCGAAACACGTCCGGGACCTTTTTCGAGATATTTGGAATATTCCGACAGTGTGAGGTCGATTCCGCCGATACCTGAGCCGACAAGAACACCCTTGCGGAATTTGTCAACGTCTGCAAAATCCGTACCTGCGTCCTGCATAGCTTCGTGTGTGGCAACTACGGCATATTTGGTGAACATATCCATACGCTTGGCTTCTTTTTTGTCAAAACAGCCCTCTACGCCGTAATAAGCCGTTTCATCGAAATCACGCACTATTCCTGCGATTTTTACACCCGTTCTTTCGGTGCTGAATTTATCTATAAAAGAAAAGCCGATTTTATTGGCTTTGATACCCGACCAGAATTTTTCAATACCTGTGCCGAGAGGAGTGACAGCTCCCATACCGGTAATAACAACTCTTCTGCTCATATATATATATTTCCCTTCCTGTATTTTTATTGGTTACATTGAAAGTCCGCCTGAAATTTCGATTACCTGTCCTGTAACGTATGAAGCGTTTTCGGAAACAAGGAACGAAACAACAGAGGCGATTTCTTCAGGCTCGCCATATCTGCCAAGTGCAACCTGTGCGAGCATTTTGCTTTTGAGTTCTTCGGAAAGAACATCGGTCATAGGTGTGTGGATGAATCCAGGTGCAACGGCATTGCAGGTGATATTGCGTGAGCCAAATTCCTTTGCGATGGTTTTTGTCATACCTATGATAGCGGCTTTTGATGCCGAGTAGTTAACCTGTCCCGGATTGCCGTAAAGTCCTGCAACGGATGAGACGTTGACGATTCTGCCGTGTCTCTGCTTCATCATAACGGAACATACGTGCTTGAGCATATTGTAAACGCTCTTCTGGTTTACTGCAATAACTGCGTCGTAATCAGCTTCCTTCATACGTGCAAGCAGACAGTCCTTTGTGATACCTGCGTTGTTTACGAGTGCGTCAATAGTGCCGAAATCAGCCTTTACCTGCTTTACCATAGCCTCGCACTGGTCGAATTTTGAAACGTCTGCTGAATAGCACTCTGCTTTTATTCCAAATGCTCTGCACTCTTCGGCAACGGCAAGAGCCTTTTCCTTGTCGCTGTCGCTCGGATAGTGGTTGATTGCCACGTCAAAGCCGTCCTGTGCAAGTCTCTTTGCGATACAAGCACCTATGCCCTGCGAAGCACCTGTTATAATTGCTGTAGCCATATTATTATTCCTCCAATTTTCAGTATTCTGTAACGTCAAATTCTGCTCATATTTTCAGCAGTTTTTCAGTCTGCTCCATAAGCTCCTTTATGATAGCTTCACACGGCTTCACGTCGTTAATCATACCTGCGATAGCTCCGCAGAGGAATGAACCTTCGTCAAGATTGCCGTCCTGTACAGCCTTGCGGAGTGAGCCGAGTGTGAGTTCCTCAAATTCGTCGGGAGTAAGTGAGCCGTCCTTTTCACCGCTGGCAAGCTTCTTTGAAAACTTTGTTCTGATATTTCTGCAAGGATGACCTGTGTAACGTCCTGTTACCACGCTGTCGGTATCCTTTGCCTTGATGATAAGCTCCTTGAAAGTCAGGTGAATCTGGCACTCCTCGGAAGCAAGGAAACGTGTGCCAATCTGTACGCCCTCAGCTCCGAGCATAAACGATGCCGCAATGCCTCTGCCGTCTGCAATACCGCCTGCGGCGATAACAGGGATTTCAAGTGCGTCAACAACCTGCGGTACGAGGCACATTGTAGTGTTCTCGCCGATGTGTCCGCCCGATTCAGTACCCTCTGCAACAACTGCGTCTGCTCCTGCACGTTCCATTCTCTTTGCGAGTGCAACGGACGGGATTACGGGGATAACCTTGATTCCTGCTTCCTTCCACGCAGGAATGTACTTTGCAGGGTTTCCTGCACCTGTGGTTACAACGGCAACTTTCTCGTCAATACAGAGCTGTGCGAGGTCGTCAGCGTTCGGACTCATCATCATTATGTTTACACCGAACGGCTTGTCGGTTGCTTCCTTGCACTGGCGAATCTGGTCACGGAGATAGTCAATCGGAGCAGAACCGCCAGCAATAAGACCTACACCGCCTGCGTTTGATACGGCTGCTGCGAGGGTATGCTCGGCAACCCAAGCCATACCGCCCTGAATAATCGGGTATTCACAGCCTAAAAGTTCAGTTATTCTTGTTTTCATAAAAAAATTCTCCTTTATTTTAGTATTCCAGAATTACACTGCCATAGGTAAGACCTGCTCCGAATCCGACAAGGGCAAGCTTCTGCCCACGCTTTACATCGCCCTTTTCGATTGCTTCGCAGAGGGCAAGCGGAATTGAAGCACTGGACGTGTTGCCGTGATGGTCAACGGTTACAACGAATTTGTCCGTGCCTGTGCCGAGATTCTTTGCGGCAGTTTCGATAATTCTTATATTTGCCTGATGAGGTACAAACCAGTCAATGTCGGCGCTTGTAATGCCGATTTTTTCTGCGGCGGAGTTGAATGCCTTCGGAAGAGCCTTTACAGCAAATTTATAGACTTCCTTGCCGTTCTGATAGAATTTGTGCATAGGCTTTTCAGGGAAGCCGTCATCAAAATCGGACTCCACTTTTACTTCCGGCGCAATCTGCATATTCTTTGCAAAAAGCGTCTTTGCACCGCTTCCGTCAGAAGCGAGGAATGACGAATACATCTTGTCGCTTCTCTCGATTACGGCAGCGGCAGAACCGTCGCCGAAAAGAATACAGCTTCCTCTGTCCTCAAAGTCTATGAAGCGTGAGAGCGCTTCCGTAGCGACTACAAGGACGTACTTGAGGTTCTCGTCTGTTTGGAGAAAACGTCTTGCCGTATCAACAGAATAGATAAAACCCGAACAGGCGGCATTAAGGTCGAAGGCTGACGCATTCTCCGCACCTATTTCGTGCTGGATTATGCTTGCCATACTCGGAGTGAGGAAATCGGAAGTGATTGTGCTTGTGATGACAAGTCCGATTTCTTTCGGGTCAATACCGGCTTTTTCGATTGCCCTGAGAGCGGACTGCTTTCCCATATACCACGCAGGTTCCCAGCCAGCCATATGACGTGAAGCTATTCCTGTACGTGTTCTAATCCACTCGTCGTTGGTTTCAACAAATTTCTGGAAGTCGTCATTAGTAAATGTCTGTTCAGGGAGATAACTGCCCATACCCATAATATTAATACCCATAAAATTTCTCCTTTTTTCGGTAATTTACAGCTCTGCTGTCTCTCCCCAGTGCCTGTGAAAAAATAAAAAGCAAAAAAACTGTTGTAAAAAACCAAAATATATGTTATATTATTATTGTACAAAGCTTTTGGCAGAATACAATATTATACAATATATATTGTAAATCATTTCCGAGTTTTTTGCAATCAAAATTCATTTATTTATTACATCTGTAATTGAATTTCGTTAATTTTGAACAAAGAAAGTCAACTTTTTTGCGCTAAAAACAGGAATGATTTATATATAGCATACGAAAGGAAGTTTTTAATTATGACAATTTCACTATTTTCCGGACAGGGTTCGCAGATTCCCGGTATGGGCAGGGATATTGCGGAAGCATTTCCCGCAACATCGGCTCTGTATGATACGGCTTCAGAAATCATCGGTCGTGATATGAGAGCGGTATGCTTCGACAGCTCGCCCGAGGAACTCTCTCGCACTATCAATGCTCAGCCTGCTATTATGCTCACTTCGCTCGTCGGTATCACTTCGGCTATCGAAAAGGGCTTTAAATTCGACGGCGTTGCAGGTCACTCGCTCGGCGAATATCCTGCTCTTGTTATCTCGGGTATGGTATCAGTTGAGGACGGTTTCCGCCTTATAAAAGCACGTTCGGAAGCTATGGAGCAGGCTACTCAGGAGAATAAGGGCGCTATGGCTGCTATTATGAAAATCGCTCCCGAAAAAATCGAGGAGATATGCGCTCAGGCAAAGAATTACGTTGCGCCTGTAAATTACAACTCACCACAGCAGACCGTTATTGCAGGTACTCCCGAAGGAATCGAGGAAGTAAGCGAGAAGTTTGCGGA
Organism: Ruminococcus flavefaciens; assembly: GCA_023663905.1. Lineage (GTDB taxonomy): Bacteria > Bacillota > Clostridia > Oscillospirales > Ruminococcaceae > Ruminococcus > Ruminococcus flavefaciens_AD. The sequence continues at coordinate 27,815 of JAMPGO010000005.1, forward strand.
GCTTAAGGCAAGAGTTATTACCCTTAACGTTGCAGGTGCGTTTCATTCAAAGTTAATGCAGTCGGCTTCTGAAAAATTCTACGAGACCGCAAAGACGATTACTTTTAAAGCTCCTGCCGTGAAGTACTATTCCAATGTTACAGGCGGTGAGCTTACTGATTTCAGCGATATGGCTTCTATTCTTGCAAAGCACATCGTATCTCCCGTACGCTTTACTTCGGAGCTGGAGGCAATGCAGAATGACGGCGCAGATAAATTCGTTGAGTTCGGCGCAGGAAAAACCCTCACAGGTCTTGTAAAGAAAACGCTCAAGGGTGTTACCTCTCTCAGCATTGAGAATCTTGAATCACTGGAAGGAGCTGATATTTATGAATAAATACGGTCTTATAGGGCATCCGCTCGGGCACTCGATGTCTCCGCTTATTCACGAGAGATTATTCGCCCTCAGCGGTATCACTGACTACAGCTATGAGCTTATTGATATTGCACCCGAAAATCTTATGGCGGAAGAGGCTTTGCTTAAGGAATTAAAGGGCTTCAATATTACTATTCCGCACAAAATGGCGGTTATTCCTATGACTGACAAGCTTGACGACAGTGCGTTGAGATATAATTCCGTTAACTGTATCTCCAACAAGGACGGCATTACGACAGGCTACAACACGGACTGCATTGGATTTGTAAAGTCGGCGGAGAATGAAAATCTTCCGCTTGGTAAAAAAGTCCTTCTGCTCGGCTGCGGCGGAGTCGGCAGAATGATTGCGGTTGAACTCATCAGGCACGGCGCTGACCTTACTGTTGCTGTAATTCCGCAGGACGTTAAAACCGCTGAATCTGCTGTTGCTGAAATTCTTGGAATATACGAAAATGCAAAAGTAAAAATATGCCTTATTTCTGAAATCGAGGGCGAATACGACCTGCTCGTCAATGCAACTCCCGTCGGAATGTACCCGAAGTGCGATGCGTGCGCTGTTACGGATGAGGTTATTGCAAAGTGCGGAAGCGTTTTTGATGTTATATATAATCCCGTTGAAACGCTTCTTATGAAAAAAGCACGTGATATGGGCAAAAAGGCTGTCGGCGGTGCGGCTATGCTCGTGTATCAGGCTGTTGCGGCTCACGAAATCTGGTATGACGGCAGATTTGATTCTGCCGACGTTGCTGAAATTATCGGGGCTGTTGAGGATGAGGTTAACAAAATGAATAAGTAAAGGAGCTGTTTATGAGTAAAATATATTGCTGTTCTGATATTCACGGCTGTATGGACGAGTTTGAATATGCGCTGTCCGTTATTCTCGGACATCTTGAAGAACCCGGTACTAAGCTGATTCTTATGGGCGATTATGTTCACGGCGGTTCGGACGGTTATGCCGTACTGGACAGGATAATCGGCTTGCAGAGAAAATACGGCGAAAAAGTAATCGTGCTTATGGGTAATCACGAGGAATGGGTTATCGACGGCTTCAAAGGCATAAACGGCAACAAGTATTCCGATGAGGATGACAAGTATATATCGTGGCTGGAAAATCTGCCACGATATTACACGGAGGGAAATACTGTTTTCGTTCACGCTGGAATTGACGAGGAAACAGGCGAGGACTGGGAATGGGAGACGGGCGAGGATATATTCACGGGTAAATTTCCTGCCGAAACAGGCTATTTTTCTACAGGGCAGAAAATTGTTGCGGGTCATATCTATACTTCGGTTATAGCTGACGACAGAAGATTCAGCGAAATCTACTATGACGGTCTGAGCCATTACTACATCGACGGCGACGTGCTGACGAACGGCAATATACTTATACTTATGGTTGATACTGATACAGATACCTACTACAGCGTTACCGAGAACGGCTTTTATGAAATTATGCCGTATGGTGAGGAATAATACAGAGAGGAGAATTTTAAATGACTATATTTTTATGCGGATTTATGGGCTGTGGCAAGACTACAGTCGGACAGCTTACCGCAAAGAAAATGGGCTGTGCTTTTTATGATACCGACGAGCTTATCGTTGAGAATCAGGGAATGAGCATTCCCGAAATATTTGAGAAAAAGGGCGAGCCTTATTTCCGTCAGGTTGAAGCGGATATTGTTAAATCAATGTGCGGAAAATCGGCTGTTATTTCCTGCGGAGGCGGTGCGATGATTAATCCCGATACCGCTAAGGCTGTGGCTGAGGCAGGCGAGAAGATTGTTTTTCTTGATGTTGATTTCGATACCTGCTATGAGCGCATAAGCGGTGACAGCAACCGCCCGATTGTTGTTAATAACACAAAGGAACAGCTGAGGGCGATTTTTGATGAACGTCACAGAATTTACGAGAAGCACGCAACCGTGTGCATAAACGCTGAAGGAAGTCCTGTGGAAATGGCTGAGGCTGTCAGGAGAAGTGTATGCTGATATATAATGCGAGACTTCTGACAATGACCGACGATTATGAAATCCCTGTTGGCTGGCTTGAAACAGAGGGCGGTAAAATTAAAGCCGTAGGAGCAGGTGTGCCGAAAAATATTCCCGAGGACAGCATTGACGCTGAAGGCGGAATACTTCTGCCAGGCTTTATTGACGCACATACGCACCTTGGTATTATCGAGGACGGGCTTGATTTTGAGGGCGACGACTGCAATGAGAGTACAGACCCTTTTACTCCTGAAATGCGTGCAATCGACGGCATAAATCCGTTTGACAGGTGCTTTGAGGAAGCACGTATGCGTGGTATTACTGCCGTTGCTTCGTCGCCTGGAAGTGCGAATGCCTGCGGAGGTGAAATCTGTGCGATTAAAACAGCAGGCAGACGTGTTGACGATATGCTCATAAAAAACTGCGGAATAAAATTCGCACTGGGTGAGAATCCGAAGAGAGTTTACAACGACAGGGATGAAATGCCGTCCACGAGAATGGCGACCGCTGCAATTATCCGTGACGGACTGTATAAATCACGCAGATATGCACACGATATGGACAGCTATTATTCCGACAGCGAAAACGGCGAACCGCCTGAGTATGATATTAAGTGCGAGGCGCTTATGCCTCTTCTTGAACGCAAGCAGAAAGCGTTTTTCCATTGCCACCGTGCCGACGATATATGCACGGCTATGAGAATAGCGAACGAATTTTCTCTTGATTTGGTTATTATTCACGGCACAGAGGGCTATAAAATCGCCGATATTATTGCAGAAGAGGAAGTTCCTGTTATATGCGGTCCTGTTATATGCGACAGGTGCAAGCCCGAGATGAAAGGGCTTGATATTAAAAATCCGGGCATACTTTGGAAAGAGGGCGTGCAGATTGCCGTATGCACCGACCACACCGTTATTCCCATACAGTATCTGCCGTTATCCGCAAAAGCCTGCTTAAAGGGCGGTATAGGATTCTATTCGGTTTTTGAGCTTATAACAATAAAGCCTGCTGAGATACTGGGAATAGATGACAGGGTAGGAAGTCTCGCGGCAGGCAAGGACGCTGATATTCAGCTTTACAGGGCTGACGACGACCCTCTTGATATTCTCTCCGAGCCTGTTCTTGTAATGATTGACGGCGAAACTATCAGGAGGAATATATGATTAGTCTGCTTCCTGTGTTTATGTCCTCTGCAATGATTTCGGGTGTATCGTACACCTATGATGTTTCGTATGATTATTCATACGGCGGTACGGCTGTTATAACGTCCGTGAGCATTGAAGAGGGTGTTACTGATATTTATATTCCCGAAACGATTGACGGCTATACTGTCACGGGAATAGGCGGTATGGCATTTGCAGGACAGACTTCTGCCGAAAAAGTGGTGATTCCCGATACTGTCAGGTCGCTCGGCAACTCGTCGTTTATGGGATGTAATTCGCTAAGGGAAGTTGTAATCGGCACGGGAATTACATCGCTTCCCGACGACTGCTTTTTTGCCTGTTCAGCACTCAGAAGCGTTGAACTTCCGTATACGCTTGAATCAATCGGAAACGAGACATTTTTCGGCTGTTTACTGCTCGATTTATATGTTCCCGACAGCGTTTATTCTATAGGCGAGAATGCGTTCGGGAAAAATACTGACCCGCATTCCAACGAGACTGTGAATATATACGGATTTCTGGTGAGAGGTGTTTCGGGAAGCTTTGCGGAGACTTATTCTGCTGTGAATCACATTGACTTCATAGATATGAGCGATTACAGGGCTGGAGATGTTAACGGCGACGGAATGGTTGACGCAAGCGATGCGAGTAATATTCTTAATGAATATGCAAAGCTGTCAACGGGAATTGCTTCGGGATTCACAAAAAAACAGAATATAGTAGGCGATATGAACTCCGACGGGATGATTGACGCAGGCGACGCTTCTGCCGTACTGGAGATTTATGCCGGATTTTCAACGGGTCTATAGAAATTCACAAAAATCGACATAAATAAACATTGTTTTTCTCTACGGAAAACTATTGACATATCCGCTGAAAATTGTTATGATAAAAGATAATATAATCGATGAGGAGGAAAAAATTATGCTTACTGACAACAAATTTCAGAAAGAGGGCTTGACTTTTGACGACGTACTCCTGATTCCTGCAAAATCGGAAGTTACTCCCAATATGATTAAGCTTGGAACAAATCTTACAAAGAATATCAGGCTCAATACACCTGTTATGACTGCCGCTATGGATACTGTTACTGATTCACGTATGGCTATTGCTATCGCAAGAGAAGGCGGTATCGGTATTATTCACAAGAATATGTCCATCGAGAAGCAGGCAGAGGAAGTTGACAAGGTTAAGCGTTCGGAAAACGGCGTTATCGTTGACCCGTTCTCGCTTACGGAGGACAGGCTCGTCAGAGACGCAAATGAGCTTATGGGAAAATACAGAATTTCAGGTGTTCCCATTGTTGATTCAGAAAACAGACTCGTCGGAATCATAACTAACCGTGATATGCGTTTTCTTACTAATTTCGATGAAAAGATTTCCGCTGTTATGACAAAGGATAATCTTATTACTGCACCTGTCGGAACTAATCTTGAACAGGCACAGGAAATTCTCCGTTCACATAAAATTGAAAAGCTCCCGATTGTTGATGAGGAAGGCTGTCTCAAGGGTCTTATCACAATCAAGGATATAGAAAAGTCCGTGCAGTATCCAAATTCCGCACGTGACCAGAGAGGTCGTCTGCTCTGCGGTGCGGCTATTGGTGTTACTGCAAACGTACTCGAGAGGGCAAAGGCTCTTATTGACGCTCAGGCTGACGTGCTTGTACTTGATTCTGCACACGGTCACAGCGCAAATATTCTCAAGTGCCTCAGTATGGTTAAGGAAAACTTCCCCGATACTCCTGTAATTGCAGGAAATATCGCTACTGCCGAAGCTGCCGAGGATTTGATTAAGGCTGGTGCGGACTGCGTTAAGGTCGGTATAGGACCCGGTTCAATCTGTACGACAAGAGTTGTTGCAGGTATCGGTGTTCCGCAGATTACAGCTGTTTATGACGTTGCCTGCGTTGCTCAGAAGTACGGCATTCCCGTTATAGCTGACGGCGGAATCAAGTATTCGGGCGATATTGTAAAGGCTCTGGCTGCCGGTGCTGATGTTGTAATGCTCGGTTCACTTCTTGCTGGCTGTGCCGAAGCACCCGGTGAGACTGAAATATATCAGGGCAGACAGTTCAAGGTTTACCGTGGTATGGGAAGTCTCGGCGCTATGGCTGAGGGTTCAACTGACAGATACTTCCAAGAGGGCGCAAAGAAGCTCGTTCCCGAGGGTGTTGAGGGTCGTGTGCCGTTCAAGGGTGCTGTTGCTGATACGATTTTCCAGCTTATCGGAGGAATCCGTGCAGGTATGGGTTACTGTGGCTGTGTTGATATTCCTACACTTCACGATAATGCAAAGTTCGTAAGAATCACGGGCGCAGGTCTTAAGGAATCTCATCCGCACGACATCTATATCACAAAGGAAGCTCCTAACTACTCAACTCAGATATAAATGAAACATCTGAAAGACGTTGACGGTCTTGATACTCTTCTTGAAAAACTTCCCGACGGCTATAAATCGTGGTATCACTTCTGCCGTGTTCTTGAATTTCACTTCGCAAAGGAATTTGACTATGAAGATGAGTTTGACTATACAAGCAATATTGATATGGTTCTTGCAAGCTATGACGGGAAATATAAAATCCGTATGAAGCTAAAAGCCGTATCTGGACTCGTCAGCTTTGATGTCTGCAACGGTTTTTGCAGCGGATTCTGTATAGAGTATTCAGATTGCTGTGAAAAAGAACGCAGATATAAATTGTCCAGCTATGAACAGGATATTTATTTTGAGTTTTACTGCAAAAAGATTTCTGTTGAGCTTATAGATTAAAAAAACCGCAGTATTATTACTGCGGTTTTATTTTAATCATCCATAAAACTGTGGTACTCGTCGCCGATATGGTACGAGAGAAGCTTTCTGAGATTCACATTTTCGGCTGAACGGAATATATTCATATCAACATCTGGATTCTTTTCACGGAGCATACAGAGTATTTCTTTTATCTCCGCACGCTTTGAGGATTTGTTTTCAAGTCCGCACTCACAGCGGATAAAGTGCAGGTTATTTTCTTCCGCCCATTGTATTATACTGCTCTCACGCACTCTGTAGAGCGGTCTGATTACTTCAACAGGGTAGTGTTCCGCCTTTAATTTCGGAAGCATTGCCTGCATTTGTGAGCCGTACAGCATACCCATAAGAATCGTTTCAACTGCGTCGTCAAAATGATGCCCCAGTGCGATTTTATTCAGTCCCTTTTCCTGTGCGTTCCTGTAAAGCCAGCCTCGCCTTAGCCTTGAACACAGAAAACACGGATTCTTTTCGTTTCTGACGGATTCAAATATATTGGTGCTGATTATTTCCGCAGGAATATCAAGCTTTTCAAGGTTACTGCGGATTATATCGAGGTTATGTTCCGAATATCCCGGGTTCATTACAATAAATTCGGCGTGGAAATCGATTTCCCTCCGGAGAAGCTTCATACACACTGCCATAAGCACGGAATCTTTTCCGCCCGATACGCACACGGCTATTCTGTCGCCTGTATTCACAAGCCTGTAATCTCTTACGGCACGGCGGAATTTTTTCCATATGTTACTGTTCATTAATAAATTCCTCGACTATATATCTCGGGCGCTGTTTTACTTCGTCATATATTCTGCCGATGTATTCGCCGATGATTCCGAGGGCAAGAAGCTGTAAGCCGCCGATAAACCATATTGAACATACTGTGCTTGACCAGCCCAGCTCGGCATTGCCTGTGAGCTTGACGACAATCGACCATATAATGGCAAATACGCTTATGATTGACATTATAAGTCCCGCACTTGTAATGAGCTTCAGCGGTTTGGTGCTGAACGATGTTATTGCATTAAGGGCGAACGAGAGCATTTTCTTGAGCGGATATTTGCTCTCGCCAGCAAATCTCTCGGCACGTTCGTACATTACGTTGCAGGATTTGAATCCGAGTGTGCGGACAAGTCCACGCAGGAAGAGATTTACTTCACGGCAGTTCGACAGCTCTTCCAGTACCCTTGCGCTCATAAGACGGAAATCAGCGTGATTGTATACAACGTCTGCGCCCATAACCTTCATAAACTTATAGAAGCTCTCTGCTGTGAATTTCTTGAAAAAAGTATCGGTTTTTCTTGCGCTTCTTACGCCGTACACAACCTGATTGCCCTCGTGGAACTTGATAACCATTTCGTCTATGGCATTTATGTCGTCCTGCAAATCAGCGTCCATAGTGATAGCCATATCGCACAGAGTACGGACTGTCATAAGTCCTGCAAGAACGGCATTCTGGTGACCGCTGTTGCGTGAGAGCTTTATTCCCGAGAACATTTCCTGCGATTCGTGAAGCGAGCAGATGATTTCCCACGTTTTGTCCTTTGAGCCGTCGTCAACAAAAACAACACGGCTTTCGGGCGAAATAAGATTACGGCTGATAAGGGAAGTATATTTTTCTGTAAGTCTTTTTGCAGTTTCGTGCAGAACCTCTTCCTCGTTGTAGCACGGAACAACCATATATAATGTCTTATGCTGATTCATATTTGCGCTCCTTTTTGAACTGTCTGAATATTTTGTTTTTTATCTGCGACGGTATGCCTGAATCGAGTATACAGACAATTCCATAGGCGGAAAATCCCGACATAAGTATGAAATAGGGTATGATATACTGCGATTTGCCCTCCGACATAAGGTGGTACATAAATCCGCCGATGAAAATAATCGGGAAGAACAGGCTTGTGAATTTCTTGTTTTTAAGGGTGTATACACATCCTGCGAGGAATCCGAAAAAGACAAGCTGGGAGAAGAAATCCATATATTTCTTGACTTTTGCAGAACCGTCATAGCACACCCATTCTGCAAAGGCATTTTTCGGGGCATATTGTCCTCTTACGGTGTTATTCCAGATAGATTCATAGGAAGTGTCGTTCCACTGGGAAACGGCTTTAAGGTAGAAGAAATCGTTGGCATACTGCGGATTTTCGATAAAATATTTAATACGCTCCTTTATGTTTTCCTTGGACTTTTCACCTGCAACTTCGGCATCGTAATTGCTGTTTTCGAGATTTGCCGTAGTGTGTACGTAGTTAAACCAGCCAGGAGCTGACATAGATTCATTAATACCCATAGCAATCCACGAAACATAGGGTACGGAATCGCCCAAATCGCAGTCGGCACGATGTTCATAGACGGATATTGCGACGGACTGGATATTCATTGAAACAGCAACGGTTGCGATGATGTAGATTATATCTTTTATATAATGCCTGCGACGGAATAATTTTATTCCTGCGATACACATCATAGCTATAAGCCATATCAGGTAATTTGATTTGATGAATACGGCTAAAGCAATGCTGATTCCTGAAATAACGGCGGAATATATCTTGTTTGTTTGCAGATATTTTATTTCAAAATAGACTGCAATTACGGCGAACATCATTCCAGGGAAAATACCGTAGATGAACGAACACGAAAGTATCGGCGATACGCTTAATGCAAGGATAAACGCTGTAAGGTTTGTTATGCGCCTGTCATTGAAAAGTGCGTGGTTTATCATAACGATAAAGATGTTGATGACCGCAAGGAAAAAGGCATTGGCAACTTCAAAGTATATCGGTGTTTCGGGCTTGAAGATACTTACAATGCGGACTATCAGCTCATTGAACATAACATATCCGAGCTGAAAGGAATAGTCCTTGAAATATCGCCAGTCGGTAAGCATAGTATAATTTCCTTCGGCGAACTGTATGGCTGCATCGGAAACATACTGTGAATCATATGTTGGAGCAGACTGCGAGGAAATAACCCATACTGTTCCGAGTGTGGCTGTCCATATAAACAGCATACTCAGAATATACCGCAGACGTATGCCGCTGCATTTTTTGGCAATCACAAAACACAGCACAAGCGTTACCGCAAGGATGATGAGATTTACAAAAAGATTGTCGTTATAATAAATAACGCTTTCGATGTCCTCCCTTATTCTGTAGACACAGCTGTCACGACCTTGTCCGCTTTCGATATTCTCGACAGTAGTCGTGTGGAGCAGGCTTGTCAAACAGACGAAAAGCGAGAACATAACAGACAGAATGCCGACGACCCATACTCCCAGTCTTTCAGTGCGGAAACCGAAATGTGTAAGCAGTTTTTTCAGCTTCAAATTAATACCCTCCAATTATTTATTTATACTGTTAATTATATCATAAACAGCGGATTAAGTCAACAAATTTTTAGTGAAATTTTATATATATCACAAAAACAGACTATATTTATCGGTTTACCTGAAATAAGGGTTTGCCATACGCTGTTGTTCTGTTTCAAATAAGTTGAGGGCTTCCTTAAGAGTATCCGCTCTGCCGTTCATTAAATATCCCGCAATGGAATTATAGCACCTTGCTGTGCGGTACATTGACGGAAGCCACGACAGTCTGGCATCGGATTCCAGAGAGTTGTGCTGTCCTGCAAGTTCCTGTATTTTTCCTGCTATGGATTTCGCCTTGGTCTTTTTGACAATGGGAATCAGAATCGTAATCAGGATTGCAATTGCAACAGGAATAAACAGCAGAATGCCCCAGGATTCACCGTCTGCAACAATAAATATTCCTGTAATTGTGCATACGATGATAACAGCCGCTTCAATTAAAGCTAAAAAATAGTGCAGACAGCCGTTATTTTTGCGGGCAAGCTTCGCCTTTTCAATGTTGAGACGTGATATTTCATTCTCAATAATACCCATTTCACGCATAACAGGTTCAGCCTCTCTGATATTGTTCAGCAGTATTTCTTTTTCATTCATATAAACAGTCCTTTCAAAAATTTAACTATATAACAGTATATCACAAATATCTCCAAAAAGCAAGCGGATTTTTCTTATTTCTGATAAATAACAAAAACCTCGCAGATTGGCTCTGCGAGGTGATTTTTTTCTTATAGTCCCGATATCTTTTGTAATTTCATTCTCGATATATTCAATTTGATTATATAAGCTGCTATTATATCAGCAAACATTGTAATTGCATAAGGATGAAGTCCAAGCTCAGGCTCGTCAACAATAATTGTTGCAGGCTGAAGCTCTGAGGGTTGCAATAAAAGTGTTGTAAGACAAATAAAACGAAGAGTACCGTCTGACAGCTGTGAAGCATTAAATACGTCCTCATATGTCAAGTTTCATTTATGTAACAAAAAAACCACGCTTTTACACGCAGTTATTTATAAGTATTCATAAAGTCTGACCGAGAGAAGCAAGTCGTGCTTTCAGTTCAGCAATCTCAAGAGCTTGATTCACAATTAAAGCTCGAAATTGATTATTCTCAAGCTGAAGTGCATTGATGTTGGCAAACCTTGGCTGTGTATTATATTAAGGTAGATTTTGAATGGATGGTATTTGTTGTTGCATTTAACAGTTTCAAGTAATCCTAAGTAACAGATACTGGTGCAATAGCAATCCATTTGTTTCTGGAAATCCTATACTCATAGTTTTGTTGTTAAAATATTTTCCGTCAGACATAGAGATTTTCGTTAGCGAACCTACAAATGACAGAGACATCTTGTAACTTTTCATCAATTGAATTGGATATCTTCTTTCTCTTTTTTCTTAATTAAAGAAAGCATTTAGAAATTTATACAATATACTCTTACTATAATAATATTATTTTAAACAATTTATAACACTATTCAATAAATATTCAATCTTATATCTTTCTGTAAAACAAGCTTCATATTCACATGGATTTCTATATAATGCCTTACAGCCTCCACCACATTTAGGATAATAAGCACAAATTTTACAGCACTTTCTTATTTCAGGAATCAAGCATACTGGTTTATTAAGATTTTCAAAAGTTGATATATCATATACTGTAGAAATTTTTGTTTTCTGTTTTCCAATATCCCTCTCACAACATAGAATACTTCCGTCTGTATCAATAACAAAAGCATCTTTCTGCTGAAAAAAACAAGCATTTATTTTTGGAATGTTAGTCAACAAATTCTTTTCAGGATGATATAAATCATAAATACTTTCAAAATATTTTAATCTTTCACAATTATTCACAGTATCATATTTTTCACTGGATAAAAATTACGGATATACATTCAGGTTTAAGTCAGACGAATACTTTTTCCTTAAATATTCAGCTACTTTTATACAGTCAGCGATATTATTTGTATCAATATTCAGACGTATATCAACATAAATACTATGATTCAGTAATTTGCCTATATTTTCCATTAAAGTATCAAATATATCAGTTCTGTTGCTGTAATAACACTTGCGACGTAGATATTCCTCTTTCATTCCATCAATAGAAATCTGAATCCATTGTACATTCCATTCAGAAAATTTATTAATAATATTATCTGTCAGTAAGCTGCCGTTTGAAATTATCCCAGCTTGAAACTGTTTGTTATTACTTTTCAGAGTGTTTGTAATACGTTCAATTATATCTGTTTTTAGCAACGGCTCACCGCCGAACCAGGTAATATCAAATAATTTTTCAGATGCACACAGAACTTCTGCCAATCTGTCCGCTGTTTCAATACACATATCAAACTGCCGTATACCTTCTTCATAACAGTATATACATCTTGCGTTGCATTTTGATGTCAAAGAAACTGTATAATGTGCAACAGAATCATACATATCTTTTAATGCATTCTGATAGTATTCATATCGTTGATATTCATCAATAAAATATGGTAGGATAAAACCGTTATTCACTAAATTTTCGATAATATCCAATTCTGAAAAGTTCATACTTTCATACTGCTGAAATTCATATTCAGAAAGTGTTATCATACTGTTAAACAAAGTATTATAAATAATATAAGTATGATTATGACATTTTACAATGTTATATTGTGAATGTTTCATAGGAATATCAACGTTTATAGGAGAATATTGCTCATCTGAAAATGATTGAAAATACAATAAGCAACCATTTGGCTCAATTAAATAATCATTCTGAAAAAGTGATAGAACAGACTTTTGTGCCTTCATCATAACAATCATCAGAGTATACCTCTTTTACAATTCAGCATTCTTCATATATTTCTACAACTTCATCCGAAATTTTATTCAACATCATATTAGTTAAAATAAGCTGTAAAGTTTCCATAATGATGGCTGTATCTTTCTGCAAATCTGTCAGACTTTTGCTTATATCCATAATCTGATTGAGCTGTAAATCAAGTTTTTCATTAAGATTTATTTTCAAACTTTCGATTTTCTGAGTGTAGTCATCAGAAAATTTTTTAAATAAAGTATCTAAATTGCTAGATATATCCTTTAGCATTTCAGATTTAATGTCATTCTGCAAAGTATCCAACTTACTGTTAAGCTGTTTTTGTAAGGCATTAATTTCTGCACAATATCTGTCAGACAATTTCTGTGCAATGTTCTGTCCCGTTTGATTTATATCCTCTAAAATCTGAGATTTAAGTTGTTCTCTGAGTTCTTCGTTGCTAACGGTCATTTGATTGGTAATCATTTCAAAAAGATTTTTATTTGTTATCATATTTAACTCCTTGTTTAAAAAATATAAGATGAAATATTATAATTAACCAAGCTGATTTATACCATATTCACACATTGCTATAAAGTGTGCAAGTCTCATCTGTTCCTTTTCAACTTCAGTCTCATCAGATTCTTTTACTTCCCTGATACGTTCAAACTCATCAGCTTTTGTTTCACAAATTTCTACAATGCTGTCAATTCTCTGCTGAATTTTATCCTCAACATTATCGGTCTGAGTTTCCATAGAATTTCTGAGTTCATCACTTAAATTGGAAATCGCTTCTTTAAGTACCTTTTTATAAAAAGCATCAAGAGCATTTTCCTTTGCCTTACCAGCATCCATTTTCAATATATTCTCACATTCACTGTCATCTAAAGAAATCCTTTTACTTACATAATTGACAATAAAACCATGTATTTTGTCTTCTGTATTACGGTTCTCACGTTCAATGCTTTTAATATTGATATTCAATCCCCTGTTGCCATATCTGATTTTATTGCATATGTGCAACTCATTTATAAATTCATCAAGATACTCACGACTTTCCTTCACTATATCATTTTCAAGCTTTGCACTTCTTGCCTGTGTATCAGTGCGAAATTCTGTAAGTGCGTGTTGCACTTTAACTGTTGCTTCAAGCGTTGCTTTATCAACATCGTAGCTTTCAGTATGTCCACCACTTGAACTTCCTGAAGACTTACCAAAAATACTTTTGATAACATTCTTTATTCCTTGTCCTACACAGCAATTTCCTATACAACAACCGCCACCGCCCATAATATTATCCTCCTTATGTTAATGTATCTGTATAAGAACAGACAGCAATTAAATAATCTGCTTTTAATATGACAGATTCCAAAGATTTGGCATCGCCGTCTAATCCTCTTTCAAGGTCCTCAAAGGAATCCGTTTTATCTTGAATTGCTTTTTCTGAGCGCTCCAGATGTTCATCAAATGCATCTTCAATTGTTTCTGAAAAATCATCAACAGTATCTTTTATACGCTTGATAATTTCATTACCAGACTGTATAAAAACATTCTGTTTCATTTCCTGAAGTCTTTGATTTTTAAGGTCACCTGCTGGCAGTTTCAAAATTTTTACACATTCAATATCATCAAGTGAAAATCTTTTTTCAACATATTCTGCAAATGTTCCCCTTAATTCCTTACTGGCACGATTGAATTTACGCTTTACAGATTCAGTGCGAACAAGTTTTAATGCCTTGTTCTGCTCTTCAAAAACATCCATAATTTCCTTTAACATAATAGAACACTCAACCAGCATTTCTCGTTCCATATCGTTAGCAGCCGCAGAAATATTCTGCCTGTATTTAACCAGAAGTTTATTTAAATCAGCAATTTCATTTGCTTCGTTTTTTTCAGGATTAAAGCCTTTTTTACTTGCAATTTCGTCCTGAATTTTATCTTGTCCAGTAATAACATCCCACGCATACTTAGCAACTTTGCCTATGCCTTTAAAAAGTTTTCCTATGAGATTTCCATCGTCAATAAATGGAAGTTTGGGAAAAACTGAAAATGCACTCATTCTTTATCACTTCTTCTTATATTTTTTCTGAATAATTTTCTTAAAAAAGCCTGATATTTCAATTCTATGCGATGATTTTGAGCAGGATAGCCTGAAATAACCATATTATTATCAATATTTTTATCGGCACCAGTTCTTGCCAGTAAAATTGAATTATCTCCAACTTTCACTCTGTTACTTACGGCTGATTGTCCGTAAATATCAACGTAATTACCGATTTCTGCCCAACCTGCTATTGCCACACAAGCCATTATGTGACAATGTATTCCGATTTTTGCCTCATGACCAATCTGTACGAGATTTTCAATATGAGTAAAGTCACCGATTACAGTTGTACCAATTGTTCCTTTTTCAACAACTACATTCCCACCGATTATTACATTATCGCCGATACGAACATAACCGATTTCAGGAATTTTTTTCCATCCATTTTCAAATTTATGATATTCAAAGTTTTCTGTTCCGATACTACAGCACGCTCCAACAGATGAATTATCACCAATAATGCAGTTATCTCCGATTACTGTATTTACACCGATAAAACAATTATTGCCTACTGTTACATTTTCACCAATCACAACACCATTTGACAATATTGTATCATTGCCTATTACAGTACCGTTCCTAATAAAAACATTATCTGCTATTACGGCACTATCGGAAATAATCGGTTTATTATGATTTTCCATACAGTATAAGCCTTTTGCTATCATAAAATCAATTGTATCGGCAAGAACTTCATGAGGGTCACGTCTTGTAACAATATAACTTCTATGTAACGGAAGTCCGATTGATGCTCTTGTAATAATTGCACCAGCTTTTATATCATTGATTACATTGATTTTGTTATATGGTATATATGTCACAGAATCATCATCACTATCCTGATATAGGGCAATACTGAATATCTTTTTATTTTTATCACCAATCGTTGGACAATTAAGGTGTTCAGCCAGTTCACCGACTGTAATATATAACTTGTCCATTATGCTTTTTGCATCATTTGATTAAGAGCCTGACAAAGTTTCTCTACACGGTCGTCAGTATTTGCTTTAAGCTGATTGAGTGCAACAATAAGCTGTTCACGGTATGCCTGTACGTCTTCTAGTTCTTTTTTGGATTTTTCATAACTCTTGCGAATTTCATCAGCACTTTTTGTAGAAGCCTGCAAAACTTCACTGTTTGATGCTTTTATATCTTCAAAGAACAAGCGGATTTCTTTACTTATTGCTTCATACGATGCAACAATATCGCTCATAAGATATTTCTTGTATTTAGGAACAATATTTTGTGTGATACGTCTATGAACTTCTGAAACGTTTGATTTTTCCATCAGTTCCTCTAAATGTTCTTCAAAATCAATAGGGTCAATATCAAACTTCATGGCAGTAGCCATCAATGTTCTTCTTTTTTTCTTGTCCTTTTCATCTTTTATGTTAAATGAGCCATAATCACGACATAGATTCATAAGATATGCAGCAACATGGACAATATTCCTCATTGCAGTTTCTGCATTGCCATAACAGTTTTCAGTTGCAAGATATTTTACCCATTCAGCTTTCTGAAGTTTCCAGTCATCTTCAGGGCTATTAAGGTTATCCCACTGTGTACCAAGAACAAAAACTTTTTCTGGATTATTGTTAGTATTTGAAAAAATTCTGTAAAGAGTATTCAGTTCACCACCAGTAAGAGCATCTGAACGTACACAAGCAAAAACGGCATTGGCTCTGTCAATATAAGCTCTTGTTACATCTGAACGATATTTTACAGCATCATCAAGACCTGGAGTATCAACAAATACTATCTGTTCAGGCATGTTAAAATCTGATAAACCAATTTCTACCTCTTTGACAAAATAATGCTCAACATGTTTTGAAGAAGTCCAACGTTCAATTTCTTCCTCAAGATTTTCACTGTTTACAATCTGTTTGATAACATTATGATTAAGCCACATATTTTTTGCATCATCAGCGTGTAGTGCAGCATATTCTTGTTTAAAAACATCAGCATTATTTGATATACTACTCCAAAGCTGTCCCCATTCATCAAAAGTATAGAAAGTAACCTTTATATAATCTTGCTCAGCACTTCTGAATTTTGTTAAAACTGCCGTTTCAGGTGTTACAGAAGTTGATGCAAGATTCCTGCCAAGTAATGCATTAATAAGTGTTGATTTTCCTGCCTTTATTGTACCAACAAAAGCAATATGAAAAACAGGGTCTTGACAACGTTCAATAAAGCTTCCGATACGTTTAATCAGACGTTCACCAGATAATTTTGAAAATTCAGGCTGTAAAAGAATGAATTTAAGGCGTTCCATTTTCTGCACATATTGGTCAATTGTTAAATCCCAAGAAATCTTGGTGTGTGCAGTCGTTCCGACATTTTTCATTAAATTCTGAAGTTTTTCCGAATAACTTTTCAAAAGTTCAACATTTTGTAAATTTTCTGTGGGGTTTGCCGTTCCACAATGAGGGCAAAGATATAAATTATCTGCAAATTCCTTTTCACATTTTTTACATTTCATTATAAATCTCCTTTTAATAATTTATTTTTATATTATAGCACTTATTCTTTATCATATTTTTCATTTGGCAAAGAAGTTAAACTTCTTATAACCTTTGCAAAGAAGCTATATTGACGACGATGACGTAGATATGGAATTATGTGATTTCTGCTTTGCTAATTTATCACCACTGAGTGAATGGTATTACACGAACTGTGAGTTGAATGAAAATATTCCTATGTGTCTTAGCAGAAAAATACAGACTGTTATGCCAAAATCATTCCCCGATATTCTGAGCTATGTGGACTATGAAAAGATGAATGAAAACGAACTTCAATTATATGGAGACGCAGCTTTTGAATTAAAAGACAGAATGCTCCAAATATCAGAAGAATTTCTTAAAATTTAATTGTAAATACAAAACAGTTCCGAAATTTTTTATTTTTTTCGGAACTGTTTTATGTTTACTTATCTGATTTTTTGTGGTATTCTGTTTTCAGGAGGTGGCGGTATGTTTATGAACGGTGAACATCTTGAAACCCTGCAAGATTTGAAGCAGTGTTTTTGCATAGATGAATTGATTTATAATTATGGCAGCGGTGAGCTTGAAATATGGCTAGGAAAAATCGGTGAAACAGAGAAAGCTGAAAAAGTAAGCGAAATTCCAAAAGTCAACGCATATATCCTGCTCCGACTTTATGAAATTCTTGATTTGAATCCTGAGTTGTCAGAGGAAGAAATACGCAGTCTTTTTACTCCGCGGAGACAGAATTAACGAACGCATTGACAATGGTGATGAGGTTATTTCTATGCTTTTCAGGACATTTCTGAGCAAACAAAGAAAGCATTTCCGATTCCATAGAATCTCCCTGTGTGCATTCTCCAAACAGGATATAATCTGCACTGAGATTCAGTAAATCCGTAAGTTTGGCAAGTGTCTGGATAGAAACGTCTTTCACACCATTTTCAATATCAGAGCAGAATTTGACAGATATATCGAGTTTTTCTGCAATCTGCTCTCTGGTATACCCTAAGAGTTCTCTTTGTCTGCGAATCCTATTGCCCATTTCATGATAATTTATCGTTTTCATTGCTGTAAATCCTCCTGTTTAATATGTTATTACTTCTATTTTACAGGAAAAATTTTTATAGAAAAATACGCTTTAAGGGTTGACAAATAGAATTGTTAGCGTTATAATAATATTGTATAGAATTTTGATTTATTTAATTAAATCTATATGCTGATTGGAGAAACATAATGACAAAACTAAAAAATCAATTAATAAAATATGTAGACTCAGGCTATCCGATAATATACATAAATTCCTTTGAGGAAGTCAAAACAGACGGAATCATAAGGGAAGTAATGGGCGGACGAGAGGGACTTGAATGGAACGGAGCGAAAGGCTTTGTGGACTTTCGGACTAAACATCCATTGATAGAGAGCAAGAGCCTTGTGGAAACACTCCGTCTGCTTGATACCGACAACGAGCTTGACAGAAAATTTCTTGTTCTGAAAGACGCTTATGGTTATCTGGAGGAGCAGGAAGTTACTGCATTGCTGAAAGATATCACTTTGCAGATTTCTCAGGGTCTGGATGCTGTTGTGATAATCGTTTCTTCGATTGTAAAGATACCGAAGGAACTTGAAAAGTTCATCACAATTGTAGAACTGGAATATCCAACACAGGAAGAAATCAAAAATCAAATCAGACGTTTTGCCGAAGAGCAGAATACACCGATTTCAGATAACTTGCTTGAGAAAATGTCTATATCGTTTAAAGGATTAACAGAATTTGAAATTGAAAGTCTACTGGCTTCTGCACTCGCACAGGACGGTATGTTTACAAGACAGGATTTGAAACTGATTTTCGAGCAGAAACAGCAGATGATTATGAAATCAGGCATACTGGAAATGATTCCGTTGAAAGAACGTCCAGAGGATATCGGCGGTCTGGAAAACCTGAAAAAATGGCTCAGACGTAAAGCCAAAGTATATAAAGCAATCAATAAAGCTTTGGATTTTGGTGTGGATATGCCGAAGGGTGTGCTGATTGCAGGTGTGCCAGGCTGTGGAAAATCTCTTGCTGCAAAGGTAACAGCACAGCTTTTTGAAGTTCCGCTATTAAGGCTGGATATGGGTAAAATTATGGGCAAGTATGTCGGGGAATCCGAAGAAAATATGCGAAATGCTATAGCTCTGGCTGAAGCGATTTCCCCTTGCGTACTCTGGATTGACGAACTCGAAAAATCATTTGCTGGCATTGACGGTTCTGGAAGTGAAGTAACTGTCAGACTTTTTGGCACATTCCTTACCTGGATGCAGGAAAAAACAAGTCCAGCATTTGTAATTGCAACTGCAAATGATATTACAAAACTTCCGCCTGAGCTTATGCGTAAGGGACGATTTGACGAAATTTTTTATGTGGGACTTCCGAATCAGACAGAGCGCAGGAAAATTTTTGAGATTCATATTTCCAAACGCAAAAAACAGGATTTAAACAATATTGATATTGATAAACTTGTAAACAAAACCGAAGGCTACAGTGGGGCGGATATTGAGGGTGTTGTGAAAGATGCAGTAGAAAATGTTTTTGCAGATGATAAGCCAAATCTGACCACGGATTATATACTTACTGCAATTAATCATACACATTCGCTGTCTGAAATTATGAAGGATTCGCTAAGCAAATTGTCGAAAGAATACGAAAACCGAAAATTCAAGAACGCTTCTGCATAGGAGAAATAAATGGACACAAAAGCATTAATGGATAAACATTTTCCACAGGATAAAGCACAGCAGTTCGCGGATATTCTGAAAAACTCCATAAGCAGTTACATCGCTCAGAAAGACAGCCGTACTGTTGAGGAATGGCTTAACTCATATCTTGCAGAATGTATGCCAGATAAAAACGCTGAGGAAATATCGTCTGTAACAAATGAAATTATTCGTACAATTACGCTTCATGATGAAACCATAGCTTCTATGCGCAATGCTATAAATTCTGGGAAATCCGTTGAAGCATGGTTTCAGGAGGAAATATCCTCTAATCAGTCTGTAGGACAGCAGGCTTATGGACTTGCAGAAGCACATTCGGCTTTGACATCTGCCTACAATCAATATGCCGAATCAGATGAACAGCAGGAAATCATTGACGTAGAAGTAATACCGCCAGAAGAGTGGGATGACAATAACTGGAACAAGTACAAGATGAAGGAACTTGTCACGGAAACTGTCAGACAGGCTGGAGATACTGCATTAATGGCGACAGCAAGCGACTTGTACAGTAAAATCACTGAGTATGGTTTTCAGACAGTATTAACCGATAAAAATCTGCTCAGTGAAGCTGTTATCAGCAGTGCTGGAGCTGGCTTGAAAGCGGCAACAGCAGGAGCTATGGAAATTGCCGATATAAGAAATGTTTTTCAAGATTATGAATCAGATACGGAGAGCCGCACGCTTGCTGCAAGTATAGCAATAGAGAATATGAAAATTCTTTGCAAGGTCACAACGGGTGAAATTGGAGTGGTTGACGGAGTTGCAGAAATAAAGAATACAAGCATTTCAGCAATGGCTGCAATTATAAAAGCCAAGGCAGCTGCTGTAGGTTCTAAAGTCGGTAAAAAAATCGGTGCAACAGTCGGTGCTGTATTCGGTCCAGTAGGAGCAGCAGTAGGTCATTTTGCAGGCGGAGTAATCGGTAAAATGGCTGGGACAACTGTCGGTTCTAAGGTTATTGAAACAGCTAAAAAAGTAAGCTCTGCTGCAAAATCTGTTGTTTCCAAGGCGGTAAGCGCAGTCAAAAGCTTTGGAAGTAAAGTTAAAAGCGGAATAAAAAGCCTGTTCGGGAGATGATTGATTATGATGACTGCATTTAAATTAGATGGCAATAAGTATCAGCGCTGCGCATTCTGCAAGTACTGGTATGACCCGACAAATCAATATATAAAACCACAAGACCCAAAGCGTAATCTTTGGAAATTTGAAACTACTGCTAAATGTCTGTGCCTGAAATGTAATCTGCAAAAAGGCGCTGGTATGCGCTGTGATAAGTTTGAGAACAAGATTTTATGATACTTCTGAACCGAAGGAGAAATAAATAATGGCAAAACTAACAAAATTCCCGTTGGAAATGGAAAATGGTGCAAAAGTTCGCAGTATTGAGGAACTGCGTGAGAATGCAGATGTCAAGAGTATTGTCACATATTTTTTGGACGGCAGACTAAGACGTTGGTGCAGTGCATGGAGATACGACGATTTACCTGATAAGCTCGATAATATTACTTTTGAGATGATAAAGAGTATATATGATGTTCTTGGTATTAAAGCAGACGATTCTCAGATTGAGGCTTATCTGAAAGAAAACGGTACTCAAATGGGTGGCAAATCAGTTATGCGTGTAGAAAATGATGATGAAATAATTGATGATGAAGAGCTTAAAAGCAAAATCAAACCATATTTAAGCAAACAGCAGCCCTATGTGAACGTTGATATTGACCTTTCGGATTTTGCAATTGATTTGATACCTGTAAGCAGTTCATTAACTGTGATACGTATTCTTAACAGAAAAAATTTCAATAGGCTTGATTATCTCCACGATGCTCGCATTCTTACAAATAGCAATGGCATTTATTATTATATTGCTTTACAGCTTCAATTGATGAAAAGTTGCGAGACGGCTCAGCCATTTGCAGTAGATTCGCCAATGAAAATCCCCATGCCTATGCCTATGCCCGAAATGAAAATCCCTATGCCTACGCCAAAGTCCGATGGAAAATATTTTAACAATAAAACTATGGGTATAGGATTTCCAGAAACAAGTGAAATTAAGATTCCGTTTTTAAAATCACCCCAGGAGTAATGAAGAAAGAAGCTGCTGAGGTAATGTGTATAGACTTATATTTAAACACACCAGACCCGATACAGCTATCTGTAAACACGTTTTGTGGACTGTATTATCTGTTGTTGAACCTAGATATGTTGAATTATGCTAATACTGCTTTGATGTATATGATGCTTAGAGATACACCTGTTAATCGTATAGACTTGGTATCAGCTTCATCTGATAGTAATAACTCAGCAACTATTACAGATAATAGCACTGCTTCAGGTTCAACTGGCAGAGAGTTTAATAATGGTAGCAAACGAACATCTATTTTAGATAGATAAATAAAAATATAAGTATATATAATATAAGTGATTAGAGAACAACATCAGTTGTTCTCTAAAATTTATTTATATTTCGAAAGGAAGAAATAATATGGGATATCCGAAATATGACTATGAGTCAATGGCTGCTGATATTGTAGGCATGAAAAACTGTATCGAGGAAGGCTGTACCTTGGAAGGACTATTGAAGCTTTATCAAGACCAAACTGCTGGAGTCATTAAGATGGCAGATTTAGTTTATACAGAGCCGATTGTTTTAAAGGCACTTGAGAAAGTTAAGACTGCTCTTGGATGTAATGTCAGCGATGGTTGTGATGACCCAATTATCACTCAGTTCATCAATGACTGGAGAGCACAGATGGTGTATCTTAACTTACCGACTAATACAGTTGAGGAATTTATAGCCTCAATAAAAACTGTATACAATCAGTGGTTACAGTACACAAACGCTCAGCGACAGGCACAGAATCAGTCTATGTTTGTCAATGTCAGTGCACTTCAGCTTGAGAATGAACAGAATAAAGCTGAGGTTAAACGACTGATGCTTGAAAATGCTGACTTGAAAGCACAGCTGGCTTCATTTGGTCAACAACAGGTATGACTATCCATGACAAAAGGGCAACACTGGATGAAACCAGTGTTGCTAAAAAATAGCTGCGTGTAAAAGCGTGGTTATTTTTTGTAGAGTTAACAATAATGATTTATATATTATTTATGTGTAATAGGATACCAGAATGGTTATAAAGAACACGTCCTATTTGGAGGTCATTAATGTTGACAACTATTCTTATCAGTATTAACAGACATGGTTTCACTGGACTCTATTATCCTGGCAAACTCAAGAAATCAGACATGACCGATTTCTTGAGCAATATCTTTGATAAATGTTCAGTAGATACTCATCTTAAATTCAGGAAACACTTTATCGACACCGAACACAAAATTCATATCGAAATTGATGAGAAAATTGATGTTGATGTGGACGATAAATTGATACCTGCTTGTGATACATTAGGTGAAATTGAGGATGCTATTCATAAGGCGTATAAAATCGCATCAATGAATAAGGGTGGTGAATATCTTTTACTTCCTCACGGAACTTTACTCTGTTATTTAGAAGATGAGGGTATTCCCGAGTTTGTTGTTGCTGATGATTCATTACTTGATGAAATGTAACAGATTAAGAACGGGACATTACATCCCGTTCTTTTTTGTTACATACGACCTGGTTTAATCTCAGGATATTTAACAACAATAAGACTATCACTATAATCATATCTGTAAGTAGCTGTTGATGCTAACTCTTCTCTTAATGAATAATACTTCTCAAGCAATCCCCACCAACGTTTATGTTCTGCTTCGGATAAACGCTCATGGTCAAGAAAATCTTCTATAACGGATATTCTTGTGTTTACCATACGCATTAAATAATATGCATCATCTTCATCTGCAATATGACGGATACGCATTTTGTATTCATATAAATCCTGCTCAAACCTGCGTATATTTTTTATAGTAGCATCTTTTCTCATCTCAGCATATTTGCTGCGTACAATGCCTGTCTTGTTTTCATTAAAGATATAATACATATCCTGGTTAGTATAATCACAACATTCTTGAATATTAGAATCATCAATAGTCTTAATTGCATTTTGTATTATTTCCATTTCACGTTTTTCTAATATAGAACCAGATATACTTATAAAATTTTAAGGAATATAGTATTGCAAAAACAACAAAAATATGATATAATAATAACAATAAAATCTGAAAGAAAGGAAAGGAGCGTGAAAAAATGAGCTTGGGACACGGACAGTTAAGCAAAGTTGCAATAAGCGGATACAAATCAATCAAAAAATGTGATTTAAAGCTTAACAGCATCAATGTTTTGATAGGCAGTAATGGTGCAGGTAAATCAAATTTTATATCGGCTTTTACCCTGCTCCAAAGCGTATTAAAAGAGGAATTGCAGCTTTATACACAGCAATGTGGTGTTAATTCTCTTTTCTTCAATGGACGTTCAACAACTGACCAGATTTACTTTGAAGTATTCTTTGATAACAATTCCTATGGCTTTTATCTTATGCCAACCGATGACAATAGAATTATCTTTAAAAAGGAATTCTATGGCTGGGAGGGATATGAAAGTACAGTTGCAGCAGCTCATGAAGAATCAAAATGGGAAAAGGGTGTTTCAAATGACATAAATGATTACGTTAAGCCCATATTGAGCAAAAAAATGTGGCGTGTTTATCATTTCCACGATACGAGCCGTACTGCAAAAGTCAAGCAGGAACACAATATCGCAAATAATCAAACGCTCTTATATGATGCTTCAAATCTTGCTGCATTTTTATACAGATTAAAAAATAATTACAAAAAGAGTTATAATGAGATTGTAGAAACTATCAGACTTATAGCTCCGTATTTTGATGATTTCATACTTGAACCTAAAGAAAGCAATGATGAACTGATTGTGCTTAAATGGCGACAAAGGGGATGTGAGGACGTATTTAATGCTTCACAGCTATCCGATGGTACTCTTCGTTTTATTTGTCTTACAACACTTTTATTGCAACCCTCAGAGCTTCAGCCTGCAACAATTATTGTTGACGAGCCTGAGCTTGGACTTCATCCTTACGCAATTACAATGTTTGCTGATATGGTAAAGCAAATCTCTTCAAAGAAACAAATCATTATATCAACGCAGTCTGTTGAGCTTCTCAATGAATTTGATGTAGAAGATGTTGTTGTTGTTAATAAGGACAGAGACGGTTCTTCAACATTCAGCAGATTAAATGAAGATGAACTGAAAATATGGCTTGATGATTATTCATTAGGCGATTTATGGCAAAAAAATATTTTGGGAGGTAGACTCTCAAAATGAAGTATGTATATATCTATTGTGAAGGTCAAACGGAAGAGAGCTTTGTAAACTCAATACTATATCCGTATTTCGCTAATATGGATATCTATGTTACTCCTATAATTCACAAAACAAAACGCACTCCGAGTAAGTCATATAGGGGTGGAGTTAAAGACTATAAGCCTATAAAAGATGAATTAATAAAGCTTTGTAAGTATCCGAATGTTCTTGTCACTACTATGTTTGACTATTATGGAATGCCAAGTGATACACCAGCGATTGATTATAAGGATAACAGCAGCTTATATAATCAAATTGAATATATCGAGAATGAAATCACAAAAGATATAGGCTGTGATAATTTGATATTCAATCTGCTTGTACACGAATTTGAAGGTTTGCTATTTTCTGATACCCAGGCTTTTGATGCTATAGCAAATGAAAGAGCTGTGGAAAAGCTACAGGCTATGAGAAATGATGCTGAAACTCCCGAGCATATCAATAATTCAGTAAATACCGCCCCGTCCAAAAGAATTGAAAGTGTAATCAATGACTATACTAAAGTACGACAAGGAATGATAGTAGCCAAGAAAATTGTTATTGATAAGATGATTTCAGAATGTAAGCATTTTGCAGCTTGGATTGATAAAATTAAAAATTTTTAAAATGTAAAATGATTACCACAGTTTCATAACGTGTTATTGGAAATCAATAAGTTTGAACGTATAACTAACAGGTAACTAACAAAACAGCTGAAAATGCCCTGAAATACAGTGTTACAAGTTCTCAAAGAGATAAGAAATCATCTCAGAATTGCCTGTTTTACGGTATTTTTCGAGACTGTTTCACAAAGTTGTTCAACAATTGTTCAACTGAAAAAGATAATTATAAACCTCTTTGGCGTGAAAACGTCAGAGAGGTTTTTTGTTCTGATTAATCATCAGAAAGTTTCATGTCGATAATTTCAGCAACCTTGATTTTCTGCTTTTTCAGAACGTCCGCATATATATTCGCAGTAACTCCGATGTCACAGTGACCGAGATGTTCAGAAATTACTTTCAGTTCCACACCACTGTTAAGCAGAAGTGTTGCATTGCAATGACGGAGTTTGTGAAGTGTCATATCCTCAAATTCTGTACCTTTTGTCATTCTTTTAAGCGAGTGATATACAGAAGCACGGTCACGATAATTGCCTTGTCCTGACGGGAAAATCATTTCCGGATGAGCATAATTATCACCGAGTACATCTTTCAGACTATCAGTATACGCTTTTTGTTCTTGCAACAGCTTTTCAACAGTTATATTCATAGCTATTATGCGAATACTGCTCTCAGTTTTAGGAGTATCAAGGTAACTGATACCATTTGCATGTGAGAGTGTATGCCTGATGAAGATAGTTTTTTCTTCAAAATTTACATCTTCCAACGATAAACCAAGACATTCTCCGATTCTCATTCCAGTAAATAACAATACTATCAGGATTCGTTTAACATCATTATCCCATGATTTCTCATTTATCAGTTTTATGAATCTCTTAGTTTCTTCTTCAGTAAGCGAATAGCGTTTACCAGTATCCTTTTTCTTCGGAATGATAACGTTCTGACAGGGATTTTCTTTAGCAAAACCTTGCTGTAATGCTCTGCGATAGATACTCTGCACCACTATGTAAATTTTTCGGATTGTAGCAGGATTTAAGTTATACTGCTGTCCGAGCTGTCTAAGAAATTCCGTAAGCAGTGGTGTGGTGATTTCTTTGAGTTTTTTATGCCCAAGAAATGGTGAGATGTGGTTTTTATACTGACTTTTATAGTTCATAATAGTAGTAGGTTTCAGTTCTTCGGGAGCATAGTTTTCAAAGTACCATTCAGCAAGCTCCGAAAAACGCATATTTTCGTTTAGCTGAGAGTAACCTTTGCAGTGACGTTCAAATTCAAAAGCGTATTCCTGAGCCAGTTTTTCAGCTTTTTTCGGTGATGTACCTTCAGGTGGAACGTAAGTTGTAGATTTAACAATCTGTTTTCCGTTTGCATCACGACCAGTAAAAACTCTTATGAGAAACTTTCCGTTTCTGTTTGTTATATTTGCCATATTTTCTCCTTAATATACTATGGCATATCTCGTATCATCATTGTAGCGCACTTTTCTCTGTTTGTCAAGCAATTGAAAAAGAAATATGCCATAATTTGTTCTACATTATTCCAACTCAAACTTTTTCTTTTTTCTGTCGTTTGAGGGTTGTTCTAACTGC
>JAMPGO010000060.1 GCA_023663905.1 Ruminococcus flavefaciens
GGCAATTTATTACCGCATAAACCGCAAGAATCCCCACAAATATTCCTGCATACAGATACCACGGAAAATGCAGATTCATTCCGCAGGCTGTATTGGCAATAAACCACGGGTAAATCGTATCCATAGCCTTCTTTGTAATCGGAATGCCGACGACTGCGCCTGCAATGATAATCAGCAGATTGCCATTCAGGTACAGCTTGCGGATTTCTTTTGTACGGAATCCAAAAATCTGAATCAGCGAAATACCAAAGGAGGCACGGTCAATCATAACTCCCATCATCAGATATATAACCACACAGAAAATAATGACGGAAACAATCATCATCGTTGCAATCATAGGCTTCATCATATCAATAAAAATGCCTGCCGAACGCTCAATATCCGCCTTTGTAGTCACGGAATAGAGCCTGCCGTCGTCAATATCCAGTTCGTTATCAGAGAGAAGCATATTGTAGTAATCCTCCGACTGCCCGAACAGCTCACGCATACTATCAATGTCCATAAATGCAGTCAGACCAATGGAATACTCCGCAATGCCATCGACCGTGAACGCATAGTCCATTTCATCCGCATTGTCGCTCAGAATCAGCTTATCACCAACTGACAAGTCATATTTCTGCGACATCGCATCGGAAATGATAATATTGCTTTTGCTCTTGTCGGGCTTTGCCGTGAAATATTTGTTGTCGCTGTCAATGCCGATAATTGAGACATCCAGCGTGTAGCCCATTTCCGTCTTGGAAAGCGACTCCATATAGCAAGCTTCTCCACCGTCGGGTACTTCTTCATCGGGATATTTCAGCGTGTACATATAGCCGTAGCTTGCGTCCTCAATATTCTCGACCCTGACGTTATTGCACATTGTATAGCAGTCCAGACCGAGCATAAAAATCAGAAGCGAAATTACCATTCCGATTATGACGGTAAGTCCTGTACGCATTTCACGCAACATCTGCCGCACCTGAAAACGTCTTACAAATCCCATTTTTCCGAGGTTGAGACCGCTGTGTTTTCCTGTTTTCTGCTCGTTCTTGATGAGCGAAAGTGCCGTTTGCGACAGCTTCTTGTTGATTACCAAAGCATTCACAAGCAGTGAAATCACGGGTGGCATAATAATGCCGTAAATAACGAGATACAGCGGATAAACCGTTTCGAGATTCGGGACGGAAAAATAATTGTAGGTATCTGCCATTTGCGTATCAATTCCCAGACTGCTGAAGCCAATCGCCGTGCCAATCAGACCACTGATAAACGTAATCACAGTCGGCAGTGTGACATAGTGGCGAATCAAATCCTTTTTCTTCGCACCAAGGGCATACAACGCACCGATTACACTGCTTTCACGCTGAATCTGGTGCATAACAAACACGGACAGCACATAAGTAAACAATATCATTACGATAACACCTGCAACAAGTCCTGCCTGCTTGTTCATCAACACGTCTCCTGCCGCACCGAGAATCCTCGGGTTTTCCTCCGCTGTGACAAAGCCTGTGAGATTGTCAATGTCGATTGCAAACACCTCGTCCAGCAGTTCATCGGTATTCGTTTTCAGCTCGCCTATTCCGCTGTAAAGCTCCTCCGCACCGTCTGCAAAGGGAGTTCCGATAAGGGCATTTTTGAGGGATTCCGAACCGTCATAAACAGACTGTATACCGTCCTGCAAATCCTCTTTTTTATCAAGCGTATCGGCAATGGTTTCCCTGAAATATCTATCCTCAACGTCTGTATAGTCAAAGTCAAAATCCTTGATTTTCTGCTTGACTTCATCATTTGTCAGCGTTCCCGAAAGACGATAGGCATAGGTGTAATCCTCCGCTTTCATAAGACCGCTGTCGAGGATTTCCCGATACTGTTCAGCAGTCACAAATGCTGTGCCGAACAGGTTGCTGTCCACGGACGAATCCGAAAACTTTCTTGTGGGCATATCATAATCGGGTGTACTGCCGATTCCTGTAATGGTAAAATCCTTGTCCGCAAAGGTAATCGTATCGCCGACCTGTAAATTATGCTCATCACAGTATCGCTTCTCCAGCACAATTTCGCCGTTTTTCTCGGCAAGTCTGCCGTCGTCCAAATCAACCAAATCCACATTTTCCCGATTTTTCATCAACCTGATAACAGAATCATCATCAAGCTCAACGTCCATTGAAAACAGCTTTTCCAGTATCAGTCCGTCGTCTGTCAACTCGCTCTCCTGCGCTTCCGTCAGCGGTAAAAATACGCTGAACTGCCCGTCCTCCACGAGATTTTCCTCCGCTCTCTGCTCTGAACCCACGATAATGGTTTCCGCCGCACCAACCATAGAAACGACAAGATACATTCCCATAATAATCAGCAGTCCGAGAGCGAGATAACGCAGAAAATTGCTTTTGAAATCACGCAAAATACGCTTGCGAAGTACCCTGTTCATTATAAATCCTCCAGTTCTGCGGCAGGCACACGAGTTTCATTGAGATAATCCTTTTTTATAAGACCGTCTTTCACGATGAGAACCTGATGTACCATATTCTTGATTGAATTGTTATGGGTGACAATTAACATCGTCGTGCCGTATTTTTCGTTGATTTTCTCCAGCAGAATCAGAATATCCCTTGACGTCTTGGAATCCAGCGCACCTGTCGGCTCATCGCACAAAAGCAGTTTCGGATTTTTTATCAAGGCTCTTGAAATGGCACATCTCTGCTGTTGTCCGCCCGAAAGCTGAGACGGAAACTTGTTCTGATGTTCCGTCAGACCGAGTGTTTCCAGCAGTTCATCCATATCAAGCGGATTCTCTGAAAGATACTCGCAGACCTGAATATTCTCCCTGACAGTCAGGTTCGGCACGAGATTGTAAAACTGGAAAATGAATCCCAGATTGTCACGGCGGTAATCGGAAAGAGCGTCGGGTTTCAGTCCGAAAATCTCCTGACCGTCCACTTTAACCGAACCGCTGTCCATAGTATCAAGTCCGCCGATACAGTTGAGCAGTGTGGATTTTCCCGAACCGCTCGTTCCCTGAATAACGCACATTCTGCCACGCTCTACCCCGGTGGAAACACCTTTCAGCACCTGAATATAGCTTGCGTCCTTGCCATAGCTTTTCTTCACATCTTTGATTTCCAAATACATTATAACTCCTCCTTGGTTAGAAATTGCTAACCATATTGTAAAATAGATACTGCCTCAGCAGTCTTAACATAACAATGTTATGTTATCGTTATGTAAAATGCCGTTTGGCACGGCAAAATTATAGATATACACATTCCGCATACACAAGCGGAAATGAAGCATTCAGCAGTGATTTTCTTCTTATTTTCCAGCCGTTTTTCCTGAGAAAATGCAGATATGTTTCCTCAGTCCATTTATGCTCGGCACGGAATCCGACAATGCCCATTGCCTTTGAAAGCATTCTTTTCGGCAGTGGCATTTGTGCGTGAACGAATGTCGGCGCTATCATAATACCGTCTTTTTTCAGAACACGGCGAATTTCAGCAAGCGCTTTTTCAGGTTCAGGCATAATATGAAGTGCGTTGGAAATAATCACAACATCAAATGATTCGCTGTGATACGGCAAATTACAGGCATTTGCAACGGCAAAATGAATATTATTCGCATAAACATTTTTCCGAGCCTGTGCAATCATTTTTTCAGAATAATCCGTAGCTTCCACACTTTTTGCAAAATCCGAAATATTTTCTGCAATCAAACCCGTACCTGTTGCAAGCTCCAGAACTTTTTTGCCTTTCACCACAGTACGGATTTTCTGATACATCTGCGCATATGCTTTTTTATTCTTTTTCATAAAAATATTATAAATCGGAGCGAATTTATCCCAGTTTTTCTTATTCATCAGTTACCTCCTCCGAAATCAGAATCATCTCCATCCAGCCTTTTACGAGATAATTCATAATCTGCTTCATATGACGTATTGCATTCTGTTCATCTTTTTCGTGAGTAAGAAGATGAATAAACGCATCCACATTCATATGCGTAAACCAGTGCCGCATATACTCGTTTACCCGATACCCCGGTTTCTGGGAAGCCATTCTGTCCGCCATTTCCCTGTAGCTTTTTTCTATCAGGTCTACCAGATTATCCACGCAGTTTTCAAATCTTGAACCCTGCGATTTCGTCAAAAGCAACATAAAGGCATCGTGATTCTGATAGATATGATGTACCAATGCTGTTCCGACAGCTTCATCATCTTCCGATGTATACTGCTGAAGAAATCCAGGTGCGGACATAGCAGATATGTCATCAACAAAGTGTCTTGTCAGAACTTCTGTCAGCGTGTCAAGCGGAGGCTTTACAATTGCTGCAAATAAATCCTCCTTGCCCTCAAAAAAGAAGTACAGCGCTCCGGTTGTAACACCGACATCCGCACAGATTTTTCGCAGAGAGGCTTTGGTATAGCCCTTTTCAAGAAATTCTTTTTTCGCACTTGCCAGCAGTTTTTCCTTGGTTTCTCGGTCAGCTCTCATATACATCACCTCCTCCGTATTTCAATAACACCGTTACGTAACAATGTTATTTTAGCATATTTCTTTTCGTTTGTCAAGAGGTTGTGTGAAATTTTTATAAGAATACCGCCTGTATCATCGCTTATATTCTCTCTTC
>JAMPGO010000061.1 GCA_023663905.1 Ruminococcus flavefaciens
CATCATCAATACCAAGGTCGGCACATATAAGCGAGGCTCTGTCCACGAAAAACTGCTTTGAATAGTAAATCATATCCAGAAGATGATTTTCCTGCTTATCGGGCATAGGATACGGAGCGTACAGCAGATAGCTTGTTTCGGTATCAACTTTTTCAAGGAAATACTTGGTGTAGAACTGCTTATCCTGCTCCAGCCTGTATATCTTTGCATTTTCAAGTTCGAGACTGTCTATTTCGTCGGCAAATTCAGCATTATCATCATACCAGAAGATAATTTTGCGTTCCTCGCCTGCAAATTCGGCATTCAGCTTGTCGGTTATTTGTTTAAGATTAAGATTAAACTCTGCCATAAAATCACCTATATCTTTGTTAAAATTTCCAGTTTTCTGCCGTCCTGCCCGGTCTGTACTTTTTCGTAGTTGACTTTTACACCGTCATCGAGGTCAATATCAATACGTGAGAGTGCAAGATGAGCAATTTTAGCGTCGTAATCTCTTGTTTCTTTCAGCTGTTTGGTCAGCTTATCTCTTCGCTTTTCGGCAACAGTAACTTCCTTGCCCGTTCCGTTGTCGCTAATATCCTGCATACGCTCTATTTCACGTTCATAGATACGCTGTAATCTGTGGAGATATGACACACGCACATTGCCCGTCGTATCGGCATTCCAGCGGTGCATATAAACAAGAACCTTGAATCCGTTAGCCTTACCGCTGTTGAAAAGCCAGTAAATCGGGCGCTTCTGGTAGATTTTGTTATGGTCTTTGATGAAATCGCCGAGGAAATAACTGCGTATCTTCTGACGGCTTGTATTGCCCTTTGTTCCGAGAGCGTCGGCAACGAAGTCGATGTTTTCTTCAAGAGTATCTTCGCCGTATACAATCCTTAAAAACTCAACAAATCTGCTGACAATATCATTATCGAAGTAGTCCTCGTCGGTAACGGGTATGCAGTTGTCGGGCGAAGGGATAAACGACGTATATCTGCTGTCGTCCCATTCACCGCCTGCATAAGCAAGACCGTCCGTATCGAGCGAGTACCTGCCGAACATACAGCCGACCGCATAGCTGATAAGGGACTTGATTTCACGCTGTAAATCGGCTTTTCTCACGGTAACGTCCTTGTCCTCGACTTCAGGAGTCAGCTCGCCCTGCAAGCCGTAGATGTCAATAAATATGCGGTTGAGTTCTTCCTCGTTGGCTTTGAGCGTGCTGAAACGCTTCTCGCATTCCTGCTCCCATTCCGCATAGGCTTCGCTGATTCTGCCTGTTCTGCGGATAAGCGGGTGCTTCTCAAAGTCCCAGCTTGTTTCAAAGCTGTCCCAGTCGGTTTTAGAATTATCTCTAAGTTTGTCAATAATCATAATAATATACTCAAAAACATTGTTATCAGGATTAATTATAGGCAAACTTGCAATATCACCGACATTATAATTCAAAGTTGGTGAGAGAATACACAAAAAATGCAACCCAACAACGCTATTTGAAAAACCTTGCAAAAGTGAAAGTTGATTTGAAGTACAGTATAAACAATTTCCTGCGTGCTCGGGTAAAAAACCTTTAGGCACATATCTCATTGACAGCTTACTACTTGATATTGCAGACCACGTGACAGATTCTCTAAAGTAATATTCTCTATTTTTTATATGTGAGCCTGAAAAAGCAATTATTTCTTTCCCATCTCTTTCAAAATTCACAACAGATTCTAAATTTCCATACCATTTTCTATAAGTTCCTCCAGATGTACATAGATACCATTTTTTATAGGACTTACTTGATTCTTTATGACTAAATATGTTGAACGCTATATTATTATAACTTATTTCCCACCACAAACGCATAAAGCGCTTGTTATCACGTGTAACCATTCCTTGTTTTGGCTCAGCGATTTTTTTTAATGCAGTTCCATTAACAAAAGCGGATTGTGTATTTTCGCTGACCCAATAAGCGACAGGCGAGCCCGGGATTTTGGAGAAGTTTTCCTGTCTGGAAGTATAACGATTTTCACCGCTTAAAAACGCTTCTCTTTTTTCGTTCTCGCCGGCAATATCCACAAGCCTTGCATAAGTACCAAGATAATTATTTTTATGCAGATTCAGGTTGGCAAAAGCTGTGGTCTGCACTACCTCACCGCCGATTTCGTCAAAAGCTCTTGCTCCGAGATGTGCCATATTGATAAATGTCTTTGCACTGAGCTTTTCACGGAGATTTTCATAACTTGATAAAAACATCCAGGCGTGCTGAGTAATCATTGCGTAATAGCCTTTTTCTTTAGCAAACTGTCCGCACTTCTCAATAAAGCACGCAAACAAGTCTGATTTGCTGTCGGGAAAATATTCCTTGACGAACTCAGAGAGCTTTTCGTTCATACCCGAACCGCCCATATACGGCGGATTTGTGCATACAACGTCATATCTCTGTGACAGTATCCTGTAAACGGCAAGCTGTCTGCGCAGAACATCCCTGTAGCCCTCTGTGGAGATTGAATTTTCAAACTCTTCAATAAGAGGAATTATCTCGGTCATATCGGACTGCTCAACCTTAAGAAGCGAGCCGTATGTATCGGCATATTCAAACTGCTTTGCGAAGTCTGCGAGTTTTCCGTAAAGATTATCCGTTTTCAGATTAAGACCTGAAAAATGGCAGAGATTCGGCTTTAACTTATCGTCCCTTGTCAGAATACGGCGGTTATAGCTTCTCGCTTTCATCATTACCGCAAAATACGACAGCTGATAGGCACGCTTGTCAATATCCATACCGTAAAGATTATTCTCCACGATTTTTACGGCTGCGTCACGCTCGGTATAGCCCTGTGCAAGATAAATCTGCATAAACACATCGAAAGCGTATATGAGAATATGCCCCGAACCCATACAAGGGTCAAGGAACTTTATTTCCTCAGGAGAAATCCTGCCGTATTC
Organism: Ruminococcus flavefaciens; assembly: GCA_023663905.1. Taxonomy (GTDB): domain Bacteria; phylum Bacillota; class Clostridia; order Oscillospirales; family Ruminococcaceae; genus Ruminococcus; species Ruminococcus flavefaciens_AD. The sequence continues at coordinate 2,917 of JAMPGO010000061.1, forward strand.
AGCTCTTATTTCTTCAAGCTGAGCCTTTACGGCTTTTTCCTGCTCGGCTTCTTCAAGGTAGTATTTCCACTCGGACTTATCAAAATCAGGGTGACCGTCTGCCCACAGTCTGCCGAGAGAGTTCTCCACCATATAGCGGACAATCCAATCGGGAGTAAAAAGCTGAGTAGCGGCAGGAATATTTTCCGTGCTGATTTTGATATTCTTCTTCATATCGTCGAAAACTCTTTTTTTCGGCTCGCTGTTATAGTACTGATACAGCCAGCCTATTATCTGCACCTGACCTTCTTTTTCCACATTGAAATCATCTTCGGGAATGTCGTTTACAAGATGATACACAACGCCGTCCTCGTCTCTGAATGAAATATGGAGCAGGAGTTCCATATATCCCTCGATACTGTCAAAAAGCTCGGGAAGATAGTCGTTGAACTTACGGCACTGCTTGATAAACAGAAAACGGAAAAGCTCATCATCATTAAGATTCTTCATTGCTTCTATATCATCATCAGTGAAATCAATATCCGTTTCAAACGGAGTCGTTACCATATCAGGCTCTTTTTTTCCTGCTGATTCCGAGGAAAGCACACGCACACCCGACGGAAGATAGTCATTTACTTCCATAAAGCGGATTGCGATAAGACGGTTAAACCAGGTATAAGCGACTTCCTCGATGATACAGTTGAACGCTTCTTTGTAGGGCAAAGTCTGCGCTTTGTTCATAATTGCCGTGACAAGTGCAGAACGCTGAAAAATAGCCTTTCCTTGAATCTTCACAGGCTCTTTTGTTCCGATGTCATACATTTTCAGGTCAATATCAGATGCAGGAAGTTCCTCGGCAATACCATTTTCAGTTATGCCGAGCAGTCCTGCCTTGTATGTAATCTCTGCAATCAGCTTTTTTCTTGCCCATACTGCAAAGTTTTTTATTGCTGTTTTATTCATCTCAATTTCCTCACTTATAATTCGATACGAACGATAGTATTTTCTTCTATATTGTCGAGAAGTTTAGCTTTCAGAGAAGAAATATATCTGTCAACATCATCTGCGGTTTCGATTTCCCACGCTCTTTCCACGCTAAGTGACTTCATACTGATAGTCTTGCGTTTCTTTTTTGGTACTACAGGAGCAGACGGAATTTCTTTACTGCTGTCAGTATTTGCAGGAGCAGGAGCGAGCTTCGCTTCTTCTCTGTCAATCTCGTTAATACAGCGGGTTTTAAGTGCGGCCGCTTCAAGAGGTATATTCTTGAGATTTGCAATATTATTGCAGGAACGTGTTT
>JAMPGO010000062.1 GCA_023663905.1 Ruminococcus flavefaciens
GCCTTTTTCGGCGAAAATCCGAGCAGTTCAATAATTTCGTAGTCGTTCATTTTATCACCTCCTGTATATACATTCGCTTATGGCATACAGAAACTAACAAAAATTTTCCCGAATTATAAAAAAATCGTCGGAATCAGATTCCGAACGACTTTTTTTCACTGTATGAATAATATATTTTATTAATCCCGATAAATCCGGGATTGGGATTTTCTTCGCCATCCACAGTAATTAATTTTCCGTGTGTTTCGTCCATATGAGTTACAGCAAGGGAAATTTTTGCATTTTCAAATTCCCTGAATTTATCAAAATCGGCATAAATACGCTGTCTGAGTTCGTCCGTATCAATCCTGCCGTATCGCAAAGTACCCTGCCAGTTGTTGGGAACGTTTGTTTTGTCAATCATATCGGGGTTGATTTCAGCTTTGGTGCATTCCTGCGGAAAACTGCCGTTTCCGTGACGTGTGAGGTAAGTGCGTGTAATATAGCACACCTCGATATTATTCACACCGCCGAGAGTATTTATAATCCGCACAGGATTTTCCGCACCCGTAAAGCTGGGAGTAGTATGCGGATTTTCCTCGCTCTGACTTAACAGCAGACCTTGTGCGCCCTCAAAGACGATATACTCATATTTTTCGGGAATATCCTCTGAATATCCGACGATATTATTAAAATAATTGCAGTCGTCAATAAAATGCCCGATAATTCCGTCGCTGTACACAATATCTTCCCATTCAGACGGAATATCGTTTATTCCGACTTCTCTGAGACGTTCAGACATATAGCGGTCACGTATATCCTCAAGATATTTAACTTTGTCCGCATTTTTCATAGCCATAAAATCAGGAAAAGAAATTGTATATGAATTATTATAGCGCACAATAGTTTCCCATATACCGTAGCCACAGCTTCCGTGCCTATTATCGCCTCTGGAATCCTCAATAATCTGATTTGTCATCATATCAAACGGCGTACTCCACATACATTTCGGCGAACAGTATATTTTTGTAACGGGATTGATTTCCCTGTATTCCTCCGCAAAAACAAGCGGATTTATTATAAAGCTGTCGGCGAAATAAGTATCGGAGCAGGCGAAAGTACCCGAGCCTAGGTGGTGGAATACGTGGCGGAGACCGTCTTTGCTTATGACAGTATGCCCACGCTGTGAACCGCCGTTGTGGAGTACCGTAATGCACGGCTTATCAGCTTTTCCGCAAAAGTAATCAGTCATAAGACCTTTGCCCTCGTCGCCGTATGAAGCTCCTGTGACGATTTTAATATCCCTTACCATTTTATGAGATTACCGAAGAAGCCCTTTTTAGGCGGATTCTTTTCTTCCGTCTGTTCAGGAATAAAACTGCCGTCATCCTTTGCGAAGTCCGTAACAATATCGATAATCGTCTTGATAATATTATCGAGGTTGACTTTTTTCAGGTGATTTTTGTCAAAATATTTGCCGAAAGTCTTGTCAATCCTCTCCTCGTAGCGCTGTCCGCAGGAACGTGGGTCAATAACGGCAAGGTGGTACAGCTCAAACTTCTTGATAGCCTCCATATAAAGAGTCTGCGTCTCAACATCGGCTTCCAGATTATCGCCTGTTGCCATTCTGAGCGGTTTTTTGGGAAGATAAGGGTTAAGCGGTTCGTCGCCCATAGTAATTATAAGACCCTTTTTACCACGCTTGTGGCAGTCAAGCTTAGTGTGATTGAGGGCGAAATACCACGCACCTGTGTAGCTCTCGTAGCCGTTTCCGCCGCCGCCTGCTTCAAAGTAGATTTTATCAAGCTGTTCGGCGATTCTGATGTCGGATTCAAACTGCGAAGCCTGAATCGGCGCACGGTCGCAGGCGAGGTCGCCGATACCCATAATCATAAATTCAACGTCCTGTGTTTTGTCGTAAAGCTCAGTCATAACGGTATTGAGCTTCTTTGCGATTTCAACAGCCGTACAGCCCATACTTCCCGTAACATCGAGTGCGAGAATAACAGGGACTGTGTTCGGGTGTTCCTCGCTGTCACAGCACTCTCTTATAACCTTGTACGGATTGAGTGCAGGGTCAATCATCCTCGATTTAAACATTTCCTGTGCGGAATAATTTCCCGCAACCGTGCCGTCCGCCATAAGCGGTCTGCCCATATTACTGCTGTATGAAGCAAATCTCTTTCTGTTCCAGCTTCCTCCGCCCATAATTAATCTTCTCCTTTCAAATCGTCGTCGTCGTCATCTTCAAACATATCGTCAAACATATCGCCGAAGCCATTGCCTGACATCGCCATTAACATCATAGGATTCATAGAGCTCGTACTTCCTGCTGAATTTTTGCCGAGCATTTCCGATAACATCATATACTTCATAATCTTTCCGAGACCCTTTTTCTTTTTGTTATTACCGAAAACGGAAACAATCTTGCCGAAGAAATAGGAATTGCCCATAAAAATATACCTCTCGGGGATTATATTCTCGATAGTGGAATCCTCGAAGTTGATAGCCGTAATTATATCGCCGTCCTTTTTGATAACACATCTGGGCTTACCGCCGACGAGAATAATATCGCCTGCCGAAACTTTTTTTGCAGGAAGCAGGAAGAAGAAATCCTCGCCCGTGTTGAAAACAAAGTTACTGCAATTCGTCAGCCTGCTTGTGGCGACATCATAGGTCTTGTAGCCGTTTGATGTTTTTACGGCAATATCGCCGTTCATAGAGAGCCTGCACATTCCCGGAGCAATTTTGCCGAACATATTTCTGAACATATCCATATTAATCATCCTTTTTTGCGCCTGTATAGTTTGGATTTTCTGTGCGCCATAGTGGTATCGTCAAAAAATTCCGTTTCCTCGATTTTAGACGACATTCTTTTGCGGAAAGCCTGCATAGATTCCGCCTTGTCAAGAATCATACGATACGGACCGTGAAGGTCGGAAACCGTGAATAATTCGGGCATAAGGTCGAAAATAATATCGTGGTATCTTACCTCGTCCTGAAGCTTTTTGAAAGCGTCGTAAATAATCTGACCGTGGTCGAAGGCAATCGGACTTCCAAGCACAAAACCGTCGGCGGAAATAATAATATCGTCCGCAATGTGAATAGTATCGTTGTCGGAATCGTATTTCAGCTCCAGCCACGTCGGGTCTTTAGCATCGCCTGCTTTATCATAGGAAAGCTCCACAGTATTTGTCAGTGCAATAAATGCGGCAGTGGCAGTCCAGCCACGAGGGTCTCTGCCGATTTTGCTGTAGACTTTCAGCGGAATCAGTCTTGTCAGATTGGTTATGCCTGCTTCCTCCTGCAATTCACGAGCTATAGCCGCTTCAACAGTCTCGCCATTTCTGAGAAAACCGCCCGGCAGAGCGTACTGACCCTTAAAGGGCGGTATTCCTCTTCTGATAAGCAGGAGCTTAAGCTTCTTTTCTTCCATAGTGGCGGATTTATAGTCATCAACGCCGAAAACTATTCCATCGACTGTAAGCCTTGGTGTTTCAAAGTCCTTGATAGATTTAGTCATTTTTATATCCTCCGAATTATTTTTTTATTATTATAATATCATAAAAACGTTCGTATTGTCAACAGAAAAATCCGAAGAATAATAAGTTAAAACTATTATATTATTATTGGTATTCGACCTTGAAATCTCCAAGCACGCGGAAAGTGACCTTTACACCTTTTTTAGGCGATTTCGCGTGCATACTGACAAGCTTGTTATATGCTTTCTTACTCTTCTTAGAGGCAGATGCGCCAACTGCAAAAATTCTCTCAACAGCCTTTAAAGCTTTGCTACTTCCCAAAAAACAGTATTTGTTTCCATATTTGACCACAGCTTTGGAATACTTACAGCCAGACGTATAAAAGCTTGTGTTATATAAAAAGTCAACCATATTGTTCAGAGTTTTCTCGTCATTGATACATATCGTAATACTAGGATTGATAAGGTTTGAGACATATGTAGCGCTTTTTCCGCTAAGCTTTTTTGACGATGAAGCAGCATTGGCTTCCATAGTCATAACGATTGAAGAAGTGGGAGCAGGCATAAAGCTCGGTGCAGTGCTGTTGATAACAGGCAGGCACATTAATGCGCAAGCAGCGACGGAGGCGATTCTCTTTTTGATGTTCATAAAAATACTTCCTTTCATTCAGTTAAGAATTAAATATTTGGAATATAAAGTTCCTAAGCTTATGTTT
>JAMPGO010000063.1 GCA_023663905.1 Ruminococcus flavefaciens
TGTGCTTATACTTGACGAGCCGACCAGTCAGCTTGACCCGATTGCCGCTTCTGATTTTTTAGCGGTACTCAAAAAAATCAACAGCGAACTCGGCACGACAATTATTCTGACGGAACATCGCCTTGAAGAAGCATTTCCGCTTGCAAACCGTGTTGCGGTAATGGAGCGGGGCAGGGTAATCAGCGAGGGAAATCCGCATAAGATAGGGCAGATTCTTAAAGAATCGGGAAATAAAATGTTCCTTGCAATGCCTGCTCCTGTGAGAATATGGAGTGCGGTAAACTCGAATCTTGAATGTCCGCTTACTGTTGCGGAGGGCAGAAAATGGCTTGCTGAATTTGCGGAGACTAATGAGCTGAAAAGCGTTCCCGAAAGAAAAATCACGGAGAAGTCGGACGAAATTGCCGTTGAGGTTTCGGAAGTATGGTTCAGCTACGAAAAAAACAGTGCCGATATAGTGCGAGGGCTTGATATGACTGTCCATAAGGGCGAATTTCTGGCGATTCTCGGCGGAAACGGTGCGGGTAAGTCTACCACCCTAAAGCTTCTCAGCGGACTTAAAAAGCCGTATCGTGGCGAGATTAAAATAAACGGCAGAATTTCCGTACTTCCGCAGAATCCGCAGACTTTATTCGTAAAGAAAACCGTTCTTGAGGATTTGCAGGAAATGCTAAGGGATATTCCGAAAGAACTGCGCCAAAACAGGCTTGAATACGTCACGGCACTCTGCGGTCTCGAAAATCTGCTCAGCCGTCATCCCTATGATTTATCGGGCGGTGAACAGCAGAGAACGGCGCTTGCAAAAATTCTTATTCCCGATTCCGATATTCTCTTGCTTGACGAGCCTACAAAGGGCTTTGACGCAGAATTTAAACAGCTTTTCGGCGAAATTCTGAATAAACTGCTTGAAAGAAAAATCACGATAATAATGGTGAGCCACGATATAGAATTTTGTGCGGAATATGCCCACAGGTGCGCAATGTTTTTTGACGGAGCTGTTGTGACTGACGGTACACCACGGGAATTTTTCAGCGGAAACAGTTTCTATACTACTTCCGCAAACCGTATGGCAAGGGAGATTATTCCCGAAGCGATAACGGCGGACGATATTATTTATTCCTGCACAGGCAGATTTGCCGAACGCAGTGCGGATACTGTCGCAGTACCCGAGCTTGCCGATATTCCTGAAATAAAAGCTCCTGAAAATCCTGCGAAGCTTCCCTTGTGGAGGAAAATAACAGCGGTAATTTCGGGCGGTATTGCGCTGATTGTATTTCTCTATGCGACAAAAATTACTGATTTGTCGAAAAGCGTAAATAAGTTCGGGATGACCGATGTCGGCAAAGAGCAGTTAAAAATATACGCACTTCTGATAATTGCACTTTTTGTATGCGCATTGTCGGTATACCGCAAATCCAAGCCGTCGGTAAAAATACAGACCCCGAGAGAGAAGCGAAAGCTGACAAAAAGAACAGCTGTGGCAAGTGCGCTGATACTGTTTATGATTCCGATAACGCTGTACATCGGCGTTTACTATATCGGAGTACGGCAGTATTATGCGATTTCCGTCGCCGTGCTGATTGAGTGTATGCTTCCGTTTTTTATGATATTCGAGGGCAGAAAACCGCAGGCTCGTGAGCTGGTAATAACGGCGGTAATCTGTGCAATGGGAATTGCAGGACGAGCGGTATTTTTTATGCTTCCGCAGTTCAAGCCCGTTGCGGCGCTGACAATAATCGCAGGAATCGCTTTCGGCGGTGAAACAGGATTCCTTGTCGGAGCAATGACAATGCTTGCCTCAAATGTTCTGTTCTCGCAAGGTCCGTGGACTCCGTTCCAGATGTTCTCTATGGGAATTATCGGATTTATCGCAGGAATTTTATTTAAAAAGGGACTGATACGGCGGACGAGAATTTCTATGTGCATTTTCGGTGCGCTGTCGGTAATAGTGATTTACGGCGGAATTATGAATCCTGCTTCGGCACTGATATGGGGAAGCGAATCGCTTAACGCTAAAATTATTATGACATACTATCTGACGGGATTTCCGATGGATTTAATCCACGCTTCCGCAACTGTAATATTCCTGTGGTTCGGTGCATTGCCTATGCTGGAGAAGCTTGACAGAATCAAAGTCAAGTACGGACTGATTGAGTGACAATATTTTAAAAGTGAGCCTTATGGGTTCACTTTTTTATATATTTCAAAAAAATTTTGGAAATCCTCTTGACAAATGCGGAAAAAAGGTGTATACTGTTATCATAGCATACAAAACATATTAATATTGTAGGAAAAATATCTTATGGAGGTAATTATTATGAGCAGTATTAAACAGAGTGTTACAGAACTTGTCGGCGGAACACCTATTCTCCAGCTGAATAAATACACAGCAAATGCAGGTATTACAGATACGGTGCTTCTTGCAAAGCTTGAATATCTTAACCCGACAGGTTCGGTCAAGGACAGAGTTGCCCTCGCTATGATTGAGGACGCTGAGAAAAAAGGACTTCTCAAGCCCGGAGCAACTATTATTGAGCCGACATCGGGAAACACAGGTATCGGGCTTGCTTCGGTTGCGGCTGCAAAGGGCTACAGGGCGATTATTACTCTTCCCGAATCTATGAGCATTGAGAGAAGAAATCTGCTCAGAGCTTACGGCGCTGAACTCGTTCTTACCAGCGGTGCAGAGGGTATGAAGGGCGCTATTGCAAAGGCAGAGGAGCTTAACAAGCAGATTGAGGGTTCGATTATAGCTGGACAGTTTGTTAACCCTGCAAACCCTGCAATTCATATGTCAACAACAGGTCCTGAGATATGGGAACAGACGGACGGCAAGGTTGATATTTTTGTTGCAGGCGTAGGAACAGGCGGTACGGTTACAGGCGTTGGCAAGTACCTCAAGGAGAAGAATCCTGCCATTAAGATTGTGGCTGTTGAGCCTGCTTCAAGCCCCGTACTTTCGCAGGGCAAGGCAGGTTCGCACAAAATTCAGGGTATCGGAGCAGGCTTTGTTCCCGAAACACTCAGCACAGATATTTACGATGAAGTTATTGCAATCGAAAACGACGACGCTTTTGCGGAGGGCAGAGCCTTTGCAGTAAGCGAGGGAATACTCGTCGGCATATCTTCGGGTGCGGCATTGAAGGCGGCTAAGATTCTTTCCGAACGTCCCGAAAACAAGGGAAAAACTATCGTCGTACTTCTTCCCGATTCGGGTGACAGATACCTTTCGACACCATTATTCAGCAACGACTAAAAAATAAAACGTCCGTTCTTTTCAGGCGGACGTTTTTTATATCATACATAATCATTCAGCAATTTTAAAGCCAGGTTATATCTGTCAGCGTTTGTATTACATCCTGCAACGACAGAAATATATAATCTGCCGTTCTTGCTGAACGCTCCGATAAGGCAGTTTCCTGTGCTGTCTGTTGTACCTGTTTTCAGTCCGACGGCATAGGAACAGTAATATGGACTGTTCGGATTCAGCATATTATTTGAATTAGTCCAGGTCACATTTTCGCCTGAATCAAATACGACATATTTCTGATAAGTGCCTGTGATTTCACGGATTTCGGGAACGGTTATTGCATATTCGGCAAGTATAAGCAAATCCGAAGCCGTAGTATACTGATTATCATCGTCCCAGCCCTCGGGATTTACAAAGTGGCTGTTCTGCATACCGATATTTTCGGCGAAATCGTTCATAAGTCCGCTGAAATACTGTACCGCTTCCGAATCAGTCATAGATATATCGGGATAAACAGCCCTTGCGGTTGAAACGGCTACAGTATATGCGGCATCATTTCCCGAAGCCATTAGCATACCTGTCAGCAGGTCGTATAATTTAAGGCGATGACCCGGCTGAATAAGGCAGAGACTTGAATAGGGTTTTACCAGATTCTGTTCCGAGCCGACTGTAATCACAGTATCGGGACTGAGATAATAAAGCGCAACCGAAGCCGTAAGCAGTTTTGTAAGGCTTGCAGGTGATACAAAATTATCGGTTCTGTCCTTGTATATAAATTTTCGGTCGTCAACGCAGTACAGTGCCGATGATTTGCAGGACGGCGACGTTATCGGCTCGGGATATGACGGCGCAAGCCATTCTT
>JAMPGO010000064.1 GCA_023663905.1 Ruminococcus flavefaciens
GCGTTTTTTTATATCCTGAAATCATATTGCTTTTTACTCTGCGTAAATTTTTTGTATTTTGCGTGACAAGTTACATTTATACTTTATTACAGGGATAAAATACAACAAGAATAAGTAATCAACAATTTCAGTTTACCAAGCTAAAGGGGCGAAAAAAATCGCTCCTTTCTACGTTTTTAACACATCCGTGTCTGCCGATAAATCTCCAGCCGTGACAGCGATTTAGGCGAATTATTCGTCTGATTCACTATCACGGCTGTTGTCATAATTATTTTTGATTGCTGTTCAGATTGTGTAAAAAATCATTCTTGTATTGCAAAAGGTGGATATATAGATGCATGGTGGACAAAAGAATATCAAGAGTATTTTAATAAAAAAATACCTGATTATTTTCGCTAAAATTTATATATCGTATCCTGATTGGCAAGAACATTCCAGTTTTTGTCATCTCTTTCTCATTTGCAGAACATATCGCTTATTGTCAAAAATCCTATTTTCTCCAAGGATTTGGGACAACAGAAAATCAGTTACGAAAATGACCAGCTGTCGAAATCAACATTACTGCTGAATACAAAGTAAGCATACGGTCCGAGCGGATTATCTGCCGCCATATATTCTATTGCGCCACCGGATTGTTTTCGCCGTCTTTTTTATAGCTTGAGGCGATTGTAATTCCATTGAAAAGCGACTCCATAGCCGTTACATCAGTTTTTTTGAGCCATAGGGAACTCGCTTATCTGCCCGAGAATGAACTGCTGAATAAGAACAGCGTCATTAACATTATATTCACCGCTCTGGTCAACGTCAGCAGGTATTTCAGCGGACTTGCTGTCAAAGCCGTCTGTAATACCCTGACGTGCGAGAATCATATCAAAAACGTCAATCCTGCCGTCGTAATTTATATCGCCGAGTATCACATTTTTGGATTCACCTGCTCCGACTATTGCCGTACCTGCAACAGCTCCGATGACATCATCGATGTAGAAGTTTTCGGTTGATTCAGCAGTCTCAACATAAATCTGCATATCTTTAGCGTCAGCAGGAATCTTGTAATTCTTGTTTGTGAGCTGTACCCATTCACCCTTTACTGCTGTTGATTCCGCAATTGTTGAGTAGCGAGTTTTGCCGTCTGAGTCGGTATACTGGAGCTTGAGGTAGAATTTTTCTGTTGAATCGCCGTCATAGTACATAACATTTGCGCTGAAACTGTACTCATTTCCTGCCTGAAATGCCTTTGTATCGAGAGTTTTGGAAGCGCCGTTCCACGCATTTTCCCTGTCCTTTACAAGAAGAGATTCATCGCCGACATATGCAGTTCTTCCGCTTATAAGCACTTCGCCCGAGCCTCTGATATTCCAGTCGCAGGTACTTCCCTCAAAGTCGTCAGCGAAATACCAGCCATACTGATTCGGTTCAGCAGGTTCGTCGGATAAAGTAACAACAAAAGTTGAAACGCTGTTTGCCGGAAGCTGTGACCAGAAGCTGTCGCTGTTAAATTCCATATTAAGAGTAGGCGCAATATTTTCGCTTGCGGAAGTCCTGTAGCGGTCAACATCCGAAATACTCTCATTAGCCACGCTGAATTTCTTGGTATAGTCAGTATCGCCCTTGTTGATTGCAACTATCGTCACCTGATTATCGTCCTTATATGCCGAAACAAGAACGTCGTCCTCGGGCTGTTCTGTAGCTTCAACACGCACAGCACCCGGACGTACATATTTCGAATACTGCGCCATACAGTAGCCGCGCTTGCTTATTTTGCCGTCCTCAGTCATAAGACCGTAGCTTCTGCGGATATACCACCACGTATAGGCACTCATATTGCCGACAACCATAGCGTTGTGAATATTTTCCGATACCTGAATAGCTTCGGGATAGCGGTTTGCGGAATCTGCCTCGCTGTTCGGGACATAAACCTCCGTCATCCAGATTTCCTTGCCCGAATTTTCAAGGTCAGGGAAGTCCATCCACTCTCTTGACGTGCCGTACATATGAGTACCGAAAAGGTCGCAGTTAGCCATAGCCTTGCTGTTTTCCAGAATCTTTCTGTAAAATGTTTTTCCGCCGTCTTTTACCCACGAGGCATTTTCGGGAGCGTACTGGAAAGATTCAGGCGACATAAGTCTTGTACTTGTGATTTTATCGCCATAGTTTGCAATAAAATCTGTAGTTTCGTCAGTTGACCAGTAAGTCCACTCAGAAGCGTAGTCGGGTTCATTCTGCACTGATATTGAGTACAAATCAACGCCGTTGTCCTTCATATACTGCCCGAAATTGTTGAGATGTTCAGCATAAGCGCCATAATTTGATTTAGGAAGATGAAGCTTGCCGTTACTTCCGCCCGATTCAGCAAGATTTGCAGGCGGTTCCCAGGGCGAAGCAAAAATCGTCACACCCTTTTCCGTCGCATACTGCGCAGTAGGAAGAGCTTTATTCCACTGCGAGCTGTCGGGATTGACAAACACACGGAGTATAGTAAGACCAAGTTCGTCGTCGCCGTTGCCGAATGCCGTCTGTCGCTGTGAAGCCGTAAGGTCAGCGCCCGTCCACTCAGGGTGATTGATACCGCCGAAGCCACGTATCGTCTGATATTCCTTGCTTATATCAACTGAAATATCGCTGACGGCTGTTGCAGTTTCCGTCTCAGGAAGCACAGCCGTCAGCGTAAACAGCATAGCAGAAGCCGTAAAAACGGCTGAAAGTCTTTTTATAATCTTATTTGTTTTCATAATTACCTCCTGTTAAAATAACGTTCACATAATATTAATAATATTCTAACATATGCAGAAGCTATTGTATTGCATATTTGTCATAATAATGGCATTTTTGTAATGTAAAATCTTTTTTTAATTGAAATCCCGAAAAAAATGTGATATAATATAGTTGCAGAATTTTTTTAGGAGTGATGATATGAATCAGGAAGAATTGATTTACATAAGTCGTCAGTTCGCAAATATGTTCGGTTTTCCCGTAAGACTGTATAACAAAAATGACCTTGTGTTTTTTTATTCAACCGCCAATCTTATTGCCGACCCTGTTTCGCTGTGTCTCGGCGAAATATTCAGGAAATCCGAAGAAGTCAGCTACTATATTTACGACAACGCTTTTTATTATGGAATCGTCAACTGCGGAGAATACAGATTTGTAGCAGGTCCTGTGAGCGAACTGAAACTCTCAGACCGGGAATTAAACAGGCTAGGTTTTTTGCTCGATATTTCAGGCAATGATATTCCGCTTTTTACCACGTCAATGAAAAGTCTCTCGGGAGTACATCTTGATACGCTTATTCAGTCAATTATTTTATATAATTTCTCGGTAAACCGCACAATGTACAGCATATCGGACATAAGAATAAAAGATTCCGAGCAGAACAATATTTCTTCTAATATCAAGGAGGCTGAAATTTCTGACATCGGCAAACGGATTTTCAAAAATAATCTGCGTTCGTACGAAATCGAAAAGGATATGATTAAAAAAGTTACGAACGGCGATGTTGAGGGATTGATTGACGGCGCAACAAAGATACCGTCAGTAAGCTCGGGAAATCTTGCCCCGCATCTGCTCCGCCACACCAAGAATTTCTTTATAAAGCTTGAAACAATTATGGCTCGTGCCGCTGTTGAAGCAGGTCTTGATGTTGACGAGATTTTTTCAATCGAGGAAATGTATATCAGAAAATGCGAATCCCTTGACAATATCGACCGCATAAAGAATCTGCAATATCATATGGTATTGGACTACGCTGACAGAGTGAAGAAGCTTAAGCAGTACAACGGACAAAATTCAAAGCTGGTCAATGAAATTTC
>JAMPGO010000065.1 GCA_023663905.1 Ruminococcus flavefaciens
TTACTGTTCTCACAATTACATCACCCCTAAATTATTATTGTACAATATAAACAAAATATTTTTCAAGATTCTGTATGAAATAATATTGACATTTAGTAACATTGTATGATATAATATTACTGCAATCAATTTTTATAGTGCTTTCGCACGGAAAGAGGTTTTATTTTATGAAAGAAAATCAGAAGAGCAATGAGAAGAAAACTTTCATCTCAGGAATACTTGCTATGACACTGGCTGTTGTTGCCTTTGTAGGTATTTCCGCAGTAAATGACGACGATAATGCGGATTTCCACACAGCCTATGCAGAAGATTATGTTGCTACAACCACATCATCTTCTGCAACCACCACCACAAAAGCAACCTCATCGATTGGCTTCTATAATGGCATAATTAAATATGTAAGCTATGGCACATTTGTTGCAATAGAAAAATATGATGATGTAGAATCAGAAATAATTGAAATTCCGAGTGAAATCAACGGACTTCCTGTTACAGCTTTAGGATTTAACTTTGCTTGGTCCAGCACATCAAGTATATTTGATACTAATAACAAAATAGTATCAGTTATAATACCAGACAGTGTTACAAAAATTGGTTCTTACGCTTTTGGTGGATGTGTTGCATTACAAACTCTTGAAATACCAGAAAAGGTTTCAAATATTGATTTGAGTGTATTAAAAGATAAAAGTCTGCAAAAAGTTGCAATAAGAAATCCTGAATGTAAAATAGCTGAGGACTTTAATGCAATCCCGAAGGGTGCAGTTATTTATGGCTATCCGGGTTCAACGGCTGAGGAATATGCAAATACTTTCAACAGAGAGTTTGTTGATATTCAGTACTATGAAAATGCGCCTGTAACAACAACTCCTCCTGTTACGACAACACCTCCGACAACGACCACAACGGAGATATTCGGCGATATTGACGGAAGCGGACGTGTTGACGCAAACGACGCTACAATAATTCTCGCATATTATGCCTATACTTCAACAGGCGGTACGGATGATTTAAGAAAGTTTATCAAATCAAGATAAAATGTGCTTTCGCACGGAAAGATGTTTTTATTCCGTAACTAAGGTATAACAGCATATAAAAACCGTATTCATTACGAGTACGGTTTTTTCTTGCATTTTCCTGACGAATGGTGTATAATAGTAACAAGAGGGTGATTTTTATGAAAAAGGGCAATAAAAACGTCTGTCCGAAGTGCAGGGCGGAAATCCCTGAAGGAATGGCTTTCTGCACGTCCTGTATGGAGATTATCGAAAAAACAGGTCCTGTTGAGATTGAGAGCCGTTATAAGCCGAAGATTAACAGGTGGTTTGCAGGAATCGTCATAACGTCGCTGTGCATACTCATAGCGATGTTTGCGGTGATGATTTTTATGCTCTCGAAGCGTGATGTTCAGCCTGAATCACAGTCCGTCGCACTGCCGTTTTCCGAAGAGACAACAACGGCGGAGCAGGTTACGGATGTGCAGACTGCGACCGCTGAAACAACGCTGTCTGCTACTTCCGTTTCTTCGGCAAAGGTAGTTACGGGAACAATAGTTCTCGCGACGATTGCGGTTACGGAATACGAAGAACCGTCCGCAGTACAAGCACCGCAGGCGGATTTCGAGACCCTTATAAGGGAAGGATTTGCTTCGTGGACAGGTCTGGGCGATTCAGACACGCTTGCGTTTGACGGCTACAGCTGTACGTTCTCCGATAAGCTTATGGGCGAGAACGTGAACTGCACGCTTTCCTGTGCCGAAGATTTAAAGTCATATGTGCTGACTGTCTCGGGCGATGAATATTCAACAGGAAGCTTTGCAAACGGCATTGATGAACCGATAAGGGCATTCACGCAGATTATTCTCGATTACAGCACCCTGCACAGCGGTGACATCATAAGAAGCGCCGTGCGTGAAATGCTGAGCAACAGGGATTCTTCCTGCCATATCGAAGAGAATAATTTCAGCTGTGATGTTGAATACAGCCGTGAGGAAAATACTGTAACCGTAAGGGCGGAATTATCCTAAAGTTTTTTCGTCCTGAGCATACAGCAGGTTGTTTGCCTCAACTACGCTGAGTTCCTTGTTGATTGCAAAGATAATTATGCTGTCACGCTTGTGCTTTGAATACAGAAACGGCAATCCGCATATCTTCAAAAGCTGTTGGGTTTCGTCAAGGCTTAGCTTCATAGCAAGCACTATGGCAAGAACCTTGTCCCGTGCAGGATTTTTTCTTGCGCCCGAAAAAATCTGACAGCCATAAACCGTATCAATCTCGGCATTGCGTATAACATCAGCCTGCCTGAGATTCTTTTCCGCAAGCAGTTTTTTTAGATAATCAGCAAGCGGAATCTCCGCAAAATACGTCCTGTTGCTGTCAATGTAATCGTCAATGCTTTCTGCGGATTTCAAATCCCTGAGCAAATCGTCGGTATTTTTCATAAAAATCAGCTCCTTTATACATATAATACCACATACGCAGTCAGAATGCAAGGAGTTTTTTATGAACAGTATCAGTAACGATTACTATCTTGTCAAGGAATTAAACAACAGCGAAGACAATCCCATTTACCTTTACCGCCACAGGACAACACGTGAAAACATTGTTGTACATATCAATAATTCTGCTGATTCAGGTGTTTATGAAGTCTATAATCTTCTGAAAATGATACGGCACAGGCATATCACGAAGATACTCGATACCGCACGCACGGGCAGCGGATTTGTTGCAACTGAGGAGTACATAGACGGCATTACGCTCGGAAATATGCTCTGCAACAGCGTTGACGGCTCATTTACGGCAATGAATCCGACAGGTGTAAGGCGCATTCTCGCACAGCTTTGCGACGGTCTTTTTGTGCTTCACTCAATGGGAATAATCCACAGGGACATAAATCCAAATAATATTATGATTGCCGTCGACGGTACTGTTAAAATAATTGACTTTGATATTTCCAAGCTATATAAATCAGCCGATACCCGTGACGGCATTATCCGTGGTACGGTCGGCTACGCTCCGTATGAACAATACAATATCCGTGCTACCGACGAACGCACCGATATATTTGCAGTCGGCGTGCTTGCAAATAAGCTCCTCACGGGAAAACACCCTGCTGTTGAACTGTACACCAAGGGTAAGCTGGGCAGGTTGATTGCCAGATGTACGGATATAAGTCCCGACAGAAGATTTAACAGTGCCGATGAACTGCTCGACTTCATTACCTGAAAAACTCTCCCCGCTTTTAACAGGGAGAGTCTTTTTGCGCTTATTTTCTTCTCGGACAGTTTTTGTCAAATACAGGATTGCAGGCATAGAAATTCCTTGCATTCAGATTGTCCTGCGTTATCCGAAGTGCTTCGCCGAAACGCTGGTAGTGAACGATTTCACGCTGTCTCAGGAATTTTATCGGGTCACGCACATCCGGGTCATCGGCAAGACGGAGTATGTTATCATACGTCGTACGTGCTTTCTGTTCCGCCGCCATATCCTCGTGCAAATCAGTGATTATATCACCTTTCGACTGGAAATACGCTGCCGTAAACGGTACATCCGAAGCGCCTTGCGGATATATGCCCGTCGTATGGTCAACAAAATATTCCGCAAATCCGCTCTCCTTAATCTCGTCAATCGTCAGCCCTTTCGTCAGCTGGTACAGTATCGCCGAGATTATCTCTACGTGGGCAAGTTCATACGAACATTAATGATATATGTTATTAAGAGGGACTTTTTCTGCTTATTTTTCGGCAATTGTGCCTGAATAAGTCGTACCGTCAACAGTAACGGTAACGT
>JAMPGO010000066.1 GCA_023663905.1 Ruminococcus flavefaciens
CTGAAAAAGCGGCGTCAAGAATCCTGTCAATTTCTGCCTGTTTACTTCCATTTTTTTCATTTCCTTTCGTTGATTTCTGATTGAGATAGCCCTCGAATTTATTGCCGAAAAGCGTTTCGGGTCTCAGAAATTTTTCCATATCCGTACCGTGCCATTCAGCGCATTTCTTATCAATCACAGCAAAGAAATCCTCAGTATTATAGCCTTCTGCAAGCCTTGCGTTAATAAGCTGACAAGTTTTTTTCGTTGAAGATTTATAAGCAGTACCGGCTTTTTGATTGAGATAAGAAATAATTTTTTCGTACTCCTCAGAGTGCTTGGCACACGCACGGTCGGGCTTGCCCGACATATTATTAACCTTACCTATCCTATCCTTACCTAACCTAACCTGTGTATCCATTTTGTCCACCATTGGTATACCAATCGGTTGACAGTCGGTTGACATCTGGTATACCATATTTTCATCAAGAGTTATCAGGCTTTTTTCCTCACATCTTGACGGTTTATAGCGGTCACTTCTGATATAGTTGTGTATTTTCCAGTGCTTTATAACAATTATTCCACTCTCAAAAGGCAGAATAAACTGCTTTAAAATCAGCATTTTCATATCATCGTCACTACATCCAATCATACGCTGAATTTTTTTAGGATTATTGATAAATCCGTCGTCATCAGCTCGCATAGACAAGTGAAAATAAAGCAGTTGCGTACTCATCGGCATATCAAGAAATAAATCGCTGTCGATTATTGTTTTGGCAAACATTCTTCTTTCTGCCATAAAAATCACCTCTCATAAAGCGTGGATTTTCGGGAAAAATCAACGCAAAAGCATTGAATTTCCCGAGAAATTCACAGAAAATTTACAAATCAGAACGGCTCATCATCGCCGAGAAGCTCTTCGAAATCTGCGGGAATATTATTCTGCGTGTTATTCTGCGCATTATCCGACTTTGAGCCTGTAAACTCCGCAGAATCGACGAAAACGTCGGTTGTGTAATGCGTGACATCGGGGTGATTTCTGTCCTCGTAACTGCCCGTCCTGAGCGTACCCTCAACGCAAATCATCTGACCTTTGCGGAAGTATTTCGAGATAAATTCAGCGGTCTGCTTCCAGGCGGTACAGCTCGGAAAATCGGTATCATAACCGCCCTGTGCATTCTTGAATTTACGGTTCACCGCCACCGTAAATCGGCACACGCTCGTGCCGTTGTTGGTCTGCTTAAGCTCGGGGTCGGCAGTCAGCCTTCCCATTAAAATCACTTTGTTCATAAAAATCTCCTTTCGCCGTAAAGCACACGTAAACGCTCTGTAATGCCGTTGCAAATCGGGTAATATAATTACACTTGGTCTGAATCAGAGTGCCTTTAAAATGCGCTCACGTGGCTTTTACGGCAATGTATTATACAAGGTCTCTGTAATCGATAACTCCGTTGAGCTTCCTTGTTGATTTGCAGTAGTCGCACTTACAGCACTTTTCAGGCTGAATTTCGCCGTTTTTGATACTCTGACAGCGTGGAGCGTACTGTTTTACGGCTTCAAGGCAGCTGTCAAGTCGCTCCTGCGGTACGGTTAAAAGCGCTATGTCGGGGACTTTTTCCTTCGTCACGGCAGCAATCACAAACGGCAGTTTTTCGCCTGTATTCTGATAAACAAGCTCCTGATAGACAGCGCCCTGCGTATCGTATCCCCAGGCTTCCACAAACGGCATTTTCGCACCGTTCTGCCATATCTCCTCAAAACTGCGGACTGTTTTCAGGTCGACAATACATCTGCCCTCGTGATAAACATCGAGCTTGCCCTTGAAAGGTACTCCTGCAATTTCGCCCGTAAAAATCCGCTGTTTTTCGCCGTTCATATACTTCATAAACTCTTCATCTCTGCACACACGCTCTATCATAGTTTCGGCAAGTGCGAAATCGGCTTTGAGACCTCCGTTTTTCAGCAGAATTTCAGGGTGATTGGCTTTGAAATCATCGAGCGTACCCTCAAAGAAAGCGTCAACATAAGAGCCGACAAGAAGTGCGGTTGTAACTTCCCTCGCATACTCGCCGTTAATCTCCGCAAATGCCTGTGATTCGCACTTTCTGAACGATTTGAGCTGTGAAACGCTCATATACTTCACGGTATTTTCGGGACTGAAATAGTCTGAATTATTCACAGAATTTTCACCCCATTTCGCTCGCTTTTCTTAGCGGAATCAACATCTTCCGCTTCGCCCTCAACACTCACACCCATAAGCACGCTCGGGCAGTAAACTCTTGCAAAAAATGCGGCGGCACGATAAGCCAGCATAAGGTCGGGCATATTGGTCCATTTCGTATTTTTTGCCCATCCTTCGGCTTTTGCCATACCGATTGTAACGCATACACCCTTGATTTCCGCACCGTCCGACGCTCTTTTTGCGGATATGTAACAGCCTCTTGAATCCTTGCCCGATTCGCCCGTATATATCGGCATAACGTCCGTAAAATCGGGATTAGACTGTATAAAGCTCATACAAGCCTGTCCGCTCCACGACGGCTTGCCCTTGACTACGTAAAGATTCTGCATTACCATAAGCGGCGATACACCCATTCTGCTTGCCATATCAATTGCTATCATACAGTCCGCAGGCTTGCCTCTGTAATTATCGGGAATATTTCCCGCACTGCACAGCAGTTTGGCAAGGTTGAACGTCCTCGTCATTTCATCAAAATAGCCTCTGCCATTCGCCGTAATTTCGGCATTTTTCGGAGATTCAGCAAGAAGCTCCGTATTTTTTTCATTCTCCATAAAAAAACTCCTTTTCATCACTTGACATTCAGCAAATTCTGTGCTACAATTTACTTGAGTATTTTTTGCTTGTCCGCCACTCCGACTGCCAATAGGAAGCGGACATTTTTTTATACCCTCGGGAAGTAATCTTCAAGGCAGTCCACGCAGATTTCATCGCCGTAAACATCATAAAGCACATCGGTTTCGCAGCCGCATTTCCTGCATACAAGGTACTTTTGGGCGAAATGGTCGGGCAGACAGACATCGCAGATTTCGTCGCCGTCAACGTTGTAAAGTATGTCGGCTTCTCCGCCGCAGTCGTCGCAGTAGCAATGCTCCGTGCGCCTGTTCGGGCAGCTGCTTCCCATACACGGCAAGCCCATATCACGGCAGCCAACGCAGTCATCTTCAATTCTTCTCATCGTAATCATCTCCCTTAAAATCATCATCCACACGCTTCTCCGTAATGTCATCCAGGAAAAATCCCTGAAAAAGTCCCAGCGCCGTAAGAAGCATTACGGTAATCCCGATAAACTCCGATATTTCAAGCAACAACGTCATTTTTTGCACCTCCTTTCACTTGATTGACAGCGATTCCGAAACGAATCTTGCCATATCAATTTTAGCCGCCTTGCATATTCTGCGGATTTCGCCATAAGTAAGCGAATCGGGATTTGCAAGCCTGTTTCCGACGGTAGCGCCTGTAACACCTATGAGCCTTGCAAGCCCTGCATTGGACACTCTGAGAATACCCTTGACAGCCCATAAATTTGACCTCATACGTTCTTTGTCAGCCTGAGTTTCGGTTAACATAATCTTCGGCATAACACATCACTCCTCGCTGTTGACAATTTCAAGAAGTTCAGCGCACTCACAGCGGATTTTTCCGTTGCTGTTATACGGAACGCACACACCGGCAAGCCATTCCCAGCGGATAAGAACCTTCCATA
>JAMPGO010000067.1 GCA_023663905.1 Ruminococcus flavefaciens
CTATTATATTATATCACAACTTTTTCGATTTGTCAAGGGTTTTTTGAAAATTTTTTCAAAAAATTTTTCAGAGCGGGTTTTTGGCTGTATTTCGACGAAAAAGCAGGTTTTTTGGTGCGGCTTTTAAAAGTTAACATAAAAAATTATTTCGCAGATTCTGCGCAGACCCATTTCTCGCCGTCCTGAGTGTGAATCTTCACACAAGAAAAACCTGCCTGCGTAAGAAGCTCACGGAACTGTGCAAGGGTCGGGTTGAACAGGTTATATTTTTTAATATTATCAATTTCTTCCTGCGAGAGGTCAGCGTCGCCGTTAATGTCGGCGATAATCATAAAAACTCCGTCAGGAGCAAGCACACGGCGCACTTCACGGAGGCACTCCACAGGATTTTTCCAGAAGTAAAAGCTCTCGATTGTGTAGATTATGTCAAAATAATTGTCATCAAACGGCAGATTTGCAACATCCGCCTGAATTATGTCCATTTTTCCGCAAGCTATATCATCGGCATTGTTTTTCCTGCTCAGCTCAACCGAGACCTCGGAATAATCAGCACCTGTAAGATGACCCGTAGTTATCAGGGCGGACATCCTTTTCAGAGCGTCGCCACCGCCACAACCGATGTCAAGAACTTTTTCAGCGCCATTTATATTAAGGTGAGACAAAGCCCATTCAGTGACGTTTCTGTGCGATATTCCCATTCTCGCAAGCATTAAAGCACCTGCCTCGCCCTGTGGTTTTGCGGGATTGCCCAGCTCCGTTATTGAAATTTCGCTCATTTTCAGCACTCCTTTTTCTCTGTATTATATGTATATATTCTAGCACATATGCCTGCTGTTGTCAAGATTTTTGTTTTTCTGAAAAAAATTTTTAAAACCACTGCAACAATGTTATAATAAATACGACTAAGTAGTGAAGATATATTTTCAGAAAGGAGCAGAAGTATGGATAACGGTGCAGGTAGCTACCGCCGTTTTCTCGAAGGTGACAAGAATGCTCTTGCTGAGATAATCCGTGATTACAGGGACGGACTGGTTCTTTATATAGCAGGTTTTACGGACAACATCTGTACAGCGGAAGAAATTGCAGAGGAAGTGTTTATAAAATTGTATGTCAGCAAACCTCGGTTTTCAGGGAAAAGCTCCTTCAAGACGTGGCTCTACTCCGTCGGAAGATTTACGGCTATTGATTATATCAGAAAAATCAGCAAGCACCGCACCGCTTCCGTTGACGAGTTTTACAGCATTGCGGACGGCGAGGAAATCGAACGCAATTATATAAAGAGCGAGCAGAAGATTATGCTTCACAGGACTATGCAGAAGCTTAAAGCCGATTACAGGCAGGTGCTTTATCTGATATATTTTGAGGGATTTGACACTTCACAGACTGCAAAGATTATGCACAGGACAAACCGTCAGGTTACTTATCTGCTTTACAGGGCTAAGAAGTCTCTTAAATCGGAGCTTGAAAGAGAGGGATTCAGCTATGAAGAGTTATGAGGATATTGCGGAAAGGGTATTCCGAAAGGGCGACGAGATTCTCAGGAAGCGACAGAAACGTACGGCATTTATCAGGAGGACTTCCTTTGCACTCTCAGGAGTGTGCGCCGTTGTCCTTGTGGGAATCGGCATATGGAAGAGTGACAATATCAAAAATCCGTTCAGTCATTTTCCACAGCCTGACAGCATTATTGAACAGACAACTGCGGAATCTTCCTGCTCCGAAACAGGCACATCTGCGGAGACTGCAACAACCCGCATAATTTCAAAGGCAACAACGGTATCGTCAACGGCTTCGGCTGTTATCTGCACGACGGTATCAAATCCACCCGTATCAGCAGGCATTCTTTCAACCTCCGCTGAACTCACTGACATAACAGCTCAGACATCACTGACACAGACAGCACCGGCACAAACAGAACTGACAGAAACAGGAATATATGAAACATCACAGACAACTGTAGGCACAGCAGTTGCAACGGACTTTACACAGACTACAATATCATCGGCAGATACCGATGAAGAAGAAGGAGGAAATTATATGAAAAAACTGACATCGTTCTTTACTTCGGCAGTGGTACTGGCGGCTTCGGCTTCGCCTGTAATCGGTCACGCTGAATTTAACGTTGACACATCCAGATTATGGAGCGGCGAGAAGGCTATGTTCGAGAAAATGGACAACGGCGAGCTTGAGATTGACATTGACGGCAACGGAACTGTTGATGTACTTGACGGCTATCTTCTTGACTGCTACACTTACAGCAAGATTTCATCCACAGACCTCGGCTTGAATATTCCCGACGAAATGACAAGCCGTATTGAAGCCATTGCCGACTACAACGGCGACGGTAAGGTTGACATTGACGACTCAACAAGCTGGATAAGACATTTTATTGTGAACCACGGTCTGGAAGCTGAAGTTTTTAACTACGACAACTATGAGTCGGAATATATTCAGATGAACAGCGACGTTACACCAAAGGTCAAGGCTCATTTTACAAGCAATGTATGCAACAATATGAAATATCTCAAGGCAGGCTATGAGCTTGTCAATGATATGTGCGAAAAGGGAATAATCAATCTTGACGCAAACGGCAACGGTCAGATTGACATAGGCGACGCTATGAACTTCTATGTTTACCAGCATACCGGCAGAGGCGTAATGGCTTTCCCGTCTTTATCCTTTGTAGATGTTGAGAACAACTACATTCCGCAGGAAGAATGGGATTATTGCGACGAAGTTTTCAAGACTTACGAAGAGTTTATCAAAAACGGCAATGACTATTCCTTCTCTTATTTTTACTTTGATGTAAACCTTGACTGCTTCATTGATGATGTAATGTGTTACATTGTGAACAACATTGAACTCAAATCCGAATACTTCAACGAGGAATACTATGCAGAAACATTCGGCGAAAGATACTACCGCTCACCATACACTACTATCATAAGCTATAGGATAAAAAATGCCACAGGCGCTCTCGGTCTGAAAGCTGATGAAAATGCGTGGATTAAATTCGACAAGGACGAAATGAACGACTTCTTTACATCCTACTGCAACGACGTGGAGAACGGCTTGCGCCCTGCTCCTGACGTAAATACAGACGGCATTGTTGATTATTATGACTACTTTGATTCAAACATCTATTTCAATGACCTCCTGAACGACAGAACCGCCGAGGACAGCATACTTCCCGAAGAAACGTGGAATAACCTCGCCGAAAACTTCGACATCAACGGCAACGGCACAAGCAAGGACGTATGCGATATTATGACGATACAGCTCTATGTTGTGAAATACGCTGAAAGCCCCGAGGACTTCAACAAGGCTTATAACGAATATGTTGAGAGTCTCGGCGCAGATGATGTGGCAGATACCGAGGTTCTGAGCTACGAAAACAACGTTAAGATTCTCGCAGATTTCAGGGAAGCCAATACCGTTTACGGTGACGCAAACGAGGACGGCGTGGTTGACATTGCCGATGCCGCCGCTATCATCCAGTATCTCGGAAACAAGGACAGACACGCTCTCTCCGAGCAGGGCAGAATCAACGCTGACTGCTGTAACACAGGCGACGGCGTGACAGGTATGGACGCACTCGCAATTCAGAAGCTCAGGGCAAATCTGGTGGAAGCTCTCCCCTGTTCCGAATAATACACACAAAACACACAGCAGGATTAACC
>JAMPGO010000068.1 GCA_023663905.1 Ruminococcus flavefaciens
GTATCAAGCTGAAACAAAAGATAGTCATACTTCTGCAAATGCTCCTGACATTCACGAGGGTCTTCCTGAGCAAAGTACGGTATTCCGCCTATTTGGTGACCACCGCTGTCGCTGGTATCCATATCATAGGTTTCCTCGTTATCCCAGTCGTAATATCGGCTTGTATCCTCAAAAAATTCCATACCGAACTCGCCGAGAACAGGCATATTATCCTCGTCATATTTATTCTGAACATACTTTGACATAACTTCTTCAAAAGTCACGGTTCTGTCAACTTCGGGATAGTAAATCACCCTGAAACCGTCCTGATTAGTCTGGTCGTCCCAGTCCATACCTGCTTTATCAGAATTGAGAATCCAGAATTGCAGAAGTCCCTTTTTCGGAAAGTCCCCAAGCTGAACCTTTTCGCACTCAATCTGCGCAAGAAGTCTTAGCTGAACGTCGTCCTTATCAGTCGGAAAACTGCCGTCGTGCGGAATATATCCAAGTCCGCCTGCCTTACTCTCGAAAACCGAGGGTCTTGTATACGTGAGACTGAATCTGATACACGGTCTTGTTTCGCCGTCTTTGTAAATCGCCATTTCACACCCTCCTTACGATAAAGCAAGAAGCATTTCCCTGATAATCTTGCACGCAACAGCCGTAGAAGCACCCGACTGGTCGTAATGCGGACTAAGCTCGTTTACATCACAGCCCACGATATTCAGCTCACTGCAAACAAGGGTAACAGCCCTGCGGAGTTCGCCGAACGAAACACCCTCAGCTTCAGGAGTACCTGTTCCCGGGAAAACAGACGGGTCAAGCACGTCCAAATCGAGGGTAAAATACACATTCTTTCCCTTTAGCTTCTCAACCGTCTCTGCAAGTCCGTCGAAATTAAACCTGTGCATTTCCGTATGCTCTTTGGCGAACATAAATTCTTCCCTGTCACCGCTTCTTATACCGAACTGGAATATATGCCCGTCGCCGACAAGCTCGTGACATCTGCGGAGTACGCAGGCGTGCGACAAGGGCTGACCAAGATAATCGTCACGCAAATCAGCGTGAGCGTCGAAGTGGATTATATACAGGTCGTCGTATTTGTCATTTACCGCCATAACCGAGCCGAGCGTTACGAGATGTTCTCCGCCAATCATAAACGGAATCTTACCGTCTTTGAGGATTATATCGGAGCGCATTGCTATATCGGCTACGGCACGGCGCACGCTTCCGAACGGAAGCTCCAAATCACCGCTGTCAAAGTAGCTGTAATCCGTCATATCCTTATCCTGATACGGACTGTAGGTCTCGATTCCGAAGCTCTCGGAACGTATTGCAGACGGCGCAAAACGTGTACCGGGACGGAAGCTCGTGGTACTGTCATAGCCTGCTCCGAAAAGAATTATCTTTGAATCCTTGTATTCCGAATCACAGGCAATAAAAGTCTGAATATTTTTCTCCAGCATATTTCAATCCTCCGCTTATTCAACCTCACGGAGCATTTCCTCAACATAGTTGGGAAGCGCAAAAGCTCCTGCGTGAAGTTTCGTGTTGTAGTATTTCGTCTTAAGCCCGAGCATATTCCACCTGACGGAATTTAAATCACGCACAGGATGATATTTTTTTGAAGCAAAGCCGAAAAGCCAGTGACCCGACGGATAAGTCGGAATGTGCGCCTGATACACACGGCTTATCGGGAAGCTCTCCACAATTTTTCGGTGCGCCCTCTGCATAGCGAGAGCGTCCTCGTCATAGAACGGGCTTTCGTGCTGGTTAACCATAATACCGTCATCCCTGAGCGCCTTGTTACAGCTTCCGTAAAATTCCTTTGTGAAGAGACTTTCTCCAGGTCCGAACGGGTCGGTTGAATCGACAATAATAACATCGTACTTGTTTTCGCACCTGCGTATGAACCTCACACCGTCCTCGCAGAAAATATGCACCCTCTTGTCGCCGAGACAGCACGCAGTAGTCGGGAGAAATTTCCTGCTGACCTCAATAACAAGCTCGTCAATCTCAACCAAATCGATACTTTCAACATCGGGATAGCGTGTAAGCTCACGGATAACACCGCCGTCGCCAGCTCCGATTACAAGAATATTTCTGGGATTCGGATGAACAGCCATAGGTATATGAGTAATCATCTCGTGATAGATAAACTCGTCCTTTTCGGTAAGCATCATATAGCCGTCAAGGGTAAGAAATCTGCCGAACTCTTTGGAGTCAAAAACGTCAATGCGCTGAAATTCGCTCTGTGCCGTGTAAAGCTGGCGGTCAACCTTAATCGAGAACTTTACATTAGGCGTGTGACGTTCGGTAAACCATAATTCCATAAAAATCCTCCTTTATTGTACAAATTTTAATACATCATCTTCAATAGCCATCTTTCCTGTTTCGACTGTACCATTTCCATAATAACCATACGGGCTTCTTCTGGCTAAAAGTTCATCATCTTTCATAATCAGATTATAATCATACAGCATTCTTTCGGCAAGTACATATTGTTTATCGTTTTTATAGTCATAAACTTCAATATGCATATCACATATACCGCTCCCGACCATTACAGTTGAACATATTTCGGGGAAGCCGTCATTTGTTAAATCAGTGAAGTATACATCCATAACAGGCATACCCCAGATAAGTTCTTTTTCATTGCCGTTTTCCGTAGCCGTAACAGAAAAATCCGTCCATTTAAAAGTCACATCGGGAAAATCAGAAATTATAATCTCTGCTTCAAAATCTTCATCATCTTCTTCGTCGGGATATGCGTCCCATTTGTACACTTTATTCTGTTCCCGGTCAGTCTGAATTTCTTCAATCTGACTGCACGAGGTTAAAAGCAGAACGGCTGAAATCAAAGGGAATAATATTCTATGTTTCATAAATTTACCCCATACCTGTTTTAACTTTCACACAAGCACATTCAGACGTTCGATGTTAATATCCTCCGTACCCGTCATCTGACAGCCCTTTTCTTTGGCATACTTGATATAGCCGATAATATCCTCGGTAATCAGCTCGCCGGGCGCAAGAATCGGGATTCCGGGCGGATAGCACATAACAAACTCCGTGCAGACTTTTCCCACGCTCTCATCAAGCGGAAGTGAAATCTTGTCCGCATAGAATGCACGTCTCGGAGCTTCGGCAACTATCGGCGAAATATATTCCTGCGTGAGCATATTGGCTTCGGATTTACCGAAACGGCGCTTTATTTCCGACATCGCACTGATAAGCCGTTCAATATCACGCTTGCGGTCGCCTACAGAGAGGTAGGCAAGAATATTACCCAAATCGCCGAACTCTATCTGTATATCGTACTCGTCACGGAGCAGGTCGTATACTTCAATTCCTGCAAGTCCTATGGGAAGAGTATAAATGCTGAGCTTTGATACATCGAAATCATAGATACTGTCGCCGTTGATTAATTCTTTTGAGTAAGCATAGTAACCGCCGATTGAGTTAATCTCAGAACGGGCATATTCAGCCATTTCAACAGTCTGTGCAAAGATTTCACGACCGCTGAGGGCAAGTCTTTTTCTCGAAATATCGAGACTTGACAGGAGCAGATAAGAAGCGCTTGTAGTCT
>JAMPGO010000069.1 GCA_023663905.1 Ruminococcus flavefaciens
ATCATAACAGTCGTTCCGTCCTCGTTAAGCTTGGTGATTTCGTTCATAACCTCTTCCGAAGAAGTACGGTTCAATGCGCCCGTCGGCTCATCGGCAAACATCATCTGCGGATTGTTTATCATACTACGGCATATGCAGGCTCTCTGAAGCTGTCCGCCCGAGACTTCGTTTATATCATTGTCCATAATGTCGATAATGCCAAGCTTTCTCATCAAATCCTGACCACGCTGGACGATTTCTTTTCTCGATTCCTTTACCTTGTTGGACTTCACCGCAGGAAGTATGATATTATCAAGCACGGAGAGATTCTTCATCATATACATCTGCTGGAAAATAAATCCCATATCATCAAGGCGCATTTCAGCAAGCTCGTTTTCATTCAGGGACGACATATTTCTTCCGCAGAATATTACCTCGCCGGCAGTCATTTTATCCATTCCCGAAACCGTATAGAGAAGCGTGGACTTGCCCGAACCGGAAGGTCCCATAACCGCAACCATTTCGCCCTCCGTTATCGTGAAGCTAATGTTGCGGAGTACGTTGTTCTGCCTTTTGTTGATGATATATGTCTTGCATAAATCTTTTACTTCAATTATAGTTTTCATAATTTTCTCCTATTCAATATTGGAAGTATCGGAAGCTTTTATCGACCTCGTGTAAAGCGATGTCAGGAAAGTTCCCACAATTGTTGCCAGTATGATTATAATCGGATAAACTGCGTAAATCTCAACAGGACGGATTTCATAGCTTATACCTGCCACTGCGCCCATAATCGAGAAGATAGGGTCCATAGCAAGCTTTGTGAGCGGTTTGCAGACCAATCCTGCTATAACAGACGATATAAGTCCGACTGTCAGGAATCTCGCTGTGTGGTATGAATAAACATTACTGCTTCTGAAGCCGATTGCTTTCATAAGGGCAATTTCAGACTTCTCCTTTGAGATAAACGAGTGTTCCATAAGCACGCTTATAAGAATGATGATAATCAGCGAAACTATCAGCACGAAGTTCTTCACACCTGCTATCATTTCACTCGCTCCTGTGCTGTCATTGACAAATTCCGCAGTATTCATTACCTGCTGACTGCCTAAAATGTCCTTGAGCTTTTCAATTCTGCTGTCAATTTCCTTCTGGTCGGGATTATCATCAAAATCAATCTGATATGCCATTGAGCTTGAAATACCTGAATCAGACGGGAAAACATTTTCGTTAAGACGACCCGATTCGCCAAGCTGACTGAATGACTGGAAAAGCGCTGTGATGATATAATCCTTTTCCTCGCCGTCTATGGTAAGCTGTAAGGTATCGCCGATTGTTGCGTTGATTTTTTCGGCAACAGGCTCGCTGATTGCTATCTCATTTGCATAGCCCGGTGCTGTTCCCTGTGTGTACGTATATTCATCGGTACTCGTTTCATTGCAGAGCTGGAACATTACCGTAGTCCTGACATCGCCGAATTTTACGGGAAGCTGATACAAAGTCTCGATATGGACATCGGCAGGCATATCATTATCGGCAAGCTTTTTTTCAAGTTCTGCAACAGACTCGTCAAGAGTTTTTACACCTTGCATAACTTCCGTAATGCCTGTTGAATTGTTATAATATACATCGCTCTTCGTACATCCGAGCAGAAACAGAAGCTTGTCGCTGTTAAGCGTGTTTGCCGTGTTCGCAAGAATCATTATAAGAAGAGTACAGAATGTGAATATCGCCGTAATTATTCCGTACTGTTTAGGACTGCTGAGAATATCGTTGAGTGCAAGGAATCCTGTGGTTTTCAGCTTGCTTTTGCTGAGATAGATAAGGCTTTTCTTGTGGAAGCGTTCGCCGTTCTGACCGCTTCTTACTGCGTCAATCGGAGACATTTTCTTGATTTTTGCAGTACAGTTCCAGCAGAATGCAAGAATAATTCCGACTATAATCAGACTGCTGAGCGTTCCTATAAGTACTGTTTTATCATTGCCCAGAACCATATTTTCAGATACACTGCTGAGCATAACATTTCCGAACGGAATGCTTGCAATATAGCCGATTACTGCGCCGACTACGGATATTCCGAGATATTTTACAAGATAAAGTCCACGAACGGAGTTGTTTTTCAGACCGACCGCTTTCATAACACCTATTTCCCTGAACTCTTCGGTAATCGTAAAGCCGATTGTAAACCTGAGTACCAGAAGCGAAACAAGTATCAGAAAAATACTTACGGCAAGCAATGCGCCTGCAACAATTACGCTCATTGCATAGGTCATTTTTATAGTGGAAACTGCGCCTTTGAAGCCGACAGTTGAGCAGTCCGCAACAGCTGATTCAAGAGCTTTTACATCATCGGTATTAACATAGAAGATACCGCCTCTGCTTACTTCTTCCGCAGAACTGCCCGAGCTGATTTTTTCATAGTCGCTGTCATTGATAAGAAATCTCGGATTGCCCATCATTTCACCGCCTAAAAAAGCGTCCTTGACAGTGCCTGCCATTTCAAATGTAATTTCCGTTTCGCCAAGTCTGAAATCAAAGGTATCGCCCGTTTCAAGCCCTGCTTTATCGGCAAACATTCCCGAAACATATACTTTTCCCTCTTCAACATCGCTGATAATATTATCGTCGCTGTCAAAGTAATTCAGCTTAGCATTTTCAATTGACGTAATAACCGCCTGATTTGAAAACTCAACAAGCTTTTCGTCATCCTGCAAAAAATTATTATCTGTGCCGAAAATAATATCCTCTTTCTTGTAATCCGTAACAACATCCTCGCTGTCAAGAATCTCGGACAGGTTATCTTCACTGCCCATTTCAATAAAATAATAGTCTGTCATTCCTGCCTTGTCGAAGTAGTAGTCAAGTCCGCCCGATACCGTGATGATGTTGTTAACACTGCTCGCCGAAAACATCGCCGACAATATTACAAACAGCAACAGTATGCAGTTCATCGTCTTTTTTCTTTTCAAATCCTTCTTCAGTATTCTCAGATACATATTCACTCCTCGCTTTCTGTATCCCATTATAGCACGGCAATTATTAAATAATCCTTAAATAATAAAAAAACCCGGCATAACCGGATTTTTTTATTTTAACTGCTGACAGTTTATCGCAGGAACTTTTCAAGAACGCTCATAAACGTATCAATGTCAATCGGCTTGGCAATATGTGCGTCCATACCGTTCTTAAGAGCCGCTTCCTTATCCTCTTCAAGCGCATTCGCAGTCATAGCAATAATCGGCAGAGTTTTTACGTCGTTTCTCGGAAGCGTGCGGATAGTACGTGTAGCCTCATAGCCGTCCATTGTCGGCATTTGTACATCCATAAGTACCGCATCGTAGTGATTTTCTTCCGCATTTTCAACCATTTCAACTGCGTCCGTACCGTCGGGAGCTGTTTCAACTTCAAAACCGCTTTCCTCAAGAATAGCCATTGCGATTTCACGGTTAAGCTCGTTATCTTCAACAAGCAGGATTCTTTTACCGCTGAAATCGGGTCTTTCCGAAAATACGGGTTCAGTCTGTCTGC
>JAMPGO010000006.1 GCA_023663905.1 Ruminococcus flavefaciens
CCTTCTGTTGCCAGCATAGCAATACTGCCAAGTTCATATTCATTGTCAAACGTATAAACCAGACCGTTGCTGCCAACTCCTGTGTAACCGCCGTCATTCCAGGAAACTTTCTTGTAATATGAAACTGCGTCGCCGTCAACTGTTCCCCACGCTGTATTTGTAAGACTGTCATCAAGAGGACTGTCCTCCATTGTAGTACCGCTGTATCTTGTGGCAGAAACAATATGCGCACTTCCCGGAGTACCGTTTTCGTCACGGTTAATCATATTGTATCTCGGAGCTTCAGCAGGATTTATGCTTGTTGTCGTTGCAACACAGTGAAGAGACTGCGGACTTTCGCCAAGCTCATTAACACCTGTAACATAAATCTCGTACTCTGTCTTGTCCTGCAACTCGGGAATCAGACGGGATGTACCGCTGATGCCTGTAATTACTGTGTAATCATCTGCGCTGTTTTTGATTTTATAGTAAACGTTATAGGACTGTGTATCATCCATATTTGCCCATTTTACATTAATGCTCTGATATTTTCCCTCTGCCGAAACGTTATCGGGCTTATCAGGTCTCTTGTTGGGCTTCGGAGTAA
The DNA here is from genome assembly GCA_023663905.1 of Ruminococcus flavefaciens. Classification (GTDB taxonomy): domain Bacteria; phylum Bacillota; class Clostridia; order Oscillospirales; family Ruminococcaceae; genus Ruminococcus; species Ruminococcus flavefaciens_AD. The sequence goes on from JAMPGO010000006.1 coordinate 587, forward strand.
CTTCAATCTCTTTTGAATAACCGCTCTTCCACGAACCGTTAACCGACTGAACGCTTACTTTGTAGGTGGTGTAATTCTTGACATCCTTGCCCTTGAAAGAAGTAATAACAACTGAATTTGCAACAGTGTTTACTGTTTCAAAGGTTTTTGCGTCGTTGCCCTGCTGGATTTTCACTTCATAGCCCTTTACGTTCTGACAAGGGTCCCAGCTTATAATGAACTGTTCGCTTCCTGCTTTTGCCGTGATATTTTCGGGAATATCCATTTCAGGCTCAGAAATACGGCTTTCCATACCGTTTACGAACTCAACCTTGCTGATTTCCGCAAGATTTGTGTTTTTCTGCATACCCAGAATCTTAAGAGTAACTTTCTTGATAGCAACCTGTGCGCCGAAATTGATTTGAATATTGCCGTTTTCATCAACAGAAGCTCTTATTTCGCTTTCTTCAAGCAAATGGTCAACACCTTCTATTACAGGTACAAGAATAGTATGTTCTGCTCCGTTTTCATCGACATATACAAAATCAATCTCCGCTCTTGAAACGGCATTTTTCTCTCCGCTTTTATCAACAAAGCCTGTATCAAAAACCATACCGTCAACTACAGTTGCCTCATCGCCTTCTGCCAGCTCAAAACCGATTGTTACGGGGTTTTCTTCCGAAATATTACCGCCCTCAGCAGGAGCGATACGTACAGAACCTTCACCGCTGATAACATCTTCAACAGAACCTGCGTGAATTGCCGTACTGTCAGGAACATCAGGAGTTACGGCAGCAGGCGAAACAGATACTTCAATATTTGCCGATGTGTCCTTGTCATCTTCCTTGTAGCTGTCTGAAAAGAATGTCAGGTCAGCCAGATTTGTTTTATCGTCGTTGTTAAGGTCAGTGTCATAATCCTGCTCCGTAACAACACCGTCAATCTTGTTTATAAGTATATCCTTGTCGCTGTCGTTAACCTTGCCGTCGCCGTTAACATCGCCTACCATAAGAACTCCGGGATGAAGTCCGTTTTCTTCATATTTATAACCCGTGCAGAAACCTGCTGTCAGCCTTACGGAATAACGCTTCTTTTCAACTGTAACATCCTGTCTGTAAGATGCAAATCCGGGCGCTTTGACTTCAACAGTATAATCGCCGTCAGGAAGATTTTCAAAGCTGATTTTGTTCTCATCTGATTTTCCTGCTTCAATAGGCTTTGTTTTGGATTTGCCCTCAGCGTTTGTCAATTTTACAGAAAATATAACGCTTTTTTCAAGAGCCAGAGCCGAGCTTATTGAAACATCAATTCTTCCCACTGCATTGACATCTGATATATCGGTTGAGTCATCCGATGATGATTCAGTTTTTTCGCTCGCAGACAAAACAGAATTTCTGTCTTTCTGAGATGTACCGATACCAGAAATAGCAGCCTCAGCATTTATTGACTGAGGAAAACTGCATACCATAGATAATGCCAGCAAGAAAGCAGTTTTTCTGAAACCACGTTTTCCCATCATATCTTTCATACCCTTTCTGATTTCGGCAACTCTTATGACGATAAGAACAAAAAACAGCTTTATCTTCTGAAGATACAGCTGTTAACGTAAACAACCGCCGAGCGGTTATCTGCAACTGGCTGTCATACCGTTCACGGCTTAGACCCTTCAGCTTTGCGTCCCTATTTTTCAATAAGTTTGCCAAATTTAGTTTATACTTATATTATAATCATTTTTTTCAATAAGTCAATAAGTTTCGGCGATGTTGCCTGTTTTCTGCGGTAATTTGACTGGATTTTAATGGATTTCGGTGCAGAAATACACTGCTTTTCACTTGAAAAAACCCGTGTTATATGTTATAATTACAGATATGATGATTACAGGAGATGTACAATGAAAAGAATATGTTTTACGGGTCACAGGCAGATTACGGACTTTCACAGAATAACACGACAGCTTCTCGAACTTATTGAAAAGCTGATAAATCAGGGTGCGGAGGATTTCTACGCAGGCGGTGCGGTCGGATTTGATACGCTGTGTTCGCTTGCGGTGATTAATATGAAGCACTTCCACCCGCAGATTAAGCTCCACCTCGTCCTTCCCTGCGCAAACAGCGAGCAGACTGAAGGCTGGAACGATGAGCAGAAGAATATCTTCAACAGAATCCTTGAATCTGCCGATTCTGTGGAGTACACTTCCGACTGCTACACCAAGGACTGTATGAAAATCAGGAACGCACGTCTCATAGAGCTTGCGGACTGCTGTGTGTGCCACTATACAGGCAGATACATATCGGGAACAGGTCAGACCCTGAGAATGGCGCAGAAAAAGGGAATAACTGTTTATAATTTGATATAACTATTGATTTTTTATGCAGAATATGTTAGAATATCTGTATAGACCATAACAAAGAACAGCCGTGCGGTCCGCAGGGATATTGCCAAAACGCTTGTCTCGTGGACTGACAGAATAAACCGCAAACAGAAAGGACTATAAAACTATGGATATTAATAAAACTCTTGCACAGGAATTTTCACTCCGACAGGAACAGGTTGACAATACTGTTAAGCTTATCGACGAGGGCGCAACAATACCGTTCATCGCCCGTTACCGTAAAGAGCAGACAGGCTCTCTCGACGACCAGATTCTGCGTGAGCTTTCCGACCGCCTGAACTACCTCCGCAATCTTGAAAAGCGCAAGGAAGAGGTCAGAAACGCTATTACCGAGCAGGAAAAGATGACTCCTGAAATCGAGAATGCAATCTCTTCCGCAATCACTCTTGTTGAGGTTGAGGACATCTACAGACCATTCAAGCCGAAGCGCCGTACACGTGCGAGCATTGCCAGAGAAAAGGGTCTCGAACCGCTTGCGGAAATCATTATGGCGCAGGACAACAGCGTAAATCCCGAGGAAAAGGCTGTTGAGTTTATCAGCGAGGAAAAGGGCGTAAGCGACGTTAAATCGGCAATTCAGGGCGCACTTGATATAATCGCCGAAGATATTTCTGATGATGCGGACGTGCGTAAGAAGCTCCGTGTTGCAGCCGGCGAAAAGGGTGTTATTGTCTGCAAGGCTTCCGACCCTGAAGCTGAGAGCGTATATATGAACTACTATGAATATACCGAGCCTGTTTCAAAGGTTGTAAATCACCGTGTACTTGCACTTGACAGAGGCGAAAAAGAGGGATTCCTCAAAGTATCGCTCACGCTTGACGAATCCGTCGCTACCGATATAATTTTCAGTAAATATATTAAATCAAACAATGCCTGCGGAGAACTTGTCCGCACATCCGCAGAGGACAGCTACAAGCGACTTATTTTCCCGTCAATCGAGCGTGAAGTGCGTTCGGAGATGACTGCAAAAGCAAGTGAGGAATCAATAAAAGTATTCGCCTCGAATCTCCGCCAGTTACTTCTTCAGCCACCGCTTAAAAACAGCGTAATTCTCGGACTTGACCCGGGCTACAGGACAGGCTGTAAGGTTGCCGTAATCGATTCCACAGGAAAAGTGCTTGCCACAGACGTTATTCACTGCACTCTTCCCAATGCCAATACCGCACCTGCAAAGAGAACAGTGAAGGGACTTATTGAAAAATACGGTGTTACTGTAATCTCAATCGGCAACGGCACGGCTTCACGTGAGACGGAGCAGTTCACAGCAGAGCTTCTCAAGGAGATTCCGCAGAAGGTCAGCTATATGGTAGTAAGCGAGGCTGGAGCTTCCGTGTATTCGGCTTCAAAGCTTGCTGCGGAAGAGTTCCCCGACTATGACGTATCACTCAGAAGCGCAGTATCAATCGCCAGAAGATTGCAAGACCCTCTTGCCGAGCTTGTAAAAATCGAGCCTAAAGCAATCGGTGTGGGACAGTATCAGCACGATATGCCACAGGCACGTATGAACGACGCACTTTCAGGTGTTGTAGAGGACTGCGTTAACTCGGTCGGCGTTGACCTGAACACGGCTTCGCACTCGCTTCTCTCATATATTGCGGGAATCAACTCCGCTGTTGCAAAGAACATCGTCGCATACCGTGAGGAGAACGGCAAATTCACTGACAGAAAAGAGCTTCTCAAAGTACCGAAGCTTGGCAAAAAAGCATTCGAGCAGTGCGCAGGCTTTTTAAGAGTACGTGACGGCAAGAATCCGCTTGACAACACAGCTGTTCACCCCGAGAGCTACAGCACCGCAACAGCACTCCTTGCGGAATGCGGATTTACTCTTGCCGATATTTCAGAAGGCGGAGCTTCGGGTATTTCGGGCAAGGCTGAATCCGTCGGAATTGAGAATATCAGCGCAAAATCGGGAATAGGTGTACCTACGCTTACCGATATTATAAAAGAACTCGAAAAGCCGGGTCGTGACCTCCGTGACGAGCTTCCTCCGCCACTTCTCAGAAGCGGTGATATTATGGACATCAAGGACCTCAAAGTTGGTATGGAACTTGTGGGAACAGTCCGCAACATCATTGACTTCGGCGTATTTGTTGACATCGGCGTACACGAGGACGGACTTGTACATATCTCGCAGATTTGCGCAGGATATATCAAGCACCCTCTTGAAGCCGTAAAGGTCGGCGAGGTTGTAAAGGTAAGGGTTATCGATGTTGATACCAAGAGAAACAGAATCTCACTGACTATGCGCCTTGACGACGAGGCAGAGAAGAAAGCCGAGAAGAGACAGAATAACAAGCCCCGCAATAAAAAGCGTGAGAAGAAGGGCTTCGACGCAACCAAAATCCACAACAGCGCATTCAGAATCAAGCAGAAGTAATATATCCCTGAGTAAAGGCTCTGCCTTCGGGCAGAGCTTTCCGGGCATTATCGCAATCAGAAAGGAGCGTTTATATGGCTGACGATATAATCAAAGACCTTAAAGACCTTGTTAATATGATTAACCTGAAATTCACTCCGAGAGAAAAGTTTCAGATGGGCGACAATCATTTTTACGGCAAGAACGGTACTGTATACGACCGTGAAAAAGCGTTCAAGTGGTTTCTTCTGTCGGCTGAGGAAGGCAATGCGGAAGCCCAGAATGCCGTAAGCGTATGTTATCTTGAAGGCATAGGAACACTCAGAAACCCGGAGCTTGCTTTTGAATGGTGTTTCAAGTCGGCTGAACAGGGAGTTGCCGTCGCACAGAGTAATCTTGCGTATCTCTACGAGTGCGGACTCGGGACGGAACAGAATCTTGAAAAGGCATTTGAATACTACAAAAAATCGGCTGAGCAGGGATTTGTTATGGCGCAGAATATGCTCGGCGGATGTTATTACAGCGGAAAAGGCACGGAAAAAGACTATAAACAGGCATTTTACTGGTTCAAAAAATCCGCAGAACAGGGCGACGTGCAGGCGCAGTACAACCTTGCTTCGTGCTACAGAGGAGGTCTCGGCACGGAAAAAGACGTGCTGGAAGCTGTCTACTGGTATATGAAAGCGTATAAGCAGGGATATTCCAGAGCAGAAACAGCCCTGAAAAGTATGTTAAAATAAAGGAGTGTAAGATTATGGCTGATAATTTAGCTATTGATAAAAAATTTGACAACCCGATTGACGTGGTTAAGGTGCTTGTTGAGAAGCACGGCGCAGGGATTCTTGAAAATCCTGCTGATTTTTCGGCGAAATTCTCGGGAATCGCCCCGAATCTCAAAAAAGACAACGGCATATTCACAATGGCGCTCAGTCAGGATATTGCCAAATATTTCCTCCACGCATCCAAAAGAACCACCCACAAGGAGCAAGTTAAAGCCGTCCGCAAGGAACTTGAAAGTCTGCTTGCCTTTGAAGCTATCGAGACTGTTATTGAAGCAATCTGTCAGGCTCTTGGCTGGAATGACATCATAACAACCAAAAGCAGTGCAAAAAAGCAGTATAAGCTTGGTGAAAATTACTATTATGGCAAAAACGGCTATAAACAGAATTATAAAGAAGCCGTGAAATGGTATAAATTATCTGCTGAAAAAGGAAATTCTGAGGCACAATTCTCCCTTGGATGGTGTTATCATTTTGGAGACGGCATAGTACGGGATTATAAAAAGGCTTTTGAATGGTACACTAAATCTGCTGAACAAGGAGATGAAGCGGGTAAATATGGTCTTGCTTCTATTTATTTACTTGGAAGTGGTGCAACAAAAAATTTAAAAAAAGCTTTTGACCTTTACAAAGAATCAGCTGAAAATGATTATTTAGCTGCTGAATATAAACTTGCCTATATGTACGAAAACGGCATAGGCACGGAAAAGAATCTTATTGAAGCCGTCCGCTGGTATCTCAAAGCATCTGACGATGGATATGAGTTAGCTGAAGTAGACCTGAAGAGACTGCTTAACATAAAATAAACCGCTATCGTTATATGTTTGTATCTATTCATAAAAAGCACTTGACTTTTTGTTTTATATATGATATAATTATTAACATATGCTATCGATTTATGTTATGGAGGTGAAATAATTGACCCCGAAAGAAGAATTTATTTCAATATATAATGAAAATATCAGACGTGCAGGTGCGGACAGGCTTCTCGATTTCCTTATGAAGTCCGATTTCTTTACAGCTCCGAGCAGTACACGCTATCACGGCTCTTATGAGGGCGGACTCGTCGAGCATAGCGTGAACGTCTATCACTGCCTTAAAGATTACCTCTCCCGTCCACGCACCAAGGAACTCTACGGTATGGACTTTTCCGACGAATCCATTGCTATTGTCGCACTTCTTCACGATGTATGCAAAATCAATTTCTATACAACAGAACTCCGCAACCGCAAGAATGAAGAGACAGGCAAGTGGGAAAAATATCCCGTGTATACCATAAATGACAAACTGCCTTATGGTCACGGCGAGAAATCCGTGTATATAATCTCGGGCTATCTCTACGGCGAGGGCAGACTTACCCGTGACGAAGCCTGTGCAATACGCTGGCATATGGGATTCTCGGGAATCGAGGATAAAAATACTATCGGCAAGGCTCTTGAAATGTACCCTCTTGCTTTTGCACTTCACGTCGCCGATATGGAAGCTTCTTACTTTATTGAAGGAAGCAGTAAATAAATTTAACAACAAGGAGAATTAAACTATGAACTGGTACGATAATGCCATAATTTATCACATCTACCCGCTCGGCTTCTGCGGAGCGCCGAAATTCAACGATTTCAGCAACAACGAGGTAACATACCGCCTTGACAAGGTTATTGACTGGATTCCTCATCTCAAGGAAATGAACGTTGACGCTGTTTATTTCGGACCTGTATTTGAATCCGTTGAACACGGCTATGACACTGTTGATTACAAGAAAATCGACCGCAGACTCGGCGACAACGATTCATTCAAGCGTATCTGCGACAAGCTCCACGAGGCAGGAATAAGAATTATTCTCGACGGCGTATTCAATCACGTCGGCAGAAAATTCCCGCAGTTCGTTGACATTCAGGAAAAGCGACAGGGTTCGGGCTACTGCGACTGGTTTCAGAATCTCAACTTCGGCGGACAGTCACCCTGTGGTGACCCGTTTTGGTACGAGGGCTGGAACGGTCATTACAATCTCGTAAAGCTCAATCTCCGCAACGTAGGTGTGTGCGACCATATCATCGACGCTGTAAACTACTGGATTGAGCATTTCGGCATTGACGGAATCAGATTCGATGCGGCTGACTGCATTGATTTCAACTTCTTCAAGAGAATCCGTGATTTCTGCAAGGGCAAGAAGCGTGATTTCTGGCTTATGGGCGAAATCATCCACGGCGACTATAACAGATGGGCTAACCCTGAAATGCTCGACAGCGTAACAAACTACGAGTGCTACAAGGGTATCTACTCATCGCACAACGACAAGAACTACTATGAGATTGACTACTCAATCAACCGCCAGTCGGGTGCAAACGGCGGTATCTACAGAAATATCAACCTCTATAACTTCGTTGACAACCACGACGTTAACAGACTTGCAAGCACTGTAACAAATCAGGCTCACCTTCCGCTTATCTATACTCTTATGTATGCAATGCCGGGTATACCGTCAATTTACTACGGAAGCGAATACGGCATTCAGGGTCGCAAGGAAAACAACTCCGACGACGGTCTCCGTCCCTGCCTGCACCTTGCTGATATGGAGCGTGAAAATACAGGTCTTTACAAGCACATCGTAAAGCTCGGACGTATCTACCGTGCTTATCCTGCGCTCAGAACAGGAAGCTATGAAAGACTTCAGATTACCAACCAGCAGCTGCTTTTCAAGAAAACACAGGGCGACCAGACTGTATATATCGCACTCAACCTTGCTGATTATCAGTACGATTTCAACTTCAACACTCATCTTCCCGCACTTGTTGACGTACTCAGTGCAAATAAGATTGAGGTAAACAACGGAAATGCGCACATCAATATGCCTCCGTTCTCTGCTATGATTATCGTATCTGACGATATTGTAAATACAAATCCCGTTGAGGTTCACGACGAGGAAATCAGCGACGTTGAGACAGAAGTTGTAATCGGCGCAAGATACCGTCACTATAAGGGCGGAGAGTACGAGGTTATCGCTACTGCACGCCACAGCGAAAATAACGAGGAGCTTGTTGTTTACAGAAAAATCGGCGGAGACGAATCCGTCTGGGCAAGACCCAAGGCTATTTTCTGCGGAAAAGCTGGCGACGGTTCTGTAAGAAGATTCGTTAAGCTTTAATAATTTGACATAAACCGGAAGTTTTCAGCTTCCGGTTTTTTATGAATAATTTCAGAAAATCCGTCCATAATATTATCACGGAGCGAGAAGCTCCGACAAACTGAAAGGCGGACTATGAAAATGAGCCACAAGAAGAAATCAGCACACTCTGCAACAGACAGCCGAAACAGCAGGTCGTCGGGCAATTATATTGACAAATCCGACAAAAACCTGAGCGACAAGTCAGGCAACACAAGCTACTCCGATAAATCCGACTGCGATTCACAGAACTATTCTGACTGATAATACAAAATCCCCGATTGATTCGGGGATTATTTTTTTCGGGAAATGGCATACTCGGACAGCCTTGTGAATATATTTTTACAAAGCATTTTTTCAGGAGGTCACTTTTATGGATTTTAAAATCAACAGGGAAACTATACCTGCTTCGGAACTCATTTACACGGGCATACAGGAGCAGGGAATCGAGCTTGACTATATTCTTCCCGACTACTGCCCCGATATTTTCAGACTGGTGAAGTGCGAGGTCTGCCCCGTTATCACGGATAATTCTGTAAACGGCGACAGGCTTACATACGAATTGCAGTGCGATATAAAACTGCTGTATTGCAGTGAGGACGGCAGAAATCTCCAGTGTATCACACAGCGCCAGAATTTTTCAAAAGCAGTTGAACTCGGCAGAAGCCCCGATTCGCCCGACGTTCAGCTTTCGGCCAAGACAGACCACGTAAATTTCCGTGCAGTAAATAAGCGCCGTCTCGATGTGCGTGGTGCGGTATCCGTAAAAATCAGCGTTACAGGCGAAAAATCGCAGGAAGTCATCTCCGACGCTTTCGGTATGAATATCCAGCTTAAAAAAATCCCTGTGAAGTACGCTTCAAAAAAACTTACCGCAGAAAAGATAATCCAGCTGACGGAAGAAACCGAGCTGTCCCCTGCCCAGCCGTCCGTTACCAATATCATCCGCTCGGAATGCGCCGTTAACGACTGCGAGAAGAAGATAATCTCGGGCAAACTTCTTGCAAAGAGCGAAGTAACCGTAAAGCTTCTGTATTCCTGCGATTCCTCTGTTGAATCAATGGATTTCCAGCTTCCTTTCAGTCAGATTATCGATATGGAGGCGATTGACGAGACTTTTGACTGCACCGTGACCGCAGAGGTAACGAGCTGTAATATTACGCCCTCAGCCGACAGGAACGGCGAAAACCGTATGCTTAAATTCGAGCCTGAGCTTAAAATAAGATGCCGTGCGGTAAAGTCGTCTGAAATTATGGTTGTCTCCGACGCATATTCGACCGTATATCCTTGCGAAACGGAATTTTCGGTAATCCGTGCGGAACAGCTTCCTGCTGTCTATGCGGAAAACTTCCGTCATTCGGCAAAACTTGCGGAGGGCGATTCCGTCCCGAAAAATATCTACGCTATGTGGTGCAGTCCGAAGAATATCAACACCCGACCCGGAAGCGACAATAAATCCGTGATTATCTCGGGTATGCTGACTTATTCAATGGCTTGCGCCGATTCTGCGGGAAGTATATCAATGCCCGACCGTGACGAAGCATTTGAGGAGACGATTGAAATCGGCGACGAGATTTCGGGAAGCTTTTCCGCCGAAATTACGGGAATTTCCGTCTCCTACAACATCACTTCCGACGGCATACTCAATGCGAAGTCCGATATATCGGTAAAAATCAGCGTGGGAAGTTCTGCGGAGATAAAAGCCCTGACAGGTATCGCGGTAAACGACTCCGAAAAGAAACAGCGTGACGGCGACTATGCTATCAAGCTTTATTTTGGTATGGAAAACGAGGATATATGGGATATAGCGAAGCGGTGCAGTACGGAAATCGACGCTGTAATTGAGGAAAACGAGCTGACATCCGACCGTCTGGAGAACGGCGGTATGCTGATTATCCCAATCAAGGAATAAAGGAGAAATACTATGGCTAAAGATATTTACAGCAGTATTGCGGAGCGTACAGGCGGTGATATTTACATAGGAGTTGTAGGACCTGTGCGGACGGGCAAATCAACTTTTATCAAAAGATTTATGGAATCCCTTGTAATACCGAACATACAGAGCGAATTTATGCGTGAGCGTGCAATAGATGAGCTTCCGCAGTCCGCAGCAGGAAAGACGATTATGACGACCGAGCCGAAATTTATTCCGGAAGAAGCCGTTGAAGTCAGTCTCGGTGACGGTGCGTCGTTCAATGTGCGCCTGATTGACTGCGTGGGATATATCGTGCCGTCCTCTATCGGCTATATCGAGAACGAACAGCCGAGAATGGTAATGACATCGTGGTTTGACGAGGAAATTCCGTTCAATATGGCTGCGGAAATCGGCACGCAGAAAGTTATAACCGACCATTCAACCATAGGACTTGTGGTTACAACTGACGGTACGATTTCGGATATACCACGAAGCGAGTACGAGGAGTGCGAGGAGCGTGTTATCAGCGAACTCAAAGCGCTCGGCAAGCCGTTTGTGGTGGTTATGAATACGGTCAACCCGACAGCTCCTGAAGCCAAGAATCTCGCTTCCCTGCTGTCCGACAAGTACGATACAAGGGTAATCCCAGTCAACTGCCTTGGACTTGACGAGGGCGATATAAAAGAGATAATCCGTGAAATTCTGTACAGTTTTCCTGTGCGTGAAATCAATATCCGCACGGCAAGGTGGATTAATACGCTTGAAAGAAACCACTGGCTCAGGAATGATATTCTCAACTGCATACGTGAATCGGCAAGAAATATACGGCTTGTGAGAGAGGCTGAGAATGCCGTTGAAGCGATGAAGCAATGTCCGCATATTGTAAGCGCCTCTGCGACTTCGATTGATTTGGGAAAGGGTTCTGTGACGATTACGGCGGAACTTGACAGCAGTCTGTTTTATAAGATTATCGGCGAGACGACAGGAATCGAACTCACCAGCGAGAGCGATTTAATGCCGTTGCTTATGGAAATGAACGAAATCCGCAAGAAATACAACCGCATAGCACCTGCGCTTGAGGAAGTTGAAGCGACAGGCTACGGAATAGTAATGCCCGAGCTTGAGGAACTCTCGCTTGAAGAGCCGAAGATAATCAAGCAGGGCGGAAAATACGGCGTTAAGCTGAAAGCCTCCGCACCCTCGATTCACCTTATGAGAGCCAATATCAACACGACCGTCTCGCCTATTGTCGGCACGGAAAGGCAGTCCGAGGAGCTTATTATGTACCTGCTTGACGGCTTTGATGACAACCCGACCAAAATCTGGGAGAGCAATATATTCGGCAAGTCGCTCCACGAGCTTGTCAACGAGGGACTTCACAACAAGCTGTACAAGATGCCTGTCGATGCGAGGATGAAGTTGCAGGAAACGCTGGAGCGTATCATAAACGACGGTTGCAGCGGACTTATTTGTTTTCTGTTATAACAAAAAAAGCAGGCTTAAAAACCTGCTTTATTTTTTTATTTTAATCAACGCAAATACATTGAAAAAGTGCCATTTATGTACCCCTTACAGAGGGATATAAAAACGGTTCAGGGCATTTGAGGGTGCTTGAAGAGCCGTTTTTATATTTTATTTATATTTTCTTTTTTTATAAAGAGAAGTAAGAAATTGAAGTAACAAACACCCTTTAACACCCTGATTCAGTCCTTACGACAGCGACAATTGAAATGTTATCACGTCCTCCGTCCGAGAGAGCTTTTTTCACGAGCATTTCCAGTCTCACGGCGAGATTTTTCGGAAGCTCCATAATTTCGAGCATATCGGCGGTCGAAACATAGTCCGAAAGTCCGTCGGTACACATAATCAGCACGTCGCCGTAATCAAGAGCGCCGTCAATCACAGTGGTATCAATTGTCGGAGAATCCTTTATATTACCGAGAACAGGAAATATGATATTCTTGTGAACGTGCGTTCTGCGTTCCTCCTGAGTAATTGCGCCCTCCTCGTAGAGAAGCTGAACGAGCGACTGGTCACGTGAAAGCTGTCGGAGTTCGCCCGCACGGAATCTGTAAAGTCTCGAATCGCCGACATTGAAAGCCGTAACAGTACCGTCGCCGTCAACCGCAATACCGCACAGAGTCGCCTGCATATTATTCGTCTCGGAATTATCCCTGCTGAAATCGGCAAGCTTGTTATGAATCCGCATAATGCCCGAAGCGAGACTGTCGGGGCGGTAACTTCCTGCTCTGCTAAGATTTTCAAGGCACATAGCGGAAGCGAGTTCGCCTGCATTTTCGCCCGAAACACCGTCGGAGACAGCAACAATAAACGGAGATTCCATATATTTTTCAAGCGAGCCGTCAGTAATAACATCCTGACCGACAAGAACAGCGTCCTCATTGTGGGACATAATGCCTTTTTCGGTAATTCCACAGCAATAGTACATAAATCAGTCCTTTACAGAATAGAATCGCTTCGCATTTTCGCAGGTTATGTCAATAAGCTCCTGAGTATCAATGCCCTTTATTTCAGCGGCTTTTTCGGCGGTATATGCAATCATCGAGCTGTCACAGCGTTTTCCTCTGAACGGCACAGGAGACATATACGGGCAGTCGGTTTCGAGAAGAAGCCTGTCAAGCGGAACAGCTTCAAGGGCTTTAAGTGCCTTTTTAGCATTCTTGAACGTCAGAACGCCTGTAAATCCGATGTACATACCGAGCTTTATAATCTCCTTCGCCGTTTCAGCCGAACCGCTGAAGCAGTGAACAACTCCGTATGGCTTATGCTTTTTAAGAATATCAAGAGTATCCTCGCAGGCATCACGGCTGTGGATGATTACAGGAAGGCTTAATTCCTTTGCAAGAACGAGCTGTTCCTCAAATAATTTAATCTGCCTGTCACGGTCGTAGCCGTCGTAATGATAATCCAGCCCGATTTCGCCTATAGCCCTGACTTTCGGCGAACGTGCGGTACTTCTTACTATGTCAAGATAATCGGCAGGATTTGTATCAACGCTTTCGGGATGAACACCCGAAGCACAGTAGATATAGTCGTATTTTTCGGCGATAAGAGCATTTTCCCTTGTATCATACACAGAGGAAGAGGCAAGCATTATATACTTCACACCCTTCTGCGGAAGCGAATCAAGAAGCTCATATCGGTCATCGTCAAAAGCGTGGTCGGCATAGTGAGCGTGAGTATCAAAAATATTATTCACCGTCGGATTCTCCTTCACTGCTGTCGCTTACGCTCTCATCATAGCTGTAATATGTTTCAACAAAATCGTTGATGAAAGTGCTTGACGGAATGAAATCGTTGTAGGCTGTTTCGCCGTCAACGATATAGAAAGTAGCCATCGATTTTCCACGCTCGAACATAGTTTTTATTGCGGTCTTGCGGTCTTTGTAGTCAACAGCAGTAATGTCCGAATCAACCATATTGATGATAGTGTTGAACGAGTTATCGAGGTTATCGGCAATACGCACACCGCTTGCCTGATTTACCATAGCCGAGATAATCGAGCTTGCGTTGTATGCACGCTCAACCTCACCGCCCTTGAAAGCAGCATAAGTGATATACTTGTCAATCTGTTCGGCATTGAGATAAACTTCCGAGCCGTCGCCGTTGAATATGGCAATATCTTCGGAAATCGGGTAAGTAACACCGCCGAGAATATCACAGGCTTTGATAAAAGCCGTCGAATCGAACTTCATATAGCGGTCAACGTCGATACCGAAAAGCTGTTCCACAAAATTCACAGCCCCTGATGTTCCGCCTGTCTCGTAAGCTGTTTTGATATTCTGCTGACTTCCGTCAATCACAGAGATAGTATTTGTCGGTATTCCGAGGAAAACAATTCTCTTGTCCTTCGGGATTGAACGCATAAGCATAAAAGTTGACGGACATTTTTCGTCAGGCTCATCGAGAATAAAGAGAATGGTGTGGTTGTCCGCATAGGTTGTGGTAGTAATCTGTCTGGGTGTGGGTTCGGGAAGCTGTTTTTCATTGTCGAGTATGCCGAGATGACGGAGCAGAAAGAATGTTCCTCCGCCGATGATAAGTATACCGAGGAAAATGGTTACAAGGTACGGTACGGCTATACTGCCTGTTTTTTTCTTTGCCATAAAAAAACTCCTTTCAATTGACAAACGTGTAAAAATATTGTATACTGTTAAGAGAGCATAGCTCCCGTCGCTTCTTGTCCATAGAAGCGTGGTTTGAAATAATTGTATCATATATTATAACATATTTCAAGTAATTTTTCAAGATGTAACTTTTTTTTAACCAAAATTGACGAAAGGACAAAAGAAATGCAGCCATATCTTAAAAGAGCCTGGGCGGAAGTATCGCTTGCAAGGCTGAAAAATAACATTGAAATCATAAAGACGCTGAACTCGCCCGAAACAGAAATTATGGCGGTCGTCAAGGCTGACGCTTACGGTCACGGCGACGAGCATATCATAAAATGCCTTGCGGAATCCTGCGGAATCAGATATTTCGCCGTCTCGAATCTCGACGAGGCTATTGCCGTGCGCAGTTTCTGTCCGTCGGCTGAAATCCTGATTCTTGGCTATACTCCGCCTGAATATGCCCACGAAATCTCGATGTACAATATAATTCAGGGTGTTGTCTCATACGGATATGCCGAGAAGCTCGCACAGAATACACCCGAGCCTATAAGATGCCATATCAAGATTGATACAGGAATGGGACGTATAGGGCTGAAGTACAATACTGCCAAAGAATGCGCCGATGAAGTATCGAAAATTATGCAGATTGACAAAATCGCCGTCGAAGGAATCTATACGCACTTCGCCGTTGCCGACAGCGACAGCCCCGACAATATCGCCTATACGGACAATCAGGAGCGGTTTATACTCGATACTTACGACAAGCTTGTTTCTATGGGAATAACTCTTCCGCACGTTCACTTTATGAACAGTGCTGCGACCTGCTACAGAAATTCGCCGAGAAGCACGCTGTCACGTGCGGGAATCATCATCTACGGACTTCACCCCGATATAAGCCTTGATATTCCCGACGGTTTAGAGCCTGTAATGGAGCTTAAAGCCGTGATTTCGCAGATAAAAACGGTGGAAGCAGGTACTTGCATAAGCTACGGCAGGACTTTTACTGCCGACCACGAAATGCGTGTTGCGACGGTTACAATCGGCTATGCCGACGGCTATTCACGTCTGCTGTCATCAAAGGGCGAGATTCTTGTACACGGAAAACGCTGTAAAATCATCGGCAGGGTGTGTATGGACCAGCTTATGATTGATGTTTCGGGTATTTCGGCAGAATCGGGAGACATCGTAACCCTCATAGGACGTGACGGCGACGATATAATAACCGCCGACGAACTCGCTTCAATCTACGGTACTATCGGCTATGAAGTCGTCTGCGGAATTTCCAAGCGTGTGCCGAGAATTTATATTGACTAAGGAGAAGTTGAAAATGAAAAAAGCAATGACTATTTTTTACGAAGTCGGAAACAATCTTTATGTAAACCTCACAAATAAATGCCCTTGCGCCTGTACATTCTGCATAAGGAATCACGCTGACGGCGCATACGGTTCTGACCCTCTGTGGCTTGAACACGAGCCGACCCTTGACGAGATTTTTGCGGAAATGAATAAGCTTGACCTTGCGAAATACAATGAGATAGTATTCTGCGGATACGGCGAGCCGACGTGCCGTATTGACGTGCTTGTTGCTGTTGCAAGTGAGCTTAAAGCCCGTCCGAACTGCCCCGAACTGCGAATCAACACAAACGGTCTCGGCGATTTGGTGAACGGACGTTCTGTCGCAAAGGAACTCTGCGACGTGCTGGATATTATTTCAGTCAGCCTGAATGCAGGTACGAAGGATGAGTATATGAAGGTAACACGACCGAAATTTGATAATGCGTGGGAAGCTATGCAGAAATTCACCGCCGACTGTGTGAAGCAGAACTCCGCAAAAGTGGTTATGTCGGTTGTGGATGTAATCCCGCAGGAACAGATTGAAGCTTCACGAAAAGTTGCGGAATCTCTCGGCGCTGAACTCAGAGTACGCACTTATGATGAATAATATACAAAAATCAGCCTGATATTTTGTGCAGTTTTTTATGCCGTTTCTATGGAAATTATCTGTAAAATATGTTATAATGTTTCAGTAAGACATTATTTCAGTTGTTTTCAGAACAAGGAGTTGCTATTATGACAAAAAAAGGACGAACCGCACTTGCCATATCGGTCACGGCGATTGCCGTGCTTGCCTGCTCCACAGCCGTCGGAGCTGTGATATGCAAGAAAATCTATGAAAAAAAATACTTCTCCGCTGACTGAGAGATGTTGTTTGTTAAATCTATTTATAAAGAGGGTTTATAAAATGAATATCAAATTCACAAAAGCAGAAACTTTAAAGAAAAAGCCTGAGCCTGATGAGAGTCTCGGATTCGGTCACATCTTCACCGACTATATGCTTGTTATGCCTTATGACGAGGGTCAGGGCTGGCACGACCCCGAAATCCGTCCCTATGCTCCTATTGAGCTTTCCCCTGCCGCTATGTGCCTCCACTACGGACAGACAGTATTCGAGGGACTGAAAGCATACAGAACTGCTGAGGGCAAGGTACAGCTTTTCCGCCCTGATGAGAACTTCAAGAGACTGAACGTTTCCAACGAGCGACTTGTTATCCCTGAGCTTCCCGAGGAACTTGCTATGCAGTGCCTTATGGAACTCCTCCACGTTGAAAAGGACTGGGTTCCTTCAAAAGACGGCGAATCACTCTACATCCGTCCGTATATCTTTGCCTGCGACCCGTTCCTTGGTGTAAAGCCGGGCGAACACTACCTGTTCATCATCATCCTCTCTCCGTCAGGCGCTTACTATGCAAGCGGTCTCGACCCTGTTAACATCTACGTTGAAAGCAAGTATGTCCGTGCAGTACGTGGCGGTATGGGATTCGCAAAAACAGGCGGTAACTACGCTGCTTCCCTTATCGGTCAGGACGAAGCCCACAAGCAGAATTACTCTCAGGTTCTCTGGCTCGACGGTGTTGAGCAGAAGTACATCGAGGAAGTCGGAGCTATGAACATCTTCTTTGTTATCGACGGCGAAGTTGTAACTCCTATGCTTCAGGGCAGTATTCTTCCGGGTATCACAAGAAAATCAGCTATCGAAGTCTGCAAGAGCAAGGGTATCAAGGTAACTGAAAGACGTATCACGATTCAGGAAATCGCCGACGCTTATGACGCTGGCAAGCTCAACGAAGTTTTCGGCACAGGTACAGCCGCTGTTATTTCTCCTGTCGGTCATCTCAAATGGAACGATAAGGTTATGGAAATCAACGACAACAAAATCGGCGAAATTTCGCAGATGCTCTATGATACAATGACAGGTATTCAGTGGGGCAAGATTGAAGATACATTCGGCTGGACTGTTGAAGTCAAGTAAGATAACAAAAATCCCGTATTTCCTGAGAAATACGGGACTTTTTTTATTCAAAGCAACTGTTGATTATATTAACTGTCTCATCCTTGTGACTTCTGAACTCGCCGAGCTGTCGGGTAAGCTGATTTTCCCTTTCAAGGCACTGCTCTGGAGTTTTATTCGGGAAATTCCTGTTGCCCTGACGGTAGCGCTCCAGAAGCTCGGAAGTAATCAGCACTATGCCGTCGTAAAGGCTGGCAATTTCCTCCGCCGTAAGCATTCCGCAGAGACCCGAAGCAAAGCCCTTTGTAATCTCACGGATTAACGGCAGACTGAACGCTTCCGTAGTCGCCGAGCGTATCATATCGCCGTAGTCAGCGCAGATATAGCCGTGCATAGCCGTATCGAAGTCGATAATTGCAGGTTTTCTGCCGAAAATTATATTATCGAGCTTTGTATCGCCGTGAATATTGCGCAGAGGCAGATTAAGCCCGAAATTATGCAGGTCAATCGGATTCTCAAATTCAAATCCGCCTGAATTTACAACACGCAGAAAACGTCCGACAGCATAGCCGTGCAGATAATTCCTGTTCACAGTGTTCGGGATATTCTCAATATATCGGCATATGCGCCACAGTCTGCCGTCCTGCTCCGTGTAATTTCTGTCGCCACAGGAGAGATAATGCGGTATCACAAGGCTTTTTTCGGATTCAAAAGCCTTTTCAATCAGAGAAATATTGCTCATAACGATTTCGGGATTTTTAAATATATCCCTGTTCAGCGATTGCAGAATATATTTTCCTGAACCGCACTCCAGGCGGTAGGTAGTATTTGTATGCCCCTTTTTAAGCTCAGTCAGGGAAACAACATCGGCAATGCCGAACTTTACGGTAATATCTTTAATATTATTCATCAGTTTTTAAGGCTGTGCATAGGTGCTGGAATACGTCCGCCACGATTTATGAACTTGGCAGGCGATTTATCCTTGACCGACATAACAGGACCGCTTCCGAGAAGTCCGCCAAATTCAAGCATTTCGCCCTCTTTTTTGCCGATTGCAGGTATCAGGCGGACAGCAGTCGTCTTTGTGTTAACCATACCGATAGCGGCTTCGTCAGCGATAATTGCGGAGATAGTTTCGGGCGATATGTCACCCGGAACGGCTATCATATCAAGTCCGACAGAGCAGACGGCAGTCATAGCTTCAAGCTTTTCAAGGCTCAGAACACCTGCAACAGCTGAATCAATCATTCCTGCGTCTTCCGAAACGGGAATAAATGCGCCTGAAAGTCCGCCTACTGTTGAGGAAGCCATTACACCGCCCTTTTTAACAGCGTCGTTGAGCATTGCAAGGCACGCTGTAGTGCCGTGAGTACCGCACATTTCCAGTCCCATTTCCTCAAGAATATGGGCAACACTGTCGCCGACAGCAGGTGTCGGAGCGAGCGACAAATCAACGATACCGAACGGCACACCGAGAAGCTCGGAAGCTCTTGCGCCGACAAGCTGACCCATACGTGTGATTTTGAATGCGGTTTTCTTGATTATATCGGCGATTTCGTTGATTGAAGCGTCAGGGTACTTTGCAAGTGCGGAACGTACAACACCGGGACCTGATACGCCTACGTGAATCTCGCAGTCAGGCTCGCCTACACCGTGGAATGCGCCTGCCATAAAAGGATTATCTTCAACGGCATTGCAGAATACAACGAGCTTTGCTGCGCCGATACAGTCACGGTCGGCAGTACGCTCAGCAGTTTCCTTTACTATTTCGCCCATAAGCTTTACGGCATCCATATTAATACCCGATTTTGTCGAGCCGATATTTACGGAAGAACAGATGTTCTGCGTAACGTCAAGCGCTTCGGGAATTGACCTTATAAGGGCTTCATCGCCTGCGGAAAATCCCTTGTGAACGAGTGCGGAATATCCTCCGATAAAGTTGACTCCGCAGGTATCGGCGGCACGCTGGAGTGCCTTTGCGAACTTGACAGGGTTATCATTCGGGCAGACAGCCGAAAGCATAGCAATCGGAGTTACGGAAATACGCTTGTTTACTATCGGTATGCCGTACTCTTTTTCGATACGCTGACCGACAGCCACAAGGTTTCCTGCTTTTGCCACAATCTTGTTATAGACCTTCTCGCAAGCCTTGTCAATATCGGTATCAATACAGTCAAGAAGCGATATACCCATAGTAATGGTTCTTATGTCAAGACATTCGTCCTGAATCATTCTGATTGTTTCAAGAATATTATAAACATTAAGCATTAAATTACTTCTCCTCTGTTATATATTATGCATAGAATTGAAAATATCCTCGTGCATTGTGTGAATTGAAAGACCGAGTTTTTCGCCGAGACTTGTCATCTCGTCAACAAGCTGTGAGAAATCCTTGTTCATATCGGTTATATCAACAAGCATAATCATAGCAAACATATCCTGCAAAACGCTCTGGGTAACCTCAATGACGTTTACGCCCATCTCGGAACATATTCCGCTTACCTTGTGGAGAATGCCCACGTTATCCTTACCAATTACAGTTACAACAGCTCTCATAATTTACCTCCTGAGAAAAAATATATATTCTAATTATAGCATATAATTACAAAAAAATAAAGACTTATTATTAATTTTATTATTTAACTATATTTTTTTACCTCAAACTATGGAAATCTTCCTGATTATGTGATATAATGTAAGTTATCCGGTATAAAAAGGAGGATGATTTTTAATGAATCTTATTGACTGCCACACACACACTCAGTATTCTATGGACTCCGAAGCCGATATTGTGCAGATGATTGAGCGTGCAAGGGAACTCAATCTGTCGGCTTATGCTGTCACAGACCACTGCGAGTGCAACTTCTGGTATGAAAAGGAGCATTACAGTGCGGAGGAAGCGGTATTCGCCCACGACTACTTCAACTATCAGCAGGATTTTGAAAACTCCGTAACCGCTGTTAACAGGCTCAAAGAGAAATATCCCGACTTCAATTTAGTCTGCGGTGTTGAAATGGGTCAGGCGATGCTTGATATTGAAGTCGCCGAAAAAATCACAAGCGACCCTCGTCTCGATTTTGTTATCGCTTCTGTACATCAGATTAAAAACGAACACGATTTTTATTACATAGACTACAGCAATATGACTATGGATGAGATATACAATCTTCTTGAAAGATATTTCACGGAAGTCTACAACCTCTGTAAATGGGGAAAATTTGACGTTCTCGGGCATATCACATACTGCATACGCTATATGAGAATGCGCCACGGTATCAAGCCCGATTTGAAGCGCTTTGATGAGATAATCGCCGAGAGCTTCCGTGAACTTGCCCGCAACGGCAAGGGTATCGAGATAAATACATCGGGTATAAGACAGGGGCTGGGATTTCCGTTTCCGTCGCTGAAATATATCAGCCTTTTCCGTGATATGGGCGGTGAGGTGATTTCAGTCGGCTCGGACGCTCACGTTGTCGAGGATTTGGGCGCAGACCTTCTGCAATGCACTGAACTCGCAAAAACAGCAGGATTCAGGCATATATGCTATTTTAAAAACCGCAGACCGCATTTTTTGGATATATAATTTAACGAAAGGACTTGATTAAATGAAAAACGAAATCATCAGAATCTTACAGCAGAATGCCCGTATTTCAAATACGGCTATGGGAGAAATGCTCGGAATCTCTCCCGAACAGGCAGCGGCGGAAATCCACAAGCTTGAAGAGCAAGGTGTTATACGTGGCTACAGCGTTATTGTTGACGACGAAAAAGTTGACAGCTCGGCGGTGTATGCAACAATCGAGCTGAAAGTCGTTCCACAGCGTGACTGCGGATTTAACGACATTGCGAAGACAATAATGATGTACGACGAGGTTGAAAGCGTAAGCCTTATGTCGTCGGGCGCATACGACCTGTCTGTTGAAGTCAAGGGAAATAATCTCAAGGATGTTGCATTTTTTGTCTCCGAAAGACTTGCCACGATTGAGGGCATACTCTCAACTTCCACGCACTTTATCCTTAAGAAATACAAGGAAAAGGGTATCTTTATTGACGACGATGAAACTGATGAAAGAGGTCTGTGCTAAATGATAGATTACGATAAAATACTTTCCAATAAAATCAAGAATATAAAGCCGTCGGGAATACGCAGATTCTTTGATATTGCAGGAACTATGGAGGGCGTTATTTCTCTCGGTGTCGGCGAACCCGATTTCTCCACACCCTGGGTAATACGCAAAGCCGCTATACAGGTTCTGGAGCGCAAGCACATTGTTTACGGTCCTAACATCGGCATTGCCAATCTCAGGGAAGCTATTTCCAGGAAAATCGAGCAGAAACACGGTGTTCACTACGACAGCAACAGCGAAATAATCGTTACTGTCGGAGGTTCGGAAGCCATTGACCTTGCCGTGCGTGGACTTATTGAACCGGGCGACGAAGTTCTTGTTGTTGAGCCGTGTTTTGTCTGCTACGCTCCTCTTGTTGAGCTTATGGGCGGTGTTGCTGTGCCTGTGCCGACTAAAATCGAGAATAACTTCAAGCTCACTGTTGACGATTTCAGGGACAAGGTAACCGAGCGCACCAAGCTTATAATTATGCCGTTCCCGAATAATCCGACGGGCGCAATTATGACAAGGGAAGATTTAGAGCCTATCGCCGATTTCCTCAGAGATACAAATATAATGGTGCTGTCGGATGAAATCTACTCCGAGCTTACATACGGCAGAAAGCATTTTTCAATCATCGAGCTTGACGGAATGAAAGAGCGCACGATATACGTCAACGGCTTCTCAAAGGCTTATGCTATGACAGGCTGGCGACTGGGCTACTGTTCCGCACCTGCGCCTATTATTTCCCAGATTTTCAAAATTCACCAGTACGGAATAATGTGCAGTCCGTATATAAGTCAGAATGCCGCTGTTGAAGCCCTTAATTCCTGCGATGACGAGGTTACAAAAATGGTTGACGAGTACAACGTCCGCCGTCGTTATCTTGTAAATGAATTTAACAGAATCGGTCTGTCGTGCTTCAATCCCGAGGGCGCATTCTATGTATTTCCCTGCATAAAAAGTACGGGACTTACAAGCGAAGAGTTCTGCGAACGTCTGCTTTATGAGGAGAAGGTTGCCGTTGTCCCGGGCAGTGCGTTCGGCGATTCAGGCGAAGGCTATATCCGTATATCTTATGCTTATTCGCTCAAACACCTTATGGAGGCTATGAGCCGTATTGAAAAATTCCTTAAACGTCTGGAGGCTGAAAAAAATGAAGGTTAAGACTGCCGCAAAAATAAATCTCGCACTTGATGTAACAGGCAAGCTTCCGAACGGCTACCACGAGATTGAAAGCGTATTCCAGACCGTCGGAATCTACGATGAGGTTGAGGTTAAGCTTACAGAAAAACGCAAAATCACTGTAATCTGTAGCGATGATTGTATTCCCTGCGATGAAAGAAATATTGCGTACAAGGCTGCAAAAGCGTTTCTTGATGAAAATAATCTTGATGTGGGCTGTAAAATCCGCATTAAAAAGGTTATTCCCACTCAGGCAGGTATGGGCGGAGGAAGTTCCGACGCAGCAGCGGTTCTGTTCTGCCTTAACAAAATCACGGGCAAAACTTTTTCCGCTCCTGAAAAAATCGGTGCGGACGTGCCGTTTTTCCTCACAGGCGGTACTGCCTATGTTACGGGAATCGGCGAAAAAGTTACACCTATTGCCGATTATTCGGGCAGAATCCTTGTGATTGCACAGGGCTATGAGGGTGTTTCAACTGCCGAAGCCTATAAAAAAATCGATGAGCTTCAAAATCCTGCTCCGATACGTGTGAAAGAAATGGTCAGCGCAATCAACGAAGGCAGGGATATTACTCCGTATATCGGCAATATCTTTGAAGAAGCAATGTATATAAGCAATGTTCACGATATAGAAGATGAAATGTGGAGACACGGTGCGTCGTCTCCTTGTATGACGGGAAGCGGTTCGGCTGTTTTCGGATTTTTTGATGATATGCAGAAGGCGCAGGAATGTTATTATGCACTTTTGGAAACTGATTTTTACAGTGCATATATCTGCGAGACCGTTCCCGAATCGTTTATTATAATAAGATAAGCAAAAAACTCCGGCGAAAAACCGGAGTTTTTATATTATTCAGCTGTCGTTTCCTGTTCGGAAGTCTCAGGCGGTACAAAATCGTAATCGTAATTGTATTCATCGTCCTGTACATCGCTGTTTTCGGGCAAATCATAGACAGGCTCGGTGGTCGGGACATCATCGCTGACTATAGTCTTTTCGCAGAGCCATTCGCACCACTTTGTATAGTACAGCGCAAGAGGATGAACGCCGTCGGAAGTATAGGATTCCGTAAAACAGCCGTTTTCGTCGTCGTAAACCTCGTTGATGTCTATGTAAAACACTCTCTTGTTATCGGCAAGCGATTCGATTTTGCTGTTGAGGTAATCGATTGCGCTGTTGGTTATAACGTCAGTCTCAGCCGAAGCCGATACGTGAAGATTGCCCTGCACAAAGATTACAGCGTTCGGCTGGTGAACCTTGATTTTCTCAACAATCGCCCTGTACGACGTGAGCGTTACCTCCGCATCGTTTCCGACCTCGTTGATACCAAGCATAATATAAACCTTGCCGTACTGCTTCTGGTCAATAACCTCGTCAAAAGTAATTCCGTCAATCTCCTCGTCGTCAATCTGATATGCCGACATTCCGACGGAGCAGAAATAATCGGCATTTTTCAGCGTGCCGTACTCTTTTATGCCGACTGTACGTGAATCGCCGATAAAAAGTGCGTTGTCGAAATACGATACATCGCTTGCAACGAACGGTACATCGGGTTCGGGATTATCTGTTGCGGGCTGGACATCGTCCGACGGCGGTTCGGTTGTCTCTGCGGAATCGGGTTCGGACGGCTGACTGCTTTCGGACTGCGGAATATTATTCACAGGCTTCTTTGCTTCGGAGCTGTTCTGCCATATCTTGTGGATGATAAACGGCGAAGCAACAAAACAGGTTGCCATAAGAATAAGGGTGTAGGCGGTCTGCTGGAATTTTTTCATAGTATATGTCTCCTTTTTTTGATATTCTTTTGTCATACACATAAAATCAGAATCTGAAATACAGAAACGGGTCGTCCATACCCTGATACATACAGTAAACCGAAAACCAAAATACCGCAAGAAGCAGGGCGATGCCGACATAGGAGCTTTTTATCTTTTTATATGCAAGCTCCGGTAATTTCGTTGAAAAGAGGATTCCGGCGATGAAGTACTTGCCGTAGATACCCCAATATTTTATATAATCCTGTTCAAATACAACTCCGTTTTCCGAGGGAATGTGAATAAGCCTTTGGAAATATTCGCCGAGCTGACTGAAATCGGTAATCGCAAAAAGAAGCCACGTAAGCGGAATAAGTAAAATCATATAAATATGACCGACTATCCTGTATTTCTCCATAAAGTTCTTGACTTTGCCGAATTTTTCGAGCATAAGTATTCCGAAGAGAACGAGTCCCCATATTACGAAATTCCAGCTTGCGCCGTGCCACAGACCTGTAAATGCCCATACCACAAGCGAATTGCGGACGGTTTTCAGGGTAGTGGTTCTGCTTCCTCCGAGCGGGAAATATATGTAATCCTTGAACCAGCTCCCGAGCGTCATATGCCAGCGCCTCCAAAACTCCGTCATTGATACGGAAGTGTAAGGGTGGTCGAAGTTTTTCGGAATATCAAATCCCATAATTTCGCCGAGACCGATAGCCATAAGGGAATAGCCCCAAAAATCAAAGTACAGCTGGAATGAATATGCCACTATGCCCATCCACGCAAGCGGAGTTGAGATACTCTCATAGCCGATTGTGGAAATATCGCTCCACAGACCGCCAATCTGATTTGCGAGGATTACTTTAAGCCCAAGTCCGACGGTAAACGTTTTAAGACCGTTATCCACTTTTTCTATGGAATGCGTGCGGTTGCGGAGCTGTTCGGCAACTGTCGAATATGTAACAATAGGTCCTGCTATCAGCTGTGGAAACATACTTATGTACGCACCGTAATTGAAAATATCGGTCTCCGCCTTCGCATTTTTCCTGTAGACATCTATGATATACGAGACGTTCTGGAACGTGTAAAAGCTTATTCCTATGGGCAGGATTATATTTTTCAAGGGCAAATCCGCCCCGAAGATTCCGTTTATATTTTCAAAGGCAAATCCCGTGTATTTGAAGAAAATCAGCCACCAAAAGTTAAATACTATGCCGATTATGAGCCATACCTTTGACGCTCGCCGATATGCCGAGATAAATTCTCCGATTATGAAGTTGAACACTATCGTAAGCAGGAAAAGCACGATATATATCGGATTTTCCAGTACGCCCATACAGTAGAAGATAATACTGCCGAGGAAGATTACTGCATTTTTATATTTTGACGGCACAAAACCGTACACGAGGAGAAATGCAGGGAGGAATAAAAATATAAACTCCAGACTGCTGAAAACCATTTTATCACCCTTCAAGTTAATTCTTTTGTCCGCTGTATTTTTCTGTGCGGAAATTCTACACATAAACCTGTAAAAATACGGCTATATATAATATTTTACACGCAATTTTCACAAAATTCAAGGCATTTTACTTTTTGTAACTATTTGTAATATTTTACCGACAGCAATTTTCCGATATGGCATAACTTACTAAAAAATCCGTGATAATTTTGTGCTGAACGCACAAAGTTTCCGTGTCGGTATTTACAAAATATCCGCATTATATTATAATTAATATGAATATTTTATTATACCGGACAATTAAATTAATTTTTGCGAGGATTCCTTCTATGATTAAACATCTTTCGGGAGATTATGAAACGGTTGAATACGAAAACAAACGCTTTTTCCTGCTCCACGATAACTATGACAATGAAGCATATCCCATCCACTGGCACAACGCTGTGGAGATTCTTATGCCTTTGGAAAATAAATATATTGTAAATACGCCCGATTCGGAGTATGTCATCCCTGTCAACGACGTGCTGATTATTCCGCCCGCAGAGCTTCACAGTATGCCTGCTGTACCGGGTCACAGGCTTATTCTGCAATTCGACAATTCCGTGCTTAACGACGTTCCTGCCTTTGAGCCTGTAATGCGAGGACTTACATCGCCTGTAATTATTGACAGAAATCTTGACAAAAGCCTGCACAGTCTTGCCAAAAAGACTATGCTGAATATTTACGAGCTTAACGGCAGGAAATCCGAGCTTGCCGACGTTAAAATCTATACTGAGCTGATAAACCTGCTTATTGCCGTCCGTGAGTTCAGAATCGAACAGGCTAGGATTTCACTTGACTGCGACTATACAAAGATTGACGAATACAGCGAAAAATTCAGCATTGTAATGAAGTACATAGACTCGAACTATATGTACGATATATCGCTTCAACAGCTCGCCGACATTGCAGGCTACAGCAAGTACCACTTCTCACGTATTTTCAAGCAGTATAATTCAATGTCGTATCTGCAATACATCAACGCAAGGCGCACCAAGGCGGCGGAAATGCTTCTGCTCGAATCCGATATATCAATGACGGAAGTTGCTATGCGCTCGGGATTCAGAAGCCTTACGACTTTCAACCGCATTTTCAAGGAAATCAAACACTGTACTCCCACGGATTTCAAAAAGCTTTATTCAGAAGATTAAATATCTTAATTTTTTGTGAAACCTATGGTAATTTTATTAATATTGTGATATAATAGAGAAGATGTCTTTTTTCAGATTGGAGTGTTAAAAAAATGAATTATAAAAGAGAAATTATCGGCGATAATATTGGTTTTTCGACAATAACCGATGAAAAATTCAATACCTGCTCGCTTTATATACGCTTTATAACCGAGCTGACGGCGGAAGATGCCGTTGTAAACTCAATACTCAGTACACTTCCTGCAATGTCCAACAGCAGGTACAGGACTATGGGCGAAATCAGCGACGCTATTTCGGAGCTTTACGGCGCTTCCCTCAACGCATTTTCGGGAAAAAGAGGCGACGCTCAGATTATCGGCTTGTCATCTTCGTGGATTTGCAACCGCTTTGCACTTGAGAACGAGGATATAACAAAGGAAATGCTTGCAATCTTCCACGACTGTATTTTCAGCCCGAATGTCAGTGACGGAAAATTTGACAGCACGACCTTTAAAATATCGCAGAAAAATGTTATCGATACTATCAACAGCCAGTTCAATGACAAGCGTGTGTATGCCATAAACAAGGCTTACGAGCTTGCTTTCAGAGGCGAGCCGGCAGGAAACAACAACTTCGGAACTATTGAACAGGCTGAAAATGTCACTCCTGAAATGACATACAGAAATTATATGAATCTTCTTGAGACCGCACAGATTGAGATTTTCTATATCGCTCCTGAAGAAAACAGGGATGTACCTGAGATGTTCCGCAGAAGTTTTTCTGAAATAAGCAGACATCCACGCAAGTACACTATCCGCAGTACAAGCCCTGTCAAGCCCGAGCCTGCCCATATCACGGAGGAATTTGATATAAACCAGAGCAAAATGGTTCTCGTGCTTAAAAGCGACAGCGACGATATGTTTGCTTCAGATATGTTCAACATCATTCTCGGCGGAAGCCCTGTTTCAAAGCTGTTTACGAATGTGCGTGAAAAAATGAGCCTGTGCTATTACTGCTCCAGCAATCTCTATGCTGAGAAAAAGGCGGTAATAATAGACATCGGAGTTGACAGGAAGAATATTGACAAGGCATACAGCGAGATTTTCCACCAGATTGACGAAATGAAGAACGGCAATATCTCGGATGAGGAAATCCAGTCCGCACTTCTTGCACTTGACAATGCCTATTCAGGTGTGGGCGATACTCCGGGGCAGTGCTTCTCGTGGTATTTCAGCCGTTTCTGCTCGGGCAATATTATGACTCCGCAGGAATATTTCCAGAAGTTCTGCGAGGTTACAAAAGAGAGAATCATCAAGGCTGCCAACTCGTTCAGGCTTGACAGCTCATACTATATGCTTAACAAGGAGGCTGTGGAATGAATAAGGAAATCATCACAAGCAGACTGACAGGCGACAGCTGTATTCACGTAAAGCACCCGAGCGGTCTGAATATCTATATCAGGGAAATGCCCGGATTCAGCAACGTTCACGCTCTTTTCGGTACAAGATACGGCTCGATAAATACTATGTTCAGAACCGCAGGCGACGAGGATTACACGACAGTTCCAGAGGGCATAGCTCATTTCCTCGAACACAAGCTTTTTGAGAATGAGGAATGCGGAGTGTTTGAGCTTTACGCAAAGACAGGCGCATCGGGCAATGCCTTTACCTCTTTTGACAAGACCTGCTATCTGTTCTCCTGCTCCAAGAATTATGCCGAGAATCTGCGAATACTTCTCGATTTCGTACAGAAGCCCTATTTCACCAAGGAAAACGTTGAAAAAGAACAGGGTATCATCGGGCAGGAAATTCAGATGACGAACGACAATCCCGAATGGCGACTGTTTTTCAATACGCTCAAATCGCTGTACCATAATCACCCCGTAAAGATTGACATCGCAGGAACGGTTGAGAGTATCGCAAAAATTGACGCTGATTTGCTGTATAAGTGCTATAATACGTTCTATAACCTCAATAATATGGTGCTTTCAATCGCAGGAAATATAAATGCCGATGAAGTCCTTGCAATATGCGACGAGCTTCTCAAGCCCTGCGAGGATAACGGACTGGAAACAGTATTCCCGAACGAACCCGAGACTATTGTGCGAGCTGAAATCCGTGAAAAACAGCCTGTAGGCGCTACACTTTTCCAGCTCTCATATAAATGCCGACCTCTCAGCGATAAAAAAGAGCAGACCAAAAAATATATAACCGCCCTGCTTATCACTTCGCTTCTCGTCTGCAAATCCAATAAAATGTACGCTCAGCTTATGAACGACGGTATCATAAACAATACGTTCGACGGCGAAATATTTGACGGCGACGGCTATATGGCTATGATTTTCAGCGGTGAATCCGAACAGCCCGACGTTGTAAGGCAGGCTCTCATAAACGAGATGAACCGTATCGTCAGCGAGGGTGTGTGCGAAAAGGACTTCCAGCGAATCAAGAAATCATCCTACGGCGCACTCATCCGACAGCTCAACAACGTCTCTTCCGTTGCGGGTATGATGATAAACAACGCACTCAGCGAAATCGGCACTTTTGATATTATAGATATGTTCTCGGAAATCACAAGCAACGATGTCTATGAGCTGATAAAGTCCGATATTACGGAAGATAAGCTTGTTATGTCCGTTATAGAGAAAGCCGGTGATTAAGTGACATCGGAAATGATACAGAACCCGAACGTGATACAGTTTCCGAAGCTCGGCTGGGAATTTGAAATAAACCCGACTGCGTTCACTGTTTTCGGCATAAGTATACAGTGGTACGGCATTATCATCGCCTTCGGACTGCTTCTTGCGGTGCTTTACTGCTTCCCGAGAATGAAAAAGTTCGGGATTGACGCAGACCGTGCGACTGACGCTGTAATCGGCGGAGTTATCGGCGGTGTTATCGGTGCAAGGCTTTATTTCGTCGCTATGAAATGGGACGAATATCGCAAAGATACGCTGAAAGATACTTTTCTTGCGGTTATCAATACCCGAAACGGCGGACTTGCGATATACGGCGGAATTATCGGGGCATTGATAGTCGGGCTGACTATATGCCGTATAAAAAAAGTAAAAATCCTGCCTATGCTCGATATTTCCGTTCTCGGTTTTCTTATCGGTCAGGGCATAGGTCGCTGGGGCAATTTCGTGAATCAGGAAGCTTTCGGCATAAATACCGATTCGCTGTTCGGAATGACAGGCGGACGTATTCAGCAGGTTATTAATAACCAAATGCAGATAGGCGGTTCAATGTACGAGAACGGACTTGAAATGATGTGGGAAAATCCCGTTCACCCGTGTTTCCTGTATGAATCAGTGTGGTGTCTGCTCGGATTTGCAATTCTTGCATTTTTCTCGAAGCACAGAAAATACGACGGTCAGATACTTCTTATGTATATGGCTTGGTACGGCGCTGAACGTGCGGTGGTCGAAGGACTCCGCACAGACAGCCTTATGTGGGGAAATATAAGGGTCTCGCAGATGGTGTCCGTGATTATTCTTATTGCTTCCGTGATTTTGCAGATTATTATAGGTCTGCGTGTAAAGCGTGACCCTGAAAGCCACGTTCTCTATGTCAACACGGATGAATCACGGCTTCTGATTGAAGAAACACGTCGCAGAAATATGGGTATCGATGAAGAAGCTCTGCCTGCGGACGATGAAGATGACGAAATCGGCATACTTCCCGACGAGGAAGAAAATGGCGATGATAATATTAAGGAGGATATTTAAAATGGCACAGATTATTGACGGAAAAGCAGTCTCAATGGCTGTAAAGGAAGAGGTTGCCGCTGAAACTGCAAGACTCAAGGACGAACACGGTCTCAAGGTCGGACTTGCTGTTGTAATCGTCGGCAATGATTCCGCATCAAGAGTGTACGTAAACAACAAGAAAAAGGCTTGCGAGACTGTAGGCTTCCAGTCGTTTGAGTATGCGCTCGATGAGAATACAACTCAGGAACAGCTTCTTGATTTAGTTAACGTACTTAACAGGGACGAGCGTGTAAACGGCATTCTCGTACAGCTTCCGCTTCCGAAACATATCGACGAAAAGGCTGTAATCAACGCAATATCGCCCGAAAAGGACGTTGACGCATTCCACCCTGTTAATGTCGGCAAGATTATGATTGGTGAATATTCGTTCCTGCCCTGCACACCTGCCGGAGTTATGCGCTTAATCGAAAGCACAGGAGTTGACATCACAGGCAAGCAGTGCGTTGTTGTCGGACGTTCAAACATCGTCGGCAAACCGCAGGCAATGCTTCTGCTCCAGAAGAACGGCACTGTTACTATCTGCCACTCAAAGACAAAGAATCTCAAGGAAATCTGTCTCGGCGCTGATATTCTCGTTGTCGCAATCGGTCGTGCAAAGTTCATCACAGGCGATATGATTAAGGAAGGCGCAGTAGTAATCGATGTCGGTATGGACAGAGATGAAAACGGCAAGCTCTGCGGTGATGTTGATTTTGAATCCGCAAAGGAAAAGGCAGGCTATATCACACCTGTTCCGGGCGGTGTTGGTCCTATGACAATCGCAATGCTTATGAAAAATACCCTCACAGCTGCAAAACAGCAGGCAGGTATTGAATAATCTTACGGAGTGCGGAATTTTCTGCACTCCTTTTTCACATAATTTCACAATCCGAACAATAATGTGAAATTTTTCACACATATTATTCTGCAAAAAAATATATTCGTCTCAAATTAATATCACATACCTCGGGTATACTGTAATCATAGTAAAGAACACAAACACATACCTGAAAGGAAAAGTGATTTAATATGAACGAATATAAATTTGACATTATGCCTGTTGAGAACCCAAGTCCCAAAAAGCCCAAGAAGCACACTGCGCTTAAAATCACCGCTTCGCTTATGGCTATGGCAATAGTTTCCGCCGGCTCAATCGGAATCTACAGGCAGGTTGCGGAAGTTCCCGCACAGAACGCAGTAGTTTCCGAGGATTCAATGGCTGATAAAGTTGCCGAAGCTGAGACTATGGGACTTATCCGCACAGAAAATGCCGATTCTGCTGTACTCTCTACCGAGCAGGTTGTTGAAAAGGTGCTTCCTTCCGTTGTGGGAATCGAATCACAGTTCACAATGACTTCCAACAGCAACAGCGGTTACTTCTTCGGCTACAGTATGCCGACCGAAAGCCAGTCCGTAGGCACGGGTACAGGTGTGGTAATCACAGAAAACGGCTATATAGTTACAAACGCTCACGTTATTTACGACAGCCAGTACGGTGCAGGACTTGCCGACAATATCTCCGTTATTATGGAAGATGACAAGTCCTACGAGGCGGAAGTAGTCGGCTATGATACGGACTGCGACCTTGCCGTTCTTAAAATCGACGCAAAGGGACTTACTCCTGCTGAGTTCGGCAACAGCGATGACCTTAAGCTCGGCGAATCCGTTACAGCTATCGGAAATCCGCTCGGCTTCGAGCTTATGAACACAGTCACAAGCGGTATTGTTTCGGGTCTTAACAGAAATATCACCGTCAACGAGAAATCAATGAATCTTATTCAGACTGATACGGCTATAAATTCTGGAAATTCAGGCGGTCCGCTTATCAACAAGTACGGTCAGGTTATCGGCATAAACTCATCCAAAATGTCAAGCACCTACTCGGGCGAAGCTTCAATTGAGGGCATAGGCTTTGCGATTCCGTCCAACGAAGTATCGGATATAGTTGACGACATTATGAAGTACGGCTATGTTACAGGCAAGCCACAGCTCGGTATAAGCTGTCAGGACGTTACTGAAATGGTATCGCAGATGTATGGTATGCCCGTAGGTGTATACGTAGTTGAGGTTTCAGACGGCAGTGCAGGCGAAAAGGCAGGACTTAAATCGGGCGACATCATCACAGAGGTTGACGGCGTTGAGGTTGCTACTTCCGAGGAACTCAATGCCCAGAAGAACAAGCACTCCGCAGGCGATGAAATTGAACTCACGTACATCAGAAACGGCGAGGAGCATAAAACGATTGTTACGCTTGACGAGATAAAACAGGGCTGAAAAAATTTTCCCTTGCACTATGCAAGGGAATTTTTTTGTGGTATAATTAATGCAGGGAGATGATAAAATGAAAAAATTTTCACGAAAAAAACTGCTGATTTCTGCGGTGATTGCACTGATTCTGCTGATTTTCTGCTACTGGCAGAATAATATGCTCACCATATCCGAATACACGTATTCAAGCCCGAAAATTGCCGAAGAACTCGACGGCTTCAGGATAGTGCAGATTTCCGACCTGCACAACAAGAATTTCGGGAACAGGCTTATTGATAAAATCACTGAACTTAACCCCGATATTATCGTAATCACTGGCGATATTGTTGATTCCAATCACACCAATATTGAAACAGCCCTTAAATTTGCCCGAAAATCGGCGGAAACAGCTCCGTCCTACTATGTTACGGGCAATCACGAATACTGGCTTGAAATTTCCGAGCGTGCTGAGCTTACAGACGGACTTGAATCCGCAGGCGTAAAGATACTCAACGATGAGACGGTGACTGTCGAAAAAGACGGCGCTTCATTTTCGCTTACAGGGCTTGATGACAATACCCTTATGAGCGATTTCAGGAATATTCTGCCGTCGAATAAAAATACCCTCAACATACTGCTTGCCCACGAACCGCAGTATATAGCCTCATACAGCTCATCGGGAAGTGTTGATTTGGTATTCACGGGTCACGCACACGGCGGACAGTTTATTCTTCCGTTCATTGGCGGAGTTGTTGCACCCGACCAAGGCTTTTTCCCGAAATACACTGACGGAATACATAAATCCGCCGATACTTCTATGGTTATAAGCAGAGGTCTCGGCAACAGCGTTATTCCTGTAAGATTATTTAACTTTCCCGATATCGTCTGCCTCGATTTAAAGCACTCCTAAGCCGCCCAGCAGGAGCTTAACCCCGATAAGTACAAGAACTATTCCGCCGACCAGCTCCGCCTTCTTCTCGTATTTACTGCCGAAACGATTCCCGACGGCGACCCCGATAAGGCACACCAAGAATGTAATTGCGCCGATAATTCCGACGGAAAACAGCAGCCTTTCTTTATGCGCCGTGAAGATAACCCCGACGGCAAGAGCGTCAATGCTTGTCGCTACCGCAAGAACCACAAGCTCCTTTATATCAAGCCTGTATTCCGCTGTTTTCTCGCCGTCATCCTCTCCCCTGATTACCTCGTAAATCATCTTTCCGCCGATAAAACCCAGCAGGATAAAGGCTATCCAGTGGCTGTATGTACTTATGAAACTCTCGAAACGGCTTCCCAAAAAATAGCCGATAAGTGGCATACCCGACTGAAATATGCCGAAAAACAGTGCAGTAACGAATGCGCCTTTACAGTCGATTTTTTTCATACTCAGCCCTTTGCAGACGGATACGGAAAAAGCATCCATAGCCAGCCCGAGAGCAATCAGGACAAGTTCGGTAATACCCATAGTCAACAGCTCCTTTTAAGCTATTCTATGCGCAAATCAGAGCTTGTATTCCATAATATAATCGTCCATAACAAATCCGTTGCCTATATCTGTAATAGCGGAATCGGCGATTGTGAATCCTGTTTTTCTGTAAACGTCAACAGCGTGGCTGTTATGCTTGTTTACGGTAAGATACACACGCTTTTTGCCTGCTTTTCGGGCTTCTTCAATCACTCTTGCAAGCATTTCGGAAGCAAATCCCTTGCCACGTCTGCTTTTGTGGAGATAAAGCTTGCTGAGAAAAAATCTGTCATCCTGCTCGGGCTTTACGGCAAAATATCCGCACAGTCTGCCGTCGTCACGGACAGTAAAATAAGTATAGCCCTGATACTCAATCTGGTCGGTCATCGAATCAAGCGACTGGAATTTATCTATCATATAGTCAATCTGCTCTCTGCTGATGATTCCGACAAAGCACTCGTGCCAGATTTCGTCGGCAATTTCAGCCACCTGTCGCAGTTCGGAAAGATATTTAACTTTTGTGATTTCAACAGCCATAATATAACCTCATTTCTCAATAACTCTCATATCAACAATTTTTCTCAGGAATTTTCCTGCCCAGAAAGTGATAAGCTCATCGTAATCCTTTGCAGAAATCCTTCCGCCGATTCCCATAACGTCATAGACCACAGAAGCCTCTTTGATACAGCAGGGCAAATCCCTGAAACCGCATTTAAGGTAAAAATTGCGCCTGCTGACTCTCTGGGAATAGTTCGGGGCGGATTTTTCAAGCTGTTCTCTTGCAAGAAAAATACGTTTACCTGCATAACGGACTTTTACAGCCTCGATAATCTTCCTGCCATATCCTCTGCCACGCTTATTCTCGTCAACGGCAAGGTAAAAAAGATAAGCCATATCCCTGTGGCAGACCGTATAGGCAAAGCCGATAACCTCGCCGTTTTCGTAAGCTACAAGAAACTCCGCCCTTTTCAGCTCCGCCTTGCGCATTATAAGGAAAAACGGCGCTTTTTCATCCGCAGGAAAAGCAGATTCGTAAATTCTTTTAATCTCACGGCGGATTTTTCTGTCGTTCTTATATTTTCTGACTCTGAATCCCATAAAACACAGCTCCTTTTGCTGTCAGAAAATCCCCTGCAAAAAGCAAGGGATTTCTTTATTATTCTTCAGGCATCTCCCAGTTGTGATAAACGTTCTGAACGTCGTCATTGTCCTCGAGGTGTTCAAGAAGAAGATTCATTTTCTTGATATGCTCTTCGTCGGTAAGGGTAGTATAATTTGCGGGAATCATCTCCGATTCAGCCGAAATAACGTTGTAGCCCTTTGCTGTAAGTCCCTCTCTGAGAGCGTGAAGATTCTCGGGAGCGCATTCGATTTCAACAGTCTCTTCGGTTACGTCGAAATCATCTCCTCCGCACTCAAAAACGTCGTCCATAACAGTATCTTCATCGAGACCTGTATTTTCAAGAATCACAATACCCTTTTTGCTGAACATAAACGAAACACATCCGGAAGTACCGAGATTTCCGCCGAATTTGTCAAAATAGTGGCGAACGTCTCCTGCAGTTCTGTTCTTGTTGTCCGTAAGGCACTCCACGATAACGGCAACACCGTTAGGACCATAGCCCTCGTATACCATATTCTCGTAGTTATTCTTGTCCTCACCGCCGGCAGCCTTCTTGATAACACGCTCGATGTTGTCATTGGGAACGTTGTTAGCCTTAGCCTTAGCGATAAGGTCACGGAGCTTGCTGTTATTATTCGGGTCAGGACCGCCCTCTCTTACGACAACAGTAATTTCTCTGCCGATTTTGGTGAAAATCTTGCCCTTTACAGCGTCAGTAGCTTCCTTTTTTCGTTTGATATTATTCCATTTTGAATGACCTGACATTTCTTGTCTCTCCTTATTCTGAATAAATATAATTTTCGTCGGAATCACGCTTGATTCTCTTGAGCTGAGCCTTCTTATTGTCATAGTAGTCAATAACAGCCATCACAGAAGCTCCGAGAAGAAAACCGATAGCAAATCCGGCACATATTCCGAGAGTCGCTTTGCTTGTTGTTTCAACAGCTTCCTCAATGCTAAATTCTTCCATTGCAATATCCTCCTTTATAATATATCTATAAGGTACTGAATCTTTGATTCAAGACCTCTTACACCAGCACTTTTAGCCCATTCATAGAACATAATAGCGTCCATAATTCGTCTGTCTCTTCCGCTGTTACAGCCATAAGCATTTTCACAACGGCGAGCAGTTTCGAGCATACCCTGAACATTACTGTGATTTGCCGATTTTTTATACCAGTCGAACGCTATATTCTGATTTACGTCCACACCATATCCGTTAGCATAACATACACCAAGCATATATAAAGCATCGCCGTTATTTCTGTCAGCAGCTTTTCTAAACCATTCAACAGCCTTGTAATTATCTTTATCAGTGCCGTATCCGTTAAGATAACACTCTCCGAGCATAGGCATTGCCTGAACATATCCCTTTTCAGAAGAAAGCAACAGGCACTTGAAAGCCTTGGCATAGTCCTTGCTTTCATAATAATTACGTCCCATCTGAAACAGCTTTTCGGGGTCGCTCTCGGCAATTACAACGTCCTGCCAGTTTGCAGCTGCGGCAAATGCCTCGACTACAATCTCAATAGCAGAAGGAGTAAACATATCGCTGAGTTCCATACGTACTTTGTCAATGCTGTCCTGATAGTTCTCTTTTGAGACATTCGTAAAATACTGCATTATTCCCTGATTGAGCGCAGCAGAAAGAATGCTGTTTTCCTTTTTGAGATTCGGCGCAACTTCTGCGAAACGAACCATAAACGTAGAAGAATCCGCCAGAATATCTCTGCCATAGACATTGATAAGATGTTCTATTGCGTCAGTGACATTCTCAATTTTTCTGACATCTCCGGCATTGTCATAATTCCTTGAACCTGCATTGTCACAATTTCTTGAACCGGCATTATCCATATAATATCCTCCTTTATAATATTTATTTCACGCACCGAAATCGAGCGGAGCGTCTTGTATAATAATCCCGAAAAGCTCACCTATTCTTTCGGAACGACCGAGAAGATGAAGATACCCGAACAGGCACTCCACAGCCGTCGCCCTCCTGTATTCCACAGCGTCAGCGTGCTTGGGAACTGTATTTCCCGTAGCATTTCTGCCACGTTTCAGTACAGCAAGCTCCTTTTCCGTAAGATATTCCGTAAGCTTTTCATAAGCCCGTGACTGAAATTCCGCACAGACGAGCTGAACTTTTGCCGAATGAAGCTTCGCAACAGGCATATTCGCAATCCTGAGAAGATGTTCCCTGACGAGCGTATCATAAACGCTGTCGCCGAGAAAGGCAAGGCTCAGCGGACTGTACATATTAACGTCACGTTCTGTAAGATTTTTTCCCATATCAGTAAACAAAGTCAAATTCAAAGCCCTCAATATCTACAGTGTCGCCCTCCTGCACACCCATTTCCTCCAGTCTGGCAATAATTCCGCTGTTGATAAGAACACGCTGGAAATATTGCAGGGACGAATAGTCGTCGGGGTCAACAGTACGCATAATCGGCTGAATCCACGGAGCTTCGACGTAATAAATATCGTCCTCAACCGTGATTTCAAACTTCTTGCCTGCTCCTGCCATATCATCAAGCTCAGCCTGCGGAATCGGTTCAGGCTCGTACTCTTTAATCGGCGGAAGCGTATCAAGGACTTCCGTAATTTTTTTAACAAGCTCCCTCGTACCCTGTGTTGTGGCAGCTGAAATGCAGAAAAACGGTATGCCTTGATTTTCAATGAACTCACGGAACTCTGCAATCTGCTCCTCGCTCGCCATATCGGACTTGTTAGCCGCAACTATCTGCGGACGTTGTGCAAGCTGTTCATCGAATTTTTCAAGCTCCTGATTTATAATGCGGAAATCATCCTTCGGGTCACGTCCCTCGATACCTGAAACATCAACGACGTGAACGATAAGACGGCATCTCTCAACGTGGCGCAGGAACTCGTGACCGAGACCCACACCGTCGCCGGCACCCTCGATAAGTCCCGGAATATCCGCCATAACAAAGGATTTTTCCTCCTCTGCCTGTACAACTCCGAGAACAGGAGTAAGCGTTGTGAAGTGGTAGTTTGCGATTTTGGGCTTTGCCGCACTGACTACCGAAATCAGCGTTGACTTTCCCACGTTCGGGAAGCCGACGAGACCGACATCGGCAAGAAGCTTAAGCTCCAGCGTTACTTCAAATTCCTCGCCCTGATAGCCCGGTTTTGCGAATTTCGGAATCTGCCTTGTTGAGGTCGCAAAATTGGAGTTGCCCTTTCCGCCCATACCGCCTTTTGCAAGGATTTTCGGCTCATCCGTAGACATATCCGCCATAATTCTGCCCGTGTTTGCGTCACGGATAAGAGTGCCTCTCGGGACTTTTATAACAAGCGGAGGCGCACTTTTTCCCGTGCAGTTCCTCGCACCGCCGTTCTGTCCACGCTCGGCAACGTACTTGCGCTTGTATCTGAAATCGATGAGGGTTGAAAAATTGTCATCAACCTGAAAAACAACATCACCGCCACGACCGCCGTCGCCTCCGTCAGGACCGCCTGCCGCAACGTATTTTTCCCTGTGGAAAGAGACTGCACCGTCACCGCCGTCTCCTGCCTTGATTTTTATTTTAGCCTTATCAACGAACATTTTAACCTCCCTGAATGGCTGTTTAATGAAAAATCCCAAGCGAAAGCTCGGGATTTATATGCAAAAAATTGCTTACTGTTCAGCGTAAACAGAAACCTTCTTGCGGTCTCTGCCGAGACGCTCAAACTTAACCTTTCCGCTTACTGTAGCGAAAATAGTATCATCAGAACCGATACCAACGCCAACACCCGGGTGGATGTGTGTACCTCTCTGGCGAACGATGATATTGCCGGCCTTAACAAACTGACCGTCAGCACACTTAACACCAAGTCTCTTGGACTCAGAGTCACGACCGTTCTTTGTAGAACCAACACCCTTTTTGTGAGCGAAGAACTGCATACTAATCTTGAACATAGCTTACACCTCCGAAATAGTGATTTTGATAGTTTTTGGAAAATCCTCGAGAATAAGCTCAAAATGGTGCATAAGCTGACGTATAATGCGTGGCGATATGTCGTCTCCAGCGTTTTTTACAACGCACCTGACAGCACCGCCGTCGCTTGTAGCCTTGACATCGATTTTGAACTCATAGAGCATATTCACAGTCAGCTGAACAGCGGAAGAAACTGCCGCACAGACAATATCCCTTCCTCTTGGAGCATATCCCGTATGTCCGCTTATTTTGAATCCCGAAAAAATTCCTTTGGTTTTGTAAAATTCTGCCTGAACCATAATCAAGCCTTGATAGCTTCAATCTTAACCTGAGTGTAAGGCTGTCTGTGACCCATCTTTCTCTTTTCACTCTTCTTGGGCTTGTAAGTGAAAACAGTGATTTTCTTAGCCT
This sequence comes from Ruminococcus flavefaciens, assembly GCA_023663905.1. Classification (GTDB taxonomy): domain Bacteria; phylum Bacillota; class Clostridia; order Oscillospirales; family Ruminococcaceae; genus Ruminococcus; species Ruminococcus flavefaciens_AD. The sequence continues at coordinate 41,202 of JAMPGO010000006.1, forward strand.
TGCCATTCTTGATAACCTTAGCTTCAACAGCAGCGCCTTCAACATAAGGAGTTCCTACCTTGATACCGTCTTCAGCACCAACAGCAACAACCTTGTCGAAAGTAACAGTTTCGTCAGCCTCAACTGCAAGCTTCTCGATAAAGATAACGTCTCCTTCGTTTACCTGATACTGCTTTCCGCCTGTTTCAATAACTGCGTACATTTTAAGTACACCTGCCTTTTTCAAAAAACTCGCTGCACCAGGCGTGCAAAAACAACTTTAAAAGCCTGTCTGCAAGCGGCATATATTATTTTAGCACATTTTCCGTGAATTGTCAAGTGTTTTCTGAATTATTTTTCAAAAAAAGTGAAAACGGGGAAAAATATCGGTATTTCCCCGAATTTCACGGGATTTCAGATTACCAGACTTTGTAGTCGTCACTGCCTACTTTATAAGCAGTACCAGGAACGAAGAGGTCTTTAGGCTCGTGACCCTGCTCCTGATTTACTTTTCTGAGTTCTCTGAAAGCAACGCTGTTCATAACAATCTTCTGGACTGCTTCCTGCGGAGGTCTTGAATTGAGGAACTCAATCATAACCTGCTGGATATAGAAGTATGAGCGGAGCTGTGTTTTCTTGAACTCAATCTTGTTGTCACCGTCGATAAGGAACAGGCTGTCGCCCTCCTGATAGCCGAGAGTCATTTTAGCGAGAATCTCGGGAATAAAAATTCTTACTTCAGAAGCGAGGTCTCTGCTTCCTGCGATTTCGTCAAGCTCCTTAGCCATTGCAAGGTACTCTTCACGGTTATTGACTGTCAGCATTTTCTGAACAGCAGCTCTTGCCGTAGTCATAACAGTCTCCTTCTTGAAAGGACACTTGTCATCCTCACGGTTTACAAAAATAGCGTACTGCTTCTCGCAGAGGAACTTCTCGGAAGCGTCCCACGTATCGATATACTGCTTGTACGGTCTTGCAAGCTCGGAACATACAGAGCCGTTTACACGGACTTCGATAATCTCACGGTCTTTGTGCTTTGCAAGATAGATTCTTACCCAGTAGTATTTCTTTGAACCGAGATATTTCGGCATCTGATTGATGATTCCGTTAATGAGCATAACGGGCTTCTCATCGGGCGATGTGCCGATTCTTACGATTGACTGTGCGTACATATCGAAGTCGTAGTGCTGATTGAGGAACGTAACAGGAATGTGAATGGGATTTTTCTTGAACATAGACTGGTCAAGCGGATGCCATACACTGCCGTAGAAAATATCGGCAGCCATTTTTGCAGCCTCCTCGCAGGTCTGACCCTGTGCGTCAACAGGCTCGATAAGAGGCTCGTCAAAGTCATCGTGTTCAACAAGGAAAAGCGCCTGAAGAAGCTTGACGTTCTCCTTGTCCTCTGTCTTGCCAATCTTGACATCAATCGTAAAACCTCTGGGCATAATAATACAGCCGTCGTAGAGTGTTCCGTTGAGTTTCTCATTAAGAGCGTTGAGTATTTCAGCCTTGTAGTCAAAGCCGTTTGCGGAAGCAGAAGCTGCTGCTTCTTCTTCCTGCTGATTTTTTTTCTTGAATAATGCCACTTGTATCATTCTCCTTGTAAAAAATATTGTTTATGCAGCACCGCACAAAATCCGCAACCCTCTCACAGACTTTGTGTGATGCTGCTGTTATAAACGGAGCGTACGGGAACATTTCTGCTCCCGACAGCTTCGGTTTATTTATTTTGTGAACTGTGCCGCAGCCCAGCCCTCTTTTACGCTGACATTCTGTCTGATAAATCCGACGCTTTCAACCGCCGAGAGTACCTCTTCCATACGCTCTTCGATTATGCCCGAAATTATGAGCGTTCCGCCGTCTCTGAGATAGCGGACGAAATGGTCTTTCATAGCGATAAGAACGTCGGCAACTATATTCGCCGTTATTATGTCATACTTGCTGTCAATCTCGTCGGCAAGCTTCTCGTCGCTGAGAATATTGCCGAAAAACGTCCTGTATTTTTCCTCGGGAATATTATTCTTCAACGCATTTTCCATAGCCGTTTTTACTGCGTTCTCCTCAATATCAACGGCAACGGCGCTGTCCGCACCGAGAAGCAGACCTGCAATAGAGAGAATACCGCTTCCACAGCCCATATCAAGAACAGTATCGCCCTGTTCTATGCAGTTCTGGAGAAGCTCCAGACAAAGTCGTGTTGTGTGGTGCTGACCTGTACCGAAACTTGAAGCGGGGTCAATTTCGAGGATTATGCGCCCGTCGTCGTTGATGTATTCCTCCCACGAGGGCTTGACGGCAAGCTTTTCGCCTACCTTGAAGGGCTTGAAATACTGTTTCCAGTTGTTAGCCCAGTCCTCCTCACGGATATTGGAAAGCTCGGCTTCAAGGCGACCGTAAATCCCGTCATTGTCTGCGGATTTCATCTCCGCAAGCATTGACTTTATTGACAACAGCATATCTGCGCCCTGATTATTGCACGGCAGATAGACCGTTATGCAGGTCTCACAGTCAGCAAGTCCCATCAAATCCTCATCGATATAGTCCCACTGACCGTTCTTGTTTTCGAGGAATTCGTTGAAATCCTCGGAATCCTTGATAACAAAGCCTTTTATGCCGATGTCCATAAGTTTTGCACAGATAATCTCGATGCCGTCAGCAGTAGTGTAAATATTGACTTCTGTCCATTCCATTGGTGTGCCTCCTTTAGCCTGCGATAGCCCTGATATACGCTACAACGTCGTTTGAATCAACAACACCGTCGCAGTTAATATCGGCTGCGTTGAGTTCTGCTGCCGAGAGAGTGGAAATTCCGTCGGGCAGTAAAGCTTTCTGCTGTAAATATGTGTTAAGCAGGGCAATATCATACTTGTCCACGCTTCCGTCGTTGTTTATGTCTCCTCTGATTTGCTGAACCTTTTCTGTTTCGGCAAGAAGATTGACATCAACCCAGCCTGTGAAATCAGCCGATTCAATCAGACCGTAGTTGCCGTCGTATTCAGCGATACTTACAACATTTCCGGGTGTGAGAGTTGCCGAAATGCTTCCGCCGTCAACTCCTGAATAAACAGTGACAGGTGCGCTGTTCTGAACGAAATACTCATCTTCAGGAATATCAACAACACTGCTGTTCACAGAACCGTCGGGCGGATTCTTGCCCTTTAAAAACCAGTATTCGCCCTGTAAACCGCTCGGATATGCGGAATAAAGGTCTGTTTCCTGCTTTGCAGGGTCGCACATAGTGATATTGCCGTCGTCATCAACGCTCTTGATGTATACCCAGTGGTAACCGCCGTATTCCGTAACAACTCTTGCGATGACATACCAGCCCTCGCTGTTTTTCTGCCTGATTTCATCGGCAGTGGTGTACTTATCCGTGCTTGTGAAATAAGCGTCACCGCCCCATTCAATCAACGGCATAAGCTTATTAATTGTACCCCAGCTTGCGATTGCACCGCCCGAAGTAAAGCCGTTAACGCTTGTATATGCGTTTGCAAGAACTCCGGGATTGAACTGCTCAATATCGGTTATGCCCATATTCGCCATTGCCGTATCGTCGATTGAATCGGATTCAACCGCCATTATAGCAAGAGACGTGAGCAGACAGCCCGAACTTCTGATGTTGGAATAGCCCATAGGTGTACTTCCCCAGCGCTCGTCAAGCTGACTCCACGAAAGATACTCGTCATATATGGAACTTCCGTCGGAATATCCCGTTGCGGTATCACTGTAGTCATAGTCAGCCATTGAAGCTGTAGGTATCATAAAGCATAATGACATTACAAATGCCGAAATTACGCTGAAAATCTTTTTGCCGTTACGTTGGTTATGCACGTACTGCACTGGTATCAACCTCCTTGAAATTTAAACGAATCTATTTTTTACGTCTGAACTTCTGCCTTCTCTGCTCTTTTCTGTATCTGCCGAGAGCTTCATAGGCAGAGATATACTCCCTCATCGCCACTTCCTTGTCATCGTCTGTAAGCTCTGCACCTCCATATTCCGCCTTGTCAAAAAGCAGTGCAGTAACGGAAATATCCGCCCCTGATATACTCTTCACGGTCTCCTGCGCCTCGTGCGAGGTACTGGAAACAGGAATCCTGTACAGTCGGCAGACACGGTGAATAACACCTGCAACTGCTTCATTCGGCTTTCTGCGATTGTTTATTATTCTGAAAAATCTATGTGCAAGAGCAGGATAAGCCAGTATAAACAGGAGCAGAATAATACATACTCCGAGAATAGCTATTCCTGCTTCGGACAACATACTTGTCGCCTGTCTGTCGTCGTCCTCGGACTGAACAGTATCAAAAGTCATCGTCGGCTCAAAAGTAACCCAGCCGAAGCCCTTTATATAAAGCTCGGGGAAGCCGTGCGAATCATTTGCCGTTATGACGTACATATCATCATCACGGCTGTTCTCGTACTTCGTCTGCATATTGAATCCCTCGCAGTAGCGTGCGGGAATACCTGAAGCCCTTGCGAGAAGCGTCATAGCCGTCGCATATTCATAGCATACGCCCTTTTTCGTCCTGAAAAGGAAATCTTCGGCATTTTCTCCGACTTCCTTGCGGTAACTCAAATCATAGGTGTAATTATTGTTGATGAAGTACCATTCAAGCGCCTCAGCCTTGTCGTAGTCGGATTCAAGACCGCCTGTTATTTCCTGTGCGAGATTGTAAATCCTCTCGTTACCGCCGTAATCAAGCAGGATTTCGTCAAACGAATCGTACAGCAGATTGACGTTAAGCACGTAAAAATAGTGGTCAAGCCTGTCGTAGTCCGTATCAGATACGGAGATTTCGTCAAGCCTTCTGCTTATTATATCATACGCACTGTGAAGCATTCCTGAATAGTCATCAACCTCCGCAAGCCTGTCAACTGCCGATTTATTCCTCTCGTCGGAAAAAAAGCCGTCGGGAAGATAACTGTAGCGGAATCTCTCGTTGTATGAGAATTTCTCGCCGTCGTTACTGCTGATTACCGCACCCGACCGTGAAAGAAGAATCTTGTCTTCATACGAGCTTTCAAGAAGCTGTCTCGCACTCTGAGGTGCAGGAGTTCTTGTGCCTGCCTGATATGAGGAAAATATCTGCATTTCACGCAGTTCGGGATAAACAGGCTCAAAGCCTGCGTATTCTGCAATACCGTATTTTTCGGCAAAACCGCTGTCAATATCAGCCACATAGAAAAGAACATCGCACAGCTCGGCATTCATAGGTATGTCAAACGGCTGTTCGGTCATAGTGTAGCAGAGGTCGTCTGTATCGCTTATTGACCACGAGTCGTTTTTATAGTCATAAGTCGAAAAAGTAGTGGTTTTCAGCCTTAAACCTTCATCGGCACGGGCATAATACAACGGCGTATCGCTCATTTGCCCTCTGAACTGCTCGCCTGTTGCCGTATCACGGAAAACGTTAAGCATTTCGTTCAGCCTGTCGGTGAATGCGTCGGCATTAATCAGCGTTTCGAGAATCGTTCTGTCCGCTTCTATTGCAGGCTTAGGAATAATCGCCGCAATAATGGCAAAAACCGCCGTAAAGATTATTCCCGACTTCCACGACTCCAGCCTGTCAATAACCTCAACATCCTTGTTACCGCTGAGCTGTCTGAAATAAACCATAAACACAATATATCCCACAGAAAGGGCGATTATATACCCTGTCGGCATTGTCTGGTATTCCTTTGCGTATATGGCGAACGGAATAATCATTATCAGGAACGTCATAAATACCCTGTACTGGACTCGTGTGAAGAAGTACAGCACGGAAGCCATAAATATGAAGAAGAACGAAAATATCGCAAGCGTATACCACCTGCTGTATTGAAGTGCGTCCTGCGGAGTAATGAACCACAGCATAAACGAAATCGGGTAACTTTCCGCACCTTTGCTGACAAATCTTCCGAAGACGTTGAAGAATCCGAATAAAACGATGATATATGCCAGTCCGCCTATGATTCTGTGCTTCTTCATATAGTCGAACAGCCTGAACATCACCCAGCCCATAACGTAGGTCGCTATGCTGTAGGTAAGGGCAAGCTCCTCACGGTAATGGTACATTATTGATGACATAATCAGGGCAGTGTAGATAAGCACAGGGTCTGCCAGCGTATGTATGAGGAAGTTTTTGATTCCGCTTTGATTTTTAACAGTTTCAGTCATATTTTTATACCTGTTTAAAGTTATTGTCGCCGTCGAGATACCACATCGGCAAGTCAGTGAGATTACGGCTTTCGGCGGAAACTCCTATGAGACTTGCATTGTCCTTGTCCTCGAGCGTTGAGATAATCCCCGCAATCTCGTCTCCGCAGTCGGTTGAGGCAATAACGCACGCACAGGCAGATGTGTTCTGAATGCGTATACGTCGCTCGGGAATTACTTTCGAGGCAAGCACTTTAAGCAGAAGCTGTGGCGGATACTCGGGATTGTCCACGCTCTCCGAAATCAGCTCACCGCCTGCGCCGTAATATATAAAAGTACACGCTATGCCCTGATTAATCAGCAGGGAAACAAGTCCGAAAACGGAGGAAATCAGCTTTTCTTCCGTGATTACAGCTTCTTCGGGCTTGGCATTACCGCTTCGGTACAAATCGAGGGCAATAACAGGCTGAACAGAAGCTACGGCTTCATCAAGCCTGACCATAAGCCTGTTTTTCTTGGTGGAGAGCTTCCAGTTGATACGCTTCAGAGGGTCGCCCTGCACGTACTCACGGTGTTCATAGCCCGGAGTTGTATTCGCCGAAAAAATAACTGCTGAGTCATTGTTTTCCTCGTCGTCGCTCGTAAGTACGGAATCGGCTATACTGCGGAAAAGCTTTGACGATGATTTAATCTGCGGAATCTCGGGAATTACTCCCACGCTTTTCGGCAAAGGCTCATTTTTAACCCTGAACCTGACAAATCCCAAAAAACCGCAAGAATAAACGGATTTCACGGCAATCTCACCGTTTCCGCCTGTAACTGCGCTGACTTCGTAAGTAAACGTTTTCTTATCAGCTCCTGCAACCGAAAGCCTGAATATTTTTTTATCCTGAGCGAAAACCTCGCTAGAATATGTATCAATCTGCACAATACCGAGCGGAAATCTGCCCTCTTTTTCTACAGTTACTCTGACAGTAAGCTTGCTGTTTTTTTTGACATAGCCGTCGCAATCGAAACTGACTTTGATTCTGTTGCGGGCATACAGTGCGAAAATCAGGGAAACAATCGGCGCAATCAGGACGAATGCTGTAAGAATCACACCTATTTCGCCGTCCATATAAAAAGTAAAAATATATAACAGAAATACTACTGCCAGCGGTGAAATCAATGATACTAATTTCTTCATACTACTTACTCATCGAGGGTACGGGAACGGTTTCGAGGATGTGCTTAACGTATTCCTCAGCTGTTCCGAACTCGCTTTTGCCCTGCGGAGAAAGAATAATTCTGTGGGCAAGGACGGAAACTCCTGCAATCTTCACGTCGTCGGGAGTAACATATTCCCTCTCATAGATGTACGCAAAGGCTTTTGAAGCCTTGTAAAGTGCGATACTTCCACGTGGGCTGATTCCGAGAGAAGCGTTGCGGTCGTTTCGGGTTGACGTTACAATGTCGATAACGTACCTGCGCACCTGCTCGGTAACACGCACTTTACGCACTTCCTCCTGCATTTCAAGAATCTCGTCAACGGTCAGGACTGCGCTGTCTATGTTATTGATAGGGTTCTGCATTTCCGTTCTTTCGAGGATTTTCAGCTCCTCGGAAGGGTCGGGATAGCCCATAGACAGCTTCATAAAAAATCTGTCCATCTGCGCTTCGGGAAGATGAAATGTGCCGTAAGTTTCAACAGGATTCTGCGTAGCCATTACCAGAAAAGGCTTGGGAAGCCTGTGAGTTGCGCCGTCCATAGAAATCTGGCGCTCCTCCATAGCTTCAAGAAGTGCCGACTGAACCTTCGGCGAGGCACGGTTTATCTCATCCGCAAGGAGAAAATTGCACATAACCGCACCGTCACGGTAGATAAATTCGCCCGACTTTGAATCAAGCATTGTAAATCCGGCAATATCAGACGGCATAACGTCGGGAGTGAGCTGAATACGGTTGAATTTTCCGCCGACAGAACGTGAGAGAGCCGTGATGAGCTGGGTTTTTCCAACTCCGGGAACGTCCTCCAGCAGAACGTGACCCTCGCAGAGCATTGCGGAAATTAATTTTATGATAGTATCGTCCTTTCCGACGATGACTTTTTTGATTGAATCAGCAAGAGTATTGACTTTATTATTCATTTTTACCTCCCTGCAAAATTATATCATTTATATTATAACATATTTTTTCAAATTTAGCAAGTGTTTTCAGTAAAAATATTATGGCGGATATTCAGTGCGGATTTCACAAAGTTTTGTGTTGAATATTGTATATATTGCAGAAAAGCAAAAAACGGCACTGAAAATCAGCGCCGTCTGTATGCGTAAAATATCTTACTTAATCATCTTAGCAACTTCGTCAGCGAGGTTGTCCTCTTTCTTCTCAACACCTTCGCCACGCTCATAGCGGACAACTTCAACAACCTTTATTGAACCGCCGAGCTTCTTAGCCTCTGCCTCAACATACTCCTTAACAGAAAGCTTATCTTCCTTGAAGAAAGCCTGCTCGAGGAGACAGTTTTCCTTGTAGTATTTGCCGATTTTGCCCTGAACGATACCGTCCTTAACCTTGTCAGGCTTGTTAGCCATTTTCGGGTCAGCAGCCATCTGAGCGAGCATAATTTCCTTCTCGTTTGCAATAACTTCAGCAGGAACAGTTTCAATGCTGAGGTAAGGAGCGTTAAGAGCTGCGGACTGCATAGCTACATCCTTGCCGATAGCAGCAGCCTGCTCAGCAGAAAGGTCAGTATCGAGCTTAACGAGAACGCCGATGCTTCCGCCGTTGTGAACATAAGAAGCAAGTGTTCCCTCGATTCTTACGAAACGACGGATAACGATATTTTCTCTGATTTTCATACCTGCGAGTTCAGTGAGAACCTCGGAAACAGTAGTAGTGCCACCGCTGATTGTCATAGCCATAAGAGCTTCAACGTCAGCAGGATTCTGCTCGATGATTGTATCGGCAACTGCGCTTACAAAGTTCTTGATGTCGTCTGTGTTTGCGGCAAAGTCAGTCTCTGTGTTAACTTCGAGAAGCACACCTGTATTGCCCTTGATAGCAGCCTTAACGATACCCTCGGCAGCTACACGACCGCTTTTCTTAGCCTGAGTAGCAAGACCCTTTTTTCTGAGAAATTCGATAGCCTTGTCCATATCGCCCTCGTTAGCTTCGAGAGCCTTTTTACAGTCCATCATTCCAACGCCTGTGGACTTCATAAGTTCTTTGATTTCAGCAACGGAAACCTTTCCCATTGTAATTACCTCCAAATATTTTATTTGCAAAAACCCGAATACGGAAATTCGGGCTTTTGATTGTTTCTTTGATTATTCAGCCTGTTCTTCAGCTTCAGCAGGAGCTTCTACAGCCTCAACAGCGTCGTCGCCCTGTCTGCCCTCGATAACAGCATTAGCAATTGTGCCTGCGATAAGCTTTACAGCACGGATAGCGTCGTCGTTTCCGGGAATTACGTAGTCAACGTCGTCAGGGTCGCAGTTTGTATCAACGATTGCAACAATCGGGATACCGAGCTTCTTAGCCTCAGCTACTGCGATTTTTTCCTTGCGAGGGTCAACGATAAAGAGAGCTGCGGGGAGCTTCTTCATAGACTTGATACCGCCGAGGAATTTTTCAAGTTTCTCTATTTCAAGGTTGAGCTTAACAACTTCCTTCTTGGGAAGAAGGTCAAAAGTACCGTCTGTTTCCATTGTGTGAAGCTGTTCAAGTCTCTTGATTCTTGTCTGAATTGTCTTAAAGTTAGTGAGCATACCGCCGAGCCATCTTGCGTTAACATAGTGTGCGCCTGCTCTTGTAGCCTCTTCCTTAACGGAATCGCCGGCCTGCTTCTTAGTACCAACGAAAAGAACCTCTCCGCCGTTTGCAGAGATGTCACGGATAAACATATAAGCCTCTTCGAGCTTCTTAACCGTTTTCTGAAGGTCGATGATGTAGATACCGTTTCTTTCAGTGAAGATATACGGTGCCATTTTCGGGTTCCAGCGTCTTGTCTGGTGACCGAAGTGAACGCCCGCTTCGAGAAGCTGTTTCATTGAAACTACTGCCATTATAGTAGTCCTCCTTAAAATTGGTTTTTATTAATCCTCCACGATATTTAGCTTGCGGACAACATAAGAATGCACCAATCCGTAAAAATATCAGTGTGCGATTTGCCTTAATATTATATCACGTTTTTCCATACTTTGCAAGATGTTATTCAAACAAATTTCCTGATTTTTTTCTCCTGATATTTGTGCAAATTGTCAATCCCGTACCGTCAACGAGAATAATATCACTGCCGATTACCTTTATTGAACCGCACGGAATCTCGGTATCGCTTTCACGACCAAAAAGCCCGAAGAATCTGTAACCGCCGTAAATAAGCAGGGACAGCACCTCGGAGCTTTCGGTGTCCATACGTATATCATCGATATATCCCAGTCTTTCGCCTGTTTTCATATCAATTACTTCTTTTGCTTTCAGTTCGTCAAGACTGCATATCATACCCACTCACCTCTTTATATAAAGGTATGGGTCTACGCTTGGCTATTATTCGTTATTTCTTCTTTTTGGAAAGAACCGCCGATACAATCGCCACAATAATGGCAATCACACCGACAATAACAAGCGGTATTACAGGAAAATTATCGCCTGTGTTCGGTATCTGCGAAAAAAGTGCAATCAGATTAATCATAATTTTGTCCTCCTGAATTTCAATGTCATAGGATTTTGCTTTTGATATAAATGTTATTGTACCATATTTCACAGGATTTGTCAAATGTTTTTTTGTCGATTACGGCAATTTACAGATTTCAGCGCCATATTTTTCTCAAATATAATATCATTTCGCATTTTTCTGAAACTGCACAAGCTCTTTTGTAAGCTGTTTTGCGGAAAAATAACTGTTCATAAAAATGATAAAATGGACGAGTATAAATATCACAGGCACGCTGATAGCTACTCCTGCAAGCACTTCGGCTTTTTCCGTGGGAATTTCAGGGCTTATTATGCAAACACCCAGCACTTCCGCTTCGATAACAGCTAGCTGTATAATTTTGCGCAAAATTATCTGCTTGTCCGATAACTCTTTTGAAGAGTACATAAGGAGATTCGGGATAATTGCAAGACCTGCAAAAATAAACGGCGAGACAAATGCGCTGTATCCGAAGCTTGCGTCAGTGTCAAAAGCTAAGCCGAGAATCATAGTCCCTGCCGTAATACAGGTTACAAGGATAAAATATGTCATAAGCGACCTGTAAAGTATTTCTTTAAGACTCATAAATTTCCACCTTTCAGAGCTTTTTTCAGCTCAGGCACGTATTTTCTTGAAACAACAATCTGTTCACCGCTCTGAAGTACAGCCATAAGTCTGCCGTTCAGCGAGGATTTTATCGATTCAATCTTCATAAGATTCAGCAACACGGATTTGGATATGCGCAGAAAATGCTTTTCCTTTAAGGCTTCCTCAAGCTCATACAGCTTCTGACGTGTTTCATATACCTGCTTTTCGCAGTAAATAAATACCTTGTTGTCTACACCTTCAATATAGAACACGTCGGAAACAGGAAGCTCATACTGTGCGCCCTCGATGATACCCGTAAGCTGTCCCTGTCTGGATTTAACAAAGCGGACAATCTCCGTTATTTCATTGCTGACCGTATGGCAGTAAATTTCCAGCCGTTCCTTTTCATCTTCTTTTATCCGAGAAATATTTATAATCATAATATACTTGCCGAATATTGAAGGATTCAGGAACGGACTGCTGTATTCCGGTTAATTTTTCGCTGTCTGCGCATTCCAAGGCTCAATATTCAGCTCGCCTTCTCCTTTCAGATAATAATTAAAATAATTAAGAATGATACCGTTCATTTCGGGAATAAATTCAGATGAATCTACACTGCCTTTTCCAAGCATTTTCGATAATGTCGGAGAAAGAAGCGGTAAATCCGTGAAATCCATATGCTCTGTGCCGTCGAAATGAGCTTCTCTGCCGTCAACAGCATTGTCAAGTAAATATTTGTTTACATAGTCTGTATTTTCATCAAGTTCATTA
>JAMPGO010000070.1 GCA_023663905.1 Ruminococcus flavefaciens
GATAATTGCGGGATATATTCCTTACTGCGACTGGACAAGTATAATCAGCGGAAGCAACGGAGATGAAATCAGCACGGCATTCAAGAAGCATATGGATGAGATTGAAAGAACTGTTTTTGCCGTCAGCGAAAACGGTATGGAATTTTTTGAATGCGGTTCTTTTTCGGGAGTTATTGAGCCTGACGGCGGTCTGACAATATACTGCTATATGACGGAAGATGACATCATTGCGGTAAGCTTTAAATCATCGCCCGAACTCTATGAGGAGATTTATTCCGCTATGAACAGCGAAATAACAGAGATGATTTCCGAGCAGAATACTATGTTTTATGCAAACGGAAGCGGTCAGAAGTCCAAAACCATAAGCTTTGAGGATTTTGATACAGAATCCATCTGTATGCTGATTGATTACAACGGCTGGACGTGGACTGCTATAAACGGTGAATATCCCGAGGGCGAATTTTTCGGAATCGGAAGCCTTATTATTCAGCCCGACAACAGCATTTACGACTGCAACACAGGTATGCTCTACAGGGCTGAGAATCAGGGCTCATACGGAATATACAGTGCGATTGAGAATATGATTACGCAGGATGATGCGAAGTATATTTCTTATCTGATTGCTTCATCTGATAACCGATTTGATACATTGTCAGGCGATATTTATTATTCCGATACGGATTTAATTGACGGAGAAGGCGTGCTTTTTTATGATAATGAGAATAATAACGAGTATGTGTTTATTGCAGGCGACGACAGCAGTAATTCAATTGAGTTTACGATGAAAAATAATCTCTGGGAATCAACCCACATTACGGACGGCTGGAAACAGAATTATAACGGCTCGGGATTTATGGATAGTGAATTTATTGAATACGGATATATAAAGGATGACTTCTTGTTGTATCTCAGCAATGCTATGTCTGTTGAGTCCGATATAAGCCCTGTAGTAATCAGCAGGTATGATTATTTCTGGAACGTCTCTGTTGAGTACGATACGGAAGATGAGACTGTTTCGGTTCAGGCTAATCTTGACAGCTTCGGCAATGTTATCTATATGAGCGTGCTTAAACATACAAGCGACAGTATCACAGAGCAGACGCTTTTTATGCTCGGCGACGGTGACGGCAACGGAATCACATACGATACACCCGAGCTGGCAGAGCAGTACGGCTTCTGATTAACATATATAACAGACAGACCTGTGTCGGAGCAGGTCTGTTTTTTTAATAAAAAATCATTTTTTACAAAAAAAGTCTTGCTTTTTGTAAAAATATGTTGTATAATAATAACATACTGTTATATCAGTACAAAAATTTTTAACGGAGGAATAAAAAAATGAGTTTGATTAATCAAAAGTTATCAACATTGCAGAGCGGTACTGCTGTGAGATTCACACAGCGTAACGGTCAGATAGTTGACGGCATTATCATTGAAAACGATGGTACGGAGTCGCTGTCTGTAAGAGTTACTTCAACTGCGGTGCTGAGGTATGACGATATTTCAGGATTGGAGGAGTTTGCACAGTCGGTTGCCGTACAGAATATCACACCCACACCTGTAAAAGTATCTGTAGTACCCGACAAGCCCAGTGTCAAGCCCGGAAAAGTCAACGTCCTGAAAGTTGAATGCACACCCGAAATTGTTGAGCAGACCTTTAAATCCATTGACAGCGAGGCTAAAACGGCTCTCACTGCTACATACAATAAATACAAGAGTTTTCTTTCAAGCCACGACAGCTCGAAAATAAGTGAGGCTATGAAACTTATCTGGGATATTATGGACGAGCAGGAACTCGACTATGATATAGAAGTAAATCTGTATTATGCCTATATATCGCTTCTTAATGATGATTACTATAAATCGGCTTATTCATTTTTCTATGGAAACAGCCTCAGAAATGCATACTGTACTGCTTACCACGGCGCTGTTGAAAATAAAGATTCGGAGCTTTATATGCTCGCTTCCGTATTTGCAGGAGCATATATAACAGCAGGAAATACAGAAAATATTGATGAAGCTGTGGAAGTTATAAAGATATGCACCGAAAAAACCCGTGATATAGGTGCGGTGAAGTGCCTTGTCAAAAAAGGATTTGACAAGTCCGTATTTGCCCATATACGCAGTATTCTTGAATATCTCGGCTCGGAACACAACCATTCATTCAAGGATTTCAGCGACCTTAATAAATGCGTGGCTGAAATACAGTCGTTCTATCCTGTGAAAAATGCCGAAGAGAAATTTGAGAAAATACAGCAGGATATAGTCTCTGTAGCTCCTGCTGAAGAACCTGTTAAGGAAGAACCCGTAAAGCCCGATATTCCTGCCGAAACGGAGATTGATACAAACAAGACCTACAAGGGCAAAATTACTGTATATAAATTCACTGAGCGCACAGGCGTGATTACAGCGGACGATGAATCGCAGTATCCGTTTGATTTAAGCGACGTTTCCGACTCTGCCGTTGAAAAAACACTCAAGAATACTGTCAGCAAAAATGTCAGCATTCCTGTCAAATTCCGCCTTATGAAGCGTGGAAAAAAATATCACGCTATCAATATCGAAAAAGTGCTTACTGTGGCTGAAATCAAGCCCAAGCCTGTCAAGAATGCCGATAAGGCTGAGAAAATTGACAGGAGCGTTAATCCCACGCTTCAGGAAACTCCCAAGTCGCTTTTCGCCAAAAAGAGGTACAACGAGGCTATTGCCGAATATCAGAAAATGCTTGATACTCCTGATTTTGACGAGGCATTTGCGCAGACCATTATGTGCTATATCTGCCTGTGGAATGCCAACGGCGATTTAGGCTACAGCGATGAGCTTGAAAAGTTCGTTGCAAAGTATTCCGACAGGGCGGCTTCGGATTCCAGAACCGCTGAGGCTCTTTTCCAGTACAATATGAAAATTCAGAATTATGTTGAGTCGATAAAACTGCTCAATATACTCCTCGAACTTTGCAGACCCGAAGAATACGGTCGCATACTGCACTACCGCTTCCAGAAAGAGCGCTGTTACCGCAATATAAAGGATTATTCCTCCGCTGTCGGCGAGCTTCTTGACTGGCTTGACATCGTTAAGAGAAACAAGCTCACCGAGCATTATCCTCTCCGTGAAAACAACGTATATATTGAGCTTGCCGAGGTTTATTTCGAGCTGGAAGATTATGATAACGCTGAAAAATACTGCAAGCTCTCTGCTCTCAATGAGCGCAAGAAGAGCCTGTTGGAGAAGCTTGAATCAATCCGCAAGAACGATGAAACAGCTTACTCCGAGGACGTTGACGACGAAGCCGATGAGGATGACGACGAGGACGAGCAGGAGATTATTATTGAAGATTCCGAGGAGAACCTCCAGTCCGCTTATGATGCCTATGAGGATGACGTGACTTTTGACGAACTCAATCTCAATGATACGGATATTGCGCAGAAAATCAGCATATTCGCTCCCGAACAGCTTTACTGCCTGCTTACTTA
>JAMPGO010000071.1 GCA_023663905.1 Ruminococcus flavefaciens
GTGATATATACTAAAGTTATACAATAAGTCAGGAAAATATTGGCAATATGCCATCGATTATATTATAAAAAACGGAGGTATTTATATGAAACTCAAGAAGTTAGTATCTGCTGTTACAAGTGCATTTATGCTGACCGCAAGCGTTCCGTCCGCTCTCGGAATGGGAAGCTATGCCGCTGATACTAAGGAAATCAATTACGGAGAAGCCCTTGCATTGTCATTGTATTTCTACGATGCAAACGAATGCGGAAATGAAGTTGACGACGGCGCACTCAGCTGGCGTGGCAACTGCCATACCTATGATTCAACCGCTTCGCTTGACAATGCGTCAGGTCTCGGAAGCACAGAAAAAGAACTCATCAGAAGCGTATCTGGTTCAACTGTAGATGTTTCAGGAGGCTATCACGATGCGGGCGACCACGTAAAATTCAACCTCACAATGGGATTCAACGCTACTTCTCTCGGCTGGGCTTACTACGACTATCCGGATGTTTTCAAGGAGACAGGCACGGAAGCTCATCTTCTTGATATTATCAGAAATACCTGCGATTACTTTATGAAAACGACATACCTTGATTCTGATAACAACGTCGTTGCTTTCTGCTATAACGTAAGCGACAGCAGTGACCACAACTACTGGTCATCGCCCGAAACACAGAACTATTCAAGAAAAACATACTGGGCAACAAAATCGAACAACAACTCAACAGTTGCCTTTGAAATGTCATCCGCATTCGCTTCCGCTTCGAGTGCATTCAAGGGAATCGACGACGACTATTCTGCTGAGTGCCTGAAATTTGCCGACGCTCTCTACCGCTTCGGTAAGGACTACAACGGCAACGAAACCGCAGGTATGGGCGATATGTACGGCACAAGCAATTCCGCAGACGAAAAAGCCTGGGCTGAAGCTTGGCTCTATGTTGCCGACAGCGATACATATTCACTGCCGACCCTCAAGCCCAACGGAAGAGGATATTACGGCTCTGAGATTGACAACTGGATTTACTGCTGGGATAAAGTATGGGGCGGATATTCATCCCTTATGTACAGCCTCACAGGTGATTCCGCTTATGCAACTGAAATCAAGTACGAAATGGATAACCTTGTAAGCAACAAGAATCAGGCTTATTATCCGATTTCAGGCTGGGGTACATCACGCTATAACTGTGCTTGGCAGAAGTATGCTATCACCTATGCTGAGGGCAAGGGCGATGCTGAGTATCTGAACTACGCTAAAAATCAGATGGATTACATCCTCGGAAACAATCCCACAGGCTACAGCTTCCTTATAGGCTACGGCGATAAATATCCCACAAGAATCCACCACCGTGCCGCAAATCCGGGTGTAGGCGACCCGTCGGCAAATACAGAATCGACATATACCCTGTACGGCGCATTAATCGGCGGTCCTACTACTGCTAACGGCGACTACGAGGACAATGCAAACAGATACCAGTACACAGAGCCTGCACTTGATTACAACGCTTGCTTCACACTGGCTATCTCAGGTCTTTACGCTCATTTCGGCGGTGACGCTTCTGCTGTAAATGATACAATAGCAAGTGCTTCTGAATTTAAATCAGGCTATGATTTCGGCGAAGTACAGGATAACGGCGAAACAGTAACAAAGCCCAGACCTGTTATTACAACTTCCGCAACAACAGCACCTTCCGCTCCTACCACAACTGCTCCTGTTGTTAATATGGAGGACGGCAAGTCATCTGTAAATCTCAACACTTCACTCAACTGCAAGAGCGATAATCAGATTCACCTGACAATAGGCGATTATATTCCTGCTGACGCACAGCTCAAGAAGATAATTGTAAATCTCGATTCCTCAAGCAATATGGGTACTGTAGTAAGTGCGGCAGGATTCTCCACAAACAGTGGCTGGTATCAGATTGACAAGAATCTCTATATGGGAACAAGCGGTACGCTTGAATTTGATACTTCGGACGTAAGCACCGAGATTATCAACAGCAGTGAAATGATGTTCGGCTTATGGTGGTGCGATTCCGTAACACTTAACGTTTCGTCTATCACTTTTGAGTATCAGACTCCTGAGGGCGCAACAACTGCCACAACTACAACAACAGCTAAGCCTACAACAACTACCACAACCACAACAACAACCAAGCCTACTACAACTACCACGACTACAACAACGACCAAGCCCACTACAACTACTACAACCACGACAACAACAGCTAAGCCTACTACAACTACCACGACAACAACAACAGCTAAGCCTACAACAACTACTACAACCACTACAACAACTAAGCCTACAACTACTACCACGACTACAACAACAACTAAGCCCACAACTACTACCACAACCACAACGACTACTGCTGCAACAACCACAGCTCCTGAGACAACTACTGAGCCTGTTGACAACGAAATCGTTCTCACAGATGTATCTTATAATTCTTCTTACTCGCTGAAAGACTACGATTATAAGTCAATCGAGCAGATTATTATCAAGCTCGACGGAAGCGTCGGCTACGGCTTCGGCGGTAAACTCGTTCTCGGAAGCTGGACTGTTCAGATGGACTACTCCGCTTCAAATCTCGAGTCCGATAACACTATCGTTTTCGATGTAACAAATCCGCAGGATGTTCTTACACTGTACAACTACTGGGGCAATATGTCTCTTGAAAGCGTTACTCTCGTAATGAAAAAGTAATTGGGTTTTAATATAAAAACAGCCGGTGATTAATCATCGGCTGTTTTTTTATTTGATTCCTGTTTTTATCAGCATTTCAGCCATACTGTCAGCCGATTCCTGCATTCCACGCTTTATCCACTCGTCAACCCAACCCAGCATTCCATAAGAAATAAACGATGATATATATGCCCACGTATTGTCAAGCTCGGGCTTAGGACCGAAAAGCTCAAGATATACGTCCTGAAACAGGTGAAATAATCCCCTTTCTTTCAGAAGAAGATAAAAACTGCCGTTTTCTTTAAGATGTGCAAAAAAACTGCCGTAAAGTTCGGGATTGCTTCCCGTCGCAGTTTTTTTATACGTCTCGTGCCAGTCGGTCAGCATATTCTTATATGGTATTTCAGTATAGCTTCTTT
>JAMPGO010000007.1 GCA_023663905.1 Ruminococcus flavefaciens
TTACGAAAGCAATACGTCTGCGATTATAGCAGTTCGCACAGAGGGCATTCCGGAAGCATAAAGGCGGTTTCTTATATCAGGATACGCCTTGCGGAAACCTCCGCTGAAAGACTGCATCTGTGTCAAGGCGGAAAACTTCCGCAGAAAAGTGTTGCGTTGAGCATTACAGAGACGAAAGTCTTGGTAATAGTCCCTTCCCGGGACATCTCGGCAGAATCAATGCAATGCCGGAACTTCGGCGAGGACAATCGTCAGGTGATTGCAAAGCGGCAGTTGTGCCGGAAATCATTCACTTTTTTTACATTTATTATGCCGTATTGGTTCAGGCATAATACATATTTAAGGAGGAAAAACCAATGAACAAACTTAAAAAGACATTAGCATTAGTTGCTGCTCTTGCTATGACAGCTACAGCTTTTGCTAGCTGCGGTGACGATGCAAGCGAGTCATCTTCATCATCTTCTTCATCTTCAACAGCTGATTCTTCTACAGCAGATGATTCTTCAACAGCTGACGATTCTTCAGCAGCAGATGATTCTTCTACAGCTGATGACAGCAACGCTTCTTCAGGCGAAGTTGACGCTTCTGTTGGACAGGGCGGCGACACACTCACAATCGCTGCTTGGAATGCTGACGACGTTCCGAAGCTCATCGCTCAGTGGAAGGGTCTCGACTACTCAACAGTTGCTGACGACCTCGCTGCTGGTTCTGTAGACGGTATCGACTTCATCTCATTCGGTGTTGGCGGTGGTGACGCTGCTGAGAGATATGACCAGCTCTTCAACGACGGTTCTGACCTCGACGTTTACTTCGTAGAAGCTGACTGGGCTCTCAAGTACATCAACGATGACGAGAGAACTCTCCCGCTCGAAAAGCTCGGTCTTACAGACGCTGACTTCCCGAACATCTATGAGTACACAGATACAATCGGTAAGGATTCCAACGGTGTTCGTAAGGGTATCTCCTGGCAGGCAGCAGCAGGCGGTTTCGCATACAGAGCTGACCTCGCAGAAGAGTACCTCGGTGTAAC
Source organism: Ruminococcus flavefaciens (assembly GCA_023663905.1). Taxonomy (GTDB): domain Bacteria; phylum Bacillota; class Clostridia; order Oscillospirales; family Ruminococcaceae; genus Ruminococcus; species Ruminococcus flavefaciens_AD. The sequence continues at coordinate 1,031 of JAMPGO010000007.1, forward strand.
ATCACCTGATGAAATGCAGGCACAGATTGGTGACTGGGACAAGTTCGTTACAGCTGCTCAGACAATCGCTGACAAGTCAGGCAACTCTGTTGCTCTCGCTGACTCTCTCGGTGGTCTCTGGCAGGCATATGCTTGCGGACGTACAACTCCTTGGGTTGTTGACGGCGTTCTCAAGGTTGACGACTTCTGCCAGACATTCGGCGATACAGCTAAGACTCTTTGGGACATCAACGGTGTTGCACACGATGACCAGTGGGCTGACGAGTGGAAGGCTAACGGTCTTACAGGAAGCACAATGGGTTACTTCGTATCAACTTGGGGCTTCGGTGCATTCTTCCTCGAGGCTTCAGGCGGCGTAGGCGGCGAAGCATACGGCAAGTGGTCTCTCTGCGAAGGTCCTACACCTTACTACTGGGGCGGTACTTGGATTGTTGTTAATCCTAAGACTGATAACGGCAACGAGGCTCGTGAGTTCATCGTTTCTGCTACATCTGACGAGGCACAGCTCGAAGCATTCGCTACAAACAAGCCTGAGTATGTAAACAACCAGGTTGTTATGGATAAGCTCATCGCTGCTGATACAGTATTCAACGCTGACGTTACAGGCAACTTCGTAAACAACCAGAACATCTACGCTACACTTACTGACGTTGCTAAGCAGATTGACTTCAACGGTCTTATCACTCCTTACGACGCTACAGTTAAGGCTGACTTCCTCGAGGCTGTTAAGGACGAATTCTGCAAGGGCGGTTCTTCTTGGGAAGATACAATCACTGCTTTTGAAGACAAGGTTCTTGAGCATATTCAGGACGTTACTGTTGAATAATCCGGTTTTCACCTGATTTTCGTCAGAACAACTAAAAATATTTATGCCTATGGAGTGCTTTTGTACTCCGTAGGTGTATATTTATTTATTAATAAAATTCCGAGAGGGTGTGTGTAATGGCATCAGCTGCACAGAGACGTATCAAATCAATCAGCTATGCAAAATATGGCTACATCTTTATTTTGCCGTTTTTTCTTGTTTATTTCTTTTTCCAATTATGGCCGCTCATCAACACATTCATTGTCAGCTTCCACGGCAATGGTAACGACATAGAGAGCTTTGTAGGTCTCCAAAACTATAAAGACCTCTTGTTTGGCGGCGACAGACGTCAGGACGTAATTCACGAAAAATTCGTCCACTCACTTGGCAATACTGTTATCCTTTGGTTAGGTAACTTCGTTCCCCAGATTGCCCTTTCTCTTTCCTGTGCTGTATTCTTTACAGAAGCAAACCTTAAGATTCCGGGTAAGGAATTCTTCAAGATTGTTATGTATCTCCCGAATATCATCACAGCAGCATCCGTAGCTGTACTCTTCCTTCAGCTCTGTGGTCAGTCTGAATCAACTCCCGGTGCTGTAAACCAGATTCTCAGTAAAATCGGTATCGTTGACTATGACGCAACATCAAAGAAATATGACGTTGTTGAATTTATCGAGGGTACTACTGAATCACGTGTTGTTGTAATGTTCATCCAGACCTGGCTCTGGTTTGGTAATACAATGATTATGCTTATGTCCGGTATTCAGGGTATCAACCCGTCACTCTTCGAGGCTGCAAGCATCGACGGTGCAACTTCCGGTCAGGTATTCAGAAAGATTACTCTCCCGCTTCTTACTCCTATTATGTCCTACACACTGGTTACATCAATGATTGGTGGTCTCCAGATGTTCGATATCCCGTTCCTCTTCCATAAAGGAACAAGCGTAAACGATGACCTCAAAACTATCGCCGTACTTATCTATGAATATTTCCACGCTCAGGCAAGTGAAAACAAGATGGGTTACGCAGGTGCGGCTTCTGTTCTCCTCTTCTTCATCACTCTCGTTCTCGGCTGTATCGCATTCTATATGACTCGTGATAAGGACGCTATCGCCAAGAAAAAGCAGAGAAAGAAGATGGCTAAACAGCTTAAAATGGAAAGTAAACAGTTTGGAGGTTTTTCAATATGAGTAAAATGAAAGCAGTTTATGGAGAACCTAAGGACAGCTACTCAAAGAGCCTTAAAACTAAGTCTATTATCCTTACTGTCTGGTTCATTATTCTTACAATCATCTGTTTGCTCCCGATTTATATCCTCTTAATTAACGCTACACGTTCACATTTTGAGATTTCAACAGGACTTAGCTTCCTGCCGGGCGGAAATCTGATGAATAACTTCAAGGAAATGACAGGAAATCCGGATTTCAAGCTCTCTTATGACGCATTCAACGGTTATAAGAACAGCCTTTTCATCACTGTATGCTCAACAATCCTTACAGTTTTCTTCTCAGCACTCACAGCATACGGTATGCACGTTTATGACTTTAAACTTAAGGAAATTTCCTACACAGTCGTTCTCCTCGTAATGATGATTCCTATGCAGGTAACATCTGCCGGTTTCGTAAGCTTTATGGCTGACCTCAACCTCACAAATACATACTGGCCTCTTATTGTTCCTGCTGTTGCAGCTCCTTCCGTTGTATACTTTATGCGTTCATATATGCAGTCGTCATTCTCAATGGCTATTGTTGAAGCAGCTCGTATCGACGGATGCAGTGAGTTCAGAACGTTCGTTTCAATCGCTATCCCGATGATGAAGCCCGCTATTGCTGTACAGGCAATCTTCGCATTCATCGCTAGCTGGAACAACTTCTATACACCGAATATGATTCTTATCAGCGTAAAGCTCAAGCAGAAAACACTTCCTATGATGGTTTCCGCTCTTCAGGCTTCCGATAAAATCACTGACTACGGTGCTATCTACCTCGCAATCGCACTCAGTATCGTGCCGATTATCATTGCTTACATCTTCCTTTCAAAGTTCATTATCGCAGGCGTTGCCCTCGGTGGTGTAAAGGAATAATAAACAGCAGAATTACAGCGTACTTCGGTACGCTGTTTTTTTTGCATAAAATTCACTTTCGCTGAATATTATTTAGTGAAAGGAGAGTTTGAAATGCAGGAATGTACAAGCTATAAGATTATCGCCGATTATCTGCCCGAAAAAATCAGGAGGGCTATGCTGAACGTCGGCAGAAACGAGCAGGAGAAAATAAGCGAAATAAGACTTTTCAGCGGTCGGGCTGTTGCGTATATTTATCCCGATAAAGTCCTGTACCTCACGGCTTGCGGACTTACGGCGAGTTTCAGGAACACGGCTGTTGTCGTGGCGGATTCAGCCGATATTTCGCAGATTGTCGATTCGCTGTCGCATTATTCGCTCCACAGCTGTTCGAGAGAGCTGAAACAGGGATTTTTTGTGCTGAAAAACGGTGTGAGAGTCGGAATTTCGGGAATGTATTCCGCAAACGGAGTAATCACGGAAGCTACAGGGCTGAATTTCCGTATGGCGAGGAACGTTGTCGGGAGTGCTGATAAAATTTTTAACCTGATTGCCGACGGAAGCTCGGGAGTTCTCATCTGCGGAAGCGTTAATTCAGGGAAAACAACGGTTCTGCGTGATTTGTGCCGTATTGTCGGGAACAGGAAGAAAGTCACTCTTGTTGACGAGCGGAACGAAATCGCCTACGTACATAACGGAACGGCGGAGAATGATGTCGGCACGCTCACGAATATTCTCGTCGGCTGTTCACGTGCGGACGGAATTATTTCGGCGGTGCGGACTCTTTCGCCCGATTATATTTTCTGCGACGAGATTTCAACTGACGGCGATTCAGAGGCTATAATCTGCGGAATCGGCTGTGGAGTGAAGTTCTGTGCGACGATTCACGCAGAAAATTACGAGGATTTGATGAAGCGCCGGGTCGCCGAAAAAATAATCGGTGCATTCGGCTATGCGGTTTTTTTGCAGGGTGCGGAAAATCCGGGCGAGATTGCCGAAATAAGGAGGATTTGAGATGATGTTCAGGATTTTTCTTGCCCTCGCACTTACATCGGCTGGCGGAATAACGGGGTTCTGTATGGCGGACAAGCTTCGGGAATCACGGAAAATCTGCGACGAAATCAACCACCTTTTTCAGCAGACCGCATTTTTCATAAACTACAGGCAGGACGATGTTTATGCGATATGCCGTCATCTCAAGGCGGATTCCGAGCTTAAAGACCTTACTTTTCTGAACAGTCTGCCCGATTTCTACAGCACGGGCGAGGATTTCCACAGGCTGTGGACGGAGTCGCTTGAATCCCAGAAGAATCTTAGCAGGGAGGAAGCCGATATTCTCGCACATTTTGGCTGTATACTGGGAAAAAGCGATGCGGAAAGCCAGTCGGAAACAATCTTGGGACTTCAGAAGGAACTTGGCAGGATTACCGAAATCCGCACGGAAAATCTGCTGAAAAAGGGTCGGCTTTACAGGAGCGCAGGGCTTCTTTTCGGCGTTATGGCTGGAATACTGGTGATTTAAGGAGACGGCAATGGACATTGATTTGATTTTTAAAATTGCGGGAACAGGAATAATTGTCGCCGTGCTGAATCTCGTGCTGAAACGTGCGGAGCGTGAAGAGCAGGCGATGATGACGACGCTGGCAGGGTTAATCGTCGTTTTGGTGATAATCGTCGAGGAAATCGGCGGACTTTTTGAAACGGTCAAGACGGTGTTCGGGCTATGGTAGACAGAAGCATTGCGACGGCGGTTTTCTGCGTATGCTCGGCGATTCTTGCGGTGCTTCTCCGCCAGCACTGCCGTGAGCAGTCTATGATGATTGCGCTCGCCTCCTGCACAGCCGTTATAGGCGGATTTATAGCCGTTTTCAGTCCTGTTGTAACCGAAATCGGCGAGATTTTTTCGGGTGCGGGAATCTCGGACAGCTATCTTTCCCTGATTTTCAAGGCAACTGCAATCTGCCTGATAACTCAGATAACGTGCGAAATCTGCCGTGACAGCGGAGAAACGGCGATTGCTTCGGCGGCGGAAATATGGGGACGTGGAGCGGTTACGTTTATCAGCCTTCCGCTCGTCAAGGCGCTTCTGGAGCAGATTAACGGAATTTTTTAAGGTGGACTTATGAAAAAAACAGTCGTGATTTTTATTACAGTCGTTCTTGTTTTCCTCAATATTTCGCCGTTTGCGGTCTTTGCGGAAGAATCCGCCGACCCATTCGGCGAAATCGTTGAAGAACTTGACAGCATTCTTGACGATTATGATTTGGGATTTGCGGTTGATGATGTATCGGAACTTTCGTTCGGGGAATTAATCGGGCAGATAAAAAATTCGCTTGTATCTCGCCTTGACGCACCACTGCGGATTCTGTGTGCGGTGTTTCTGGTAATAGTTTTCAGCACGCTTATGAAATCAGCAGGAAGCGCAATGCCGAGCAATTCCGCCGATATTTACAATATGGTGTGCGTGATGACGGCAGTCACGGTGATAGTACCACAGTTGCTGACGATATACGGCGAGACTTTGCAGGCGATAGAGGTCGGCGGAAGCTTTATACTGGTGTTCGTACCCGTATTTACGGCGGTTTCGGTTGCGTGCGGAGGGTTCACATCGGCAGGAATTTACCATATGATGATGCTGGGCGCTTCGGAGTTTATTGTAAGGCTGTCGGAGAGCTATTTATTGCCGATTCTGAGCGTAACTTCCGCACTTGCCGTAACAGGAAGCATTTTTCCGAACACATCGCTTGACAGTATGGTGAATCTCCTGAAAAAGGCGGTAACGTGGGCGATTTCCATAACTATGACACTTTTCACGGGATTCGTCAGCCTGAAATGCACGATAACAGGCAAGGCGGACGGAGTTACGGCGAAAACGGCGAAAATGCTTGTCTCGGGATTTGTTCCCATAGTCGGCGGAGCTGTTTCCGACGCATATTCGACTGTAAAGGGCAGTTTTGAGGTAATCGGCGGAACTATGGGTGTGGCAGGAATAATAGCAGTTGCATTGATTATGCTCCCGAAAATTCTGGAGCTTTTTATATACCGTGCGGTTATGTGGATTGGCTCGGCGGTATCGGATATTTTTTCGGCGGATTCAATATCGAAGCTTCTTAAGGGCATAGACAGCGGACTTGCTGTTGCGCAGAGCGTGCTTGTGTGCTATGGAGTGATATTTGTTATCTGCTCGGCGATTCTTATGAAAACGTTCTGAGGTGGATATGGAGAATATAAAATCGGCAGTTATGGCAGTGTGCATAGTATCGGCTTCAAAGTGCCTTATCGGGAGTATCGCTTCGGCTTCACGTCTGAAAAACCAGCTCGGAATGCTTCTGAATCTTCTGCTTGCGGTAGTAATGATTTCGCCGTTTGCAAATGGGATTGCGGAATTTGAGCTTCCCGAGATTTCGGACTACAGGCTTGCGGAATACAACTCTTCCGATGATGTTTACGCTCTTGCGCTTGCGGAGCAGACGGCGGTGAATATTGAATCCGTTCTTTTTCAGCAGATTTCGGCAATGGGACTGTCCTGCGAAAAAATTGAGGCGGAAGTTAATATTTCTTATGATTACAGCATATCTATTAGTAGGGTGACGGTCACATCAGAGGATTTTGAAGCTGTTGCCGGGATTATACGGAGAAGTCTCGGAGACGGAACGGAGGTTGTAAATGCAGTTGATTGAAAAATTCAAGGAGAAGAAAACCGCCGTCATTACGGTTCTCGGTGCAGTCGGACTGCTTCTTATTATGATTTCAAGTGTTCTGCCGGACAAGAAGCAGTCCGCCGTGCCGTCCGCTGAATCATCGTCAGATGTATCGGCATCCGAAAGCTACAGGATTGAGACTGAAAGCCGTCTCCGTGATTTTCTTGAAAAAATCGACGGTGCCGGCGAGGTTGAAGTTTATCTGACAGTCGGAAGCGGTGAGCGGTATATTTATGCTTCTGAGGAGAAGAAAATTCAGTCAGAGAGCAAGACGGAGGAGGAGAATAAATATGTGATATTCGGCAGTGAGAAAGAGCCATTGGTTGAGACGGTGGAAACGCCTGAGATTACGGGTGCAGTTATAGTATGCACAGGCGGTGGAAGTCCTGTTGTTGAGGAACGGATTTACAAGGCGGTTTCTTCCGCTCTCGGAATATCCACAAGTAAAATATATGTAACTAAAATAAAGTGAGGTAATTTTTATGAAAAAGCCAACAGTTATCATCGGAAAAAAGCAGATTATTATGACCTGCCTTACACTTATGCTTGCGATTGCCGTCTACATAAATTATGCTTCCGCACCAAAGATAACGAAGGACGGCGAAATCATCGAGACTGCGGAAATGGGCGATACTGTCAATTACGGCGATACAGAATTTGTTGATAATATTGACGATACTGCCGAGCCTGTCAATGCCGCTGCGGAAACTGCGGATTATTTTGCGCAGGCAAGGCTTGACAAGATGAATAACCGTGACGAGGCAGTCCAGACTTTGCAGACGATTATCGGCGGAGGCGACCTGACGGAAGATGAGCTGGTTATCAATGCCCTTGACGCTGTGGAAGTCTCGAAGCTGATTGAATCGGAGGGAACTATTGAATCTCTGGTGAAGGCGCAGGGCTTTGAGGACTGCGTTGCCTATCTTGACGGCGAAACTGCGAAGGTTGTAATCAAGACAGAGGGACTTGACAAGGCGCAGGCTGCTTCCGTAAAAGAAATAATTATGAGCGAGTCAGAAGTTTCAGCAGAAAATATTAGAATTTTTGAAGTAAAGTAGTTGAAAAATTTTTGCGTTTTTGTTATAATATAAGAATAGGGTGTAACACGCATTCAGTTAAATAATACACTCAAATATTCAGCAAAACGGAGGTTCAGAATGGGCGACGTAAAAAGAAATACTTCAGGTCATCTGAAAATATCAGAAGATGTTATTATCACCGTCGCAAGGCTTGCTGCGCTTGATGTAAAGGGTGTTGCAGGTCTCGACGGTGAGGTGAACAAGATGAGCAAGCTGATGAATAACGGTCCTGTTATCGTTTCTATGGTGGAGGACGTTGCGGCACTTGATATAAAAATCAGGGTTAAGCACGGATTCAGGGTTACAAACGTTGCTCAGGAAGTTCAGACGGCTGTAAAAGAAAACGTTCAGTCTATGACGGGTGTTGCTGTGGCAAGAGTCAATGTTGTTATCAGCGGAATTGTTTTCTGATGAATATGTTAATTATGAGGTAGGAGAGATAAAATGTCAAGAAGTGAAATTAGAGACAGCGCATTCAAACTTGTTTTTGAACAGCTTCTCAGGGACGACGATATTCAGGAGCTTTATGAAATTGCCGAAGAGGTTGAGGAAATCAGCATTAACGACGATGTCAGGAAAATGGTTGACGGAACTCTTGAACACGCAGAGGAAATCGACGGAATTATTGAGAAGTACAGTAAATCCCGAAAACTTTCGAGAATTTCAAAGCTCAATCACGCAATTCTGAGAATCGCACTTTATGAGTGCCTTTATGATGACAAAATGCCCGATAATGCTGCAATAAGCGAGGCTGTAAACCTTGCGGGTACTTACAGCTACAAGGAGGACGCTTCGTTTATAAACGGACTTCTCGGTGCGTTCTATCGTGACAGAAATGCGGACGGAGAAGAAAATGCCTGAGTTTCTCGGAATAGATACAAGCAATTACACAACGTCGTCGGCGGTTTATTTCAGCGATGAGAACCGCATAGTGCAGTGCAAAAAACTGCTTCCCGTCAAAGAGGGTGTGCTTGGTTTAAGGCAGAGCGACGCTGTTTTTCACCACACAAAACAGCTTCCCGAAATTCTGGAACAGCTTGCGGAAAATATCGGAAAATCTGATTTTTCGGCGGTGGCAGTCTCAACACGTCCCAGAAATACCGAGGGTTCGTATATGCCGTGCTTTCTGTGCGGTGAGGGCTTTGCAAGGTCGTATTCCGCACTTAACGGACTGCCGATGTACAGGACTTCGCACCAGACAGGGCATATTTTAGCGGCACTTTATTCGGCGGACAGGCTCGACTATATAAATCAGCCGTTTATTGCATTCCACGTCAGCGGAGGCACAACCGACTGTCTGCTGTGCCGTCCCGATGAGGAAAATATTTTAAATATATCCGAAATAAGCACTTCCCTTGATTTGAACGCAGGACAGGCTGTTGACCGTGCAGGGCTTATGCTCGGGCTTAAATTTCCGTGCGGTATTGAGCTTGAAAAACTCGCCGTAAATGCGGACAGGCACTTTAAGATAAAGCCTGTTCTTAAAAACGGCTCGTGCTGTCTTTCAGGAGTTGAAAACAAGTGCAGGGCTATGCTCGACAGCGGAGAGAGTCCCGAGAATATAGCGGGCTACTGCCTTGATTTCATAGCGGAAACGATTATTTCAATGACAGGCTATGCGGTGCAGGAATACGGCAGGCTTCCTCTTGTGTACGCAGGAGGTGTGATGTCGGACAGAATCATAAGAGACAGAATTATTTCCCGATATAAAGACGCTTCATTTGCAGAACCGCAGTTTTCGTGCGATAATGCTGTGGGTGTTGCAATATATGCTTATCTGAAATATGCAGAGGTGAATAAATGGACATAATTACAGTATCGCAGATAAACATATATATCGGCTCTGTAGTCAAGGGCGATAATAATCTTAAAAATATCCTTATCAGAGGTGAAATTTCCAATTACGTTCACCACAGAAGCGGTCACAGGTATTTTTCGCTCAAAGACAGCACGTCCGCAATAAAGGCGGTTATGTTCAGGAGTTATGCGGACAGGCTTGCATTTGCGCCCGAAAACGGTATGTCCGTGATAGCGACGGGAACTGTCACAGTCTATGAGCCTAGCGGTGTTTATCAGATTAATGTTACCGATATTGTACCCGAGGGCGCAGGCAAGGAGAGTACGGCGCTTGAACAGCTCAAGAAAAAGCTTGACGGAGAGGGTATATTTGCGCAGGAACATAAGCTTCCTCTGCCACGTATGCCCCGAAAAATCGGCGTAGTTACTTCACTGACAGGTGCGGCGGTGCGTGATATTATAAACGTACTTACACGACGTTATCCGCTGTGTGAACTCTATGCTGTCAATGCAACCGTGCAGGGCGAAAACGCTCCGGAATCGGTCTGCCGTGGACTTGTACTTGCTGAAACGGCAGGCTGTGATGTGATAATCGTCGGCAGAGGAGGCGGTTCGTCGGAGGATTTGAGTGCGTTTAATACCGAATCCGTTGCAAGGGCAATATACAACTGCAAAGTACCTGTTATTTCGGCTGTAGGTCACGAGATTGACTTCACAATTGCCGACCTTGTTGCCGACAGAAGAGCGCCTACACCGTCAGCGGCTGCGGAACTTGCTTCGCCGACAAAAGATGATTTGCTTGGGCTTGTAAATAATTTCGCAAGCCGTGCGGAATATGCTATGGCGGAGATTCTGGGAAAATCTGCGGAAAAGCTCGATATGCTTGACAAAAGGCTTGCATTGCAGTCGCCCGAAAACCGTATCAGGATTATGGAAGAAAAGCTTGACGGTCTGAATAAACGTGCGGAATCGGCAATAAACCGCCGTATTGACCGAGCAGAATCGGCTTTGCGTGAAAACGTCGGCAGGCTGGAAAGTCTCAGTCCGCTTAAAGTAATGTCAAGAGGTTATTCCCTTGTCTACAGCGGTAATGCGCTTGTAAGGGATTCAGCTGATTTGAGCGAGGGCGGTACTGTTGTTATAAAATTTGACAAGGGCAGTGCAGAAGCAGAAGTTAAAAAGATATGGTGATTTGTTATGAATGAAAGAGAAACTTTTGAAGAATCTATGAATAAGCTCAGTGCTGTGGTAAAGGCACTTGAAAGCGGTGATATTCCGCTTGAAAAGGCTGTTGAACTGTACAGCGAGGGTGTGAAGCTTGCAGGCGAGTGCAGGAAGCAGATTGACGAGGCAAAAATAAAAATTACGGAGGTTCAATGATTATGAGCAATTTTAATGAAAAAATGGCTGAGTACGTCGAGTTTACGGAAAAAGAGCTAAGAAGATACAACAATTACAGCAACGACAACAGACCGCAGGTCAGCCTGATTGACGCTATGAATTATTCTCTCCGTGCAGGAGGAAAGAGAATCAGACCTGCCCTTGTTTTTGCATTCTGCGAGGCTCTCGGAGCAGATAAGGAAACCGCTTCCGCTCCTGCCTGTGCAATCGAAATGGCACATACGTTCTCACTTATTCACGATGATTTGCCTGCTATGGACAATGATGACTTCCGCAGAGGAAAGCCGTCCTGTCACAAGGCATTCGGCGAAGCTACAGCGATTCTTGCAGGAGACGCTCTCGCAATACTTCCGTTTGAAATCATCGCCGACGCACCCGAGCTTACATCTGAGCAGAAAGTGCTTATTATTTCAGTCCTCGCAAATTCTGTCGGCAGAGACGGTATGATTGGCGGACAGGTTATTGATATGGAGAACGAGAAGCGCAGTGACGTTGACGAAGAGAATCTCAAGAATATGTACAGGTGCAAGACAGGTCAGCTTCTTGCGGTTTCGTGCGTTATGGGCGCAATCTGTGCCGACGCTTCAACCGAGACTATCAGGGCTGCTGCGGAGTACGGTTTAAGGCTCGGATTTGCTTTTCAGGTTATTGACGATATTCTTGATGTTACAAGCACTACGGAAGAACTCGGCAAGCCTGTGGGAAGCGATGCTGAACAGAACAAGACTACTTTTGTAACTCTCTACGGCATCGAAAAGGCAAAGGAAATGGCTGACGAGGCTACCTCACAGGCTATGGAATGGCTTGATTCCATTGATAACAACGAGTTCCTCAAGGAGCTTACAGAGGTTCTTCTCAGACGTAAAAAATAAAAGGAGTGCGGAGGATTTCTCCGTTAAAATACAGATAAAATGAATGAATTTTTAAAGAATGGAAACAGGGTTACGCTTTCTGAACTTAATCTTCCCGAAGATTTGAAAAAACTTTCTGTTCAGCAATGCTGGTATCTTTGCAGTGAAATAAGAAATCTGCTTATCAATACTGTTTCAAAGACGGGCGGTCATCTTGCTTCAAATCTCGGTGTTGTTGAGCTTACAATGTCAATCCACAGAAATTTCGATTCGCCTGACGATAAAATCGTATGGGATGTAGGACATCAGGCATATGTGCATAAAATTCTCACAGGCAGAGCGGATAAACTGCCGACTTTACGTCAGGAAAACGGACTTTCAGGCTTCCCGAAGCCCGAGGAATCTCCGCACGATACGTTTATTTCGGGACACAGCAGTACGTCTCTTTCCGTTGCCTGCGGAATCGCCGAAGCTATGCGAATGCAGGGCAGGGACAACTACACGGTTGCTGTTATCGGCGACGGCGCAATGACAGGCGGAATGGTCTATGAGGCTATGAATAACTGCTGTTATAACCAGAGCAATATGATTGTCATCCTGAATGATAATAATATGTCAATCTCCAAAAGCGTGGGTTCGCTGGAAAAATATCTCACCACGCTCAGAAATTCCGAGAAATATCTTGATACCAAGCGCAGGGTTGAAAAGAATCTCACCAACATTCCTGTTGTGGGAAATAAGGTTGCAAAGGGTGTTAAACAGGCTAAGGACGCTATAAAATCAACCATACTCGAACGCAACCTCTTTGAAGATATGGGATTTATCTACCTCGGACCTGTTGACGGTCACAGTCTCAGGGAACTTGAACAGGCTATGCGTATGGCGAAATCGTTCCGCAAGCCCGTATTTGTCCACGTCAAGACAGTCAAGGGCAAGGGTTATCTTCCTGCGGAGAAAAATCCGGGCGAGTATCACGGCATTTCAAGATTCGATATTGTCACAGGCAATCCCGAAATTTCGGCAAGCGACAGCTATTCCACTGTTTTCGGCAAGGAACTTGTACGTCTCGCTAAAAAAGATGACAGGATATGTGCAATTACAGCGGCTATGAAATACGGAACAGGCTTGCAGTATTTCAGCAGGGAATTTCCCGAACGCTTCTACGATGTCGGAATCGCCGAACAGCACGCCGTTACTTTTGCGGGCGGACTTGCTTCAATGGGGCAGATACCTGTTTTCGCCGTATATTCGACGTTTTTGCAGAGGTCTTACGACCAGCTTATCCACGATGTGGCAATAGGCGGACTTCATCTCGTTCTGGGAATAGACCGTGCGGGAATAGTCGGCGACGACGGCGAAACTCATCAGGGAATGTTTGATGTACCTATGCTGACTTCGATTCCAGGAGCTGTAATATATTCGCCCTCGAGCTACGATGAACTCAGGCATTGCCTTAAAGAAGCGATATACAACGAAAAAGGACTGGTCGCCGTGAGATACCCGAGAGGTGCGGAGGAAGTGAGCTATGGCGAGGATTTTACTACCCTTGACAATATACTTACTCAGAACGCTGACAGCGATACCCTTATCATATCATACGGCAGGATTTTCAACGAGATTTACAAGGCGCAGAGTCTGCTTACGGCGGACGGCATAAACTGCGACCTGCTGAAGCTGACGAAGATTTTCCCTGTTTCTGACAGGATTATAAGCAGTATTCTGAAATATAAGCGTATTGTTTTCTTTGAGGAATCCGCAGGAAACGGCAGTATTTCCGAGAAAATAGGCAGTCTGCTTATGGAAGCGCATTATCAGGGCGATTACAGCCGTGTTTCCGCAGACGGATTCATAAAACAGGCTTCTGTAAAATCGGCGCTTGACAAATTCGGACTTCTCTGTGAAAAAATGGCTGATTACGTCCGCATAAGGAGCATTGAAAATGGCACGTCTTGATTCTGAACTTGTTGCAAGAGGTATCGCACGAAGCAGAGAGCGTGCCAAAGAGATGATAAAGTCGGGAGCTGTTACAGTCAACGGAATAACGGCAAAAAAACCGTCCGATGACGTTATGCACGACGATGTTGTTGAATCGTCGGAGCAGGAAATTTACGTAGGCAGGGGTGCATTGAAGCTTGAAAAGGCTTACAGTGCATTCGGACTGGACTTCACAGGCAGGATATGCCTTGATATAGGAGCTTCAACAGGCGGATTCACGGAGTTTATGCTTAATCACGGTGCGGTGCGGGTTTATTCCGTCGATGTCGGTCACGGTCAGCTTGCTGAATCTCTCAGGAGCGACAGCCGTGTTGTGAATATGGAAAACACTGATATAAGGGAAGTAACTCCCGAAAATCTGGGCGGAAATGCTGATTTTATATGCGCCGACGTTTCGTTTATTTCGCTGACTAAGATTCTGCCGAAAATCTATGAGCTTCTCGGCGACGGCAATGTTGCGGTTGTACTGATAAAGCCACAGTTTGAGGCAGGGAAAAAGGATGTCGGCAAAAAGGGTGTGGTGAAGGACAGGAAAGTACATCTGCGAATACTGTCGGAAATGGACAGTTTTTTCCGCCTTACGGGATTTGCGCCTGCCGATTATACGTTCTCACCCATAAAGGGCGGAAACGGAAATATAGAATATCTGGCGGAACTGAAAAAGTCGGCGGAAAATCCGTCTCTTTTTGATTTCAGAAAACTAGTTGAGGAAGCGTTCGGCTGTTTATAGGAGGATATTATGAAAGCTGTATTGTACCCGAATTTTCAGAAAAAAAATGCTCTCAGCTGTGCTGTGGAGGTCTGCGACGTGCTTGACCGCTCAGGCATACAGGTGAGCGTGAGTGCCGAATATATGCACGAGTTCGGAAGCAAGCCTTTTGTGCTGTTTGAGGACATCAACGAGGCTGTCAGGACTTCCGATATAGTCATTGCAATAGGCGGTGATGGAACAATTCTGAGGTGTGCGAAATTTCTTATGGGAACGGATGCGAAACTTCTGGGCATAAATACAGGAACGCTGGGCTTTATGGCAGGACTTGAAGCCGACCAGCTTGACAAGCTCGCCCAGCTCAGAACAGGCGAATATGACATCTCGGAGCGTATGACTGTTGACGTTGTGATTCACGGCGAGGACGGCGATACTGTTTTCACGGCTCTGAATGAGGTATCGGCACGCTCGGGAAGTTTCAGGATAAGCGACTTTGAGGTGTATTCCGACGGCTATCTTGTCGGCAGATACCGTGCGGACGGCGTTCTTTTCAGCACTCCTTCCGGCTCGACGGCTTATGCACTTTCAGCAGGCGGACCTGTTATCGAGCCTGATTTGGAATGTATAGAAATGACGCTGATTTGTCCTCATTCGCTTTTTTCGAGGGCAACTCTTTTTTCTGCGCACAGGAAGCTGAAGCTTATTGACAGGACAGCAGGAGCGGATTCCATAGTGATAAGCGTGGACGGCGAACTTAATAAGCGAATCGGCGAAAACGAGTCCGTTGAGATAATGCGTGGCAGAAATAACCTTAAATTCGTTAACCTGATAGGAAATTCATTTCACGAGTCGCTGTGCAGAAAAATGTGCAAGCCTATTAAATAAGCAGGGTGGGTATTTATGAAAAATCAGAGGCACGAAGCCATTCTTGAAATTATAGCCGAGCAGGCTGTTGCAACGCAGGAAATGCTTATTGAACTGCTTGCCGTGAGAGGTATAAGCACCACTCAGGCAACGCTTTCCCGTGATATTCAACAGCTTTCTCTTGTAAAACAGCGTGACGAGAACGGAGTTTACAGATATACGCTTCCGGCGGTTGCGGCGGCGGAAAAAAGTATCTTTGAGGAAGCCGTTATTGCCGTTGACTATGCGATGAATATTATTGTGCTGAAATGCCGTGCGGGTATGGCGCAGGGTACGTGCGTTGCCATAGATTCAGTGAAGCACGACGGAGTTGTCGGAACTATCGCAGGCGACGATACTATTTTTATCCTTACGAGAAGTGAAAACGACGCAAAGAAACTTGCCAAAAAATTCAGAAATGAAATTTTCAGCGGAAAGCAGGGACTTATTTAGATGTTAAAAGAGATTTATATAAAAAATCTGGCTGTTATCAGGGAAGCTGTAATACCGCTTGCTGATAAACTGAATATTTTTACAGGCGAAACAGGTGCGGGAAAATCGATTCTTATAAACGGCATAAACGCTGTTCTCGGGCAGAGGTGCAGTAAAAATATCGTGCGTACAGGCTGTGACAAGGCGGTTATTACCGCTCTTTTTGTGAATCTTTCGGAAGATGTCAGGGCGAAGCTCAGCGAGCTGGGTGTTGACTATGATAACAACGAGATAACAGTAACACGTGAGATAAGTGCGGACGGCAGAAGCGTTGCACGAATCAACGGCAGGACGGCTTCCGCCACGATTCTCAAGGAAATCGGCGGTATGATGATTAATATACACGGTCAGCACGATAATCAGATTCTTATGGACAGCGACAGACATCTTGATATTCTGGACAACTTCGGCGGAGACGATACGCTTCTGCGAGCCTACAGGGTGAGTTTCCGTGAGCTTCAGAATACGGCACGTCGTCTGGGTGAGCTGAAAAAGCTGGAGAAAAATAAGCGTGAACGTCTTGCTTATCTCAATGAGATTATCGAGGATATAGGCGCACTGGAGCTTGAACCCGGCGAGGACGATGAGCTTGAACAGGAATACAATGCCGTAAAAAACTCCGAGAATATGATTATTGCAATAAAAAATGCTGTTTCGGCTATTATCGGCGATGATACGGCAAATGACCTCATTGCCTCCGCTTCGGTCGAAATATCGTCCTTTACAGAGGATTTGCCCGAGATTGCCTCGCTTTATGAACGTTTATCGGCGGTTGAAATCGAGCTTGCCGATATTTCCGCCGAGCTTGAAAAGACAGCGGACAAGGCTGAGCTTGACGGTCAACGGCTGGATTATCTTAAAACCCGAATCAATGCCATAAACAAGCTCAAGCGTAAATATACCGCCGACTGCACGGAACTTGTTAAAATGTATAACAATGCGTGCGAGGAAGTGACTAAGCTCGAAAGCAGTGACAGCGAGATAAATTCCCTTACTGAAAAGCGTGAAGAGCTTCTGCACATTGTTACGGAGCAGGCAAAGGCACTTTACGACTATCGTGAGCAGGTGGCAGAAAAATTCGTCAGCAGTGTTACTTCCGAGCTTGAATTTCTCAATATGTCGGATGTTGTTATAGAAGTCCGCCACGAAAAGGGCAAGCTGACTGTCAATGGTATGGATACGGTTGAGTTTCTGATTTCCGCAAACAAGGGCGAAGAGCCTAAGCCGATTTCCGCAATAGCGTCGGGTGGTGAGCTTTCAAGGATTATGCTCGCCCTGAAAAGCGTTATTGCCGACAAGGACAGTATAGATACGATGATTTTTGATGAGATTGATACGGGTGTGAGCGGAAAAGCTGCGCAGAAAATCGGCATAAAGCTCCGTGAAATCGGCAAGGTAAGGCAGGTTATATGCGTAACTCATCTGTCGCAGATTGCTGTTATGGCGGATAATCATCTTATGATTGAGAAGAGGATTGTTGACGACCGCACGGAAACAAGCGTAACACAGCTTGATTTTGACGGCAGGGTGGCTGAAATCGCACGTATTATGGGCGGAGATAACCCAAGCAGTCTTATGCTTAAAACTGCGGAGGAGGAACTCAGAAAGGCGGAGAAGATATGAAAATCTATTTAACACGTCACGGACAGACGGACTACAATAAACAGGAGCTTATTTTAGGCATTACCGACATTCCGCTTAATGATACAGGCATTGCACAGGCACATCGGCTTGCGGAAGAGATTGAGAGAATCGGCGGAATTGATTTTATTATTGCCTCGCCGATGATTCGTGCGGATATTACTGCGAGAACGGTTGCTGACAGGTGCGGACTTGAAATCATCACGGACGACAGGCTTCGGGAATGGGACTACGGCGAATACGAAGGCAAATCACGCTTTACGGACGGCTTTGCAGAAAACAAGCGTGAATTTGCCGTAAGAATGGGAAATACAGGCGAATCGGTTTTGCAGTTGAGCCACAGGGTGTACAGTTTTCTTGACGAGATTATTGAAAAATACAGCGACAAGAATATTCTGCTTGTAAGTCACGGCGGAATATGCCGTATTATCGAGACATATTTCAATAATATGACGACGGAGCAGTACAGTAACTGGTTTATGGGCAACTGCCAGCTTATTGAGTATAACATTTAACAGAGGTGATTTATGAGAATTGGTGTTGATTATTATCCCGAACAGTGGGACAGCTCGCTATGGGAAAAAGATGCGGGAATTATGGCAGGAACAGGTGTGAAAGTCGTCCGCATAGGCGAATCCGTGTGGTCGGGAATCGAACCGCAGGACGGTGTGTTTGATTTTTCGTGGCTCGATGAAGTAATCAGGATTTTTGCGAAATATGCGATAAAAGTAGTGATGAGCATTCCCACGGACTGTCCTCCTCTGTGGCTTTATGAGAAGCACCCCGAAATAGTCCACACGGATATGGGCGGAAATAAAATCCGATACGGGCTTAATCACCGAAGCTGTACAAATTTGCCTGTATTCAGGGCATATGCGCTGAGAATGGCGGACGAGCTTGTCAGGCACTATGTTATGAATCTTACCGTTACAGCGTGGCAGATTGACAACAGGCTTCCTGCAAATCAATGCACCTGTGATGTATGCAGAAATAATTTCCGCAGGTGGCTTATTGAAAAGCACGGCACGCTTGAGAATATCAACAGGGCTTTCGGAAATGCTGTTTTCGGAGAATACAGCGATATATCACAGATTCAACCGCCGTCGGATTATCCCGAATCATTGCAGAATCCCACACTCTGCCTTGAATGGTATCGGTTTACGTCGTTCAGTACAGCTGATTTTGCGAAGGAAATTATGCTTGTAGTGAAAAAGCACTGCCCGAAGATTCCTGTTACTGCAAATGCGGATTTCGGCGAAGATAATCCCGATTTGTATAAGCTGTATGATATGCTTGATTTTGTTTCATACAATAACTATCCGCCTGTGAGAATACCCGATAATCCCAATGATTACTATTCCCACGCATTCAGCCTTGACCTTATGCGTGGAATCAAGGAGAAGAATTTCCGGATTATGGAACAGCTCAGCGGAGCTTACGGAAAATCGCCGTCGCCGAAAGCAGGAATGATTATGGGATATTCATTGCAGGCGATGATACACGGAGCGGATACGGTTATGCATTGCAGGTGGCGGACAGCCTTGACAGGCGCACAGCAGTTCGCACACGGAATAATCGACCACAGCAACGTGCCGAACCGCCGTTTCTTTGAATTTTCGGAGCTTTGCAAGAAAACGGAGCAGATAAGCGTGCTTGACAATACGTTTATAATCTCTGATATAGCGATTCTTTATTCCTCCGAGTCTGAAAAGGCGCTTGATATTCAGCCACAGACCGAAAATTTCAGCTATATTCACCAGCTCAGGGCATTTCATTCCGCATTCACTCATTTCGGGGCTAATGTTGATGTTATTCCGCCCGATTCGGATTTGACGAGGTACAAGCTTGTAATTGCACCGTCGCTGTTTGTGAATAACAAGAAAGAGACTGAAAACATATACCGCTATGTAATAAACGGCGGAACGCTTGTTCTTACTTGCAGAAGCGGTGTAAAGGATGAGAATAACAACTGCATTATGGATTCCCTGCCGACTGTTTTCAAGGAGCTTATAGGCGCAGAGGTTGCGGAATACAATCCCATAGGCGATGAAATCAGGACTATCAGGGATTTTGCGGGAAATGAGTTCACCTGCGGACAGTGGTGCGACGTTCTCAGGCTCACAACGGCGAAGGCTTATGCGGAGTACAACAGCGGTGAATACTGGTGTATGCCTGCCGTAACGCTTAACAGATACTGCAACGGTGTTGCGTACTATGTCGGCACGGTCTGTCAGGCGGATTTCTATGAGAGTTTTGCTTCAAATCTTATGATGCAGACGAGAATCCCGAAGCTAAAAGGACTTCCGAGAGGCGTTGAGGTTACAACACGCACAAACGGCACAGATGAATACATCTGCTTTTTCAATAACTCCGAAAGTTCTGTATCCATTCCTTTGCCGAAGCCGATGTACAGCGTTATAAGCTCCTGCGGAACGGATAAGCTCGACCTCAAGGCTTTTGATGTTGATATTGTAAGAAAGTAGGATTTTTTATGAAAATAGTATTACAGAGGGTGACTTCGGCAAGCGTTGCTGTTAACGGCGAAATATGCGGAAAAATCGGCACAGGCTATCTTGTCCTGCTTGGTGTGGGTAAAGAAGATACGGAAGAGGACTGCCGTCGCCTTGCGGATAAGATAATAAAGCTGAGGATTTTTTCGGACGAGAATGATAAAACAAATCTTGCGCTTGATGACGTAGGCGGAGAGCTTCTCGTTGTATCGCAGTTCACGCTTTATGCCGACTGCAAACACGGCAACCGCCCTAGTTTTGTCAATGCAGGCAAGCCCGATAAAGCGGAACGGCTCTATAATTACTTTGTTGATTATTGCAGAAGCAAGGGCAAGCACGTTGAGACAGGGATATTTGGTGCGGATATGAAAGTTGAGCTTCTGAACGACGGTCCTTTTACTGTGATTCTCGAATAAGTATAAAACCATCGCCTTGCGGAATAATAAACCGTGAGGTGATTTTTTTGCGCAGACGTGGAGAAAACAGGGTAATTGTTATAGTGGCGGTCTTTTTTATGATGTTTTTCGGCTTGTCGCTGAACTATTTCACAATCTCAAATAAAAGGGAATATGTAACGACGGCAAAGGAAAATTCGTTTATTACTATCAGCGCAGGAGACAGTCAGGGAACGATATTTGACAGGAATTTTACTCCGCTGACAAATTGCGGAACGAAAATAATCGCAGTTGCCGTGCCGTCCGCTGTTGATTACGACGAGCTTTTTGGTATTGCAAGAGACAAGGCGCAGTTTTCCGCAGGATATTGCAAAGGAACTGCGTTTGCCTTTGAATGCACGGAAAAGGGCGAGGATTCCGCAGGGCTGACTTTTTTTGAGATACCCGAGAGATACGGCGAGAACATTGCACCGCACGTTATAGGCTATCTCACGGAGGGCAAAGGTGCTTCGGGGCTTGAATATGCCTATGAAATGCTTCTGCGGTCGGGAAATATGGAGAACAGTGTTACCTATTCAACCGACGGCTTCGGGCATATTCTTATCGGCGAGGGCAAGTCCGTAACCCGTAGCAGGAAGCAGAAAACAGGTATCGTCACTACTCTTGACAGCAGTATTCAGAAAATCTGCGAGACTGCGGGTGCGGATATAGACAAGGGTGCAATCGTGGTATCCGATGTGAAAAACGGCGAAATACTGGCACTTGCGAGCTTTCCCGAATACGATGTGCAGGATATAGCTCCTGCGCTTGACGACGAGAGAAGCCCTATGATTAACCGTGCGCTGTATTCCTACAGCGTCGGTTCGATTTTCAAGCTTGTTACAGCCTGCGAGGGAATAAACAACGATTTTTCGGGCTATATCTATGACTGCACAGGCTCGTGCGATGTTTTCGGGCAGAATTTCAGCTGTCACAATAAAGACGGTCACGGGGTGCAGAATCTTACACAGGCGATGACAAATTCGTGCAACCCTTATTTTATCTCTATGAGCAGGTGCTTTGATATACCCGAGTTCAGAAGCCTTGCGTTTTCGTTCGGGTTCGGAAGGGAAATATACCTGTGTGCGGGAATGATTTCCTCCGCAGGAGTGCTTCCGACCGTAGACGAGCTTCTTGTACCTGCGGAGCTTGCGAATTTCTCGTTCGGGCAGGGTAAGCTTACCGCAACACCTTTGCAGATAAATCAGATGACGTGCGCAATAGCAAACGGCGGTGAGCTGATTATGCTCCGTCTTATACGTGGTGTTACTGTTGACGGAGAGACGGTCGGCAATGAGAAATCCTTGCAGAAATCGAGGATTATGACGGCGGAAACTGCTGAAATGCTGAGAAATCTTATGATTTCCGCCGTTTATGACAACGACAATTCAAATTCAGGCTCAAAATATGCACGTACAGGTGCAAAGACCTCCACAGCGCAGACAGGCAGGTTCAGCGAGGACGGCGAGGAGCTGTGCAATGCGTGGGTGACGGGATTTTACCCTGCTGATTCGCCGAAATATGCCATAACCGTGCTTGTTGAGGACGGCGGTTACGGCAACGACTCCGCAGCTCCTGTATTCAGCAGGATTGTTGATATGATGCAGAAAAGGTGAATTTTAAAAAAACTATTGACATTTTTCGCAAATAACACTATAATAATAATGTATGAACTGATGCTGTTTACGGCTGACAGTTATAATTTTTTACTGTTTAAAGGAGTAATAATATATGCAGTGGACAGGACTTAATGACCTTCGTGAAAAATATCTTTTGTTTTTTGAAAGCAAGAATCATACAAGAATGGCGAGTGCCTCTCTTGTTCCTCAGGGCGACAAAAGTCTGCTCCTGATAAATTCGGGAATGGCACCCCTGAAAAAATATTTTCTCGGACAGGCTGTTCCTCCTAATGTGAGAGTTACAACCTGCCAGAAGTGCATAAGAACGCCTGATATTGAAAGCGTAGGAAAAACCGCACGTCACGGCACTTATTTTGAAATGCTCGGCAATTTCTCTTTCGGCGATTATTTCAAGCCCGAAGCTATCGAATGGGCTTGGGAATTTCTTACAGAAGTGCTTGAAATCCCGGCAGACCGTCTCTGGATTACGATTTACGAGAGCGACGACGAGGCAGAACAGCTCTGGGAAAAGAATATCGGCATACCGCACGACAGAATCATCCGCCTCGGCAAAAAGGATAATTTCTGGGAACACGGTTCAGGTCCTTGCGGTCCGTGCAGTGAAATCCACTTTGACCGTGCAGGAGCAGGCAGAAAGCTTGACCGTGCAGGCTTTGAAGCTGAGGGCGACAAGGATAATATCATCGAGATATGGAATCTTGTTTTCAGCCAGTTCGACAGCGACGGCAACGGCAACTATGCTGAAATGGCAAGCAAGAATATTGATACAGGTATGGGTCTTGAGCGACTTGCCTGTGTTATGCAGAATGTTGACAATATTTTTGAGGTTGATACCGTTCAGAATATTATGAAGCATATCTCGTCTATCGCAGGTGTTTCCTATAAAACCGACGCTAAGACGGACGTTTCGCTCCGTGTAATCACAGACCATATCAGAAGCACTACTTTTATGGTAGGCGACGGAATTATGCCTTCAAACGAGGGTCGTGGCTATGTTCTCCGCCGACTTCTCAGACGTGCTGCACGTCACGGCAGACTTTTGGGAATCAACAGACCGTTCCTCTGCGAAGTGTGCGATACTGTAATCAACGAGAACGCAAACGCTTATCCCGAGCTAGCTGAAAAGCGTGATTATATCAAGAAGATTATCGGTGTTGAGGAAGAAGCTTTTGCAAAGACAGTTGACAAGGGTACTGAGCTTCTCAACGGCTTTATCTCCGCACTTACAGAGCAGAATAAGAACGTACTTTCGGGCGATGACGCATTCAGACTTGCTGATACATACGGCTTCCCGATTGATTTGACTATCGAAATCTGCGAGGAAAAAGGACTTTCCGTTGACGTTGACAGATTCAGGGAACTCGCACAGGAACAGCGTGCAAAGGCTAAGGCAGACCACCTTGCAAAAGCCGGCTCATCGTGGGCTGACAACAGCATTAAGGTTGAAGCTCCTGCAACTGTTTTCACGGGCTATACCGACTTCACAGCAGAAGATGCCGAGATTCTTGCAATCTATAAGGACGGCACGGAAGTTGATACCGCAAACGAGGGCGAGGATGTTGTAATCGTACTTGACAGAACACCTTTCTATGCTGAGAGTGGCGGACAGGTAGGCGATACAGGTACGATTTCCGACGGCTCATCAACAGCAGTCGTTGCAGATACTATCAAGTCCGAAGGTCATTTCCTGCACATTGCTTCCGTTACTGAGGGTACACTCAAAAAGGGCGGAAAAGTCAGCGCTGAAATTGACAGCAACCGCAGAATGTCTGTTATGAGAAATCACACCTCCGCACATCTTCTCCAGTACGCACTTCGTCAGGTTCTCGGCGACCACGTTCATCAGGCAGGTCAGCTTGTAAACGAAAAAGCCTGCCGTTTCGATTTCAACCACTTCAGCGCAGTTACTGCCGAAGAACTCGCAAAGATTGAGGAGCTTGTAAATGCCGAGATTATGAAGGCTGTGGATGTTACTATGGTTGAAATGCCGATTGATGAAGCCAAAAAGCTCGGAGCTATGGCACTTTTCGGCGAAAAGTACGGCAGTACAGTCCGTGTAGTTACAGCTGACAAGTCGGTTGAATTTTGTGGCGGTACTCATATCGCAAATACCGCACAAATCGGACTTTTCAGAATCGTTTCGGAAAGCTCGGTTGCCGCAGGTGTAAGACGTATCGAGGCTGTAACAGGAACAGGTGTTCTTGATTTGCTCAACGAATACAGAAATACTATCATCAAATCCGCAAAGGCACTCAAGCTCGCAAATATCAACGAACTTCCCGAGAAATGCACAGCTGTTGCTACTGAAATCAGAGAAAAGGACAAACAGCTTGAAAGTCTCAATCAGCAGATGGCAAATGCAAAGGCTTCTGCAATGTTCGATAATGCGGTTGAAGTAAACGGCGTTAAGGTTGTTTCCGCAAGAATGGACGGCACAGCTCCTGACGCACTCCGCAAAATGGGCGACAGCATTAAGGACAGGCAGGAAGATACTGTTGCACTCTTTGCAGGAGTAAACGGCGAGAAGGGTACGCTTTACTGCGTATGTACGGCAGGCGCATTGAAGAAGGGCGCACACGCAGGCAAGCTCGTCCAGAAAGTATCTGCTGTAACAGGCGGAAAGGGTGGCGGTCGTCCTGACAGCGCAATGGCAGGTATCGGCGATATTGCCAAGACCGACGAGGCTGTCAGCGCATTTGCTGAAATTGTCAAGGAATTTATTAAATAAAGGAGAATTATTATGGACTGCTTATTCTGCAAAATCATAAACGGCGAAATTCCGTCCGCAAAAGTCTACGAGGACGAGTTTGTGTACAGCTTCAAGGATATTGCGCCTATTGCGCCTGTTCACTATCTTGTTATCCCGAAACAGCACATCTGCTGTGCAAGTGAAATCGATGAGAGCAATTCCGCTGTGGTTGCAAAGGTTTTGGAGGCTGTTTCAAAGATTGCAAAGGCTGAGGGAATCGAGAGCTACAGACTTATCAACAACTGCGGAGAAGATGCGGGTCAGACTGTAAAGCACCTGCACTTCCATATGCTTGCAGGAGTAAAAATGGGCTGGGGCGCTGATTCGCTCGGCAAGACTGAAGAGGTGTGAAATGGCAGGTACTTACAAGATGACCATAGCAGGGCTGGAGCGTGAGCTTCCGCTCTGCCCTCTCAATGACAAGCTTGACATCGGAGCTTTTGTAATGTTCTCGGATGTTGAAATCACGGTGGCTTCTGCAACTGAACTGCTTAAGAAATGCCCTGATTTCGATGTTATACTTACGGCTGAATCAAAGGGCATACCGCTCGGATATGAAATGGCACGTCAGAGCGGAAAGCCTTATGTCGTTGCAAGAAAATCCGTGAAGCTCTATATGAGCGACCCTGTTTCGGTTACTGTGAAGTCGATTACTACGGCAAACGAGCAGACCCTTTATCTCTCGGCGGAAAAAGCTGAAATGATTAAGGGAAAGAACGTTCTTATCGTTGACGACGTAATCAGCACAGGCGAATCCCTGAAAGCTCTGGAGGAACTCACTGAACGTGCAGGCGGAAAAATTTCGGCTAAAACAGCTGTTCTTGCCGAGGGCGACGCAGCTGACAGAACAGATATTATTTTCCTTGAAAAACTGCCGTTATTCTTTAAATAATCAACTATGAAGCGAAAAATGATTGGAGCATCGTCAGCTTATTTGTCGGGATTGTTTTTCGCTTCATTTTTTACAGATAAATCGGGAATAATCCTGCTTATAACAGCTTCTGTAATTGTATTTCTGATTGCGAAAGCACGCAATTTCAGCCGTTTTGATTTGTATATAATAATCTTCTCATTCCTTACCGCATTCACAGTCAGTATGACGTACACGCTGAAGTGCAGTTATGTGACGGATTTTGCAGGGCAGACGGGTAATTTTTCGGGCAGGGTTACGGATTATGAAGTATACGACGGCGACAAGGCTAACTATGTGCTTAAAGGCAGGATAAACGGTAATCACAGGGCAAAAATCAGCCTTTATACGTCCGAACTCGGTGCGGAATACGGCGATATTGTTACGCTTAAGGACTGCGTTTTTGAGAATATCGAGAGCGACTATTTATTTAATTCAACAGATTATTACAAATCACGTCATATATTTATCCGTGCCTATGATTCAGGAAATATCACGGTGAGCCATACTGATTCGGCGAGACTGAAAAAACTGCTGGCTTCGTTCCGTGAGGGTATGATTGACAGGATATGCCTTGCTATAGGCGATAAATCGGGCGGATTTCTTGCGGGAATGATTTTCGGCGAAAAGCAGTACCTTGACGATAACACGAGAACTGCCGTTTACAGAAGCGGAATAGGTCATATTCTTGCCGTTTCGGGACTGCACGTTTCGATTATTGCCGCAGTTATTATGGCGGTTCTGAATAAGCTGAGAGTAAATAAATTTGTCAGCTTTGGTGTGGTAAATCTGCTTCTCCTGTTATTCATCGCCCTTGCGGAATACCCTGTATCGGCGATAAGGGCAGGGCTTATGCTGGATATTATGTATTCCGCACGGCTTTTCCGACGGCAGAACGATTCACTGAACTCGATAGCCGTCGCTGCGCTGATTATCGGCATTGCCGACCCTTATGCAGTCTGCAACAGCGGATTTATTATGTCATTGTCGGGTACTTTCGGTGTGGCAGTGTTCGGTCCGTTTATGGCTGAAAACATTGACAGCAGATTTGTTAAAGCTCTTGTAATCAGCATATGCACGACATTCGCCGTAATACCTGTAAATCTGTATTATTTTGAGGAAACGTCGCTTGCTTCGCCGTTGACAAATATTCTGCTCGTACCGCTGTGTACGCTGGCTATGCTTCTGGGCTTGATTTATATCATAACAGGCGGTATTTTACCTGTTCTGCTGTATACGGCGGATGTGATGATAAAACTTGTGCTGAGTATTTCCGATGTGATTTCATCTGTCAGCTTCCTGCGCATTCCACGTATAAACGGCATAATTCCGACGATGTTCATATTATCGGGCGCTGTAATTGTCTGTATATTCCTGTTCAGAAGCAGTAAACGGCTTGTTTCGGTCTCAATAGCCGTATCAGTATTCATATGCTCCGCAACTCTTGCAGTATCAGGGTATTTCAGAGCTGAAAATATGGTTATTGCGGTTCTCGGCAAGGGAAATAATGCTGTTGTGGCGGTATCGTACAAGGGCAGGACGGATATAACAGACCTCAGCGGTCATTACCGTTCGGCTGAATACGTCCGCAAATATCTTTCCGAAAACGGCATATCTACAGTAAATACGCTGATTCTTACAAGCAAAACGGCTTCGCAGGATATTACATACGAAACGGAGTTACAGCCGTTTGAAGTAAGCAGACGTTTTGCGGTGAATGATACTGATATTTACAACGGCAGGCTGGAGCTTCTCGTCAGTAACGGTTTTACGGCTGATTCGGGCGACTATAGCACTGCATATCACGACAATATTCTTTCGGTTTATTATAATCAGTATCAGGTGAATTTTGCTCCGGCGAAAAGCAGTATAAAATCAAGCGGACTGAATGTGTATTACGGGAATATCACGAAAAACACGCATATTTACAAAGACAGTATTTATCTTGATGATATGAATAACTTTGAAATAATTCTGTCATCGGACGGACAATACAGGATAAGGAGTCTCTATGGCGAAAACTGATTCAAAAACGCTCGCCTCTGCACTTAAAAAGGGCGAACTCAGCAGGATTTATTATATTTTCGGAGCTGATGTGACAGGCGTTGAAAAAATGACAAAGCAGATAATAAAAACCGCAGTCGGCGACAGCGAGGATTTTGCCCTTACCAGAATAAACGGCAGGAAGCTCGATTTGTCGGAGCTTGCGGATATTGTTCAGCAGTTTCCGATGATGTCGGAATACAACTGTATTCTGATAAACGACTATAACTGCGAGAAGCCGTTTGATGATATGAGAGGGCGCAGTGCGGACGACGTTACAAAGAAGCTTCTCGAGATTCTTAAGAATATTCCTCCGCAGACCGTAGTAATCTTTAATGTTACAGGCTTTGAAGTTAAGGTGCAGAAGGATTTTAAAACCAATCAGAATATCATCAAGGACAAGAATAAAAAGCTTGCGGATTTTGCTGTAAAAAACGGTACTCTGTGCGAATTTCCGATAAAAACTGCGGTTGAACTCTCAAAGATAATCTCGGCAAAGGTTTCTGCAAGAGGCGGAATGATTTCCCTTGAAAACGGCAGGGAACTTGCGGAGATGTGCCTTTGCGACGAGCTTGTGATTGACAGCGAGATTGACAAGCTGTGTTCGTATGCGGACGGCAGAGAGATTGACCGTGCTATGATTCACGAGCTTGTACACGTCCAGAACGATACGACCGTATATAATCTTGCAAAGGCTGTGGCTTCTATGAATGCAAGGGAAGCGTTTCAGGCGGTGAATGAGCTGAACGTTGACGGCGATAACAGAGGAGCGGTGCTTTATGCGATAACAGGAGCTTTTATTGATATGTACCGTGCGGTCTGTGCGAAACAGTCGGAAGTAACTCCGGAGCAGGTGGCTTCTGATTTTGATTACGGCAAAAGGACATTCGTTGTAAAAAATGCGTTCCGTGACAGCTCACGTATGAGTGCGGAACGGCTCAGGGAATGTATTATAATCCTCAGAGATACGACGATGAAGCTTAATTCCTCTGCAACAGACCCACGTGTTGCAATTGAGCAGGCGATAACACAGATGCTTGTAACTTCCAAAAATCGGAGGTAAAAAATGGTAAAGATAAATGAAGCTATTATAGTAGAGGGCAAATACGACAAAATCAAGCTTTCGTCGATTATTGACGCTGTAATTATAGTCACGAACGGCTTCGGGATTTTTAAGGATTCCGAAAAGCTGGAGCTTATAAGGTACTATGCACGGAAAACAGGGATTATTATTCTTACTGATTCCGACAGCGCAGGCAGAAAAATACGTGGATATATCAAGGGCGCAGTGGACGGCAACATAAAGAATGTTCATATTCCCGACATCTTCGGCAAGGAAAAACGCAAGAGAACGGCTTCGGCAGAGGGCAAGCTCGGAGTTGAGGGAATTGATGTTGACGTGCTTCTGTCCGCTTTTGAAAAGGCAGGGATAACATCGGGCGAGAGGACTGCACCGCCTGATATAACGAAGCTGACATTGTATGAACTCGGTCTGAGCGGAGGAAATAACAGCAGTATTCTGCGGAAAAAGCTCCAGAAATCGCTTGAACTTCCGTCGCTTCTCTCCGCAGGCGCATTGCTGGAGATACTCAATACGATGATGACGGCGGAGGAACTTGCCGTTAAAGTCCGTGAATTAGAGGAGACAGATTATGGTATATAGCAGTCTGCTGTTTATATACGGCTTTTTCCCCATATCTCTTGCAATATATTACTTCACACCGAAAAAGTTAAAAGATATATCGCTGTTTGTCCTGAGTATGATTTTCTGTGGGCTGTTCAGCCTGAAATTTCTTTTTTTTATGCTGATTTACACCGCCGTGAATTATACCTCGGCACGCTTCACGTACAATCTCAAGTGGAAGGAATCGAAATACGGAAAATTCAGCAGTATACCTTTTACGGCAGGAATTATATTCGATATTGTATCGCTCCTTGCATTCAGGACGGAGTTTTTTTCGTGGATTCAGAAGCCGTTCAGCTTCCCCGACGGCTTCTTTCCGATAGGAATATCGCTGTTTACGCTCTCGGCAACAGGCTATCTTATTGACATATACAAAGGCAGAATCAGGGCGGAAATTAATTTTATACGGTTCGGGCTGTTTATAATGATGTTCCCACGTCTCCTGCTTGGTCCTGTCGTAAGCTATGATAATTTTATAAAAATACTGAGGAAGCGCAGAATCAGGCTCAGCGAACTCGGCAACGGTATGGAGCTTTTTGTTAAAGGTCTCGCCAAAAAAGTCATAGTCGCCGATACGCTTTTTATGCTGTATTCCGCAATAAGAAGCATTGATATAAAAAATCTTCCCGTCGTCACAGCCTGGCTCGGAGTTATTGCGTATATGTTGTGCCTTTATTTCACGCTCTCGGGTATTTCAGATATGGGGTGCGGAATCTCGTACTGTTTCGGATTCAGATTTCCGCAGAGCTTCAACTACCCTGTATTCAGCAGTAGAATCCGCTATTTTTCGGCGAAATGGCATATACAGATTGTACACTGGTTCAGAAAATATGCCGTCCAGCCGTTCCGCTCGGTGATAAATGCAAAGTACATCAACGGCTTTATATCAGTAAGCGTGTGGACTCTTCTGGGCTTGTGGTACGGATTCAGTGCAGGAAGTACGCTGTGGGGACTGCTTATGGGTCTCGCCGTTATCATCGAGGGCAGAATCAAGAATATTAAAATGCTGAAATCAACAGGAATAATTTACACTTTTCTGGCAACAACAATTCTGATGACGTTTCTTTCGTGCGGAAGCATAGGCGATTCGTTCCGCTATATATGGGCAATGCTTGGCGGAAACAGGATATTTGCCGATTCGCTCACGTCGTATCTTGTAAAATCATATATAATAATTCTGCTGACGGCTATGTATATGGCTACGGACTTATTCAGGAACACGGTAAACAGGATAAACAGAACACGTTTCAGAATCGTGGTATCAGTATTGTCGCCCGTTATTCTTGTCATCCTGTTCGCCGTATGCACATCGCTTATCTCATACACAGGAAGCTCGGAAAATATATTGATACAGCTGTAGGAGGACTGAATGAAAAATTCAAATAAAATATCGGCGCTGATATTGTTTATATTTATCCTGTCGTTTTCGGTTATGACAATATCCGGGCTTGGTGATAAATCGGCGGAAAATCTTACAATAAGCAGGCAGGATTTTCTTGACGGCGGATTTGGCAGACAGCTTACTTCTGTGACTGCTGAATGCTTTGCGGGAAGAGACTACTGGATTTCGGCAGGTGCAGGGCTGGAATCGGGGCTGTGCGAGAGTATCGTGAACGGCGTATATATTTCCAAAGACAGGCTTCTTTCAGCCGATGTTTCGGAACGTAGGAGTACAGATAATACTGTTCAGGCGGTGAATGAATTTGTAAAAAGCTATGACGGAGCGGTATATTTCGTTGCCGTTCCGACATCTTCGGGAGTTTACGGAAATATGCTTCCGTCGTATCTTCTTAAATCGACCGAAAAACAGCAGATTGACAGCCTCTATATGAATCTCAGCTCCGATATACGGAAGATTGACGCATATAATATCCTTAAAATGCTCAGCGATAACTATATTTACTACAGAAGCGATTCAAAGTGGACGAGTTACGGCGCATTCTGCGTGTACAGAACGGTTATTCAGAAGCTCGGCTTTATACCTGTTTCGTATGATAAATACACTGTCGAGCATATCACGAGCAGTTATACGGGAAATCTTTACAGCAGGACAAAATATATGGAATCGAAGCCCGATTTGCTTGATATTTACGAATACTCGGGCGGAGCTGAAATAACGGATTGCACAGGCTATGACAACAACGGAATGACCTATCCGGGAAGTCTCTACGACAGGGAAGCCATAGAATCGGATGATATGTACCGTCTTTATCTCGGCGAAAAACTGCCTGTTGTCAGGATAAACACGGATATAAACAACAACAAGAAACTGCTGGTAATCGGCGACGACTATGCAGTCTGCTTCATACCGTTTCTTACACAGCACTACAGCGAGATTGCATTTGTTTCGCCCGAATGTATGGAAAAGGAGCTGAATAAGTTTCTTAATCCCGACGACTACGGGCAGATGCTTTTTCTCTTCGGGATTGATTCGCTTGACGACGATATTTTTAGTTATATGAGGTGATTATTATGAAGGCATTGATAACGGGTGCGACATCGGGAATCGGCAGAAGCATTGCCGAAAATCTCAGCAAAAAGGGCTGGGAGCTTATTCTCACAGGCAGGAATGAGGATATGTTAAAAAAATTACAGAAAAAGCTTGGCAGGACTGAAATAATCACGGCTGATTTGTCAGCAGAAGCCGATGTTTTCAGGGTGTACGATTTTTGCAGGAGCAGGAAGATTGATTTGCTTGTGAATAACGCAGGGTACGGTATTTTTGGCAGATTCGATGAAACCGACCTTGACGACGAGCTTGCTATGATAAACGTCAACATAAAAGCCGTCCATATTCTCACAAAGCTGTTTCTCCGTGATTTCAGAAAGCGTAATCACGGCAGAATCCTTAATGTAGCGTCGTCCGCAGGATTCCTCACAGGACCGCTTCTGTCGTCGTATTATGCTTCCAAGAATTATGTTGTGCGACTTTCGCTTGCAATAGCCGAAGAACTGCGCCGTGAAAAATCGAGGGTAACTGTAACCGTACTCTGTCCGGGTCCTGTTGATACGAACTTCAATAACCGTGCAGGAGTAACATTCAGTATGAAGCCTGTTTCGCCTGAATATGTTGCGGATTATGCCATTAAAAAGACATTTTCGGGACAGCTCATAGCGATACCGGGAATAACAGTCCGTGCAGGAGTATTTGCCTCCAGATTTGTACCGCACAGGGTACTTTCAATGCTCACATACGGCATACAGGAGCGTAAAAAACAGCTATGAGAGATATAAGCTACAGAGTCGCTCTCGGCGGAATAGTATCATCGCTGTGCCTGCTGTGTATGTTCCTTTCGGGAATAATGCCTATGTTCTATCTTATTCTGCCAATGATTGCAGGAATCCTGCTTATGATTATAGCTGAGGAAGTAAACCTTAGCTGGGCTTGGCTTACCTACATAGCTGTTGGAATACTGTCGCTGTTCATAACTGCCGATAAGGAAGCTTCGCTTGTGTTTATAATGATATTCGGGCATTTTCCGATAATAAGGCTTCACCTCGAGAAAATAAAGCTCGGCGCACTGCGGTGGCTGATAAAGTTAATAATCTTCAACATCTGTGCGGTATCATTTTTCTATGTGACGGTCTATATTTTCGGCATACAGCAGATGCTTGAAGAAATGAATGAAATGGGCAGATACGGTGCGGTAATTCTGCTTGTGCTGTGCAATATAATATTCGTCCTCTATGACCTTAATCTGTACCTGATGTATGGTATCTATAAAATAAAGCTTATGCCGTTATTCAAAAGAAAACGCTGAAAGGACTGATATTTTGGAAGAAATCAATAATAAAACCGTACTCAGATTATTGGAAGATGACTATGACGAATGCCAGCTCGATTATGTTATTCTGAGCAATGACGGTGAATACAGGGGCGAAAATTCGCACAAAAGAGCGGTTATATCTTTTTTTGACGTGATAGGGAAGAGGCACAGGGTCGGGAATCGGCTTGACTACGGGATTTTTTCGCTGGAAGAAGATAAAATGAAGTGCCGACGTTACAGTGCCGATGAATTTTTTTCGACAAAAAGTTCAAAGTATGGCGATTTATCGTACTGGCACGCTTTTCACGAACCTCCGTACAGCACGCCGTATACTGAAGCTGACTTTAAAAAAATTAACGGTATGCTTTTCACGGACAGCATTGAAATATATCTTTGGAACGACGATTTCTCCGATTATTTTGACGACGGCAAAGAGTGGTGGGGAACAGCTTTATGGAGCGTTTATGACAGTAAAAAGAACAGGTTTGTAGTTATTGGTGCGTCTCTCACAGACTGACAGAAAAATCAACTGTATACAGCTTATGTTGTATGCAGTTTTTTTGTAACCTGAAATCGGCGCAGGGAATATAATAAGGCAGAGGGAGGGATTCAATGAAACGACATCGCCGTAGAAAGCATAAAATCCGCCCGTTAATCGTTACTGTCCTGCTGGCGGTAATTATTCTGCTGATTGTGGTATTATTCAGAACAGAAAAAGCCGTGCGGCCTGTAGCGGAAATGCAGTCGGAGCAGATTGCACGGCAGACGGCTAACAGGATAATCACGGAGACTGTTTCGGATTATATCGCCGAAAACAACTACACATACAGCGATTTTGCTAACATAATCTGTGATACGGACGGACGTGCAGTATCGGTTGAAGCAATACCTGTCAATATAAACCGTGTGCAGTCGGAGCTTACAGCGGAAATAAACCGCCGTCTGTCGGATAACGGCAGTATATCGGCGGAAATAGCAGTTGGTTCGCTGAGCGGTTCGTATCTTCTCGCAGGTCGAGGACCTGTAGTAGACGTGCGTATCTGTCCTGCCGGAGAAGCGGAAGTATCGCTTAAAAGCAGTTTCGATTCCGCAGGAGTAAATCAGACAAGGCACAGGATATATGCGGAAATATCGGCGAATCTGATTTCATCAATACCGCTGTACAGTTTTGAGACTGAGGAGAGCTTCGAATTTCTGATTGCCGAGACTGTCATCGTCGGCGACGTGCCTGACTATGCCGTGAAAGCGTGGAGCAGTTAATAAATCTGCTCTTTTTTCTATGGACAAGCTATGAATTATATGATATAATGTATTATTATAATAATTTGTGCGGAGTGAGATACAATGGGGTCAAAAAATATAACAATAGGAATCACAGCTCACGTAGATTCGGGAAAAACAACTCTTGCCGAAGCTATGCTGTATAAAACGGGGCAGATACGTAAGCTGGGACGTGTTGACAACGGAAATTCGTTTCTTGATACGGATTCGATTGAAATGGACAGAGGAATCACGATTTTTTCAAGTCAGGCGGAATTTAATGCGGGCGGTACTCACATAACACTGCTTGATACACCGGGTCACGTTGATTTTTCGGCGGAAACCGAGCGGACAATGCGTGTGCTTGATTATGCCGTGCTTGTCATAAGCGGTACGGACGTTGTGCAGAGCCATACCTCAACGCTGTGGAAGCTTCTGAGGAAATACGAGATACCTGTTTTTATTTTTGTAAATAAAATGGACTTGACAGGTGCGGACAAGGGCTTTATACTTGAAAAGCTGAGAACACAGCTATCGGAGAGGTGTACCGACTTTTCCGATACCGACAGCATTCCCGAAAATACCGCACTGTGCGATGAAGATTTGATGAACATTTTTCTGGACGGCGAGCTATCTGATTCAGATATAGTGCGTGCGATTTCACAGAGGAGGATTTTTCCGTGCTTTTTTGGTTCGGCACTTAAAATAAACGGCATTGACGAGTTTATTTCAGGGCTTGACAGATACACTGCCGAGCCTGAGCGCTACGACGATTTCGGGCTTAAAGTCTACAAAATATCCTACGACAGCAAGGGAACACGTCTCACGCACCTGAAAGTAATGGGCGGTGAACTGAAAGTCCGCAGTGAGCTGACATACAGGACAGCGGACGGCGAGGAGGTGACTAATAAAATCAGCTCCGTAAGATTCTATTCAGGCGAAAAATTCAGGACGGCGGAAGTTGCTTGTGCAGGCGAAGTATGTGCAGTAACAGGGCTTGACGGCACATATTCGGGGCAGGGCATAGGCTGTATCAGGAACTCCGACAGGGCAGTTTTAGAGCCTGTTATGACATACCGTGTTGAGATACCGCAGGAGAAGAACATCTACGAGGCGCTTAAGGATATGCGACAGCTTGAAGATACCGACCCACAGCTTCATATTGTGTGGAACGAGCAGTTAAGGGAAATACATATCCAGCTTATGGGCGCAGTACAGATTGAAGTGCTGAGCCGTATAATAGAAGAGAAATACGGCTATCCCGTTGTTTTCGGAAGCGGTGCGGTTGCATACAAGGAGACGGTTGCAGGTATTACGGAGGGTGTGGGTCACTACGAACCGCTCCGCCACTATGCGGAAGTACATCTTCTTATTGAACCGCTTCCACGCAACAGCGGATTGCAGTTTGATACGGCGGTTTCGGAAGATAAGCTTGACCGCAACTGGCAGAGACTTATTTTATCTCATCTTGAGGAAAAAACGCATATCGGAGTGCTTACGGGTTCGCCGATAACGGATATGAAGATAACGCTTATGTCGGGCAAGGCACATCTAAAGCACACAGAGGGCGGAGACTTTCGGCAGGCGACTTACAGGGCGGTACGTCAGGGACTGAGGAGTGCGGAAAGCGTGCTGTTAGAGCCTTACTATGACTATGAGCTTGAAATACCGTCGGAATACGTTGGACGAGCCATATCGGATTTACAGCGTATGTCAGCGGAGTTCAGTACGCCCGAGACTTTCGGAGAAATGTCGTTAATCAAGGGTTCTGCACCTGTTGCCGAGCTTAGCGACTATCAGGCGGAGGTAATCAGCTACACGAGAGGCAAGGGCAGAATATCGTGCGTAAACAGCGGTTACAGGGAATGCCACAATGCCGACGAAATAATTGAGCTGATTGGTTACGACTGCGACGGCGATGTAAATAACAGTGCGGATTCGGTTTTTTGCAGTCACGGAGCAGGAATGAATGTGAAGTGGAATGAAGTCCCCGATTATATGCACCTGCCGTCCTGCCTTGAACCCGAGAGGGAAGAGCCTGAGCAGAAAGTGCGCCGTTTTGTTGAAAGAGCGGTATCAGATAAAGAGCTTATGGAGATTTTTGAACGCACATACGGCAAGATAGACCGTGAGCCGAGAAAAGCATTTAAATCCGTGAAAGTCAAATCGGATTACAGCAAGCCTGTCAAGCTTCCCGAATACAGCGGTTCGGACTATCTGCTTGTTGACGGCTATAACATTATATTTGCGTGGGACGAGCTGAAAAAGATAGCGGACAGAAATCTTGATGACGCAAGGGTAGAGCTGGCGAAGATAATGTGCAACTATCAGGGCTATACGGGCTATGAAATTATACTTGTGTTCGACGCATACAGGGTGAAACGCAATCACAGGGACGTTGAGAAATACTATAATATAAACATCGTGTACACGAAGGAGTGCGAAACGGCTGATACATATATTGAATGCACAAGTCACGAGCTTGTCAGGAAGCACCGTGTGCGTGTGGCGACTTCCGACGGAGCTGAGCAGATGATTATTCTCGGCAACGGTGCTATGCGTATTTCCGCAAGCGAACTCCATAAGCGTGTGGACGATATGAACAGGGCGATTAGTGAATTTATTGACATAAATAAGTTAAAATAAAAAAATAATAGAATTACTGGAAATTTTTTTGTCAATATGTTATAATAGTTATGATTTGATTTGGTACAAAGGCGTGTTGAATCAAAAAATTTTACTTAATACAGGAGGTCTGCATATGAAAAAAGTGCAACTGACAGAAACCGTTTTGCGTGACGCTAACCAGTCTTTAATGGCTACCCGTCTGCCTTACTCGGACTATGAAGATATTCTTGCCGATATGGACAAGGCAGGATATTACTCAATCGAGTGTTGGGGCGGAGCTACTTTTGACTCCTGTCTGCGTTATCTTAACGAAGACCCTTGGGAGAGACTTAGAAATCTCAGAAAGAATCTTCCGAACACAAGGCTTCAAATGCTTCTCAGAGGTCAGAATCTTCTCGGCTACAAGCATTATCACGATGATGTTGTTGAGAAATTCATTGAACTTTCGATTAAAAACGGCATTGATGTAATCCGTATTTTTGACGCACTCAACGACTTCAGAAATATCGAGACTGCGCTTGCTTCCGTAAAGAAGTATGCAAAGGAAAAAACTATCGCTTCGGGCTGTATTTCCTACACACAAAGTCCCGTACACACTGTTGACAAGTACATCGAGATGTGCAAGGAACTCAAAACTATGGGCTTTGATACAATCTGCCTCAAGGATATGGCTGGTACTATGTCGCCCTATGAAGCAGAGAGCCTTATCAAGGGTATCAAGGACGCTATCGGCGATATGACTCTGATTCTGCACACTCACTGCACAACAGGTATGGCTTATATGACGATTACAAAGGCTATCGAATCGGGAATTGATGTAATTGATACGGCAACTTCCTGCTTCTCGGGCGGTACGTCACAGCCTTCCACAGAAACTATGTTCTACGCACTCCAGCAGTACGGCATAGACTGCGGACTTGACGAGGATATTATCAACAAGGTAAACGATTACTTCAAGCCAATCAAGCAGAAGTATATTGACAACGGACAGATTAATCCGAAGAGCCTTGCAACTGACGCACAGGCGCTTGTTTACAAAGTACCGGGCGGAATGCTCTCCAATATGATTGCAAATCTCACCGATATGCACGCTATGGACAAATTTGACGAAGCGCTTGCGGAAATCCCGAAGGTACGTGCGGATTTGGGTTATCCTCCGCTTGTAACTCCGCTGTCGCAGATGGTTGGAAATCAGGCTGTTACAAACGTTCTTGTCGGCGAGCGCTATAAGAACATCTCCAAGGAAGTAAAGAACTACATCAAGGGCGAATACGGCATTGCACCCGCACCTGTTGACCCTGAACTCTCAAAGAAGGTACTCGGCGATGATATGCCTGTTGACTGCCGTGTTGAGGATATGAAGCGCACAGGCGAGGATTTTGAATCCGCAAGAGAAGCTCTCGGCGACCTCTGCCGTTGCGAAGAGGATGTTATGAGCTATATATGCTATCCCGACCAGACAGTCAAATTCCTCCAGAACCGCAAGGCTCAGGAAGAAAATGAAGCCGTTTATACTATTGAGGAAATGTAAGGAGGATTTATATGAATTTCTTTACTCTTGCTGTCCAGACGGCTGACAGCGGTACTAAAATGGAACTGGGCGACGCTGCAATCACGGCTGTATTCGGCTATGCTGTTGTTTTTATCGGACTTGTCCTTCTTATGGCTCTGCTTTATCTCACAGGCGCAATTTTTTCAAGCAGGGAAGCTAAGGCAAAAGCAGAATCCGCAAAGAAGACTGCCGAAGCTGTTGAAGCTCCGAAGCCTGTCGTTCAGGAAGCTCCTGCAAAGACCGCACCGGGTTCGGCAGGTCATATAAAGCTCCACAACGTACCCGACAAGGAGGCTGCTATGATTATGGCTATAGTTGCAGATACTTTGCAGACTCCGCTTAATGAACTCCATTTTATTTCCATTAAGGAGGTTAAATAACTATGAAATATAAAGTTACGCTCAACGGAAAGACCTATGAAGTTGAGGTTGAAAAGGGCAAGGCAATTCTTCTCGACGAATACGAGGCGCTCGCACCTGCACCTGCACAGCCCGAGGTTTCCGCACCCGTCGCACCTGTCCAGTCTGCTCCTGCGCCCACACCTGCTCCTGTAAATCTCGCAGCAGGCGAGACAGTATCCGCACCTATGCCCGGAAATATTCTCCGTGTTGATGTAAAGCAGGGCGATACAGTCAAGGAGGGTCAGATTCTTGTGATTCTCGAAGCTATGAAAATGGAAAATGAAATTGTCGCTCCGAAAGACGGCACTGTCGCACAGGTCGTTACAAGCAAGGGTGCAGTTGTTGATACAGGTTCACCGCTTGTCGTTATAGCATAAGGAGGACTGAAAATGGATATTCTTCAGACTCTTACAGACCTTTGGGAAGGTTCGGGATTTCACAGCTTTTTAGTTGACGGCGGCTGGAAGAATCTTATTATGATTGCAATTTCCTGCGTTCTGCTTTATCTCGGCATAAAGAAGAAGTTTGAACCGCTTCTCCTCGTCGGTATCGCATTCGGCTGTCTGCTCGTAAATCTCTCCTACTTCGGTCCTGATTCAACCGACGCACTCTATCATCCCGAGCTGTGGACGGCATTCCTTGACCACGACAGCGAATTTTACCACGACTACGGCAATATTCTTGCAAACGGCGGACTTCTTGACATACTCTACATCGGAGTAAAAGCAGGAATCTATCCCTCGCTTATCTTTATGGGCGTAGGTGCGATGACGGACTTCGGACCGCTGATTGCCAATCCCAAGAGCTTACTTCTCGGAGCAGCTGCACAGATGGGTGTATTTCTCGCATTCTTCGGCGCTGTACTTCTCGGATTCACAGGAAATCAGGCAGCCGCTATAGGAATCATCGGCGGTGCTGACGGTCCTACGGCTATCTTCCTTACAACAAAGCTCGCTCCCGAGCTTCTCGGACCTATCGCAATCGCAGCCTACTCCTATATGGCTCTTATACCTATGATTCAGCCTCCTCTTATGCGACTTCTCACAACCGAGAAAGAACGTAAGGTTAAAATGGAGCAGAACAGAGTTGTTTCAAAGACAGAAAAAATCCTCTTCCCGATTATCGTTGCAATGTTCGTAATCCTTCTTCTTCCGTCAACAGCACCGCTCATCGGATGCCTTATGCTCGGCAACCTCTGGAGAGAGTGCGGAGTTACCGAAAGACTCTCTGATACAGTACAGAACGCACTTATGAACATCGTAACCGTATTTCTCGGAATCTCTGTCGGCGCTACAACAGCCGCTGACAGCTTCCTCAACTGGCAGACGCTGTTTATCATCATTCTCGGACTTACAGCATTCTGCTTCTCAACAGTCGGAGGACTTCTCGTCGGAAAGCTTATGTATGTGCTTACAGGCGGAAAAATCAATCCTCTTATCGGCTCGGCAGGTGTTTCGGCAGTACCTATGGCAGCCCGTGTTGCACAGGTTGAGGGACAAAAGGCGAATCCGTCGAACTTCCTGCTTATGCACGCTATGGGACCCAACGTCGCAGGCGTTATCGGCTCGGCAATCGCAGCAGGATTCCTCCTCGCAGTATTCGGTTAAAAAAACAGCTGTACGGCGCAGACCGTACAGCTTATTTTTATTCCCTGTAATCAGTCGTTTTGTGAATATCAACCAAATCCGACGGCAGAAACTGTGCAGGTTTAATCCTCACGGCTTTTTTGTTTTTTCAGTGAATTTAATGCTTTTCCGACAAAAAAACCCAAAAAAACTCTTGGAATCTCTTGACAATCCGTGATTTATATATTATAATCTATATATAGGGAATTTGGTAAAATACTAAAACAAATGAGAACAAATGTTGTGTAAATATTTTACACAATTTTTTCTTCTCTGCGTTTTTGTCAGCCGGAACGGAGGGTGTAAAGAAGTGAAGAGAAAAAAGAAAAAACTGAAACTCCGCAGGAGCGCAAAGCGTATACTCGTTGCTCTTGTGTGTATTTCTGTTATGATGTTTATTGTTGACAGCCTCAGAAGGGATTTTTTCAAGAAAAGCACAGACCAGTGCATATCTGTTGAGGGTAATTTTATTTCAAAGGCAAATCCGCCTGTTCCTGTTAATACCATTGCGTTTGACAAGGACTCTAGACCAACCGATACCACGACCATTGAGGGCATACAGAACTCGGGTTTTACGGAAATCATCGTTTCTGCGGACAAGCTCTCGCAGGGACTTCTTGCAATCGCCGATGAATCGCACCCTGTTTCTGTGAGCGAGCCTGATAAAATGGTGAATCTGCTGGACTACGAGAGCGAATATTATACCGTTGCCGACGGAGTAATGCTCAATGAAGAGGCGGCGGAAGCTCTCAACAGGCTTATGACCGACTACAACAAGGCGACGGATTTGAGCGATTTTGTTATCTACGGCACAACCGATACATATACGGGCGGTGATTCCTGCTGTCCGATATATTTCCCGGAACGTTCCGCAGGAAATACAGTAGACCTCGCATTGCTTGGTGTTGGCTCGTATATCGAATTTGACGGACTTGACGCAGAGGGCTGGGTCATCGAGAACTGCGCAAAGTACGGCTTTATCGTAAGATACCCCGACGGCAAGAGCGACAAGACAGGCAAGGGCTATTGTCCGTGGCATCTGCGTTATGTCGGCAGACTTAATGCCGATATTATGACAAAGAATAACCTGTGCCTTGAGGAATATATTGATTTTCTCAGCAACTATAAAGTCGATACGCCGTATATCCACAATTTCAACGGATTTGACTATGTGCTGTACAGCATTGAATCGGCAGGCGAGGAGACGGCAGTGAAAGTGCCAATCGGCGGAAACTACGACATTTCGGGCGATAACAGAGGTACATATATAGTAAGCTTCAAAAGATGATTTCAAGCGGTTCTGAAAGCCTGTCAGAACTGCTTTTTTGTATAATATACAGAATATCGGCATAAAATAGGTGTGGGTGATAAATATGAAAAAAATCTGTATTATTTTATCTGCTGTTATAACTTTTCTGCTTGCCGTTCCACAGTATTCAAGTGCCGACAGCTTCGACGAGATAAAGTCATATATTTTAATTGAATCCGTAACAGGTACGGTTATTGAGGAAAAAAACTCGTCCCAGCGGTTGAATGCGGGCTATCTCAGCAAGCTTATGACTCTTCTGCTTGTGGCGGAGGACATCGAGACGGGCAAGTATCAGCTATCCACCGAGCTTACGGCTTCGCAGTCCGTATCAGGTACAAAGGGTGCGGTTGTGTGGCTTGAACCGGGCGACAGGATGACTGTTGAGGAGCTTGTAAAGTCGGTTAT
This sequence comes from Ruminococcus flavefaciens, assembly GCA_023663905.1. Classification (GTDB taxonomy): domain Bacteria; phylum Bacillota; class Clostridia; order Oscillospirales; family Ruminococcaceae; genus Ruminococcus; species Ruminococcus flavefaciens_AD. Next base: position 43,384 of record JAMPGO010000007.1, read on the forward strand.
CATAGGCAATGCCAACGACGCTGTTACTGTGCTTGCCGAAAAATCGGAGCAGACTGTTGAGAAATTCGTTATGCGTATGAACAGCGAGGCATTTGATTTAGGCTTGCGTGATACGGCATTTTATTCGCCCTACGGTTACTACGACGAAAGGGAATACACGACGGCGAGCGATTTGGCTGTAATCTGCTCACGTCTTGCACGGTACGAATTTATGCGCCCTTATTTCAGTACGTGGCGGGATTTCGTAAAATCGGGGCAGACTGAGCTTGTCAATGAAAATACGCTTGCGAGAACTTACGACAGGCACATCGGATTCAAGGCTTGTCATTCAGAAGAATCGGGCTATTGTATTGCCGAAGCAGGAATAAACGACGGCAAAACGTGCTATATAGCAGTGATTCTCGGTGCGGAAAGCGATGACGTTTCACTTGGCTGTGCGAAAAAGCTGATTAACAAGGGTTTCAGCGATTATAAAGTAACGGCGACGATGTTTCCCGACGAAATGCTTATGCCGATACGTGTGAAGAACGGCGAGGACACGGCGGTTGAAATACACCTGAGAAATCAGAGCAGTCTCGTTGTGCCTCGTGGAGTTGATGAGCTGAGTACGGTTGTGGTTATCCCAGAGTATCTCTCCGCACCTGTTCGGAAAGGGCAGAAAATAGGTACGGCAGGATTCTACAGCGAAAAAAATCTTGTCTGCGAGATTGATATAATCACGAGCGACAGTGTAAATGAGTTAACATTCGGGTTTATTCTCAAGAAAACGCTGTGCAATCTGCTGAAATAAATGTGTTGATATTTGTTTGTATTTTACAAAA
>JAMPGO010000008.1 GCA_023663905.1 Ruminococcus flavefaciens
GCAGAATCCGTCAAGAGCGCCGATGACTTTATTGCACACGGGACAGCGTACAGGATAAAGCAGAGCCGACAGATGTCTCAGAAGTACATATAGAGCTGGCATTTAATCATACCGTTGTAGAGTTTACGACGGCGTTTGGCTTCAGCACCGAAAAACTGCTCAAACTGTTCGTGCGGAGAGATAATATAGCTCTGTCTGTTTCCGCCGTGACCAAGCACACGACCCATTTGCCTGTAGATATTCTCGGCTTCACGCAGTTCGAGAAGTCGCTCGCCGTAAGGAGGATTGCAAATAACAATGGAGTCCTCGGGCTGGTGGAATTTAGTAATATCAGCCTGTTCGATTTTCAGCCTTGATTTGATTCCCGCTTTATGTGCGTTGTCAAGAGTAAGGGCAACGGCGGAATCGTCAATATCAAATCCTATGCCGTGAAACGTTGCGGAGCGGTCAACACCCTCGATAGCGTTTCTGCGTTCTTCCTGCCAGATTTTCGAGTCAATAGACCTCCAGTTTTCGGCAGAGAATCGTCTGTTGATTCCCACAGGTATTTTAAGAGCCTTCATAGCCGCCTCAATCAGCAGAGTACCGCTTCCGCAGAAAGGGTCGCACACAATGGAATCGGGACGTACACGGGCGAGGTCGATAATACCAGCGGCGAGAGTTTCTTTAATCGGGGCAGCGTTTGAATTTCTTCTGTAGCCACGCTTGTGAAGCCCCGCACCGCTTGTATCGAGATAAACAGTAACAATATCCTTCATAATACTGAACTGAATCTGCACAGGAGCTTCTGTCTCGCTGAAATGGCTTATGCCGTACTTTGATTCAAGCCTCTTGACAGCAGCTTTTTTCACGATAGACTGACAGTCGGGAACGCTGTGGAGTGCGGAATTAAGAGAATAGCCCTTTACGGGAAAAGCATTGTCTATACCTATGAACCGCTCAAGCTCAATTGAGCGCACACCCTGAAACAAATCCTCGAAAGTAGTCGCCCTGAACTCAATAAGCTCGATAAGAACACGCTCGGCAGTGGACAGGCATATATTAGCTCTTGCCATTATATTCTCATCGCCTGTAAAGCTGATTTTTCCGTCGCTGACCTTCAAATCAGTACCGCCGATTTTGTTGATTTCATATTTCAGTACGCTTTCAAGTCCGAAATGGCACGGACAGCACAATCTTAATTTATTACTCAAGAATATCACCTCATTTTATATTAAAACCTGCCCATACCACCAGTAAGGACAGGTTTTTATCTGTATATTTAGTTTACCAGGTAGCTACGTCACCGCCGTTGCCTGTATCACCGCCTGTACCCGGGTCAACAAAGCCCGTGTCACCGCCTGTGCTTCCGCCAGTACCCGGGTCGCCCCAGCCAGTGTCTCCGCCTGTGCTTCCGCCAGTACCCGGGTCAACCCAGCCGGTATCGCCACCTGTACTTCCACCTGTACCCGGGTCAGTCCAGCTTGTATCACCGCCTGTGCTTCCGCCTGTACCTGGGTCGCTCCAAGTGGTATCACCGCCGTTGCCTGTTCCCCAGTTGTTTCCTGAACTGCTGTTATTTCCTGAATTGCCCGATGAATCGCCTGAAGAAGGTGCATAGTAGTGATTTCCCGTGCAGACAGGGAAGTTGGTTGATTTCCAGTAGCCTGTTACACCTCTCGGGCAGTATTCTCCCGCAGGATTTCCCGTTACGGAACACATAGACATCTGAATAACCGATTCAACAGGGTCGAAGTCCGCAGGAGTATCGGCATATTCAGTCTGCGCATAGTCGCCGATAATGTTCTTCCATACCGAGCAGGCGTGAAGCGTTGAAGGAAGTGAGAGGTCTTTACGGTACTGCTCGTAACCGATAGTAATACCGCTTGCAAAGTCACGTGTAAGACCTACGAAAACAGAGTCGCTCCAGTCCTCGGTTGTACCTGTTTTTCCTGCAAGTACCTTGGTGCTGAGCCTTGCGGTTGTACCTGTACCGTTTTCGACAACGTTTTTGAGGAGTCTGTTCATAACCCAAGCAGTCTCTTCCGAAACGGCATACTGCCCTATATCGGAATTGTCAATAAGAATGTTATGGTTAGCGTCCTCTATTTTTGAAATAACGTGAGGTTTATAGTAAGTGCCGTTATTTCCGTAAGGTACATATGCGCCAACAAGATTCTGTAAAGTTACACCCCAGGTCAATGCGCCGATAGAAAGCGGTGAAAGATTGCGGTCGTTATATTCAGTACCCTCGCCGTACAAATCAAGCCCGAGTTTTTCGGTAGAAAATTCATATACAGCTTCAGGAGTGAGTTCCTGACAGAGCTGTGCGGGAACGGTATTGAATGACTGTTGCAGGAAGTAGTAAATCTGATGAGCTGCGCCTGTACCTGCAACATTTCCGTAGTTTGTAGGCCAGGGCTTGCCGTTTTCGCCGATTACATCTTCAAGAGGACTGTCCTTGTAAGTGCTTCCCCAGTGGATATGGTCGGTTTCAAGTGCAAGACCGTAAGTTGAAACAGGCTTGATAGTTGAACCAATCTGACGTTTGTCACGGGCTGCGTAGTTGGTTACAAGCGAGTATTTTTTCTCGCCCCACTGACCTACCGTCGCCATAACAGAGCCGTCGTATCGGAGCGCAGTGAATGCAACGTGCGGAAGGACTTCATCCGTCTCGCCGTCGCCGTCAATATCAACCCAGCGCTTTACCCAGTTTTCATCAAGGAAGTTATTCATATCAAGGAATTTTTCCTCAACATAGTCCTGCATTTTTCTGTCGATAGTGGAATACACTCTGTAACCGCCCTTGTTGATACGTGTAATGGCTTCCTGTTCATCGATGTTATAGAGTTCCATAAGATAGCCTGCGGCTTCCCACATCATAGCGTCAACTTCCCACGTGTAGGCAGTCTGTTCCTGTTCCATTTCCTGAAGGTCAACTTCGGGATGAAGAGCCTTGTATTCGGCGGAATCAGTGAACATAATCTTCTCGGCAAGCGCCTCCTGATATTCGTCGTAGGTGATAGCGCCGTTCTTGTACATCTGCCAGAGAACGTGTTCCTGACGGATTTTATTATTTGCCTTGCCGTCAATAATAAGATTATCGTCATCGTCGTAAGCAAGATATGTCTGGTCGGCAAAAGGATAGTAGTAGTTCGGGTTCTGCGGAATCGCCGCAAGTACAGCAGATTCAGCGATAGTAAGCTCCTCAACGTCCTTTCCGAAATAACGTGTTGAAGCAAGCTGTATGCCGTTGATAGGACCGCCGAAGCCGATATAGTTGAGGTATTCCTCAAGAATCTCGTCCTTGGAATAGGTCTTTTCGAGCTGCATAGCCGCAAAGATTTCACGGATTTTCTGCTGTGGGCTTCTGTCGCCTGAAGCGCCTGTGAGGTTCTTTATCAACTGCTGTGTGATAGTAGAACCGCCCTGTTCTGTATTATAGAAATGCAGGAACAGGTTAAGGAATGCGGAGAACGTACGTTTGTAGTCAACGCCGTCGTGGAGGTAAAAACGCTCGTCCTCGGTGCAGGTAAAAGCGTCACGGGTGTGCTGAGGGATTCTGTCGATAGATACGGGGATACGCTGAACATCGGTTTTCATACGTCTCAGCACGACAAGTTCCTCTTCGCCGTCCTCGTTGAGTTCCGTACCATAGAAATAAGTATCGCTTCCCGATTCAAGTTCTGTGAGGGTTATGCTTGTTGCTTCGTCCATAAAGCTGAGTACATAGACGGTAAGTGCGGTTGAAACAATAGTTCCTGTTATGATGATAACGAGAAACAGCGATAAAAGCGTTGTAACTATAACCGCACAGAGCTTCTGGAAGAAAATCATAGCCTTGCTTTTTTTCTTCTTCCGCTTCTTCTTATGAACGTCGTCATTGCGGTCACTGTAATTTGAGTTAGCCATTTTGTCTTATAGCCTCTCCTTTCTGTTGATTATACACAATATATTATACCATATAAATTCAGATTTGTTAATAGCCTGTCCGAAATTTTTTCAGATTTGTATAATTTAGCAAAAATCGGTGATAATAAGTACAACAAATTCAGCAAAGGAGTGATAATATGACAGGTTCACTTGACAAGAGAATCTATCTCACAATTATGACGGCAATAACAATATCGGGATTTATTGTCATATGCACGTTCGGTCAGTCACTGCACCGCCAGAAGCTTATGGCGAAAATATCCGAAAATCCGCCGTCGCTTCCTGTGGCGGAGTGCATTGTAAGGGAATACAACGGCAGAATCGGAGTATTCAAGGGCGGAAGCACATTGCCGTACAGGGTGATTGACTATGATTTTTCACTTCTTTCGGACTATGACCGTGAACAGCTTATTCAGGGCATAGTGATTGAATCGGACAGGGAATTACAGCAGTTTATTGAAGATATAGCGACGTAATTACTTTGGTTTATGCTTTTTCTTTTTGCGGACTGAAAAGCCGAAATCGCCTGTTTTCCGTCCGAGTGCAAAATATTCGCCGTGAGCGTAGGCAGTAAGACCGCACTGCTGGAGATTCAGCTTGCCCTTGCTGTCTATGTACTTCTCGTCAACATCAATTCCCACGATTTCGGCAAGAAACATAGTATGACTGCCGAGAAGTTTGCTTTCCGTCACCCTGCATTCAAGGGCAACGGGGCATTCGTCAATAATCGGGGCGGAAATTTTTTCGGACGGCACAGGGTGGAATCCGCAGACCGCAAATTTATCCGTATCACGACCGCTTTTCACTCCGCAGAAGTCAACCTGCTTCACCATAGAAGTTGTTGTTAAATTTATTGCAAATTCGCCCGAGTTCATAATAATATCGTGAGAGAATCTTTCGGGGCGGACTGAGATATAAGTCATAGGCGGACGGGTGCAGACTATGCCTGTCCAGCCTATGGTTAAAACGTTCGGCTTTTCAGGAGTACCGCACGTTACAAGAGCGGCAGGAACAGGCGCAAGAAGCGTGCTTCCCTTCCAGAACTGTTTTGACATAAAAATTTCTCCTTTTTTATAATATTATATCACCTGATTAAAAATATTTCAACTTAAAAATGCAAAAGATTTGTTAAAATTTAACCCGGTTACGACATTTTTTTCAGATAAGCAATGGTATAATGTGGCTATCAGAAGGACGGAGGCGAAAAGATGAAGATAAATATAAAATCCGAAAACGGTACGGCGATAGCTGTTCTCAGCGGTGAGCTTGACCACCACACTGCAAAAATGCTCCGTGCGGAGCTTGACAAGTTTGTGATTACGATGCAGCCCGATATTCTTGCAATCGATTTCAGCGGAATCACTTTTATGGACAGCTCCGGAATAGGGCTTATCATCGGCAGATATAAGCTTGTTAAAGAATGCGGAGGACAACTGGAAATACGCAGTCCTCAGCCCTATATCAGGCGTATGCTGAAAATTTCGGGAGTTGAACGAATCGTTAGAATAATATAAGAGGTGAATATAATGGAGATATTGAACGAAATCAAATTTACAATGCCGTCGCTGTCGGTGAATGAAGGAACGGCAAGAGCTGTCGTCTCGTCGTTCATTGTACAGGCAGACCCGACGGTTGAGGAACTTTCAGATATACGCACAGCCGTCTCAGAAGCAGTAACCAACTGCATAGTACACGGCTACAGAAATTCTCAGGGAGCGGTTGAAATAACCGTAAGGCTAATGCCGAACCGTGAGATATACATAAGAATCAAGGACAGCGGTTGCGGTATTGCGGATGTGAAGCAGGCTATGGAGCCTTTGTTTACCACTGCGCCCGAAGAGGAACGCTCAGGGCTTGGCTTTTCCGTTATGGAATCGTTTATGGACAGGCTTGCGGTCAAGAGCAGAATCGGCAAGGGAACTACAGTTACAATGCGAAAGAGGCTGAGTGTGCGTGGAATCTGAACTTAAACAACCTCTTGCGGAGGAAAATCTCGGACTTGTTCACCTCTGTGCGAACCGTTTCAGAGGTCGTGGGATTGAATATGAGGATTTATATTCCGCAGGCTGTCTCGGACTTCTCAAAGCCGTAAAAGCCTTTGATTCGGGCAGAGGAGTGAAATTCTCAACGTATGCCGTCCCTGTTATTCTCGGCGAAATAAAACGGCTTTTCCGTGACGGCGGTAGTGTTCACGTTAGCCGAAGCCTTAAGGATTTGTCAATGAAATTACAGAAAATATGTTCGGGATTTGCACAGCTCAACGGCAGAGAGCCGACAATCAGCGAGCTTGCGGAAATCACGGGCGAGAGCGAAGCCGATATTGCAGAAGCCCTGTGCGCCTCACAGCCGTTGATTTCGCTCACAGCTTCGGACGATGACGGACAGCTTGACGTGCCTGTTGAAGCGCCCGACGAGAATATTGTTGATATGCTTGCGCTCAGGCAGATAATGTGCGGACTTTCCGAAGATGACAGAATGCTCATAGAACTGCGTTATTTCAGGAATCTCACGCAGTCAAAGACGGCGCAGATACTTGGTACAACGCAGGTTCAGGTATCAAGACGGGAAAAAAAGCTCCTTGCATATATGCGTAAGGAACTTTTATGCTAGAAAATCAGATATTCTATAACGGAATTGGACATAAGAAAGCCTGTTTCGGTAAGGGCGATATTTTCGCCGTCATATTTTATATACCCTGCTCTTAGAAGCGGGGTAATTTTTTTAACTATATCGCTTCTGTGTGATTCAACATCGCTAAGATTAAGACCCTCTGCTAGCCGTAGCCGTAACATAGCGTATTCTTCAAATCCGCAGGGCGATTCGTCGGTTATTTCCACAGGTTGGACAGGAGAGTCTATAAATGCCTGTAAATCGGGCTTGACGGCGAATCTTTTTCCCATAAAGCAGGAGTGCGAGGCAGGACCAATGCCGAGATAGTCAAGGCATTTCCAGTAACGGCAGTTGTGACGGCTTTCAAATCCTTGTCTGGCGAAATTCGAGACCTCATATTGTGAGAATCCCTTTTGTTTAAGCTCATCGACCATAGTGAGATATAAATCAGCCGTTTTGTCATCATCGGGCATAATATCACGGATTTCGGGGCAGTTAAACGGCGTATTTTCCTCGATTTTAAGAATATATGCGGAAATATGATTAACAGGCAGGGAAGTCAGAATATCAATTGAATTTTTCAGCTTTTCCGCCGTCTGTCCAGGGAGCGCAATCATAAGGTCGCAGGAAATATTATTGAAGCCTGCTTTTTCGGCATCGAGAACGGCTTTTATGGCACGTTCAGCGGTATGAGTTCTGCCGAGAAAATCAAGCTCATCGCTGTTCAATGACTGCACACCCACAGACAGCCTGTTTATACCTGCTTCACGCAGTTCTGACAGCTTTTTTGGAGTAAGAGTGCAGGGATTGGCTTCAATGGTAATCTCCGCATTTACGGCAAGATTGAAGCAATTTTTTATCTCGCCGATAAATCCTGCAATCTGTTCCGCAGAGAGAAGCGTGGGAGTACCTCCGCCGAAATAAACCGTATCAACAGTTGTATTTTTATCGGCATAGTGCCTTATATTGCGCAGAACGGCACGGCAATAAGACTCCGCCTGTTGTTTTGAATAGCAGACGGAGTAGAAGTCGCAGTAACGGCATTTTCTTCCGCAGAACGGAACGTGTATATAGATTCCGAGCGAGTTCATTTTACAGGCTCAATGCGGATTGCAGGCGATAATTTAAAGAAAAATGCGTTGACGATTCTCGGGACGATGAGAATCGAAATAATAATTCCTGCATTTATAAACAGCTCGTAGAAATATACCCACTCGTATTCCGTGCCGACTGTTTTCGGCGAATTGAGGTATATAGCGATAATTCCTGCAAAGGCAAGCAGGCAGTAAATTGCATTGAAGATAGTCGCACCCTTGCCGTTTACACATCTTCTTCCGCATTCCATACACACCTTGCCCTTGGAATTAAGCTGACCAGCCATAGCCTTTCTTATGGGATTGAACGACTTTTTTCCGCAGTGCGGGCAATTATAAATACTGCTCATTTCAGTCTCCTTTCGATTGAAGTTCCGAAAGCACGGCGCACAGCGGAGTTTCCGGAACGGTTTTCAGTTCTTTTTTCAGCAGTCTGGTTTTCCGCAGTCTCCTGAGCCTGTCGTGAGGCATATACATACGGCGGAGTTTAAGACTTTTAAGCTTTTTCATAGGCACATCCTTATGAATCGAGTTTGAGAACGCTCATAAAGGCTTCCTGCGGTACTTCAACAGTGCCGAGCTGTCTCATACGCTTCTTGCCCTCTTTCTGCTTTTCGAGGAGCTTCTTCTTACGTGTGATGTCACCGCCGTAGCACTTTGCAAGAACGTCCTTGCGCATAGCCTTTACAGTTTCACGGGCGATAATCTTTCCGCCGATAGCAGCCTGAATCGGTACTTCAAAGAGCTGACGGGGAATATTTTCCTTAAGCTTTTCGGCGATTTTCCTTGCCCTGCCGTATGCCTTGTCCGTGTGGATTATGAACGAGAGAGCGTCAACAATATCGCCGTTGAGGAGTATATCGAGCTTGACGAGTTTTGATGGCACATAGCCCATCATTTCATAGTCAAAGCTTGCATAGCCCTTTGTGCGTGATTTAAGCACGTCAAAGAAATCGTACACAATTTCGTTGAGCGGAAGTTCATAGTGAAGCTCAACACGTGTATCGTCAAGGTACTTCATATCCTTGAAAACGCCACGTCTGTCCTGACAGAGTTCCATAATATTTCCGACGTAATCCGACGGCGACAGTATGCTTGCCTTAACTATAGGCTCTTCGGCAGTCTGAATGAGCGCAGGGTCGGGGTAGTTGCTGGGATTGTCGATATACTGCACTTCGCCGTTAGTCATCGTTACTTTGTAGATAACGGACGGAGCTGTTGTAATAAGGTCGAGGTTGTATTCACGTTCAAGTCGCTCCTGTATGATTTCCATATGCAGAAGCCCGAGGAATCCACAGCGGAAGCCGAAGCCGAGAGCGATTGAAGTCTCGGGTTCAAAGGAGAGTGAAGCGTCGTTAAGCTGGAGCTTTTCGAGAGCGTCACGTAAATCGCCGTACTTTGCACCGTCGGCAGGGTAAATACCCGAAAATACCATAGGATTGACTTTTCTATAGCCCGGAAGAGGTTCGTCGCACGGGAAATCGTTGTTTGTAACCGTATCGCCCACACGTGTATCGCCGATACTCTTGATAGAGGCGGAAATATAGCCTACTTCTCCTGCTTCAAGCGAGCCGTTGTTAACGAGCGATGTGGCATCCATAAATCCTGCTTCAACAACAGTGAATACCGCACCTGTAGCCATAAGGCGGATATTATCGCCGACTCTTACAGTACCTTCTTTTACACGGACATAGATAATAACACCCTTGTATGAATCATAGTAGCTGTCAAAAATAAGGGCTTTAAGAGGCTTTTCGGGGTCGCCCTGCGGAGCAGGAATATCTGTAACGATTTTTTCAAGCACCTGCTCAATATTAGTACCCATTTTTGCGGAAATTCTCGGAGCGTCCATAGCAGGAATGCCGATGACGTTCTCAACTTCGGCGCATACACGGTCGGGGTCGGCGGAAGGCAGGTCGATTTTATTTACAATCGGGACTACTTCCAAATCGTGTTCAATAGCGAGATACGTGTTTGCGAGAGTCTGCGCCTCAATACCCTGCGAAGCGTCAACAACGAGAATAGCACCCTCACAGGCGGCAAGGGAGCGTGATACTTCGTAGTTGAAGTCAACGTGACCCGGAGTATCAATCAGGTTGAAAATATAATCCTCGCCGTCCTGAGCGGTATATTTGAGACGTACGGCACGAGCCTTGATAGTAATGCCACGCTCACGCTCGATGTCCATATTGTCGAGAAGCTGTTCCTCCATATCACGGACAGCGACAGTCTCGGTTTTTTCGAGAATACGGTCGGCAAGCGTGGATTTGCCGTGGTCTATATGTGCAACAATGCAGAAATTTCTGATTTTATTATTAGCCAAGTTCATTCCTCATTTCAGTTGATTATTATTATATAATTATAGCAGAAAAAATCTTCTTTGTAAAGACTTTTCTGAAAAATTGACAAAGCTGTTAATATGATGTATAATATAATAAAAGGGGATGATTTATATGTGGGATATTTTTGACTGGCTTGGTGAATACTGGTTTTTTCTTGCTGGAGGTGTATTAATTTTATGCTTTCTGATAAACAAATCCACAAGAAAACTTATTTTGAAGATTTTTGGCGTAGGATTTTTGGTTGTTTTTGCAGGAGTGGCAATAATGCTCGGCAGTATGTGGATTTTCGGCGCTGATAATGGTGCAGTCGTTGGTATTCTTGTGATTTTCAATCTTATAGTTTTATTATTTCCATATATGTCGATAGGTGAAATGCGCCGTGTAATCAGGCTTCATAAAAAAGGTCTCCGCACTTATGGCGCTTTTATACGTTATGGTAGCAGGGGTGGAAGTGTTATTGAATACGGGGTTGACGGCAGAAAATATGAATACCATACTGATTCTCTGGAAAAATATAAAATCGGCTGTAATGAAGTGCCTGTTTTATATGATTCGGAAAAACCCGAAGATTCCTGCGTGGAAAAACACGATTTTATCCCTGCAACTGCATTGGTTATTGCTTCCGTATTCCTTGAAACAGGTATGATTATAATAACAGTTATCTTTTATTTTGCTGTATTTTCTTGACTTTTGTCGCATATTGCTGTATAATCTATATATTGTATCTTAAACAAAGGAGGATTTTTAAAATGACTCAGGAAAAAATTGACAGAATCAACGAGCTTGCGAGAAAATCAAAGACTGTCGGTCTTACGGATGAAGAGAGAGCCGAGCAGACCGAACTCCGCAACGAATACAGGCAGTCGGTTGTCGGAAATCTTGCCTCACAGCTTGATAACACATATATTGTTACGCCCGACGGCAAAAAGCGTAAAGTCGGAGGGAAATAAATGGTGTATAATGATTTGTTCAGCGTGGCAGTCAGGGCTTCCGAGAATGCGTACTGCAAATACTCGGGATTTCGTGTGGGTGCTGCGCTTCTCTCCGCAGACGGACGTATATTCACGGGCTGTAATATTGAGAATGCGTCGTATTCGCTGACGATATGTGCGGAGCGTACAGCGTTTTTCAAGGCAATATCTGAGGGTGTTGCAACATTCTCGGCTATAGCCGTCGCAGGAAGCTCAACGGATGATTTTTCAAAGCCGTGCGTACCTTGCGGAGCTTGCTTGCAGGTAATAAGCGAATTTTGCGGAAAAGGCTTCCCGATAATACTTTCGGACGGCGCACACAGGCTGTCTGATTTTCTGCCGTGCGGATTCAGTGAGGAGAATATGAAATGAATTTGAAAAACAAGATTGAAAAACATCTGCTCGAAGTGCAGAAGCCGTCACGTTACATAGGCGGAGAGGTCGGAAGCATTACAAAAGATAAATCGGCGGTGGACGTGCGGTTTGCATTCTGTTTTCCCGATACTTACGACATCGGTATGTCGCATTTGGGTATGAAGATTCTCTATTCGCTTATAAACGAGCGTGAGAATTACTGGTGCGAGCGCTGTTTCGCTCCGGGACTGGACTTTGAAGAGATTATGCGCAAAAATAACATACCTCTGTACGCTCTCGAATCTCTCGACCCGATAAGCGAATTTGATTTCATCGGCTTTACAATGCAGTACGAGCTGTCATATACAAACGTACTCAATATGCTCGATTTGGCAGGAATACCTGTCTTTGCAAAGGACAGGACGGACGACCTCACGCAGATAGTGGTTGCAGGAGGTCCTTGCGTGTGCAATCCCGAACCGCTGGCAGATTTCTTTGACCTGTTTATTCTGGGCGAGGGCGAGGAAGTTAACCTTGAGCTTATGGATTTGTATCTTGAAATGAAGAAGCAGGGTGCGGGTCGTCTGGAATTTCTCCGAAAGGCTTCACAGATTGAGGGAATATATGTTCCGCAGTTCTATAAGTTTATTTACAAAGCCGACGGTACTATAGAAAGGCTGGAAGTCTCGGACAATGCACCGCAGACCGTGAAGAAGCGTATAATCAGGGATTTCGACGAGGTTTATTATCCCGATAATTTTGTTGTACCGTTCACGGAAATAGTCCACGACCGTGTATCCGTTGAAGTTCTGCGTGGCTGTATACGTGGCTGTCGCTTCTGTCAGGCTGGATTCATATACCGACCGTTCCGTGAAAAAACGTCGGAGACGATATGCAGTGAGACGAAGAGCCTCTGCGAGAATACAGGCTATGACGAAGTATCGCTTGCCTCACTCAGCACGAGCGACCATTCCGAGATTGACGAAATGCTCACGAAGCTGATTGACTATACAGCTGTAGAAAAAGTAAATCTGTCCCTGCCGTCGCTCAGAGTTGACAATTTTTCGGAATCTCTGCTTGAAAAAATCAAGAAAGTACGCAAAAGCGGACTGACTTTTGCTGCGGAGGGCGGTACACAGCGACTTCGTGACGTTATCAACAAGAATGTCAGCGAAGAGGAGATTATGAACACCTGTAAAATCGCATTCGAGGGCGGTTATACAAGCGTAAAGCTCTATTTTATGATGGGACTTCCCACAGAGACGGACGAGGATATTGTCGGTATTGCGGAGCTTGCACAGCGTATCATAGACCTTTTCTACAGTATCGAGAACCGTCCGAAGGGCAGAGGAGTGCAGATTTCCATAAGCTGTGCGACTTTTGTCCCGAAGCCGTTTACACCGTTCCAGTTTGAACCGCAGGATACACGAGAGGAAATCGAACGCAAGCAGAAGCTTCTGCTTGATTCCGTAAAGACCAAGAAAATCCGTGTAAGCTACCACGATTCCAACGTAAGTCTGCTGGAAGTTGTACTTGCAAAGGGCGACAGAAGGCTGTGCGATGTAATCTATACGGCTTGGAAGAAGGGCTGTAAGTTTGACAGCTGGAGCGAGCATTACAGATTTGATTTGTGGCTCGAAGCCTTTGCGGAGTGCGGTGTTGACCCGGCATTCTACGCTCACAGGCGATTTGAATACGACGAGATTCTGCCGTGGGAACACCTTGATTATCTCGTCACCAAGGAATTTTTTATCCGTGAGAACAGAACGGCGCACAAATCGGTTACAACGCCGAACTGCCGTCTCAGATGTTCGGGCTGTGGAGTAAACAAGGCAGTAGGGAGGGAATGCTTTTGTTAAGATTAAGAGCAGTTTTTGAAAAATCGGGTCGTGCGAAGTACATCTCGCACCTTGACCTCAACCGCTGTATGCTTAGAATTTTCAGACGTTCAAAGCTTCCCGTATGGTACACGGAGGGATTCAATCCGCACCCTTACTACAGTTTTGCTCTTGCCCTTTCGCTCGGATTTGAAAGCGACTGCGAGATTATGGACTTCAATATAACCGATGATAGTATGGCATTTGACGAGATAAGGGACAGGCTCAATGCGGTAATGCCCGAAGGAATGCGTATAGTCTCGGTTGCGGAGCAGGTTAAGAAAATCACGGCTATTGCAAAGGCGGAATACAGTTTTTCGCTTGTTTCGGGCGATATACAGGGACTTTACGGCGCAGTGCAGGAGCTTCTTAATCAGCCTGAAATCCTGATTGAAAAGAAAACCAAGAAGGGCATTAAGACTGTTGACATCAAGCCCGACCTTGAAATAATATCGTGCGAACCGCAGGAGGGTTCGGTTGATATGATTGTGAGACTTCCGGCAGGCACGCAGACGAATTACAACCCGACGCTTTTCTTCGACGCACTGAAAAATGCCTGTGAAATGCCGTTTGAAGCCGAAAAAATCCGCCGTACAGGAATTTTATGTGAAAATAATGAAAAATTTTTCTGAAAACACTTGCATTTTTCTGAAAAGTATGTTATGATATAAAGGCATTTGAAATCCGTCTGCTTTTTGCAGATGAGAATTAATGCCGAAAGACATTAAATCGAACAGTCCTCTGCCTTATTTGTTTATTTTTTTAATTCCGTCTCCCGATATGCTGAAACGGTCGGCGGAATACGGTAAGAATGTTCGGAAATTTTAGGAGGAAATGAAAAATGGATGCACTTAAGTTAATCAGCGAGTCAAGTATGAAGGAAAACGTTCCGCAGTTCAATGTCGGCGACACTGTTAAGGTTCACGTTCGTATCAAGGAAGGCGACAAGAGCCGTATCCAGATATTCGAGGGTACTGTTATCGCTAAGAAGCACGGCGGAATCAGCGAGACTTTTACAGTAAGACGTGTTGCTCACGGCTGTGGTATCGAGAGAGTTTTCCCGCTTCACTCACCTGTTGTTGACAAGGTAGAGGTTGTAAGATTCGGTAAGGTTCGCAGAGCTAAGCTTTACTACCTCAGAGACAGAGTCGGCAAGGCTGCAAAGGTTAAAGAGCAGATTCGCTAATCACAAGCGCAAAGACGTTTCCTGCCGGTGTTCTGCCGG
The DNA here is from genome assembly GCA_023663905.1 of Ruminococcus flavefaciens. Lineage (GTDB taxonomy): Bacteria > Bacillota > Clostridia > Oscillospirales > Ruminococcaceae > Ruminococcus > Ruminococcus flavefaciens_AD. Next base: position 14,386 of record JAMPGO010000008.1, read on the forward strand.
CACGGTCGTCTTAATCCGCAGGGACTTACAGTCCCTTTTTTGCTAATTATCAATATTATTGCGAGGTAAATCTATGGACATCAATAACAACAACGTTGAAAACATCGAAGATGAAGTCAGCGTGCAGAATCCCGAAAATGAGGAAGAACCCAAGAAAAAGGGCGATTTTCTAAAGGACTGCATTGACATCGTAGAATCAACGCTCATTACAATTTTTGTGGTTTTTCTGATTTTCACCTACATCCTTCACCCCGTAAACATCGTGGGTCATTCTATGGTTCCCACTCTCAACCTCAACTATGATTCCGAAAGGGCTAAAAGGGAGGATACCGACAAGATTTTTATGTCAACGGTTTATCTCGATATCAAGTACGGCGATATTCTCGTTATTGAAAAGGACGATAACTATCTTCTCGACGCTTCGGGAAATGTCTATGTTCCTAGCACTGCTTCAATCGGCGAGTGTATAATCAAGAGGGTTATTGCGGTAGGCGGACAGACTGTTGACATCCGTGACGGAAAGGTTTATGTTGACGGCGAGCTTCTTGACGAGCCTTATATAAACGAGCCTGATTCAACTTCCGATTTGGGCGCTTTTACGGGTCAGTATCCTATTACGATTCCCGAGGGCTACTACTTCTGTATGGGCGACAACAGAAATCATTCAACAGACAGCCGTGCGGCAAGCGTGGGACTTATCAGTAAAGACCAGATTTACGGCAAGGCTATCATAAAATATTCACCGCTCAGCGAATTTGATATACTTACAGATTCGTGGAAAGGTTAAAAAAATTAGCGGAGTTCATTGAAACGCTGATTACCGCCTTTTTCGTGGCAACCCTCATCTCGGCTTATGTTTTCAGACCGTTTTCAATAAACGGCGATTCAATGCGCAGTACGCTTGATTCGGGCGACAAGGTGATTGTCGGGCTTCTGTCATTCAGCCACAAGCAGGGCGATATTGTGATGATTCGTGCGGAACACAGCGTTATTCTCGGCGATGACGGTTCGCCTGATATTTCAGAGGGCATAGACAAGACAATCGTCAAGAGAATTATCGCAACAGGCGGTCAGACGGTTGATATAGATTTCGGAACAGGTGCGGTTTATGTTGACGGCGAGAGAATATTTGAAAAATATCTCCGTCTCGGGCTTACTCACAAGGACGAGGGCGCTTTTGATTACCCCGTCACAGTTCCCGAGGGCTATGTTTTTGTTATGGGCGATTACCGCTCCGTATCGCTTGACAGCCGTTCGCCCGAAATAGGATTTATTCCCGAAAAAGACATACTCGGCGAGGTTCTCATAAGAATTTCGCCCTTCGATAAATTCGGTACTCTTGAATAGGAGGAAGATGTGGAAAATACTGATATGAAAACGATACAATGGTTTCCGGGGCATATGGCTAAGACAAGACGTGCGATTTCCGCAAATCTCAGGCTTGTTGACGCTGTTGTTGAAATCATTGATGCGAGAACTCCTCTGAGCAGTCGCAATCCCGAAATTGACAGCCTTACTTCGTCAAAGCCGAGAATTGTACTGCTTAATAAATGCGACCTCGCTGACAGCAGGGCAACTTCGATGTGGGTGAATTATTTTAAAAATCACAACATAACTGCCCTTGCGGTTGACTGCAAATCGGGTCGTGGACTTAACAAGCTTCTGCCGACAATGAAATCGACCGTTCTTAAAGAGCTTATGGCGAAACGTCAGCGCAACGGTATGGAGGGCGCACCCATAAGGCTGATGATTCTTGGCATACCGAACGTCGGCAAAAGCTCGCTGATTAACAGGCTTGCGGGCGGAAAGCGTGCGAAGGTTGAGGACAGACCTGGTGTTACAAGGGTAAAGCAGTGGGTAAAGTTAAAAGATAATACTGAAATGCTTGATATGCCCGGTGTTCTCTGGCCTAAGTTTGAGGACCAGTCATCCGCAATCCGCCTTGCATTTACAGGCGCAATCAGCGACGATATACTTGACATTGAAACGCTTGCAATGAAGCTTCTTATCTATCTTGCCGAAAACTATCCCGATTCGCTGAAAGAACGCTATAAAATTGAGATTACCGACGGCGACGACGGACTTGCGCTTCTTGAGAAAGTCGGCAGAAAGCGTGGAATGGTAATTTCGGGCGGTGAAATCAACACGGAAAGAGCAGCTATAACAGTGCTGGACGAGTTCAGAAGCGGAAAGCTCGGGCAGATTACGCTTGAACTTCCGACGGAGGAATAAGCTATGGCGAAAATCATTCTCCACAAGGAGCTTTTTGACTACGACAGCGAAATGCGCAAATCCTCGCCGATTCTTTGCGGAGTTGATGAAGCGGGTCGTGGACCTCTCGCAGGAGATGTCTATGCTGCTGCGGTTATCCTCAGCGACGGTGTTCTGATTGATTATCTTAACGACAGCAAGAAAATATCGGAATCAAGGCGAGAGAAGCTGTATGATGAGATAATTGAAAAGGCGGAGGCTTACTGCGTTGCGGTGGCGACGGTTGAGGAAATTGACAGGCTGAATATCTTGCAGGCGACTATGCTTGCGATGAAAAGAGCGGTTGACGGACTCGGAATCCGCCCGAATCTTGCGCTTATTGACGGAAACAGGCTTCCCGAGCTTGACTGCCCTGCGCAGTTCGTGGTAAAAGGCGACGCAAAATCCGCATCGATAGCGGCGGCTTCGGTGCTTGCAAAAGTCTCACGAGACCGCTATATGAAAGACCTTGCGGAAAAATATCCTGAATACCGCTTTGAACAGCACAAGGGCTACGGCACGGCGCTTCATCGTGAAATGCTGGTGAAATACGGTGCGAGCGAGGTTCACAGGAAAACTTTCCTCAGAAAAATTCTCGGTGAAAATAATGACGGGAACTGAAATCGGCAGTATCGGCGAGGAAATAGTGTGCGGTTATCTCATTGAGCAGGGCTATAATATTATCGCAAGGAACTACCGCATAAGAGGCGGAGAGATTGATATAATCGCCGTAAATCCCGATTATATTGCCTTTGTCGAGGTCAAATCACGGAAGCCCGGCAGTATGGTCGGCGGATTTGAAGCAGTCAACAGGCGCAAACAGGGTCTTATTATAAAAACAGCGAGTGATTATTGCACAAAGTACCCGACTGAACTACAGCCGAGATTCGATATTGCGGAAGTAATCATCGATAACGGCAGGGTGCTGAGCATTGATTACATACAAAATGCCTATGATACAACGGGCTACAATTTCATTTTTTAAAGGGTGATTCTATGTTTTACAACAGTACACGAAACAGCGGAGTAAAGGTCAGCAGTGCTGAGGCTATTACTCAGGGAATTTCAGCAGAGGGCGGACTTTTTGTCCCAGAGGAGATACCTGCGCTTACTCTCGATGAAATCAAGGCTGTCGGCGAAATGAAATATGCTGACAGAGCCGCATTTGTTTTCTCAAAATATCTTACTGACTTTACAGAAGCCGAAATACATTACTGTACGGACAACGCATATTCCACAAAGAACTTTGAGACGGAGAATATTGCAGAAATCGCACATCTTTTTGACGGCACATATATGCTCGAACTTTGGCACGGTCCTACCTGTGCATTCAAGGATATGGCGCTCCAGATTCTGCCGTATTTCCTCACAACATCGGCAAAGAAAATCAATCTTGACAAGAAGATTGTCATTCTTGTTGCAACATCGGGCGATACAGGAAAAGCCGCACTTGAAGGCTTCAAGGATGTCGAGGGTACTTCGATTCTCGTGTTCTATCCCGAGGACGGTGTAAGTCCTATGCAGAAGCGCCAGATGAAAACACAGGAGGGCGGAAATGTCGGAGTATGCGCAATCAAGGGCAATTTCGATGACTGTCAGAACGGCGTCAAGGCTATCTTCACTGACAGCGAGGTTAAATCCGCACTCGAATCAGAGGGAATGATGTTCTCAAGCGCAAACTCAATCAACTGGGGCAGACTTGTTCCGCAGATTGTATACTATGTTTCGGCTTATGCTGAGCTTGTAAAGGATGAGGAAATCGCACTCGGCGACAAAATCAACATCGTAGTACCCACAGGCAACTTCGGCAATATTCTTGCAGGATACTACGCAAAGAAGATGGGTGTTCCCGTAAATAAGCTCATCTGCGCTTCAAATATCAACAACGTCCTCACAGACTTCATCAACACAGGCATTTACGACAGAAACAGACAGTTCTTTGCAACCGTTTCGCCGTCTATGGATATTCTCATCTCTAGCAACCTCGAAAGACTTCTTTATATTATGACAGGCAAGAACGACGCTGTTATTAACGAGTGGTTCGGCAAGCTTGCTTCTGAGGGTAAATACGAGGTAAGCGATGATGTCAAGGCACAGCTCGCAGAGGAGTTCTGGGCAGGCTACTGCGACGACGAGCAGACAAAGGCTACAATCCACAATATCTACGAGAAATACTCCTATACCTGCGATACGCACACAGCTGTTGCAGTGAAAGTCTACAACGATTACAAGAGCGCTACAGGCGACGAGACCAAGACAATAATCGCTTCAACAGCAAGCCCTTACAAGTTCAGCAACGCTGTACTTGAAGCTCTCGAAAACGGCAAGTCCGACCTTGACGAGTATTCAAAAGTTGACAGAATTGCCGAGCTGTCCGATATTCCTGTGCCGTCAGCTCTTGCCGACCTCAGAAACAAGCCCGAGCGTTTCAACGATGTAATTGAAAAATCAGAGCAGAAGGATTATGTTCTGAAAACTCTCGGAATCTGATGAGCCTGTACGTTATAGGCGACCTGCACCTGTGTTTCAGCGACCCTTCAAAGACGATGAGCATTTTTGCAGGCTGGGAGAATTATCAGGAGAAAATAGAGAAGAACTGGCTTGAAACAGTCGGGGATGATGATACGGTAGTGCTTGCGGGCGACATTTCTTGGGGAATGTCCCGTGAGCAGGCGATTCCCGATTTCAGGTTTATAAATGAGCTTCCCGGGCAGAAAATTATTCTTAAAGGCAATCACGACTACTGGTGGGGAACTGTCAAAAAAATAGAGGATTTCCTCTCTGCGGAGGGCTTTGATACGATAAAAATCCTGCACAACAACCACTATGCCTATGGGAAATACGGCATATGCGGAACACGTGGCTGGGTGAATATGCCCGGCGAAACACAGGATGAGAAAGTGCTTAAACGTGAGGTTCAGCGACTGGAGACTTCTGTAAAATCGGCTGTTTCCGCAGGACTTGAACCGCTCGTCTTTATGCACTATCCGCCCATTTTTGCCACGAATTTCAACTATGACATACTTGAAATCCTGTACCGCTATAAAATCAGGGAATGCTACTACGGTCACGTTCACGGTCGTTCGGCGCACGCACTTTGCGTTACGAACACATACGACGATATAAATTTCCACCTGATTTCGGGTGATTATATACAATTTAAGCCCGAAAAAGTGCTGTAAATTTATAAGAAATGTAGAAGTCGTAAAATATTGTAGAAATATTTTTCATAATGTGGTATAATATTCCAAGTATCGTAAATATGTATACCACCATATTAAATATCACGGAGGATTATTATGAGTTTAAAATCATCAACAAAAACAGATGTAAACACAACTGAACTTGTTATTTCTATTGACGCAGAGACTTTTGAGGCTGCTGTTGAGAGAGAGTATCAGAAACAGAAAAAAAATATCCAGCTCAAGGGCTTCAGAAAGGGCAAGGTTTCCAGAAAGCTTGCTGAAAAGGAATTCGGCGAAGGCGTTTTCTATGAGGGTGCTATCAACTCTCTTCTCACTCCCGAGCTTGACGCTGCTGTAAGAGCAGAGAACCTTGAACTTGTTGACAGACCCAGTGTTGAAGTTACTTCAATCGACAAGGCAACAGGTGTTGAGATAAAGGCTGTATGCGTTACAAAGCCTGTTATCGAAATCGCTGATTACAAGGGAATCAAAGCTCCCAAGGCTGTAAAGGAAATCACAGACGACGACATCAATCAGCAGATTGAGATAATCAGAAAGAAGAACGCACGTATTGTTTCCGTTGAGGACAGACCTGCACAGCTCAACGACGAAGTTACTATCGATTTCGAGGGCTTCTTCGGCGATGAAGCATTCGAGGGCGGTAAGGGCGAGAATCACCCGCTCAAGCTCGGAAGCGGTCAGTTTATCCCCGGATTTGAGGACCAGATTGTAGGTCACAGCATCGGCGATGAGTTTGACATCAACGTTACATTCCCCGAGAATTACCAGATGGAGGACTATGCAGGAAAGCCAGCTGTTTTCAAGACAAAGCTCCTCTCAATCAGCTACGAGGAACTTCCTGAAATCGACGACGAGCTTATCAAGGATTCCACAGAATTCGATTCTGTTGACGAATACAAGGCAGACATCAGAGCCAAGCTCGAGGACGCAGCTGTAAAGCAGGCTGATTCCGCATACGAGAACGCTATTCTTGAAGCTCTTATCGAAAAGGTTGATTCACCTATCCCGAACTGTATGTTCGAGCAGAGAATTGACGAAATCGTTACTTCTTTTGACAATCAGCTCAAACAGCAGAAAATGAGCCTCCAGCTCTACTGCCAGTACACAGGTATGGACATCGACGCAATCAGAGATACTTACAGAGACAGAGCTGTAAGCGAAGTTAAGCTCCGCCTTGCACTTGAGAGAATCGCTGAGCTTGAGAATATCGAGATTTCTGACGAGGAAATCAACGAGGGACTTGCTCCGATTGCAGAAGCTAACAAGATGGACATCGAGGTTGTCAAGAGATACCTTCCTATGGGCGATTTCATTATGGACCTCAAGGTTCAGAAGGCTGTTGAGCTTGTAAAGGAAAACGCTGTTGTTGACAATGCAGAATCCGCAGAAGAGCAGTCAGCAGAATAATTGCATATATATGTTGTTGTCCCGCATACTTCGGCGGGACAGCACTTTAATTACACAGAAACAAAGAAAGGGCGATGAATTATGAGCTTTATACCTTATGTTGTTGAGCAGACAAGCCGAGGAGAGAGGTCGTACGATATTTTCTCACGCTTGCTGAATGACAGAATTATTATGCTTTCGGACCAGGTAAGCGACGCTTCTGCAAGCGTTGTTGTTGCACAGCTTCTGTTCCTTGAAAGTCAGGATAGTGAAAAGGATATTTCACTTTATATCAACAGTCCGGGCGGTTCAATCACTGCCGGTATGGCTATATATGATACAATGCAGTATATCAAGTGCGACGTCTCAACTATCTGCATAGGTATGGCTGCATCTATGGGTGCATTTCTGCTTGCGGCAGGTGCAAAGGGCAAGCGTTTGTCACTTCCCAACAGTGAAATCCTTATTCACCAGCCTCTCATCTCAGGCGGTCTCTCGGGTCAGTGTACCGATATTAAAATCCACTCCGACCACCTTGTGAGAACACGTCAGAAGATGAATGAAATGCTTGCGAAGAATACCGGCAAGCCTATTGAGCAGATTCAGATTGATACCGAGCGTGACAATTATATGACGGCTCAGGAGGCTATGGAATACGGTCTTATTGATAAGGTTATCGAGAAAAGGTAGGTTTTCTGAAATATGGCTGAATTTAAATCGTGCAGTTTCTGCGGAAGAGGAGAAAACAAAACAAACAGTATGTTCACGGCAGGAACTGCCAACATCTGCGACGAGTGCGTTATGTACTGCTATGAGATGATTTTCGGTCCTGCCTATACAAAGGCACAGAAAAAAGCGTCATCCAAAGAGAAAAGCACTCCGCTTTCTTCAATGAAGCTTATGAAGCCTATGGAGATTAAAAGCTTCCTCGATGATTATGTTATCGGTCAGGACGAGGCTAAAATCTCGCTCTCTGTTGCCGTTTACAATCATTACAAGCGTATTATAAGCCAGAACGAGGAAGAGCAGAAGTCCGACGACGTTGAGCTTCAGAAGAGCAATGTGCTGCTTCTCGGTCCTACGGGTGTCGGAAAAACGTTCCTCGCACAGACTCTCGCAAAGATTCTCAACGTTCCTTTTGCGATTGCCGACGCTACTACAATCACGGAAGCAGGCTATGTCGGCGACGACGTTGAAAACGTACTGCTCCGCCTTATTCAGGCTGCTGACTATGATATAAAAGAGGCTGAAAGAGGTATCATCTATATCGACGAGATTGATAAGATTGCGAGAAAGTCCGAAAATACGTCGCTTACACGTGATGTCAGCGGTGAGGGCGTACAGCAGGCGCTTCTCAAGATTATCGAGGGTACTGTCTCCAACGTTCCACCTCAGGGCGGAAGAAAACATCCCAATCAGGAAACGCTCCAGATTGATACAAGAAATATCCTGTTTATCTGCGGTGGTGCTTTTGACGGTCTCGAACATCAGATTCAGAAGCGTATAGGCAAATCTCCTATCGGCTTCGGCGGTGAAATCAAGAATATCAAGGAAGAGAAGCACAATATCTTCAAGCAGGTTGTCCCGAAAGACCTTGTGAAATTCGGTATGGTTCCCGAGTTCATAGGCAGACTTCCTGTCATATCCGTTCTGGAAGAGCTTGACGAGGACGCACTTGTAAGAATCCTCACAGAGCCTAAGAATGCGCTTATCAAGCAGTACAAGAAGCTGTTTGAATATGACGATATCGAGCTTGAAATCGACGACGACGCACTTATCGAGATTGCTAAAAAGGCTATCTCGCAGAAAACAGGTGCAAGAGGTCTGCGTTCGATTCTCGAGGGAATCCTTATGAAGTCTATGTATGTAGTTCCTTCGGACGGAAGCATTATAAAGGTTCAGGTTACCAAGGAATGCGTTACCGACAAGGCTGAGCCTGTGTTAATCAACAGAAGAAACAAGATTGTTTCTCCGTAAAAAAATTACTGCCGGATTAAATCTCCGGCAGTTTTTTTATTCAGTCAGTTATCAGCAGCCACAGCCACAACCGCAGTCGTTGTTATTGTTGTTGCCACAGCCACAGCCGTTGTTTCCGCAGGCGAGGAAGATGATGATAAGAAGGATTACCCACATACAGCTGTTGCCGCCGAAAGATGAATTACACATAATAATATCTCCTTTGAAGATGTATTTGAACCGCTTCGCTTGCGTTTCATAGTACATATTATGCCATACGGAAAAAAGTGTTACAAATTTTTCGTGAATTATTTTTTTCGACTGTTATCGCACGTGACAGGTGGCATAATATAGTAGTGCAGAACAAAACAGGAGGAGATAATTATGAACACAGACAAATTCACAAAGAAATCTGCCGATATAATTGAAGGAGCGATAGAGCTGGCTTCTGAAATGGGTCACACTTACGTCGGAAGCGAACACCTGCTTCTCTCGATAACAGGCGACGGCACATCCGACGCTTCAGAGATTCTCATCGAAAACGGCGTTGCCTATGATGACTTGCGCTGTGAAATCGTCAACCTTGTCGGAATGGGTACTCCGTCAATCCTGAGCAGTCGTTACTTCACTACGGCTGTAAAAAGGATTCTCGAAAGTTCGTTCAGCATTGCACGGAGCGACAAAAAGAAATTTGCCACTCCCGAGCATATCCTTATGGCGATTATCCGTGAGCCGTCCTGTAGTGCGTGTACTGTCATCAAGAAAGCGGGCGGAAATATGACGGGTATCTGTTCGGGACTGGAGACGATTTCCTCTGCCGAAGTCCGTGAGGAGCTTTATGAGGCAATCAAGCCCAGAGCTTCGCACCTCCCGAATTTATTCAGATACGGCAGAAATCTGACTGACATCTCGCTTATCAAAAAAAACGACCCTCTCATCGGCAGGATAAGAGAGGTTGAGCGTGTTTTGCAGGTGCTTGCGAGGAGAAATAAGAATAACCCGTGCCTTATCGGCGAGGCTGGTGTGGGCAAGACCGCTATCGTTGAGGGTGTGGCGGAGCTTTTTGTGCGGAATCTCGTACCCGATTCGCTGAAAAACAAGTTTATCTTCTCGCTCGATTTCACATCCCTGCTGTCGGGTGCGAAATATCGTGGTGATTTTGAAGAGCGTGTAAAGGCTTGTATTGACGAGGCAATAAACGCAGGGAATATAATCCTGTTTATTGACGAGATTCACACAATCGTCGGAGCAGGTGCGGCGGAGGGTGCAATAGATGCAGCCAATATAATGAAGCCACAGCTTGCAAGAGGTGAGCTACAGATTATCGGTGCGACGACCTTTGAGGAATACCGCAAGACCATTGAAAAAGACTCTGCGCTTGAACGTCGTTTTCAGCCTGTGCAGATTAACGAGCCTGATTCCGAGAGCTGTGCCGAGATTATACGTGGGCTTAAATCGGGCTATGAAAGTTACCACGGAGTTGAGATTCCCGACGATATAATTGAGCTGTCCGTGAATATGGCGGTGCGGTATATCTCGGACAGATTTCTTCCCGACAAGGCGATAGACGTGCTTGACGAAGCGTGTGCGTGTGCGAAAATCAGGCATAATTCAGGACTGAGAAAAACGGATTCTGATTTTGTTAAATTAAGAGACAGGAAGTTCACGATGAACAGTCTCGGAGAGATAATCGACAGCAGTAAGGCAGTTGTCTCGGAGGAAGATATAATGTCCGTAATATCGCTGAAAACAGGGATTCCGCTTAACAAAATCACTTCGGGCGATTCGGTTCAGCTTAATTTTCTTGAAAAGAATCTCTCGGAACGTGTAATCGGGCATAAATATGCCGTAAAAAAGGTGACGAATGCGGTGTGCCGTGCCAAATCGGGACTTAAAGCAGGCGACAGACCGTCGGCTTCGTTTCTGTTTGCAGGACCTTCGGGAGTCGGCAAGACCGAACTTGCCAAAGCTCTTGCGGAATGTCTGTTCGGCTCGGAAAAAAGCCTTATACGCATTGATATGTCGGAGTTTATGGAGAAGCATTCCGTTTCCAAGCTCATAGGCGCACCTCCGGGATATGCGGGATACGACGACAAGAACGGCAGTCTGTGCGAGAAAATCAGGCGGAATCCCTATTCGCTGGTACTTTTTGATGAAATCGAGAAAGCGGATTCAGAGGTGCTGAATATTATGCTCCAGATACTGGACTACGGTATACTGACGGATTCGAGTATGCGGAAAATCAGCTTCCGCAACTGCATTATAATTATGACTTCAAATATCGGGGCAGGAGGGAAATCGTCTCTCGGGTTCGGGCAGAGTGAGCAGGTCAATGAAAATCTCGTGCTTGATTCAGTCAAATCGCACTTCACACCCGAGTTTACGGGACGTATTGACGAGATTATAGTTTTCCGTGCGCTCGGGACTGACGACCTTATGAAGATAAGCGCAAAGGCGCTCGATAACCTGAAATTCAGGGCAAAGGCGCTCGGAATCGAACTAAGCTACGGCAACGACGTTATCGAGGCTGTCGCACAGGCAAAGGAGACCGACCGCTACGGCGCAAGACCTATAAAGCGCCGTGTGACTGATTTAATCGAGAACGAGCTTGCGCAGATGATTATAAACTCCTGCATTCACAGCGGTGAGACGGTGAAGATTGAAGCAAGCGAGGGCAGAATCAGGTTTTCAAAGGGTGTTGCCGTCTAAAAAGCGTGCTATTCTGTCAATCTGCTGTCGGGCGGTATTCCTGCCGATTCTGTAGACCTCAAGAAGCTTGTCCTGATTATGCTCGATGTGACCAATGGGAAGCTTCTCGGGCGGAGCTATTACAAGCGCTCTGCCTTCGGATTCAGCACGGCGGATGTATTTCAGCTCATTGTTATACATTGCAGGGCGCTTTTCAAAAGCACTGACAAATTCGGGATATTTTCTGTAGCGAGCCTTGATAAGCGGAAGTATACTGCTTGGCTTTTTGGAGTAGCTTCTTGGCTGGGTGAGTATCACGAGATTTTTTTCATAGCCCATAGATTCCATAAATCTGAGCGGAATGGAATCGGCAATACCGCCGTCCAGCATTTTTCTGCCGTCAAGCTCAACGATTCTTGCGAACAGTGGCATTGAAGCGCTTGCCCTGAGCCATTCAAGCTCCTGCCGTGTTGCTTTATTCATTCTGTGGTAGACTGCCCGACCTGTTTCAATATCGGTTGCGACGGAGAAGAACTCCATAGGCGATTTCTCAAAAGCCTGTGAATCAAAAATATCAAGCTCGTCGGGAATCGTATGATAGCAGAACTCCGCCCCGAACATATCACCCGTAGTTATAAGCGAACGTGTACTGCAATAGCGTTTGTCACGGCTGAAGCGCAGATTATAGCGGATAACCCTGCCGTTCTGCCCTGATTTGTAATTGCACCCGAAGCAAGCGCCTGCGGAGACTCCAACAGCACCGCTGAAAGTTATATTATTTTCCATAAGGACATCCATAACTCCTGCGGAGAAAAGCCCACGCATTGCACCGCCCTCAAGTACGAGACCTGTTTTCATAAAAAATCACTCCTTAATGCACTGCTCATAACGGGCAGTGCTTTATTTATACCAGTAGCTGTGCATTCCCGAACTGTAGACCTTTGCGCCGTTCGGTACTTGCGTAAGGCAGTTGAATACGTTTAAATAGTCTCCTGCGCCCATTCCTATAGCCATTGCTCCGAGAGTACCGAGAACGACGAGATTCGGGAAAATCAGGAATATAATAAACGGAATGAAGCCGAAAACTATGTTCGGCAGGAGAGACATAAATATAAATTGTCCCTTGCTCATATCTTCCGTTCCGACAACGAACATCATACTCTGTTTAAGATTCTGATACATATAAACGTCACCTTTGAAGCAGAGGGCGTGCAGAAATTCGTGCGGAACGAGTGAAACCAGAGAAGCAACTATCCCGTATATATTAATAAATTCAGGAAATGTTTTTCCTGCTACAGCAGAAGCTAAAAACAAGAGCGAGAATACCATTACAAATGCCATAATATTCATAATTATGGCAAATGTTTTCATATTTTTGGGTTCTCTGAACTGCACATAGCCTGTAGGATGTTCACGTTGCGGAAGAGAATTTTCGTCGCCGTTGTATGTACCTGCGTAGTGAAATTTCATTTTGTTTCCTCTCCTTCGTTGGTATTGTACACAGGGTCGATAAGGGTCGGCAAGGGTCTATAGATTTTGCCTGCCCTTGCCTACCCTGATTAGCAGTTATTCAGAGATTTTTCTCGCCTCGATATAGAATCGCTTGTCGTCTGCGTGACCCATAGAGAAAGTCTTGCGTGGAAGTGCGCCGTCCTTGATAACAGTCGGGAAGAGCTGTGCCTTGTCCATATCAGGCAGGATAAATGCGATTCCGCTGTGCTTCTCGGCAAGTGCCTTGACGTTTTCAATGCCGTGAATATAGTCGATTTTACCGCCGTTTGCCTTGATATAGCCGTCAAGGAAGTTCTGGAGCGAGCCTACCGAGAGATTTGAGCTTGTGTTGTGGATATAAAGCTTCCTCTCCTTGCCGTTGCAGACGATTTCAACCCACTGTTCCGCAGGATTTCCCGAAAGACCGAGCTTTTCCGAGAGTTCAGCAATAAGCCCGTCGCAGTCAACATCGTATACAAGGCGATAGATAGCTTCAAATTTAAGGGCTTCGCTGTGGAGGTTGACGATTTCCGCAAGAGCATAGCGTGCAGGATGATTGCTGAAATCCTTATCGGGATTAGCCTTTTTGAGCTGTTCGTAAAATTCCTTTGCAGTAGCAAGCGAGTGATTGCCGTCGCCCATAGCATAGAGAAGCACAGGCGAATTTGTCAAGCCGTACTTGCTGTTGAACGTATCGGGGTCAGCGAGGGCAGAAAGTGCGCCGTCAATGCGTTCCTGCTCCTGTTCGGGTACGAGATAGCCCGTAATGCTTCCGCCGTTCTGCATAAGGCTTGTATTGTAGAGCTTCGTCATTGCCGATTTGTCAACGCTCTCGATGACAGTATTGTCGGGGTCGTCAATAAGAATCATAATATGCGGAAGTTCAAGCTCTGCGCCCTGACGTACCTTGATTCTAGGCGGAATGCGCTCGATTACAGTGGCTTCGGTTGCACGAACCTGAGAAGAGCTTCCCTTTGAGAAGTCGTATTCCTCGAGGTCGATTGCGCCGATAAGACCCTTGCGGACAATGCCGTTGCTCTGGATTCTCTCAACGTAAATCATAGCATTCTTGTACTCCGTGAAAATGCCGTTGCTGATATATTTTTCCATAGCGGAGTGAATGCCGTCAATTTTTTCGGCAACGTCGTCATTTTCGAGGTAGATTTCGGGAAGAATAAGACTGAGGGCGGACGGAGAATCGCCGACAGTATTCTTTACAGCCTCCCAGTATTCAGGCTCGCTTGTGTACTGGTCACAGGCGATGACAGACCACCTGCTCATATCAATTGATTCGTTCGGGATAAGAATATCCGCATTTTTAAAAGCTGTTCTGTTCATAATAAAAACTCCTTATAAAATTTTTTAAGCTCCTGATTAAGTCTCGAAACAGGAAGCCCGACAACGTTGAAGTAATCGCCGTTGATTTTTTCAACAAGTAGAGAAGCTCTGCCCTGAATACCGTAACCGCCTGCTTTGTCGTAAGGCTCGGCAGTTGAGATATACTCTTCGATTTCCTCGTCGGATAAACGGCGGAATGTCACATCCGTTATCTCCGTAAACGATTTTGCTATGCCGTTGCAGATAATACAACAGCCTGTCGCAACCTGATGAGTACGACCCGAGAGCATACGCATAAATTCACGGCATTCGTCCTTGTCCGCAGGCTTGCCCAGAATCCTGTTACCGCATATTACTGTTGTATCACAGCCGATAACAATATCCTGCGGAAAATCCCTGCTCACGGCTTTCGCCTTGATTTCGGCGAGGTATTCCGAAGCCCTCAGCGGTTCGGTATCATCGGGAATCGTCTCGTCAACGTCAGCGGAAACGGCAGTAAATCCGTCCGTAATCACGCTTATGAGTTCACGTCTGCGTGGCGAGGCAGAGGCAAGTATAATTCTCATATAGTCAGTCCTTTCCGGAAAAGTCTTTCTATATTATAACATATATTTTCAGTCTTTGTCAATTACTGTTGTATTTTTTATGGGAATGTGCTATAATATAAATATCGACAATTTTTTTAAGGAGACATAAAGCCTATGAGCAGTACAAAACAGCCCGAGAGATTACAGCCCTCCGCAGAAAAGGGACTCACTTCCGCACAGGCAAAGGAGCGCAGGAATGCAGGTCTCAGCAATATTCCGCCCGAACCGCCGTCCAAATCCGTATGGGAAATCATTGCCGACAACACATTCACCTACTTTAATATGATTTTCGTCATCCTTGCCTGCCTGATTATCTACGCAGGGACTTACCGTGACCTGACTTTTCTGCCGATAATCATCGCCAATACGCTCATCGGCATTATACAGGAGCTTCGCTCCAAAAAAGTTCTGGACAAGCTCTCGATGATGAACGCACCCGAAACGGCGGTAATCCGTGACGGCAAAGAGATTTCTCTTCCCTCAAAGGACGTTGTGCTTGACGACATCGCTATATTCCGTGCAGGAAATCAGATAAGTGCGGACGCTGTGATTATTGACGGAAGCGTTGCTGTGAATGAATCGCTCCTGACAGGCGAATCGGATGAGATTTACAAGAGCGAGGGCGACAATCTTATGTCGGGAAGCTTCATAGTCTCGGGTTCGTGCCGTGCGAGACTTGAAAAAGTGGGTGCGGATTCATATATATCACGGCTCACGGCGCAGGCTAAGAAATCGAAGAAGGGCGAGCAGTCGGAGATGATACGCTCTCTTAACAGGATTGTCAAAATCGCAGGAATCGCAATTATACCGATAGGCATACTTCTTTTCTGTCAACAGCATTTCCTTGAGCTTAATGACGTAAGCAGTAGTATACAGGCAATGGTTGCGGCGGTAATCGGAATGATACCCGAAGGACTGTTTCTGCTTGCAAGCACCACCCTAGCCGTCAGCACGCTCAGACTTGCGGGAAACAAAGTCCTTGTCCACGATATGAAGTGCATAGAAACGCTCGCAAGAGTTGACGTTCTTTGCGTTGATAAGACAGGTACTATCACGGAGGGCAAAATGAGCGTTATGGGAGTTATTCCCGTCGGCGATTCTGCTGAATCCGAGCTTGTTTCAGCCATAAGCGATTTTGCCTCGGCGCAGTCCGCAGACAATGCAACGATGATAGCCGTTAAGAACTACTTCCACACACCGACAGGGCAGAAAATAAAATCCTGCACGGGCTTTTCGTCGGAATTTAAATACAGCAGTACAATGCTTGAATCGGGAGCATTTGTGCTTGGTGCGCCCGAGTTTATTCTCAGGGACAGGGTATCGGAATACGACGGTATTATTTCCGCACACAGCCGTAAAGGGATGAGAGTGCTTGTTTTCGGTCGGTATAACGGCATTCCCGACGGCAAGGAGCTTACGGCGGAGACAGAACCGCTCTGTTTTGTGCTGATAGCGAATCCCATAAGGAAAAACGCTCCCGAGACTTTCAGGTTCTTTGCGGAGCAGGGTGTGGAAATCAAGGTAATATCGGGCGATAACCCTGTAACCGTCTCCGAGATTGCGAATCAGGCAGGAATAGCCAACGCAGGGAATTATATTGACGCTTCAACGCTGAAAACCGACGAGGCAATAGAAAACGCTGTGGTGCATTATACCGTTTTCGGCAGGGTAACTCCCGAACAGAAGCGGAAATTTGTACGTGCCTTGAAAAAAGCTGGCAGGACTGTTGCGATGACAGGCGACGGCGTAAACGATGTGCTTGCGCTTAAATCGGCGGACTGCTCTGTTGCAATGGCTTCGGGAAGCGAGGCGGCGGCACAGGCTTCACAGCTCGTGCTTTTGGAATCGGACTTCTCGAAAATGCCCGATGTCGTAATGGAAGGCAGGAAGGTAGTAAACAATCTCGAACGCTCGGGAAGCCTGTTTCTTGTCAAGAATATATTCTCACTGCTTATGTCCGTCATCTCCATATTCTTCGGCATAACATATCCGCTCAAACCTGCGCATATATCGCTGATAAGTGCGTTCACCATAGGCTTGCCGGGACTGTGCCTGTCGCAGATTCCGAACCGAGACCTGATTAAGGGCAATTTTATGACGAATATCCTCCTCAAGGCGCTTCCCGCAGGCATAACGGATGCGATAGTAGTGGTGGCTATGGTTATTTTCGGCAATATATTCAGCTCGGCGCAGGATGACATCTCCACAGCTTCAACAATCCTTATGAGCGTTGTGGGTATGATGATACTTTTCAGGATAAGCCAGCCTATGAACGCTGTGAAGTGGGCTATATGGATTATATGCGGACTTCTCCTGACGTTCAGTATGATTTTTCTCGGCGGATTCTTCAACATCTCGGGAATGTCCGTGCAGTGCATACTTCTGTGCGTAAACTTTTCGATAATAGCCGAACCTGTATTCCGCTATCTCACGCTGATTACGCAGAAAATAAAAAAGAACGGCTGAAAAGCTCCAGCCGTCTTTAATTATATTGACTTACTTTGAAATAAGTGCGAGAGTATCTCTTGCGATGAGAAGCTCTTCGTTTGTGGGAACTACCCATACCTCAACCTTTGAATCGGGAGCGGAAATCTTTGCGAGCTTGCCTCTGAGACCGTCGTTTACTGATTCGTCGAGCTTGATTCCGAAAAATTCCATATCCTTGCAGACCTCTGCACGTACGTCGAATGCGTTTTCGCCGATACCGCCTGTGAAGAGAACAGCGTCGAGACCGTTCATAGCAGCAGCATAAGAGCCGATGTACTTCTTGATTTCGTACACGAGCATATCGGAAACGAGCTTAGCTCTCTCGTTGCCGTGCTGTGCAGCGTTTGTGATGTCACGGTTATCTGAACCTACACCCGAAACACCGAGGAATCCTGACTTTTTGTTCATATAGTCGCTCATCTCAGCAGGAGTGAAGCCGTGCTTGTCTGCAACGAAAGTAACAGCAGAAGGGTCAACAGAACCTGTACGTGTACCCATAACAACACCGTCAAGAGGAGTGAATCCCATTGAAGTATCAACGGACTTACCGCCGTCAACAGCAGTGATTGAAGAGCCGTTGCCGAGGTGACAGGAAACGATTTTCAAATCCTTGATGTCCTTGCCCATAGCCTCAGCGAGAGCGGCGGAAACAAATCTGTGCGAAGTGCCGTGGAAGCCGTATTTTCTTACGTGGAGAGTCTCATAGTCATCATAAGGCAGACCGAACATATAGGCTTTCGGAGGCATTGTCTGGTGGAATGCGGTATCGAATACAACAACCTGCGGAACGTTCTCGGGGATTACATTCTTGCAGGCACGGAGAGCGAGTGCGTGAGCGTGGTTATGTACGGGAGCGAGTTCACGGAGTTCGTCAATCTTGTCGATGATTTCATCTGTAACAAGCACGGACTTGTCGAAAACGTCAGCACCCTGCACAACTCTGTGACCGACAGCGGAAATCTCATCCATACTGTCAATAACTTTGGCGTCGCCTGTTGTGAGAGTTTCAACGAGCTTCATAAAAGCTTCCGTGTGAGTGGGAAAACTGCAATCCTCATTGAGTTCTCTGCCGTCGGCAGTTTTATGAGCGATGTGACCGTCAATACCGATTCTGTCGCAGTTGCCCTTTGCGATAACGCTTTCGTCAGCCATATCGATGAGCTGATATTTAAGCGATGAGCTTCCTGCATTAACAACTAAAATAATCATTGGTTTAAAAACTTCCTTTCAAAAATAATTACTATATATATTATACACTGTTTTCAGAAAATTGCAAGTCCTTTTTATAAATTTTTCTGATATTAACAAACAAAAACCGAAATTTTTGTAATGGATATGCAAAATTTTGCGGAAACTATTGCAATCACGGAAAAGAGGTAGTAAAATGAAAATCAGCGGAATAGTGTGCGAGTACAATCCGTTCCATAACGGTCACGCATATCATATCAGGCAGACAAGGCGGAACGGTGCGAGCCATATAGTGTGCGTTATGAGCGGAAATTTCGTACAGCGTGGCGACGTTGCGGTGCTGGACAAGTTCACACGTGCGGAGCTTGCGGTTGAATGCGGTGCGGATTTGGTTATTGAGCTTCCTGTGGCTTACTGTCTTGCTCCTGCGGAAATCTTTGCAAGAGGAGCTGTATATCTGCTTGACGGTCTGGGATGTGTTGACGAAATATCGTTCGGGAGCGAGTGCGGAGACGTTGCCGTGCTTGAGAATGCTATGAATATTGCCGACGATATTTCCCATACTGATTCAGTGGCGGAGCTTATCAGGAGCGGTTATACCTGTCCTCGTGCAGTCAGCGAGATTCTCAGGCAGACGGACAGTGCTTCGGCGGAAATAATCGCAGAGCCGAATAATATTCTTGCCGTTGAGTATCTCAGGGCATTGAATTACCTGAAATCAGCCATAAAGCCGTTTACCGTAAAGCGTTCGGGAGCAGGTCACGACAGCACGGAGATTTCCCGGGGATTTGCAAGTGCGTCGTATATAAGGGCGCATATCGAATCGGCAGGGAAGTTTGTACCCGAAATATGGGCGGAAGCTCTTCACGGCGATACTGCGCTTCTCAGCCGTCTCGAAAGAATTATCCTGTATAAAATCCGCACGGCAACGGAAGAGGAAATATGTGACATACCCGACAGCAGTGCGCTTATCGGCAGGATTTACGGCAATAATGCGCAGTCACTTGACGGACTTTTTGAATCAATCAAGTCGAAAAACTGCACTATGGCGAAAGTCAAGCGTGTGATACTGTCGCTTCTCATAGGAATCACGGAAACCCATATTCAGTGCTTACCGCCGTATGCAAGGGTACTGGCATTCAACGAAAACGGCAGGGAGGTACTTGCGCTTGCCAAGAAAACCAAAAAAATCCCTGTTGGAACTTCCCTTGCAAAGCTCGGCAGGCTTGACCTTGACGCGCATTGTTTTGCGGAGCTTGAAGCGAGGGCGACCGATATATATAATCTCGCACGGAACAGTATATATACCGCAGGGCAGGATTACAGGGCGAAAATTAAAAAGTCAGGAGTAAAATTATGAAGATATTCAGATTGTCATCAGGTGCAATGGTGCTGATGATGTTGACATCGTGCGGAAGGACAGTTTACCCGGCAGGAGAGAATGACATAGCAGTAACATCGCAGACAGCAGTGACGGTTACATCAACAGCGACGACTGTTGCGGTTGAGACTACTACAGAGCCGACAACAGTCGGAGCGCCTCAGCGTGTGAAGATTGATACAGCAATGCCCGAGGATTATCCGCTAAGCACGTCTGCTGAAATCAAGGGCTTCGAGACTGTGTATCAAGAACCCGAGCTTCCGACAGGATGTGAAGTTACAGCGCTTGCCCAGACAATCAACTTCTATGGCTTTGATATTGACAAGGTTGAGCTGTGCGACGTGTTTATGCCCATAGACCACAACGGCTACTACACTATGGATGAAGCGTATCTCGGCGACCCTCATTCAACGAACGGCTATGGGTGCAGTGCGCCTGCAATAGCCAATACAGCCGACGATTACTTTGAATATATCGGCTCGGACTGGTATGCCATAGACCTCAGCGGAATAACTCTTGATGAAGTTTTCTATCAGATAGAGCAGGGCAGACCTGTAATTATCTGGACGACCATAGACCAGCGTGAGACGATTGCGGAGTTCGAGTTTGTTTTAGGGTGCGGAGAGGAGCTGTGGTTCAATCCGTACCAGCACTGCGTGACAATCTACGGCTATGACAAGGAGCGTGGCATTGTAAATATCGCTGACCCTCTCAGAGGCAATGTTGAGTACGATATGGAGCGCTTCGGGCGCATATATAACGTTATGGGACAGCAGGCGGTTATTCTTGTCGGCAATGACGAATCGGCAGGAAAAGTCTGGACAACAGCAGAGGAGCAGGAGAAATGGCTTGAAGAGAACCGTCCCGAAGAGGATGAGGAGACGACGGGCGAGGTGACAACGGAATGATAAAGAGCATTATTTTTGACCTTGACGGCACGCTGATTGATTCAATGAAGATATGGTATCAGATTGACAGGCGCTTTCTGATTGAAAACGGCGTGAAAAATCCACCCCGTGAAATCTCGGAGCGTATGAAGAAGATGACTATAGACGATTCTGCGGAGCTGTTTATAAGCGAATTTAACCTGAATCTTACCAAAGAGTACGTCATAAAGCGGATTGAAGAGCTTGTGCGGACTGAATACGAGGAGAACATACCTCTTAAGCCAAATGTGAGCGATTTGCTAGACTTTCTTGACAGCCGTAATATAAGATACTGTGTTGCGACTGCTACATATAAATCGCTTGCAGAGGCAGTTTTAAGGCGGTGCGGAATAATCAGCCGTTTCGATTTTATTCTTACCGACGAGGAATATCCCAGAGGAAAAAAATTCCCTGATATATTTATGGGCGCTTGCGAGCGTTTTGGTACTCTTCCGAGCGAGACTCTTGTTGCGGAGGATTCGCTCCACAGCATTGAGACGGCGAAGAATGCGGGATTTCCTGTCGCAGCGGTGTATGATGAATCGGCAGAACCCGACAGCGGAGCTATAAAAAGACTTGCGGATTATTATTTTAATTCAGTTTATGAGATAAAGGATTTGATTAAATGAAAAAAGTTATGGTAGGAATGAGCGGAGGAGTTGACAGCTCCGTGAGCGCCTTGCTTCTGAGAGAACAGGGCTATGACGTTACAGGAGTAACGCTGAAGATGTTCGGCGATGATGATATAGTTCAGGCTGAAAAAGAGGGCAAGACCTGCTGTGCGCTGAGCGACGTTCTTGACGCAAGAAGCGTGGCATATCGTCTCGGCTTTGAGCATCTCACATTCAATTTCAAGGACTGTTTCCGTGAAAAGGTTATGAAGCAGTTCGCCGAGAGCTATATCGCAGGTCGCACTCCCAATCCCTGCATAGAGTGCAACAGGCACGTCAAGTTTGATAAAATGCTGAGGAGAGCCTTTGAGCTTGGCTATGACTATATTGCAACGGGTCACTATGCTGTTGTGGAGTACGACGAGGAGCGTAAGCGTTATCTGCTGAAACGTCCGACAGACCGCAGAAAAGACCAGACCTATGTGCTTTATTCGCTCACGCAGGAACAGCTTGCCCATACTCTTTTTCCGCTCGGAAGTCTCAGTAAACCGCAGGTGCGTGAGATTGCGGAAAGGGCAGGACTTGTAAACTCCGACAAGCCCGATAGTCAGGATATATGCTTTGTCCCTGACGGTAAATATGCCGATTTTATCAGGAAATTCACAGGCACAGAGTCTCCGCAGGGTAATTTTGTCAGCACCGACGGCAGGATTCTCGGTACTCACAAGGGCATTATAAACTACACCATAGGACAGCGCAAGGGTCTTGGAATTTCTCTCGGCAAGCCTGCATACGTCGTGCGCAAGGATATTGAAGCCAATGCCGTTGTAATCGGAGACGAGCAGGATTTGTATACAAAGTCGCTTGTTGCGGAGGACGTAAACCTGATTGCCGTGGAGAGCATTGCAGAGCCGATGAGAATCACGGCAAAGACGAGATACAGCCAGCAGGAACAGTCCGCAACGCTGAAATGCGAGAATGGTGTGTATATGGTTGAGTTTGATGAACCGCAGAGGGCAGTGACGAGCGGTCAGGCAGTAGTTTTCTACGACGGCGATATTGTCATCGGCGGAGGAACGATTGTTTAATGTATGATGGTGTATGTTAATGTATTATAATATACTATATATATACTTCTTTTTATTTTTTATTTTTTTATAAGAGAAGTAAGAAAACAGTGAATATAATACACCTTCATACACCATATCAGAAATCATATGGAGAGATAAAATGGAACATAAATTCGAAAAACTTACAGATAAAATATATGTCTGCGCAAGTACCGACCACAGATTTGGCACGGACGCTTTTCTTCTTGCCGATTTTTCACGCTACAGGGCGAAAGATACCGCCTGCGACTTAGGAACAGGCTGTGGGATTATTCCGCTGATTATGCAGAAAAGCCGTCCTCCGAAGATTATCTTTGCTGTTGATATTCAGGAGGGCGCAATAGAACAGCTAAGGCTTGGTATTGAGAAGAGCGCCGTTTCGGGAATCGTCCCCGTCTGCGCTGATTTGAAGAATCTCGGCGAGGAAATCCCGACGGGACAGCTTGACCTTGTAACCTGCAATCCGCCGTATAAAGCCTATAAAGCAGGACTTGAAAGCGAACTCACCGCCCAGAGAATAGCACGGCACGAGATTCTGTGCAATATTGACGATGTATGCGCCTGTGCGGAAAGACTGCTGAAATTCGGCGGTCGTCTCTGCATATGCAACCGCCCCGAACGTCTCAGCGATGTTATTTCTGCGATGAAGTCCCACAATATCGAGCCGAAGCGCCTGAGATTCGTCTCAAAGAATCCGCAGGAAGCGCCGTGGCTGTTTCTTATCGAGGGCAAAAAGGGTTCAAAGCCGTTTATGCAGGTCGAGCCACAGCTTTACATACGGAGCGGAGACGGCTTTTCCGATGAACTTCAGAAGATTTACAGCACAGGAAAGGAGCAGTAACAATGGGTACGCTTTATATCATAGGCACACCGATAGGAAATATGGAGGACATAACGCTCCGACAGCTCAGAATGCTTGAAGAGGTTGATTTCCTCTGCGCAGAAGATACGAGGGTAACACTCAAGCTTCTCAACAGGTACGATATAAAAAAAGAGCTGGTCAGCTTTCACGAACACAGCTCCAGAGCCGAAGCGCAGAGGATTATAGACAGGTTACTTTCGGGCGAGAACGGCGGAGTAGTTACCGACGCAGGAATGCCCTGTATTTCCGACCCGGGCGAGGTTCTTGTCAGGCTGTGCTACGAAAATAACATTGACGTGAGGGTCGTTCCGTCCGCAACGGCATTTGCTTCGGCGGTATCGATTTCGGGAATGCACATCAACCGCTTTACTTTTGAAGGATTTCTGCCTGTTCAGAAAAAGGAGCGTTCCGATAGGCTTGAACTTCTGCGGAATGAAACGGCGGTTATGATTTTCTATGAAGCTCCGCACAAGCTGAAAAACACGCTCGGCGATATGGCTGAATTTTTCGGCACGGACAGGAAAATTGCAATATGCCGTGAGCTTACCAAAATCCACGAACAGGTACTGCGGATGACACTGGGCGAGGCTGTGGAGTATTATAATATCAACGAGCCGAGAGGTGAATTTGTACTCGTGCTTGAAGGCAGGACGGAGGATGTTGATTCCAAGCCAACGCTTGAGCAGGCTATGGAGCAGGTGCGCAGGCTGATTGAATCGGGCGAAAAGCCCACAGAAGCGTGCAAAGCTGTCGCAAAGGAATCGGGATTCAGAAAAGGCGAACTCTATTCCGCATTGCAGAACTGAGAAATTTGTGAAAATGTACAAAAACTATTGTAATCTGTTTTAAAATATGCTATAATTAATATGAGAATTGACAGGCTGTTTCCTGAATATAATTTCAGTGATATAATTTTAAGACAGAGAGGTACAAAAATATGATTTGCGATTTACATTGCCACACAAAACTCTCAGACGGTTCGCTCGGCATTGAGGATATTATTTCTCAGGCTAAGCGCACGGGAATCGAATGGCTCTCCATTACAGACCACGACACGACGGCTTCGTTTTCACGCTCGGACATCATCGGCAAGCGTGAGGGCGTAAAGATTCTGCACGGAATAGAGCTTTCTGCCTGGGACAAGGAACAGGGCAGGAAGGTTCACGTCCTCTGCTATGCTCCGCAGAAGCCCGACAGGCTGGAAATGCTGTGTATGAAGTCCTGCGAGATA
Source organism: Ruminococcus flavefaciens (assembly GCA_023663905.1). GTDB lineage: Bacteria > Bacillota > Clostridia > Oscillospirales > Ruminococcaceae > Ruminococcus > Ruminococcus flavefaciens_AD. The sequence continues at coordinate 39,083 of JAMPGO010000008.1, forward strand.
AGAAAAGCCTGCTGTAAAGAAATGATTGAAAAGGTTATGGAGCGGTTTCCGATAACGCTTGAGAGCGTGCTGAAATACACCACATCCTCGAAAAGTATCTTCAAACAGCACATAATGCGTGCGCTGATTGACTACGGCTATGCGCTTGAATTTTACGGCGAGCTTGACCACGAGCTTTTCAGCCGTGAGGACGGATGCTGTTATGTCGAGCGAGAATATCCCGACGTTAATTTTGTCGTTGACCTTATTCACAGTGCAGGCGGAGTGGCTGTTATGGCTCATCCTGCGCAGTACGATAATATTGAGCTTCTGGAAAAGCTTGCAAAATCGGGAAAGATTGACGGAGTTGAGATAGGGCATTACTCTGCCGACGAGGACTATCGCCGTGAACTCAATGCAATTGCGGACAGATACGGGCTTATAAAAACAGGCGGTTCGGATTTCCACGGTCTTTACAATTCCGTTCCCACTCATCTCGGAAGCGAATCCACGACAAAGGAGAACCTTGACAGGATATTGAAATCAACAAGAAAGAAGTGAAAAAACTGAAGAAAATGATATATATACTTGCGGTCGTGTTTATGATTCTTTTTGCGCTGTTTCTTCTGCCGATGACAGTGGGAATAGTCAATCTCGGGAATATCACAGGAGCGGTTATTTCGGGGCTTCTTACGGCGGTGTGCCTGTTCCGTGAGCGGTTCGGCGGAATAGTTGCTTCTCTGTGGGAACGTCCGTTCGGCAAGGCAGTTATCGCAGTATCAGGCGGATTTTCAATAGTCTGCCTGATTATTGCTGTTGTAATCAGCGTTTTTATGCTGAGGGAAATCAATGACAGACCGTCGGGCGATTCAACTGTCGTGGTACTCGGCTGTCAGGTCAAGGAAAGCGGTCCGTCGCTTATGCTCCGCAGAAGGCTTGATACAGCGTGTGACTATCTCTCGGCTAACAAGGGCATAAACGTTATTGTTTCGGGCGGAAAGGGTGCGGACGAGCCTGTCAGCGAAGCGGAATGTATGTACGATTATCTTGTTTCAAAGGGAATCTCTCCCGACAGAATCTATATCGAGGACAAGTCCGTTAATACGGCGGAGAATATTGAGTTCTCGAAAAAAATCATCGAGCAGGAAAATCTCTGCCCCGATATTACGATAATCACGGACGGCTATCACCAGCTCAGGGCGGATATTTTCGCAAAGGAACAGGGACTTCGGGCTTATAATATCCCTGCCCCGACTTCGTGGTATCTCGTCCCGACATACTGGGTGCGTGAGTGGTTCGGCATAATATATTACACAGTTTTTTAGGAGGTTTTATGATAAAGCAGTCAACAGCAGTATTTCTTGCCGTGCTTGCGGGATTATTTCCCATAGCGAATGGAAAAAAAGCGTCTTTCAGCAGTAACTTTTCGCTGTCAGCACCTCATTTCAGCCGAAATGAATCGGGCGGAACGGATATAACGCCGTATTTCGGTGCGGTAAAGAATCAGGTTAATATCAACGACAGTGCGGACAGTCTCCCTGCAAGCTTCGACCTTAGAGAATCGGGAAAAGTTACTCCTGTGCGTGACCAGACAGGCTACGGTACTTGCTGGGCGCATTCTGCGATTGCAAGTGCGGAGACAAGCATTATAGACAGCAAGCCCGGGATTGACTTGTCGGAGTTCCATACGGCTTACTATACATATTCGGGCGGTGACCAGATAGAGCCTGTTTCGGACAATATTGCCGATAATTTCAGTCGTGGCGGTACTATATACACGGTAACAAATCTGTGGGCGCAGGGCATTGGTCCTGTGCTTGAAAAGCGCCTGAGATACGGAGATATTGATTTCTTTGAGGATGAAAGCGATGTTGAGATGATGAAGTATCAGGCGGACTATCATCTCAAAAACGCATATATGTTCGATTATGACAAGGAGCGGACTAATTTCGACGAGGTAAATAATCTGATAAAGCAGTTCGTCTACAGCGGTAGTGCCGTTGATGTATCGTTCTATTCAAATCAGACGGACAGCTATTATAACGCTGAATACTTCACGACAAACAGCAATAAAAGACCTAAATTCGCCAATCATTCCGTTGCGGTTGTGGGCTGGGATGATGATTTTCCGTCGGAGAATTTTGTAATACAGCCCGAAAACAACGGTGCGTGGCTTGTGAAAAACAGCTGGGGCGAGGATTTCGGCGACAACGGCTATATGTGGATTTCCTACGAGGATACCTCGCTTTGCGAATTTGCCGTGTACGAGCTTGAAGATACTATGCACCACGACCGCAACTATCATCACGATACATTTGTTGCATTGCAGTCGCTTTCCGCCGATGACAGCCCTGAAATAAACAACGGTTCGTATATGGCTAATGTGTTCTGCGAATACAGCGAAGAAGTACAGATTGAAGCCGTTTCCACCTATATCAACGTTCCCGAAACGGACTATGAGATAACCGTATACACAGAGCTTGACGACATATCAGACCCGACATCAGGCACACCTTCAACAGTAACAAAGGGTCACTGCTCACTTACAGGCTATTTCACGCTGGAGCTTGACGAGGACGTTATAGTTGAGCCTGACGAGTATTTCTCCGTAGTCGTGAAGCTGTACAGCGAAAATTCGCCGTATGTGATTCCTATTGAAACGGCTATCTCTGTTACTGACGACGAAACAGGCTATATTACCAGTCTCGGAAGCTTTACCACCTACTATGGCATTGAGTCTTACACAGGCGAGAACGAGAGCTTCTACAGTGCCGACGGCGAGAACTGGACGGACGTGACGAGCGAGCATTACATATACACCGACGATGAGGAGCTTGAGATTCTTGCGGAGCTTGAAGAGGATTTATATGACGGCATAGAGCCTGACGATACCGAAGGGCTTGAAAATGCAGGGCTTGCGCTTGAATTTTACAGAGAGCTGTTAGCTTCAGGCACTACGTCCGTATCTATGGGAAATATTTCCCTTAAAGCACACGGAAGCCTTGCAGGGATGGTTCATTTTTCCCACGATTCAGGAGTTGTCCCGAAAGGCACGGGAATAGAACTCTCCGCAAAAAATAACGAGGATATATATTATTTCACGAATGACGGCGAGATTACAAAATATACCGAGCCGATTGTGATAGACGAGATGACGGATATATATGTCATATCAGGCTATGAGAGCGAAAGTCCCTTTGTATTTCTTAAGAGGACGTTTATTCCCGATACGTTTGCAGGTTACGGCGATGTCAATGCGGACGGACATATAGACGCTAATGACGCAAGTATGATTCTGTATGATTATGCGCTCTCTTCAACAGGAGGCGGAGGAATGTTATACGGTACTATCGAGGATTATGCGGATATTAATCAGGACAGTAAAATCGACTCTTCCGACGCAAGCAGAATACTTAAAGTCTATGCTGAATTTTCCACAAACTGAGGCGCTGAGTTTGATAAAATATTGTCATTATTAGTGAATAGCTATAAAACTAACAGGCTATATATAGTAAATAAAGTCAAAAAAGATGTTACCGTTTTGTAACTTTTGAAATTTATTATGTGGAAAGTCACAAAAAATAATTGTTGAAACTATACAGTCTGCTCAAAAAATATTAAAGAACGCTACAAAGCATTGACTTTAGGCAAAAAATATTGTATATTTGTATTACGAAAGCA
>JAMPGO010000009.1 GCA_023663905.1 Ruminococcus flavefaciens
GGCAGCAACGGTCTGGTTTATACGTTTGACAATGAATATGAACTTGGCAGTATTTCTATGCTGGCAACAGAAGGTATGGATTTTACTTATATAAAAGTAAAGTACTGGAACGATGATAACCCAAACGGAACAATTATTCATAATGCTTCGGTCAAAAGAGTACAGGACAAGGAAGGAAGATATTACCACTTAATTACTCTTCCGTCTGCAATAACAGCGAATAAGGTTCAGATTTGTCTTTCACGTTATCTTGCACAGCCACAGTACCAGCTTATTACAATTTCCGAAGTTTACTTCTATGGCTATGACCACCTCAGAGAGGAAATAATGGCTCTGTATGTTGATGATTTGCATATGGTTCTCAGAGATGATGTAACACAGCAGACTATTGACGACCTCCGTGAGAGAATCCACGCTCCCGATGAGTTCGGCGAGACAAATCCCAATGCAGCTTCTCTTGAAAAAGAGCTTGCAGCAGCTGAAAAGATTCTCAAGGCTGAACATCTCAGCCGTGTAATTGATATTCACCCACAGCTTTCTGACCAGAATGTTCCGTCATACGGTTTTTCGGGATTAAACTACTGGCAGCCTCTCGGCGTGACTGTTCCTCTGGGTGAAACAGTTGCAATCTATGTAGGTCACCCGACTCTTGCAACAGGCACACGCAGTAAACTGCGACTGGTTGCTACACAGTATCATTCGGAATCAAACAGCGTTATAACAACAGGTTATAACCTGAGCGTTGGTGTTAATGAATTTACAATGCCGGAAGGCACAAAAGCCAATGTTGAAAACGGCGGTGCGCTGTATATCATATATCAGGGTACTAACGCAAACGACAGATATTCAGTACGTGTTGACGGCGGTACGGAAGTTCCCGTGCTTGACCTCTACAAAGTTACTGACGAAGAAGAGCGTATGGCAAAAACTGTTGATTATATTGAACAGCTTGACGAGTACGTTCCCGAAATGAAATCACTCCACAATCAGATTCACAGATGTTCGGACAATAAAAATGTTGACTACGCTTACGACCCCAAGAACTGTATTCTCGGTGCGTCCGATATACTTCTTGACAATATGCTTCTTTCACTTCCTGCACAGCAGATTCTTGCAGGAGCAGGAACAGGCACTGTTGAAGAGCGTGCGAAAACTATGCTCCAGTCAATGGACGCTATGGATGAAATGATGAATCTTTTCTACCAGCACAAGGGCTTGAACAACAGCGCTAAGGACAAAGTAAATCAGCTTCCCGTAGGTCATCTCAATATCCGTTATCAGCGTATGTTCTCGGGTGCGTTTATGTACGCAAGCGGTAACCATATCGGTATAGAATGGGGTTCGACAAGCAGTCTGATGAGAGGCGTTCCGATTGTTTCCGATGAGGACGGCAGATATGTCAGCGGAAATTACTTCGGCTGGGGTATTGCTCACGAAATAGGTCACAACATCAATCAGAGTACTTATACGGTAGCAGAAATCACAAACAACTACTTCGCACAGCTTGCTCAGGCTAAGGACACAAACACAGGTATGCGCTTCCAGTATCAGAATATCTATAACAAGGTTGCTTCAGGTACAAAGGGCAACTGCTCAAATATCGCAACACAGCTCGGTATGTACTGGCAGTTACATCTTGCATACGACAAGGGTCTGAACTATAAGACATATCCGAATTACACAGAACAGCTTGAAAATCTTTTCTATGCACGAGTTGACACTTATGCAAGAACTCCTGCTTCCGCACCTTCTCCGGGCGGTGTGGCACTCGTTCTCGGCAACACAGACCAGAGCCTTATGAGACTTGCCTGTGCGGCTTCTGAAAAGAACGTTCTTGAATTTTTCGAACGCTGGGGCAAAACTCCCGATTCAGTAACAATTGCATACGCTGAACAGTTCGAAAAGGAAACACGTGCAATATTCTACGCAAACGATGATTCAAGAGTTTATGCGCTGAACGGCGAGGGAAGCGTTCTCGGTACTGATTGCTCCGTAAATGCAATAGAGGATGTTTCGGTTAATATCGGCGCAGCTGCAAATAAAGTTGAACTCGGCTTCACTTCTGCTGATATTCCTGAAAGCGATATACTCGGCTATGAAATTATCCGCTGTACTATCGAGGGCGGAGAGGTTGACGAAATACCCGTAGGCTTCTCAACAAGCTCGTCATTTACAGATACAGTTACAACACTCAACAACCGTGCTGTATTCTATAAAGTTACTCTTATTGACCAGTATCTTAACCGCTCGGCAACTTTCACTACAAAAATGGTTAAGATTGAACACGACGGCAGTATTGACAAGACAAACTGGACTGTAAGCACAAGCAATCTTAGTGCGGCAACTGTTTCTATCAGCGACGAAGAGGGTATGTCAGCTTGCCAGTCCACAACAAATAATCCTGCTGACCAGGTTATTGACAACGACCTTAACACGGTTTACACTCCTAAGATTACAAACGTTAAGGCAGAAATCGTTATTGATTTCCACAAGAACCTGACGGCAACAGGTCTGAAATACACGGCAGGCGAAGGCACACCCGCAGGCGCATATGAAGTGTATGTCAGAACGAACGGCGAATGGAAGCTCACGGCTAACGGCACATTCAAGGGAAGCGAAACTGTTTACTTTGCAAACGATGATAACCAGTATATAAGCACTTACTCCGCTGACGCAGTAAAGCTCGTGCTTCTCAATCAGAGGAATAAGACCGTTTCAATCGCAGAACTTGACGTACTTGCTCCGACAGGCGATAACGTTGACTTCCGCAGAGCAGGCGAGGAAAAAATGACTGTTATTGGTACTCTCAGTGCTGATTACCAATACGGCGACCAGCCCGAGGACGTTATTCCCGAAGATTCACTCGTATTCACAGGCTCATACAAGGGCAATCCTGCTTACAACGTGGTTATGCTCTTTGACGGCGACGGCAATATCGTAGGCGGTACAGACGGCGAAAACCTTCTCGCACAGCAGATTATTCTTGCAGACGTTCCCGAAAACAGCAATATCGCAAACGTATCGGACGGTACTTGGATTTACTGGATTGAACCCGACCAGATGGACGGTATGACAATGCCCGAGACTGTACGTGTTGAGCTTTACAGAGTTAACAACGCACTTACAAACGAGGGACAGCGTTTAGTCAGCGATTCATTGTTTGAAGAAGTACCTGATAATCTCCCCGAAATCACTTTTGAAAAGTAAGTAAAGGAGTATGACTATGAAAAAACTGTTGATAAATTTCACGCTTACTGCTCTGACGTTCGGTATGATTTCAGCATTCAATGCAATGGCGGTTGAATCCGAAGCGACCAGCAGTATCAAAATAGGCGAGGACAAAAGCATATCCCTGACGACCGAAAATGCGTTAGAAGCAGGAATTACCGCTGTCAGCTTCAAGCTGGAAGTTAACCCTGCTGTGGCAGATGCAATTGTTTCATTCGATTTCAATCCCGAAAATGAAATCAAGGTTACTGATTTTGTCTGGCACGAGAATAACAATACAATGAGTATCTATATGGCTGACGAAAACCCGATTTTCAGCTCTGATACATTGAATATAGGTGCGGTATCTGCAAAAGATACCGCCACCAATGAAAACGTTGAAGTTACTGTGACTGTTGTTAAAGGTTCTCTGGAGATTGTTTCTCAGGGCAAGGCTAAAAACGAGACGCTTGATATTGATATTCAGAATAATGTCGAGACAAGAACAGAGATTCCGCAAAGTCCTTTTGGTACACCAGGCGAAGCCGTTCCTGTTGAGGTTACTACCACTACCACAACTTCAATCAAGGGCGACAGCAAGTCCGTTACGGTTGAAAAGACCTACCCGACTTCTTACCTGATTACGATTCCCGACAGCACAGATACTCTCGATGTAAATGACAGGTTCGTTGCAAGTGCCGAAAACGTTCTTATCGAACACGGCAAGTCCCTTAAACTGTCGGTTGAAAGCAACCACAGCTGGGAACTCAGAGACAAGAACAATCCCGAAAACAAAGAGGGCATAGCATATCGTATGGGCTACGGCGATAAAAAGACCGTTATAGAATCCGATTCCCAGACTATTATGACTCTCACAGGAAATGAAACGGGCGATGTAGCACTTACCGTCATTTCAATAAACAAGGAAAAAATGGCGGGAACATTCTTTGATACGCTTACATTCAGAGTTGAAATCTCCTGATGTGACGGCTCTCGATTAACAATGCTGTAGGAAACCCCTGTTGAAAAAACAGGGGTTTTTTGCTGTATCTGCATTTGCCGTAATATAGCGGTTTTTTGGGGTATTTTCACCATTTTTTCGGGTACAACTTTCCATAAATCCGTGTTATAATAATTACAGACAAGGGGAAAGGTAATAAAAAACAACAAGCTTGTCTGAAATATAAGTAAGGAGATGTAATGCTGATGCGTGACGATAACAATGCACCTAAAAAAAAGTTAACAGCTTCGTGGTGGTTCAAATCATTGGCTGTTGCAGTTCCCACAGTGGTTATTGCAGTGAGTGCTTCCAAGCTGATGAACAGTCCGCTTCCTGATACGCCCGCTCCTGATACAGACAACAATTCTGTTTCCGATGAATACAGGTCGGACGCTCCGGATATTGACCCGAACGCAGGCGAGTATGTCGAACCCGAAAAGGAAGATAACTCTTCAAAGGGAATTTCAATCCCGGGCTGGAACTCTCTGAGTATTCCGAAAAACAAAAAGGACGTTTCGGTTGATTTCTTTAATCCGGAAGAAAACGAGGGTATGTATCATCTTACCTTTGAACTTCGCATTCCTGACGAGAGCGAACAGGGATATGAAGTGCTTTATAAATCGGGTCTGGTTGACCCGGGACTGCATATCCAGAATATAACGCTTTCCCACGAGCTTGAAGCAGGAACTTACGACGCTACAATCCACGTTCAGCCCTATCGTATGGACGAACAGAAGACCGCTACCAACAATGCGGATATGCAGACCCAGCTTATTGTTGAATAAGAAGCCGACGGCTCTTTAAAATCATAAACCATAAACCATTTAACAAATTTATTACGGAGGTATTATTATGAAAAAAATGAACGCTTTATTCGCAGCTCTCACACTCGCTGTAACCGCTCTCACACCTATGGTATCATCTGCCGCTAACATTGAGTTCAAAGGCGATAGAAACACAATGCAGGTGAAGAAGGACTATGGTTCTCACTACACTCTCACCATTCCTGACGGCTTACAGACGGTTGACAATGAAGATGGACTTACAGTGAAAGCAAACGCTTTTCTGCACTATGATGAGAAGCTGATAGTTTCTGTTGAAAGTAACAACGGCTGGGAACTCAGGGATAAAAATACCAATAACAAGACATATATTCCCTATGAAATGACTGTTGATTATAAGGGTGAAGATAAGGTTATTAAAACAGGTACTACAGACACTGATATTCTCGAATTTGACTACAATCAGAATGAAAAAGACGTTGCTGTTACTATGAATATGACGGGCATTGGCAAAGCTTATTACGCCGGTACATACACCGACACACTGACTTTCACAGCAAGAGCAGAGGAAATCAAAGAAGAGGCTAAGGCAACAACAGCTTCAACTGAGGCTTCAACTGAGGCTTCAACTCCGACAGAGACAAATTCTACCACAACTGTTGAAGGTGGCACAGGTGGCGGAACAGCCGAATAATACACAGCAAATATCTCTCCGTCCCCTATGGAGTGATTATATCAAAAAAAGTCCGGTGAAAAACCGGACTTTTTATTTATTCTTCTTCTTCGGGTTCTGTTACTTTTTCGGGCAGGGCTTCAAAATATAAGCCGTGTTCGTCCGCAAAAGTCTCCGCATATGTTCCTGCATAGCCGTAGAATGCTGTAAGGTCTCCGCAGTCGTGGAATGCGTAGGTGTGGATTGATTCAATGTCCGTGCCTGTGAATACGGTTTTGAGCGACAAACAGCCTGTGAACGCTCCGACAGCGATATTTTTTACAGTATCGGGAAGCTCGATTTTTGTGAGCGATGAGCAGTTATGGAAAGCTCCGCCGTCAATGCCTGTTATATCCGACGTAAACGTTACAGATATGATTTCCGTGTGACCTGCAAATGCGTCCTCGCCGATTCTCTTTACGTTTTCGGGAACAGTTACCTCGTCCGATGTGCCGTTGTAATCATAGAGAACACCGTTGCCGAGAATTACAAACTCACTTGTAAGACCGTCGCCGTATCTTGAATTATAGAACGCATTACTGCCGATTTTTTCAACGGAAGCAGTCATTGTGATGTGGTATGCGGATGAGTTCATAAACGCACAGCTTCCGACTTCCGTGACGGTTGCAGGGAAGTAGACGTAGGTGAGATTATTGAGACCCTTGAATGAATCGTTGCCGACAACAGTAACGGGAAGTCCCTCTATCTGCGACGGAATTGTAACATTGTACACATTTTCCGTCCACTTGTCAATAACTGCATAGTCGTCGTAAAGCGTGTACTCAACACCGCCTGTAGGTACATAGCACAAGCCGTTGTTTATCGCATAGCTCTGTGTATTGGAGTTTGCCCAGCCGTGTATTTTTATATCATCAACGGTTTCATACACGATATTGCCCTCTTCATCTTCGGAAGTGATATAGCCGAACTGGTGACCGCCGTTATAGGAATTTGCATATCCCACGCTTTCAAGTGTGACATCAAGCAGGGCAGGGCAGTCCAGAAATGCAAAGTCACTGATATTGATATTGCCGTTAAGAGTCAGCTCGCTCAGAGCCGTACAGCCTGCAAATGCGTATGAGCCGATAGTCTGCCAGCCTGCTCGCTCTATCTCCACAGAAGCAATATTCTCACAGCCGTAAAATGCGTGACTGCCAATGTTGTTTATATTATTCGGAAGCATAAGATTTCCGAGATTTTTACAGCCTGCAAATGCATAATCGGGAATATTGACTGAATTTTTCAGTACGGTGAAATCCAAATCAGTCAGCGTTTCGCAGTTCCTGAATGCAGATTCGCCCATTTCTTTGAGTGCGGACGGAATAACAACAGCTTCAAGCGGTTTGCAGTCAAGGAACGCTTTTGCGCCGATTGATGTTACGTTGTCGGAATACTCAACAGCTGTAAGCGATTCACAGCCCTCGAAACAGCTCTCGGGAATTACTGTCACGGCTTCGGGAAGTGTACAGCTTTCAAGCTGTGCGCAGTTTACAAATGCGCCCTTCTCGATTACCGTTACTGTATCGGGAATTGTTACGCTCTTCATTGAGGCGTTCTTGAATGCAAATGCCTGAATCTTTACTACAGGAAGCTTCTCGATAGTATCGGGAATTTCAATAGTCTCCGCATCAGGGTCGCAGTCCGTTATAACAACACCCTCGCCGTCTATGTAATAGCCAACGCACATTTCAGAATAGTCCCTCTCGCCGTAAAGCTCAAACGTAATCTCATTGGCTTCCGCATAGTCCTGTGCAATGGAATTGTAGTAGCCCTTGATTACAAAGCCGTCAATAAGATTGCCGTCTGAATCGTAGCCGAATGCCTTTTCAGCTATGGATGAAACGTTGTTAAGAATTACAGCGTCTGCCATATTATTACAGCCGAAGAACGCATTTTTTGCGATTGTTTTTACGTTGTCAGGGATTTTTATTGTTTCAAGCGATGTACAGCCGTTGAACAGTCTTTCGGAGATTGCTGTCAGCGATGACGGAAGTACGGCTTTTGCAAGGGATGTGCAGTTCTCAAATACTGCAATGTCCATAGCTGATACGCTGTCGGGAATTGTTATTTCAGCAAGCGATGTACATCCCGAAAAAGCATATCCGTTTATTCCTGTAAGTCTGTCAGGAAGAGTTATTTCCTCCAGAGCCGAACAGTTGGAGAATGTGTATGCCTTTATTGTTGCAAGTGCGGATTTTTTCGCAAAGTTTACTGTTTTAAGCGAATTACAGCCGTTGAATGTCCATTCGTTCAGTTCGGTAATATTTGCAGGGATGTTTATTGTTTCAAGCGAGGTGCAGTTTGTAAATACATTCTGTCCCATTGCTGTAACTGTCTCGGGAATCGTTATATCGTTTAAAGCGGTGCAGTCATAAAATGCTGACCTTCCTATTGTTTCAAGCACAGTACCTTTTGCAAATGATATGGATTTCAGAGAAGTACAGCCCCTGAACATTTCTTCGCTCAGATTTTTAAGCGGAGCAGGAATTACAATCTCCTCAAGTGCCTTACAGTTGTAAAATTCCGCACCCGAAACAGTCTCAAGATTAGCGGAAAGTGTTACGTCTGTCAATGCCGTACAGCCGTTGAAGCATTCATATCCCAGTGACGTTACGCTGTCGGGAATTACAATCTTTTCAAGCGATGTACAGCCCTCAAACATTCCGTTGTGCTGAGAGTAATAACTTCCGTGGTTTCTGTGGGGCAGTGATTCGACATTTTCCGATATTTTTACATCTGTAAGCGATGTGCAGAACTCGAATACAGCTCCGCCAAGCGTTGTTACACTGTCGGGCATTGTAAATGACGTGAGTGATGAACAGCTCGCAAATGCGCCCTCGCCGATTGATTCAACACCATCGGGAACGGTTACGGAAGCGAGTGCGGAACAGGATGCGAATGCAAAGTTTCCGATAGTTGTCACATTCTTCGGAATGTCAACCTCTGTTATTTTCGGACAGCTGTAAAATGCGTAATTTTCAATAGCAGTAACGTTCTCGGGAATCACAATGCTTTCAAGGGATGTGCAGTTGCGGAAAATCTCGGAGTGCAGAACCGTTATGCTGTCGGGAATTTTTATTTCTGTCAGGCTTGTGCAGTCGTAGAATGCTCCTGAGCCGATTTCCGAAACGCTTTCAGGGATTTCGATTGACTGAAGCGAACGGCACGCACGGAATGCTTCGGAGGAGATTTCAGATACGCCTTCGGGAATCACCACTTTTGTAAGCGACGGCATTTCCGCAAATATTCCTTTCGGGATGACTTCCATTTTTTCGGGAAGCGTGATTTCCGTAATGCCTTTGCAGTTATAAAAGATTCTGTCGCCTGTTGTCTGAAGTCCGGCAGGAAGAACGACTTCTGTCAGTGCGTTACATCCTGCAAAAGCGTATTTTTCGATGTTTGTGATTGTATCGGGCATTGTTATTTCCGCAAGCTTCGGGCAGTTATAGAACGCATATTCAGGAATTTCCGTTACGCTCTCGGGTATTGTAATGCTTTCAAGCGATGTACAGTCACGGAATACCGAGCTTCCAAGAGAAACAACGCTTTTCGGTATCACAATATCAGTGAGGGATGTGCAGTTCTGGAAAAATCCGTACTCGCTGAAAGGCAGTGCGGTTATATTCTTTGAAAGCCTGATGTCCGTCATTTTCGTACAGGATACGAAACATCCTCCGCCTATTTCAGTAACGCTGTCGGGAATAACCACGCTTACAAGTCCCTGACATTCAAAGAATGCCTGCGAGCCTATGGAAACAACAGTATCGGGAATAACCATTTCCGTCAGCGCTTTACAGCGGTAGAACGCACGGCTTCCGATTTCTTCAACTTCGCCCTCAAATGTTATGTCGGCAAGAGAGTTATTGCCCTCAAAACAGCGGTCGCCGATTCTTTTTACACCTTTCGGGATTGTTATTTCTGTAAGCGCATTTGCATAGAAAGCTCCGTCGCCGATTGATTCACAGCGACCTTCAAACGTTACGGATGAGAGTGCGGAACAGTTTGAGAATGCCCAGTTTCCGAGAGATACACCGTCGGGAAGGCTTATTGACTTGATTGCACTGCAGTAGTTGAAAGCGTTTTCGTCGATTGTTTTGACGGTTGACGGAATTGAAATTGAAGCAATCTGACTACAGCTATAGAAACAGCTGTTGCCGATAGTATCAAGCTCTTCGGGAAATACAACATACTGGAGATTTCCGCAGTATGCAAACGTATGCGTTCCGAGAGTAGCGGTTTTTCCCTCAAATATTACTTTGTTGAGCTTCTGGCAGTTAGAGAATGTACTACTGCCAAAAGTCACATTATCGGGGAAGCTCATATATTCAAGCGCATTGCAGTATGAAAATGCCGAATCGCCAAGCGTAATATTTGCAGGAAGCACAATTCTTGTGAGTGCGTCACATTTATAGAAGCAATAGTTTCCTATTGATTCAACAGAATCGGGAATCGTTATGCCGAGAAGTGCGGGGCATTCATTGAATGCACTTGTGCCTATTGATACGAGATTCTTCGACAGCGAAATACTTACGAGATTATTGCAGGAACAGAATGCCTCATCGCCGATTGTTTCAACGGAATCGGGAATCGTTATTTCTTTTAAGCTGTCGCAGTCACGGAAAGCCCTTGTGCCGATTGTTTTCACGGTTTCGGGAATGGTTATTTCAGTGATTGCCGTGTTTCTGTAGAAAACACTGTTTCCGATTGCCGTGACCTCATTGCCTTCGAGCGTATCGGGGATTTTTACTACGGTATCTGTACCCGTGTAGCCTGTTATGGTTACGCCGTTCTCGTCAATCGTATACTTGAACACTTCTTCCGCTTCGGTCTCATCCGCAGTAATTTCTACTGCGGAGAGAGTTGCGGAAAGGTCGTCGGTTACAATGTTTTCGTCGGGAACAGAAGCAGGAACAGCGACGGGAAGCGCTTCGTTCGCTCCTGTTATGATATTCGTACTCAGCGGAAGCGATGCGGTCGTAACCGATACGCTTAATATCGCTGAAAGCAGTTTTTTGTTGATTTTTTTCATTGTGCCACCTCGTTTAATAAATCAGAATCAGCATTGCCTATAGAAACAGACGTGTAGTATTTAAGAATCTTTGAAGCGTCGTCTGCGTCAATCAAGCCGTCGGAATTTACGTCGGCAGATTTCTTCTGACTGTCAGTAAGTACGGATTCCTTGCCTGTGGATGATAATGAATATTCATAGAGAACCAGTGAAGCGTCTGTAGCGTCAATCTTGCCGTCCTCGTTTACATCGCCGAGCTTGTATGCCGTTACATCCTGCATTGCTTCGTATACAGTAACCATCTGCGATGTATCACCGACAGAAACGGATACTTTGAGGTCGTCGGTTGCAGTTCCGACATAAGCAGAGAGATTGATTTCCTCCGAAACGCTCTCGCCTGCGCCTATGCTGTCAGTCTTTACAGTCTTGAGAACGTCGTCGCTCATATGATTCATTATGCTGATTTCAGCAGGTGCGGAAGCAGTACCGTTGTTGGTAACAGTCACAACAAGAGTGTTGTCATCCTTCTTGGAAGCTTCAACAAAAATGTTGCTGAATCCTGCATTGAATGATGTTGTGTTGTCGTCGGGATTGGAATCCTTAATATCTTCCGTTTCAGCCTTTACCGTGAAATCAAGCGATTTTGCCGTATCTATCGGGACATCCACTGTGACTGTGTTCGATTCGCCTGCGTTGATTACTTCCTCAGAAGTTGTTTCGCACACAACATTGTTCTCGGAATCAAGTACAGTGAGCTTGACGGAATTTATCTTGTTTTCGCCGTTATTCTGGAGTGCCACATATACGGGAAGCACACCGTCGGAGTATTTGTATTCGTTGTAGCTTGCACTTGCAACAGTCAGGTTTTCAAGTCCGCTGAATGCCGTGAATACAATGCTGTTCTCGCTTTCAACAGCCTTCGTTGTTATGGTAATGTCGTTGCGGTTCATTACTGCATAAATCGTTCCGTCAATGTTTACCGCACTCATATTCTCAATGTAACTGCCCTGATTTGTAAGCGCAACTGCACTGCTCCACGCATTATCGGCGCTGTCATAAACAGATTCATAGATTTCTGCGCTGTTGCCGTCAACCGAACCGCTCCACAGGATTCTGTTGCCGAGAATTTCAAAGTTGCTTGATAAAGTTTCGGGTGCTTCGCTGAATACACGGCTCTTGAATGTAAGATTATTCGTCTTTACAAGATTGCCGTCCTCGTACCAGTAAAGGGCTTCCTTATCGTCGTCAACAGCCTGTGCGAATTTTGCGGAATCAATATTTCCGTATGTAAGCTCGTAAATCTGTCCGTCGTATGTATTTATAGCATTGAGAGTTCTGTCGTCAGTAGTTGTTATATCATTGTCGTTGTCCGTGATATAAACAACGCACAGTGAATCGTTTACCGCACCTGTTTCGATGTTGGTTACTGCGTTGAGATTATCCGCAAGAATCTGAGGTTCAGACCAGCCGTTGTCCGTGAGTTCGGAAGCCATTATGCGGTTTGTATCGTTTGTGCAGAAATAGTCGCTGTTCTCGTTGGAGTTCCATACGGCATATACTCTTCCTCCGACAATTACCACAGAAGGCTTGCTGTCGTATACGTCTGAATCAGTCGTGAGAAGTTCGGGCTTTTCAAATTTCAGCGTATCTGTATTGAATGCCGATACAGCGATATTCTGTGCGGTTGTCCAGTCGGTAAGTTCAGCGTCCTTGTCAAGTACAGAAGCCGTATCCTGATAAACAAGATATAACTTTTCGCCGTCTGAATAAAGCTGAGGTGCATAGTCGCCTGTGCCGTTTGTATCAACCTGTGCAGGTTTGCTCCAAGTACCTGCCTTTTTATCATAAACGCTGTACATAAGACGTAAGCCGTTTATTGCTTCACGTGTGCTGTCGTTTTCGAGATAAACCATAACAAGCTTATCGCCTACAGCCTGTATCTGCTGTGATGTTACTCCGCTTGAATCCTCTACAATGCTGTTGAGTACCGCATAGCCGTTTTCATCGTAGGAGACAGAATCGGTACTGCCCTTCCATACGTTTCCTGTTGCCGTCTGCAAGCTGTAAAGCGATTCGTCAAGTATAGCGTACTTGAATCTGCCAGGAGCTTCCTTGGGCTGCCAGTCCCATACAAAGCCTTTTTCCTTGTCGTAAATCTGCAACTCGCTTCCGACAAGCGATTTGCTTACCTTGAACGGTCCTAAATATGCCTGAACACCGATTTCAAAGGAAGCTGATACGCTGTCAACACCTGTATCGGGATTACCGTTGCTGTCTTTCTTGGTCGTCAGAAGCGTAGCTGCCAGAGCAAGGCTCATCTGACCGTAGATACCTGCGGCGGCAACTCCTGCAAATCCTACTCCTACGGACGGAGTGAGTGAAAATTCGTTCTCAAATGTAAGGGTAGCGCTCGGAATAAACTCGTTGTCCTTGAACTGGAGCTTGAAGTCGGCAGTTGCTTTTGCCTCGTCTTTTATCTCAAGCTCACAGGCAACAGGAATTACACCGACGGCAAGCTGACTTCTGATTGTCGTACCGCCCTCGACTACAACGATAATCTTTCCGCCAAATTCAACGCCGTTTTCCTTTACGGATTCTGAGAATCCCTTAGTGCCGGGATATGTGCCGTACATTACACCTGCAATCTTTACGCTTACGCTCCAGGGCTCGTTATAGTCCTGTATCGGGAATTTGCTGATAAAGCCTGATTTGTTACCGCTGTTTGCGAAATCGTTGATTAACGAAACAGCGTCCTGATAATCTTTCCACAAATCATCTTCGTCATCTTCGCCGTAAAGCGTTTTTTCGCCGAGATACAGGATAACGTGACCGTTGTCGTCGGTTTCGATATGTACAGGACTGTTGAAGCCCGAAATCTCAAAGGTTGAACCGCCGATGAACGGTATTGAAGCATCCGTTCCGAGGTCAAGCTCTCCGCCAAGCTCAAGATTGCCGTTCCACGTTTCAATGCCTGTTTCAACGTTTGTACCACCGCTTGCGATTCCGCCCGAAGTACCGGGTCTTGTGGTAACTGTAGGAGGTGCGACATATGGCGGTTTTTCGGGGCTTAATACTATCATATCAACACCCTGCATATAGCCTGTATAGGTCTTTATGGTCTTTGTATCAAATCCTGATTTGCTTACTTCCAGACTTGAAGCGGTCTCGGAAATCGGGATGACTGCATAAGCGCCTTTTTCTGTGGTGTACGTCTTTCCGCCGTAGGTTATTTTTGCACCGTTCATAACCTGACGACCGCTCTGGTCGGCAACAAACAGTACAAATTCTGTGTCGGGGTCGTAATCGGGAATCTCCGCAAGCTGGTCCATAAGCACAAATTCCTCACTGCTCAGTACATTAAGCGCAACAGGGATATTCGATTCGTTCACACGTGTTACAGAAGCGTTGAGAAGCTCGTATCTGTACCTGTATGCCGATTCTTCCTCGTAGAAGCTCGGGGTTTTGTAAATAACGCTGTATGTATATCCCGGTTCGAGAGTTTCAAAGTCCTCGTCATTCGGCAGAATCTTTACATACTTGCCGTCCTTCATAAGTCTCTTCTGATAGATTACGGGATGTTCTTTCTCAAATGCGTTGGAAACTGCTTCGCCCACATTTGTTGACGGACAGTAAATATCAATAGGACTGTTGTTAGTCATTGCAACTTCGTACACAAAGCGGTTCTCGTAAAGTCTGTCAGGGATATTTACATCAACCGAAACAGCTGATTCGCCGTATACTGTTATTGGCTCGTCAGTCTCGAATACTTCATTGATTTCCTCGTTGAATCTGTCAAGTATACCGTGATATGAAGCGCTGAGATTATATGTACCCTCTTTGTCGCCTCTGATAATCCAGTCAATTTCCTTGCTCGACTGTCCCTTGATTACGTCAAAAGATACGTCCTTGTCATAGCTTTTATCAGTCTTGACAAGTGCAAGTCCTTCGGGAAGATTGAGCGAAACTTCGTTGTCGGAGATTGTATACTCTTCATCGGCATTGTTGTAGACGGTAAGCTTTGCGTGGAAAAATTCCTTCAGGAAGCTTGCGCCGACAGGTACGGTAATCGTTACAACTGTATTGACTGTGTTTGTATCAGGGTCAACACTGATATATACGGGCTTGGTAACACTTCCGCTACCGCTTCCGCCACCCCAGCTTCCGCCTAATCCGCCGCTGCTCCAGCCTCCACCGCCGTTTGTGGCAACAACTTTACCAAGATTGTTTACGTAACATCTCAGGCTCGATGCGGATGCTGTTCCCTTGTATGTAACGTTGAGGTCAACTGCTACGATGTGCTGGTTCTGCGGGTCGCTTACGTTTATTCCGACAGCCTTTATCTCGTCGAGAGTCATTCGCTCAACTTCAAAGTCAGCTGTGACAATATCTTCCTCAACAACAGTGAAGCTCATCTTGTTTTCTTTGCCTGCAAGAATAGTGCAGTTCTTTTCTGTGGGAAGATAGCCGTCGCCGTATACGCCGATTGTGTGGATACCTGCCGAAGCCGTGATTTTAGCCGTACCGCTGTTGTCGGTCTTGATTTTCTTCTGCATTTCCGTTCCCAAATCAACATAAACGTAAATGTCAGAAGCAGGCTTGCCCTCTGTCGTCTTTACAGTGATAACGGATTCGCCGATGAGGGTTCTTTCGAGGACTTCAATAGTCTGTACTTCCGTTGTAGTAAGTCCCTGCTCGTTCTCGCAGGTGAGAGTTACGTCGTATCTGCCTGTTTCCTTGTACTTATGCACGAATTTCGCATTGGAAGCAGATTTTTCCGTAGCCGACATACCATCGCCGAAATCAATCTTCACGGATGTTATGCCGTAGTAGTCATTACAGCCTGTAGCGTCGAAGATATACTCAACACCTTCCTGCTGTGTCGTCTCGCATTCAAGAGATACTTCGGGAGCGGTGTAAACCTGTACCTGCTGGCTTTCCTTGTATGTCTTGATTCCCGTTGAGCTGTAGGATTCAATTTTGTACGAAATCGTACCGTTTGCAGTTGTATCATAATCCTTGAAGGAATATTTGTTAGTCTCGTTCTTCTCGGCTTCAACAGCACCGATTTTCTTCCAGCTTCCTGTATTCACCTTTTTGTAGATGTAGTAGCCCTGCGATGTCTCATTCTCTTCGGCTGACCAGTCAACGGAAATATATTCCTCAAGCTGTTGAGCCTTCACGGATGTGATATTTACCTTGGAGTTGTCAACGGTAAGCTCGACTTCTTTAGCTTCCGATACATTGCCCGATGAATCGACAGCCGTTATTCTTATCTGAACCTTGTCGCTTTCAAGTGCCGTAAGAGGAATATTCGCCTCCGCAACTGTGTAGTAGTCCTCTATGTCAGTCTTTTCGCTGAATACTTTATATTCGGCAGTAGAGGATGTGCGGTATTCCATTTTTACGGAATCGAGCTTTACGTTATCGCTGGCAAGTACGGAGATTTTACGGCTCGCTGTACTTAAAATGCCTGTCTCATCAGGGTAAACGCTCACTATCTCGGGTGCTTCCGTATCCTTTTCAAGCTTGGCAGATACGGCTTTTGACATCGGGCTTTCATTTCCGGCTGCGTCAATTGCTGTCAGCTTATAATAATACTGCGTTTCGGGTTCAGCCGTGCGGTCGTAATGATTCAGCACAGAAGCATTGCTCAGAATACAGGTGTATTCGCCGTCCTTGGAAGTGCTTCTGTAAAGCGAGAATGCAACAGAATCCGCCTTGTTATCAAATGCCTGCCATTTAAGCTGGATTTCATTTGCGTCTGATGATGATTCAAGTGTTGTCGGAGCTTTCGGAGCTGTCTTGTCAACAATATACTCGTATACTGCCGACGGTTCGCCGATGTTTCCTGCGGTATCGGTTGCAAATGCACGGACATAGATTGTACCGTCGCTGTAGTCAGCAAGATTCATTTTGTAGGAAGCTCCGAAGTATGTTCCTGCCGATTCGTTTGCTACTACCGCAAGGTCTGTCCATTCTGCTGATTCGCCGTTGTCTGCGGATGTCTGGATTGTTACAGAAGCTACACTGAAATCATCCTGTGCGGAAATATAAAGCGGTATTTCTTTTGAGAAATATGCCGGGGCAGGGGAGATTCCCGTAACAACAGGCGCTGTTGTATCTGATATTGTTGTGAATGTAAACGGCTCGGAATATTCGCTCTGATTGCCGTAAATATCAACGGAAGCAACGCTTATTGAATATTCAGTATCGGGCGACAGTCCGAGAAGATTTACTCCGAGCGTTGAATAAACGTTCTGGGTTTTTACATCGTCCTCGTTGTCTGTGGGATAATATTTTACCGCAAAATATTTGAAATCATTGTCGGGTACGTCGTTCCAGCTGATTGTTGCCGTAACGTCTGTGACTGCAACAGCTTCTATGCCTTCAACGATTGCAGGTGGTGTATGGTCAACCGCATAGAGATGTACGAGGTCTTTGCTCTGATTTCCTGCGTAGTCGAACGCTACAGCCTTGATTTTGATTTTATCGCTGTATTCCGATGTATCAAGGCGGTAGTTTACTGCCGAGCCTTTGCCTGTGAAAAGTTCTTCCCACGTTTCGCCGTCATCTTCCGAAATGTACGCTGTTATTGAAGCAACGCCGATATTGTCGTCAGCTTTGAGCGAAATTGTTACGGTATGGGAGAGAGTGTTTCCCTGTTCAGGCAGGAAAAGCGTTACTTCAGGAGATGTTTTGTCACCCTGCACAGCTGCGCTCTTTTCGGCGGAATATATACCCTCCTGACCGTATTTGTCAACAGCGCAAATCATATAGAAATACACATCGCCCTCTTGGAGATTCTCGTCCGTGTATTCCAAGGTCTCTCTGCCGTCAACGTATTCAAGAAGGGTGTATGCACTGTCATCGGTTCTGCGGTAGACGTTGTAGCCCGTAACTTTTGCCTCCGAAGCAATTCCCCAAGTCAACTGCATCTGCTGTTCGCCTTCAAAGACTTCAAATCCGTAGACTTCCTTTGCAGGTGTGGTATCAACATTGACAGTTACGGTTTTTTCCGCACTCGCTCCGTCCTTGTCGGTTACAGAGAACAAGAGTTCGTATTCTCCGCTTGGAAGTTCGCCGATATTCCACTTTATTTCAACAGCAGAAAATGCAGAGTCCGCACCCTTGAAAATAGTATGCTGTTCACCCTGCAAATCCGTGTACGAAAGAGAATATTCGGAAGCGTCAACCGTTTTCTCCAGTGCGCACTTTACATAGGTGCTTTTTCCGCCTATTTCGCTCGCATTATCGGGGAATGTTACCGCACTTACAACAGGCTTCTGCGGTGAGGCTGTTATTGATTTTGATTTCGCCGACGAATAATTGTCAGCGCCATATGCCTGTACAGAATACACATATTTTCTGACTGTTTCAAGATTCTTGTCGTAATAAGACAAATCAGAAGTACGTGCAATCTCTTCGTCGTCACGGTAAATTATAAAGCCCTCAAGCTCGCCACTGCAATAGGGCATACTCCACGAAAGGCGCATTGATTCGCTGTTTACGTAGGACGCTGAAAGATACAGCGGTCGCTCGGTAACATCGGCGGCTATAAGTCCCACTTCGGAAGATACTGAGAACGTCTGGAAATCCTTGTTATATACAACGGCATTGTTGATTTTGTAGTCGTAATCGCCGTAAGCTGTGTCGGGTACGTCAAATGTCAGGGTTGCGACAGTTCCTCTGTAAACGTCAGCCATTTCACAGAAGCCGAAAATCTTGAGCTTGTTATCTTCGGTTACGCTCTGATATGCGCCCGTACACGATACATCGACAAGCGTAAGACTGCTGTCGTAATCAAGATTGACTTCGATTGCTTCAATGTCCTGATTCCAGTCAACAATTTTAATGTCAACTTTTACCTGCTCTCCGGGACAGCATTCGGCATTTGTAAGCTCGAATTTTACCGTTTTTCCCGAATCTGCCTCAGACGGCGGAGCAGGTTCGTTGCCGTCCGCAATCTGACGGACTGCAATAAGGTCTTTGACATCAACCACATCGTCCCTGTATACGTCGTAGGCACGCTTTTTGGATGATGATGAAACAGTATCGGCGGAACTGCTTATGAGTTCAGCAAGAGCGGTTATATCGGCGGAATCGGTTTTTCCGTCGCCGTTAACATCACCGCTTCCTATTTCAGCCGTAATCTGCTCGATAACTTCAGCGGCGGAAGTGTAAAGCACTCCTGCCTGAATGGTTGACAGGCTGATGAATGCGGCTGTCATTCCGCAAAGGCTTCTGCTGAATATTTTCTTTTTCTTCATTTTTTCCTCCTTAAAAAATATTAAGCCTGAGAAATATGTTGTGCATATTAATTTTTGATTCATAATTTGTGCAGAAAACATATTTTTACAGGCTCGCATATAATTCCATTATATTTATTATACTAATTTATGACACAAAAGTCTATAAACTGGGTGTTAATTTTTTGTGAAAAAGTTCACAAAATTACAAATTCATCGATAATTTACACATAATTTTTAAGGAAAGTATTGACATTTATTGATAAATATGCTATAATTTTAACAGAATATTTTTTAAAGGAGGAAATTTATGGAACAAAAAATTGAAGATTTTGAAATTAATAACGACGGTGTGCTGATTAAGTACAAGCCTAAAAAAGAAAAGAAGGTTGTTGAAATCCCTGCTAGCGTTAAAAGTATCGGTGACGGTGCGTTTTATCGTTGTTCAATTCTTGAAAACATAAAAATTCCGAACAGTGTTACAAGCATTGGCGAAAATGCATTTAGTATTTGTTTAAGCCTTACAAGTATAAACATCCCTGATAGTGTTGTAACTATTGGTCACGGAGCATTTTCGTATTGTAATGCACTTGAAAAAGTGAGAATCTCAAAAAGTGTAAAACATATTGCTGGTTCTACATTTGAGGATTGTACAAGCCTTGAAAAAGTGGAAATTTTTAATGGTGTTTTAAGCATTGGAGAAAAGGCATTTTATAATTGTAAAAGCCTTGAAAAAATAGACATTCCCGACAGTGTTACAAGTATCGGCGAAAAGGCATTTTATTATTGTACTTACCTTGGATTCATAAAAATTCCCAAAAGCACAGTTGTAAGCAAAACTGCATTTAATAACTGCCCTGCTGAAATCATAAGAATATAACAAAAATCCCTGTAGTGCGCTACAGGGATTTTTTTTACTTTTCCGCCACAAAGTTGTTGATTCCTGTGAAAATCGTAAGGGCAACTTTCTCCTGATACTCCTCCGTATTCAGAAGCGACGCTTCTTCGGGATTCGACAGAAATCCGCACTCAACCATAACAGTCGGGTTTTCACTGTAATAGCACAGAAACAGCTCTTTACCGCACAGCTTTATTTCACGCTTGTTTTCGGGCTGCAATACCTGAAAGCTCTTTTGCAGGGATTTGGCAAGCATTTCATTATCGCTGTCCGTCGCTGAATAAAACATCTGCGCTCCGCTGTAAACAGGGTCGGTGAACTGGTTCTGGTGTATTGAGATACAAACCGCATTGTCGTATTTGTTGAACAGTTCAAGTCTGTTGTCCATATCCGAACTCTTCTGGTTTGCAATACCCTCGATTCCTGAATCGTGAATCGAAATATCGCTGTCCCTTGTTACTTCAACTTCATAGCCCGAAATCCTCAGCAAATCCCTTACCCTTAACAGTATACTCAGATTTATGCCCTTTTCAGGTACTCCCTCGACCGATACACAACCGCCGTCA
This sequence comes from Ruminococcus flavefaciens, assembly GCA_023663905.1. Taxonomy (GTDB): domain Bacteria; phylum Bacillota; class Clostridia; order Oscillospirales; family Ruminococcaceae; genus Ruminococcus; species Ruminococcus flavefaciens_AD. Next base: position 20,420 of record JAMPGO010000009.1, read on the forward strand.
AATCCGCCGTGTGCCGAATCAAATTAAACTCAGTCGGGGTGTATTGCCAAAATGTCCCCGCACTTGTATTCGGTACGGTCATAATCTATGCCGAAATAGTCAAGCGCCGATTTCATATCGTCCTGTGCTGAAAGAAATACGTCAATAAGTCTGTTTTTCCTGTCCTGCATTTGCCATTCCTTCAAGCCCATATAGTAAAACATCTTGTAATCTTCATTGATAATAAACGGAACAATATTATTTTCAAGGCATTGTTTCAGCATAATCAATCTGCCCGTTCTGCCGTTGCCGTCGTAAAAAGGATGTATTTTTTTATACAGTGTATGGAAGTGCGCTATATCGTATAAATCCAGTTGTCTGCCGTTAAACCGATTCAGAAGCGACTGCATTTTTCCCGATACCTGCGAGGGCAGGATTGTTTCCATACCACCGACTTCGTTCGCTTCCGTTTTGTAGTCGCCTATCACCATATATTCTTCGAAGGCTATTACTCCCGATTTCAGCATTTTATGAAGATTTTTAATATATTCCTCGGTCAACGGCTCGTTCAGCGTATCAAGAATATGGTCAAAGCAGTGAAAATGATTGACCGTTTCAATAATATCATCAACAGGAGCGTTTTCCGCATTGATTCTCCTTGTTTCGTAGATGTAGCGAGTCTGGTCGTGCGTAAGCGTGCTTCCCTCGATATGATTCGAATTATAGGCGAAATCAATTTGCAGTCTGTGATATATTCCGCCTTTGTACCTGCTCCGACGTTCGCTGAATAGTTTTTCCGAAAGTGTTTTCATAAAATCCCCCTTTGCAATATCTTTATGTTTTCATTCGGCACTGCGGTTTAGTATTACTCAATTATACATTAAAGCTCACCGGTACGGTAAACAGAGTATCCCTCATAGTGATAGCTTGCATCTATACCTTTCATATAAATCTCACGCTCGTTTATCTTATCGGTCAAGGCATTTTTCAGCAGAAACTTTATCTCAATATCCTTAATGGGACTTCTTTCCATAGCAAGAAGATAGTCCTCTTTGTCTACCATACTCCAGTCTACAACCATATTGATTTCTTTTTTTAGAATACAGTCAAGCCATATGCGTGTACTGCGACCGTTGCCCTCTCTGAAAGGGTGAGCAATATTCATCTCTACATACTTCTCTATAATCTCGTCAAAATTGGATTGCGGCATTTCCTCGATATGTTTCAGCGCTGTTTCAAGATACATTACAGGAGCAAAGCGGAAATTTCCCTTTGCAATATTGACCGTCCTGACTTTACCTGCAAACTCATATATATCTTCAAAAAGAAATCTATGAATCTCTGCCAGTGCCTTGAAACTACCAGCAGTCAGGCTATTCAGAATACCGCTCTCAAACAGTTCTACCGCCTTTGTCTTGCTGATTTTTTCCTCTGTTCTGGCAAGTTCCGCCGAATCGGTTATGCCCAGTCTATTTTCCAATGCCATACGAAAATCATCTCCAACTCTTTCATCTGCACACTTTCAAAATTTTGCAGCTATGCTTTTGGGGGTTCATAAAATCCCCCTTTGCAATATCTTTGTACTATCTTCTATTGTAGCACATTTTTCGCAAAAATGCAACACCGACTTGACATTTTAATTCGAAAACGATATAATGTTAATAAATAATAATGATTTACAGGTGATAAAATGATAATAAAAATAATTATGGCTGACAAGAATAAAATCAAGGAGCTGGAATGTCTCAGTGCTTTTACGTGGGAGGGTATGACTCTCGATGAAGAAAATCTGAATGAAATTGCCCATGCCTTTCAGGAAGAAAATCTCGTGAAGGAAAATACCGAGGAAATACAGGGCTATGTTTGGTTCGGGAAAGATATGAATGAATTGTATAATCTGCACGGCGATAACAGATATGCGGACGATTTGCCTTTTCTTGCTTTTGCTCCCGAAACATTCAACGGTACTGCCAACCTTAATGTTTTCAAACTTATGGTCGGCGCAAGGTGGCTTGACGATATTGTAATGAATAACGCTCTTAATGAAGCTGAATAGCTTGATGAGGTTTACATTAATGCGAGGTACAAAATGCCTGCTGTAAGCGATTTTATTTCGTCAAACTGTTGATTTTCATATCGTGGTATGATATAATAAAAGCAGTAAAATATTTAGGAGTGACAGTATGAAAGTGAAATCTGAGATGAAACAGAGGGCGACCGGGTATGAAATATAATCTTCCTGAAAGAGTTGAACGGGATATTATTAAAATCGCAAGGAAGAACGGTGTTAAAAAAGTAATTCTTTTCGGTTCAAGGGCAAGATGTACTAATTCTGAAAGAAGCGACATTGACCTTGCAGTAAGCGGTGGAAATACGCTTGATTTTTATTACGATATTAAAGAAAAAACGCATACTTTGCTGATGTTTGATATTGTGGAACTTGACAGAGGAATTTCCGATGAATTACAGACTGAAATAAACAGGGACGGAGTGATTTTATATGAAGAAATATGATAATTTCAAAAACTGCCTGAATATTCTGAAAAATGCAGATTTTGAGCTTGCAAATAATAATGAAATATACAGAACAGGTATAATCGGACAGTTTAACCTGACTTTTGAGCTTGCGTGGAAAGCATTAAAAGAGGTATTATATCTTCACGGTGCAGCAGGTTCGGAAACAGGTTCTCCCAGAGAAATTCTTCAGCTTGGTTATAAGTTCGGTTTCGTAGATGATTCTTCCGTCTGGCTTGCTATGCTGAAAAAACGCAATACTTCCGTTCATATATACAATGAAGAAGAAATCGACGAAATGCTCCTGCTTATCCGTGACAGTTTTATTCCTGCGTTTGCTGCTCTGGAAGATACGCTGCGAAAAAAGATTGATAAGGCTGAGGGTGATTGGATATGAAATATAATGAATTTTCTGAAATTTACAAAAGAATAACCGGTAATGACATTACAAGAGATGAAGTAAACAATAAAATTTTAATTATTATTGATAAGGTGAAGTCAGCTACTGACATACACATTTTTTTAAAGGAAATTACTCTAAAAGTAATTGATGATAGGATATATTTTATGAAAACAGGTCATCAAAAACATAGCCTAACTAAAAATGATTACAAGAAAGCTATTGACGTCTTGTCTAAAATAGCTGAAAAAGATATAAAAAATGAACAAGAAAAAATGTTTTTAAAATGTATTACAGAATGTATAAAACAATCCATAGATAATGCTGATTGGTATTATAAATATTAAACAATATGGTGATTCTTTTAAGTAAATGGAAAGAATGTACTATTGCTGATTTAGGAGAAGTTGTCGAACGATGAAAATTCCCTTGCCTGTGTACTTTCGATTGCTTATTACTACGCACGGAAAGATTATATCATTCATCGTGAACTTGCAACAGGCAAAGGTTTCGCCGACTTGGTTTTCATTCCGAGAAAAGACAGAAATCTTCCTGCAATTATTGTTGAACTGAAAAAAGGTCATTCCGCAGAAGAAGCAATTCAGCAGATTAAGAATAACGATTATATGAGTAAAGTTGCAGAGTATTCAGGTGAAATCCTGCTTGTCGGAATCAATTACGATGAGAAGAAAGAATATTCCTGTGTTATTGAGAAAATTCAAAAATAATATATCCTGCTCCGATATTATTGGTCGGGGCAGTTTTTTCTGTTTTTGGTAAAATAATGTCTTGCTTTTATGTGCAATATATGTTATACTTAAATAAATGAAAAATATAAGGAGAATTTTAATGTATATACTATTTCTGACTATGAAAACACCCAACGGACTGGCGGCAATCTTTATATTGCTTTATTCCATTATACTTGCGTTTATCTGCCCGTATTTCAGAAAAAAGGGAAAATATGCCGTTATGAGCATTTTGTGCGTACTGCCTGTAGTTTTTGCATTATTCCATTTTATCATATACGGCTCAATCTGCTTCTGGGCATTTTGGTATCTGTATTTGGAATCGCTTTTGCCACTGATACATCTTCTGCCGGGCAAATCGGGTAAATTAACGGCAGTCAAGTCTGTTGTTTCTTCGGTATCGGTTTTTGCATTCTGTGCTTTATTTCTCATCAATACCACAAATATGCATAACTATACAAGGTACAGCTATATTGAGAGTTTCGCTAAAATGCTTGATACTATGGAAGAGGAATATTGCCTTAACAGCTGGAAACAGATAGATTATGACGCTTTACTTGAAGAATATCTGCCAAAGGTAGAGGAAGCTGAAAAAAATAATGATGAATCTGCATATGCGGCTATCATTACAGAGGTTACATACAAATTCTATGATTCCCACGTATATACGGAGTTGTTGTCGTTCCCTGTGTATAAAACCGTCTGCGAAGAACTGGCAGGCAATGATTACGGATTATCTATGGTAAGGACAAGCGACGGTGGTGTCATTGCAGTATTTGTCGAGCCTGACCACGAAGCTGACCCGAATTGCACTCAGCTAAGCGATGTTGGCAGTGAACTTAATGAGCTGGGTATTCATAACGGTACGCAGATACTTTCCTGGGACGGAGCAGATATTGAAGAAGCAATAGCAGATGTGGAGTGTATATATACGATGTTACAGTTTCCTGTCAAAAGCAACGAAGATGTATTCTGCCCCATTTTTCTTGCAGGAAAAGACGGTGAAAGTGTTACGGTTACATTTCTGGATGATGAAGGTAATGAAAAAAGTGCAAATCTCAAAAGAATCGGTAATTATAGCAAACGTTTAAATACAACTTTAAAAAAATTCCTGCACGGCGGTGCAGGAAACTTACGTAATAATTACACCTGTATGCTTGATGATAAGTGCGGTTATCTTCAGATTATTGGGGAATCCTACGATCCGTTTTTAGATGATATTGCTGTAGTAAGGAAAGGCTACTATCCTGAGCTTACAGAATATTATGCAGAGATGATAGACGAGTTAAAAAAACAGGGTATGGAATATCTTGTGATAGACATCAGAAATAATGTCGGTGGATATGACTGCTGTGCAGGTGCATTAACTTCACTTTTTACAGACGAAAAGAAACATATGGTATCATACGGATATGAGGACAATGACGGATATCATATAAAAGAAAATCAGTACATATTTCCCGACGGCAGATACAAGGACTTGCCTGTTGCTGTTCTGGTAAATTCCACTTGTGCAAGTGCAGGAGACGGAATGGCAAAATTTCTCGACGACTGCGATAATGTCACGCTTATGGGATTCACAGCAAGTGCAGGTGTTAATCAGAATACAGGCGGATATATTTATCTTACAGAAAATATCTGCGTTGAATATCCTTGTTTCTTATCTCTTTCTTCCGACGGCAATCCGTTTATTGATACCGACAATACCATAGAAAACAGAATACCTATCGATGTCACCATTCCGCTCACAAAAGAAACTGCGTTGAATTTGTTTTCTTTTGAAGAATGCGACCTTGAACTTGAATATGTAGTGGAATATCTTGAATAGGAATAAATTGAAGTACTTTATAGGTGATAAAATGAATATACTGCAAAAATTTATAAAAAGATTTTTCGGTCAAACAAAGAGTCAAGAAAAAAATTCAAATACTCGTGATTTGAATGTCAGTATTGAATTGCCGATATATGAAGAGTTTACAGACGATAGAAACTATAAATTCGAAATATTCAAAAAGAAAAATTATTACAATGTCGTGGTATTGAAGAAAATTACCGATGATTATTATGCTTCGGCAGATTATTTTACACATTTAGTGGATACATTGGAGAAAGCTATTGAAATCGGTAAAGAGTCTTTAAGATGTTTTGAATACTAAGCGAAAAAGAAATGCGATTGTGAATATCGTTAATCGAAAATTAAATAACAGTATATTGGATTTTTATGGTTGTCCAACAAACAGTGTAATAAAAATGCACAGTCCGCAAAAGACCGTGCATAATGTGCCGATTATGATTCTGAATTGTATTTTTCGTAGGTTTCTTTGTCGATTTCAGCAATCTCAAGTGCCTCATTAAGTGTATAACCTTTTTTCAGAAGGTTTTCTACTACTTTAAGCGATTGCTCAATGATACCTTCGATTTTGCCTTGAATTTTGCCTTCAATCGCACCTTCAGCTTTGCCCTTGTCATATATGCCACGACTTAAATTACACATAGAATCGACCTCCTTGTTGATTGATTTGAATGGAATATAAAATTCATTCTCAAGAATTTCCAACGCATTTTCCCTGTTCTCGACGTACTTGTTAAGAAGCGTATCAAGCATTTTTATAAGACCGTCGTAGTTTTTGTCCGATTCTCCGAGATTAATCATTACAAGCGACATCAGGTCGTATCTTTCCGGGCAATTTGGTATTTCTCCGACCATATATTCGGGCTTGAAATTGTATCTCGTGATAGTATTTGCGGTCTTTTTCGGCGAATTTGTGCAAATCCATATTGAATATACTTTTTTCAGGTTATTGAAATCCGATTTTGTAAATTCAACGTTATACTGCGATGAAATAAGTCTGCTGAGATAATAAATCCCACGTTTTTCAAGCATATATCCCGGATTTGAATTGTGCTGAGCCTCGATATTTATAATCAGCTCCGCCTCGTCGTTGCTGTCGGGCAGTCTGACCTTGAATTTGATGTCATACGTGCGTGTGCCGTCTGATTCCGAAACGGTTTCAGAACCTGCGGAATCCATTTTCGGCGGATAAACATCGTCAACCTGTTCGTCGGCAATTTCGGGATTTCCGTTCAGACACGAAATTATTTTTTCAATTGAACAGCCCTCGAACTCTTTTACAACATATTTCAGAATATTTGCGATTACTTCCTTGTGAGCAAGCAGGGATTTTGCGAGAGCATCATATTTTTGGCTTTCCTGAGATTTCGGCATTACATCACTTCCTCTCAAATAAATTATAACACATAAAAGAAAAAAAATCAATAGTTTTCAGGAGTGAAAAATTTTATGTTGGAAACAAATAAAATTTGCAATATCGACTGTCTTTCAAGGCTGAAAATTAGCCCTTTGACGTTGTGGTAACATCTTGGAAAACGGTTGGCGAATATTTTTATAGGAGAATCCTCAATCAGAAAAAATCTATTGCAATTCCCTTAAAAAAGTGCTATAATGTAAGTGGGAAAGGAGCGTGATTCCGATGAATACCGTTAATCGAAAATCCAAGGACAGCGTATTTGTCAGACTGTTTCAGGATAAGGAAAATATTCTACAGTTGTACAAAGAACTTCACCCGGAAGTTACTGATGTGACTGTTGATGATATTGAGATTCAGACGCTTGAATCTCTTATCGTAAATAAGCAGTACAACGACCTTGGATTTACCGTAAAAGACAAGTGGGTAATGCTTTTTGAAGCACAAAGCACATGGAATCCAAATATGCCAGTCAGAATGCTTTCCTACCTGAACGAAACGTTCATCAATTACATCAGGGATACCGAGCAGAGCGTGCATATGACGCAAAAAGTGAAACTGCCGTTCCCGGAACTCTGGATTATTTATTCCGGCGAAGAGGAACGTCCCTCGGTTGTATCGTTTAATGATGAGTTTTTCGACGGAAAAGCACCGATTGACTTAAAAATCAAGGTACTGAGAGAGACAAACAGCACTCTTGCGGGACAGTATATCGGATTTTGCAGAGTGTTCAACGAACAGCGTAAAAAGTACAACAACAGTATTGAGGCAGCGAAAGAAACTTACAGGATTTGCATTAAAGCAGGCTATCTTGCGAAGTTTATGGAGAAACACGAACAGGAGGTAATCGATATGATGGCTGAGTTATTCGACGAGAAGTATCAGAGGGAACAATATGACAGAGCAGCAAGAAGAATTAATTACGAAGCCGGAAAAAATGAAGGTCTTATGGAAGCCCTTAAAAAGATGATTGACAATGGAATCGAAGAATCTGAGGCGAAAAAAATCCTCGGTCTGACATAAAATATAACCTGCTCCGCCAGTCTATCGGAGCAGGTTTTTCTTATGTATTCATATCTAAATAGCGTTCGTACATAACAATAGCGTGGTGAATGGCAAACGTCGTTCTGTACTGATATAGTTTCAAGTCATTCTGCATAACTGCGATTGCTTCGGTAACACAGCCCGGATTTTCCAGTTCCTCTTCATAGAATGTAACGTGGTCGCCCTCGGTGGTTTCATTTATTTCTACGGCGATTTCCAGATTGCAGTCGTTCTTTTCAACGTAGTAAAAAACGGAATTTTCCGCATTATTCTGAACTCCTGTCACCAGTTTTTCAACAGCCTCCGCACTGTCACGGTACACCATAAGTATCGTATCATTCGCTATTTGCGTAATGGAATCATAGACGTTCTGCGTGATTCCCTCGTCGTCCGTGTAGTCATACTGGACAATCCAAAACGGCAGACAATAAGACACGGACAGATTTTTAGAATCCGCATATTGCTGTGCCGTTTCGATGAATTTCACCTGCTGGGCTCTCGCAGAATCGTTATTTTTCCAATCGTACTCCGAGTTTATCCATACTTCCGCATCGTAGGAAACGCCCGCTAATCTTGCATTGTAATCTACCAGACCGTTATATTCCTCGACCTTATTGAAAATATTATAAATCGCTTTCTGATAGCTGTCCTCGTATAACCACGTATTTTCGCCGTTCAGCAGGTACACTTTCATATCTCTTGCATAAGCGTTCTTTACAAAAGTTTCCACCATTTCCTTACTGTTTACCAGTTTATTAGCACCGATAGAATAGTAAATTTCGGTAATGCCGTAAAACTCCAATGCGTCTAAAAGTTCATTCTGCTTTTCCGTATCATCGTCAAGTCCATACAAGGCGGCTTTCGAGCCTTTCCAGTACCACGTTGCACGATTCATTTTCGTTTCTTCATTGACAGCGTAAACATCTGCTGTACCTGAATTATACAGATATTTCGTATCGCCGTTCAAGCCGAATTTCTCGTTGTTTACAAGATAAAATCTGTCAACAGAATAATCCAGAGGACGACCCATTTTCTCCTCAATCGAGCGTTTCAGATTACCTGTTATCTGATAGTTGTACTCCGATTTTGAAATATAAGCATTTTGAACAGCCTCTTTATATTCCATACCGATAAGCGAATCGAAAGAATTTTGGGAAGATGATTGCACCAGTAACCGCTTCATCAGGCACAAATCAAAAACGTCAATTCTCTCGTCTTTGTAAAGGTCGCCTGCTTCCCAATCGTTTAATCTCACATCGGGAACTGCAATCAGCCATTTCTGCATTGTAACAACGTCCGCAACCGTAAACTGACCGTCCGCATTCACATCGCCCGTAATGCTTTCCAGTTCGCCGTCGGCAGAATATGCCGATACGCTCGGTACTGCACATACCGCAAGCATACACGACAGGATAACTGCAAATATTTTTTTCATAGTAAACTCACCGCCCTTTACACCATTATAGCACGTTTGTTTCCCGAAATCAAGGTTTTTTCGATTTGAGGACAGTAAAATAATGAGCTGTTATTTATTACAGAAATTCAACTTCACCGCTGTCCAAATGATAAATTGCGGGCAGTACCTTTAAGCCGTAATTCTTTTCATCCGCCTGTATACTAAGGCTTTTTTCGATTATCTCACAGCTGTGTTTCACATTCAGACAACAAGCAGTTACTTCATCCTTTTCATCGCCGATTGCTTTTACTATTTCATCCGTGATAAATTTGATGTAACCGTCAGGCTCGTGGTTCATTGCCGCATCGACTGCTCCGCAATGGTCGTGACCGAGGACTACAATCAAGCCTGTTCCAAGATGTTCTGCGGCATACTCAATGCTTCCCAGCTGATGAGAATCGATTACATTGCCCGCAACACGAATGACAAATAAATCACCGATTCCTGCCGAAAATATCAGCTCCGGAACAACTCTCGAATCCGAGCAGGTGATGATGATAGCGTATGGCTGCTGACCGTTTTTTACAAACGTTTTTAAATGTGCGGACGAAATATCGGCTTCAAATTTATCGGCACGGATATAATCCTTGTTGCCGTCAATGAGATACTGCCTGGCTTCGTCTGCTGTAATTCTGTATTCCTGCATAATTTCAATCTCCTGTTTAAAATCAGTCTGTAAATTAATTATATCACTTCAATTTCAAAAAGTCAACGTAAAACTGAATCCGTTTCAACGGCTGACGTATATTATCAAATGTAATCACACCAGTCTCACGACTAACGTCGCACAAAAATATCTGTTACGAATCTCCGCATACACCTCGCCGCCCATAAGTGACATCAGCCGTTTGCAGATGAAAAGTCCCAGTCCGTTTCCCTGCACCTTATTGGAATTACTTCCACGATGAAAGCTCTCAAATATCTGCGGTAATTCCTTCGTTTCAAGTGTACAGCCGCTATTTGATACTGTAATAAGTTCACATCCGTCCATTTTGTCAAAGCTGATTTCAATTCGTCTGCCGTCGCCGTATTTTATGGCATTCTCCACAAGATTTTGCAAGCATTCGGCGAGACGGTCGGTATCGCAGGAAAGCAAGCAGTCGTTATATTTTTGTATGACAAATTCTGTTCCTGTCATAGCAAGCTGAGGTGCGTATCTTGCATCTATTCTTGCGATGATACTGCTGAGAAAAGCTTCTCTCAATGCGACCTCGAAGCTCATAAAATCCTCGCTCGCCGCCTTGGTTATCTCACTTACAAAGCTCTCTATCTCATCCGCACGAACGTTTATGCTCTCGGCTGATTCACGGCGCTTATCTTCATCTTTGTATAAACCCTTGGCAAGCGCCTTTGCATTCAGTTTGATAGCAGACAGAGGTGTTTTTATATCGTGAGACAGCGACAGAAGCAGTAGTTTTTTATCTCTCTGCATTGCAATTTCTTTTTTACGGCTTTCCTCAATGCTTTCCCGCAAAAGATTGATACCCCACGTAAATTTCCCAAAAAATCGGCTTTTTTCTTCGGGTATCGGAACAGCAAGATTCCCTTTTGCAAGCTCCTGCGGAACATCGTTCAGTCTGCCGAACGGAGCAATGATATGCCGCCATATATAATACAGCAATCCGAATATTAACATTAATACAATGCACAGCGTACAATTTATTGCCAAAACGCTATGCTGTCTGCCGTCAACGGAATATTCCACACGATAAGGTGTGCCGTTCACTTCGATTATAAGATAATGTTCATCAGAAATATAAAGTTCACCGTCAGCTTCTGTAAAAACTCCCATAAGACGAGGATATTTTTCAAGGTCATAATTGCCTGTTTTTTCAATTTCGTCCGCAAGCTGTTTGGCTTCAACACGGTAAAATCCATCTGAACTGCGTTCCTGCCTGAAAAGATAAATATTCAAGGTTATCGTCAGCAGTACAAAAACAGAAATGACTGCAAAACAAAGTCTGTTGAATGCTTTCATACGAATTTGTACCCCACACCCCAGACGGTCAGCAGACGTTTTGCATTCTTAGGGTCGTCTCCAAGTTTCGAGCGCAGACGGTTTATATGAACGTGGAGCGTTTGCAGTTCCGAATTGCTGTCGCTTCCCCATACCCTGCTGAACAGATATTCCTTATTCATAGCCTTGCCCTGATTTTCGATAAGCAGAGCCAGCAAATCAAATTCCTTTGCGGGCAACTCTGCGGACTTGCCGTCAATGATAGCTGTGCGATTGACGAGATTCAATGTCACACCGTTCGCCGACAATATATCCCTCTGATACCTCCGCTTGAAAATGCCTCTAATCTTTGCGAGCAGAATATCAATATCATAAGGCTTTTCTATATAGTCGTCCGCACCGATATCAAAACCGTTAAGCTTATCTTCCTTTTCGGTACGACAGCTTACTATCAATATGGGCGTATCGGTATTTTCTCTGAGCTTTGAGCATACCGCAAACCCGTTCACATCAGGAAGATTTATATCTAGCACCACAAGCTTAGCGCCGTATCTCTCAAACAGCTCGACCGCACGCTCTCCGCTGTCCACGATTGATACCGTATAGCCCTCCTCACGCAGAAAATCTGTCAGCAGTTTTGCAAGCTCTTTGTCATCTTCCACTATCAGAATATCGGTCATATTATCACCACCTACAAGTATTGTACCATATCAGCGGCGATATTGCAAGTATCACCAGCCCTGCTCCATAAGCCAGTTATTCAGCCCTCTTTCACGGTCTCGAAGCTCCTTGTCGCCTCCGTCAAAATGCCCCATTTCCTTTTCACCAACTATTCTGCCGTCCACAATGTAAAGCACCCTACTGCACTTGGCGGCAACCTTCGGGTCGTGGGTAACGCACATAACTGTAGTTCCGTCACGGTTGAGCTTTAACAGCTCGTTCATCACCTCGTCCGAGCTTGCACGGTTGAGTGCGCCCGTAGGCTCGTCTGCAAATATCATCTTCGGCGAATTTATCATACTACGGCAGATACAAGCCCTCTGTAGCTGTCCGCCCGATACCTCGTTGATGTCGTTTCCGCCCACTTCGTCAATACCCAGTCTGCACATTAGCGACCTGCCACGCTCTTCGGTCTGTTTACGGCTTTCGGTATTCTTTTTCGATTTGACCGCAGGCAGAATAATATTGTCAAGCACCGAGAGATTTTTCATCATATACATCTGCTGAAAAATAAATCCCATTTCATCAAGGCGAAGTCTCGCAAGTTCCTTATCTCCAAGCTTTGCGGTTTCCTTGCCGTCAAATACGACCTCGCCCGCTGTCACTCTGTCCATTCCCGAAACACAGTAGAGCAGAGTGCTTTTACCCGAACCTGAAGGACCCATTATTGCCACGAACTCTCCTTCATTGATTGTCAGGTCGATATTTTTCAGCACATTGTTCTGATGTTTGTTTACGATATATGTCTTGCAAAGACCCTTTGTCTGTAAAACCGTTCCCATTTTGTTTTCCTCCTATTCTATGCTTGCCGTGTCGGACGCTTTTATCGTTCTTGTATAAAGAGCCGTCAGGAATGAGCCGATAATCGTTACCGTCAGAAGTATTGCAGGGCAGACCGCAAATATCTCCACAGGGTCAATATCACACTTGATTCCTTCCACATCGCCTATCATCGAGCATATCCAATTCATCATAACATTACTTATCGGCATAAGCACTGCAAGAGATATGATACAAGCCAGTACCGATACAATAACAAATCTCAGCGTATGCTGTGCAATGATACTGCCGTTCGGTATACCTACTGCTTTCATCAATGCAATCTCGCTTTTTTCCTTTGAGATGAATGAACGCTCCAGAAGAACGACAATGAGCGCAGTCACGATAGCAGTCAGTATCATCATCATCTGTTTGATAGTGTTCAGTGCGCCTGATATTCCTGTAAATGTGCTTATCATATCCGAAGTGTTATATACCTTGTCACTGTCGATAAGCTCTTTTATCTTCTCAACATTGCGGTCTATGGTTTCTTTGTCGGGATTGCCGTCAAAATGTATCTGCACACCCACCGTGCTGTCCGCCGGCAGCTCTCCGAGGTCAAAATCTTTGTAAAGATATGCCGACGAGGAATTAAATGAGGAAAATCTTCCCGTGATGATAAATTCATATTCCTTATCATCAATGACTGCCGTTATTCTGTCGCCTATCTGAGCGTCAAGGTCACGGAGTGCACTTAACGTTAAGGCGACCTCATCATTTTTTTGCGGAGCGATTCCTTCGTCAATACGAAGCGTATCGTCAGTATCGCCCTTAATGACACCGAAAAGTATACTTGCTTTCTTATCTTTGTGTGCCGCTTCAGATTTTGCGGCTATTGTCATTGTACATTTACCCGACATACCATTTTCTTCAAGCAGTTTTTCCGTATCTGCAATGATATGCTTGTATGCACTCATATCTATCAGAACTTCGCCGATTGTATCGGCATCAAGAATATGCGCTTCACTTGTCGGCACATTGAACAGCCAAAGTATCTTCTCGCTTTTGAGAGTCAGTGCAAAGTTGGACATAAGTGCTGTCATAAGAATGCAAAGGGTAAATATAACAGTGATAATGCCAAACTGCTTCGGAGCGCTTAATATATCGTTAAGCGCCATAAATACGGTTGACGGCAGTTTTGAACGTCTGAGATGTATGACGCTTTTTTTGCGGAAACGCTCTCCTGTCTGTCCGTTTCTTACTGCGTCTATCGGAGAGAGATTATTTACCCTGCGTGTACAGCCGTAGCAGAATATAAGAATGATAAGCACTACCGCCGTCGAACTGATAAATCCCATTAAACTGCCGTTTTCAATGCCCAGCACCATATTCTCCGATACGGTTTTCATCATCATATCTCCGAGCGGTATCGAGCCGAAGAATCCGATTACCGCACCGACGACTGAGATTGCAAGATACTTGACGATGTAAAGCGCACGTATACTGCCGTTGCCGATACCGACCGCCTTCATAATGCCTATCTCACGGAACTCCTCGCTTATGGTAAAACCGATTGCAAAACGAAGTACGACAAATGCTGTGAGCATTAATATAATGCTTATCGCCATCATTATATATGCTGTCACTATATCATAAATATAAATGCTTTTCAGTTCATCTCTTGTACTGACGTCCACTCCTTCATAGCTTTTGGCAAACTCCTTGATACTGTCAACGTCTGAGGTGCTGATAAAAAGCTGAGTGTAACTCATAGTATGGCAGGCTTCGTCTTTGTCCAGATATTCATAGTCGGCGGAATCAATGATAAGCATAGGATTTACAGAGCTTTGCGTGCTGAATACCGCATCCTTGAAACGTCCCATAAATTTAAGTGTGAGCTTGCTGTCGCCGATTTCCAGTTCGATTTCATCGCCTTTTTGGATATCCGTATTATGCAAAAAGGGCGATGTGGCATAAAAACAGCCCTTGTCCACGCTTTCTATGATATTGTTATCTTCATCGAAATAATTGATACCCATTTCATCTTCGGAAATCAAAAATGCAGCATTGATGAAGTTGTCAAGTTTTTTACCGTTATGCTTGAAAAATTTCGAGCTGAATACAGTCAGCAAATGCTCGCTTTTCACCTCGTCCACAGACGGCAGAGAGATAATTTTTTCCTCAACATCGTTTTCTGTGGGCATTTGAACGACAGCGTTCGGTACGTCTGCTTCGTCAAAAAAATGCTCAATACCGCCGTTAACCGCAATGATATTATTAACGCTCGCCGTCGCAAACATCGCAGAAAGTATCACGAACAGTAGGAGAATGATGTTCATAGTCTTTTTGCGTTGCAGGTCTTTTTTCAGTATCCTCCGGAACATAGCTTGTACCTCTTTTCATTTATTTTCTCTATTTCTCATTATAGCATATCAATTCTTAACAAGTCTTTAACTTTTGGAAAAAACACAAAAATAAAGAGCGGAGCATTTAAACTCCGCCCTTATTGCTGAAAAGTCAGGCATTATATTTGACCTGCGTTTTCTGATACTCATAACAAGGCTGATTATCGAGCATACATAAGTCACAATCGGGCTGATAAACGAGAACACAAGTCCTACAATCATAAGCACAAGCGACGGCACGTGAATTTTCTTTTTTTCCATTGTTAATACCTCTTTCTTGATTATATTGCATTTATTACTGTCAGGGCAATAAATATCAATGTTGTGATTAGCGTAACAGGCGAAGTAAAATAACTCACTGCCGTCCTGATTCCCGAAACTTCCGTATCGTTTTTTTTAAGTTTAAAGCTGTCTCTTCGATTTATTATTTCAAGTATAAAAAATACAAGTCCCGTAATCATTATGGCGATTGTCAGAAATCCCATTAATACAGTTACAATTATCGGTGCAAGATTACTCATTATATATTCGCTGTCCTCAGCTAAAATTTTTCCTGTATCAATATCCCCGACAAACAGCGACGATACCGCTCCGACAGTATTCAGGCAGAAATGAAGTAATATTGACGGAATAATTGATTTTGTTTTGACGATGAGAAATCCTGCGCATACGCCAAGCGTCGCCGTATACAAAGTCTGTTCGTAGTTACAGTGCCAGAGTCCGAACATAATTCCCATAATAATAATCATTGTCCACGAACCGTACTTCACGCTATTTCTCAAAAGCGTACCTCTGAACAGAATTTCTTCAAAAAACGGTGCAAGGAACATCATTGCAACTATATTTGTGATTCTTGACAGAGCGTTGTCGTCCGCTGACATATCAATCGTGTGAAGTTCGATTCCAGTTGCGTATTGCAGAATATTGAAAAATATGTTTGATATGTAGCCTGCTGTGTACACGAGAAACAGTGAAATAAATATCCACCTGAACACCCATTTTGCAGGCATTTCAGATTTGCGGAAACACGGTTTCAGTTTCGGAATCTTATTTGATTTTCCGAAAATCAACAATAATATCGGTATGTCGATAATATACTGAAACAAAAATATAAGCAGACTTTGCAGATATTCGTAGTTTGCGGATTCACTGCTTACAAACAGTTCTGTAATCGGTTCTGAAAAAGCCGTGAATATTAATATCAGTACCGTCCATAAAAGCAGTATGCCCGAATTAACGTTTGAAGCCTTACGCAGATTTTTTGTTGCATTCATTTACATTTCCCCTTAAATTAATTTTTATCTTTCTGACATAATCAATTATAGCACAATTCCTGAATTTTTGCGGATATTGTTCTGAACGGTCATTTTTTGTCCCCAAACGGTACAGACTGATATAAAAAATGCCATTGTCCTGTAATTTTACAAAACAATGGCATATATAATTATTCGCTCACAAACGGCAGGACTACTGTTGCTTCAAATCGGGATTCTTTTCTTTCAGCCACAAAACTTCCGCCGTATTTTTCGGCAATCAGATTAACGTTGCTCAACCCGTAACCGTGCATAATTTTATCAGGCTTGTCGCTTGCAAAATTTTTGAATCCGATGTTTCCGACAGTCGAATTTAAAATATTAACAACAAGCGCAGTATCGTTCGTAAAAATATTTACGTTGATAAATCTGTCGTCTATGTTGCTTATTTTTACACAGGCTTCAATCGCATTGTCAAGCAGATTTCCCAGCACTACACTCAAATCATAACGCTCTGTATTGATTTGATTCTTGTCGATTTTTATGTCAGTCCTGAATTTTATATTTTTTACCTCCGCAGTATTATAAGCGTTGCTGACAAGAGCATCTATTACAAGTAAGCCTGTATTAATCCGCTTGTAAGAAGCGCTGAGATTATTAACAGCCTTGTCGATATAGCCTACCGCTTCATTATAATCTTCCTGAATAACGCATTCCCTGAGATAGACAAGATGTTTGTTGGTATCGTGCAGAATACCGCTTATACTCTTGAACGACATAGAAGTCTGCTCGTATTTTTTCTCCTGAAACATAAACTGACTTTCCATTATAGCTTGTTTCTGCCTGATTTCATTAGCCTGTATTATATTATTCAGAAGATAGTATACAATAAAATTGATTATCAGTATGCCGAGTATCGCCGTATTGGTCGGGAATCCAGCATTTACGGCATTGTCCTTTGATTCGACAGTAACGGCGATTATTATGAATATA
Organism: Ruminococcus flavefaciens; assembly: GCA_023663905.1. Lineage (GTDB taxonomy): Bacteria > Bacillota > Clostridia > Oscillospirales > Ruminococcaceae > Ruminococcus > Ruminococcus flavefaciens_AD. The sequence continues at coordinate 37,915 of JAMPGO010000009.1, forward strand.
CTGATAAGCGGTACGATAATCATACACAGATAGTCCTTGAAATCCGCCTTGACGGAATTTCTTTTCAGAATCAGCAATACTATCAGAACCATTATAAATTTTATGAGTTTTGACAGCATTACCGCATAAATGTACATATCATTTTCGGGTGTTTGAATATCATAAAATGACTTTACCCCTGTTATTATGCTGTTTGCGGCAACTTCCGAAATCATTGAAAAAACAATAAACGATATACTTGCGAACAGTCTGGCAATCAGTTTTGTTTCATATAAAACAGTAAACAAAAAGACTTCAATAAGCGATATTAATATATTGCCAAGCCACGTAAAATCGGGAATCCTTGCAAACCAGAATAACGTGCTTATGCCGATATAAGTCAGATAATATATCGGCTTTACCGCCCAGTGTTTTCTTATTCTGAAAATAATTTCACAATATATCATTGTAATAATCATCTCAAATACGGAAGCTGCTATGATAAAAATCAACTGCATTGCCTCGCTCATTATTTCTTATACCTCACAACCATATATTTTGAAAAAGCTTCTTTGATTTCAGACAGCTTTCTTCTGCTCGCTTCTACTGTTTTACCGTTTGTGAGTTCAACCATATTTGAATTGAATTTCCTGATATATTTCATATTGACAAGTACAGACCTGTGTACGCTTATAAAGTACTGTTCTCTTAATTCCGATTCCATTTCCGCAATTTTCCCCTTGATTTTAAATTCCCCGTTTATTGTGGTTACAAGCAGATTTGATTTTGTGGTAAGACTTTTTACGGTTTCAAAGCATATAATATCTTCCAGATGAAGCACGATTTCGCCCTGTTTCAGACTTATTACAGTGATATTTGTTTGCAGTTCCGTAAGATAGTTTACAAGTCTTTTCATCTTATCTTCAAACAGTTCATAGGTCAGCGGTTTTGTAAGGTACTGGTATGCCTGCACGTCAAAACTGTCCTGCATATATTCGGGATAACTTGTGATAAATACTATAAGCACGTTTCGGTCGGGAATCCGACGTATTTTTTCAGCTAACTTTATACCGCTTATTACAGGCATTTCCACGTCTAAAAATACTGCGTCGTATCTGAATGGTTTGCTTTTATACTCATCAAGTAGCTTGTTTCCGTCCGAATATTTATCGATATTAAACTCTATTCCGCTCCGAACGGAAAATTTAAGAATATAGTCCTCAATTTTTTTGATTTCCGATATTTCATCGTCGCATACTGCAATATTCAAAAGCATTGTAATTACTCCCCGTTAAATCTGATATAATAATTATAACACATCTTAACATAATTTTCAATATGATAATTCGCCTTTCGGGGATATATAAGAACCATTCGAGGTGCAGGGCGAAAATGGACGGGATTTTGAAAACGGCATAAAGTTACGAAAAAAGACTTGCCAAATTCGATGTTATGCGCTATAATAGTAAGGTGGATTTAGAGCGTGTTCGAATTTCAATTTACGGAGGTAATCTATGAGATTAGACGGATTTGGCTTATTTGTAAAAGATATGGGTGCAATGATAAGATTTTACAGAGATGTGCTGGGATTTGAAATCAAAGAGGGCGAGAATACTTCAAATGTGTATCTGTTGAAGGACGGCACGTTGTTTCTGCTTTACGGCAGAGATGATTTTGAGAATATGACAAGCAAAAAATACGAGTATGCGAACGGCTTGAACGGACATTCCGAAATCGCTCTCTATGTCGATACTTTTGAAGAAGTGGACTTAGAATACAGAAATGCGGTAAACAAGGGTGCGACTCCGATTTTAGAACCGACAACAGAACCTTGGGATCAGAGAACCTGCTACATAGCCGACCCTGAAGGTAATCTTATCGAGATTGGTTCGTGGAATAAGCCTTTTGAGATAAAGGACAAATGATAAATCGGAATTTAAAAAGAGGATATTATGGAAACCATAATTATTAAATTAGATTCAAGGAAAATGAAAAATCCTGATTTGGATATACGATTGATTTGCCTGAACGGATTGAGGAGTATACTGATAATCAAATAACAGACAACGGATATGATTATATTTCAAATGCAGAATTAGGATTATGGCTTGAAACTGATAATGCAGAGAAGAATGTCGACTTAATAATTCAATTATTAAGAGCAGAAACTTTTTTGGATAATGATTTGTCAGAGATAGCAGAAATTTATATTTCAGACAAAGAATGTGCAGAGATAGAGAATTGTAGAAAAATTCATCCGATTCAATAGTAATTTTCAGTTTACTGAAAAAGTTAACTGAAAAAATAACGGCAGATTTTTCGTCTGCCGTTACAATTTCCGATGAATATTGACAGACAAAAAGATACTGAACAGGAAACTAAGATAAATTTGAATTTAAGAGGATTGAAATGAATAAATTATTTAAAGATATTAGACACAGCGATATTGAAGCGGTAAGAAAAGCGATATCAAAGAACATTGCCGTTGTAAATGAGGTTTACAGTGCCAAAGCACCTAAAAAGGATATTGGACAATCACCGTTACAAGTCGCAATTAAATGCGGTGAATTTGAAATTATAGAGCTTCTGATTGCAAATGGTGCTGATACCGATTTTATGGAAGATTCTGCACTTGTTCCGACTAACAGCGTTTGTATGTCTGTACTGCACGATGCTATAATATGTGCATTTTCTGCATTATGTTATAAAAAGTATGACCAATCTGAAAAGTATATCAATTTGATTAAAATATTACTGGAAAGCGGAGCTAATCCTAATCGGAAAACATCATCAGAAATGCTTCCGATAGGTACAGCGGTAAATGGGGCTGAAATTATTTTGACACGTGATAGCGCTTATCCGGACATACAAGAAATAACTCAAAAGAGATTATTTGAGGTTCTTGATATACTTATAAAATATGGTGCTGACGAAAAAGAATGGCTTAATCAAAACTTTTGGGGAGTATCAAATAAAGTCCATTACTTTGAGGAAAAGATGTATGGAATTGATAACGTTGACATAATGGAACCGATTCGAAATACTCTTAAAGAATATTTTGATTATCTGTAAAAAAATAACGGCAGATTTTCGTCTGCCGTTACAATTTCCAGTGAATATGAATCGTACGTCCGCCGTTTTCCTGCACCTCGCCGACTTCGATAAAGTCAATAAATTCCTCAACAATACTGCGGTCAAGGACGGTGAAATGCGTGTATTTCTCTATGACAGCACGCTGATTTTCGGCATTTTCCCGACGTGTACGGCACTCGTCAATATGCTTTTCGATTTCGGCAAGTCGCTGACTTATTTCCTGCTCCTCGACGGACAGACTTTCACGGAATGCCCTGTAATCCGCTTCCGAAATAATGCCGTCGAGCCTGTCCTTGTACATCATTGTAAGGCGGTTTCTGGCGGTCTGCAACTGCGCTTCAAGACTGTTCCGCTGACGTTCCAGAGCCTGTAACTGCTCCTGCTGTATGTCGGTAATTGCAATTTCGTCCGTCTGACAGTAACGCTCGATAATGGTATTCAGCTCGTCAAGAATTTTCTGCTCTAGCACTTTACCGCTGAGCGTTTTGGTGTTGGGGCAGTTCATTGCCCCGATTTTATACGTGGCACACTGCATACCGTAATATTGGATAGTCTTAGCCTTGTTATAGTAAACGTTCCGCTTCATCGGGCGACCGCAGACCGCACACTTCACATTACCCGACAAAGCGGAAACTTCATTTGTCACACGGCTTGAACGTATACGGCTGTTTAAGCGTTCCTGCGTGCGTTCCCACGTTTCACGGTCAATAATTGGCTCGTGCGTGTTCGGAATGCGCACCCATTCGCTTTTGCTGACTTTTTTACGCTTCTTGTTTTTGTAGCTGACGTGGTGGGATTTCCCTTGCACAAGCGTACCCGTGTACATTTCATTCCTGAGTATCGCCGCAATTGTTGACTGCGTCCACAAACCTTTCGTGTTGCTGCTGTTGGCGTTGCAGTTGACATAATTTGAACCCGACTGCTTCTTGTAAGCGGAAGGGCTGAGGATTCCTCTGCCGTTCAGCTCCTGTGAAATTTTTCGGTAGCCGTTGCCCTGCACGAACATATCAAAAATCAGCCTCACGTTATCAGCCGTGTTTCTGTCAACAATCAGCCTGTGCTTATCTTCGGGGTCGATAAGATAGCCGTAAGGTGCGAACGAGCCTATAAACTGCCCCTGCTCACGCTTGAACGTGAGCGTACGTCTTATTTTACTGGAAATATCTTTCACATACATCTCGTTGTACGCACTCGTAAAAAGCCGCATAGTTCCGTACATTTCGCTGTCCGAGTCCGCATTATCCGCAACCCCGATAAAACGGATTCCCCATTCCAGAAATTTATCATTTATGTACTGCTCGATGACAATAATATCCCTCGAAAATCTCGACTGGTCTTTGCACA